>NZ_JH767522.1:0-184951 GCF_000281085.1 Catenovulum agarivorans YM01
CCCCACCACTCATACGATAGTCGCCGTGATAAGGAGAATCACCGGCTGCTATGATACTTGATGTACCAGAACCGCTAATGGTAAATTTTTCAATATCTGATGGAGACAGATCAGTGTCTGCTGCAAAAATCCAGTTTTCAGTTGGGTGCATAGCGATATAAGATCTATGTCGAATAAAACTTTGAGCTATCAAACTACCAGTCTCAGCATTGTAAGCATTAAAGTTTGTCCATTGGCCTGAACCCGAACTAATATAAAGTTTATTTCGACTATCTACCAAGATATCGAAAGGGTCTATGTCTACGCGCAACAAACTAGTCATAGATTCAGATGCAGTGTCAAACACGGCAACATAACCGTATTGTTCATCTTCCTGCCAACAACAACCATGTGCTTGAACAACCAAAGCAACATAAACTTTTGCACCATCAGGTGAAACCGTTATCGCCTCTGGAGGATAAGCTAATTGGAAAGATTTGGTTAATTGCACATCAGAAAAGTTCATCAAATAGACAGTGTTGTCTTCAGGGCTGATGTAATAAACGGTATCAGTTGCTTCAACATAAACGGCATCCGTTATATTTCCTGCAAGCTGATAAGCGCCGCGGTCATCTACCACCTGCCCTTCAACTGAACCAAAAACAACTGATACAAATTGTTTGCTAATATTTGTGTATCCATTAGCGTCTTTTACCTGTAAAGACACGGCATAACTACCACTCAATTGATACTGGTGCTCATAGCTGGTTGAAGTTGAGAACTCACTATCCCAAACACCATCGCCGTTTACATCCCAACGATATTGTAGAACATCATCAGAATCTGCATCTGTACTGCTTGAAGCGTCAAATACATAGGTATCAGTTGTTGAACCATCGGCTTCTGGCGTATAGCTAAAGCTAGCAACAGGAGCTGAGTTATCCGCACAATCCGCGCATGGGTGGTCTAACTCAGACAAGCTATAACTGCCAAAGCTATTTTCTATGATATACAGTTTATCGTTATAGAAAGATATCCACTCAGCCTGAACAACATTTTGCCGTGATATTTCCAACCAGCTGCTGGTGTTATAGGTAATCAACTCTGAGCCTTTTAATACAAACAACAAGCCGTTTGTTGTATCTTCAGCAACAGCAACTATAGCGGATGAATAGCTAGCATCTAATTGAGCAACCACTGAAAAATCTGATATCTCAGCTATTTGCCCCAGCGCATTAACCATATGCGAACCACCCGAGATTAACTGAGCAAATCCTTGAGCATAATAATTTGAAATATAGCCACTAGTCTGGCTGATGCTTGAGCTAGACAAGCTGAAAACATCTATCGAGTTATGGTCATACACAACTGCTTTATCTTTTTGTTCATTCAACAATATTGACGACAAATGATAAATTGAACCTGCACTGGTAACTTCTGAACCTGTGCTTGGGTTGTACATATGCAAATCAACCCATTGGCCTGAGCCTGGAGATACTAACAATCTATTGTCTTTTGTAATTGCGATATCGTATGGATCGACATTAATTTTAAAACTGTTGATAAGTGTATTTGTAGTGAGATCAATCACAGCAATATAACCATACTGGTCTTCATCCCACCAATATGGACTGTGCGCTTGTACAGCCAAAGATACGTACAGCGTGTTATTGTCGTTAGACAAAGCTAAGCTTTCTGGCTTGTAGGCAAAATCAAAATAGCTTTCAGTTTTACCCGTCGCCAAATCCACAGTGTACAGCCTATTATTGACCGCATCCGTGTTGAAGATTTTGCCTCGACTTGGCTCCAACAAAGTATCTGTTGGCGTGTAGTCAAGCAGATTAGCCGTTGAGTCGGTCACTGCTGTTGCTGCGATTTGACCTTGCTCTATCGAGAAACTTAAAGTTTTTTCAGCTGTTAAACCTGAGCTGTCACGCACTTGTAACTTAACGCTTTTACTACCCGGAACAAAAAACTTATGCTTAAAAGATGCGGTTGTTAAAAACTCGCTATCCCATTCACCATCATTATCAATATCCCAGCGATATTGAAGTTTTGTTGCATCATCTTCAGCATCTGAACTAGCCGACGCATTAAATTCAAATTCATCTGCTGTCGTCCCCATACTTGCTGGTGTATAAGTAAAATCTGCCATTGGTTCAGTGCTGATGCCACATGTAGTACATGGGTGGTCAAAGGTAACAAGCTGACTGCCTGAATTATTGTTATTCGCTAATAGGTAAATTTTTTCACCTATGATAGCCATATTCTGCGGATATAAGTTGCTATTAAAAGTTAATGCATCTAACTCAATTTGACCTTTGGTATTGAAATAACTAATTACCCCACTATCAGTGTGAGCAAATACAAGTGAGTTAGCATCATCAAACGCCACGGCGCGTTGAGCACTATACGAAATGTTCGAGTCAATCTGAAAAATTCGAGAAAAGCCTGCTTTCGTGAATATTTCTCCATAATTTGACGCAACATAGTTACCTAAATCAGAAATTATAGCTACATCATCAATTGATTCTGACAAACTAACAGTCGAACTTAGGCTAACTTGATTGCCATTGATAGTGTAGTAATTAACTTCCCGCCAACCTGTGATAAGTAACTGATTGTTAGCTGCATCAACAAGGACATGACTCGAATAGACTTGTGGAACATCTAAAGTAGTTGATTTAACTTCGTCTTGCGAAAAATCTAACGCTATTACTTCATTGTTGGAATCGTCTGAAATAACTAACAGGTCTTTAGTGACTGCATCAATGTCTTCAATACAGCCATGAGTCGGATGCAGTTTAACCTCGCTAAAATTAGATAAGTCTATTTTGGCTATATATTGAGTTAAGCCGTCAGAATAACAGTAAGAATTAGTTTCCGCAGAGATAACAAACAAAGTTTGATTACTTGGATCAATACTTATCGCACGAGGCTGCCCATACACAGGCAAGTACTGCTCAGCCATACCTGTTTGTAAATTAATCTGAATAACTTTTTTGTCTTCAACTGACAACACATAAGCTAGCTGTCTTTGCTGGTCGAATACTGCATAACTTGAACTAAAATCAAATTGATTGGCAGTTGCATCGGTAATAGCTATCGGGCTAGTGATACCTTGAGCAACATCAAAAGTTAATACTTTTTCTGCTACAGCGCCAAACTGATCTTTTACTCCAAGTTTTACAAATTTACTGCCGGCTAATGGAAATCTATGTTCGAAAGTCACTTGGCTAGAATACGCAGTTTCCCAAACACCGTCGTTGTTTATATCCCAACGATATGTCAAAGGGTTGTTGTCAGCATCCACAGTTGAGCTTGCATCAAATACATAAGTTTCACCTGTATCACCTGCACTTGGCGTGTAAGTATAATTTGCCACAGGCGTTGTGTTAGTTGAGCAACTCAAACAAGGGTGATTCTGTTTGACTGTATACAGCTTACCGCCCTGTAAGGTGACTGCGTAACTAAAGTACTGATCCATAGTGTAGATTATTGGCTCTCCAGCTACGGTTAATACCTTAAATGCTTCATTTGATTCTGCGTTTAACAATGTAACCGAACCATTTGCACTGGTTATCGCAACTAAATTCTGCGATTCATCCACCGACACATCAACAATATTTTGCACCGAGATAGAACTAACTACCGAGCCGGCTTCCAAACTATACACATCACCATATCGACTAATGGCATGTTCAAAATTCGGTAATACCCATGCACCATTGCTACTCCAATAAGTATAAGAGTCAGAAACTTGCTGCAAACCACTAGCGGTTACATTTAGTAGAATAATTGAGCTGTAATCGAATAAATAAACTTGGCTATCGCTCTTCTTAACAATTTTATCAATTGAATATTGATTAATGCGTTGACCTATTTGCAATCCCGTCGCTAAATCAAATAAAACTACGCCGTTATAGTCACCTTTTTCAGCAATTAATCTATTGTTGTCAAACATTGCAAAAGCACGCATTTCAAACGGCAACGAATAGGAATTTATTTTCTCCAACGTATCAACTTTAAACGCGTGTAAGTGGCTCGTCCCTGATACGTTGTAATCCGCAAACTCTTCAACAACCACAACATAAATGGTTTGTTTATCGTCTGAAACTTGCATTCGAGAAGGGGTAAAATCAAAGGTCTTTTTGCTAATTTGTTTGCCTGTGGTGATGTCATAGGCAAACAAGGCATTATTGTTTGCATCTAAAGCAAATAGTGTTTGAGTCTTGCTGTCTAACCATGTATTCGACAAATTGCTCGAGCTGTTTTCCCATTCAATCAACATACGGGTGACTGAATCAGAATCGTCGTCTATACCATCATTGTCATCATCTGTATCGGTAAAGTCACCAATACCATCTTGGTCAAAGTCAGAGCTTTCAGAATACTGTAATGGGAATAGATCTAATGTATCGGCTACCCCATCTCCATCATCGTCATCGTCTTGATTATTTGGAATACCATCCATGTCTAAATCAAACTCATCAAAGCTTGCTAAAGTGCCAACAAAATGTTCAATCGCGGCTTGCTGCTCGATTAAACTCCTGCCACCTTCAAAGGTAGCCAATACCGAGTCAATTTGACTCAACTGCGCAAAATTTGTAATCGGAGTATCAAAGTCCTGGAAGTTGATTTGAGCTTGCTCAATAGCGGCAATCGTCGTTTCTGAAATATCAATCCCATTGTTTGGCTGGTTATCATTATCAAGCGTTTGTAGTAGTCGCAGTAAATTAACAACCTTTGCAGCGTTAACATCTCTCGTTTCCATTAGTTCTAGCGGCGTCAATAAAGCCTGAGCTTGAATATCAGGAAACTCTATGCTGCCCAAATTAAAAGTAATAGTATCATCGGCGTGATAATTAAATTCACCGCTTTGGTTGGTTTTTCCAGATAGACCCGAAGAGGTTTGATAACTGATATTGTTGATTGGGCTGTCGGTTAAAACACCAACTAATTTAACTTTGTTTGAACCACCGTTCGACCCGCCACCATTTGGCTGCTCTGGCGTCGATGAAGAACCACCGCCACCACAGGCTGATAAAACAGAAATAAGGCCTGCGACTAATAGTCCATTCCTATTATTTTTTTTCATTTTCCATATCCAAATTGTTGTGATAAAGCTTAAATTTCAACCATGTATAATAAATTTATCTTGCGCAAAAGCCAAATCATTTAGTCATTAAATAATATGAATTAATTGATAATCAAAGGTATTTATAAAACAGCATCAAACTTGAAATTGTACTCATAGCTAGAATGCCATAACGTACTTGCTTCGCAGGGATTTTATTAATAATCAGGCGTGACGAATAAAAACCTAAAAACACCCCAGGCAAAGTAAAAGCGGATAACTTAATTTCGGCCCAACCAAACTTGCCAATAATAGCCAAAGCGGTTAGCGCAATAATACTGGAGCAGATAAAAAATACTGACATATTGGCGCGTATGGTTTGCGGCAATAAGTTTTGCCACAGCAAAGCAATTGGCGGCCCGCCAATTGCGGTAATAGTGCCTGATACAGCAGAAAAAAAACCGGCTATCACACCTGATGTGCCATTGATTGGCAACTTGAGTTTCATTAGCGACAAACTAATCAATATCAGTAGCATGGTTGAAAACATCAAAGCAAAAGTGCGCTCTTCAATACCGGCCAACACACTTGCCGCAGTGGCAGTACCAATTAACGCACCAACAATTGGCCACTTGAGAATATTGCTATCAATATAACTTTTATTGTCACGCGCGATAATCCAACACAAAAAGATCGAATTCAAAATCATAGGTGCAGGGATCATCTGGGGCATCACCATAAAAATCAGCGGAACGCTCAGAATACCCAAACCATAACCGATAATGCCTTGAACAAAAGCACCTAAAAATAATAGAAAGTTTACAATTAGAATTTCAAACAAGATAAATACTCAAGATCGCGCAATTACCTTCAAGGGTAACATATTTTCACAGTTACTCTGCTAGCAATTATGTTAATAACGCATATCAGAAAAACTTGGTAGCTAAACGATTGAAACAATAACAAGAGGATGTGTATAGCAAAGAAATGGCGCGCCTGGAGAGATTCAAACCACATTCCAACAACACACCAAGACACCCAACAACCACTTCAAAAACAGACACCTACAAAACAAAGACATCCAATTCAAGCCCTGAAGATAACGGGTATATATTAAGGTATTAGGGTACCAAATAGGGTATTTATAATCTATTCTTTTTACATTCCATACATGAGGTTCAGCCAACGTGAAGCGAAACTTAACAGACTCCACAATCAAAAAGTTAGAAGCACAAGAGAAAGGTTACAAAACAACTGATGGTGGTGGTTTATACATATATACCACGACGGCCGGTAACAAATCCTGGCGGTACGACTTTAAACTAAATGGGAAATACCAAACAGTGGTTCTAGGCACCTACCCTGAACTGAGCTTACTTGCTGCAAGAAAAATGCATGACGAATATAGAGACAGTGTTAAACAAGGTATTCACCCTAAACTTAAAGCAAAAAGAGATGAACAATTATCAAGGCCTTTTAGCTACTACGCACTAGAAATGCTTAAAACCCAAGAGTTAAGACAAGCCACGGAAATTAAAAAACGCAAAACAATGGAGAGACACTTGTTTCCAGTGCTAGATAAAATGGACGTGACTCAAATTACGGCTAACGACCTGCTTGATCTAATCAAACCAATTGCAAAGCAAGGCAAACGCGAAACAGCACAAATTTTAGCGACTTACTGCCGGCAGACATTTGACATCCTACTATCAAGGCAAATGATAAGCATTAACCCAGCAGAAAGTATTAGTCGGTTAATACCTAAACCCAAACCGCCGACTAATTTTGCCCATATTACGGATGAAAAAGAATTCGCCAAAATACTAATTGGTATTGAGAACTACGAAGGTGACTTTGTTGTAAAACAAGCATTGAAATTGATGGTACTTATATTCTTAAGACCATACAACATGAGGTTTTTAAAGTGGGAATACATTGATTTTAACGAAAAGCTGATCACCATTCCTGCTGACGAAATGAAAATGAACAGATCGCACAAAGTACCATTAGCTACACAAGCTATCGAAATTTTAAAAGCGGTGCAACCATTAACTATTGAAGATAAGTTTGTATTTGCTTCGGAGCGAAGCCGGAAAAGTAAGGTGATGAGTGAAAACACGCTAAACCAGGCGTTAATGCGGGTGATTCATCCAGAGACAGGCAAACCATTAGGCAGAGGTGTGATCACATCACACGGAATCCGCCATACGGTTTCAACCATGCTAAATGAGCTAAAATATGACTCAGATGCCATTGAATTATCGCTGGCACACATGGATAAAGACCGTATTCGCTCAACTTACAACAAAGCTGAATTGTTGCCGGAAAGAACCATCATGATGCAAGAGTGGGCGGATTATGTAGATAATTTAAAGAATTGATACAAATGAACTTTTAGTGGTAATAAACATTGCTAGAACCAAGGGTGAAAAAACTCCATAGGGCCTGTAATATGTATAAGCTGTATAAGCCCTACGAAAATGATTATTCACTTCCACCAGTACAAATATAAAAAAGCAGATGAAAGCAAACATCCTCCTATTTACACACTGCCGAAAATTTATGTGTTACCTTTGTCTTCTGGTGGGGAATTATAGTCCAGTGCCAGCACGGCAGACATCAAGGATTCAACTTACAACTACACCACGGCAGTTGTAACTTGCTTACTATATTTTGTTGAGCCGAATTATTTAGCCAATCCATTATTATTTAAATACGCTTGCCATTGAGCAAAAGTAACAATATCTTCAGCTTTTTCCCAGCCATAACCAGCTTTGTATTCAATTTGGCCTTTGCTATCGGTTTCTAATAAAATTAATGCGTGGCCTGTGTCACGAGTACCATTACTTAAAACCGTTTCAAAACGATTGATTCTTGCTGGGTCAACCACCACTGCCGTACCTAAACCGTAGCCGTCCATCACTTCCCAAGCAGCAAACCAACCTTTTTCTTGGCTTGTTACTGTCGTTGCTTTTTCATCGTGCGTGGTTATACCTACAGTAACAGGTAAATTAGTAGCTACTTGGCCATCAACAAAAAAGGTTGATTTTACATAAAATAAACGCTGACCGAGCTCTATGCTGATTAGTTTTTCTTCTTGGTAAGTTTTACCTTGAATATCGTGTTCATAATATAGTTTGAAACTGGTTTTAGCTGTGCTCTGCTCAAGCATTGTCCATCTAACCCAAGTTTCTAACGGCTCTCTTTTTCCGTTTAACCATAATGACGTGCCACCACAACCAGCAGTTGAACCAACATGGTAATTGTCTAAACCTTCGCCGTGGTCTTCATGATAGCTAATGCGTTGCTCTAAACTTTTTTTGTACCACTTGTTAACGATTGGATAGTTGACCCGTTTTAACCAACAATCAACACCAGAATTTTCAGATCCCCGACGCTTTGCTGGACCAAATGCTCTGAAGGCGACTAAATCATTTTCCCATGCAAAATCGTCTTTTCGCTCTGGTACATAGCGTGCAAATGTTGTTCTATTGTCTACTTGTTTTTCTACTATTGCACCTTCACTATTTGATTCATTTGTTAAAGTACAACCAATGAGCAAAGATGTGGTTAACGCAGTTAATACACAGGTTCGAAACATATTAGCCTCTCAATTTTTCTGATTTAGAAAAGTAAGGTTGGATTCTAGATAGTTAGAAAAAAATAGCACCGCGACTGCGGTGCTGGTTTACCCACTCAATGTGAAGATACATGGGTATAATTTATTTACACATCATAAGTGGTTGATGCAGTGTCACCACCACGGCCAGTCCAGTTAGTATGGAAGAACTGACCACGTGGTGTATCGATACGCTCATATGTATGTGCACCGAAGAAGTCACGCTGTGCTTGTAATAAGTTCGCTGGCAAACGTTCACTTCTGAAACCATCAAAATAGGTTAATGCAGCACTTAAACATGGAACCGCTAAGCCACTTGCAATGGCTTGTCCCACTACGTTTCTCCAGCCAGATTGTGCATCTGTTACTGTTTGACAGAAATAATCATCTAATAAAAGATTGTTCAAATCTGGATTAGTGTCAAACGCAGTTTTGATGTTACCTAAGAATGCTGAACGAATAATACAGCCACCACGCCACATTAATGCAATGCCGCCGTAGTTTAATTTCCAATCAAATTCTTTAGCAGCTTCTTTCATTAACTCGTAACCTTGAGCGTATGAAACAATTTTAGAAGCTAACAATGCTTGGCGTAAATCTTCGATAAAGGCAGCTTTGTCGCCAGAAAAACTAATTTGTGGACCTTTGATTTTTTTCGCAGCTTCTACACGTGTTGCTTTTTGCGCAGAAATACATCGTGCAAATACTGATTCAGCAATCAAAGTTAGTGGTACACCTAGATCAAGTGCAGTTACACCTGTCCATTTACCTGTGCCTTTTTGCCCTGCTGTATCTAAAATTTTCTCAACTAAAGCTTCACCGTTTTCATCTTTATAAGCGAAAATATCACGGGTAATTTCAACTAAGTAGCTGTCTAATTCAGTTTCATTCCACTGTGTAAAAACTTCATGAATTTCATCTGCGCTCATACCTAATAAGTTTTTCATTAAGTAATATGCTTCACAGATTAACTGCATGTCGCCGTATTCAATACCATTGTGGACCATTTTTACAAAGTGACCTGCACCTTCATCACCCACCCAGTCACAACATGGAATGGTTAATTCACCATTTTCATCGGCTACTTTTGCAGAGATAGATTGGAAAATATCTTTAACTGCTGGCCATGCTTCTAGTGAACCACCCGGCATAATAGAAGGACCTTTTAATGCGCCTTCTTCACCACCAGAAACACCAGAGCCAACAAATAAAATGCCTTTTTCGGCCAATGCTCGAACGCGGCGATTTGTATCAGGGTAATGGGTATTACCTCCATCAATAATGATGTCGCCTTTGTCTAAATACGGCACCAACTGCTCAATAAAATCATCAACTGGTTGACCAGCTTTAACCATTAACATAATTTTGCGCGGAGTTTCCAATGAAGCAACTAGCTCTTCAACATTGCTTGCACCACGGATATTCTTGCCTTCGGCGCGACCAGATAAAAACTTTTCAACTTTGTCGTAGCTACGGTTATATGCTGTTACCGTAAAGCCTTTCGACTCCATGTTTAAAATTAAGTTTTCACCCATTACGGCTAAACCAACTAGGCCGATATCTGATTTATCTTTCATAATAAAAATCCTAATATTCTAAATATTCACTAAAATTGACCCAAAGCTTCTCGTTTTGTAACGGTGTCTCTTTGGGTAAAATCGAGTTGTTGATTGGAATAACTTTCCACTTGTGCTGACTAATTATTTTTAATGTATCTAAGTATTGGTTGGTTGTTTGAAAGTATGCATCAAACTCTCCACTGTCTAACGCCTTTAACATCCCCTCTTCTATCAGCTCTGCTAGTTTGGGGTTAGACTTACTGACGAAGGGGTAAACAGCCGTTGGTAAATGCAATAATAAAGAAGGCTCCAGAGCCAGTGGTAAATTGGCATGCTTTTTAAGCTCTGGTGTAATTTCCATCACACCTCGTGGAATATAATCAAAGCGGCCACCTTCCAGCATTGGATATAAATTATGCACCTTAGTCGTCAATACTGAGTTGATGTCTTCAGCTTTAAACACTTTGGTTGTGGTCCAAAACCGTCCAACACCCGCTTTTAATTCTTTGAACTGAGTAAAAGTTCGTATTCCATCAAATTTTTGTTCGTTTCCTTGTCTAATCATTAATACTCTATAGCTCATGAGTCCTTTATACATAGGTACTCGTACAGGAATAAACCTTTCTTCAAATTCCTGGCTGGTGGCAAGCCACATTATGTCAATGTCACCAGAATCCATTCTTGTTAAAGCTTGCTCACGGGTCATTTTTTCATCTAAAGATTTGAGTTTCGGAACTTGTAAATCTGCATGTTCTAATGCCATTTCCAAGATGCGCGTGTTGTATTGTTGCAAAGCTGCTTCTTCAACATAATAGGTAATCGTACTCGCTTGAGCATTTACTTCGCAGGCAAAAAAAAGCGCGGCGACCTTGAGAATCTTAAGTAAAAGTATTTTATTTATCACTTTATTTACAACCAACATATTGCATAACAAACTATGCACCGAGCAACCAATAACCACCAAAACCAACCGACATGAACCCCATCCCATAGGTAAATCGAGACCTTAATCTAACAGAGGATTGAATATACCGAGTTTGCACCAACGCTAGCATAAAACCGAAAGAAGACATACCGAGCATACATCCTAGTGAAAACAATCCAACATGCTGCAAAAATTGTGTTTGTAACATGCTTGGCAACAATGCCAGTACAGGTGCACTGCCCGCTACACCATGCAACATGCCAATAAACAGAGGGGTATGGTCATGCTCAGCCAATCTGCTTTTGGTTAGATCAAAACTTCGATGAGCAACAGTTCGTAGCAAGCGAATGCCCAGATAAATCAACAACAGTCCTACAGCCAGTTCTGAGCAATAGACTAACCAGTTTGGTAACTTCAACCCAATAAATACAAGCAATGCTGACAAGAACAATAGCATACCGCCGTGGCCTAGCCCCCACTTACTGGCGTAGCGCAATATATGCGATATTTTGGTGCTAGTATTTGCGAAACTAGACATAGCTATAACATGATCGGCATCTAAGGCATGAACTAGACCAACAAACAAACCTAACGCAACAACATTAAGAAATTCTGCTTCTAACATAAGATCTCCAATTAGCTAAATTGACGCAGGATTTTCACTGCCGCTGCTGCTGCACCAAAACCGTTGTTAATATTGACAGTCACAATCCCCGGCGAACAGGATGATAGCGAGCTTGATAAAGCAGCTTGTCCACCCGCAGAAACACCGTAGCCAACTGCAGTAGGAACCGCTATTACTGGAGCGGAAACCAGTCCAGCCAATACACTGAATAGAGCCCCTTCCATACCTGCTGCAGCAATAATAATTTTGTACTGCCTAATCGTTTCTATTTTGTCGAGTAAACGCCATAAACCAGCAACGCCAACGTCTGCAATTACCGGGGCTTCTATAGCATTGAATAGTAAGGTACGCTGGGCTTCTGTCGCCACTGCCATATCCGAAGTCCCAGCACAGACGATACACACTTGTTTGTTAAATTTTTCGATTGGAGACAAGTTAGCAATTGCAGTTTTTGAAACAGATTCATAATCAAGTTGCTGACGGATATCAGGTTTAAGCGCTAACCATTGCTCGCTAGATAAACGTGTCATAAGCAACGGAGATTTTGCCGCTAAATTATGTTCGACTATAGCTTGTAAATCAGAATTACTTTTGCCTTCACAAAATACCGCTTCAGCAATGGCGGTACGATTTTTTCGTTCCGAATCCCAGATAAAATTATTCATGTTTTAACTCACTTGTCTGATTTCAATCTGCTGCCAGTGAGCAGATTTTTCATGTAAAAAGGCTGAGCCTTTTTTGTACTGGCGCACTTCAATAAAAACCCGACCTTGGTTAAAACAAGCTTGTGCTATTTGCGTCTCTAATATGGACAATTTATTTTTTAGCGGCAATTCAGTTAGTTCAACAACTACACCTTGATGTGTTATTCGGCATCGAATATCTTTAACTTGTGGCACAATTTCACGCACTAGTCGTTCTGTGGAATCTATAAAAATAAGATCTTCGGAAGTAACTTGTATACCCGTTTCAATTCTGCTGGCTAAACAAGGTTGTGCAGGTAAAGATTGCAAGTCTGTTAGCCCAAAATAAGCAGCTAACTGATATATTTCGGTTTTCGAAATGTTAGCTTCAACATATGGATGACGGACTTTGTTTTCGCTTGCAGCAACTAAGCCAGGGCGATAGTCAGCAAGATCATCAACATTGGTGCCAGAAAATATAGTGCCAGTGGAATGATCTTGAATACGTTGATACAAGCTACTTTTACAAAAATAACAGCGATTAACGGGATTACTCTGATAGCTTGGATTATCCAACTCTTTCGCATCTATTATCTGTAAGTTCCACTTATAATTGTGCGCGTACTCTTTGAGTCGAGTTGTTGCCGATAGGGGCACAGCAGGCGACGAGGCATGTAGTGCATTTACATTACAAGCAGAATACTTGTGCAAAATGTAACTCAGTAACATGCTATCAACTCCGCCACTGAGCGCGACTGATGCGGCAGTAAACTGCTGTGTAAATGCGAGTAAATTTTCCAACTTCGCTTTTAAGCCTGTCGGCATGGCGTTGGTGTTTTGGATAAACATATCCCCAACAATATCTAGATGAACATGTTTATCATGCATACCAACTTCCTATTTGTTCTCGAAGTTTTCTTTAGTTGCCCACAAGCCAAGCGCAGGATTGCTGACGTAAAAAATCTCTTCACCGTCTGGCATTGTGTTCCAACCGTTTTCAAACTGTTCAATTGGGTAACGTTTAATCATGTCATCGTAGTGACAATATTGATAATTGACCTGTTCAATTTCTGCTTGAGTCACTGCATCTTTTGGGCAATAGGTTACTGAAAATCTATTATCACTAGTGCCATGAATTAAGTGCGCAGCTGCAGAAAGGTTCGCTTTTAAATCTGGGTTTTGTTCAATCGCGGCTAAAGTTTCATCTGTTGTTTTGTAACCAAATTTGCGGATAAGCGCATCAATTGACATATCTTCCCCAAAACGTTTAAGCCCGGGTGCCAAAACAATAAGTTCACCTCGATCTGCAATCGCCATGCGGGTACGGTAAATCGATTTATTACCTAACCAAGTGGTTTTAAACTCAGTTGGGTCTAAATACACAACCGCTTTTTTAATCGGCTTATCTAATAAATTTAAGTTGTGTTGTTGGCTTAACAAACAAGCTTGTTCGTAGGTTTGGTAACCATCACCACAAAACACTCCTTTTAACGCCAATTTGCCGTTTTCGCTTCCCAGTACAGTTAAAATAAAATCAATCGGTAAATGGCTTAAAAATTGGTCAAAACCTTCATTTAATGCGCTACGTACGGGTGTACTAATACGCCCCATAATGCGCTCCATGCCATACGCCGCACCTAAAAAATGTGATTTGTGTATGGTGTCTTCACCACCTACTCCCACTAAGATGTTTTTGGTGTAGTTAGCCATACCAATTACTTCATGCGGCACTATTTGTCCAACGGAAACAATGGCGTCCCATTTTGGATCTAACAACATTTTATTTACCCCGACATCCATGGTGTAATCTAATTTGCCTTCGGATAATTCATTAATGCGCTGTGCCCCAATTTGCCCAACCACTTTGACATCTTCACGCCAGTAATGCGGATAAAAAACATCTTTTGGGATATCGTCACCAAACATCATGTCTAGCTCTGTGTCCGTCATAGGATCGTGCGTGCCCAATGCTGGCATAATTGCAACTTCGCAACTGTCTTTTAACTTATGGTACAAATAGCTAGTAATAAAACCGGCCTTTGAATGAAAACGAGTTAAATCTGGCGGCAGCAACAATATTTTTTTAGCTTGGCTTAAACGCTGGTTAATATAGTTATCAATAATTTCGGTTAGCTGCGCATCATCAATCAAGCCAGCTTTGGCAGTTTCATGAATAGAAAAATTCATTTAAATTTCCTCGATAATTTGCTTTACAACCACTTCTAACGGCTGATTGATATCAACAATAATTGCTTGATCTTGCGCTGGCTCTTCTAAGGTCGCTAGTTGAGATTTCAATAAATCAGATTTCATAAAATGCCCTTTACGTCCTTGTAAGCGGGTTAATAGAATCTCGAAACCACCTTTTAAATATATAAAAGTTACCAAGCCTGATAAGTTGCCAGCTAAACGCTCACGGTAGTCGTGCTTGAGCGCAGAGCACGCCAACACTGCACCGCCTGAAGCTTGCCAACTTTGCATTTGTTCATTTAATAGTTGTAACCAAGGCCATCTATCTTCGTCATTTAGCGCTATGCCCGCTGACATTTTGTCGACGTTGCTTTGTGGGTGGTAATCATCCGCATCATAAAACGGTATTGCTAACTGTTGGGCTAACAACTCACCAACACTGCTTTTTCCACAACCACTTACACCCATTACTACATAAATCATTTCTTAGCCCCCTAAGCCAAATACGCTTGGTAAAAACTCACTAATTGCTGGTACATAAGTCACTAGCATCAATACAGCTATCATGGCCAAATACAGTGGGATAAGCGGCTGAACCAGTTTTTCAATTGATGTTTTAGCAACTGCGCAACCAACAAATAAAACAGAGCCAACAGGTGGTGAAACCAAACCAATAGATAAGTTGAGTACAATCATAATGCCAAAATGCAACGGTGATATGCCTAAAGCTTCAGCAACTGGTAAAAAGATAGGCGTGAAAATCAATACCGCTGGAGTCATATCCATAAATGCGCCTATAACCAACAAACAAACATTAATCAATAACAATATTAATAAGGGGTTATCGCTAAGTGCTAATAGAAACTCACTAATGGCTTGTGGAATATTCACATAAGACATTATCCAAGACATAGCAGATGACGCGCCAATCAACAACATAACAATGGCGGTGGTTTCGGCTGATTTAAGTAAAATGTCTGCCATTTCACTCATTTTCACTTCTTTATAAATGATGACAGACAAAATAAGCGAATAGATAACCGCGATTGCCCCCGCTTCGGTTGCAGTAAATACGCCCGCGATAATGCCGCCAATCACAATAAAGATCAGTAATAAACTAGGAATCGCAGCTTTCACTTTTTGAGCAACAATGTTCAACGGCAAGCGCGCACCAGTCGGATAACCTTTCGCTTTTGCATAACCTGCGCACACCAGCATCAAAGACAAGGCCACTAAGATTCCTGGTAGATAACCTGCTACAAATAAAGCTGCAATCGAAACGCCACCACTTGCCACCGCGTAAATAATTAAAATGTTACTGGGTGGAATTAACATACCTGTTGTTGCAGATGTACAGGTCACAGCTGTAGCAAAGTTCTTGTCGTAACCATTTTTCTCCATTTGTGGGATCATAAAACTGCCGATTGCACTGGTAGCAGCAACTGCTGAGCCGGATATTGCACCAAACAAAGTACAAGACAACACATTAACTAAAGCTAAACCACCTGGCAAAAAGCCTATTAAGGCCATTGCACATTCAATTAATCGTTTAGCAATACCACCTCGTCCCATAATAAGTCCAGACAAGACAAAGAAAGGAATAGCTAATAATACAAAACTATTCACCCCTCCCGCTAATCGTTGAGCAACAGTGGTTACAGCTGGCGCATAATCAATTGTAAACAACATAGTGACGGCCGTTGCTATACCTATACTGAATGAAATGGGTACGTTTAGCAGTAACAAAACAAAAAACGTGACAACTAACACTAAACCGGAATAATCCATAATATTGCTACAGCCCCTATACTTTCGATGCTAACAGCTTGATTTTGTTCAAGCCAAATAAAACGATAACCAAACCAGACAAAGGCACCGCGAAATAGACATAACCCATTTTTATTTCTAGGGCCGCTGAGGTTTGAATGGGGTCCATGGTTAAATCCACCAAAGAGAATCCACCAAAAACCATAACGTTTAGTGCAAAACCAACCACTAAAATATGCGAGAGCATAGCGGCAAATATTTGGCTTTTTTTCGACAACTTGTTCACCACAATATCTAAACCTAGGTGCGAGCCCGTTTGATAGGCGTATGCTGCACCAAATAGACTCATCCAAATCAAAATAAAGCGCGCAGCTTCTTCAGTAACAGAACTAGGCGACTGCAACACGTAACGAGAAATAACCTGCCAAGTCACGCCAATAACAATTAACGTACTCAGTAACACTAATAATTTCTTTAATAAACTTTCGACATGTGAGGTCACAGTATTCATAATTCGTCCTCATTCATTTGAGCAATTTGCGCCAAATACCGACCAATACGTGTACCTTCAAAACTCGCATGGAAATCTTGTACAGCTTGAATAAACGGTGTTTTGTCAGGATAAATAACTTCCACACCGGCTTTTTTCACTTCAGCTAAGGCTTGTAACTCACCTTCTAACCAAAGTTCTTTTTGAAACTCAACCGAGTCGGCTACCGCTTTATCTAACCATTGCTTTTGTTGGTCGGTTAAATTGTTATAAACGTGTGCGCTACCCAAAATCACATCTGGTACGGCAGTATGTTCATTTAAAATATAATATTTGCTGATTTCGTAATGACGTGACAGGTAAAACGAAGGTGGGTTGTTTTCCGCTCCATCAACAACGCCTTGCTGTAGAGCGGCATATAATTCACCGAAAGAAATAGGTGTTGCGGCTCCACCAAAAGCATTGACCATCTTCACCGCAGTTTGGCTTTCCATTACACGAATTTTTTTGCTGGTTAAATCTTCAGGTGAGTCAACTCGAGTATCCGTCATGTAAAAGCTGCGACTGCCAGCATCGTAATAACCTAAACCAACCAAGTGCGCTTTACGAGTTTCGCTTAGCAAATTTTGTCCTACCTCACCATTCAACACAGACCATTTGTGTTCACGGGATTGGAAAATATACGGCAAGCTGAAAATTTTCATTTCAGGCACAAAACCTTCAATGGTTGCAGCAGAAACTTTGGTCATGGCCAAACTACCAATTTGCAACAGCTCAACCATTTCACGTTCGTTGCCTAACTGAGCACTTGGGTATATCACAATATCCATTTCACCATTAGAATAATGACGTAGGCGCTCAGCCATATAAATCATAGCTTTATGTACACTATGCTCAGTATCTAAAGTATGCCCTATCCTAAGTGTTGTTTTACTTTGCTCACCACTACAGGCTGTGAGCAACAAAAACACACTGAAACAAAAAAGTGTTTTAATCCACTGCATAAAAACCTCAAAAAAAGGAGACAGCCAAAGAGCAAGCTGCCTCCACAACACAAACGGGAAACGAGTGTGAAATCAAACCTCAAAAAATGTTCGCTGCTGAAAGTTAATGTTATATCTATTTATTGCTCGTATTTTGATACGCTTCTTTTGCTAACCGGTAAGTAAGGTCATGTGCTAAATCGAATGCAGCACTTTCAGAAATTCTGTGCTCAGCAACCATTTGCGCTAAAAAACGACAATCAATACGACGCGCAACATCGTGACGAGCAGGGATAGATAAAAATGCACGAGTGTCGTCATTGAAACCAACAGTGTTATACAAACCAGCAGTTTCGGTAATTGCATGGCGATAACGTAACATGCCTTCAGGTGAATCATGGAACCACCAAGCCGGGCCTAACTTTAACGCTGGATAATGGCCTGCCAGTGGCGCAAGCTCTCGTGTATAAGTTGTCTCATCTAACGTGAATAAAATAATGCGTATATCAGTAGAGTTGCCATATTTGTTTAACAATGGCTGCATGTTATGCACAAACTCAGCTTGAACTGGGATGTCTCCACCTTTGTCTCTGCCAAAGTTTTTGAACACCTGGCTATTATGATTACGATAAACGCCTGGATGAATTTGCATGACCATTCCATCTTCTAAACTCATACCCGCGAGCTCAGTCAACATTTGTGCACGAAACAATTCAGCTTGTTCGGCAGTGAAATTGCCTGAACGCACTTGGTTAAACAAACGTTCACATTCACTGGGGGTTAAATCAGCAGTCTTAGCGGTGGCGTGGCCGTGATCACTAGCTGTCGCGCCATGTTCACGAAAAAACGCACGGCGGTTACGTATTGCAGCTAAATACCCTTGCCAGCTCGCACAATCTTGGCCCGTTTTTTCAGCCAACAGATGCAAGTTGTTGGCAAAGTTACCACTTTCAGGGTCAACAATATCGTCTGGTCGGAAAGTGGTAATAACAGTTTTATCTATGCCTGTTCCTTTTAACTGAGCATGGTATGTTAAATCGTCTAAACCACCTTCTGTGGTTGCCAGCAATTCAATGTTGAATTTATCTAACAAAGCGCGCGGTTTAAACTCATCGCTGGCTAAAATTTCATTGATACGGTCGTAGAAATAATCGGCAGAGTCTTCAGTTAATTCGACTTCAAAACCAAATATGCTGCACAAAACGTGATCCATCCACATCCGTGATGGGGTGCCATGGAATAGATAATAGTGTTTGGCGAAACAACGCCAAATTTTTCGGTAGTCAGTTTCAACTAAACTCCCATCTAAACGCTTAATCCCCAAAGACTCCAAACTAACACCTTGGCTATACAACATTCTGAAAACATAGTGGTCTGGAATAATTAGCAATTCAGTTGCATTTGAGAAGTTGTTATTTTCTGCAAACCAACGTGGATCTGTGTGACCATGCGGACTAACAATTGGTAAGTCTTTTATAGATTGATATAAATCACGGCTGATACACTTGAGTTTGCTATCAGCACTAAACAAACGATCATCATGGATTGAGTATGGAGTAAAGCTGGTCATTTAAACCTCTAAATTATAATTGTGTGTTAGCTAATGAAGCTAAAAATGAATCTATTTCACTGTAAGCCTGTACGACCGAATCAACGAATTTCGGGTTTGCCAATAAATCTTTTTCAACAATGCCTTCAATCGATAAGAACGCTGCAACATCTTGTTTAGAATCACCCGAAAAGCCACGAACCACGACTTGCATCTGTTGTTTTTTTGGGTCTGAAATTTCGGTTTGCTGTTCAACGCTAGAAACTATAAAACGAATCCAAGCGGCAACAACTATGGACAAACGTTCAATTGAACGGCCTGTTGCCAAATTCTCTTTGATTGGTTCTAATGTGCGAACCGGAATTTTTATCGAGCCATCTGCTGCGATCTGGTTTAATAAATGGCGGATAGAGGGATTGTCATAACGCTCAAGAATCGCTTTTGCGTAGTCTGCTAAATCTAGCCCAACGGGCGCATCGATAGATGGAATGATTTCGTGTTCAAGCAGGCCACTAATAAAAGCTTTAATTTGGGTGTTATTAATCGCGTTGTATACAGTATCAATCGACAATAACGAACCAATATAAGCAAGTGCCGAATGAGTACCGTTTAAAATACGTAATTTGGCCTTCTCAAAACCAGCTACATCACTAGTAAAGGTTACGCCAGCTTTTTCCCATTGAGGGCGCTCAATGCCTGGAATATCTTCTATTACCCATTGAGCAAAAGGTTCTCGTTGAACTGGTACACTATCATTAAATCGACAGTTTGTTTCAACAGCTGAAACAGTTGTAACTTCCGTTTTTGGAGTAATACAATCTACCATAGTGTTCGGAAAATGTGCGTTGGCTTCAATCCATCGAGCTAACTCTGGGCGAATCTCGTTGGCCAGAGCAACCGTCGCTTTTTTCAACTTGTCGCCATTGTGCGGCAAATTATCACAAGCAATTACGTTAAATGCAGATTGAGACTTTAGAAAACGAACGTAAAAACCCGCAACCAATATACCTATCGCCGTTTTAGGTTCAAGAACGTGCTTGATATCGTGTTGTACGTTGGCCGAGTTTATGTCCAACTCGCCAGCTTCATTCAAACAATAACCTTTTTCAGTTACAGTGAGAGATACTAACTTAACTGATGGCAATGCTAACGTCTCCAAGATTTCTTGCATCTGTTTCGAAGCCACTAGAGCTTGCTTAATACAGCCAACAATCTGAAAGTTTTGCTCCTTGCCACATCTAACATTGGTGTACAAACCATCTTGTGCATTTATTTGGTTTTTAAGTTGTTCATTACTAAAAGCAACAGCACATATTCCCCAACGTAAATCACCGGTGAGGTTTAGTACCTCTTCATTAAATACCGCCTGATGAGAACGATGAAATGCACCTAGACCAAGGTGAACTATGCCGACCTCTAGTTTACGCCTATCATAGTTCGGTATTGCTATGCCTAGGTTAGCAACTAAGGTTGCGTGTTGAGTTAAATATTCATCGCTAAGCTGCATACGGTTACCTGTCAAAAATTAAAAAATTAAGTGCTTAAAAAGCTTTCCACCAAACCAAACTGGCAAAATAGCCTGCTCACTCAACTGATACATGTACGAAAATTTAAACAAGTGAGGCTCAAGCGAATTCAAACTCGTGCTATTAGTAATCTGCGAAAATTACCCGCTATTCACTCGTTAAGATGTTTGTTAATTTGTTTAACAATATTCATCCATCCAAGCGCACCAAGTCAACGTTTAACCTGATTTTAACTGTTTACATAACCGTTACAGGCCATGTTTCACGGGGCTTTTAATTGACACTCACCTATATTTTTGTAAGTTTCAACAAGGTAAATATTTAGTTAAAAACTTGAGTTTATCGAATAAACTTTTTAAATATCAGGATAAAAAAATGGCGATTAATGAAAGACGAGATTTACTAAAAAAAGCTTTGGCCCTTGGAGCAGTTTCTTCCGTGGGAATGAGTCTATCTTCATGTGCATCAGCAACAGGTACCAAGGCGATGCCAAACTTAGCTTCTGCAGATCCACAATTTGATATCAACACCGCTTGGTCAAAAGCTGATGAAATTGTCAACAATATCAAGCTACCTGTTATTCCGAAAGTCAGATTGAATATTGTTGATTTTGGCGCCAAACGTGGACAATCATTTGATTCACTTCCAGCATTAAAATTGGCCATTAAAGAATTAGCGCGATTAGGTGGTGGCACCATAGTCATTCCAAAAGGTATTTGGCAATTAGATGGCCCAATCCACTACGTCAGCAACATGGAAATCCATCTAGAAGAAGGTGCTCATGTTAAATTTGGCGCAGGTGGCGAAAATTACTTACCTCTAGTTAAAACTCGCTGGGAAGGTACTGAGTGCTACAATTATTCACCATTTATTTATGCACTAGCATGCCACAATATAGCGTTGACTGGTAAAGGGAAAATTGATGGTCAAGGGTTCGATAATTTTTTACCGTGGCGTAAAAAGCAAAAGAAAGACCAACGCAACCTAAGAGATATGGGTAGAGATGGCGTACCAGTTGAAGACAGAATTTTTGGCCCTGGCCACTACTTACGTCCACAATTTGTGCAATTTTTCAATTGTAAGAACGTATTAGTAGACGGAGTTACTTTAGTCGATTCACCATTCTGGTGTGTGCATCCGGTTTATTGTGATCAAGTAATAGTTAGAAACATTACTATCGATAGTGATCACATCAACAGTGATGGAGTTGATCCTGATTCAAGCAGCAATGTGCTTATTCAAAACTGTGTATTTTCAGTTGATGATGATGGCGTTGCCATTAAAGCCGGGCGCGATCAAGACGGTTGGCGAGTAGGTAAGAAAAGCTACAACATTGTTGTACGCGACTGTGAATATGTCGGGGCTAAAGGCGGTGGTATGGCCATAGGCAGCGAAATGTCAGGTGGGGTAAGTGACGTATATGTTGAAAATTACAAGATTCCAAAATGTCGTCATATGCTCTACTTCAAAGCAAATAACGATCGTGGTGGCAAAATTGAAAGAGTTTATATCAGAAATTGCCGTTCTGATTACGCTGAGTCGGTTATTATTTTCACCAACGACTACCACAGCTACCGCGGTGGCAACGCACCAACAACCTTCCAAGACATTTTGCTAGAAGACGTTAAATGTAAAGACTCAGAAGTCGGTTTACATATATTCGGCAATGCAAGTGCACCTGTGAATAACGTAGTATTAAGAGACATCGAGATAGGAAACTCAGTTGTTCCGGCACAAATTAAACATGTAAATAATTTACACATGTCAAATATAAAGATTAACGGCAAGAAATTTACCGAGGAAATGGCGCGAGCTCAACCTTTGAAAGCCGACCCTAAAATGTAATTAGTCTCACATATTCCAACATGGCACCTTTAGGTGCCATTAATTCTTAGGATACCAATCACAATGACATTAATAAAACACAGTAATCATAGGATAATCCAATCCTGTGTGAACATCTCCCTACTATGCTGTGTACTATTTGCAAACCCAGTTAAAGCTGCTTCTCCTAAAGAGGTTGCACATACAGTTGCACAGAACATTGTAAACTCAACCCAGTTTACCCTCGTAGATAAACCAGCAAGTTGGTCGCAGAAAGACAGTTATATCATTAGATTTAATGATATAACTGTCGAACCAAATCAAACCTATTTGGCTAAAACCAAAGTTGTATTGGATCTTGATGAATTTGAAAATCAACGAGATCCATCCCAGCAGAAATTGTTAGCACTTAGCCATACGCCAGGTAAACTGAAAGTTTTTCACAATGACAGCTTGGTTTTAGAGTCTACCAGCAAAAAAAATCAGTTTTTTAAAAAAGTAGACTATCAACTCAATCACTATGCCTCAGGTGTAGCGCTTAAATTCGTGGATGGTGACACTATCCAGTTAGAGTTTACCCCTTTTGATGCTAAGCCAAACATCATATTGGCACCAATTTACGCAGATACCGGCATGCGCTCAAGAAAAACTAAATTTTTGTTCGAGCTAGCTGGCAAGAAAGCGCCTTTCGCCTTGTCTAAACAATCACAATCAAGTACTGCAAAATGGGCATTGCAGACTCGGCCAATCATAACTGACATTGACGACAAACTAGATTTTTCAGATTTCCGTTATTTTACAGGCACCATATTGGATGCCATGCAGCAATTGAGTGATTACTACGACACCGACCAATTTCTGGCATATATGGAAAAACATCAATCGTTTTTCTTTACTCATTACCCGAATATCTTAAAACAACGAGAAGAACTGAACGTTATCGCTGGTCCATTCTCGCATGCAGACAGATTCATGCTGTTAGATGATTTTGGCCCCCAAACCGCAGCTTTTATTAATTCACTGGCTCGAGAAGGACGTAACCTATCTTTCTACAAAGAAAAACAAATGTTCTTGAAGCGAGCTCTAGAACAAATTCAGTATATACCTAGACTTGAAGACGGTACTTTTACTCGCGTAACACCTTATCCATATACAGTTCAATCTGATGACCTTTTCATGGGAGGCTTGTTTCTAATCCGCGCTAGTCAGTACTTAAATGACAAAGCTCTGCTAGAAGAAGCTCTTTTGCAGATACTTAACTTTCATAAACACTTGTTTGATGAGCCTACAGGTCTATACCGACATGCATATTATGCGAGCATAGACGAAAAAGCTTCAACAATTTGGGGGCGTGGCGTAGGCTGGATGGCCATGGTATACGTCGAATTGTTAGACATAATTCCGCCTGAACATCCAAAATATCAACACCTATTGCAAAACTTTATCGTCTTCTGTGACGCTATGGTGACCTATCAAAATAAAACGGATGGACGTTGGCATCAGGTATTAAACGATGACACGAGTTACTTAGAAACTAGCGTAACAGCCATGTTTTTGCGTGCTCTTGCAACAGGCGTTGCCGAAGGTTGGTTAACCGACCCAAAATATAAAAAATCAGCGCATTTAGCTTGGAAAGGGTTAACAAGCCAGATCGCACCTAATGGCGATGTAAAAGGCATAGTGCGTGGCACCCCCATATTCCCTTACCCAGAAGACTATAAAAAGCATACACCAAGGCTAAACGATCCGAGAGGATTAGGCGCAGTGATATATGCAACTATTGCTATGGACAAAATGTTAAAAGTTTATCCAGATGGCCAATAAATCTTAGCAGAAAAATGGCTGTACTTGCGGAAAATTGCAAGTCAGCCAACAAAAATGAAACATAAAGGTGTTGCTAAAAACAGCTTAAAGATATTTAGCCAAACACAAAGCTATTCTTTATTTTACAAACACTTGAAAAAGTTACCTCTATGTTCCTTAACTGTTTCCAAACCTCTCAACTATTGCCCAATGGGGATAGTTAGAAAATACTGGTAACAACATACTTACGTATAAAAACATTGCATGTGGAATTCACATGCAGAATATTAATGTCTAGGAGTTTGCAATATGGCAATTTTATGTCAGTTACAAAACAATATTTTCCCCAGAAGTTATAGCAGTTTCTGGGTACAACGCATCAACAGTTTGTTACTGTTAAGCTTAACGCTTTTGTGTATCTGTACACCGATAAATCTTCATGCTTCAACAGCAAAACCAAACATTTTAATCTTGGTAGCTGACGACGCAAGTTGGCGCGATTTCGGTGTTTATGGTAACGAACTTATCGATACACCAAATATCGATCGTATAGCAAACAATGGTTTTTTATCAACCAATGCATTTTTAACAACGTCTCAATGTTCCCCTTCTAGAATTAGCATTTTATCTGGCCGTTATCCTCACTCTACTGATGCTGAAGATTTACATATGCCAGCTCCTGAAGGTTTAAAACTAATCCCTTCATTTTTAAAAGATTTAGGCTACTCGAGCGCGTTAATTAGAAAATCACACTTGGGCAAGAACGGTGACAAGCAATTTGATTTTTATAGTAAAAACCTAGCTGATTTCCCAGAATTTTTGAACAAAAACGGTGACAAACCATTTTTTGCGTGGATTGGTTTTAAAGACCCACACAGGCCTTACCGCCCTACAAACATTGAGCCACCACAGAAGCCAGAAAATGTTAAAGTCGCACCATTCTTAATTGATGATACGGCAACCAGAGGAGACCTAGTTTTATACTATGAATATATTCGACGCATGGATGGGAAAATTGGTGTTTACATCGATGAATTACAACAAAGAGGTTTATTGGAAAATACACTCATAGTGTTCATTTCTGACAATGGTGCCCCATTCCCACGAGAAAAAGGTTCACTATATGATAGTGGCGTCAAAACCCCTTGGGTTATGCAATGGCCTGCTAAAATGCCTGCAGGTAAATCGAGTGATGCCTTAATCAGTGTTATCGACCTTGCGCCAACCTTATTAGACTTAGTGGGCATTAAGCAGCCTGCAAGCATGCAAGGTACGCCAATTAAAGGTTTAGTTGAAGGTAACCCAGCACCGCGAGATTATGTATTTTTTGAACGTAACTGGCACAATATCGACGAGCATATGCGAGGTGTTAGAAACCATAGATATAAATTAATTCGTAATGCTTACCTTGAACACCCACACGGCACCGCATCTGATATCGGTGACAGTCCTTCTTACTTAAGTTTAATTAAAGCACGAAACAACCAACAACTAACCAAAGCACAAGCTAGGTTATTTGAAATGCCACGGGCAGAATATGAGCTTTATGATGTTGAAAATGACCCGTATGAATTGAACAACTTAGCAGGGCAGGCTAAATATGCAGCCATTCAAGCTGAGCTAACAAAAGCGCTCGACAAGTGGCTTGCAGAAACCAATGACTTTCCGCCAAGTGAACGCCGTAGACACAACAATACCGATCTACACAGCGGCGTGAAGTTTGACCAAACCAAACTTCCACCACGCATAAACTAACCTAACAACAGGCTTGGGTAGAACCAACATTATCTACCCAAGCTCTGTTTTAAAGTGCGCCTTCAGAAATCTCTAATACCTGCTTAATTTCACTCTTATAATCAGCATAGTCATAACCATTTACTTCATAAAGCACATCGAAACTAGCTTGCAAATTTAAACTATTTGCTTCAAGTGCATTCTTTAATATCTCAAAGTCACTAGCGTAAGTTACAGCCCGAGTTGCTTGCATGATGCCAGTGTCAGTAAACCCGGTCAAAAACAGCCCTAAAGTACCATTATCGCGATTAAGTTTTGCAACTACGCCGAAGTCCATATGCTCTCCTTGCACATTACCAACCCTTCGATATTTGTTTTGATTTTTATCCGACAATGACTTTTGACAATCCTCTTCACAAAAATAATTGGAAGTTTCAAAATAGCTCCCTAATATCCCCATGGTTTTATACATACCTAAATAAATGAAGTTAGTATCACGTAATACTTTTGGATCAAGATCAGACAATGTTGTTATCTCATATTTAATACCGTTAAGTTCCAACATTTTGGTCACTTTAGTCAGTGTATACGCGGAAGATTGCATTAAAAAACGGTTGGAAGTTTTGCTGATATTTCCCGAACTTTCATCGAATTCTTTCAACCAATGAGTAAACCCTTCATCAGAGTTTACTTTTGGGTTTCTGGCCAAGAATCTTACGTTAGAATTTGGTTCCCTGTAATGGAACAAATATAAATCCCCCAAAACAACATAAGTTAATTTTTTGTTTTTGCCAAATTCAGACCAAAATAGATTTGCTGGATTATTCATCGTAGGTTTATTCGAATATTGCAAAAAATTGCTCGTCCATGACAAAAGCAGCAAGACACTCAAAGCAATAATAATCCATGTCCGTCTGTGAATTTGTTTGATATCAGACAACCCCCAACGAGTCTCTGTAGCTTCAACTTGATCTGTTGGGGTTAAAATCACTTCATAGCCACCTTTGGGAATAGACAGGCGGGCACTTATTTGACGCTCCTTGTCGGCGTTATAGATATCATCAATTTTTTTTCTGAGTTTATGTACATAAACTCTAACCAAAGAATCATTCGATGGATCATAACTTGTGTCTTTTCCAAAAACTTCAACACCAATAGAAATTTCTTTGGGCACCTCATTGTTTAAAGTTGAATTCACCAAATAAACAAATAATTTTGTAAAAATTGCTGATTTAGTAAATTGTTTAGCTTCTAAAAGACGCGATGCTTCTATTGCAATCGGGTCGTCGCTCCCATTAAAACGATCGGTCATGGCATAGCCCTATGGTTCTATATACAAGTTTCATCGATACGCAGCTAAGCAGCTAATTAAGCATTAGACAGGAAAACGTATGTAGTTAGTTAAAAATACGTGCCTAACAATTAGCTTGGATAAGTTAAACACAAATCTAATTATAACAGTTCTTTTACTTTTCGACCGAAATCCCAGTCCTGTGTAAGTGTTAAGCTGGATGCATTATTATCCTGAAAACAGCTGGATTATCAAATATGACCAACGTCCATTTAATGTAATTGCATTGGCTTTTTCATATTAGGACGTCTAATATTTAGTGATATTTCTTCTAGATACCATAGGGACAAAAATAAAAACTTGCATTTAAATTCAATTACTTACAAAAATCACCATTTTATCGGTAAATAAATAAAATTGCTAACCGTTGTGGTATTAACAGGTAACTTAGCGTTAACAATATGTTATTAACCGTTCTCCAACCCCCGTATTGTTGCGACAGGGTCGAAAAAGTTTAAATTTATGTAACGAACCAATTAAAAACAGTAACAACGGGTAGCAACAAATGAACAAAACACGTAACAAATTATCTTGGTGTATATCGACAATACTGTGTGCAAACTTTGCGGGGCTTTCAACTGCAGCTATGGCACAAGACGAAACAAAAGCTGAAGAGCAATCAATAGAAACAATTGAAGTTACTGGTCTGCGCAGACAATTGCATGCTGCAGCTCAAATTGAAAGAACCGCTAAAAACGTGGTTACAGTAATGACAGCCGATGATGTTGGTAGTTTCCCAGATCAAACCTTAGCTGAATCACTCTCTCGTCTAGCAGGTGTAGCAGTAGAGGGTGAAGAAGGTGAAGGACGCTTTATTTCAGTTCGAGGCCTACAACCAGCATTTGTTCAAGTCACTATCAATAATGCTCAATTAGGTGCATCTGATCCAAACGGAAAACGCTCGGTTGCGTTAGATGTTGTACCAGGCGACTTATTCCAAGAAGTTTCCGTCGGTAAAACATTATTACCAGATACAGATCACGATTCACTTGGTGCCAAAGTAGACTTACGACCTTTATCTGCATTTAGACGTGGAAAAGGCTCTTCGGCAAATATTTCTTTACGAACTCAATATAAAGAATTAGCAGAACAATTCGATCCAGACATTCGTGCTGACTTTACCAAAATCTTCAACTCCGGCGATAGTCGTTTTGGTATTGCTGCTGCAGTAAGTTACTCAGACTTTGCAGTACAAGGTGACCAATTACGCTCAACCTCAGGAAACGGTATTGAAAAAACCCTAAGCGCAGAACAAAAACAAGATAACATCGCAGATGACGAGCAAGTTATTTGGGCCATCCAAGAGCTAGACCAACGAATGGAGCGAGGCTCACGTGAACGTGTAGGCGGCACATTAGTGTTGGATTTTGAGCCTAATGATGCATGGCGTCTTCAACTATCCGGTATCTACGGAACACTAGACGATGATGATATTCGTGTACAGCAAGAAGTTGCGTTGCGAGGTGCAAGTGACAGCGAAACAATAGAAAGCGAAAAAGGTCACGGCATATTTAGTGACGTAAATATTGAGCGCCAAATGTTCTTCGTCCCCACTAAAGAAACAACTCAAGCGATTCATTTTGAGGGCGATTATCTATTTGGTAACGATGATTGGAAACTGAGTTTTGCCGTTGACCACTCAACTAATGATTTTGAATTTGGTCAAGCACGACGTGGTACCTGGATTCTTCGCGACACAATCGTCGATGCGACCTGGAGCGCAACCGATGCAGAATATACATTTTTAGGTACAGGTGATTTTGATAAGCCAGATAAAATTGATTATACATTTGTGCCAACACCAGCAGATTTCGAGTTAGTACAAATAGGTGCGGTCCGAGAGACCCGCCATGACGAAATAAACTCATTTAACATTGATTTACAACATGACTTTTATATTGGTGATAGCTTTGCCACATTTAAAGCTGGTATAAAATCCCGTGAGCGTGAACGTGGCTACAGTCGTGGTGCCAGATTTGAATCCATTAACACTAACGAAGAAAAAGAAGCTATTGAAAGCTTAGGTATACCAACAACATTAGATGGCTTACCTACCTTCGTGCCAGAAACAGGTTTTGACATCAACGGTGGTATACCTGGTGGTGCAGTATTTCCAACTATAGAGTTTGCCAGAGAATACTTAGAAACCGCACGTGCAGCTGTGGGTATCGAGCCAGACGCAACCACCGAAGATTATCAAGCTGGTGAAGATACTGACGCAGCATACGCCATGTTATCTGTTGAGTTATTACCAGAGCTTGAAGTTATCGCTGGTGTTCGCTACGAAAAAACTCAATATTCAGCTACAGGCTTAACCGATCGCTCTATTAGATTAGACAGATTAAACCCTGAGTCAGATCAAAATGACGAAATAATCACGGAAGATCTAGCTGACACATCAGCCTTTGAAACATACCGCCACAGCTACGATAATTATTTTCCAGCAGTGCATATTAGATATGATTATTCTGACGAAGTGGTTGCAAGATTGAGTCTTTCAAAAGGCCAAGTTCGCCCAGGCTTTGGCGAGGCCAACGGCATAATCGAAGAAACTTATGAATTTCTAGAACAAAGTGCTGATGTGAGTAATGAATGTTCTGGCTATACCAGTTTTACCTTTGAAGACAACACCTACTCTGTCTGCTCTAATCGTGAAAACTACACAATTAAAACTGAGGGTGGTAATCCATTCTTAAAACCACAAATTGCCAATCAAATTGACTTTAATCTGGGTTGGTATCCGTCTGCAGAATCAAGTTTAACCGCTTCTTTCTACTATAAGGACATCAAAGACTACATTATCCGTGTATCTACAAGTAACTCGGAACTGTTTCCATTGTTAGGTGGAAGTGAGGTAGACCCACTAACAGGCTTAGCTGCAACTGAGTTCATTAAACCTGTTAATGCCACTAGTGCTAAGTTGTTTGGTGCAGAACTAAATGGTCGCTACCAATTTAAAAGTCTTCCAGCACCATTTGATAACTTTTTAGTGACCGCAAATTTGGCGTTTATTGATGGTGAAACCAGCTCACCATTTATCGCAAACGGAGCCAAGATGTCGCTACTGGGGCAAGCTGATTTTATCGGTAATATGGCGCTCATTTACGAAGTTGATAAATTCAATGTTCAACTATCAGCTAAATATCGCACGGAACGTTTAGTTGAGATCAATGCAGATGTTCCTGAACGAACTGTCTACGATGAACCTGCGTTTAATTTAGGGATATCAGCACGTTACGACATAAGCAAAAAGCTTAGAGTATTTGGCAACATCCAAAACATCACAAATGAAACAGCTCAACGTTATTTCACTGGCGATGAAAGATCTGGGCGATTAGTTAATCGACGTGGTGAATTTGGTCGCACTATGCGAGTCGGAGTCGATATTAGATTCTAATCATCTTCAACTGGTGCCCGCTTTGTCTCAACAGAGCGGGCGCTAGCCTTATGTGTAAGCACATTAAGCAAGTAGCTTAAACCCACAAAACATACATACAACTAACATACACAACTAGAGGTATTTACTATGTCCATTAATAGACGAGAATTTGTGAAAGGTGCGGTTGCTACAGCTGTAGCAACCGCAGTTTGCGCTTCTATTGGCTTTTCTAACAGTGCCTACGCACTTGATTTAAACCATGAATTTAGTGCATACAACACCAACACCCCTGACTTAATTGTAAACGGAAATCAAGGATGGGGAATAACTCAGGTTAAAGTCCGCATTCCCGGTGCTTCTACAGTTAAAATCGCTACTAAATCACGGCCAATTGTAAATGGCGGTTCACTTGGTACCAGTTTAGTGATTGGTAAAAGTAGAATTTCCAACCACGAAATATCTGTACCTAATGGGCATGTCCTAACGGGTATAAAAATTAGCGCTGACGGAAAGTTATATGATGTGGCATTAAATACGGCTCCATTCCCAGCTGGATTGGAGGTTGGCAGCATTGTAAATGGTGGAGATACAGATCTACCGAGCGGTTCATTTGCCAAAGCTGCTGATGATGAATACATTACGGGTATCACATTGAAGGATACGTCTGGCGCTACATCTCCTACGCATTTGGGTCTTAAAGTTCAGAAATTATTAAGAAAAACCAGCATTGCTAATCAAAATCTAGTTGCACGAGTTAGAGATGACCTCATATTTTCTCAGTGCTTAAAAATCCATGTGTCTTCATCAAATGGTGATGATGCCAATGATGGCCTATTGCAAAGTACACCAGTAAAAACCTTAAATCGAGCCAAAGAAATTTGCCAGTTAAATACATCGGAGCTGGGCTTTGTTATTTTACTTAAAGGCGGTGATACCTTTAAAAATAACGATAATCCAATGACCAGTGCGATACTTACAGATCGCTTGCAAGCGGTGAAAAAAGAAAAATTCGCTTTCACTTGGGATCTAGACAAACACCTATTAATAACCACCTATAACAACGACAATCTCGCTGTACTTGGCAATGGCGGTTATGTAAAAGACAATCAGGCTGCTTCTTGTATTGGCGTAGATGCAAACTGTAAAAAAACCGTGGTATTTGAAAACCTCCATTTTACAAAGTGGCAAATTTACCCAATTTATTTATATTCGTATCGTCCAGATTTAGACAATACACTGACGGTACAGGACTGTTTGTTTACTGAAAACGGTACTTATTATTTCCCAGATGAAACCACTATCGTCAACAATTTGCCTGTATTTGGCGGCTCAATTATTCAAGTAAGACGTTCAGATGATGTGATTATTGCTAACAACATTATGAAAGATAATCATATTGCTCCGTATCATGAAACCAATACAGGCGGTAATGTCTACGATAGGTATCATGCCTTCTATATCGCAGATTCACTCAGAACCCAAGTATTTGACAATACCATAATGAATACTTCCGGTTCACCCGTGAAAATACGCACAAACAGTAGAGATGTGCGGGTAAGCAATAATGGATTTTATTACGCGGGAACTTCAACCCGAACCAACATAGTACAACAAGGCTGGTTGCGATTCAGTGGTGACTACAATATAGAAAAACGACCGCAAGACTGCACAGTTACTGGCAACGTGTTTTATGCTCCATTCCACACAGATGACTTTAATAATAATCAAACCAGTGGCGCCATTGTTTCGGCAATGATGTCTACATCCAAAGACTATATGACACAGGTTCATGGTTGGATGGGCAACAATGTCAGCGGTAATGATTATCAAGAGCAGTTTGAATAACGCGTCAATTTAAAACGCTAAATATTTATGCCGTTTACACGTGTAAACGGCATTACATCACGAGCATTCCAACCTTGTTACAACCCATTACCTAAGGAGCCAACTATGTTAGGTAGTATCAGTATATGGCAACTCGCCATTATATTAGTCATTGTCGTTTTACTGTTTGGTACAAAGAAATTTAAAAACATTGGCAGTGATTTAGGTGCGGCATTAAAAGGCTTTAAAAACGAATATAAAGCTCAAGATAGCACCAACCAAGATGACTCCGATTTTGCAGTAGCAAATCAATCAATACAAAACGAAAAGCCTCTATCTAATAGAAACGTTTAACAACCCCATTGTTGACTCATCGCCATTGATAGTGTTTCAACCACAACCAAGGTATTTACCTATGACCATGACTAGACGAAACTTTGTAAAAGGTGCAGTGGCGACAGCAGTAGCTACTGCAGTTTGCGCATCTATTGGATTTTCCCGTAGTGTTTATGCAATTAATTTGATCAATGAGTTTAGTGAAAACAACAACAAAACCTTGGATTTAATTGTAAAAGGCAATCAAGGATGGGGTATTACCCAAGTTACAGTAAATATTCCTGGCGCTTCTAGTATAAAAATAGCCACAAAATCTCGCCCCATTTTAAATGGGGGGTCACTTGGAGAAAGTATAGTTATTGGCAAAAGTAGATTGTCAAACCATAAAGTATTAATACCTACAGGACATGTTTTAACAGGTATAAAAATTAGCGCAGACGGCAAGTTATATGATGTGTCTTTACACACAAGCCCGTTCCCACAAAAGTTATTTGTTGGCACTACAGTTAATGGTGGAGACAACATAACAACGGGCACTTTTGCCGAAGCGGCTGACGGCCAATACATCAAGGGTATTACATTAAAAGCAACAACTGGTGCGCCCCCGCCGACTCATTTAGGCCTTACAGTTCAAAAGTTATTAAGAGAAGTCAATATTGCGGATCAACAGCGCAATGCACTTATTGAAAGTGACTCAATGCTTTCTAAATGCTTGAAGATTTATGTTTCGTCCTCATTGGGGAATGACACAAATGATGGCTTAGAGCCAAACAAGCCAGTAAGAACTTTAAATAGAGCCAAAGAAATTTGCCAATCCAATTTATCTAAACCTGGTTTTGCAATTTTGCTTAGAGGTGGCGATACCTTTAATAACAATGACATGCCCATGACCAGTGTTAGACTCGATAAGCGATTACAGGCGGTGAAAAAAGAAAAATTCGCCTTTATCTGGGATCTAAATAGACACTTGTTAATGGGGACATATGGTAACGATTCGCTGGCAATAATTGGTAATGGTGGTTATGTAAAAGACAACCAAGCATCTTCTGCTATTGGTGTAGATGGCAACTGCAAAAAAACCGTGATATTTGATAACTTACATTTCAAAAGATGGCAAATTTACCCCTTTTATTTATACGGTTACCGTCCCACGACTGGTAATGCACTCATCATACAAGACTGCGTCTTTACCGAAAATGGTAGTTATTATTTCCCTGATGAAACAACCATAGTAAACAAACTGCCTATATTTGGTGGTGCAATTATACAAGTCAGGCGTTCTGACGATGTGATTATTGCTAATAACATAATGAAAGATAATCATATTGCGCCATATTACGAGAAAAAAACCGGTGGCAATGTTTATGATAGATATCACGCCTTCTACATTGCCGATGCCACAAGAACCCGAGTTTTAGACAACACCATAATGAACACCTCTGGCTCACCAGTCAAAATACGCTACGAAAGTAGAGATGTTCGAGTGAGCAACAATGCTTTTTATTATGCCGGAACTTCAACCCGAACCAACATAGTACAACAAGGTTGGTTAAGATTTAGTGGCGAATCTAATCCAAAAAAACGGCCACAAGAATGCTCCGTTACTGGCAACGTATTTTACGGCCCATTCCACACAGATGAATTTAGCAACAATCAAACTGAAGGCGCAATTGTTTCTGCGATGATGTCGACATCAAAAGACTATATGACCCAAGTACATGGCTGGATGGGCAACAATGTCAGTGGCAATGACTACCAAGAGCAGTTTGAATAACACACAAATTACAAATTTTAAGCGGTTACATATCATCTACACAAACAACAAAAGGTATTTTGCTATGAGCATTAATAGACGACAATTTGTTAAAGGTGCTGTTGCCTCTGCGGTGGCTACTGCGGTTTGCACATCTATTGGATTTTCCCGCAGTGTTTATGCGGTTGACTTAGTTAATGAGTTCAGAGAATACAACAACAAAACCTCAGATTTAATCGTAAAAGGGAATCAAGGTTGGGGAATAACTCAAGTTAGAGTACGTATTCCTAAAGCTTCAAATATCAAAATTGCAACAAAATCAAGACCCATTATTGATAAAGCATCTCTTGGCACCAGTATTGTTATTGGCAAAAGCAAAAAATCAAACCATGAAGTAACCTTACCAGATGGCCATATTCTAACTGGTATAAAAATTAGCGCAGATGGCAAGTTATATGACGTATCTTTACACACTGCACCATTCCCTGAGAAGTTAAAAGTCGGACGTGTGGAAAATGGAGGCGACGCAGACCTCCCAAGTGGCGATTTTGCTAAGGCACCGGAAGATCAATACATCACGGGTATAACTTTAAAAGCAACCACTGAAGCAATTCCTCCTACTCATCTAGGTCTTAAAATTCAAAAATTACTCAGAAAAGTCAATATAGCAGACCAACAACGTGAGGCCCGCGTTAGAAACGATTCAATATTTTCTCAATGCTTAAAAATTTATGTTTCATCGTCTACCGGTGATGATGCTAATGATGGCTTTCCGCACACCCACGCAGTGAAAACATTAAACCGAGCCAAAGAAATTTGTCAATCAAACTTGTCTGAACCTGGCTTTGTTATATTGCTTAAAGGCGGCGATACATTTCAAAACAATGAAAATCCAATGACCAGCACTACACTCAGCAATAGGTTAGAAGCGGTAAAAAAAGAAAAATTCGCTTTCACTTGGGATTTAGATAAACACTTACTGGTGAGTACATATGACAACGACGAGCTCGCTGTACTTGGCAATGGCGGTTATGTAAAAGACAATCAGGCTGCTTCTTGTATTGGCGTAGATGCAAACTGTAAAAAAACCGTAGTGTTTGAAAACTTACATTTAAAAAGATGGCAAATTTATCCAATCTATTTATTCTCATATCGCCCTGATATGGGCAATACACTAACAATACAAGACTGTTTGTTTACTGAAAATGGTAGTTACTATTACCCAGAAGAAACAACCGTAGTAAATAAACTACCTATTTTTGGCGGTTCGGTCATTCAAGTAAGACGTTCAGATGATGTGATTATTACGAACAACATTATGAAAAATAACCATATAGCGCCTTACCACGAGACTAAAACCGGAGGGAATGTCTATGACAGGTATCACGCCTTCTATGTTGCAGATTCAGCAAGAACTAGAGTGTTAGACAATACCATTATGAATATATCGGGGTCTCCGGTCAAAATACGCACTAAAAGCCGAGATGTACGCGTTGCCAACAATGGTTTTTATTACACCGGGGCTTCAACTCGAACCAATATTGTTCAACAAGGCTGGTTGCGCTTCAGTGGCGACGCTAATGTAGAAAAACGACCACAAGAATGCACAGTCACAGGCAATGTATTTTACGCCCCTTTCCACACAAAAGAATTTGACAACAATCAAACCAGCGGCGCCATTGTTTCGGCAATGATGTCCACATCCAAAGACTATATGACCCAAGTGCATGGTTGGATGGGCAACAATGTCAGTGGCAATGACTACCAAGAGCAATTTGAATAAGTGTTTTTAGCTTGATAGTCGAAAAATGGTGCCGCTCACGAAAGTATGCGGCACTTCTTACATGATTGGGGTTGTTTAGCCGTGTAGCTTGCACCTTGTAGATTTTTTTATAAGCAAAACTTAGGAGTTCCTTATGTTAGGTGGTATCAGTATGTGGCAACTCGTTATTGTATTGGTCATAGTTGTACTATTGTTTGGTACAAAAAAATTAAAAAACTTAGGTGGCGATTTAGGCGCCGCGATTAGAGGCTTCAAAAAAGAATATGATGGAGATGAGCAAAATTCGGCACAATACACCAATAATTTAACTCCAGGCATAACGTCTAATGTTACTGAACCGTCCTCTGCTAAGGTAGACGCTACCCTAGCCGACTCCCTTAAAACCACCAAGCACGAGTAGTTTAGTATGTTAGATATTGGTTTTTGGGAGCTAGTTATAATAGGTGTTGTTGGACTCACAGTGTTAGGCCCAGATAGACTACCGAGTGCAATTCGCAGCGTAACATCTGTCATTCATAATGTTCGCCAAACAGCAAACAACCTTAAAGCTGAGTTAAATCATGAACTAAAGGTGAATGAATTGCAGCAGCAACTCAGCGAAGCCAAATGCAAAGAGGCTTTGGGACTGAATGAAGATAAAAGAAACTCACATGACCAAGAGAGTACCGACCTAAACAACTCAGAACATGTAAAAGCGAGTGGCTCAACTCAAAGCGCAGGCAAGTTATGAACAAATCACAACCTCTGATTAGCCATTTGATTGAGATTAGAAATCGGTTATTAAAGATAATATTAACTGTGCTGATAATTTTTATTGTTATGGTCGGGTTTGCAAACAACATTTACTCGTGGACTGCGCAGCCACTGCTGCAAGCACTGCCCGAAAATAGCAGCATGATAGCAACAGGCGTGGCCACTCCATTTTTAACGCCGTTTAAGTTAACCATGGTATTGTCTATTTTTGCCGCCATGCCATATACGCTTTATCATATTTGGGCTTTTATTGCCCCTGCCTTATATAAGGATGAAAAACGCTTAGTCGCTCCTCTAATGTTTAGTTCTTCTCTGCTGTTTTATAGCGGTATAGCGTTCGCTTATTTTGTGGTGTTTCCTTTAGCTTTTCAGTTTTTTGTCGGTACAGCACCAGAAGGTGTCACAGTATCAACCGATATCAACAGTTATTTAGACTTTGTGCTCAAGTTGTTTTTTGCTTTTGGCATTTCATTTCAAATACCTATCGCAATTATCTTGATAGTTTGGACAGGTATATCAACACCAGCGGCTATTGCCGAAAAACGCCGCTTTGTTGTGGTTGGCGCTTTTATTGCTGGTATGTTGTTGACGCCTCCAGACATAATTTCGCAATCACTACTTGCTATCCCCATGTGGTTTTTATTTGAATTCGGTCTGGTATGTGCTAGGTTTTATTGTAGATCAACTTGTGAGGGACCAAATTAAGCCACCTAACAATCTTTAGGTGACAGATTATCACCTTAAACTAGGGGGTTTATAGTGTCAGCGACAAAAGCAGGGTTTAATGACTTCCTCCACCTTAGCCCAGCACTTAGTTTGCTTTTAGTTGCATGGCTAACACCCTCACTCGCCATTTCGAAAGACATTGTTCTTGTAACACCAACAAGCTCCCCAATTGATGTCAGTGGAAACTATGCAAGTGCTCTTTTGCACGAAGCTCTCGAACTGGCAGCACCAAGCACATACAAGATTAGCTATAGTGAGCGAGTGGACGAAGCAAGAGCAGCAAAACAAATGCAGCAGGGAAGAAGTGTACAAGTTATGTGGGCAGCAGCTCGTACAGATTGGGAAGCGTCGTTAATAGTAGTAAAACACCCCATATTAAAAGGCTTAATGGGGCAACGCGTACTGCTAATAAACCGACAGAACCAACTACAATTTAGCAAAATAGAGTCAGTTGAAGAGCTCAAAAAACTTAGATTAGGTGCAGGGCATACTTGGTCAGTAACAGCAATTTTTCAACACCACCAGTTCAATGTAGTGACTAGCTCTAGTTATGAGGGATTATTCAAAATGTTAGCAAAAGACAGGTTTGATTATTTTCCTCGTGGTGTAAGTGAAGTACTAAACGAATTCGATGCTCGTAAAGCGCTATATCCAAACATGGCGATTGAAGAAAGCATTATACTCCAGACTGATTTACCCGTTTACTTTTATGTTACTCCGGTTGATCCCATACTTGCTCTGGATATTACGAATGGTTTAAGTGCAATAATTGAAAATGGCAGGTTTGATGAATTATTCAACCAACACTTTGCAGCTCTGCAAAAGATGCTCCAACTTAGCAAACGCAAAATTTTTCAGCTAAAATAGAATCGTACTTCCGCTCTATCTTCAGATTTAATAATCTCATAATATTCGAATAAATAAATGAATAACGCGGATAGACGATCCAAGTAAATTAGTGATCCAAAGGCGTCAATATCTGCCCACCTAACTTATCAGATTTCATAGGTTAACAACAATCACGTGAAATTCGAATCACAAGCAAGATAGCAACAATATAGAACAATGCTCTGAGCTATGGAGTTATATATACAATCATAAAAACTACAATAGCTTATTGCCCGCATTAATAGCGCCAACGAACACAAAAGAACAGTACTATTCGGTAGTTAACTTCCTAGACGCGTTATATATTAAGAGTAAAGACACACATGACCTAATGCTTATAAAAATAAAAAAGATGTGGGCACAAAAAGTCTATAGAAAAAATCAGCATGAATATCAATATCTAAACTTTAAATTAAAAAAAGAGTTGGCTGACATGCTAGAAGCCCTAACATTCAACGATAAGATGGAAAATAAACCATATATTGAGCAGTTAATTAAAGCTGAATATCAACGCAAATTTCAAGGCCAAAAAACATAATTAGGGTATAACTAAGGGTATCAGCTCAAAACCCAAACAATAAAAACCTTTAAATACAAAAAGTTGAAGTGAAAGGCTGGCGCGCCTGGAGAGATTCGAACTCCCGACCAAGTGGTTCGAAGCCACCTACTCTATCCAGCTGAGCTACAGACGCGCAATGCAGACTTGTGATTCTAGCTATCTAAATAAAAACTGCCAGCAATTTTTGCAGCTAACAGTTTAAATGTTTAATTTTTATTCGTTTATTCGCCTATCACAATTAATAAATCATTCGACAGCGAGGATATCCTTCGCTCAATTGCCGGGTTAAGTAAAATCGCTTGTTCAGTCGCTTCTGCTTGGAAAACACCTAATAACAACTCGTTATGGCTTTCGACAATTGGCTGCAGCTCTTCAACTTTGAGCATTTGTTTGTCGGTGTAATTACCCAGTGGCTTAAGGTAAATTTGAACTCCTTCTGCTTCCATTAAAGTATCAAACAAAACTTGATGCTCAGGAATTAACGCAATTTGAGATAACAAATGGCTCATCAATAAAGGCGTAATAAAAGTATCGGTTTTAGAGTGCTCCAAAAAGTTTTCATTTGACGGATCGCTCAATTCAATCAACACGTGTGGACGGTTTGGATATTGCTCTAGCACTTCATCGAGCGCCATGGAACCAACTAATACGCGCGCATCCGCCTCTTCGGCTGAATCTAACCTATCACTATAGACCAACAAGATAATATCCTGCTCCTGCGGGCTAAACTGTCTGACTTCGTTTTCCATCATGTAGTCAGCTTCTTGTAAAGTTAAATTAATGCGTGAACTGAATTTGCCCAATTTATTAATTTCTTGCTGACGTACTTGCGCAGACATAGTCGAGACTAAAGTCACATCAAAACTTTCATTAGTGTAGCTATCAAGCTCATGGATAATGTTAGGTACACGACGGTTCCAACCTAACAGCAAAAGTTTTTTGCGCGGTTTAACCTCTTTATTGTTGGTTTTAACTTTAGTTTTGTTCGGCAATACTGTTGGCCGAGCTGGCTGGATAGTCGGCTCTAATTGGCTCACATTCGATGCAACATAAACTAAGCTATCACTCGGGACAATTCGATGTTTTGCTTGTTCGCCCACAGCCAAATTAAAGCTCTGGCTAGTTTTGTCAATAAAACCAACTAGAATGGCGTTTTTGTGGTACAAACGCGCTTCCGTCAGGGCTTTCCCTATATGAGAACTAGCGTCTTTGATAAAAAAGCGCCCTTGATTTTGGCTATTGAGTAAATGGGTATACACCTTTAACAAATTTGGTGCGACTGCACATTGTGCCATTAATCGACTGATGGTTTGGTCGGTTACAACTATATTAGCTTGACCTTCATAAGATTTTTTCGCCAGCTTGGTATGGCGCACATCATCTAGTTCAACCACTAAACGCGGAAATTGGTTTGCGCCTTTAGCCAATACATTTAGGGTTAATAAACTTTTTATCGTTTCCACATCTGTCGTGACCAGTGAATCTGATCTTTGGTATTTGTTGGATAAAATAACCGCTGAAGCCTGTAAACAAGCGGCCCTGTGAATGGCTTCACTTTGCAGTGCATTACCAGAACGCAAAATTAATTGGCGCGACCATTTAGCTGGCAGTGATACTTCGGCTAATAATTGTTGATGAATAACAGCATTGGCTTCTTCGGCCAATAACACCAGAGTTGGATTTTTCTCTTTGTGCTGCTTTTTGTAAAAGCTTCGATTAACCTCAACACCCAATAATTCCCGAATAATAGGCACAACTCGAGTACTCATGCCTAAAATGACGATATGCTGTTTAATCGAAACAGGTGTTAACCCTTGTTCAAGCCGCTCCATAAATGCAATTAACCAACGGGTCATTATCGCAACCAGTGTACCCATAAATAGCACGTAACCACACAAGGTTAATAAGGTTGAAACTATACGCTTCCACGCCCCTTCATCATCACCTAAATAACCCGGATCGGTTAAACGCAAAAACGCCCACCAAATATCCTCGGCTAAGTTACTTTCATGCCCACTAATAGGTGCCAACAAAAAGCCACCGACCATAGACACCAAAGCAATCACACCAATTATCACAAATAATTGATAACCAGCGCCTTTAATTAATTGGCGTTCAACAAAAAATTTTAGGCGGTCAATTGGCTGCAATACATTAACATTGAGCGGAAGCGGCATTGAAAGAATTCCTTTATGAGTCGTGATTATCGCGGTTAATCGCAATAACGAAAAATGGCCGATGCAATAACTAAAAATTTAGCATTGCATCAGCCATTTTGAAACTATTTAGTTAACGCGATATGTCGCTGATTAACTACCTTTTTGGCGTTTCATCGCATCGAAGAATTCATCATTGGTTTTTGTCATAGACAATTTATCAATTAAGAATTCCATTGCGTCAGTTTCACTCATTTCATGCACTATCTTACGTAAGATCCACATTTTTTGTAGCTCTTCTTGTGAAGTTAATAACTCTTCACGACGCGTGCCTGAGCGGTTGAAGTCGATAGCTGGGAATACACGTTTTTCCGCAATCTTACGGTTTAAGTGTATTTCCATATTACCTGTACCTTTAAACTCTTCGTAGATAACTTCATCCATTTTAGAGCCGGTATCAATTAACGCAGTTGCGATAATAGTTAAACTACCACCTTCTTCTACATTACGCGCAGCACCAAAGAAACGTTTAGGTTTGTGTAATGCATTTGCGTCTACACCACCTGTTAATACCTTACCAGATGAAGGAATGACAGTGTTGTACGCACGTGCTAGACGAGTGATTGAATCAAGAAGAATCACGACGTCTTTTTTGTGCTCAACTAAACGTTTAGCTTTTTCAATCACCATTTCGGCAACTTGCACGTGACGGCTAGCAGGTTCGTCGAATGTTGAAGCAACCACTTCACCATTAACCAAACGTTGCATTTCAGTAACTTCTTCAGGGCGCTCGTCAATTAACAACACCATTAACACACATTCTGGGTGGTTAGCTGAAATAGATTGTGCAATGTTTTGTAGTAACATGGTTTTACCCGCTTTTGGCGGAGCAACAACCAAGGCACGTTGGCCTTTACCAATTGGTGAAGCTAAATCTAAAACACGTGCAGTAATATCTTCGGTACTACCGTTACCACGCTCCATCACCATACGCTCGTTGGCGTGTAGCGGAGTTAAGTTTTCAAATAAAATCTTATTGCGCGAGTTTTCAGGCTTATCAAAGTTAACTTGGTTAATTTTTAATAATGCAAAATAACGCTCACCTTCTTTTGGTGGACGAATTTTACCCGCGATAGAATCACCTGTGCGCAAATTGAAACGACGAATTTGTGAAGGTGATACGTAAATGTCATCTGGACCGGCTAAGAAAGACGAGTCTGCTGAACGCAAAAAGCCAAATCCATCCTGCAAAATCTCAAGCACACCATCACCAAAGATGTCTTCGCCACTTTTGGCATGCTTTTTCAAGATTGCAAAAATTATGTCTTGTTTACGTAAACGCGCCATGTTTTCGAGTCCCATAGACTCGGCTAGCTGGACCAATTCGTTAATAGGTTTGTTTTTAAGTTCCGTTAAGTTCATATTGGTGGGTTCTTATCTCAGAGACTGGCTGAAACAGTACTTGCTTGATTAGGATTAACAGGGAAAAATAATTAGACGTTGCACTTCGAATAAGTAACAACTAAAAAATAAGGTAGCACTTAAAATTAAATAGATCCAGAAAAAAGAAGCTCTTTTTTCTAGAGCTTCAATTTTCTAGTGATTAGCTAACCTAAAATTATAGGTTTTCGTCTAACCATTGCTTAAGTTGAGTCTTTGATAAAGCACCAACTTTAGTAGCAGCAACACTACCTGATTTGAACAATAATAAAGTAGGAATACCACGCACACCATATTTAGCTGGTGAAGCGTTGTTTTGGTCAATATTTAATTTACCTACTGTTACTTTGTCCGCGTAGTCGTTAGCAACTTCATCCAAAATAGGCGCGATCATTTTACAAGGACCACACCATTCTGCCCAAAAATCTACTAATACTGGCTTTTCAGAGTTTAATACATCAGACTCAAAGCTTGCGTCTGATAAAGTTAAAATGGCATCAGAGCTCATTAATTTCTCCAAATTTTGCGGCTAAAACCGTTGAGAATAAAACAGACTGTTTTTTTAATCTATTCGGATTCTTTTTGCAAGCTGAAACTGATATGCTTGAGCAACTATGACAATACAAACTCACTTATCACAGGTTGAATTTGCATCATTAAATTTGCATGCAAGTGTTCACCAAGCGTTAGCTGAAGCTAACTATAAACACTGTACACCTATTCAGGCTCAGAGCTTGCCAGTTGCATTGGCAGGCGGAGATGTTGCGGGTCAAGCACAGACTGGTACGGGCAAAACTATGGCTTTTTTGGTGGCAATGTTCAACCATTTAATGTCTAACCAAGCCCCACAGGACAGGACTTCAAAACAAATTCGCGCCGTAATACTAGCCCCTACGCGTGAACTGGTTGTACAAATTCATAACGACGCAGCTTTATTAGCAAAACATACAGGTTTAAAGCTGGCTTTAATTTATGGAGGCGAAGGTTATCAAGCGCAAACAGAGCAGCTTGAAGCTGGTGCAGACATAGTCATTGGCACAACCGGACGTATTATAGATTATTATAAGCAAGGTCTTATTGATCTAAGCAAAATTGAATCTGTGGTGTTAGATGAAGCCGATCGCATGTTCGATTTAGGTTTTATCAAAGACATTCGTTTTTTATTCCGTCGCATGCCTGCAGCTAAACAAAGACTGAGCATGTTATTTTCCGCTACCTTGTCTATGCGTGTACAAGAATTAGCCTACGAACATATGAATAGTCCAACCCATGTGCACATCGCACCTGAAGAAATGACTAATACGCGCATTAGTGAAGAATTATTTTATCCGGCTAACGAAGACAAAATGTTGCTTCTTCTAACTCTTATAGAAGATGAATGGCCAGATAAAGCGATTGTGTTTAGCAATACCAAACACGGTTGTGAAGATGTTTACCAATGGCTAAAAGCCGACAAGCACAGAGTTGGTTTATTGACAGGTGATGTCCCGCAGAAAAAACGTTTGAGCATTTTAAAGCAGTTTACTGAAGGTAAATTAGATATCTTGGTTGCAACGGATGTAGCAGCACGTGGTTTACACATTCCACAAGTGACTCATGTATTCAACTATGATTTACCAGATGACTGCGAAGACTATGTGCATCGTATTGGTCGTACCGGCCGAGCGGGGGCAACAGGTCATGCAATTAGTTTAGCCTGCGAAAAGTATGTTTATAACTTGCCAGCTATTGAGGAATATATAGATCATGCTATACCTGTAAGTAAGTATGATCCAACTGCATTGCTGGATGATGTAACTGCACCAAAACCACATTATAAAAGACGTATGCAAGGCGGACGTACCGACAGTAAACAAAGAACAAGAGGTCGTCGCTAGTTAAGGAGTATTGCCTATATGGCCGATCAGCATTATCCGATTTATGCTGCTATTGATTTAGGTTCAAACAGCTTTCATATGTTAATTGTGCGCTCTGTTGAAGGGAGCGTGCAAACTATAGGCAAAATTAAACGAAAAGTTCGATTAGCTGCTGGATTGCAAGATAATGGCGAATTAGACCAAGCCGCGATGGCGCGTGGTTGGGATTGTTTGTCATTATTTGCTGAACGCCTACAAGATATTCCTGCCAAAAATGTTCGTATTGTCGGCACAGCGGCGTTGCGCTTAGCGCAAAACGCCGATGTGTTTTTAGATAAAGCCGAAGAAATTCTCAATCATAGAATAGACGTTATTAGTGGTGAAGAAGAAGCTCGGCTTATTTATGTGGGCGTTGCTCACACCTCTGGCACCTCAGTTACAAAACTAGTGATTGATATTGGTGGTGCTAGCACAGAGATGGTCTGTGGCGAACGTTTCACCCCTATTGTTGTTAACAGCCTAAACATGGGCTGTGTTACTTACAAAAAGCGTTTTTTTGAAAACGACCAAATCACGCTACGCAATTTTGAAATGGCCACAGCTGCAGCACAATCGCAAATGTCAGGTAAATTACAACCTTATATGGCATTTGGCTGGCAAGCCTGTTTAGGCGCGTCGGGCACACCCCAAGCCATTCAAGAAGTATTAATTGCCCAAGGTGATAATGAAATGATCACCTTAGACAAGTTATTAAAATTACGTGATGCCTGCATAGACTGCGGCCATATTGATAAACTTAATATTATTGGTTTAGCCCACGAACGCCGTCCAGTATTTGTCAGTGGTTTAGCTATTTTAATCGCCATTTTCCAAGCGCTGAATATCAGCTATATGGTAGTGGCTGGCGGCGCCCTGCGTGAAGGCATTATCTACGGCATGATCCCTTGCTTGCAGCAACAAGACATCCGCCAACGCACTTTAACCAGTTTTATTCAACGTTATCGTTTAGATAAAGAACAAGCTTTTCGCGTTCGCGATATTGCGTTAAGTTTATTCGACCAGTTGCACGTGCATTGGGCGTTAGAGCAGCATGACAGCCGCGCTATTTTGGAAGCAGCCAGTGTATTGCACGAAGTTGGCTTAACTGTAGATTTTAAATTTGCCGCACGCCACGCCGCTTATATTTTAAGCAACACGGCAATCCCAGGTTTTAGTTTGGCACAACGCAAACTGCTTATTGCAATTGTTAAGAACTACCGCGAAGACATAGATATGGCTGAAGTAAACAGCCAAACCATGACCAGTCCAATATTAGCAGGCCAATTAACACGCTTATTGCGCTTAGCTGTGTTGTTAACCATGCGGCGTAAAGATGAAGTTTTACCAAAAGTGAAACTGTGCAGCACAGGTTTAAATGACTTAAACTTAACCTTTGAAGCCAATTGGTTAGCCGTGCATCCACTGATGGATAGCGAGTTGCAACAGGAACAAGAATATCAGCAAAAAGTAGGATGGCATTTTACTTTTAGTTGATGAGCGCTCTCTCGAATTGCATCCGTGCAATTCAAGTTTGGTTCGTTATTCGTAATTCCCACTAATTCATTGCTATTGGGTTTGTGGCAGAGACGCCGGCAGGCAAATGGAGTATTCCTCGCAAAAACGCTGCTAGTTCGTCCGTGAATCGCTCGCACAAAACTTCCATGTTTTGTGAAGTTTTGCTCGCAACACTTCCATTCACCTGCCTTTACAATTTTATGGCTGTAAAAACAACCGTGGCAATATTGCCAGATTGAAGCCTGTTTGAATGCTGGTTTATTGCTATTGGATTGGTGGCAGAGACGTCAGCAGGTAAATGGAGTATTCCTCGCAAAAACGCTGCAAGTTCATCCGTGAATCGCTCGCACAAAACTTCCATGTTTTGTGAAGTTTTGCTCGCAACACATCCATCCACCTGCCTTTACATTTTTATGGCTGTAAAAACAACCGTGACAATATTGCCAGATTGAAGTCTGGTTGAAAGCTGATTCATTGCTATTGGGTTTGTGGCAGAGACGTCGGCAGGCAAATGGAGTATTCCTCGCAAAAACGCTGCAAGTTCGTCCGTGAATCGCTCGCACAAAACTTCCATGTTTTGTGAAGTTTTGCTCGCAACACATCCATTCACCTGCCTTTACATTTTTATGGCTGTTTAAATGCTGATGGAATAGGCTAGAAATGCCGACAAAACTCATTTATTGCAGGTAGAAACTTAGCGCCATCATAGCCAGATTGAAGTCCGTTTGAATGCTGATTTTCTAAAACTTCAAAAAGTTAGGGATATCTTTTGTGAGCAGCCAGGGACTGGCGAAAAGCGATTTTAGAAAATTATGCTTCAAACGGGCTCGGTTACATAAATTCCAGCACCTTGAATTTTTGTGTAAACGGGCTGGAAATACCAGCGACTTGTTTGTTAAAAAGGTAAATGAGCATGTTGTGAGCAAAACTTCTCAAGAGAGGGACATCTTGTGAGAGCGCCCCATGGATGGGCTCGCAGCGGTTTTGTGAACAATATCTTATTCACCTTTTGTATTCTGTGGCAAAATTTTTCAGCAATTCAGGTCGTTAGACTCCCGACTAGCGACCAATAATAGGCAAACAACGGTTTGGTAAAATTTATAATTCAATAATCCTGATGTAATTTTCGAAAGGTCGACTCGTAATCATCTAACTCAGACAATAAATGGCGCTGTTGCTTGTCGGTTAAACCCAGCATTAATTTGTGGGTATTTTTGACATACAAACCGCGATTGCGCATTACGTTTTGCTGCAAAACTTCACTACGTAAATCATATGGGCGAGCAATTAATTGGCTAACTTTGGCTACATCAGATGCCAACAAAGCTTGCTCAAATGCCGCCAACCAATCATTTTGATACTGCAACCATTGACCGCGAGTGCCAACATATAAATCACTCTGCTGCGCAATTAACTGTTTCTGCTGTTTATTTAAGCGACCAAACCAGTCTTGATATTGTTCGACTTGCTTCTCGATAAAATTTTGATGTTTTTCTTCATCCGTTTGTTCATCCCACTCCTGCTGTTTTTCTTGGTTATTTTTGCGGATGTTACTGATTAACTGCTGCTTTTGTTCAGCAGATAAACTAACCGCGAGTTGGGCTAATTCTGGTGCGACATAAATAAGTACATCGCGCCAATACTTTTCAAATGCATTTACATGCTCAAGTAATGCAGCTTCATTTAATCCACCTTCGCCTACACCTTGGTTAAATTGCTGTTTAACCAAAGCAAACTGAGCTTGATACATAGGCAATTGCTGGCTTCTATGCCATTGATGCCACTGTTTAAATTGCTGATCAAACCTATCCTGCTGCGCGGAAGTTAAATCGACAAAGTCGTCTAAATACCAATCAGCCCACCAGTGCGCACGGTTGTACATAAACGACAAACTGCAACCGGCTAAGCTGAACATTAAAACGAGCAGAATAATTTTTTTAAACATGACTTTCCTTGTGTGTTGATGGGCTAGGCAGCGTCCGCCCAAGTTTGCACTATTGTTTGAGTTTTTTGATATAACTTGGGACTCAAATCTAAGCGTCTTTGTTCAATATATTGCTGAAAAAATTTGAACGCATAAATGATAGTATTGCCCATACTATCTTGGATCAGTTTTTCTTCGTATACACCATTTAATACGCCCGCAGCCAAAATCTCAATTTGATTTAGGTACATATGCACATCAGCGCGCAATTCTGAATCTTCTGCAAATGCTTGGTTAAGCTCGGCTAAACAAACTTGGTGTTGTTCACCTAGATATCCAAGTTTATGGCTGATATGACGCAAACTTTGATTTTTGCGAAAGTCTGCAATTGCATTTTGGGTAAGCACCATACGCTCCCATTCGTGTGAGCGCGCATGTAAATTAAATTGTTTGCGTGCATAAACAAAACCACTGGCAATAATGCCAATCATTAAAAACTGCACACTGATGTTAAGAACTTCGTAAATAGTCATAAATTTCGCACAAATTTCCCTGAGATATTTTGCAGTATACCTTGGGTCAGGCAGTTAGATAAGCTAAGATAAAGCCAGTTTTTAGCTAAATTCAAACAGATAGCCTCTCTTATGTCGAAACATTTAAAAATAGCCACCCGCGATAGTTTGTTAGCACTCTGGCAAGCTGAATATGTCAAATCTCGTTTAGAAGCCGCCCATACAGGTTTAACTGTATCACTGGTTAAAATTAAAACCAAAGGTGACAAAATATTAGATACACCACTGGCTAAAATTGGTGGCAAAGGGCTATTTGTAAAAGAGCTAGAAGTTGCTATGTTAAACGGCGAAGCGGATATTGCAGTCCATTCGATGAAAGATGTGCCTATGGAATTCCCAGAAGGTTTAGGCCTAGCGGTAATTTGTGAGCGTGAAGATCCGCGTGATGCATTTGTTTCCAATAACTATAAATCAATTGATGATTTACCTGAAGGTGCGGTTGTGGGCACTTCAAGTTTGCGTCGTCAATGCCAGCTGTTAAAACACAGACCAGACCTACAAATAAAATCACTACGCGGCAATGTACAAACTCGCTTGCGCAAACTAGACGAAGGTGAATTTGATGCCATTATTCTCGCGAGTGCCGGACTGATCCGCCTAGAGCTAGAAGAGCGCATCCAACAATTTATTGATAGCGACCTAATGTTACCAGCTGTGGGTCAAGGCGCTGTAGGTATAGAATGTCGGATAGACGATCAACAAACTCTAGATTTACTCGCAGTGCTTAACCATGCGGATACAGCCACTATAGTGACAACAGAGCGTGGCTTTAATACACGTTTAAATGGTGGTTGCCAAGTGCCAATTGCAGGGTATGCCGAGCAAAAAGGCTCTGAAATATTTTTCCGCGGTTTGGTTGCATCCGTAGATGGCAAACAAGTGTTCTACACAGAAAAATCTGGTTTACCAGAAGAAGCAGAACAAATTGGCATAGCCGCAGCAGAAGAATTGCTAAAAGCAGGTGCAAAAAGCGTGCTTGATGAAGTGTATGGGAACAAACAATAAGGTTTTACACTGTCGGCACGGCAGCAGCGCCCAACAACTCAACCAAAATTTAATAAGCGCTGGTTTTGAGCCTGTACACTTAGCACTATTTGATATTGTAGACGGCAGCGATTGTATATCGCTGTCTTCCAACAATTTTTCAGCGCAACTAACAAACATAGACTTAGTCATAATCACCAGCCAGTACGCGGTTGAAAAACTGACTCAGCAGTTACACCCAAGCGACTTAACAAAGCTACAACAAAAAAACACTATTGCAGTTGGTGATAAAACGGCAAAACAACTTAAAGCCGCGGGTTTTCACAACGTCCTTTTGCCTGAGAATAATGATTCCGAAGGCATACTCGCCCACCCACAAGTAAAACACAGTCAACAAGCAATATTGCTTAAAGGTGAACAAGGGCGTGATGCAATAGAACAAGCATTTAAACTGGCTAATAAAAAATTAACTACCTACAATATTTATAAACGCCAATGGTTAACTTTAACCTCAACTCAATTACAAACAGCATTGAGCTGTGATTATTTTGTCTTTACCAGTGGTGAAATTGCGTTAAAGTTATATCAAGCAGTTGAAAAACAGAATAAAAGTGAATTAAAGCCGTGGCTTGATGTCTGCACTTTTGTTCCTTCACAGCGTGTTGCATCTCAGCTCAGCCAATATGGCGCATCTGATGTTATCAATATGCAAGGCGCAAACAACTTAACCATAATTCAAGCTTTACAGGCGCATAAACAATATGACAGATAAAACGGAATCTGCGACTAACAAAGATACAATCACCACCGCAGAGCAAAACAATCAGCCAGCTTCTGAGCAAAGTGAAACACAAGTAGCTGAACAAACAAGCAAGCAAAAAGCTGATATCGACAAAGCGACCGAAACAGCAGAAGTAGCAGAGCCTGTTACACCAAAACCAACAGTTCAACCAGTCGCAACGCCCGCAACTGTACAAGCAGAAAAACCTGCAACTCAATCAAGCGGCAAAGGTATTGCTTGGCTAAGTTTATTAATAGCTCTGACAGCAGTAGGTGCAAGTGGTTACCTGTATTGGCAAGCACAATACAAACCACAAAATTGGCTGAGTCAGCTTAACCAAGTTGATGATAAACTTGGTCAAATCAGCAGCCAACAACAAGAATTTAATCAGCTTGGTCAGCAAGTACGTCAACAGCAACTCAATCAACAGCGTCAATTTGAGCAAGATTTACAAAACCGTCTACAAACATTTGCCAACGACTTAGCTCAGTCGCAACAGCAAACTTATGCAAATCAACAAGCTGAGTTATCCAGCTTGTTAAATCAAGTTAAACAAAACAGTCAAAACAACAAAAACAAACTATTACTCGATGATGTTGCCTATCTAGTAAAACAAGCGCAGTACAAACTGGTTTTAGAGAAAAATCCAGCAGCTGCGCTATTGGCTATGCAATTGGCTGCGAAGACTATGCAACAAAGCGACTTTAGCCAACATATCGAATTATCCGCAGCCATTAATCAAGATATTGGTGTGCTTACTGAGCTGGCAAAACAACAAAATCAAGATATGTATTTAGCTTTGGCACAAATAATAGGTCAAGTTCGTTTATTACCTATGCAACAAACTGAGCTAGGAACAGAGAAACAAGCGCACGCTGATCTCAAACCCACTACAGAAACCAGTTGGCAGAACTTAGCTATCGTTTGGCGTGACTTTTTAGAATTGTTCACACCGAAAAAGCGTAACGAAAGTGTCGAAGCTTTATTAACCCCAGAGCAGAGTCAGAATGTTGAACTGAATTTAATTAGTGTTTTACACCAAGCACAATGGGCGGCTTTAAATAAAAATCCACAAGTGCTGTCAGCTGCACTTAAACAAGCGGCAAATTGGTTGAGTATTTATTACCAAACCAATGATATTCGCGTGATGGACACGATAGACAAGTTAATTGAATTGTCTGAGCAAGATATCACGGGGCATTTTGACAAAGTAAAGCTGGCGTCACTTGAATTGGTGGTACAAAACCATGATTAAGATGCTTATTCTATTTATTCTAACCTGCTTGTTTTTGGCATTAGGCGCAGTGTTAGTTGAAGAAAAAGGTTATGTATTAATAAACCTTGCTGGCTATGTATGGGAAGCCAGCTTTTTTGGTTTCTTGTTTGTATTGTTACTGGCGTATCTGGGCTTTAAAGTAATTGAAACTTTTTTAATAGGCTTATTTAGAGCGCGCCGCAACTTTAGTGCATGGCGCAGTAAAAGCAAACAAGCATCTAGCCTACAAAGTCTATCTTCTGCAATTGAAGCTTTGTTTAACCAACAATGGAGCCGCGCACAAACCCTGAGTTTAAAACAAGTACATAATAGCCCTATCCCAGCTAGCCATTATTTAATTGCCGCCGAAGCAAGCAAACAACTAGGTGAGTTAGACGAAAGCAGTTTATATCAATTACGAGCGCAACAAGGCGGTAGCGAAAACGATAAGCAGTTAGCCACAGCTAAAAGTTTAATCAATGAAGAAAAATTTGCGCAAGCCATCACCACAATTGAAAAGGTACTAGAGCGCAATAACAAAGATTCAGCCGCTTTGTTATTGCTCGCGCAAGCTTATCAGCACAACCAGCAATTCGAATCACTGCAAAACATATTGCCAAAAGTAAAAAAATACACAGATATTAGCCCTACCGAGCTAAAAGCTATGTGTTTTGCTGCTTACCAAGCTCAGTTTAACCAAGCAGTAGAAGAGAAAAATTTATCTTTACTTGAGCAAAGTTTTAAACAAATTCATAAGCTGGTTGAGCCAAATCAGCCGATATTGCAAGTGTATTTAGCCGGCTTAATTAAATTAGAAGCCAACCAACAAGCAGAAAAGTTTTTTATTAAGTTATTTGAACAAACAGATAACCTTACTCAGCTTAATCGCCAAAATGAAAACAACCTCAAGCTGCTAAACGGTTTGCAGTTTACTCAACCACTTAAGCTGATTGCTTGGTTAGAAAAACAACTGAAAAAACAGCCAGACGCCGAGTTACTTAAAATAGCCTTAGCTATTTGTGCCTTGAAAAACTCTGACGTACAACTGGCGCAGCAAGCTATGGAAAGCGCGATTAAACAGCTAAAATCACCATATAGTTATCAGCTAATGGGCGATATTTATCAACAAGCCGGTATAGAGGGCAAAGCTAAACTGTGTTTTCAAAAGGGTTTAGAGCTGGCGATTAATTAAAAAGATTAAAGATAAAACAAAGGCAGCTAACGCTGCCTTTATAGTTGGAACTACTTAAGTCTAACTTATAATGAACCGCGGATACCAAATAGGAATTGGCGACCGTTTACATAACTCTCGTACGGTAAATGTAATTGAGTATCTACCCAAGTATTTTTCTTCTCATTGGTTAAGTTGATAATTTCGAAAGATAACGACATATCATCATTTAACGCATACTTAGAAGAGAATTTCCATGTACCCACTTCATCAGCACCACGACCATAGTTACCTTCGTTATTACGCGCGGCAAACTCTTTGGCATAGGCTGTGCGGTAGTTGTAAGAAATACGTGCACCCCATACATCATCTTCGTAATATAAAGTTGCGTTAAAGGTATTTTTTGAGGTACCAACTGGTTCAACTTGTAATGTTTCTCCAGTAAATGGGTTTTCTTCATCTACTTTAAAATCAATATAAGTATAGTTGGCTAAAATACCTAAATTGTTGAATGGCTCAGGTAACATATTAAGCGGCTGTTGGTAAATAAACTCAGAACCCCACATACCTTCAGCAGGCATATTCATTAACTGAGTAATTTCCCATTGTTTATCCGCTGACCATCTATCAACATCACCACCAATTCTTGCAAACCAATCTTCAGATACAGTACTTTTGGCTGCTTGTTTGCTCAACAATGCAATGTCTTTATAAAACACAGTTGCAGCAAGCAAAGACTCTTGCGCAAAATACCACTCTAAACCTAAGTCATATTGAGTGGCCTTTTCTGGTTCCAAAGTTGGGCCAGCGCCTACAGTAATTTTACCATCACCACCGTCAGTGTCACCGTAGCTAATCGAAATAGTTGGGCGAAGCTCAGTTAATGACGGGCGAGAAATTGCTTTTGAAGCACTAAAACGAGCAACTAGGTCATCAGTTAAATCAACAGCTAAATTGAATGAAGGTAAAAACTCTTCACCTGTACTTACAGTTTCAGTCCATTGCACACCAGCAGAAGGATCATTTAACAAATAAGTTGTTGTGCTGTAAGTACCAGACTGAACTTTCCATGCTGTATTAGTATTGTCTAAATAACGTACACCAAAGTTACCGCGTACGTCCATACCACCTAAGCTCGTATTGAAGTCTAACTGAGCGTATACAGCATCAACTTCCTCTTTGATACGGTAAGCTTCAGCATAACGCTCGCGAGCTTCAAAATATGGCGCATCACCATAAGCAGCTAAAATTGAGTTGAAATCTGGGGCAAACCATGTTGCTTGAGTTAAGGTTGAAGTATTTGGTACTTGCGCTGAATTACCAAACTCTTCACCTAACTGGGCTAAACTAGAGCCATAACTAGAATCCACTCGGCTGATGCTAGTGTCTCGAATCAACCCTGTTTCAGCTGTCTGAGTTTTCGACGCATCGTTCGGATCGTACGCCCAACGCCAATTATTACGGCCATTGTGGAATTCTGTTTCAAAGCTACGGCTATTTAGACCCGCTTTGAGGGTTAAATTTTCATTGAGCTGCCACACAACATCAAGTTTGATACTAGTGTTTTCACTCTCAATGGATTCAACCTCTTGACGCACTAAGCCAACTTGATAGTTGTTTCCATCAGTCATTAAATTTTCTAAATCATTTTTACTATAACTACCTTTTGCGTGAGATGGAGCAAATGCAAAAGATGCCATATCGCTATTGAGTGAACCTTGGGCTAAACCATTTGGAGTTTCATTCAACAACGCAACTGGATCAACGTTAGAATCAAAGCTGTATGCCAAATAAGAATCTTCGGCATCTAATGCCAGGGTGCGTTTATAAGGCACGTCTAAATCGGATGTACCTTTACCAACTAACAATTTAACTTGTAGTTCATCACTAATAAACCACTCAGCGTTAAATGACAATTGGTTAAACGTAGAAGAATACTTGTCTTTACGTGATTCAGAGCGAATAGTTGCATCAGAGAAAGCACCCGCAACAATAACACCTCTGTCATCAACCACTAAATTTTCAGCGTATTGGCGTGCAGAGTCGCTCACGACACCACTACTGTTCGCATTGTCTCGGAATAAAACTTCGTATTGATACTCGTTAACGTCTGTATCTAATTTAGCATGCAAATAATCTAAAGTTAGTACTAGATTGTCCATTGGTGCGAATTGCAACGCACCGGTGGCACCTAAGCGTTTTTGTTGTTGACTGTAAATAGAATAACGAGGAATACGCGGCATCCATAAACCATCTAAATCCTCATTGTCGTATATGTCGTTCTCACTAATAATTGTACGTGGTACTGCCAATAAGTGATTGGTTCCACCCTCAGACACTAATGTGCCATTTGGATCATATTTCGGGTTTAGCTTAGTCCAACGAACTGTTGTAGTCCCTTCTGATTGCACTATACCTTCAGAATAAGCAAGTGAACCTAATACGCCGAATTTATTATCCCAATTCTTAGTTGCCATAAATGACATACGCGGAGTTGTTTCTGCAGCAATATCGTTGTATCTAGCATTAACGTTGTATGAAAATTTTGCATCTTGGTATTGGAAAGGACGTGCTGCCTGTAGGTTAACATTACCACCTATACCACCGTCTTCTAGTTCTGCTGAAGGGGTTTTATCTACATCTACTTGGGTAAATAATTCAGATGCAAAAATATTAAAATCAAACGCTCTGTCTTTGTTCGAACCACCTGCAGCATCCGAACCACCGCCGGCCGCAGCCGATTCCATGCCATTTATGGTTGTTTTAACAAAACGTGAACCTAAACCACGTAAAGAAATTTGACGGCCTTCACCACCATCTTCTTCAACTGAAATGCCCGGGACGCGAGCTAAAGAGTCAGCAATGTTCAAATCAGGGAACTTGCCTATATCTTCAGCTAAAATAACTTCTTTTGAACCGACTGTATCACGCTTGGCCATCAAAGCTGCGTTTAAGCTGCTTCTAAAACCTGTGACTTTGATTACTTCAGCTGCTTCTTCAGCAGCTGATTCACTATCTTGCGCATGTGCAAATGTACCGGTAGCTAAGCCACCAGCAACAAGCATGCTTAAATATACTTTTGATAATTTAAAGGTATTTTGGTAACTCATTGTGTATCTCGCCTGTATGAAAATTGACTCAAACGATACTGAGCAGTCTCTAACGACTTTCACGGTATGTTAATTTGCCACCGGTAGCATTTCTACAAAGTGAAATACAAAAATTTCGGTTTGGCGAGGCGATTAGATAGCAAGTGTGCCACCGGTGTCAACATTTTTTTAAACTAGTTAACAAATTATTTTTATTAGGTGAGTAAGGTTAACGAGAGCAAGCTAATAATCATGGCTAAAATCAAATTTAATACCAGACCTTCACGCATCATGGTTTTTATATCAAACTTGTCTGCACCATAAACAATTGCATTTGGCGCGGTAGCTACGGGCAACATAAAAGCACAACTAGCACTCATAGCAGCAGGGATCATCAGTAATTTAGGATCTATACCTGCAGCAACACCCGCGGCGGCCAACACTGGCATCAACAAGGTTGTTGTTGCTGTATTACTTGTCACCTCAGTGGTAAAAGTAACAGCCAAACAAATCATTAATATCATTAGATAAGTTGGCAATTGCGCTAGACCAGTTAGACCTTGCCCCATCAATTCACTTAAGCCACTTTGGCTAAAGGCTTTGGCGATACAAATACCACCGGCAAATAACAACAACATGCCCCAGGGAATTTGGTTAGCCGTGTTCCAATCTAATAAATAACTTTTTTCGCCTTGATGATTTGTACCTTGTATGCAAAACATCGCGGCAACACCCAATAATGCTATAGTGCTATCACCAACTGTATTGTTGCCAATTAAACCGCTCCAACCTCCAAAAGGTTCGCTGCGGAAGATCCACATAGCAGCGACAATGCAAAATATCCCCAGAACCCGCTTTTCAGCTTGGCTCCATTCACCAACTTTAGTTAAGGTTAACTCGACTTTTTTGTCTAAGCCACGAGACAACCACAGCGCCATTAACGGAATGGCAATCAATACTATGGGTACACCTATTTTCATCCAATCCAAAAAGCTGAATTCAGTAGAAAACTGCTGCTGATAAACTGCAGCAAAAATGACATTTGGCGGCGTGCCGATCAAAGTGCCCATACCCCCAACACTTGCGGCATAAGCAACCCCCAACAACAAAACAATGCCAAAACGCTGTGAATTACAACCTTCGGCCAAAGCCAGTACTAAAGGCAATAACATTAAAGTGGTAGCGGTATTACTTACCCACATACTTAAAATAGCTGCAGTTAGCATGATGCCAAAAAGAATTTTTCTAGGATTATCTGCGCCAAAAAGCTGGATAAGGTTAACCGCTAAACGCTTATGCACACCTGATTTTTCCATGCCTTTAGACAGCATAAAGGCGCCCATCAACAGCAAAATAACATGAGAGCCCAAAGACGATGCAGCCGTTTTATGATCTATCACCCCAAACAATGGAAACAATGCTATGGGTATCAGTGAAGTAGCCGGAATTGGCAGCGCTTCGGTTATCCACCACACAGCTGTTAATGTGGTTATGCCTATAGTGGCACATATTGTGAAGCTCAAATTAAAACTGACTGCAATGAGTACAGAAATCACGGCCAAGGCAGGCGCTAACAATAATAATTTGATGTTTGAGGTCGATTCCGTTTTCATTTGTCTAAGCCGCTGTTTCCTATCGGGAATTGTCTATAGCTTAATAGTTGTCACAAATGATTGGAAGGGAAAACATAAAGGTCGGCGCAGTCTTTACGACTACGCCGAAACAACCTTCAGAATTGAACCAGCAGTTTACTCTGAATGGTAAACAGGGCTTAGCTCAGTAACCGCTTTGATAAAGGCCTCAGCGTTTTCTGGTTTTACTTCAGGGGTAATACCATGGCCTAAATTAAATACGTGCCCAGTACCTTGGCCATAACTATCTAAAATCATTTGTACTTCTTGACGAATTGTTTGTGGTGATGCGTATAGCACAGATGGGTCCATATTACCTTGCAACGCAACTTTGTCACCAACACGACGACGCGCTTCACCAATATCGGTTGTCCAGTCTAAACCAATACCATCACAACCTGTGTCTGCGATCCATTCTAACCATTGACCGCCACCTTTAGTAAACAAGGTTACAGGAATACGATTATCACCTGAGCCTAAATTTAAGCCATCAACAATTTTTGCCATGTAATCAAGTGAAAACTCTCGGTAGTTACGCGGAGACAATACCCCACCCCAAGTATCAAAAATCATTAATGATTGTGCACCAGCGTCAATTTGCGCATTCAGGTATTCAGTAACAGATTCAGCCAATTTAGTTAATAACAAATGCAAAGCTTCTGGCGCTTCATAACCCATGCGTTTAACTTTTGAGAAAGTTTTACTGCTACCACCTTCAACCATATAAGTCGCAAGTGTCCATGGACTACCAGAAAAACCAATTAGCGGTACATCACCATTTAATGCGGTACGAATGGTTGAAACTGCGTCCATCACATATTTTAATGATTTATTTGGATCTGGCACAGGCAATGCCGCGATATCTGTTAAGTCATTTAGCTGTTTGGTAAAACGTGGACCTTCACCAGTTTCAAAATATAAGCCCATGCCCATAGCATCAGGAATAGTTAAAATATCTGAAAACAGAATTGCGGCATCAAGCGGATAACGGCGCAATGGCTGCAAAGTGACTTCACAAGCCAACTCTGGATTTTTACACAGCGACATAAAATCACCCGCTTGTGCTCTGGTCGCACGATATTCTGGTAAATAACGGCCTGCTTGGCGCATCATCCAAATTGGCGTGCGGTCTACCTTGCGTTTTAATAAAGCATCTAAGTATCTTCTGTTTTTAAGTTCAGCCATTGTTTTTCCCAACTCACGTTCAGTTAACACACGCCGTGGCGCAATATTTTAAATAAAAAGTTTCTTTTAGATAATTTTGTTGCATCAAAATTATACATTTGTTATAAATATGTCGCGCTAGTGAAGATAACAAGCAGAAGCTCGAATAATCGGGACCTCAAGCACTAACATTCAGCCTTACCTTTGTAAGGCTTTTTTGTTTTTACCAAACAATTATTGACCGCCAGACAAATAATTTTCAACTAACTGACCAATCATCTTACCTGCAATTGAATATTCACCGGGCGTTTCTGGTAAAGCATCCAAAGTATACCAAGCTGCTTCAGCAATTTCCTGCTCATCTATGCTAATTTCGCCAGATTGATGATCTGCCACAAAACCAACCATAATTTGATGCGGGAATGGCCAAGGTTGACTACCTACATAGCGAATATTGTTAACCTTAACGCCCACTTCTTCTTCAACTTCACGAGCGACAGCTTGCTCTAAAGTTTCACCTGGTTCAACAAATCCGGCTAAAATTGAAAACCGCCCTGAACGACTTTTTTTGCCGCGAGCTAACAATAGCTTGTCACCATCTAACACAGCCATTATCACGCATGGTGATAAACGCGGATAACATCTATGTCGGCAATGTTTACAATGCATCGCCAGTTCCCACGAAACAGCATACATGCGCTTGCCACAGCGGCCACAAAATTTATGCGTTGCCAAAAAATGTTGAAATTGAATCGCTTTAGCGGCTATTGAGAACAAGTGTTCTTCCAGCTGAGTTTGGGTGATCAACTCACGAAATTCAATAAACTCAGCAGGGTATTCAGCAGCCAGTACCACAGAGCCAGCGTTAACCATATAAACTGGATGTCCTGCATGTTCACCCACTTGCATTGCCGAATTTGCTTTGAAGTCAACAAACAACTCGTCTGCGCTGCCGTAAGGCAACCAAGGTGTTGATGCTTGCAACCAGAGTTCATCTTGTTGAACAACAACCCAATATGCAGCTGATGAAAAGTCATTTTTATTTGGGGTATTTATCAGCATATTCGCAACTCATCTATCATTGTTGTTTTTTGATATTTCATTTCTTTATATTTTGTTAAATTTTTAGCACTTTTTTAACTAATTTGCCTTTGCTGTATTGCATTTTTTTCTCTGATGTCGTTAGATATCAACTCAGGAAGTAAGCCAAAAGGTGATTATCATTTATGTTGACAGAATTGCAAAAAGCACAACAAAAATACGGTGGCGCTAATAAAATAATTGACAGCTGGTTAGAGGAACGCAGAGATTTATTAGTACGTTACTGTAAACTTGCTGGGTTGCCGCCATTTGAAGCGGAAAAAGGTCAATTACCTAGTCATGAAGAAGTTATTCAATTCTGCCAAGTTCTTGTAGACTACTTATCAGCAGGCCACTTTGAAGTATTCGATAATATTGTTTCACAGTGTAAAGTCAATGGTGGTGAAAGTTTAGAATTAGCCAAAACCTTATGGCCTAAGATAAATACGACGACAGATATCGCACTTAAGTTCGATGCAACTTATGCAGAACTAGATGAAAACGCAGACTGGGGTAGTTTTGATACAGACTTGTCTGATTTAGGCCAAGCATTAGAAGACAGATTTGATTTTGAAGATCAGCTAATCAATAACTTGTTTACTAAGCACTCAGAAGTTGCTTAAAGGCTAAATTAATCAAGTAAAAATAAAGCTCAAAACACACAGCAAGCACACAGGGATATTAAAAAAAGCGGACTAGTTAACTAGTCCGCTTTTTTATTTTTGGCTCAATTAATAAGGTTTGAGCATAATTATCACAAAAACGCTGTAAATATATCCCTATACGCTTCGCTTTTTCATCCCTGAAAAAGAGATTTTGCTCTAAATTATTGCTCCAACCTTCTTAAGAACCTCAAATGAAATTTTTAGCCTTCGATTGAGATTAACTCAACATCAAAGATTAAAGTTGAGAATGGAGGAATGCTACCCGTACCATTTTCACCGTAAGCTAGGTTGTAAGGAATGTAGAAACGGTATTTAGAACCAACATTCATCAACTGAACACCTTCAGTCCAACCTGGGATAACACGGTTAAGTGGGAATGAAGCTGGTTGACCACGGTCAACAGAGCTATCAAACTTAGTACCGTCGATTAAAGTACCAGTGTAGTGAACAGTTACAGTATCAGTTGCAGCTGGTTTTTCACCTTCACCTTCAGTTAATACTTCGTACTGTAAACCAGACTCAGTAGTTTGAATGCCGTCTTTTTTAGCGTTTTCAGCTAAGAAAGCTTCGCCTTGCTCTAAGAACTCTTTACCTTCGTCAGCACGCTTAGCAGCGTCTAATTCTTGGTGTTCTTTTTGTAATTCTTGTAATGCAGCTTGGATAGCCGCTTGATCTAATTCAGGGTTACCCGCTAAAGCGTCAGCAACACCTTTTTTAACCATTTCGATATCTAGCGTTAAACCAACACCATTGATTTGCTCAACAGTTGATTTTAATTGAGTACCAAAGTTTACACCCAAGCCATAAGCTTGTTTTTCTTTTAAAGTTTGCAAAGTTACTGCCTCTTTTGTTTGAGTTTGTTCAGTAGTTTTAGCTTGCGTATTTGCTGCCTTATCTGCTTCTGCGTCTTTACCACAACCAGCCAAAACCAAAGCCGCTGCCAATGCGCTCACAACTCCCAATTTTTGCATATATAACACTCCAAATTGACTATAGCCTTAATCCAATTTCACTTTAGCTAATAAAATTGCATTAAGATTTCAGCGAGAAAACCACTTATACTAATGATATCTGCGCGATTAACAATAAATAATCCATGAAATTAACAATAATTTATCATTTCATGCTTTTGTGTTTAGTTCAGCTATTGCTGGCTTGTTCTAAGCCACATGCCACAGCTGAAATAAGCTTCAATCATGCTCCACATGGTAGCGTGAATTCATATTTATCCGAAGATGGACAATATAGTGTCAGCATCAACCACGACAATACTGTGTATTTTTGGAACCTGAAAAAACAGACTTTGACCTATGTATGGCAACAAAGTTCACAGCTAAACGATCCAATTTATTTGGCCCATATAGCGAGCAACAACCACTACGTAGTCACCGCCGCATCTAGTGCGTTTGCACTTTGGGACGCTCACAGTGGCAAAAATTTAGGCTACTGGCAAGTAAAAGATGCAAAAATCCGCGATATCAAGGTGAATAACAGCGCGACTTCGATATTCATCGCCCAATCTGATGGAAAAGTAATCGTGTTTAACCCGCAGCAGCAATCTCGCCTTGAGTTTTATGGCCACAGTCACAGCGTTAATAGCTTAGATATTGATGACAACGGCGACTGGGTGTTATCAGTAGCAGATGATTATTCGGCTTTGTATTGGCAGGCACAAAGTGGTGAAGTGAGATATAGGTACACTATGCCCAGCCGCATTCACTTTGGCAAAATACTCAACGATGAATTGGCTTTTATAAGTACCACGACGGATCTGCAAATTGTTGATTTAACTTCAGGTACAGTCAAAACCCAGCTCACGGGATTAGACAAAACTTACACAAGTGCAGCGTATTTCTATGCCGAAAAAAGCTACTTGATTACAGGACACTCACAACAACAATTAATGTTGTGGAATGTGCAATCTGGAAAATTGATTAAAAGTTGGACAGCACAAGCAAAATCGTCACGCGCTTTTGATGGTGGTATGATCCAAAGCATTGCAATTGATTCACTACACCCATATATAGTTAGCCAAAGTTCGATAGGCCTTACTGAATACTGGAAAATACCATGACCGACCAATTAGAAAACCGCATTGATGATTTAGAAACCCAGTTGGCTTTTCAGGAAGATACTATTCAAGCACTTAACCAAGCTTTAGTCAGCCAACAAACTCAGATTAGTGAACTTGAACATACCTTGCGTTTGTTAGCGAAAAAATTAAAAGGCATGCAGCCAGACGCGGTCGCGTCTATGTCAGAAGAAACACCACCACCGCATTATTAGTGCAGTTAAACCGACCTAGGTTTGAAGCATAATTTTCTAAAAACGCTGTTCACCATCCTTGGTCGCTCTGGTAATCAAAGCTATTCAGGTTTAAATACGCCAATAACATCGTTTTGTTTAACTCCAGCTTTGGCGACTTGAGCTTCGGTTTGGCTTTGAGTGTGACCACAATCAACACATTCAATACGCTCAACACCGTTGTCAAAAAACAACAATAAACTATCTTGGGCCTTGCACTTTGGACAAACGGCACCTGCGATAAAACGCTTTTTAAATTTCTTATCCACTTTCAAAAATTCACTCACCTAGTATGATACGCGCATAGTTTACCAGTAGATTGTATGTATGATCACCCTTAATCAAATTTCATTGCAGCGCGGCCAAGCATTTTTATTAGAACAAGCTAGCGCAACCATTCACGCCGGCCAAAAAGTCGGTTTAGTTGGCAAGAACGGCTGTGGTAAATCCAGCTTGTTTGCTTTGTTTAATCAAGAGCTGCAAATTGATCAAGGTGATTTTTCGCTACCAACTAACTGGCAAATAGCCCATGTTAAACAAGAGACTCCTGCCCTGAGCAAAAGTGCAATTGATTATGTCATTGACGGTGATAGTGAATATCGCAATTTATGCGCACAAATTGAAAAAGCACAAAATGCCCAACAAGGTGAAAAGGTTGCTCAACTCTATACAGAAATGGAGCATATCGACGGCTATACCATTCATTCACGCGCTGGCCAATTACTCAATGGTTTAGGTTTTAACGACAAACAGCACGATTTACCTGTCAGTGATTTCTCCGGTGGTTGGCGTATGCGCTTAAACTTGGCGCAAGCTTTGATATGTCGTTCAAACCTATTATTACTCGATGAACCAACCAATCACTTAGATTTAGACGCGGTTATTTGGCTGGCGAAATTTTTAACTCAATACCCAGGCACTTTAATTGTTATCTCGCACGATCGCGACTTTTTAGACCAAGTTTGCAGCCATATCATTCATATTGAGAACAAAAAAACCTATACTTACACAGGTAACTACAGTGCGTTTGAGCGCCAACGAGCAGCTCAACTAGAGCAACAACAAGCTATGTTCGAGCGCCAACAACGTGAACGCGCGCATATGCAGTCGTTTATCGACCGCTTTAAAGCCAAAGCGAGTAAAGCGAAACAAGCACAATCGCGTATGAAAGCTCTAGCAAAAATGGAAGAAATCGCCCCAGCGCATGCTGATAGCCAATTTCATTTTGAGTTTTATCTGCCCGAGAAAAATCCAAACCCACTAATTAATCTAGACAAGGTAGTTGCAGGATATAGCGACAACATCATCCTAAATAAAATAGCGCTTAACTTAGTTCCGGGTAGTCGCATTGGTTTACTCGGTCGTAACGGTGCGGGTAAATCGACCTTAATAAAATTGTTGGCCAATGACTTAGACGCGCTCGCTGGTGATGTGCGCCGCAGTGCAGGATTAAATATCGGTTATTTTGCTCAGCACCAGTTAGAACAGTTAGATGACGAAGCATCCCCTTTATTACATTTACAACGCTTAGCACCTAAACACACAGACCAACAATTAAGAGATTATTTGGGTGGGTTTGGTTTTAATGGCGATCAAGCGACTAGCGCGGTAGCGCCCTTTTCTGGTGGTGAAAAAGCCCGTTTGGTGCTCGCTTTATTGGTGTGGCAAAAACCGAATTTATTATTACTCGATGAACCAACCAACCATTTAGATTTAGATATGCGTCATGCATTAACCGTTGCTTTGCAAGGTTACGAAGGTGCTATGGTCATAGTGTCGCATGATAGACATATTTTACGCAGCACCTGTGATGACTTTTACCTAGTAGCCAACGGCCAAGTTAGCCAATTTGACGGTGATTTAGATGATTACGAAACTTGGTTAGTTGAACAAAGCCGCCAAGCTAAATCAGCCGAAAAATCGGTTGATAAAGTAGAAAACAAAACCAACTCTGCGCAAAATCGCCAAGACAAAAAACGCCGCGAAGCTGAATTTAGACAACAAACGCGTCCTCTGCGTAAAAAGCTGGAGCAGGTCGAACAACAAGTCGATAAGCTACAAAGCGCGTTATCTGATATAGAAACGCAACTTGCTGACAATGATTTATATTTGGCTGAAAATAAAGACAAATTAACTAAATTGTTGGCCGAACAAGCTGAAATCAAACCTAAGTTACAACAAGTCGAAGAAACTTGGCTTGAATTGGAAGAGGAATTGGCTGAGTTGCAGGCGCAATTTGACGCTGAGTAAGAATTCGCGGCACAGTCGTAGGAAATTACGCACAACTCACCAAACGCTGTACACCATCCTTGGTCGCTCCGGAATTATGTCCCTATAATTCAAGGTTGGTTCGTTTGTACACAATTCCCATACTCAGACGGCTTCGGCGCCGCGACCAGAAAATATAGCAACTCCTTAGTTTACCGAAAGGCCATTCGAGAGCTAATTTTCTAAAACTTCAAAAGGTAGGATACCTTTTGGGAGCGGCCATGGATTGGCGAATAGCGTTTTTAGAAAATTATGCTTCGGGTGGTCTTGATTCCACCAAAACTTGCAGCGAATATACACAGTGCTGCAGCAATTCAACTTGAATAGATTCAAATCAGATTTCATCAAACAAAACAGGAAAAACATGACCAGCACCACCACAAACCCATATTGGCCAATAATCTGTGAGTTATACGCAAATAAACAAATACAGCAACAATGCTTAAGCTGGCAAGACAACTATGGTGCAAACGTAAACTGGCTATTGTTAGCAGCGGTTTTACAACAACAAAACCATAGCTATACACAAACGACACTCGAACAAACCAGTCGTCAACTTGAAGAGTTTAGCCAACAACACACGCAACTTATCCGTCGGTGTCGCTACAACTGGCGCAGCTTAGAGCAAAATCCAAACTACCAACAAATAAAACAACAATTGCTAAATACTGAATTAGTGTTCGAACAATTAGAACAACAACTGATATTAGATTCGCTTAATAGCGCAAACGAACAAGCAGAACAAATCCAACAAGACGAGATAAGCTCAGCCCCATTTGACTGGTTAGTTGAATATTACCAATTACCCAAACAACAAACGACTATATTAATGGCACAAATCAGCAGCTTGATGCTGTAAATCATGGACATGCAGCACAAGTTCTTCGGCGGGAATAGGACGGCTAAATAAAAACCCTTGGGCCACATCACATTCAAGTGATTTTAAAAAGCGCACTTGGTCTAGATTTTCGACACCTTCGGCGACAACTTTGTACCCTAGGTTTTTAGCCATAGCGATAACGGTACGAACTATAATCTCATCTTCCTGCTCTATACCTATATCTTGAATAAACGACCTGTCTATCTTAATAGTTTCAACTGGTAATCTTTTTAAATAAGCTAAAGACGAATAACCTGTGCCAAAATCATCAACAGAGAAATGCACCCCCAGCTGTTTCAGTTGCTGCATTAATACAAAAGCTTTTTCACCATCTTCCATCATGGTGTTTTCAGTTATTTCTAATTCTAAGCAGCTAGTAGATAATTTATGTTGAGCTAACGCAAGCTGTAAAGTTTCGACAAACTTTACATCTTTCAATTGTGTTGGAGACAAATTAACTGCAAGTTTGACCTGCTGCAATCCTTGTTGATACCAATAAGTGTAATCGGCTAACGCTTGCTCTATCACCCATTGGCCAACGGGCACAATTAATCCTGTATCTTCCAATAAAGGAATAAATTTATCGGGTAACAAAATGCCCATTTTAGGGTGACACCAGCGCAATAAAGCTTCGACGCCTAAGATATTGCCGGTTTGTAAACAAATTTTAGGCTGGTAATACAAAACAAACTCTTGCTGTTGGATCGCTCTGTGTAACTCAGATTCTAAGGTTAATCGCTCAAACGCATGCGCATTCATTTCCTGTCGATAGAACATATAAGTATTGCGCCCCGCTGCTTTGGCGCGATACATAGCGACATCGGCATTTTTTAGTAAAGCTTGGCTGTCTTTGCCATCTTGTGGATAAACCGCAATTCCAATACTCGTTGTGACAAACAACTCGCGATCTGCAAGTTTCACAGGCTGGTTTATCAACTGAATAATTTTTTCAGCTGTGTGCCGTATTGCATTTTCATCTTTACAGTCATTCAAAATAACCGCAAATTCATCACCACCCAAACGTGCAACCGTATCACTGCCACGTAAACCTTTTCTCAGCTTATTCGCGACCTGTTTTAACAGAACATCACCTATATCATGGCCTAAAGTGTCGTTAATACGTTTAAAATGGTCGATATCAAAAAATAATAACGCCATTTGTTGCCTATGACGTTTAGCATTTAACCAACCCGTTTTAAGTCTGTCGTTAAACAAAGCTCGATTTGGTAAACCAGTTAAAACATCGTGGAAAGCTAAGTGGCGCAAGTTGGCTTGAATTTCCATACGTTCGGTAATGTCTTTACCGGTTGAAACAAAATGGGTGATTTCACCTTGGTCGTTTTTTAGTGGCGTAATGGTTTTTTCTTCATAATAAATTTCACCATTTTTTTTGCGATTGGTCAGCACATCTCTATATGCCTGGCCTTTTAAAATGGTCGCCCACAAATTTTTAATAAATGACTTGTCATGTTGACCTGAGTTAAACACATCTGGCTTGTTGCCAATTAACTCAGCTTGGCTATAACCCGTGGTTAAAATGGTTGCCTGGTTGACATATTCAATCGTGCCTTGCCTGTTGGTGATTAGCACCATATCGGCACTCTGCTCTAATGCACTGGATAACTGATGCATTTTACTTTGTGCTTGTTTACGTGCACGAATATCTAATAATGATGCCCGTAATAAACTACGACCTTGCCATTGGATAGATACCAAACGTAATTCACAATCAATTAAAGTCCCTGATGCATGTTTTATTTTAATCTCGGCCATAGGTGCTAAACAAGAGTTGGCGAGCTGCAACAGACTATCAAATGCATGACCGTAACCAACTAATTTACCATCTTTTTCAGCCAATAAATCTTGAATCGAATAATCATAAATACTTTGACCTGTTAAACCAAAAATAGCTTGAGATTTAGAGTTAGCCTGGAGAATTTTTCCACTGTTAGGATCAAATAAAACAATGGCTTCTGGTGCGTTTTCTATTAAAGCTTGGTTGGTTAATTCGATTTGTTCTAAAGCTGTTTGCGCTTGGCGATATTGAGTAACGTTACGCAGTACACTCACTCTAACTGAATCGCCACGATACATCATGCGTTTGCAAGTCCATTCGATATTGAGTGCTTTTCCTGTTGTGGTTTGAATTTTTATTTCGAGTTTATTGATGCTTTCGCTTTGCATCGCTTGAATAACCAGCTGTTTAACTTCAGGCATACACATGGCAGTAAAATCACGTTGCATCAATTCAGAGCGACTACCTTCAAGCATGCGACAGCTCGCATCATTGAGCTCTATAATTCGCCCACCTTGATGAATAATAATGCCATCTAGCGTTACTTTGTCGAACAACTGCAGTTTTTCTTTTATCTCTGTCAGCTCTTGCAACATGGTTTGGCGCTGAGCATCGTCCACTATACCTGCGATTGCGCCTTTATAATTACCTGATTCATCAAAAACCGGCCAAGTAACCAACATGGTATATATGGCATAACCTTCTTTATGTTGGAAAATTGCTTCGTGCTGTTCTTCATAGCCTTGGCGGCGACGGGCTAAATTAACTTTAGCAGCTTCGACACCTTTAATATCCAAGAAGTTAAACAGGTGTTGATTGAGCATTTGCTCTACGCGATAACCAAGCATATTGGCCATACTTGGATTGACATATTGGGTAATGCAGCATTCGTCTATTACCCAAATACCATAGCGGGCGCTTTGCACTATTTTTTCAAAGAATGCATCTGTGTATTCCATGTGCGAAGACCTAACATTAGGAGGTGGGTGGTTATTTACGAATTTATAACACTACATTTTCATTTAAACAAGTTTTAGCGATATCCTGCTTAAATTTCATCCAAAAACTCAGTAATTCTCTGCCAAAATGTCAATCAGCAGAAATAACTAACCATTTTTACGGCTAATAGCCTGTGAGGTTAACTGAGGATAAACCGCGCCCCAATTGCGCAAAGTAGCGGCTAAAAGCATGATTAATAGCAGCTCTATGCTGCTCAGTTGGAAATAACCCAAGTTTAGCTTCTTGCGTTTGTTTAGTGCCGCTAACAAGGTATTGGTTTTTCAACTGATGGTCTTGGACAAAAGCTTCAAAACAACGCGCAGCAAGTTCTTCTGGCAACGCGTAATATACTTGAGCAAGTTGTTTATCCACTTGCGCACAATGGGCAAATAATTTACTGGCAGACTCACCATCACCAGAGAGAAATATTTGTTTATAGATATCAACTAACAATAGATTCAACGGGTGTTCAATCAAGGAGTTGTCTAACAACCAAGCATGCGAGGCAAATTTCTGTTTAGCCCGTTTAAACACTTTGTCGGTAATATAGTGGTCAAATGCATGAAACCATTCATGTGCTAAAGCCCCTGCCCCAGCATTTTTAGCCAGCGCGAGCATATGCCGGTTTAACTCATAATGAGCTTGCACACCTGGCTGCCCACCAGTACCAAAAGCGAGCGATAGGGTATTGCGTAAAGATAAAACTTGCGGCGGTACTTGCAAAATTGTCGCTAAATCCATTAGCGCATCGTAAATAAGATTGGCTGCTTTAGTTTGTTCTTGTTGAGTTACCCAGCGACCGATATGAATGGCTCTAAAACCAAATTGGCGACGGATATCGGCAAAGCTAACATCTGCTTGCCGATATTGCTGACCATTTCTGTAGTAGTTTTTGCTGGCTAATGCCCCAGAATTAACCAAGAGAAATTAAAGGTTGTGCGCTAAACGTTGACGGACAATTTCAAATAAAGTCACGCCAGTGGCAACACTTACATTTAAGCTAGAAACACTGCCTGCCATAGGAATTGAGATAAGCTCATCACAGGTTTCTCGGGTTAACCTGCGCATACCATCCCCTTCTGCGCCCATCACTAAGGCAATCGGCCCTGTCAGTTTTGCTTGATAGACATCTTGGGTGGCTTCACCTGCGGTTCCAACGACCCATACACCCATTTGTTGGATGGCTTTAAGTGTGCGCGCTAAATTCGTCACTTGAATAAAAGGCACAGTTTCAGCAGCACCACAAGCGACTTTTTTCGCAGTTGCATTTAAGCCAACAGATTTATCTTTAGGTGCAATTACCGCATCAACACCCGCAGCGTCAGCAGTACGTAAACAAGCACCTAAGTTGTGTGGGTCTGTTACACCATCCAACACCAATAAAAAGGCCGGTTTAGTTAAATTTTCTAATAAGGTTTCTAGATCATTTTCATTTAACACAGGAGCAGGTCGAACACGTGCAACTATGCCTTGATGTTGTGGGCTTTGACATTTGTCATCAAGCGCTTTGCGCTGAGCAAACTGGACAGACACACCTTGTTTGCGTGCCAAATTGATAATGCTGTTTACTCTATCATCCTGACGACCTTTTAAACAAAAGAGTTCAATAAATCGTTCTGGATGGGTATTCATTAATGATTCAACTGCATGTATGCCAAAAATAATTTCAGATTTGCTCAAAGCTTATCTCCGCTTTTTAGCCGATTTTCGACTGGTTTTCTTTGCATGTTTTTTACTCGTGCTAGAGGCTTGTTTGCCACTGCTACTTTTTGAACTTTTATTGGCACTTTTACCTGTGCCTCGGCCTTTACCTTTCCCTGCTTTGGCTGGCCAAGCGTCACTTTTTTCACCACGCTTTTGTTGGTATTTATTATCTGACAACATTAGCTCTTGGGTTTTACTGCCGGCTGATTTTTTTCGACTTGAACTGCGTTTGTTATCCACTTGTTCTGAGTCTTTCGAGTTTCGACTGCGCCTGAGCTTTTCTTCTTCACTTTGGTATAAAACAAAATCGATTTTGCGCTCGTCTAAATTAGCCGACAAAACTTGAATGGTGACTTCATCACCGAGTTTATACACTTTGCGCTTTTGCTCACCGATTAATCTTTGTTTAGCGTTGTCGTAGATATAAAAGTCGTTATCAAGGTTAGCCACATGCACTAACCCTTCTACGTGAATATCATCTAACCGGACAAAAAAGCCAAAGCTGGTTACAGCTGAAATCACACCATTAAATACGTCACCAACATGATCTTGCATAAATTCGCATTTCAACCAACCAGCAACATCGCGTGTCGCTTCATCAGCTCTGCGTTCTGCCATTGAATTATTGATACCAAGCGCTTCTGCTTCAGCATCCGAATAACTGTGTTCACCACAACCAGCTTGCATCTGTTTCTGTTTGAGCAAAATGGCTTTAATGGTTCTGTGTACCACTAAATCTGGGTAACGGCGAATTGGCGAAGTGAAATGGGCATAAGCAGGCAAAGCTAAACCAAAATGACCATTGTTGTCTGGGCTATAGACAGCTTGTTTCATTGAGCGCAATAACATGGTTTGGATCAACTCTTGGTCTGGTCGGCCCTGAATACGATCAACTAATTGTTTAAAATGTACTGGTTTAATTTCACCAGCGAAGAAGTTGCTTTCAATGCCCAGCTCAGCCAAAAACTGTACAAATTGAGTGAGTTTTTCTCCATCTGGTGCGTCGTGCACTCGGTATAAAGCATTGCCATCGTGTTTAGCGATAAATCGAGCGGCAGCAACGTTAGCTTGGATCATACATTCTTCAATGAGCTTATGGGCATCATTGCGCACCACCAGCTCAATAGAATCAATTTTGCGCTGCGCGTTAAAAATAAACTTAGGCTCAGCGGTTTCAAATTCGATTGCACCACGCTGATGTCTTGCGTCTTTTAACGCATTGTACATAGCGTGTAATTCTTGTAGATGCGGCACTAAGCTTTGATAACGCTCAATCAGCTTTTCATCACCTTGCAAAATTTGACTAACTTTGTTGTAGGTCAGCCTAGCGTGTGAATTCATCACAGCTTGGTAAAACTGATAACCTGACAAACGCCCCTGCTCACTGACAGTCATTTCACAAACCATACACAATCGGTCAACTTGTGGGTTTAACGAGCACAAACCATTCGACAGCTGCTCAGGTAACATAGGTACAACTTGATCAGGGAAATAAACAGAAGTACCACGTAGTTGTGCTTCTGCATCTAACGCTGTTTTCGGGCGCACATAATAACTGACATCGGCAATTGCCACCCATAAACGCCAGCCACCTGACTTTTTCCGCTGACAAAAAACTGCATCGTCAAAATCACGCGCGTCTTCACCATCTATCGTCAATAAGGGTAATTCGCGTAAATCAACTCTGTCTAATTTGTCTTTTTCACCAACAAATTCTGGCACTCGCTCTGCCGCTTTTAAAACTGCATTTGGCCATTCGTGTGGAATTTCGTATTTGCGCAAGGCAATTTCAATTTCCATACCGGGCGCCATATGTTCACCTAGTACTTCAGTGATCTTGCCCGTAGCATTCATTTTTTTATTTGGTCGAGTTAATAAAGTAACCACTACCATTTGGCCGCTGCGAGCACCGTTTTTATGCTCGTTGGCAACAATAATTTCTTGGCTAATGCGGCTGTCATCTGGCATCACATAAGCAATGCCATGTTCAATAAAAATACGTCCAACAATAGATTCATTACGTGCTTGTAATACACGTACAACGCGACCTTCTTTGCGCCCTCTATTATCACTACCCAAAGCTTTGGCTAAAACTAAATCACCATGTAATACGGTCGCCATTTGGCCTTGCGCTAAATATAAATCTTTTTGCCCTTTGGGCAGGCTAACAAAACCAAAACCATCTTTATGACCAACCACTCTACCCACGACTAAACCCAACACCTCTGCTGTTGCATAGTTTTGTTGTTTATCAATAATCACCCGTCCTTCAGCTTCTAAAGCTTTTAAACATGCTGTTAGTTCGTGCTGAGCATCTTTGTCGTTGATATTAAATTGATTGCACAATTCAACATAAGAAATAGGCTGAGATTGCTCGCTGACAAATTGGCTAACTTTTTCCGCCAATAGTGGATGATAATTGAGTTGGGTTGAAGATGAATTCATTCTAATTGGTTGTTAACCTCTGGGTTAATTGATTGAGTTTAGGCAAGGCAATTTCGCTTTCTAATGCCAATACTTGTTGTTCAGCTAAAATATCTCGCAATATAAGCTCTGTTGTCAGTGGATTAGCCAACACCACTCGAAAAACCGTCACGACCTGACCATGGTATTTTGCGACATTAATCCGTGTTCGGCTAACAAAAGATTTACCCGCCTCTCGCTGACGTTTTTGTACAAAACGAGTTAAGTCGTCCAAATACTCATTGATAGTTTGTGTTAGTGCTTGATCTGCAGAACCCAATAAGGATTTTACAGCTGCTGGAACATATCTATAGGTTAATATGCACAACTCAGGCTGTGTGACTAACTCGAAATCTTTATGTTGTTGAATGATACCGGCGAAATATTGCGCTTTTTGTAAGCTTTGGTCAATCAACAATTGGTAGCCTTGCCGCCCCAATATATTCAGCGCCGAATAAACTAGCATAGCCATTCCTGGGCGTGAGCCTTCAAGCGTGTGTGAACCTAAATCTTTAGAACCTTTACGTAACACATATTCTGCATGATGCTCAATTTCACTGGCGAGTTTCGGCGACTTAAACAACACCATACCTGCGCCCATAGGCACATACATTTGTTTATGCGCATCTATGGTCACACTATCTGCTTGCTCAATGCCAGTTAATAAATGTTTGTGTTGTTCTGAAAATAAAGTTGCCCCACCCCAAGCCGCATCAACATGAAAGTGACAGTTTAACTCTGCTGCTAAATCAGCTAATTCATCGAGTGGATCTATAGTGCCGGTTTCGGTTGTGCCAGCAACACCAACAATGGCTAATACTGCAATTTTTTGCTGTTTGAGTTGATAAGCTTTTTCACGCATTTTTGCCACATCAACTCTATGCTTGTCATCCACATCTATCGCGATTAAATCATCTCGGCCTAAACCTAATACATCCGCAGCTTTAGCTAATGAATAATGGCCACGACGCGACACCAATACCGCCATGCCTTGGTATCCATAATGCAGCATAGCTTTAAAAATGCCTGCTTTAGCCACACCAGAAAACTGACCATCGGCTTTTAATAACTGATTGCGTGCAACCCATAAAGCACTGATGTTGGCAATTGTGCCCCCAGAACAAAATGCACCTAATGAATCCGATTCAGAATGCATAAAATCAGCGTAAAAAGCTGGATTATTGTGATAAATCAATTTATGCATCATGCCCAAAACTTGCCGCTCTAACGGGGTAAAAGCTTTGGAGGTTTCAATTTTGACCAAGTTTTGATTCAGCGCAATCATGATTTTTGACAGCGGCAACATAAAATAAGGCAAAGCCGATGTCATATGACCAATAAAACTTGGTGCGGCTGTGTGCACCGACTGCGCAACCAGTTTTTCTAATAAAAACTTGGTATGCTCAGAAACAAATGTTGGCTGGTCAGGAATGCAAGGATCAAAAAAATCACGTTCAATATCGCCAAGCGAAATTGCTTTAGCCACAACGTGTTCTTTGAGAAATCCAGCAAGGTTTTGCGAGATCTCGCTGTCTATTTTACCTAAGGTTGAGTCAGGTGCTTCTGGTACCGTAAATATACGATGAAGCGACTCTATATCGGCTTTTGCTACCTTATTATTTTGTTCTTTCACCTGTGTTTGCAACTGCATCACTGTCACGAATCTGCCAACTTTAATTAAGTTTAGATAACTTGTCTCGTATCTGAGTAATTATTTTCACTATTAGCATAAAAAATCGCCTGTTAGATGAATAAAAACTGTACACAGGCGTCATTATGCATTAAATTAACTGTATAAATAAACAGTTGGAGAAAATAAATGGCTGTAAAAGCACTATGGCAATGTGATCGGGATGGAAAAATGTTTACTAATAAAAAAGATGCAGACGCACATGACCAAATGTTGGAATTAGCCGAGGCGATTGCCAACGCAATTGAAGAAAATGTGCCTGGAATAGAAAGTGACAAACTTGACGATATTGGTCGTTTAGTTGCGCGTAACAAAGACTTATTCGCCAAAGCATTTAAAGGTAAAGCATCTGAATTAACCAAATTAGATTTTGCTGAACCAACAACTGATGCAGAAGCTTCTACAGACGCGAACAAAGTAACTAAATTAAACAAAGTTAGTTAAGCAGTAGCCAACTACTCTAACTTTCCATCGACAGCTAAGTAACCTTATACTTAGCTGTACTTTTTTATTGCCTAACTTCACAACCCTCCCCTAAAGTCTGTTTAGTTAAATAGTACAGGTTTTCTGTACAAAATTTACTCGAACTTCTACACTTAACTAAAACAACCGTTAACCATTTATTAACATCACCCCAGGGTCAAGCGAGTAAATTGTCGATCCTAAAGCTGTGAGGTCTCTGTGATGATAAGAGTAAAACGGCTGACAGGGATGCTTATAGCCATTAGCGCAATAATAGGTTTTACCACTGCGTTTATTTCCAATAAACAAACCAATCCACAGATGATCACCGCGCTACCACCTGTGGAAACTGCACCTGTGTTAATTCCAGACAAACATATACGTCACACGCCAAGGCCCGCAGATACCTTTAACTACCCTATACAACTAGGTGAAGTTGGCCCGCTTAAACCACTTTATTCAGGTGATTTGCAATATCCTTTTGTTTGCATGACAGAAAACTCTGGGTTAGGTCAACCATTAGTCGACAATCAACATGGTTGGGGCACACCTGTATTTAAACATAATAGCGACCGGTTTAACCGAGATAATATTGTCGGTTATAGCAAAGACTGCCAAATACCTTCAGGGTTGAAATATTATGTTATAGATGGCGAAGACATTAGCCAGTACCAACAACAACCAATTGAAAAGCATCAAACTTTGGTACGAGTTGAATATGGTGTGATCCATAGATATGTCTATTTAATTGCAATGCCGATCACAGCCAATGAAATCAATGACAGGAAGTCTAAGTCTTTGTGGAACAATAAGTTAGTTTACCAATTTGCCGGTGGTGCTGGCATAGGGTTTAAACAAGGAGATATGCGCCCAGCTAAATTAATTGAGCGACGTCTTAGCCAACTAAAACAAGGTTATGCTGTGATTAGCTCAGGTGCTAATCGCACTAGCCATAGTTACAATATGTTAATGGCCGAAGACACAGCATGGCGAGTAAAACGTCAGTTTATCAGCCTGTATGGTGAACCTTTATACACAGTCGGTGTTGGAGGCTCCGGCGGCGGCTTAGCACAATACTTAATGGCACAAAATTCACCAGGCTTAATTGATGGTGCGCTGCCGCTTTATTCTTACCCAGATATGGTATCGCAAGCTTTATATGCGCTGGACTGTGATTTATTAAACAACTACTACACCTTCAAAACCGATGAACCTGAAACATGGCAAAATTGGCAAAAACGTCAGCAAATTGAAGGATTAAATGCAGATAACGGCAAACCACATAAAGGCGCATTTTTCCAACCGATAAATCAAATTTTAAGTGGTGTAATGCCAAGCTACCCTAAAGGCAATAGTGAATGTATAAACGGCTGGTTTGGTTTATACGCTTATATTCATAACCCACGCCAAGGCTGGTTAAACAATGCGGTATCTGACGACTTAAAAAAACATGTGCATTGGAGCCACTGGCAAGATCTGGTTAACGTCTATGGTAAAAATGAACAAGGTTTTGCCCGGCACATATGGGGTAATGAAGGAGTGCAATATGGTTTGAAAGCCCTACAGCAAGACCGGATAACACTTGAGCAATTTATTGATATCAACAAAAAAATTGGTAGCTGGAAAGCACCCGACAAAATGCAAGCAGAACGCATTGCTGATATACCAGGGATCAACCTCAAAATTTGGTTGTCGCTTTGGGGCAAACACAACGTCCAACTGCCTGATAGCAATCAAATTGCGCCGCGCAGTAAAACTGATCATATAGCTGTTGAACGAGGATACAGATACGGACAAATTTTCGCTGGGCTTGCTGACATTCCTATTTTAGATGTGCGCCATTATTTAGAAGATAAGTTTGATATGCACCATGTATCAGCCACTTTTGCAGCCCGTATGCGCATGCTGCAGACTCAAGGCCATTATGATAACCAAGTGGTGTGGTTAGCGGATGAAAAACACAATCCAGTTGATGACGCTTTTGCAGTGATGGATCAATGGCTGCTCAATATGCGCAACGGAGATGATGTTTTAAGCGCCAAACCGACTAATTTAGTCGACCAATGTTTTGATGCTCAAGGTGGTGTCATCGCCGCTGGTCAAGATGTATTTGATGGACCTTGGAACAACAAAGAATTAGGCACTTGCAGCCGAATATTCACTGTTTATTCGACCAGCCGCATTCAAGCTGGCGCTTCGTGGCGTGGTGATAGTTTTGACTGTGCAAAAATACCGGTCGCCCAAGCGATTGAACAAGCTTGGTATGGTCGGCATGATATGAAGAATCAACAGCCAATATTAGAACAAATATTCCCAACAGGTGTTTGTGATTATAGCCAAGCAGACTTAGCTAAACCGGCCGATCTAGCGCTATTTTGGCCAGATACTGATTTAACTCAACAAACGGCTCAAACAGCAAATTGAACGGGTGACTAACCTGACCCCTGGATAATAAATAAAAACGCCCCAGAGCAGACTGCTATGGGGCGTTGTCGTATCCAACTGGTAACTAGCAGATTAGTAATACCACTCAACCGCTAACTGGACAAAATCTTCGTTGGTAAAGGTGTAACCTACGTCTGTCGGATCTTCTGAATTAAATAACCACATGTCTAAGGTGATTTTGGTTGAGTCACCAACACGGGTACTGGCTTCAATAAATAATGAACGACTATCAGAAAAATCTAAATCTTGCGTCCAACCGGCTAAAATTTCGGTCGAACTAATATCATTTAACACTATACGGGCGGCAAGTGACATATCATTTTGCGTTGGCGTTGTCGCATCCGTACCGCGCTCATCCCAACCATACTCAGCCACAATGCCTAAATCAGTGTAACTGCCAAACACACCAACAAAGGTATATTCAAAACCACCGACCATAGCATTGTAATCGTCAATCAGATCGCCTGAACGATTTATCGCTTCTAACTTCCATATCCAATCTAAATAAATATATTGAGCGACTGCACCAAACTGATTTATTTGTGGATAGAAAGGTGTCAATTTACCTGTGAGTAAACCTTGTGCATCCGTTTGTGGAATAATAGTTGGCTCACGCGAGGTACCATTAAACCAGTTTAAACTGATATCTAAGTCATCATAGGTATTGCGCCAATTCAAAGCGAAATCTATATGGCCAGTTTTATCCGACGATTCAAACAGAGCATTGTCTGTATCAATGATATAAGCACCACGTAAACGCCCTTCTTTACCCGGGAAAGTACGCTCGCGGAAACCTGGTAGGATAAAAGCGTCTAATGTGCCCCAATCTTTGAGAAAAGTTAACTGAACCATAGGTTGGCCCAGTTTCTCTTCACCATCAAAAGCTTCAACTGTGTCCGTTTGGTTAATAATATCAACAAGGTGAACGGTTTCTGTTACTCCCCAAAATACTTTGCTAATACCCATGCGCATTTCCCAATCACGCTCCACATGTAGCCAAACCGCTTCGCGGATATCCACATGGGTACGTTCACTATCTTGGCTGTCTATGCGCACATAAGGTTTAAAAGTTAAACTGTTATTGCCATCTGGCCATTGCCAATAGAATTCTGGCTCAGCTGTAATTGAATACTGGCTATCTGATTGCATTGGATCATGCGAGTGTTCTGCATAATAACGCGCCTCGGCACCAACATAACCACGTAATTCAAATTCTGTAGTATCTTCAGCAATAACAGCGGCTGATAGACTGCTACAAACAGCCGCAATAACAGCGGAAGTAACTTTTTTTAACCTTTGCATAGGTTTGTCCTATTTTGTTTATTTTCTAGCTTAGCGCGCTCGTCTAAGTGCATTTTGTTCAAAATCGCGCGCTTCTAATCCCACTCTAAATTTGGTTTCTGCGGTAATTAAATCTGTGCTTTTACCCGTTTGATGATTAACCATAGATAACTTATGCGCACGCCAATATTTGTCCAAATACAAACGATAATCGTACATAGTTAAAGTTTTAAGTAGCGCGTGTTTTCTGTCATAAAACTCAACTTTTTGCGCTCTATGATGTTTTTGGTCAATCCAAACAATTTGTTTAGTATAACCTGAATACCTATCCGTTGGGATGGATTCTAATACCCAACAGTTTTCGCCATTAACTACTTCGTCACGCAAATATTTATAAGTATACTTTGCCACCTCAAAAGACGCTAAGTCTTCATAAGCGAACTCACTACCCATAAATGGACCTGATTTATTGCGTGATGCAATACGTTTCACACGTTTGAGTGCAGGCAAATACAACCATTGATCATCGGGCTCATTAATGTGTGAATGATTTAAAAATGCAGTACCGGCAACATCTCTTGGTTGATCAAAAATGGTTAAACCTTTATCACCATCACCATCAACTTCAAGAGCACGCGTACGTATCTCCCGGACACTTTCTTCACCTTGGGCATTACGCAAGATCATTTGCGTTTCAGCTTCGCTATCCCCCCAACCTTTGTCGGCGGCTTTGCGCTCAGTTGCAATACGTAGACCTTTTTCTTCTGCTGTTTCTGCAAACAGATTATTTGCGAACAGCAGAGCCCCAATTAAGCTGACCGATTTAAGCCAAACTTTCAGATTGTTTTTGTTCAACATTTTCCACTCCACTAGAATAAACTTTTTTATCAAACACTAGTAAAAACGCAGGTAATAATAAGAAATCGACCACCAGAGCTAATACCATAATAATAGCGGTTAATAAGCCCATATCACCATTCAACGCAAACGAAGATTGCGCTAATACCATAAAACCGACAAATAAAACTAAAGTTGTGATCCACAGGGCTCGACCAACACTTGCAAACGCATATCTAACTGCTTGTTCAGCATTTTGACCTTTTTCACGCGCTTTTTTATATTTACTTAAAAAGTGCACTGTATCATCCACCACTATACCTAAACACATACTGGTTACTATAGATAAACCTAAATTTACTTGCCCCACAAATATTGCCCAAATACCAAAACCCATGGCGGCTGGTGCTAAATTGGGGAGTAAACTAATGAGACCAAATTTGACTGATTTCAGCGCGAATACCAACAATATGCTGATTAGAACCAGAGCAAGCGCACTACCCATCAACATACTTTGCATATTTTTTTCGCCTATATGGGCAAACATCAATGAAGGGCTGGCAGCTGTCACTTGAATATTCGGTGCATTTTCAGCAAACCAAGCTCGTACGGCATTTTCCATATCCATCACTTCTTTTGAACCTAAATTATCCATGGCAATACTGAGTCGCATGCTCGACTTATCAACGTTTAGTTGGTTATTTAGATCCAATCCATATGGCAATGACATTTCATACATTAACAAAAACTGCGCTGCAATTTCTTGCTGCTCAGGTAATTTATACATAGTAGGATCATCTGCATTCATGTTCTTATTTAACCGTTTAAATGTATCAGTTAAGGTCAAAACATGATCAACTGTTGGTTGTGCTCTTAACCACTGACTAAACTCTTCAACAACAGCTAAAAATTCAGGATCATTTATGCCACTTTCTTTGTTGGTATGAAATGCAAAATCAATGGTCGAGACACCTTGTAAATTGTCGTCCATAAAATCAGAAGCTTGGCGAAACTTAATGTCCTCACCAAAATACTCTACCGGTACATCATTGACTTTATTTAGTGGCACCATAGCTGATATTGCTAAAACTATTACAGCGGTTACTGGCAGTATCAGTTTGTGCTTACGTACAACCCAATCGGCAAATTGATCCATCATAGTTAATTTGCCGTCTCCTGTATTGGCTGGTTTGATTGGAAATACGTAAAGTAAAGCTGGTAATATGGTGATTGCAAAAACAAACGCCATAACCACACCAAAAGCGACTAGATTACCTAAATGGCGCAATGGCGGCACATCAGAAAAGTTGAAGGTTAAAAAGCCGACTGCGGTAGTTAAACTCGTAATAAAGACTGGTGATAAATTTAGTTTAAGTGCTTCAACAATAGCGCGCGACTTTTCCATCCCTTGGCGTAAATTGTAATTTACTGAAGCAATAATATGCACACTATCGGCAACAGCAAGCGTCATAATAATAGTTGGTGCACCTATAGTCGCGGTTGACATATACATGCCAGTCCAGCCAAAAAAGCCCATTGCTGCTAAAATTGAAAACGCGATAACAATTAGCGTGGCGACCGTTGCTAATATTGAGCGTAACAAAATCGCTAACATAATTAACACAGCCAAAAACATCCCAGGAACAAGTGTCTGCAGATCTAAAATCGACTCCTCGGCAAAACTATTGTTCATCATAATAATGCCGGTTAGATGAAAATCGACTTGAGGGTAGAGTTGTGCATATTTGTCAACTAACGCTCGTACCGAAGCTGTCACTTCCATAACATCAGCTGTTTGGTCGAGTTTATCAGGCAATTGCACTGTCACATTTATCATAGTGATATGCCCGGTCGGTGAGACAATGCGATTAACCAACAAAGGCTCATGCAAAGTCACTTCCTTGGCTTTGTCTATCATTTGCTGGGTGATTTCAACATCAGCAAACTCACCAACCAGATAATCTACAATTAAATCATCACCTTCAGCTTCTGTGTGCTGATAATTAGTAATTGAGTCAACCCGAGTTGAAAAAGGCGTTTGCCAAGCGTCTTCGGTCATTTGCATAACCAAAGTAAATACGTCTTTATTGAAGACATCGCCAGATTTAGGCACAACAACAATAGCTACATTGTCGTTTTTGCTAAATGTACGTTGCATGCTTTCAAACTCTTGCAACTGAGCATTTTCAGGCCCAAAGAAGACTTTATAGTCACCGCGAAAATATAAATTTTGCGCGCCTGCAGCTAGGGTAAAAGCAACAATGCAACCAAGCACTATTACCCAAAATGGTCGCTTGACCATAGTTTCTAACCACTGATGTTTCATAGTTATCCCATCCTCTTGGGCCATTTATTTAAATTAGTTAAGCATTTCTACATAGTCGGCAAAATGCTGCTCAATTTTCTGCCAACTGTTTTGATAATCGTAATCGCTGCTGACTGGTTGCCAACCCATACCATCAAACATCAGGTTGATGTTAAATAACACTCGATTGGTTTCGGTTAATCTAGATATCGCAAAGCTTTCAGCTGCATTTTGTAATAATAAGTTCGTGCCAAACGAACACGCCCAATTGGCAAAAGACACATAAGCAATATATTGTTTGTCAATGTTCAAACTGCCGTCTTCAAGACCTTTAACAAAAAAAGAATCGCACAACTGAGCTATCTGTTTGTCCATTTTTTCTAATTGCTCAAGCCTAGGTTTTGACGCTTTTTGTTGTACTGCCGGCGTTTTGCAATTAAGTACACACATATACAAAGCAGGTTCTAACAAGCCATACAAGTGGTAAGCATAATGCACGGCTAAAGCTTGTTCACGAGAATTGCCGGCAAAACTTTGTGCTTTTAGCATCAGCTCGGAGCATAAGCCCATGGAATGCACACCTAATGCGGCTAATAGGTCTTCTTTGCAACAGAAATGATTATAGATAGTGCCTTTGGAATAAGGCGATAAAACAACCAACTTTTCCATGGTCAAATTATTTAAGCCAACTTCATCAACCAATTGATGGGCAAGTTGCAATAACTCTTGCTCACGCTGGAGAATTTTTTCGGCTTTATTACGTGGTGACGACCTATCGACACTATCGCAGTGTCTTTGATATTTTTCTCTTAGTCGATTTAACCAGCATCCCATTGTTGACGTTCCGTTTATTTTTGACACTACGTCAAATTTATACACACCGTCATTTTAGTCGAAAAACACGACAATTAAATAATTTGTTTTAGACGTTTTTAATCTATATAAATTTAAATAGGTTTTATCAAGCAGGGCAGTAGTTGTTACAACTACTGCGACAAATTAATCTAAAGCTAGAGTTTAGCTTAATAAGTGAGTAAAACTTGGTTGGTTGATCTGCTTATCAGTGACAATTTCAAGCACAGCATTATCTAATAAACGAGCGGGTTCAAATCTGACATCGTCAAGTACCGCATTGATTTTCAGCACCCCTTTACTGGTTTTAACCACAGCTTTTACCCTTTGCGCTTTAAGATCAGATATCCAATCTAACAAATCAGTCAACTCAAACTCCACTTCTTGATCAAGCAACCAGCCATAACTCCAATAACCGTCAGAAAAATGTGAGCGCATTATCCAATGTTCACCTTGCGGTATTTCTAGCGCTGCTGTGACAGCTTTATCAACTGGTTGATGATGTTCACTACTTGTGATGGCTGATGGTTTGCTCGCACTTGGTCTGTCTAACCAAGCTAAATCCGCTTGGCCATAACTGATTTGGCCAATCTGCTGCGCATTTGGATAATTACTGCTCCACTCAACAAAAGCAGCTAATTGCTCAGGAGTCGCTTTTTCAACTTTATTGGCAATAATCACATCGGCAATTTGTGCTTGGGCAATAAAGTTTTCATTTTCTAAATATCTTGGATCTTGCACTGTTGCAGGATCAACCATAGTAATAGTTGCTCTAACGTCTAAGTACTTAGAAAAAATCTCATCTTGCAAAGTTTGCATGATTTGTTTCGGATGGCCCAAGCCTGTTGGTTCAATCAAAATACGATCTGGCTTTTGTTTAATCAGTTCATTTAAACCAACACGCATGCCAACCCCTTGCACACAACACATGCAACCACCAGGTACTTGTTTGAGTAAAGCGCCTGAATCTTGTAATAATGCGCCGTCCACGCCAATTTCACCAAACTCATTTACCAATACAGCCCAAGTCTGTTCAGCTGGTTTATGTTTAAGCAAATGTTGGATAGTGGTCGTTTTACCGACCCCTAAAAACCCTGTGATCAAATTAGTTGGTATTTTTGTGTTTATCTGCACTCGTTAGCACTCTTTATCTGTTTATGGCTATATGATGTTTTTTATCCATTTTTACTTGGCTATATTAGCCACAAGCGGCTGCACTATTCAACCAGCTTTATTGATTAATTGACCTTTTAACACGCTTTTGTTTCAATGCTATTTACTCGTGTTGCTTAAAGCAGTTCGGGTTTTGCTTGTTTTATGGAAAAACTTGGTTACATCACCAGGTTAAAGTTGAGGGAATAATGTCATTAGCTATAGTTTATAGTCGCGCTCGTGTCGCCATTGATGCGCCACTTGTTCAAGTTGAAGTACACATATCTAACGGTTTACCGGCTTTTAGCATAGTTGGCTTACCAGAAACCACTGTCAAAGAAGCAAGAGACAGAGTCCGCAGTGCTATTATCAATAGTGAATTTGAATTCCCTGACAAACGTATAACAGTTAACTTAGCCCCAGCCGATTTGCCCAAAGAAGGCGGTCGATTTGATTTGCCGATTGCAGTTGGTATTTTAGCTGCAAGTCAGCAAATTCCACTTGAAGCCATTGCTGATTATGAATTTGCCGGCGAACTAGCATTATCAGGGGAATTACGCGCTATTTTAGGTGAAATCCCACTAACAATGGCTTGCCATCAAGCCAAACGCAAAACCATTTTACCCTCAAGCAATGCACAAACCGCAGCGCGTATTCAACAAGCGCAAGTTTTTGGCGCAAATAACCTAATAGCCGTTAAACAACATTTAACCGCTGAACAAGTTTTGCAACAAGCGCAATGTCAACAGGGTCAACACCAGACTGAACACGTGTTAGATATGCAAGATGTTATCGGCCAACCACATGCGAAAAAAGCTTTAGAAGTTGCCGCAGCAGGTGGCCACCACATGTTGATGTTAGGTCCACCTGGTACAGGCAAAACCATGTTAGCCGAACGTTTAGCGACTATTCTGCCCCCTTTAAGCGAACAACAAGCAATAACAACCGCCGCAATTTATTCAATAACGGGTAAACAAATTGAAAACGATAACTGGTATACCCGCCCTTTTCGCTCACCGCACCACACTTGCTCTGCAGTCGCTTTAGTTGGTGGTTCAAGTCAACCTAAACCCGGCGAAATATCACTGGCTCACAACGGTGTATTGTTTTTAGATGAGTTACCAGAGTTTGATCGTAAAGTATTGGATGTTCTGCGTGAACCGTTAGAATCAGGCAAAGTAACCATCAGCCGCGCCGCAAGGCAAGTTGATTTTCCGGCTGAGTTTCAATTAATTGCAGCGCTCAATCCATCACCATGTGGTCATTACAACGATGAACACATGCGCTCGACCCCAGAACAAATGTTGCGTTACTTGAGTAAATTATCAGGTCCATTTTTAGACAGAATTGATATTCAAATTGAAGTTGCTCGTTTACCCAAAGGCAGTTTACGTGACAACTTAGAGCGCGGCGAAACTTCTGCGCGCATTCGCCAACGAGTCTTCGCAGCGCAAGCTGCGCAGTTAAACCGCCAAGGTAAACTTAATTGTGATTTATCCAACAGAGAATTAGAGCAATATGCGGCGATTAGCCCAACTGACGCTGACTTTCTCGAAACTGCGATCGAAAAGCTCAATTTATCCATTCGCGCTTATCATAGGTTAATAAAAGTAGCACGCACCTTGGCAGATTTAGCCGACGCGGAACAATTAGACAGAAGCCATTTAGCTCAAGCACTTAGCTATAGAGCTATGGATAGATTATTGATCCAGCTTCGTAATTTATAAGATTGATTATGTTATTATGCACAGCAAATGAATCGGCTTGGTTTTAAACTGTGCAAAATAATAACTGTGATATTGTAATTGTTGGCGCTGGTATGGTGGGTGCAACCCTTGCATCTGCGTTAAAACAACTAGGTTATTCATGCCTATTGCTCGACAAAAGCCAACCAACATTTGCTATCAATAGTCCAACGCCAGATTTACGCGTATCGTCTATTAGTTTGTCATCCGTCAATTGGTTAACTGAACTAGGCATTTGGCAGCAGTTAGACCCGTCACGAATAAATGCGTTTACTCAACTATCGATGCAAGAAAAACAACATGCGAGTTGTCATTTTAATGCCTCTGATATTCAGCAACAGCAGTTAGGCTGTTTTGTTGAAAATCAACATCTGCAATATGCTGCGCTGCAACAATTTTCTGAGCCTGTGCGAGTTGAAACAATCACGGATATCAACCAAACTGCAGATGGCTGGGTACTTGATACTGAGCAACAACAAATTCATTGCCAATTATTAATTGCGGCCGATGGCGCGCAGTCACAAGTACGTAATGTATTAAAACAACCAACCAGTGGTTGGCAATACAATCAAGCTTGTTATTGCGCCAATATCCAACTCACAGGCGATTCTGGTCAGCATACTTGGCAAGTCTTTGATAACCACCAAGCTCAAGCGCTGGCGTTTTTACCTTTGTACGATAATTTCGCCACACTCATAATTTACGACCAGCCGGCAAAAGTGCGTCAACTAGCCCAACAGTCAAACGCTGAACAGGCTCAATATCTAAGCCAGTTATTTAGCCGTTATTTAAACGACTCAGATTTTCAGTTTCTCGCTAGTGCATCTTTCCCACTACAAAAAATGACTGCCGCTAACTTAGCCAAAGATAACTTAGTTTTATTGGGTGATGCAGCTCATACCATTCACCCATTAGCTGGCCAAGGGGTTAATTTAGGCATTAGAGATGCACAATTGTTGTGCCAAACACTTTCAGCGCTAAAGGGGGATTTATCCGCGATACATCAACAAAATTTTTGGCGACAATTTCAATTTAAACGCAAACTTGATATAAACAGCATGAGTTACTTAATGGATTTGCTCTATTATAGTTACTCAAGTCAATCACCTATATTAAAAGGCATACGACGCAGTTTAGTCACTGGACTGAATCAATTACCTTTGGTTAAGTCAAGCATCTTAAAAGCTGCAATTGGGGAGTTTCAAGGTTAATGCTATTGGTTAGATCACATAAAAACGTTATGGTAATTATTTTATTAGCTGGATTGACAAGTTTTACTGCGATTGCAGAAAGCGCCAAAGCCAAAGCGAATAAACTTATCGAAAACTGCAAAACCAATAGTGCCAGCCAAACAGCTTACGCTATTTGTTTAGATGAAACCGAAAAACAAGTTTTACGCGAATTACAAACATGGATTGTCGATGCTGAAGACAAATTAACAGCACAAGTAAACAACACTGGTAACCAAAGCATGTTAAGTGAATTTAAACGTGCAAATGCCCACTACGACAAATTTATCGAATCACAATGCCGCAGTGTATTTTTTCAAAACCTGACCTCTTCTGAAGCAGCAAGTAAATTTAGAGCATGTAAAATCACCAAAACAATCCAACGCATAGAACAATTGAAAGAAGAAAGTGAGTAGTAAATTAAAGCCTAACCTTGCGTGGTTATACCCTATCGCTTTGCTCAGCCTAGTTGTATTTTGGTTGGTCAGCGACAAACCGCTCGCTGCGGGTGAATTGTTCGCGCAGTATTGGACCTCTGCACTCACTATGGTGTTTGGCTCATTTGTCGCCGGAATTACTCCATTAGGAGGTGGTGCGGTTGCATTCCCAGTCTTAACTAAAGTTTTTGCGGTAAATGCCATAGATGCTAAATATTTTAGTTTAACCATACAAACTATAGGCATGGGCTTTGCGACACTGTTTTTTATCAGTCGAAAAGTTAAAATTCACTGGGAGCTACTCGGCTATTGTTTTCCAGCAGCCTTGATCGTATTGCCTTTTGCGTTGAGCCAAACAAGCTTAAGCGCACAGTGGTTAAGATTTGCCTTTAGTGAATTTATTTTAGTGACAGCTTGGGTGTTATGGCTGTGCAACCATAGCCTATATGCGCGTAGGCACGAACTAAAATACAAACCACTGATCCTATTCGCCACAGCCGTGTTAGGTAGTTTTTTATCCGCCAGTTTAGGCTCTGGCTCAGATGTTGTATTGTTTTTTGTATTAGTTTATGTGCTGAAATACCCAATTAAAGAAGCTATTCCGAGCACTGTAGTGTTAATGGCATTTAACGCAATTTGCGCATCAATCTGGTTGGTTTTTATCGAATCAATCGAACTATCCGACTTTGTGATAAATAGTTGGTGGACAGCTTGTATTGTTGCCGCAATAGGCGCGCCGCTAGGGGCTTTTATGCTAACGGTATTAAAAGAACATACCCTACGAAAACTTATCTACCTGGTAATCAGCTTAGAGTTGCTTAGCACCATATTCAACCAATCTTTAGACATAGAGTTACGCTATTTAGTTGCGGCCTCTAGCTGTGTGCTCTTATTAGCAATAGCGCACAAACGCTTCCGTAGTAAACCAGCCAAACAGAAATAACGAAAACTCGGGACAATAACCAAGGTGAGCTTTGAATAACTTTGTTTTTCTAGATGAAGATCTAGCAGGAAACCGAGTTTTTTGAGTGAAAGTATTTTTGAATTTATCTAGAAGATTAAATGGCTGGGGTACCAAGATTCGAACTTGGGAATGGCGGGATCAAAACCCGCTGCCTTACCGCTTGGCGATACCCCAGCAATGGTGCGGAAGGAGAGACTCGAACTCTCACACCGAAGTACTGGAACCTAAATCCAGCGCGTCTACCAATTTCGCCACTTCCGCTAAAAATGGTGGCTACAGCGGGAATCGAACCTGCGACCCCAGCATTATGAGTGCTGTGCTCTAACCAGCTGAGCTATGTAGCCACTAACCTCGCCTCAGCGAGTGGCGCGTATTATGCTGATATGACTGGGTCGCGTCAACCCCTTTTTTTCAACTTTTCACACTGTTTTTGTAGTTTTTGTTTATTTAATTAAAAAAGAAGCAAAAGACGTATATAAAACGAACAAAACAGTAAAAAATCACCCGCAAGTTAGTGCCTATCGAACTTCAATTAACTTTTTAAACTAAAAAATAATTATCGGTTGATGCACACCCTCGGACATCAATAGCTGTGTAAATATTTCGATGTATAACCGCATAACAAGCCGATCTGGTCACGCACATTAAATTTAAAATTAACGGAGTGAGAAACTTTGCTGATAATTTAGGTTAAATAATCTTAACTCTGGATCAATACGATAAAAATGCAGGGAAAGCTGGCTGGAAATGTTTTTCAGAAAACTTCAAACAACATGGATGTTGTTTAGGAGCGTACCGATTTAACTTGTTGGAGCAGCGACAAGATTGCTAAAAGGTAAGTGGATATATTGACAACAAAACTTCACAAGGAAGGGAAGCCTTGTGGGAGCGGCTCACGGACGAGTTTAAAGCGTTTTTGTTGGCAATATTCCGCTTGCCTTACTTTAAACTCTGAGCGAGCAGCAATTCCAACACACCAATCTCAAATCCACAAAAAAGCCAGCATATTAACTATGCTGGCTTTCAAAAATCTTAAATATAATCGGGTGATTAAACGTTAAAGCGGAAGTGAATTACATCACCATCTTTAACAATATAATCTTTACCCTCTAAACGCCATTTACCAGCGTCTTTCGCACCAGACTCACCGTTATTAGCAATGTAATCATCATAACCAACAACTTCAGCTCGGATAAAACCCTTCTCAAAATCAGTATGAATTTTACCCGCAGCTTGTGGCGCAGTAGAATTAATTTTAATCGTCCAAGCACGCACTTCTTTCACACCAGCAGTAAAATAGGTATGTAAGTTTAATAAGTCGTAACCAGCGCGAATAACACGGTTTAAACCTGGCTCTTCTAAGCCTAAATCGGCCATAAACTCGTCTCTGTCTTCATCATCTAGCTCAGACAACTCAGCTTCGATTTCAGCACAAACAGGCACAACAACCGCATTTTCTTTAGCTGCGATTTCACGCACTAAATCTAATAATGGATTATCTTCAAAGCCGTCTTCACTCACATTGGCGATGTACATAGTTGGTTTAATGGTTAAGAAGTTAAAGTGCTTAATAACTGCCAACTCATCTTTAGTTAACTCAACTGAACGCAGCATCAAACCATCATCTAGTGCTGGCTTAATTTTTTCTAAAACTTCAATTTCTGCTTTAGCATCTTTATCACCACCTTTTGCGCGTTTAGCAGCGCGCAGCATGGCTTTTTCAGCAGTATCTAAGTCGGCTAAGGCTAACTCAGTGTTAATCACCTCAATATCGTCAGCAGGACTTACTTTACCAGCAACATGCACAACATTTTCGTTATCAAAACAACGAACTACATGGCCAATTGCATCCGTTTCACGAATATTTGCCAAAAATTGGTTACCTAAACCTTCACCTTTTGAAGCACCCGCAACCAAACCAGCTATGTCAACAAACTCCATAGTTGTAGGTAAAATTTTCTGTGGGTTTACAATTTTTGCCAACGCGTCTAAACGCATATCTGGAACAGGTACAACACCGGTATTTGGCTCTATTGTACAAAATGGAAAGTTGGCTGCTTCGATGCCAGCTTTAGTTAACGCATTAAACAAAGTCGATTTACCCACGTTTGGTAAACCAACAATTCCGCATTTGAAACCCATAAGTAAAATCCTATGCTTTAAAACTGTGAAGACGATTCATTGCTTTGTTGAATCCGTCTTTAAACCATAATTCTGTACAACGCGCAGCTTCATCCACCGCAGCATCAATTGCCGTTTGCTCGCTAGCAGGCGCTTTACCTAACACATAACCTGTCACTTTATCTTTATGACCAGGATGACCAATACCAAGACGTAAACGTAAAAATTCTTTATTATTGGCTAAACGGCTAATAGTATCGCGCAAACCATTGTGCCCACCATGACCACCACCACGCTTAAATTTAGCAACACCGGGCGGTAAATCTAATTCATCGTGAGCGACTAAAATTTGTTCAGTAGGTATTTTATAAAATTGCGCCATAGCGGCAATAGCCTGACCACTTTTATTCATAAAAGTTGTAGGTATTAACAGCTTAACGTCTTGGCCATTAATTGTGACTTGTGCGGTAAAACCGTAAAATTTATTTTCGAGCTTGAGAGTCGCATTGTAGCGACGGGCGATTTCTTGGACGAACCATTCGCCAGCGTTGTGACGGGTATTTTGATATTGTGAGCCTGGATTAGCCAGACCCACAATCAGCTGAACTGAATCAGACATGCTATTGCTTATTCTTCAGCAGCAGCTTCTTCTTCGTCTTCAGCAGCGCCTTTTTTCTTCTCAACAGTTACGATAGCAACGTCGTGATCAGCACCTTTCGCTAACTCAACAGAAGAAACACCAGCTGGTAATTGAACGTCAGTTAAGTGTAAAGTTTCGCCTACAGCAACTTTAGCTACATCAACTTCAATGAATTCTGGTAAATCTTTTGGTAAACAGCTAACTTCGATTTCAGCAGCATGGTGAGCAACTACACCACCTGCTTTAACTGCAGCCTCTTCATTGATGAAGTGTAAAGGAACGTTAGTATGTAACGCTTGGTCAGCTGCAACACGTTGGAAATCTAAGTGAGTAACTTTTGGCTTGTACGGGTGACGTTGCATATCTTTAACGATAGCTTCAACTTTTTCACCGTCGATGTTCAAGTTCAAAATTTGTGAGTAGAATTGCTCTTGCTCTTGAGCTTTTAATACTTTGCTGTGCTCTAAAGTTAAAGAAACAGCTTCTTTACCAGCACCGTATAATACAGCTGGCACTTTGTCTGCGTGACGTAGGCGGCGGCTCGCACCTTTCCCTATTTCTGCACGCACACTTGCGTTTAATTCGATAGTAGTAGACATAACATCTCTCCAAAATAAAAAATAGCGTGATTATTCTGCGACCAAATAACCACATAAGCCCTAATTAATGGCATAGCATAATTAGGGCGGCGTAGTTTAGCATTCAGAGATAAGTGAAGGAAGTATTATTTTTAAGCGACTTCAATTAACTTAGGGTTAAGTTAATCAGTGATCATGATTAAGAATATTAAATAAAATTTGTTTAACCATTGATGGTTCAAACGGTTTATCACATATGGCATTTACGCCAGATTGCGCAATGTTCGCCAAATGCGTATCGTTCGCTTCAGAAGACACCATAAGCACAGGCACATGCGAATGTTGGCCAGATGAGCGAATGAATTCAGTTAACTCACGGCCATCGACTTCCGGCATATTGTAGTCGGTCACGACCAAATCAAACATTTCATGTTCAAGAATATTTTGCGCTTCCGCACCATTTTCCGCTTCAGTAATACGTTGTACACCTAAATTTGCCAATACACGTTTGATATGATTACGCGCCAAACGGCTATCATCGACAACCAACACACGCACATCATGCACGTCAAACAAATCTAACTCTAGTTCGTCTGGTACCAATAAATCTAACGTAGAGTTAATCGCTGTACCTAAATGCTCTGGCGTAAAAGGTTTAGGTAAAATTGCCACAACACCAGCTTGTTTAAACTCTTCAAGTTGGCATTTACGCCATTCGCTTGATACCAACATAAACGGAATATCCGCTAAATTTTCAGTATTCTTAATAAACTGAAGTAGTTCTAATCCTGTGCCATCAGGAAAATGTAATGCTGAGATAACCAAATCAGGATGACTTTTTTCTAAAGCCGTTTTGGCAGAATCAACATCAGTTGCTTCTCGAATATGCACTATCTCTTCTTTTTCTAGATGTCGAGCAATCACCTTACGCTGTGTAACAGAAGGCTCTACTAACAATATGGATAAATCTGATGGGTCTAACTGGTGCATATACTTGATTCCTACTTCTACGGCTTGACGCTGACGACCTAAGATAAATTAACAATATCGATATCCAAGCTAGATTAGATAATACTCTTAGGTTAAATTCAAGCGCCTAGCTTACTTCAAATAATTGAAATTTTATCCGTTTTTGAATTTCACATCTGCTAGAGTGCTGCTAAACTCATTTACATATGAGCTTTTTAGCGTCAACTTACTGACCACAAAAACTTCATCCCCAAATAAAAATTGTTTTAATAAAATTATTCTACAATAGGTTTATCAACATGAGTTTAAGTAAAAGCCTTTCGTCTGATGGCAAAACTTTCACTATTCAAATTGCCGGAAAGTTTGATTTTAATTTAGTGCAAGAATTTCGCGCGGCGTACGCCAATGTTGGCGATACTAGCCCTCAAGTTGTGATTGATTTACGTGACACTGAATATATGGATTCATCCGCACTCGGTATGTTGTTAAATATGCAGAAAAACCTAGGTGCTAAAGTCAGCGGAATTAAAATAGCCAACTGCCGCCCACAAATCCGTAAGATATTACAAATATCTCGTTTCGATAAAAAATTTGAGATCGATTAAACTAAATTAGCATTTGCGGGAGTGCATACATGCATATACTAGTAGTAGATGATCAGGATTTAAATCGTGCTATGCTGCAGTATATGCTAGAGCAAGAGGGGCATGAGGTTTCTCTAGCTGTACACGGTAAAGACGCAATTGAACGTTTTGAGGATATTAACCCTGATATAGTTCTATTAGACGTTATCATGCCGGAAATGGACGGTTTTGAAACAGCTCCAATCTTAAAAAAACTCTCTGGCGACCTTCACCTCCCAATCATATTTATTACTTCGCTAGACGATCAAGACTCTATGTTGCGTTGTTTAGATGTAGGCGGTGATGATTTCCTCGCAAAACCTTTTGATAAACTTATCTTATCTGCAAAAATAAAAGCTCATGGCCGCAGCCGAGAATTATCCGCACGTATCCACGAACAGCGTAACCAACTAAAATTTCACCAATTACAAACTGACCGCGAGCACCAAATTGTCGAACATATCTTTGCAAATGCACTGAGCAAAAATAATGCAAGAACAGAAATTGTTGAGCACTATCTAGCACCTGCTTCGACGTTTAATGGTGATTTACTGCTGACTAGTCGTAGTCCTCTGGGCGGAAATTACGTATTTTTAGGCGATTTTACTGGGCATGGATTAGCCGCAGCGGTTGGTGCTCTACCTACTGCACAAACCTTTTTTGAACTAACCCAAAGAGGTATGTCGGTAGGTGATATCGCGCGAGCGATAAATTTGCGTTTACTCCAGTTGCTGCCAAACGACATGTTTTGCGCGGCCTGTATTGTCGAATTATCTTGCAGTGGCAAAGCTGCATCGGTATGGATTGGCGGCATGCCAGACATGTTAATCATTGACACAAAAAACGGTGTTAAAAACCGAGTACCATCGCAACATATGGCGCTAGGTGTACTCAATGACGATGAATTTGAGCATACACTAATTAACTGTGAGCTCACACCTGCAGATAGATTAGTGATATATACAGATGGTATCACTGAAACCATGAATTCTGCAGATGAAATGTTTGGTCAAGATAGATTTGAAACCTTATACAATAATAATCCAAAAGCCGATATTATTGACGTTATTCAAACACTAGACAATTACCGTGGTAAAGAGCATCAATTAGATGATATTTCAATTGTGCAGGTAAACTGTTTAACGTCACCTAGCCCACAAACAAAAACTCAAAAAAACATCCCTCCATTACCTTGGAAAGTTGCAGTAGAGCTCACACCAGAAGAAATTCGCCATACAGATCCTGTTGCGCAAATTTTAGATATGGTTTCAGCTTTTCAGGGCATGGAAAAGCACAGATCAACTTTGTTTTTGTTATTAGCAGAAATGTACAACAACTCGGTCGATCATGGTTTATTGAAGTTAGATTCTGATGTTAAAAACGAAGATGAAGGTTTTTTTGAATACTATCTGCAAAGGCAAGCAGCGTTAGAAAATTTAACCCAAGGATATTTACGTTTACAAGTTGAACATCAAGCTGAATACAACTCAATTCAACTTTCAATCACTGACAGCGGCAGTGGTTTTGACGCAGACAAAATCAAAGAAAGGTTAAAAGACTCAGACCATCATGGCCGCGGACTCAAACTTATTTGTGAACTAGCCAAAAAGCTCGACTATAAAGATCAAGGCCGCACCATAATAGTTGACTATCAATTGGATTGATTAGTCGCTGTATACATTTTCAAATACATAGTTAGTAGCATCAACAAAACCTTTTACGCTACCACAGTCAAAACGCATACCTTTAAACTTATAACCAATTACCTTGCCTTGTTTAGCTTGTGCTAACAATGCATCTGTCAATTGGATTTCACCATTTTTGCCTGGCGGTGTATTGCGAATAATATCAAAAATATCAGGCGTTAAAATATAACGACCGATAATCGCTAAGTTTGATGGTGCATCTTCTACCGCTGGCTTCTCAACCATGTCGGTAACGCGATATTGATCATCGGAAATTTGCTCACCAGCAATTACACCATATTTAGAAATAGTTTCTTTTGGCACTTCCATTAAAGCAACCACAGAACAACCAGTTTCTTGATGGATTTTCGCCATTTGCGCCATAACACCTTCACCACCCACTTCTTCTGGTAAACAAAGGTCATCCGCTAAAATAACGCCGAAAGCTTCATTACCCATAAGGGTTTCGCCACACAAAATTGCATGACCTAAACCTTTCATTTCAGGTTGGCGAGTGAAAGAAAAAATACCGTTATTCATAACATAACGAATAGATTCTAAGTACTTTTCTTTGCTAGTGCCGGATATTTCACGCTCTAATTCATAAGAAATATCAAAATGATCAGCAATCGCTCGTTTAGTTCTGCCTGTTACAAAACCAACATATTTCATACCCGCCTCAAGCGCCTCCTCAACACCATATTGGATAAGAGGTTTATTAACTATAGGCAACATCTCTTTTGCTTGAGCTTTAGTTGCTGGTAAAAAGCGTGTACCGTAACCCGCAGCTGGGAATAAACATTTTTGAACCATACTTGGTTTCCTTTTGTTGTTCATCATTATGTATCTATTGCGCATATATACGCAGTTCATATGATAATGCTATGACATCACTACAATCTCAAGACGTTTGCTTAGAAATTTTAGCAAAAACAGCGCAGGCTCATGACCAATGTACCAAAATAGTGCAAATCTTAACCAAAACGCCTAACAATGCTAGCTGAGCAAATACCGTTCCGAAATTACCAATGAAGGCATTATTGAACTATTAACGTAAAAAGCACGTAAATTAACTTGCGTATTGAACTCTATATATGCTTAATAAGAATAATTTCTATTTGAAGCATTTATACAGATAGGGACAGATAACATGACCAATAAATATTCATTGATTTCAAGACTATGCCACTGGCTGAGTGCGGTATTGGTATTAGCACTATTTTTTGTCGGCATCTGGATGGTCGAATTGAGTTATTACGATGATTGGTATCAAGTTGCACCAACACAGCATAAAAATTTCGGCATCATATTGGCTGCACTAACCATAATCAGGATTGTTGCACGCTTTACCTCAGACAAACCAGCTCCAATAGGGGAAAAATGGGAACAACTAACGGCGAGTATCACACATAAGTTAATGTATTTATTACTGTTAACTATATTGATCAGCGGCTATTTAATTTCAACTGCAAGTGGCAAACCTATTTTATGGTTCGATTGGTTGCCTATTCCAGCAACTATAGCCTATGCAGACACTCAAGCTGACTTAGCCGGCGATATTCACCAATATGCCGCCTATGTGTTAATCGCACTTGTGGTATTACACGTCGCCGGTGCGATAAAACATCAGTTAATCGATAAAAAACCTCTATTTAAACGCATGATTTAATACTTAAGACAAGGAAAAATGATACATGAAAAAACTACTTTTCACCCTAGCGACACTCGTATTTGCCGCCAATACCTATGCAGCAAACTATGTTATTGATGATGACAACAAAGGTGCGCATGCCTTTATTAACTTTAAGATAAAACATTTAGGTTATAGCTGGTTAACTGGCCGTTTTAACCGTTTTTCGGGCTCCTTTGAATATGACGCAAACAAATTAGCCGATAGCTCAGTGCAAGTGACTATCGACACCAGCAGTATTGACAGTAACCATGCTCGCCGCGACAAGCACTTGCGCAGCGACGACTTTTTAGATGTAGATAAATTTCCAAAAGCGACTTTTGTTAGTACAAGCATTAAAGTGGTGAACGACAATGAGTTTAAAATCATTGGTGATTTAACCTTACATGGTGTGACTAAACAAATCACAATTGACGCTGAAAAAGTTGGTGAAGGTAAAGATCCATGGGGCGGTTACCGTGCTGGTTTTGCAGGCACAACTGAAATTGCCTTAAAAGATTTTGCGATTGAAAAAGATCTAGGTCCTGCATCTACCCATGTAATTTTAGAATTACATGTTGAAGGTATGCGCAAATAAGCTCATTGTTAGCCTTGGATAGCGGCACCCCCTGCTGCTATCCAAATTAACCACTGTTAATTTTTTTATATAGTTCAATAAATTAAACACCTCTGCTTATAAATATTCATTCTAATAATTAGACTCTTCAGACCAAAACAATCACACCTGTAAGATATATCTGACAGAAAAAGTAAGTTAAACCTGTTTGGTTTTCCTGCTAGATACCACAGCCAATACACAACCCATTGATTTAAAATAAAAATAACCAATAAGTCATATTATTTTATCTTTAAAGCATGGTTATTTTCCTAAATTTGTTAGATCCACTGCAGTAAAAAAGCACTAATATTTAACTCGTACGGAGACATCAGGAAACAACAAGGTTGTTGTTTGGTTTAAGTGACTAAACCAAAAAGGACAGGACACAACAGGACGTTTTTTATGGACATGAGTCCATATCCATGGATAAGTGCAGGATGCCTTTGGAGTAATGCAGCTAACCGTTAAAAACGCCTCAACTTTTTCGAGGCGTTTTCTTTTTTCTCTTCTTCATAAAGAATTCTTCTTTTAACCATTGATAATGAGTGACACTGCCCATATAAACTTGGCACAAATCTGATCTCGGGCTATAAATAAGGTTTAATGCTAATTTATCATTGCCTACTCAGACTCTTTTTGTTATAGATAGCCGCCTAGCGATCAGCTGGCTTAGAATTAGGAGAAGTGATATGCCCACTGGAACAAAACCAAAAGCAACCGGCATAATAGCTCAAGCAGGTTTACAACCTTATCAGCTAAGCGCTGGTGAAGATTACATGAATGAAGCTCAGCTTGAGCATTTCAAAAAGATACTGGCAACTTGGAGAAGCCAACTGCGTGCTGAAGTGGATAAAACCATGCACCATATGCAAGACGAAGCAGCTAACTTTCCAGATCCAGTAGATCGCGCTTCACAAGAAGAGGAATTCAGCTTAGAGCTGCGTACTCGTGACCGTGAGCGTAAGTTGATTAAAAAAATCGAAAAAACTTTACAGTTAATCGAAAATGAAGATTTCGGTTATTGTGAAGAGTGTGGTGTGGAAATTGGTATTCGCCGCTTAGAAGCCCGCCCAACTGCCGATTTATGTATCGACTGTAAAACTCTAGCTGAAATTAAAGAAAAGCAAAACGCTGGTTTATAACCGTGCATTATGCATGCTTGAACATTCAAGCATGCTAGCTTTTAAAGCTGTATGACATATATAGGCCGTTTTGCGCCCTCTCCGTCTGGACCTCTCCATTTTGGTTCATTGATTACTGCACTCGCAAGTTACTGTGACGCCAAAGCACACAATGGCTTATGGCTAGTCAGAATGGAAGATATAGATCCCCCTCGTGAAATGCCCGGCGCCAAGCAGCTCATTTTACAACAACTCGAAGCCTTTGGTTTACATTGGGATCGACAGGTTATTTATCAAAGCGAACGGTTAGATTTATATCAGCAACAAATAGACACCTGGCTCAGAGAGCATCTAGCTTATGCTTGTAGTTGCACCCGCAAGCGCATGAAATCAATTAATCACCAGTACGATGGTTATTGCAGAGATAAACACAATTCCGCAGACAACTGCGCTATCCGCTTTATCAACAACACCACGATAAACCAATTTAACGACCAAATTTATGGGTTATGTGAATTACCAAGATTACATGCCCAGCAAGACTTTATCATCAAACGCAAAGATGGTTTAGTTGCATATCAGATAGCAGTTTGTATGGACGATGTTGCTCAGGGTATCAGCCATGTGGTTAGAGGCTACGATTTACTTGACACAACCATTTGGCAAAAAGCCTTAATCGCTCAACTTGGCGGCAACACACCAGAATACGCACATATTCCGCTCGCATACGCCGACGATGGCAGAAAGCTGAGTAAACAAAATGGCGCTACTGCTATAGAAGTCAATCAAGCGTCGAGCCTGTTACATGCAGCATTAGAGCATTTAGGCCAACAACCACCTAAAGCCTTATCTACAGAAAACGTCGAAACCATCATTTCATGGGCAGTAAAACACTGGCAGCGCGAAAAAGTACAAAATATTGCAGTAAAACAACTGAATAATGCTTAAAAAATTCTCATTTGCGCTCGCTTGTTATATTATTGCGCCAATTTTTTCAACTAAAAGGTAAAACCCATTATTACTCGTGTCTTGAATTTGTGTAAAAAAGTATTGAGCGGACAAAATAGCTCGGTCAAACCAACCGCCGAATTACAGATTATTCCGCGTGCAGAGCACAACATATCACGTAAAGATATCAGTAAAAATGCGCTGAAGGTGTTATATCGCCTGAAAGATGCAGGGTATGATGCTTATTTAGTCGGTGGTGGTGTACGCGACTTGTTATTGGGTTTAAAACCCAAAGACTTTGATATAGTCACCAATGCAACGCCTGAGCAAATCAAAAAATGTTTTAGTAACTGCCGCTTAATCGGTCGCCGCTTTCGCTTAGCTCATATTGTATTTGGCCGCGAAATTATTGAAGTTGCCACCTTCCGTGGTCACCATGAAGCTGACGCTGATAGTCCACATAAATCAGATGATGGTCAGCTGTTACGTGATAATGTCTATGGCGATATAGACGAAGACGCAGAACGTCGAGACTTCTCAGCAAACTCGCTCTATTACGATATTAAAGACTTTTCTATTCGCGACTACTGGGGTGGTGTTGCTGCCATTGCTAATCGTGAAATAGCCTTAATTGGTGATCCTGAAACACGTTACCGTGAAGATCCTGTACGCATGTTACGCGCTGTGCGCTTTGCACAAAAGCTCGACATGCACATAACACCTCGTACCGCTAAGCCGATTTATAAACTTGCGCCTTTATTACAAAACATTCCAAAAGCGCGTTTATTTGAAGAATGTTTAAAACTATTTTTAGCTGGTAAAGGTTTAGATACCTATAAAAGTTTAATTGAGTTTGGTTTATTCCAGCAAATATTCCCAAATTTAACCGAATCAGTTAAAGATGAAGATGCTGCATACCAGTTAATGTGTATAGCACTGCGCAATACTGACACCCGCATTAACAACGAATTGCGGGTAACTCCAGCATTTTTATTTGCTGCCTTTTTATGGCATGAAATGGAACAAGCTTGTGAGCACTACCAAGCGCAAGGTATGCCTGCACAAGATGCATTGCACACAGCGGCAAGTGCCGTGTTAGATGGTGGCCAGTACAATATCACTATTCCAAAAAGGTTTTCTACGACCATTCGTGATATCTGGGCACTACAACCTAGGTTAGAAAAACGCGCCGGTAAACGCTGTTTAAAATTGTTAGAACATCCAAAGTTTAGAGCGGCCTATGACTTTTTATTGTTACGTGCCGAAATCGCTCAAGGTGAACAAGCATCAGAGCTAAACAGCATTGCCACTTGGTGGACAGAACTGCAAAAATCAGACGCGGGCAAACAGGCTAACTTAGTCAACGAGTTATCCAATAACTCAGAAAGACGCCCACGCCGTCGTCGCAATAACAATCGACGTCCATATAACAAAAAACGCCGTAGTAACACATCACAATCTGACAGCAATGAATAAAGTTTATATTGGTCTTGGCAGCAACTTAGCCAACCCGCAGCAACAAATTACTAATGCGTTAAATGCCTTGGCAGAATTAGTTGGCGTATCAGATTTACAAGTTTCTTCGTTATACGCCAGTAAACCTATGGGTCCACAAGACCAACCTGACTACGTCAATGCAGTAGCCTGTTTTAACTGGCAAGGTGAAGCATTAGATTTGTTAGATAAATTACAAGCAATTGAACAGCAACACGGCCGTGTACGCAAAGCCGAGCGCTGGGGTCCTAGAACGCTGGATTTAGATATAGTCCTGTACGGTAACCAAGTTATTAACTCAGAGCGTTTAACCGTACCGCATTACGGTATGCAAGAACGCGCATTTGTATTGTATCCACTTGCACAACTATCACCGGAATTAATATTACCCTGCGGAACTAAACTTGCTGACTTATTAACAAAAGTACCCGCTGGCGATCTAACCATAATTAACTAACTTCTATTTACGAATATCACAGTCTGCTCGAGAAACTTATGCAAACTATTAGCGATTTAACTCAACTTAGACAACAAATAAAAACTTGGAAACAGCAAGGTGACAAAATTGCATTTGTCCCAACTATGGGTAATTTGCACCAAGGGCATATCTCGTTAGTTGAAGAAGCAAAAAAACATGCAGACCGAGTCGTCGCCAGTATTTTTGTCAACCCTATGCAATTTGGCGCAGGCGAAGATTTAGATAAATACCCGCGCACCCTACAAGCCGATAGCGAGCAATTAATTGCCGTAGGTACAGATTTATTATTTACCCCAAGCTCACAAACTATGTATCCCAAAGGTTTGGAAGTACAAACTTACATTGAAGTACCAGGGGTGTCTGACAATTATTGCGGCTCATCTCGCCCTGGGCATTTCCGTGGTGTAGCAACCATAGTGAATAAACTCTTTAACTTAGTTCAACCTGACGTTGCTTGTTTTGGTGAGAAAGATTTCCAACAACTGCAAGTTATCCGCACTATGGTTGCTGATTTAGCCATGCCGATTGAAATTATTGGGGTACCGACTGCACGTGAGCATAATGGTTTGGCTAAAAGTAGTCGTAATGGTTATTTGTCGGCAGAGCAAAAAGAACAAGCTGGTGTGATTTATCAAAGCTTGTTGCAAGCTGCTGAAAAGCTTAAGCAGCAAGCGTCACTGGATGATGTTAAAGCCTTTATTGCTGAGCAAATTAGTCAGCAAGGTTTAACCATAGATTATGTTGAAATTGCTGAGCGCAATAGCATGCAGGATGCAGTTGCAGGCGATAAGCACTTGGTTATTTTAGTTGCGGCGTTTCTTGGGCAAACTCGTTTGATTGATAATTGGCAGGTTGATTTAAATTAGCCGCGTCACTATGGTGAAAATCGGCTGGAACACCCGGGCAGAGAGTCGTCGAGCTAGTTAGAATGCTTTTCGCAAAAACGCTTCAAGCCCATCCCTGGGCCGCTCTCAAACGGTATCCCTACCGATTGGAAGTTTTGCGAAAAGCATTCTAACCAACTCTCCTTGCATCTGTGGTGACATTCAAATTCACGTGAAATAAAACTGAAATACCTCGTTGCTGTTCAGCTGGAATTCCTTACCCACTCTCCAATCAGAGTGTTTATTCGCAATTCCCATCCTCACTAAACTTCTTCTTTGTTGCCAGAAATATAGCAGCGACAGCATTGCTAGATTGAAGTCTGTTTGAATGCTAATTTTCTAAAACTTCAAAAGATAGGGCGAATCAAAACCGAAGCACCGCTTCGCAGTTTGATGAGGTGGAGCCAAGAAAGGCGACAGGGCCTGACCTTCATGGATGAATAGTCTACTCAAGATTTGCATGAGATCAGAAAAGCGTTTTTAGAAAATTATGCTTCAAACAGGCTTGATTGCACATACTCCAAGCTCCCACCCGCCTTAACTTCTGTGCAAACAGGCTGGAAACCCCGAATAACTCACCAAATTCTTTCATCGCTGCTTTAAAAATAGAAGCGACAACTGTGTTAAAAAGGAGGATGAGCATGTTGTGAACAAAACTTCACAAGAGAGGGATATCTTGTGAGAGCGCCCCATGGATGGGCTCGCAGCGATTTTGTGAACAATATCTCATTCACCTTTTGTATTCTTTGGCACCATTTCCTAGCGATTCAAATCGACAGATTCACCTTTGGTGGCTAAGCATTTTTAGCCGCTATCCACTGCGCCATATATTGGGTACTTTTCATTGTATGATGCTGCAACATAGCACCAATAATATTCTGCGCCCTATGCGCAACTAAATCTTGCTGAATGGCTTCAATACGCGCACAAAACTCTGGTAAAAAACTACTTTCCCGGAAACGCTGCAACATGCCCCAAGCTTTATCTTGTGCAGCCTGCCACAACACTTGATTGTTATATAACTCAACAGCCTTGCTGGCGATAAGCTCAGCATCGTCGGCAACAGCGCCAGGCCAATAGCTATTGCGAATATCATCAACAGACACAGCTGAATCAAAATAACCTTCAATGCCCACACTAGTCGTTACACTCGGTGTACCTAACTGCATAGCCTCAAACAACTTACCTTTAAGCCCTGCACCAAAACGCAAAGGCGCTAAACAAATACGCGCATTGGCAACTACAGCATTAGCATCGTCCGCCCAACCTTTAACCAAAAACCTTTGTTTCGGGTTGTGCAAATCAGTCACTTTTTTGGCCGGATAAGCACCATAAATATGTAGCTCAGCATCTTTAATTTGTTTGCTAATCAGCGGCCACACCTGCTGTTTTAAAAACAACACGGCATCCCAGTTAGGTTCGTGTTTAAAGTTACCAATAAAAACAAAATGCGCTCTATTTTCAAATGGTTTAGCTTGAGTCTGTAACTGAGCGAGCTGCTCGTCTTCAACCACAAATGGCAAATGAGCCAAAATATGAGCAGGCACTTTAAACTGATTAACCAACAAGTCCATTTCGTAATGCGAGATTACTAACGACAAATCACAGCGCCAAATTGAGGCTAACTCACGTAACACTAAATCTTGTAAATAATCACTTGGCTGCAATGGCCGCTGCTGTTTATACGCCTGCATACGAATATGGCGTAAACTCCACAAATCTTCCAAATCAAGAATCCGCAGCGCATTCGGGCAATGTTTAGCCACCCGCCAACCAAATTGTTCTTCAATCATAAAACGATCAAACAACACAACATCAGGTTGCAACTCGACAATAAAATCATCAAAACTCGCACAGTTCAGTTTAATTTCAGCTTTAGTTATGCCGAGTTGTTCAAATGGATATCTATGAATGCTTTCGCTGGCAGCGCAGGCAAAGGTGATTTGGTAATTTTGCGCAAGAAAGGTTTTAAGCAATTTCAGCATATATTGGCCAGCGGCCGATGAGTTCGGCTCTGGCCACACATAGCCAATTACCAGCAGTTTTTTAATCGAGGACAATAATTACCCCTGCATCATTAAAAAACTGACTCGCCATTAACTGTTCTAATTTTGCGGCAGTTTGTTCACTGACCACAATATCCGTCCGGCTGTCTTTCGACTGCGACGCTTTAATAATCCACGGGCGCTCACCCACTTTCGGGTGACGCTGCGCAAAACTTAAGTCGCGAGTAAATAAAGAAACTAATCGACCGTTAGCTAAAATGGCTTCTCTAGCTTGTTTTTTCGGGTAAAGCTTTTTACCCGCTTTTGAATAGATTTTTGGTGATAACGAAGGTACAAAATGACCGCCACGCACATCAATAATCAAACCTGTCGGCAAGGTATTAGACTCAGCATTAGGAGCATTGTTTTGATTAACCCCTTGCTCTAATTGCACTAAGCGTGTTTCTAACTGCTCAAGTCGACGTAAAATTTGCTCATTAGACGTTGCAGCATGCGCTTTGGATGGCATCAACCAAGCTAAACTTTGGCCAACACCGTCTAATAGATAATAAAACGCAGTTTTTTGACTATCTTGATCGAAGGCTGGTTTGTAAATACTCTGAGAAAAATTACCAGCCATAGGTGCTGCAACTTTAACTCGACAAGTCCCGTCAGATAAAGGTGTTTTTTCCGTGATCATAGCGTTGCGTACCACCCCTTCAACCGAGGTGCTTACCTGATCACTCGCCAACATATACTTTTCAACTACAGTTGTTGCTTGTACACGTACACCTTTAGTTGCTTCTAATAAATTACGCTGAGCATCCGCAATTGCCGCACGACACGCCAACAAAGGAATAACATGCACAGGTTTATTTGGTGGCGCAGCGCCCATGCCTTCAGCAACTATTTGGCCTTTAGACCAATTTACCGCGCCAGCTGCACCCACAAACTCAGTGTACTCTGCAGTTTGCTCAGCCGCGACAGTGCAACTAACAAGCGCGGCCAATAATGAGATAGTTTTTAAAGCTTTCATTTGCATATCCATTAATAATTAACCTCGCCTAGAACTGTCATTTGGCTTGCATCAGGCGACCAAAAGTTGCCTTTCGCTTCTACAGGATAAATTGACGAGCTTTGTATATGGAAAGGTTGATTGTCGGCAAACGAGGTTTGTTTAAAAGTGACTTGTGCATGTCCTGAAACAATAACCCCCGCGGTGTTACTGCCCTGAATTTTGCTTTGTTCCACCCAAACATTGGCGGTGCCAGAAATATCCAACGCACTAAACTGATTGCCAGTAAATTCGCACTGGCTTATATGTGGTTTACCCGCTTGAATTGTCAGCGCAACATCAGCTCCTGATACACGTAAGTGTTTCAGCTCAACCGTTTGGGTAGATTGCAAATTAGCAAATTGGCTAAAGCCTGCCGACTGTGCAGCTTTTACCACAACAGGGCGCGACACATCACCATACACCATAAACTGGCCATTAATTTGGATATGAGCATTTTTGCTAACAATAATTTCAACGCCCGGCTCAACTAACAAAGCGGCCGACTCAGCTACCAACATAGGCTGACGTAAATAGTAAGGGCTATTGGCTAACGTCATACTCATTGGCTGCTCAATTTTAGCCGGCAAACTGCTCGGTAATGGCGCTACAGTATTAAAACGCAAATCAGGTAAAGGTTTAGCGCTAATTGTCGCAGGCACACTTTGGTTGCCTGCCGTGTCTAACGCAACAACTTCTAATTCATAATTGATGAAATTAGATAAGCCGGCCAACTCAATTTGTTTTGCTGTGGTTTTACGCACTAACTGTCTTTGGTTATTGTTGGGGTCTAATAAATACACTTGATACTCAGCCACGTCTAAATCTGTGCTCGCCCAAGTGAGTTTTAACAATTGGTTATGGCTAGAAGCATTCAACTGTTGCGGCGCTTGTGGCGGCTGGTTATCTATAGTTAATAAACCAAAAGGACTTAACCAACGGCTAATATTGCTGTTTTGATCCATCAGTACGCCTTCAACTACCACGCCAGTTGCATTGGCTTTTTTCGAAACCGGAATTTTCCCTATGTATTCACCTGGTTCAACTTCTTGCAAATCAAAACTACCAACACCTTCTATTACGGCTTGTGCACGCATACCAGCTTGGCCTTGAATGCCCACCTCTAAAATATCGCCGTATTTCAAAATTTTATTCATGCCATTATGCACAACAGCGGTAATACTTGGCCCGGCTTTGGTGGTGAGTCGTTTTGGGTGCGGCATGACACTCGCAAGTTCACGGCCTACATCATCTGCGGCACGCAACAAATTTTCTTCTTTTAAATGCATCGCAGCAAGCGCCGCATTTAACAACAAACCCACAGGTGTGACAGATGCACCACCGGCGCGACTGGTTGCTGAATCGGATTCTTGCCACAGGATTTCACCATTACGGTTAATCAGCGTAAGTTCTACACCTACTTTAATTTGAGTAATAACACCCGCAAACAAACGTTCAAAATCAGTAATTGAACCATATAACACAGCATCCACTTCTAGAATATCCGCTAGGCTTGCCGCATCCATCTGATATGCCGTTGCTAGCTCAACATTCGCTAAACGCAGTTTGTCGTCCACCGCTTGCCAATGCAACATATGGTAATTTTTTGAAGAAATATGGTTGAAGATAACACGGCGAACAATCTCAAAAGCACCCGCTGATTCCGTGCGGTTTTCAAAGGGTAAAATAGCCAAAGTGCGGGGCAATTTACTTTCTGACAGCTCAACCTTTTCTTTGTCTTCTTCAAGTAAATTTTCAATTTGATTAAGGGGTGCGTTAACCAAAACTGCGTCTTCATTACTAACAGCACAACCAAACAGCAAAAACAGAGGCATTAGCACAGGCAGGCATATATGCCGAACATATTGCATTGTTAAATTCCTTTGTGAATGTTCAACTTATTTTATTGTAAACCATAATAGCCAAGAAAAGTTGTGACGCTGTACAGATTTAATCATAATATGCTGCTTAACTGACGAATTAAACAAATCAGACCGCATGAATCCATTTGAAAAACATGATCATAAACTCAATGCACTTGGCTTGCGCTGCCCAGAGCCAGTGATGATGGTACGCCAAGCCATTCGTAAAATGGCCAGTAACGAAACCTTGTTAGTAGAAGCGGATGATCCTTCAACCACACGTGACATCCCTAGTTTTTGTCGTTTTATGGATCACCGACTAGTAGCGCAACAAATTGAACAACGTCCCTATTTATTTCTGATCCAAAAAGGGTTATAAAATAGTTAACAAGGCTAGCGCTTATGGCATATATAGTCTTTAATTAGGTATTAATATCGCAATTAAACTAACAAGAAGGTATTTTATGAGCTTAATGACTGTTGCTGAAGTAGCTGAATTTCTGGGTGTGCAAGATGTTAGAGTATTGCGTTTGGAAAGAGAACATTTGTTAATTGCCGCCGATAAAAACGAAGAAGGCGCACCTTTGTTTGAAAAAGACAGTGTTGAAAAGTACAAAGAGCTGGCACAAAGGCTAGGTGGTATTTAACCACCAAAACACAATTTATCATGAGGTACCGAGTGCTCGCACTCGTGATTTGATATGGACATGACATCAATTTTAACCACCACCCTCTCACTGTTTGCCCTATTATTTGTGGCACAAACATTTTTAGCGATTCGTTTTCGCACTTTTATCAATGGCATATATTCACTGCTTAATTTAACCAGTTTAATAGCAATTGGCTTAATTTGTTTTACTGACTTTCTAGCCGAATATTCACAAAATACACTCGTGCTAACCGCCTTTGGTGTTTGGGCTGGTTTTCAAACTTTTTTGCTCAGCAAAACCTTTATTCAACTGGTTGGCGCATCAAATGGCAGTGAAATAGGTGTTAGCCATAAGCCAACTCAGCAGGCGGTCATGCACCACTTAGCCTTACATGATGCAACCACGGGTTTACCCAACAAGCATGCACTGCATAAGTGGAGTAAAAACTCGCCAAAAAGCCAACAAGTTTTGTGCGTGATAAAACTCAGTGAATTTGCTCATGTAAATCAAACACTCGGATATCAAACTGCAGATTTAGTCCTTATTCAAATAGCTAAACGAATAAATAAAGCGCTACAACAAATAGATGCAATTGAGTTTATTGAATCAGACAAAAAATTAGTCGCACTCGGTGGCATCCGTTTCGCTTTTGTACTTGATACACAAGGAAATACACACCTTTATCACAGTGTTTATCAAACTATACGTACAGCTTTGCCTGACCCTATCCCATATGAGTCTATGATGTTAAGTCTCAGTTTCGCAATGGGGGTTAGTGGTAAAATTGCCAATGCAAAACAAATTGACGACTGCATCCAACAAGCACAAACCGCAGTCGATTATAACGGCAAAAATAATGATGGCTTTGCGATATATTCAAATGATATGGATATCTTTAATCAGAACCAGCAAAAGCTACTGGCTGATTTAAGCCAAGCGGTCAAATTGCAACAGTTAGCGCTTTTTTCTCAACCTATAGTAGATCTTTCGACAAAACAGTGTGTCGCAGCTGAAAGTTTAATACGTTGGCGTCACCCTGATATGGGGTTGATAGAGCCTGAAAGGTTTATTCAGCTAGCAGAACACACAGGGGTAATTTACTCAATAACCCAGTGGGTGGTAAAAACTTCTCTTGAAGCCTGCAGTCAATGGCATCAGCAAGACCTTAAAATAAATGTCAGTATAAATCTTGCTAGTAAAGATCTACTCCAACATGAATTTGTCGACTTTATTAGTGAACAATTGCAAAAGCATAATTTAGCCGCCCATTTTGTTATTTTAGAAATAAGAGAACAAGCATTAATGCAAGAACCTGCGATAGCGCATAGCATAATAGAGCGCTTGGCTGGAATTGGCATTAAAGTGGTTATTGACGACTTTGGAACAGGCTTCAGTTCGTTAGCTCACCTAAGAGCTTTACCTTTACACGGTATAAAAATAGACCGCCAATTTATTAAACTTATGAGCAAAGGCACTAAACATAAAACCTTAGTGAATACTATGGTCGATTTAAGTCGTAATTTGCAGCGTAAAGTGTTTGCGGAAGGCTTAGAAGATCCAGAACAGGAGAGTGTATTAAAATCAATGGGCTGTAACTTTGCTCAAGGCTTTATTTATAGCCGCCCTCTGGAGATAGACGGCTTAGTAATTTGGGCAAAACAGTGGCAAGCGCAATTCGATAACTTGCCAGACGAGTAGCCAAACACTATTTTTTTAGTGGTTGGCTTTTAATCACGTTTTGGATTTCACGTACTAAAATTTCAACTTCAGTTACACAGGCATTTTCGGTTGCGTCGAGCCAGTCTAAACCAACTAATAAATCGTCTTGGACTAAACCTTCAAACCATTTATCTTTAAACACTTCGTAATCAATTTTGTATGGTTTGAAGTTTTGATAACCCGTATTAGCTTGAATAAAAGCAAGTGCCTTTTCTTCACTTGACCAAAAAGGCATAACGCCTTGGCCATCTTCGCCTTGAGGGGTTGGTATGCCTTGTTCATCCATAATGGTAAACAACTGTAAATCAGCTGCAACTTGCTGGTAAAAAGGATATTCGATTTGGCTTGTATTTGTCATGTTGGGTTAACCATTCACAGATTCAAATTCATCCTCGTCATCAAAAAAATGTGGCTGAGGCGCATTATTAGCGCGAGCTAAATATGCATAGTCAGCAACCTTGACCTGACGATTCATTAAAAACTCAATTACGTTGGCACAAGTTACATCTATGTCTCGATAAAAACTACCGTTAATTTGTGTATGGTCTTTTAACGCTTGCTTAAATTTAGTGAAAAACCTTGGGTTAGGCGGACAAGGAGATGCCCAGAAAAAGTTAAGCGGATACTGACTGGTTAAACCTTCAACATTGTAATTTGCTCTACCCATAACTTTAGTTGGTTTAGAATGATGCAATGACGACAAACCAACCGTACTGTTAATAGTGACAGTACCGCAGCAGTTTTTCAGCATAGTAGGTAAATGCAATTCATGCCCATAAATAACACGTTGCTGAATACCTAATTTAGCCGCAATGCGACGAATTAATTTGCCGTAATGACGAAAGCCACGATCCATAGGGTGATGTTTAAACACCAATTTTTTATCTTGTGGCGCATGTTTAGCAAAAGAAACCATAACTCGACGGATAAACTCGTTCACATCCTTATAGTCTGAATGCGAATAAATTTGGCTGTCGCAGTGCACTTGTAAAGGCACAAAAAAGTATTGATTAGCCCAATGGTCGACAATCCATTTATCTAAATTGCTTTGGAAGATTTTATATTTCCATTTGCGATAAATGGAATAAGCCCAGTATTTTAGCTCTTCGACGGCAGTATAACCGCGGTGATGACCATCGTTTAGCAACCAATATTTACTGGTAGCTTTAGCTGTGTAATAACTTACGCCATAATACAAACGGTGGAAAAAAGTTTGACCAAACGTACGCTCTGGCACTCGAGCCAATTCGTGAATTCGCCCAAGTGTGCCTTGAGCATGCGCGCTAGCAGATAAATCTAGCGTTGAGTTCGCATTCACACCGCCTTTTTCCAGCGTGATATGATTAGGCCTTACATAACCTTCTTCAAATGCCCAAAAGTCGATGTCAAATTTATTGCAAACATCTTTGGCTATTGAATGATAATGGCGGCAATCACCATACACGACAATTGCATGGATATTATTGCGCCTAACGAACATAGATAAGTATCGCTGCCAGCTAGATAAACGACCTCGATAATTAAAAACATGATCTGCCTGAGAGAATATTGCATCACCACCATTAAAATTAATTTTAAAAGTAGTGTTGCCTAATTTAGACAAATGTTTCGCTAGAGTGCCAAAAAATGGCCCTAGCGGTCCTTGTAAAAACAAGATATTGCTCATACTGTGCAATGATTCCCTTAACTAGGTACAACCATTAACCAAAACGGTTAACTAATAATGCTTCAAAAACAAAACGTATTTTACGCCATTTTCGAAATAAAAATGTAGTAATTTGTGACCGAGCAGCAAATTTTTCGCTCTGTCCAGCAAATTGCTGCACAATAAGCTCAGGCTTAGTATAAAAACCGGATTGCCAATCAATATAATCTGGGTAGTCAATTAAACTCGCATGCACCAACTCAGCTAACTTTAACTTACGATTGCGCCTATCAACTTGCAGCGTATCATGCGTTAACCCCCAACCAGCATAAAAAGGTAAACCATAACAATAAACTTGTTTGCCACGTAATAAAGCTTCAAACCCTGATAACGAAGATAAAGTATGCAACTCATCAGCTTGTTCAATAAGCTGAATAATTGACGCTTGCTCAATTTGAATATCCGCCAATTCAGCAACATCGCCAGCGGGTATTTGTCCAAGGCGGTTACCGCTTAAAACATCAGGGTGAGGTTTATAAATAATATAGTCATCTGGCCTTTGCTGACGCACTTGCTGCAATAAACCCAGGTTAGTTGAAATATCAGGGCAACCCGTTTGAATAGACGCGTCGTCTTCTACTTGACCCACAACCAATACAATTTTTTGCCCTACTTTAGCTGTGATCGCCCAGTCTGACGAGTCTTCAACATTATATTTAGAGACTTTGCTTTTATTTAGCAATTCAACTAAATGTTGCGCGCGTACAAGCTCTGCAGGTGTAAATTGTTTGTTTTGCAGAATATCTTCGAGTCGACTCGGATGCTGCGGATTAAAATAGATGCCTAGATTATCCACAACCAAAGAAGATGGGCGGCGTAAATCAGCGCCTAAACCAACCGAACGGACAAAACCATCTTCAATGCGTAAGATATTATTTTTAAGCATAGCGGGTGTATGCTCAGGAACCTCTTTTGCGCCCCATAACAACAAAGCGTCATGCGCTTGAGGGTTAATTTTGTTTAATTGCGTCGAGCTAACAAAAGTTACTTTTTTAGCATATTTACGCAAGAAATAGGGTAAAAAGGCTTTTTTCCACAAGCTAAAATTACAACAATACAAAGTATTAAATTGCATTGCTGTTTTTTGTAGCTGGATAAAATCAACAACATCTTCAGGATCACAGCGCTGGTGCGTAAGCGGATTAACATAACGCACGTAACAAAAGTAGGCTGCATAAACTAAATCGTCAATACTAATACTTTGGCTTTCTGCTCTTAATTGTTGGCGACGCTGTGGAATGTTTCCACGATCATCTGTTAACCCCCAGCCCGCATAAAAAGGTGCACCAAAGGTGATAACTTGTTTATTGTTAAGCAGTGCTTCAAAACCCATTTGCGAACAAACTGTATACACCTTGCTTACCTGCTGAATAAGTGCAATTGGGTTACACGCCTGATAAATAAATTGCACTCTATTGCAAGTTGCCCATTCAGGCTTAACAAAACCTGTTTTTTTTCCCAACAAAACATCCGGATGAGCTTTGACATAAATGGTCGCTGATGGATTTTCATCTATCGCTGCTTGCAACATTTGTTTAAATGAATCTGCACTGGCATAACTATATTCAACCGATAAATCACCAAAGGTTTGGTCAACCACTAATACCGCATTTTCATTTAACGAAGGTACTTGTTCAATTCGCCCACATAGATTGTATTTAGTTATTTGATTATCGATTAAACTTTGGCGAAATGCCTGCACGCGCGAAAGTAAATTTTGATGCTCGCGATTACTAACAAACTCATCATTCGACAAATTTAACCTAGCACTAAAGCGCTCCGGAATGCCAGCTGCGATATACGCTTCCATATCAGACGGGTTAGTTGCATCGTAATAAATACCAGTGGTATCTACCGAAAGTGACAATAAATTAGACTTAGCAGTTGGGTGGTTTAGATAGCCGATAAAGCCGTCTTCTACCCGCCAGAAAGGTAAATTGTGTTTGTCAGCATAAGCTTTGGCACGAACGGCTGAGGGTTTAAGGCCCCAGCCGGCTACACTATTCTCTAGTCCCCAATCAATAGACATATTTTTCGACATTATTTCAGAGTGTCAGCAATGACTCTACCGCATCTACTGAAAAAACAGGAATACCACAATTCGCTGAAACATCTAACCTTTCCGCAAAAGAGTCATCTATGAATATCGCGTCTTTTTCAATAATATAATTCGATTTGGGCGAAGCATCCGTTATATGGATAATTTCACTGAACAAGTCAGAAATCCTCAATTCTCTCAGTTTTCTATTTAAATCTCCTTTATGCCGCGTAATGAGGCTGACCAACTTCCCGTCATTGTGAGCTTTGTAGATTAGAGCCACCAATTGCAAATTAATTTTATTTTCGTTTATATATAAACAATCGTCGAAATCGCAATAAAGCTTGTTGAAACTTATACTTAACGTGTATCTGTTTGCTAAACAACGATGCATAGAAACATTGATGTCTTGCTCAAGCACTGAGACACTGTAGCCGTTGAATAGATACAAACTCAATTCGGCATAATTAATCCCTCTAACTCGGTTCAAAGCCATACTACCTGCAATCCGCACAGCAATTTCAAGTAAGCAAAGCTCTCCATGTATATCTTCTTTCACCTGAAAAAACCAAGCACCTTTTAACTTTAACGCACCATTAATTTTTTCAGCGAATGCCTTAAATTTTTCTAAGCCTTTAGCTACGTTCTCAGTAGATACTGCAATTCCATTCTTTACTGCTTTTCTTTCCCTTGGCTGAGCGGACAATAACTGTCCGGTGCCGTCAGTAAAACAATCAACTGTATATTCAGCCCCAGGTAAATATTCACAAATGACCATTCCTTCTGAATATCGGAATTCAAGTTCAGAATTGTCATTAATTTTGTATGCTCCTTGGCTGCCCTGTCCTACATCTGGTTTTATAAATACCGGAAAGTCAGAGACTTCACCAAATTGATAGGTTTTCGGGGTACGCACTACACCTTGCAGGCAGGCATAAGTTCTATTTTTGCTTCTTGCAATTTGGCAAGTCTCCAAATTGGGAGCAACGACAACACACCCCAATTCTCTCTCAATACTTTTTATAGCAATTGTCGCATCGTCATGAGCGGGAATTATGAAATCAATGCTATGGGACTGAACAATATCTTTGATGGCCGATTCAAATTCTGGGTCGCCAAGAAAAGGGACACCACTAATAAAATGTTCAAAGTCATACTGAGAATGGTCTGCAATCGAATTCGCACCAAACAAAGTTATATTTTTAACGTTTTTTAGAGATCGCGATATTTCCATACCAATCTCAGTCCCGCAAGGGACAATTAATACATTCATAGGCTATTCAATTGTAGAAATAATAGTTTGACAAATTGCGTCTATATCAGAGTCTTCCAATCCAAAGTAAGTTGGCAAACATAACACTCTAGTTGAAATAGACTCACTGTTAGGGCATTGATAATCTGTACTACTGAAGAAATTAAGAGAGTTTAAAGATGGGTAAAAATACCGCCTCGCAAACACTTGTTTGTTGCTAAGAGCGTTCGAAACTTTTAATAGAACTTCTTCAGATGGAAAGACTACCGGTACATAAGCTGCGTTATACTGTACGCCTGCAGAAATATCTTGGAATTGCAAATATTTACAAAGTTGTTCTTTATATCGGAAATAAACCCTTTGCCTATCTGCCAATATTTCATCTATATCATCTAATACAGCTAAACCAGCGGCCGCGTGAAACTCACTCATTTTGGCATTAATACCCACATGCTGAGGTACGTGATTTTGACCAATTCCAAAATTAATTAACTGTTTTGCCAGCTCATAGTGTTCGCTTTGCTTAAAAACGATAAAACCACCTTCAACAGAGTGAAATAATTTAGTGGCGTGCAAACTTCCAATTGATGCGTCTCCCGCCAGCCAAAGATTTTCGCTCGAGGAAAGCTTCGAGCCAAACGCGTGGGCACCATCATACACTGTACGCACACTGTGCTCTTTCGCAAACCTTTCAATATCATGAGTTTTACATGGATTTCCAAATACATGAGTTGCTAGCAATCCTTTAGTTTGCTCTGATGCGGCAAGGGCATTTGGATCTAGGTTCCAAGATTTAGGGCATATGTCTGTGTATACGCAATCAGCACCTTCCCACGCAACAGCTGAGCTAGTGGCAACAAACGAAAATGGGGTCGTGTGTACTGCTTTAGTGATGTTCAATGCTTTTAGAGCAATTTGAATAGCTAAAGTGCCATTTGCTACTAATAGCAAATGTTCAACACCTAGATAATCCTTTAGTCGACGTTCAAGTTGTTGGTGTAACGGGCCATTGTTGGTTAACCAACAAGATTGATAAATAGAATCAATGTACGCATCCAATTTCGTTCTATTTGGCAGGTAAGGTTTGCATACTGGAATCATGACACTATATTTCTCAAGTATTGACCGTAGCTATTTTTCTTGTAAAACTCGGCCTGTTTTAGTACACCTTCTTTCGTGATCCACCCATTGTTATAAGCAATTTCTTCTAAGCAAGCTACTTTATACCCTTGGTGGTTTTCAATCATCCTCACAAATTCACCAGCGTCAAGCAATGAGTCATAAGTCCCTGTATCTAGCCAAGTAAACCCCCTTCCAAGAAGTTCAACTTTTAATTTTTTCTGTTGTAAATACACATTATTGACAGACGTAATTTCTAATTCCCCGCGAGCAGATGGTGTTATTGATTTGGCGATCTCCACGACCGATTCATCATAAAAATACAGTCCTGTGACCGCGAAGTTAGATTTTGCTTTGCTAGGCTTCTCTTCGATGCTTACAACGTTCATGTCTTGATCAAATTCAACAACACCGAACCTTTCGGGATCTGTAACTTGGTAACCAAAAATTGTAGCCCCTTCTTTGGACTGTTTAGCTCTAAGCAACTTTGGTGACAAATTAGCTCCATAAAAGATATTGTCCCCAAGCACCATGCAAACAGGTTCACCGTTTATGAATTGCTCTCCAACAATAAAAGCATCTGCTAACCCCCTTGCTTCTTCCTGTACAGCGTAACTAATCTCAAGCCCAAACTGCGTACCATTCCCTAATAGAGATCTAAATTGTTCTATATAACTCGGAGTCGATATTATTAATATTTCTCTGATATCTGCCAACATTAGCACTGATATCGGATAATAAATCATTGGCTTGTCATACACGGGTAGCAATTGCTTTGAGCAACTAGTTGTCAACGGGAAAAGCCTAGTCCCTTCCCCTCCAGCCAAAATAATTCCTTTCATTATTTATTTCCACCTTGATATAAAGGAGCCCACCATGACTCATTGTTTAAATACCATTGGATTGTCTTTTTTAAGCCACTTTCAAAAGATTCTTTTGGCTTCCAGCCCAACTCTCTTTGGATTTTGCTATTGTTGATGGCATAGCGAAAGTCATGTCCTGGCCGATCATTGACAAATTGAATAAGCTCTTGGAACGATTCGGCATTCTTGGTGGAAACACCTAATTCTTCCAATTGTTGACATATCAGGTTAATGACGTCGATATTCTTATACTCGCAGTTCCCACCAATGTTGTAACATTCACCAGCTTGACCATTGAATGCAACCTCAAGCAATGCCGCGGCATGATCTTCAACGTACAACCAATCTCTAACCTGCAAGCCATCTCCATAAACGGGAACCTTATATCCATGGATAAGATTAAGTATCGCTAACGGAATCAACTTCTCAGGAAAATGAAAAGGTCCATAGTTATTGGAACAGTTGGTTATGACTGTAGGCAACCCATAAGTCACATTCCAAGCTCTAACTAAATGATCTGACGACGCTTTTGAGGCAGAATATGGGGAATTAGGTAAGTATGCTGAAGTTTCTGTGAACGGGAGGTCTTCCATATCTAGCTCACCGTACACCTCGTCAGTAGAGACGTGATGAAATACAAAGTTTCCTTTGCTTTCCGTGTCTAAAGTGTTGAAATATGCTCTAGCAGCTTCAAGGAGATTGTAAGTACCAACAACATTGGTTTGAATAAATTCCCCTGGACCTGAGATAGACCTATCAACATGAGACTCAGCAGCTAAATTCATAATAACATTGGGTTGAAATGCTTTTACGACATCAAATATATCAGGAGATGTTATATTTATTTTTTTAAATGAGTACCTGCTAGATCCTTCAACGCTCTTGAGTGAAGCTAAATTTCCCGCGTAAGTCAACGCGTCTAGGTTCAACACTTCATGTTGGGTGTTATTAACTATATGGCGAACAACAGCACTTCCAATAAAGCCTGCGCCACCCGTTACTATAATTCTTGCCATTCTATCTTCTCGCACAGTATATGTTTAATTGAATCTCTATGTACCTGAAGCTTTTTAGCTTGAGTTATCCAAATTAGCCTCAAAATACATTCATCTAGTTTGGGAATATTACATTTTTTGCCTGCAAGCAAATCATACAAAATCGCCAACAATTGCCTTTTAGATAAGCTCCCGCGCTTAAAAAATAGTACAACTTCTCTTACACAATTCATTGCAGGTGCACTTCCCAAGCATCGCTCAATAAAGCTAGCAACAAGTATTATGCTATGGATCTTGGTAGCCTCTAGAACAAAACTCTTTTTTATAGCCCAGCTTCCAAAGCTTCCAACACCTTGGGGTAGTTTGTTGTTTTCAATTTGGTTAGACACATTTGAAATGGCTTCCCCTAATTGATTCAACTCACTCTTGATTTTTGCTAAAACAAACTCAAAAATTTCAGGTTCAGTTTTGTTTTCTTCCAAGATATAAACGGAATTAGCAATTAGATTATGCTTTTTAGCAAGATATCTTACAAATAACTTCGAAGCGGCCCCTTGGTCACTACAAAAATCAAAACGAAGAGACTTTCCCAATTGGTGTACTCGGTATTCTATCAAAGGCCTAGAGTCATATTGCACCCACCCCAACGACAGAGCTCGCCAAAAATAGATGTGGTCAACGTTATTATCCATCACTCGGATCGGATCGATTTCACCAAATTTTTCATGGAGGTGCTTTCTAAAAGCATAACTCGCTCCAAATATAGGAAAAAATCCCATTTCAACCGCTTTGTTTACATCAAACTTAGTTGAGTGTATTGAGGTTGAATATCGAGTCTTGCCTAAATCATTTCCATCTTCGTCAACTTCATTAGCATTAGACACAACGAGCATACAATAAGGGTCTAAGAAAGCGTCCGATATACACCGTAACCGTTGAGAACTGGATATATCGTCTCCATCAGCCACAACCACTATATCTCCAGAACACTTTGCAAGGCCAAAGTTAAAATTTGCTACGCTCCCAACGTTTTCTTCGTGCCTAAAGTATTTTACAGTTACATGCTTTGGCACTCGAGACAACTCATCTTTTATACACGTATCCGTGTTATCAGAAGAGCAATCATCACAAATGACAAACTCAAATTCTTGTTCATAACACTGTTCAAAAATAGAGCGCAACGTAGTTCTTATGTAATCTTGCTGATTATATGTGATACAAAGAACTGATATCGAATTCTTGGCGTTCAAGATATGCTCAAAATCTTAATATTTGTCAGGCAAATCTTTAAAGACTTGCTCCACAACATACTCAGCTGATTTACCGAGTTCTAGAGAACAATAACTCTGGATAAACTGCTGGTATTTATCACAATAATTTTCAGCAACACTGTCAATTTGTTGAATACCTTTGATTAAATCATCTTCAGTTTTGTAAACTGGTCCAGGAAGTTCATTCTCAGGATCGATGTAAAAACCTCTCAACTTAGATTTATATCTCTCTAGGTCATACATATAAAACAAAATGGGCTTTCGCGTTACCGCAAAATCGAAAAAAATCGATGAATAATCAGTAATCAAGACATCGGTCACCGACAAGATTTCGGTAGTATCATCATAGTGAGATACATCTATGACAAAATCAGAATATTTACTCAAATTAGCATGCTTAGCAATCAGGTGGTGAAAACGAACCAACAATACACAATCATCCCCTAGCTGCTCTCGGAAACGCTCCAGATTCATTTTCACATCCATTTCAAATGACCACCCACTACCAATTCTTCTATCATCGCGCCAGGTAGGTGCATATAGAATTACCTGCTTATCAAGCGGGATTTTCAATTTATGCTTAATATTTTGAACCAAATTACTATCTGCTTTTACTAGTAAATCATTCGATGGATAGCCATGAGTTAACATTTCATTTTCAAAATTAAAGGCTCTTTTAAAGATTTGAGCTGAATATTGATTCGCTGCTATTAAATAATCCCAATTTTTAACCTCTTGCAAAAATTTGTCTCGAGCAGCTGTTTCAGGACCAGCTAACTCAATATCAAGCCCTAATCGTTTTAATGGAGTGCCATGCCATGTCTGCAAGTAGGTCGTATGCTTTGGCTTAACGGGCAGAGAAAATGTTATATTGTTTACCCAATAACAAGCTCTTGCTAAATACTGAAAATACTCAACGCTACCTCTATGAACTTGAATGACATTTCCCGGAATATCGAGTGTTTTTTTCCCTTGGTACACCCATACAGCTTGGAAATGTTTATCAGTCTTCAACAAGTATTCGTATATATACTTGGGATTGCCTCCGTAACATTTGCCAAAGTTGCTTTCAAAAACTATTAGGGTTTTATTTGGCTTAGATTTTTCAATATAAGATGTAAAAGGATGGGCCTTTCGCACGACAGCTTTTCTATAACCCTTAACTTTTGCAACTACGTTATTAAAAGTCGCTCGTCCTTTATTTCTAATACCGTAATAACTTGCTCTAATCGCGAAATTAGTTGGAGAACTTGCTTCTTGAATAAACTTAGCCATAGCACGGTGATATGGCCCTAGACTCTTAATACTGTTCAAATCTAACTGACTAATATAGTCCTTTGTAGCTTGATAAAAACTCTTTCTAAAGCCAAAACGTTTACTTTCATTAAAGTGCCAAAATACACGCTTCAAATTATGCTCATCAACTAGGTGAGGTTTATTAAATGTCCCTCTACTTTGCAATTCAAATTTTGAAACCAATATTGATTTAACACGATCTTCGATATGTCTAATTGAAGTCATTTGGTCTGTAATTGACTGCCTGCCTCCACCCCGCTGTCTCCATTTGTACGTGACAAAGGGGATAAGGCATACATTACTTGTACTTGCGTAACAGGCATACATAAAAGGTCGGTCAGCATATAAAAGTTCAGGATCCATCCAAATTTGGTTTTCTCGCAAGAACTCGGTTTTGAAAAGCTTGCCTAAGTACATGCCGTCTTGGAGCAACTGTGGTTTGCTCTCTAAATTAGTAGACTCTAAGTGAGATATATAATTACTATCAAAACACACTTCTTCACGATCTTCCTTACAGTGCCATTTAGATATAATTCCCGAAACGATATCACTGCCGTATTCTTCCGCGTAGAAGAATAACTTGTCGATACTAGAAGGTGGGCAAACGTCATCACAGTCGACAATCATGGTATATTTGCCTCTGGCAGCCTTTAACCCTCTATTGATAGTCGTTGCTCCACCAACATTACTCTGATCAATTACAATCAATGAACTATATCTTTGAGATAAATCGTTTAGAATTTCAAGTGAAGAATCAGGGCTGCCGTCGTTAATCGCAATAACTTCTACGTTTAACTTATGACCAGTACACAGACTATCAACACACTCCTTCAAAAATTCATCTGCTCCATAGACAGGCACAACAATTGACAAATCGATCATGATGATGCGCCCTCCACTGAATTTTTGTTAAAATAACTCAAAATCCCATCAATAATCTCTGAAGTAGAAACACCTTCAGTTCTAGGCAAATACACGACTTCACACAATTCTCTGTAGTGGTCAAATTTCCCTTCCCAGTCATTACCCATAACAAGAATGTCTGCGTTGTGAGCAGCTATATAGTCACCTTTTAATTCAAGTGATTCTTCAAGAAAAACATCATCTACACAGTGAATGCTATTAATAATCCTCATTCTTTCTTCTTGGCTAAATACAGGGTTGCGACCTTTTTTGCTATAGTTGAGCGCATCAGAAGAAACTCCAACAATTAACTTATCTCCTAACTCTCTCGCTCTTTCCAGTACGTTAACATGGCCTACATGGAAAACATCAAAGGTTCCAAAGGTAATAACTGTTGTCATATTCTACATCCCCAACACTACCGCAGCACTCACCGCGATCTGGTAAATAATTTGTGTTATATCTTTGCTAAATTGCAGGTACTTAGTATCCACTTTCGGCAGTATGAATATTTCATCACCGCCAACAATTTTAGCGCGTTTAAGTTTGCTGGTATCTTCAGCTAAATACTTTTCAAATTGACCGTTTTTATGCATAACAATCACGTAAGTTGAATCTTCACTTTGGGTGTAACCACCAGCTGAGTTTATATAATCAATGACACTTGAATCAGCTTCGTGGGTAATTGCACTTGGAAACACCACTTCACCATGCACCAATACCAGTGATGATTTGCTCGGTATGCGGATAATATCACCCTGCTCCAAATGGATATCTTTGAATACGTCTGCATTAGTCAAAATAACTTGACCACGTGGCTCGATATTTTTGGCGCGTTCAACCCATTGTAAAATAAGTTCGGCTTCTTTGGCTCTAAGTGCGGCGGCTTCCGCCGTATCTGAACGTGCAGTCAGTACGCTAGATTCAAGTGACTGCAAAGACGACTGCAGCATTTCTTTTTGCCGCGCTTTTACACTGTTTCTGAATAGTTGAATGCCAGATAAATCAGACAGGTTGTTTAGCTCTATTTGGTTAATCAGTTCAGTTAAAGTTGAACCATGTGGCAATACATACTCACGCTCACTTTCGTGTTCACCTTCAACTCTGACACTTATAGAGCGCGCTTTTTGGTCTGAAACAAATACTACTTTATCACCACTGTACAAAGGTGCTTCACTCGCTTGACCAATAGCATAATAGTCAACAAACTGTTCTGTGCCTGAGTTACGATAAATACGCACATGTGTAACCGTTGGGTCTGGTTTCACCATTTGTTTTACATATGCCAAATTAGTTTGGGCTTGTTCAAACTCTATTGAGCTTGCTTTAGCAACTAAACCTTCAACTGCTACGTGTTTTTTACGTGGGCTAACAAATATGGTGTCTCCGTCGCGTATTTGGTGCGGGGTCATTAAACCTTGGGTTAAAAAGGTATATAAATTAAAAGTTTCAATTGGCTGGCCACTTCTAATTAAGCGAATGTCTAAATAACTACCGGAAGTTGGGTGTATACCTTTGGCTTTGTCTAAAAAGTACAACACTGAATCTGACGATAAACCTGCATACAAACCTGGCTGCATTACATGACCGGTAACATATACTTTGACCGGTTGGGCACTTTCTAGCGTTGCATATATATGCACATTGCTTTGGAAAACCTGTTTTACCCGGTTTACCACAACTTGATTTAACTGGCTATTTTTCACCCCACTTACATGCACAGGGCCCACTTTAGGGATAAAAATATTGCCTTGTTTATCAATTTCAAAAATAGCATCCAGGCTAGTGCCACCCCAAATTTGCACTCGAATTTTATCGCCTATCGCTAATTGATAGTCTGGGTTAAAACCGTTAAACGACTGGTTAGCAAAGTCGCCATTAAATAACCAGTCACCATAAACTGGCGCAGCTTGTTGTACATTTGCACTTGCTGTAAAAGGTAAAAACAACAGGGCAATAATTATTAAATATTGTTTCATTAGTCTTCTTTATGCTCTTTTACTGTTGCAAGTATCATTACCAATATGCCGTACATCATCGCCAGCAATACTGTTAAGGTAACAAACCAATAAATTCGTCTTGGGTATAGTGCTTCATCTGCAATAGTTGCATGCTCTACTACCAATAAATGTTTGAGTTTTTTGTGCACTTCGGCACGTGTTGTTTCCAAACCAAGTAACGCGGCTTTATATACATCGGCAGCAAAATCTATCTGCATTTTTAATTGGCGATATTTAATGTCGAGCTCATTTAATGCTGTGTCTGAGTCACTAATTAACTTAAGTTGCTGCTCACCAATTTGTGTTTCAATCGCTTTAATTTGATTTTTTAACGTAACCACTTCGGCCGCGTTCGGGTTCATATAACTGAGCAGTGCTTCAAGTTCAGTTTTTTTGCTGATTAATAATGAATTCAATTCAGCAATGCTACCTAATACAGCTGTGCTTTGTTGTTCCGTGCTATAAACTTGCTGCTTATTCTGAAACTCGGTCAACTGACCAGTTAAGTCAGATAAATTTTGATGCGAACGATTGAGCTCTTTTTCAACAAAAGCAACTTCTTCAAGCGCAATTTGATGACCAAGCTGATTAATAAAAGTTTCAGCATGCTGAATAATTTCGCTGATTACTTGATATGAATAATCCGCCTCAAAGGTACGTACTGAAACTGTGATTAACCCAGAAATATCATCAAATTCGACTTGCACTTTATCTAGATAAAATTGGTAGAAGTCTTCAAAAGTAGCACCTGTTGCCAAACGGCTAAACCAATCAGCATTTGAGTTACTAAAGTGCGTTCTTAACTGAACATTTGTATCTAGGTGTTTAAGCATATCTTTCGACAAGATATGTTTTTGAATTAGATAAGCATCTTTCGACTGGCCACCATCAATGCCAAGCAAAGGTAGAGACGCACCAGCGGCCAAGTTAGGTTCGTCGGAGGTTTTAATCACTAAGGTAGCGGTAGACTCATACTGGTCGCTAGCAATCACAAACAAATAGATAGCTAACGCAACCACAGGCACAACCAGCCAAGCAACATAATGGAACGACAGCACCATTTTTGATGATGTATCTGCTCCTTCTTTTGCTAACCTAAAGCCAATTGAGTCTAATAAAAAAGCTTTGGGTGAACGGAATAACTTTTTTAACTTCCGTGCCATCTAAGTACCACTAAATTCAGTTCGAGTCATAAAAACGCGCCATTATATCAAGATATCTGCACACTTGTAGTGAAAATGTCATAATTAGCATTGATATTGCTTAATTCCATCTTCAACATTGTCGAAAAAGTGTAATTGACGATCTTGCAAAACAATTGCCATATCACATTGTTTACGCAAAGTAGACATATCGTGAGAAACCATGATTACGTTGGCATTTTTGCGTTTTTCCGCCATAGATTCTGCACATTTTTTGCGAAATGATGCATCACCCACAGAGGTTATTTCATCAATTAAATACAGCTCAAAATCAAACGCCATACTTAAAGCAAATGCCAAACGTGATTTCATTCCCGACGAATAGGTTTTAATTGGTAACTCAAAATAATCACCAATTTCCGAAAATGCTTGCACGAAATCACAAGTTTTTGCAATTTGCCTATTACCATAAACACGACAAACAAATTCAACATTTTCTCGCCCAGTCATACTACCTTGAAAACCGGAGGCCAAAGCCAACGGCCACGAGATACGCTTATTTGAGCGAATTGTGCCTTTATTGGGAAAGTCGATGCCGCCTAATAAACGCAATAAGGTAGATTTACCCGCACCATTTGGCCCAAGTATAGCTACATCACGTCCTTCGGGAATGGTAAAAGTAACATCACGCAGTACGTACTTTTTCCCCAGTTTAGTTAGGTAATATTTGGTTACCTTATCCAACTCAATCATGTTGCTATCATCCGTGTCCAATGCATACGATATAAGCGCATGGCGATAAACAAACTAACCAAAGCACAGCAGAATAAATACCACAAACTTGCATGGTCTGAAGTGAAGTTTTCAATAAACCCAGCTCTAAACAGCTCAACCGCATGTAACACTGGATTCCAAATTAGGTAAACATGGTATTTTTCAGGGATCATATCCAGGGTAAAGAATATGCCTGAAATAAACATCATAGGCTTCATTAAAATGCCTAAAAATTTGTCGCTTTCAGGGAAAAACTCAATAGCAAATGAGGCAATCATACCAAATGAGGTGGCAAAAATGGTTAACAGCACAACTATCATTAAACAATATAAAATATCGTATATTGCTACTTGATAACCAGCCCACCAAAACAAAGCAAACAAACTGACTGAGGTAAATAAAAATATACCCATCTCAAGGATTACGCGTGCACAATAAGTATTTATTGGTTTTACATAACGGTAGTGGAATAAGCCTCGGTTTGCTGAGCAAGCATTTTTGCATTGATTAAATAAATTTTGAAAAAGTAAAAAAGGCATAATGCCGGTGTAAATAAAAATTGGCGTTTCTACCCCACCAAAACCTTCACGTGCACGCACACCAAAGATCACTGAAAAAATAATAACGTGCGCAATAGGTTCTGCTAATGCCCAAAACACGCCCAACCTATAAGTGCCAAAACGGGTTTTTAGCTCGCGTAAAAAAAGCGCAAAGATTACGTCACGCATCACCTGAAATGGGTTGCGTTGTATTCTGTATTGAGCGGGCTGAAATGACATTTGTAAAACTCTCTTGTGTGATCGCTGCGCATTATAACAAACAAGCCCGATTTTACAGTGGGTTTAAATGTTAAAAGATGTACGTCTGACTACATACGTATGCATAGCGATTTTTGCTTCTAAAATGGCTAGACTGAGTCATTGACATTTTATTAACACTTTACACACATAAAGCGGGGTGACCCATGTTCAAACTATCAAAAAGCTCTATCGCCATAAGTTCTGTTTTATTAATGACGATAAGCTTATCAGCCTGTAAAGACACTAGCGTAGATATTGATGTCCCTAAAGAGCCGGCGCCAACACCAACTCCAAGTCCTACGCCTACCCCGACACCAACGCCTAGCCCAACTCCGACGCCAACAAACACAGCACCTGTTATTCATATGCTTGAAACTTCGGCAGTCGATCAAGATCTAGCGATTGAATTGCAATGGTCAATTGCTGATGGTGAGCAAGACAGTTTAACTTGTGAGATAGACAGTGGCGATAACAGCAACCCTATTTTAATATCTGATTGCGCCTACTTTGGTCAATCAACCTTAAGCTATAGTGCGGCGGGGCAATATCGAATAAAACTCAGCATAGATGATGGTGAATTTACCGCTGAAACAACATTAGATGTAACCATTGCCGAACCACAGCCACAATTTACCCTAGCGCAAAGTGCTACTGTGCCTGCTCCAATATATTTACGCGGATTCGAAAATGATTGGGGGATCACCAACCAACTCACTTTACAAGACGGCATTTATATTATTGAATTTGATGGTACTTATGCACAACAAGCGGCTAAAGTTGCTAGTGAAGATTGGTCAACAGTTAACTGCGGCGGTTTTGCGCTTACTGCTAATGCAAGTCCAATAGACCTAACCTGTGGTGGCAACCCAGATAATGGTTCAATAACATTCGAAGAAGATGCCATCTATCGCATTGGTGTAAGTTATCAAGAAGATGGTAGTGCACAGATGCAAATGTTAAAAATTGCGCACGCATTGCCGGATGAATCTGGATTAGGCCAAGCCGGTACTTTAAATATCCATTATTTACATAGCAGCGAAAGTTATTCTGGCTGGGGATTACACATTTGGGGCGATGCGATTGACGCGTCAATCGCGACAGATTGGGCAACACCACGCCCGTATGCCGAACAAAAAGATGACTACGCTGTGTGGCAAGTACCAATTGAAGACGCTGGCGCAACTTTTAACTTTATAATGCATTTTGGTGATGTAAAAAGTACCGAAAGCGATTTATCACTAGTTGCCTCTAGTTTCGGTAATGAAATTTGGATAGTACAAGACACAGCCACTATTTATAATAACGAAACCGATGCTCGTGCGGCATACAATGCTTTATTACAAAACTTAGGTAACCAATCTGCTAACTTAGATTTATCTGCTGTCACAACCACAGATACAAGTTCAGCTGTTAGTGATGCTTGGGTTGATAGTGCACAATTTGCTCAAATTTATGTGCGTGCTTACCAAGATTCAGACGGCGACGGTGTCGGTGATATTCAAGGTTTAATCAGCCGTTTAGATTATTTAAAAGATAATGGTATCAACGCCATTTGGTTAATGCCTATGATGGAAAGCTCTGACAATGACCACGGTTATGCAACAACTGACTACCGCAAAATTGAAAGTGACTACGGCTCACTAGATGACTTCAAGAGCTTATTAACCGAAGCTCATAATCGCGATATCGCAATTGTTCTAGATTATGTAATTAATCATTCAAGTAATCAAAATCCTTTGTTTGTTGATGCTATGTCTTCCCCCAACAACGACAAACGCGACTGGTATATTATTCAAGCTGACAAACCGCTAGGTTGGAATATTTGGGGTGGTGATCCTTGGCGTACTAGCCCAGGTGGCGCTTATTACGCCGCATTCGCTGACAGTATGCCAGATTATGATTTAACTAACCCTGAGGTTATCGCTTTCCATCAAAATAATCTCAAATTCTGGTTAAACATGGGTGTAGACGGTTTCCGTTTTGATGCGGTAGGTGTTTTAGTTGAAAACGGTAAAGATGCTTTAGAAGATCAACCAGAAAACCATGTGATTATGAAAACCATGAAAGACACTATTGAGTCGTACGACAATAGATATATTGTCTGTGAGTCACCTTCTGGTTACGCTGCGTTTGCCAACTACAATTCTTGTGGCCGCGCATTTAACTTTGCAGCGGGTCACGCAATTATTGGTATGGCTAAATCTGGTGTTGTGTGGGATGAATTGTTAAATGAACTGGCCGCATCTAATACCGACCAAATGCCAATGATTTTAGCCAACCATGATTTCTTTGCGGGCGATCGTGTATGGAATCAACTTTCTGGTAATACGGCTCAATATAAAGTAGCAGCGGCTACTTATTTGTTAGCTTCATCAAACCCATTCACTTATTACGGTGAAGAGATTGGTTTGGCTGCAGCCGATAGTTTATCGGGTGATTGGAGCATTCGTACACCTATGAGCTGGACAAACGATGCGAACAATGCAGGATTTACCACAGGCACGCCGTTTAGAGCTTTATCTAGCAATGTTGCAAGCAACAATGTAACCGCGCAACTCGCAGATGCTGACTCGTTATTAAATTATTATCGCGATTTGTATCAAGTTAGAAACGACCACTCGGTTATCGCGACAGGCACGCTGAACGTGCAGAGTAGTGGTGGTGACAAGGTACTTAAATTAGTTAGAACGGGTACTGGTACTGAAGCAGTTATTTTAATTAACTATAGTGATGCAGATGAAAGTGTCACGGTTGATGTAAACCACAATGATGCTGTTTATAGTGATAAGTTAAGTGGTTTAGTTGATGTTAGCTCTAGTTCAAGTGGTGAGTTAACTGTAACTGTACCAGCGCAATCAGCTGCTGTGTTTGTTCATACTGTAGCAAACTAGTTGTTGATGTTTTTGCACTATCTGGGTTACTAGATAGTGCAAATTTCCATTAAAACCCACAGCTCCTACACCCCATTGCTGCAAGATCTTTTCCGTATAATCAGAAGGTAAATGGGTATTGCTCATAAAAACGCTTCAAGCAATTGTGCAAAAACTAACTTAACCTTTCTAGCCGCAAGCCTTCGGCGCTGGCTAATCTGAGCACTTTACCCACTCGAAGCATGATTTTCTAAAAACGCTGTAAATCCGTCCCTGGAAGCTCCCAAACGTCATCCCAGACGTTTGAAGTTTTAGAAAATCAGCATTCGAGTCGGTAAAACTAAGCATCGACAGTGCTGCTCAGATAAAACATTGCGCGCCAAACGAACATTTACGAATTCAAAATAGTTTTACGAAAGTAATTTCAACATATTGCACTATACAAGCAGCAACTAATTGCTGGGGAGAGGTGGTTGAGATGCTTTTTGCAAAACTTCACAAGAGAGGGGCGAATGAAGACCGAAGCACCGCTTCGCAGCTGAATGAGGTGGAGTCATGGAGGACGACAGGATGGAGGCTTCAGGGACGAAAAATGCCTAAAATTTTTTCATGAGACATATTTTGCAAAAAGCTTCTTAACCTGCTCGACTTTGTCTGCCACCAAACATGCAGCGAAAGGAATAAAGGCGACTCGAGAGTCAAATCGCCTATTTAATCACTTTTAAATGACTAACTTTTGCAGATTTCTTCGGCTTGTCTTTCGACTCAGCAGCAGTTTCAACCGGAGCATCATCTGGTTGACTACCATCAATAGTTGTCAACTCAGGTTCCGCAGGCTGAGGTGCAAACTCAGGTTTAGGCTCAGGAGGGAATGGCATGCCTTCACCATTTTCACGTGCATAAATATACAACACAGCCGAAATAGGCACACTCACATGCCTAGGTGTGCCACCAAAGCGCGCATTAAACTCAACGCTCTCATCTCCAATAGACAAAGCACCAGTTGCACCAGACGAAATATTTAAGACAATTTGACCGTCTTTAACGTACTCAAATGGCACTTGCACTCCCGGAAACTCAGCGTCTACCAATAAATAAGGAGTACAACCATTGTCTTCAATCCAGTCATGTATCGCCCTTACTAAATAAGGTTTACATGCCGACATGGACGATTGTGTGCCAGTTGGATTCATTATTTGCCTCGCATTTCTCTTTCGTCATCAGTTAAAGCAGCTTGGAAAGACTCGCGTTCAAATACGCGATTCATATATTCTTTCACTTCTTTACTGCCTTGACCAATCAACTCAATGCCAAGTTTAGGTAAACGCCATAATAATGGTGCTAATACACAATCAACCAAGCTGAATTCTTCGCTCATAAAATATGGCGTTTCTTGGAAAATTGGCGCGATAGCTAAAATGCTTTCACGTAACTCAGCGCGTGCTGCACTTGCTTCTTCAGCAGAACCATTTTCAATTTGCTCAACAAGCTTGTACCAATCGTTTTCGATGCGGTGCATCATCAAACGGCTGCTACCACGAGCAACTGGGTATACAGGCATTAATGGTGGATGTGGGAAACGCTCATCCAAATATTCCATAATGATATTAGATTGATACAAAACAAGTTCACGATCTAATAAAGTTGGAATAGTGCCATAAGGATTTAATTCAAATAATTCCTCAGGTTTGTTATTTGGATCAAGTAATTTAATTTCGACACTAATTCCCTTTTCAGCCAACACAATACGAACTTGGTGACTGTGTAATGAAGTTGCATCAGCATAAAGCATCATTACAGAACGTTTATTGGCAGCTACAGCCATGAATATCCTCCAAAGTAACAAACAATTCGGCTAAAAAGCCTACTTCAATGTGATGTTAAACTCACATTACTAGATACGGCAAATGGGGGCTAGGCCCCCATCAAAAAATACTACAAATTTTGTGGTCAGTGCACTAAATTTTAGTGAACATCACGCCAGTATTCTTTCTTCAATAAGTAAATAAATACAAAGAAGACAGCTAAGAATACTAAAACCCAAGTACCAATTTTATGTGACTCAAGTTTTGAAGGTTCACCAACATATTCTAAAAAGTTAACCAAGTCATGCATTGCTTGGTCAAACTCTTCAGGTGTCATTGAACCTTGAGTTTTTTGCACTAACTTAATACCAGATAAAGTTTTTTCGCCATCAACTTCAGTGTAAACATACTCTGCAGTTTGTGTACCTTGTAATGGTTCAAGTACATGTGGCATACCTACATCTTTAAACACAGCATTGTTTACACCAAAAGTTTTGCTTTCATCAATGTAGAAAGATTTTAAATAGGTGTAAATCCAATCTGGGTTACGTAAACGTGCAATCAAAGTTAAATCTGGTGGTTGTTTACCAAACCATTTTGCTGATTCTTTTGCAGGCATAGCGTTGGTCATTTGCTCGCCGACTTTTTGATCGCCAAAAATTAAGTTTTCTTTAACTAGTTCTTCAGGAATACCCAAATCTTGTGCAGAACGATTATATCTATGGAACTGCATTTGGTGACAACCTAAACAATAGTTAGTGAACAAAGCTGCACCACGCTGTAATGACGCTTTGTCTTCTAAATCAATTTTTGCTTTTTCTAACGGATGTTGATAACCACCACCTGCAGCGATAGCTAAACTCGGAATTAAAGCAACTAAAGCAATTAATAATTTCTTCATTTCGATATTCTCGCTGGTAATGGTTTAGTTTTTTCGTTTTTACTGTACAACCACAAGAAGCCAAAGAAGCCAAAATAAAGCAAGGTGCTAATTTGTGACATCAAAGTAAAAGTAGGTGTAGCTGGTTTTAAACCTAACCAACCTAATAATACGAATACAATTGCAAACACAGTTAAGTTCAACTTATGTAAACCACTACGGTATTTAATTGAACGCACTTTACAACGGTCTACCCAAGGTAAAGCAGCTAACATTGCAATTGCACCAAACATAGCAAGAACACCTAATAACTTATCAGGTACCGCACGTAAAATTGCATAGAAAGGTGTGAAATACCAAACTGGCGCAATATGCTCTGGTGTTTTTAATGGGTTTGCAGGTTCAAAGTTTGGTGGCTCAATAAATAAACCGCCCATTTCTGGGTTGAAGAAAATAACATAAGCACAAGCCGCACAGAACACTGTGAATGCAACTAAGTCTTTTAACACTATGTGTGGGAAGAAAGGTACTACGTCATCAATAATGTCGTATTTACCTGTGTAGTACTCATGAATGTTGTATTTAGTTTTTTCTTCTTCTTTCAAAGAACCTTTAGGATGTTTAATGTTGATACCTTGAGGGTTGTTAGAACCGACCTCATGTAATGCAACAATGTGTAAGAACACCAAAATAACAATGACTAATGGCAGTGCGATAACATGCAATGCGAAGAAACGATTTAGCGTTGCACCCGAAATAACATAGTCGCCACGGATCCATAAAGTTAAGTCATCACCAATTACAGGAATTGCACCAAATAGTGAAATAATTACCTGTGCACCCCAGTATGACATTTGACCCCAAGGTAATAAGTAACCCATAAAGGCTTCAGCCATAAGCGCTAAGTAGATGAACATACCGAATAACCACAATAATTCACGTGGTTTTTGGTAAGAACCATACATCATGCCGCGGAACATGTGTAAATACACAACTACGAAGAAGGCTGACGCGCCAGTAGAGTGCATATAACGCAATATCCAACCATAGTCGACATCACGCATAATATATTCAACAGACGCGAATGCACCCTCAGCACTTGGTACATAGTTCATGGTTAACCAGATACCAGTAACGATTTGGTTAACTAACACAACAGTTGCGATAAAACCGAAAACATACCAGAAGTTCATGTTTTTCGGTGCTGGGTATTGTAATGCATGCATGTTTGCAACACGCATCATTGGAATGCGATATTCAATCCAATCGAGTAAATTTTTCCACATGATTATGCAGCTCCCGAGTCGTCACCAACAAGAATTGTATTCTCGTCTAAGTACTTATGAGGTGGAATAACCAAGTTTAACGGTGCTGGTACACTTTGGAATACACGGCCAGCCATATCAAACTTAGAACCATGACAAGGACAGAAGAAGCCCGATGGTACACCTTCAACTTGAGCAGCAAAACTGTCAGCCAAGTATTGAGGTGAACAACCTAAATGAGTACAAATACCAACAGCAACAAAAAACTCAGGCTTGATTGAGCGATGTTGATTTGTTGCGTACGTAGGTTGTTGTTCGTTTTCTGATGCAGCATCACGTAATTGACCTTCATGTTTAGCAAGCTGCGCTAACATTTCATCAGTACGTTTAACCACCCACACAGGTTTACCACGCCACTCTACTCTTAACATTTGACCAGGTTGGAGTTTGCTCACGTTCACTTCTACCGGTGCACCCGCCGCTTTGGCTTTTGCACTCGGATTCCAAGACGCGATGAAAGGCACAGCTGCTCCGACAGCACCCACCCCACCAACAACCGAAGTTGCGACGGTTAAGAAGCGACGGCGACCGTTATCAACAGGCGCATTACTCATTCAATCTTCTCCGAGACTAGATTTAAAAAATTGACTGTCCTAGCATAGTACTTGGCTGAAAAAACAGCAAAAATCACCCACAGCTAGGGGCAGAAATAAAATAATGCGAATGATATAAAAAAAACCGTATAACTGACAAGGAAATCACGGAAAAAGCACCAAAATAACCCAGATATTTTGTGATTTATTTGTTTGTGATCAATTAGGCTTAAATTATCAACACATTCGCAGCTTGTTCGCTGGACAAAAACAACACATTTTGTCGCAAATTTTGCTTATAAAAAAACCCGGACAAGCCGGGTTTTTGCAAAAGTTGGTATACCAAACGAATTAACGTTTTGAGAATTGTGGACGCTTACGCGCTTTCTTAAGACCAACTTTCTTACGTTCAACACGACGCGCATCACGGGTAACAAAACCAGCTTTGCGTAATGCAGGACGTAATGATTCATCAAATTCCATTAATGCACGAGTGATACCGTGACGGATAGCACCAGCTTGACCAGTGTTACCACCGCCAGCTACTGTTACGTACAAATCGAATTTTTCAGTCAATTCAACTAATTCTAAAGGTTGACGAACAACCATACGTGAAGTTTCACGACCGAAGTATTCTTCGATAGAACGTTTGTTGATTGTGATGTTACCTGTACCTGGTCTTAAAAATACACGAGCTGTTGAGCTCTTACGACGACCAGTACCATAGTATTGAGAGTCTGCCATAGTAATGTCTCCGAATTAGATGTCCAAAGTTTGCGGTTGTTGCGCTTGATGGTTGTGCTCAGCACCTGCGTATACTTTAAGTTTACGCGCCATTGCACGGCCTAATGGACCTTTCGGAAGCATGCCTTTAACAGCGCTTTCGATGATCATTTCTGGTTTTTTCTCAATTAACTTATCAAAAGTAATTGATTTTAATCCACCTGGGAAACCAGAGTGTGAGTAATACACTTTGTCACTACGCTTAGCACCAGTTACCGCTACTTTTTCAGCATTGATAACAACGATGTAATCACCAGTATCTACGTGAGGAGTATATTCTGGTTTATGTTTACCGCGTAAACGACGCGCGATCTCAGTAGCTATACGACCTAAAGTTTTACCGTCAGCGTCAACTACAAACCAGTCGCGCTTTACAGATTCAGGCTTTGCAGAGAAAGTTTTCATTTCGAATTTGACCTAAATACAAAAAATTCCACATTTTTGAGGCAGTATGCCTCCCCTAGTTTATGCAAAAAACCCCTTCGAGAATTTGAACAAAGGCCCTCTTTCATGCCTTACCGGGTTTGGGAGGCGCGCATTATATAGGACGGTTAAAAAAAGATCACCTATTAATTCAAATTTGTTTACGCCAAATGAGGTTTAGCCAAAAATTCTGTCGACTGCATTTCTTGTAAACGGCTTAAACAGCGTTTAAATTCAAAACTCAATAAACCTTCTGTGTATAACTGTTCCATTGGCACTTCTGCCGCAATTATCAATTTGACGTTCCGCTCGTAAAACTCATCAACTAACGCGATAAAACGTCGCGCAATATCATCTGTGCCATTGCCCATTTGTTCAACATCACTTAACAGTACAGTATGAAAACATTGGCTTAGTTCAATATAATCGTTTTGACTGCGTGGTCCATCGCATATAGCTCTAAAATTAAACCAAACGAGATCTTGTGCAAGTTTACGCACAGCAATTTTTCGCTTTTCAATTTCAATAAAACTATCTGTTGTAATGTCGCCAATCGCCATTTTTGTAAAATAACTATCTAAATTCGCCATAGCCGGACCATCACACGGAGAATGATAAATTTCCGCCTGAGTCAGAGTACGTAACCTATAATCCACGCCACTATCAACATTCAGCACTTGGCAGTTTTTTTCAATTAAATCAATCGCCGGTAAAAACCTTTGTCGCTGCAAACCATTACGGTAAAGACCTTTGGGTTCGATATTTGATGTGGCGACCAGCACCACACCATGCTGAAACAAAGCTTGAATTAATCCAGCTAAAATCATTGCATCGGTAATATCCGAGACAAAAAATTCGTCAAAACAAACCACTTTTGCTTCTTTAGCTAATTTGTCTGCAACAGTCAGCAAAGGGTCTGATTGGCCATCAAGTAACTTTAGTTCATTGTGCACTCTGTGCATAAAACGGTGAAAATGCACACGCATTTTTTGTTCTGTCGGTAAACCATGATAAAACAAATCCATCATATAGGTTTTACCACGACCAACGCCGCCCCAAAAATAAAGCCCTTGTGGAACTTGATTTTTCGGCTTGCGAAACAGATATTTAAGGGAAGCCTGCCAAGACTGGTTTGGAGTTAAATATTCAACCACTTGATGATGCAGTGTATCTAAATACTTGATTGCGTTTGCTTGCGCGTCATCCGGCAGCAATTTTCCAGAAGCTAAATCTTGTTGGTATTGTAAAAACGGGCTAGTCATAACAGGCAAAACACAAGTATATTGAACGATAAAGTGCTAATGCTAATATTTTTTTTGAGGTAATTCACCATGAGTTGGTTAATAGACATTATAATTTTCGCTGCTGGTTTAATCACTGGATTATTGGCCGTGCGTTTTTTCCCACAAGTATCAGGCAAACATCATAAGTTGTCTGAAGAGCTAGCACAGCATGTCAAAGCACAAGAATCATTTAAGCAAGATGTTGATACATATTTAGCCTCTGTCAATCAAGCAATGCAACAAATAGCCCAGCAAGCAAACCAAGCGGCTGCTGAGTCGCAACAACAGTTTACAAAATTAGCTGCAACGCAAAAAGAACATAAAGAATTTGTGCCATTTTTTGGCGATGACACAGCCGCTATGATCGCACAAAGCCAAGCAGAAGAAAGCGCGAAGAAAAACCGCGTCGACAGTAAAACAGACTCTATGCCGCTAGATTATTCAGAAAATAAAATGGGCTGGTTTAGCGAGCAAAACCAAAAGTAAACTGAACTTTTTTCCACTGGAAAGGGTCTTTATTGCAACTATGCGTTATTAGTCGCTGAATAACATCAGCGCCTAACTAACCAGTTAGTTATTTAGATTTTAGGAGAATTGAAGTTGAAAGCTAACTATTCTAAGTTATTTAAAGTTTCGGTGTTAACGGCTAGTTTGGCACTAGCACCTGTTGTTTCTCACGCAGCATTGCCTTGGTTTGGCAATAGCGACAAACAAGAGATGCCAACTTTAGCACCTATGTTGGAGAAGGCGACGCCTGCGGTTGTGAATATTTCAGCGACAGGCATGAAAAAAGATGCGCAGCGTGTGCCTGATGTATTTAGATATTTTTTCGGCCCAAATGCTCCGCGCCAACATCCTCAAGAAAAGCCATTTCAAACAGCAGGTTCAGGTGTCATTATTGATGCCAAAAAAGGTTATGTGGTGACGAATCATCATGTAATTGCCGATACAGACAAAATTTTGGTCACACTAAAAGATGGTCGCCAATTTGAAGCAAAAAAAATCGGCTCGGATTCTGAAAGTGACGTCGCTCTTCTGCAAATTGACGCAGACAGTTTAACCGATATACCACTGGCTAATTCTGACAAATTGCGTGTAGGTGACTTTGCTATCGCTATAGGTAACCCATTTGCAATAGGTCAAACCGTGACTTCAGGTATTGTGTCTGCACTTGGCCGCAGCGGTTTAGGTATTGAAGGTTATGAAAACTTTATTCAAACCGATGCCGCAATTAACAGTGGTAACTCAGGTGGTGCGTTAGTCAACTTTAATGGCGAGTTAATTGGCATTAATACAGCAATTCTTGGGCCTAATGGCGGCAACGTTGGTATTGGTTTTGCCATTCCAAGCAACATGATGAAAAACCTAGTCGATCAAATTGTTGAATTTGGTGAAGTGCGCCGTGGTGTGCTAGGTATTTCTGGTGACAACATTGACGCAGGCATTGCCAAAGCGTTCGATTTACCGACAACACAAGGGGCAATTGTCCGTCAAGTATTTGAAGGCACAGCGGCTGAAGAAGCAGGTATTAAACCTGGTGATGCGATTGTTAGTGTCAACGGACGTAAAATTCAAACCTTCTTTGAGCTCAGAGCGAAAATTGGCACTATGGGGGCTGGTAATACCGCAGTGTTAGGTATTATTCGTGACGGCAAAGAAATGGAAATTAAGGTTAAGCTTAAAGAAGCCGAGGGTGGCAATGTAGCTGCAGCCAGCATGCACCCTGCACTAGACGGCTCTGATTTAGGCAATGGTAAAACTAAATCTGGCGAAAAAGGCGTGGTGGTTAACTCAGTTGAAGATAGGTCAATCGCTGCTCGCTTAGGCCTTGAAGAAGGTGATGTGATTATTGGGGTAAACCGTGAACGTGTAACCAATATCGCCCAGTTACGCGATAAGTTAGACGAGCACAAAAACGGTATTATTGCCTTGAATGTAATGCGCGGAAATACTCAGCTATATCTAGTTATCCGCTAAGCTAATATTTGTAACCCAAATAGTCGCTCAAAAAGTGGTAGGTGTATGTCACCTACCACTTTTTTGTTTTTAAACTCGGTAGCTTTTAATATACTCAAGTTTCAGCCATTCTAAAATTCACAACAACTAAATAACGAACCTTATGAAATTTAAGATTTTTCAGCAGTTACAATTTATTATTAATACCTTAGCGATAGCTGTTGTTCTTACGCTCATACTGTTCGCAGCTTTTCCTGAATTTAGGCAAAACAACTTAATTTGGCAGAGTATTTTTAACGAGCCTACGACTAAACGAAAACCCATTTCGTTTGCCCAAGCTGTAGCGCGTGCAGCACCAGCGGTTGTAAACATTTATACCCAAGGGTTTGAACGTGACGAACGTTTTTACAATAGTAAACGCGCTATTCGCACGCTCGGCTCAGGTGTTATTGTTTCAGAAAAAGGTTTTATTTTAACTGCTGAACATGTGGTTAAAAATGCCGACCAAATATTGGTTGCACTACAAGACGGGCGTCAGTTTGAAGCACAATTAATAGGGAGTGATCCTTATACCGATTTAGCGGTACTTTGGGTGCAAAGTGAAAACTTACCAGTTGCGCCGATTGATCCTAACCTCACTTCACAACCAGGTGATTTAGTTTTAGCTATAGGTAATCCGTATAACCTAGGTCAAACCATTACTCAAGGCATAGTCAGTGCAACCGGCCGTGCGGGTTTAAGCTCAAATTATGCCGACTTTATTCAAATGGATGCAGCTATTAACGATGGTAATTCTGGTGGCGCGTTAGTCGATAGTGATGGTTATTTAGTTGGCATTAACTCTTTCAACTATGCGTCTGCACGCCGTGACAACCAAGCGCAGGGAATATTTTTTGCAGTACCTGCTAGATTAGCCTTAACTGTATTAAGAAAAATTGCCACTGATGGCCGTGTGGTACGTGGATACTTAGGTTTATCCGGCAAAGAAACTTATATTCAAACCAGTGATGATTTAGTCACACCAGTTGGCATTATTGTCACTATGGTTGAACCTGCAGGACCTGCTGCGCTAGCTGGCATTCAGCCGAACGATATTATTATAGAGATCAACCAACAAAAGATTGTCAGCCGTGCGCAAGCGTTAGATTTGATTGCAGAAACGCGCCCAGGTACAGAATTGCCAGTAACAGTGATCCGCAAAGGGGTTAAATTGCAAATCACTGTCACTATAATGGAATTACCCAGACACTCGCTGAACTTTAGCTCCTAAATTATTCAGCTTAAGTTCGAGTGACTCGTAACCTCTGTCTAAATGGTAGATGCGGTTTACTGTGGTTTCATCATTAGCAAATAAACCAGCGATAACCAAACAAGCAGATGCGCGTAAATCAGTCGCCATAACCTCAGCACCTGATAAAGTTTCAACACCACGAACAATCGCAGTATTGCTTTCTAGTTCAATGTCAGCGCCCATACGATGTAATTCAGGTACATGCATAAAACGATTTTCAAAAATAGTTTCGTGAATTGTGCCTGTACCTTGCGCAACACAGTTCAGCACAGTAAATTGTGCTTGCATGTCGGTTGGGAAAGCTGGATGTGGCGCGGTTTTAATATTTACCGCTTTAAGCTGACGACCCGCCATATCTAAAGTAATGCTGTCTTTAGTTGTGGTTATTTGTGCACCCGCTTCTTTTAGCTTAGTGATGACAGCTTCCAACAACTTAGCACAAGTATGTGTACAGGTAACTTTTCCACCGGTAACAGCTGCCGCCACTAAAAAAGTGCCGGTTTCAATTCTGTCTGGCAAAATGGCGTGTTTACTTTCAATTAAAGTAGCTACACCTTCAATCGTTATAGTATCAGTGCCGGCACCATAAATTTTTGCGCCCATGGCATTTAAACAATTGGCTAAGTCAACTACTTCAGGTTCGCGAGCGGCATTTTCAAGTACAGTCGTACCTTCAGCTAACACTGCTGCCATCATTAAATTCTCTGTGCCAGTTACGGTTACAGTATCAAAGAAAATGTTCGCACCTTGTAACTTTTTACCATGAGTGTCAGCAACTATATAACCGTGTTCCACTTTTACTTCAGCACCCATTTGTTGCAGGCCACTAATATGTAAGTTAACTGGGCGAGCGCCAATTGCACAACCACCAGGCAAAGAAACTTTTGCATGACCACAACGCGCAACTAACGGGCCTAAAGCCATAATAGACGCACGCATGGTTCTAACCAATTCGTACGGCGCTGTAGTTGAGCTTATGTCACTAGCATCAAATAAATAACCGTCAGCCAATTTCTCGGCTTTAATCCCTAGTTCAGCCAACAAACTTAATGTTGTTTTAATATCTTTCAGCTGCGGCACATTGGTTAAAGTAACCGAATTAGGGTTAAGAATAGTGGCAAATAAAATTGGCAAGGCCGCATTTTTTGCACCTGATATACGCACTTCACCTTGCAGCGGTGAACCACCTTGAATTACAAATTTATCCATACGGATTAAGGCTCCAACTACAACTTAAAAATTGAGCTTTTTATGTTTTTGCCACTCGTCAGCGGTAAAGGCTTTGATTTTTACAGCATGAACAGTGCCGTCTGCAATCATGTCATTTAACGGTTGGTAGACCATTTGCTGACGTTTAACTGGACGTAAACCTTCGAACACGGCAGAAACAATAATTATATTCAGATAATAATTGTCTTCATGTTCAACGATTAATTCTTCATGCTCAATTGCATCACCGACTAATTGTTTAATTTGTTCTAAATTCATTCTGTTATTCCTACTATTTCAGCAACATCATACAGCTCAGCTAACTTGCGTAAATTTTCGCCATAATGAATAAAATTTGTTTGTATCTGCTTGCTGGCAAAGTGTTGTTTTAGCTTAATTAAATAAGCTAAACCAGCAGTGTCAATTCTTCCAACCTCAGCTAAAGAGATATCTATCACACAACCTTTATCACAAGGTGCTTGTGGAATAATTGACAGGTCGTTTTCTCGGGTTAAGTCACCGTCTAACTGCCAAAATTGATGATTCAGCTGTTTTTCTGCCAATTTAATCATGACTGAGGATCACTTGAATCAGATTTAAATGTCAGCTTTTGTTCCGCTTTATCTTTTAAATCTTTAATAATGCCAGTTATGCCCATTCTAGGCATAGCAGCACCAATTTCTTTACGTTTAGTACTTAATACCGAAATACCTTCGGCTTCCATATCAAAAGCGCGCCATTGGTTATTGCGATATATAAGTTTAAAAGTAACGTCTATATCAGGGCGGCCAGGTTCAACTATTTTACTGCGTACTACAGCTATTTTGTCTTCTTCACCCGCCATGGTTGGCTGCACTATAATGTCTTGTGTTTCACGATATTGAGTGAACAACTGTGCGTAAATTGTCACTATATAATCGGAGAAAGCATCAACAAATGCTTTTCTATCGTCCGCTTTAACATCACGCACATATTTACCCAATACTTTAAACGCAGCATATTCGTGGTCAATATAAGGTAATAATTCTTCACGAATAATTTGTTTTAATAGTTCAGGATTTTGTTTAACCTCAGACCAACTTGCTTTAAAGCGCTTAAATGCAGATTGAGTTACTTTTTCGAATAACTCTCTTGGGTCTTGAATATCAGCATATTGTGCTTGCTCAGCTGCATAAACAGCAGTTGAAGTAAATGTTGGCACTAAACAAGCGCAAGCTAACGCAATCGCGCTGACTAACTTTTTCATATTCACCTCTAGTCATCACCATTTTGACTAAATAAAAACTGACCAATCAATTCTTCAAGTACCAAAGCCGATTTTGTATCTTGAATGTAAGCACCTTCACCTAGAGTCTCAATGCCATCCATCATAAAACCTGGCTCTAAACCTAAATACTGCTCGCCTAACAGACCAGCCGTCAAGATGCTAATAGAGCTGGTTTCCGGAAAGTCTTTGTAATCTTTAGAAATATCCATAGATACCACAGCCATAAAAGACTGAGTATCTAGATTTATTTCAGCGACGCGACCAACAACAACCCCACCCACTTTGATTGGTGAACGAACTTTCAACCCACCAATATTATCGAATTTAGCGTATAAACGATAAGTTTCACCGTTTGATAAACTCCCTGTGTTTGCAACACTGAGTGCTAAAAATAAAAACGCAGCAATACCTGCAGCGATAAAAGCACCAACTAACACTTCAACTTTACGGTTGCTCATTTATTATTCCCCGAACATTAACGCTGTTAATACAAAATCTAATCCAAGTACAGCAAGTGAACTATGCACTACTGTTTGTGTAGTTGCTTTACTGATACCTTCAGAGGTAGGTATACAGTCGTAACCTCTAAATATCGCAATCCAAGTTACCACCAAAGCAAAAGCAAAACTTTTAATCACACCATTCATGACATCGTCTTGTAAATCGACCGCGGCTTGCATAACACTCCAAAAATTACCGCTATCAACCCCTAGCCATTCTACACCCACTAGGTGTCCACCAATAATTCCGACTGAACTGAACAATAAAGCCAATAACGGCATACTTATCATGCCAGCCCAAAATCTTGGGGCGATAACTCGACGAAGTGGATCAACCGCCATAAGTTCTAAACTAGATAACTGTTCAGTCGCTTTCATTAAACCAATTTCGGCAGTAAGTGCAGAGCCAGCTCGACCAGCAAATAATAAAGCAGTCACTACAGGGCCTAATTCACGTAATAACGACAAAGCAACCATAGGGCCTAAACTATTTTCTGCGCCGTAACCGACTAAAATAGTATACCCCTGCAAACCCAATACCATGCCAATAAACAATCCACTGACCAAAATAATCGCCAGAGATTGCACTCCAACCACTTGTAATTGTTTTATCAACAAGGGGCTATTTTTCTTGACATCAGGTGCGGCCCATAAGGCATTAAACAACACCAAACCCGCTCGACCTGTGGTTGCTGTCGCCGAGATAGTGTCCCTACCTAATTTTGCTAATGCATCAACTATCATGCTTTAAATACCTCAGCTAATTGAGCATCAAATGACTGTGCTGGATAATGAAACGGCACAGGGCCATCTGACTCACCCGCCATAAATTGATGAATTAATGGAGACTCAGAGTTACGTAATTGCTGTGGTGTTCCCTGACCTATCACTTTTTTATTTGCCATAATATAAGCATAATCAGCAATACTCATCACTTCACTGATATCATGCGATACCACAATAGAAGTTAATCCAAGCGCATCATTGAGTGAACGGATTAAGCGAATTAGCACGCCCATAGAAATAGGGTCTTGGCCGGCAAATGGTTCGTCATACATAACCAACTGCGGGTCAAGCGCGATTGCGCGAGCTAATGCGGCTCGACGAGCCATACCACCAGATAATTCAGTTGGCATTAGTTCAGCTGCGCCTCGTAAACCCACAGAGTTGAGTTTCATTAACACCATAGTGCGAATGATATCTTCTGGCAATGAACAATGTTCACGTATTGGAAATGCAACATTATCGAATACCGACATTTCAGTAAATAATGCGCCACTTTGAAACAACATGCTCATTTTTTTACGTGCCGCATATAATTGCTGGCGATTGAGTTTGTTGATTATTGCCCCATCAAAATCGATATTTCCTTTTTCTGGTTTAATCTGCCCGGCAATTAAACGCAATAAAGTGGTTTTACCTATACCACTGGGTCCCATAATCGCTATGACTTTTCCTCTAGGTATATCTAAGCTGATGTCATCATAAATAACCCGCTCACCTCGGCTAAAAGTCACATTTTTAAGTTGTACTATATTATCGTTGGACATTAAATTTCCCTGATTTTTCTGCCTAAAGCAGAGCTGCGGCGTATTCTAGCAAATATACTTAAATGAAAAACCAAAAATGTCACATTCCACACACTGCGCCGATTTTTTTATCTAACAACCAAGTAAAATTAAACACATCATGCATATTCAACTAATTTGAGTATAATGGCCGCACAGCATTCAATTTTAAGGTCTTTATGCTCGAAAATGTCATTATATTGCTCGTTAGTTTAGCCGCCCTGATGTGGAGTGCCGACAAATTTGTTTATGGTGCAGCAGCGTTAGCACGCAATTTAGGTTTATCTCCACTCATCATAGGACTAACAATTGTAGCTATGGGTTCCTCTGCACCTGAAATGATGGTAGCAGCCAGCGCTTCGTTAGCGGATAAAGCCGATACTGCAATTGGTAATGTAATTGGTTCAAATATCACCAACATCACCTTAGTACTGGGTGTTACCGCCTTATTAAAACCTATGTTAGTTGGCTCAATTACTGTGCGCAGAGAGCTACCTTTTATCTTAGCCACGTCTCTAATTGCCGTTTATTTTATCTATGATCTGCAATTTACCCGTACCGAAGGTATTTTATTAGCAGTGTTATTTTTTATCACAATTGGTTATTTGGCTTATGCATCTATTCACAAAACACCTGAAGAAGCCGCTAACCCAGATTTATATGAAGATGAAGTCAGTGACGACGTACCTGAAGGTGTGCCAATTCACATGGCTATTTTCTGGTTAGCACTAGGTTTAACCATTCTGTTATTAAGCTCAGATTTTCTCGTCGATTCTGCGGTATTTATCGCTAAAGAATTTGGTATCAGTGACTTAGTTATTGGCCTGACCATAATTGCGATTGGTACATCACTCCCAGAGCTAGCAGCATCCATTGCTGGGGTTGTCAAAGGCGAAGATGATCTTGCATTAGGTAATATTGTTGGCTCAAATATCTTCAACGCTTTAGCTGTATTGTGTATTCCAGGGATCATAGCTCCTGGTGCAGTTGATCCTGCAGCAGTTTCACGTGACTCATTGATCATGATCGCCGTGACTGTACTGCTGATATTGATGGCAATTGGCATAGGCAAAGGCCCGCGCAGTATCAACCGCATGGAAGGCGGTGTGTTATTAGCATGTTTTATTGCATATCAGTATTTACTATTTGGCATGGCAAACGGGTAGTAGTTGATGAATGCATTTATAAACAGTGCGAAAAGAGTCATTGAAATTGAACAACAAGCTCTCGCACAACTCAATAGTGACTTAGACGAAAACTTTGCGTTAGCCTGTGAAACATTGCTCAATTGCAGTGGAAAAATTGTCGTCACCGGCATAGGAAAATCAGGCCATGTTGGGCGAAAGATTGCAGCAACACTAGCCAGCACAGGTTCGCCGGCGTTTTTTGTTCATCCAGCTGAAGCCAGCCATGGCGATTTAGGCATGATAGGCAAACAAGATGTTGTGCTCGCGCTATCTAATTCAGGCGAAAGCCAAGAATTAGTCACTATTTTACCTGTGATAAAACGCATAGGCGCAAAACTAATTTCCCTTACGGCCAACGCAAGTTCAAGCCTTGCACACTATTCAGACGTGCATATTTTGGTAAAAGTAAACCAAGAAGCTTGTCCACTTGGCCTAGCACCAACCGCAAGCACAACTGCCGCTTTAGTCATGGGTGATGCCTTGGCGGTTGCCTTGTTGGAAGCACGCAAATTTACCGCTGAAGACTTTGCAGTTTCTCATCCACTAGGGAGTTTAGGTCGAAAACTCTTACTGCGTGTTGAAGCCTTAATGCATGCAGACGATCAACTGCCGATAGTCGCTGAAGATGTCACTATTGCAGAAGCTTTATTTGAAGTTTCACAAAAAAGTTTAGGTTTTGTCGCTATTATCAATAAAGCAGGTCAATTAAGCGGCATATATACAGATGGTGACTTGCGCCGAACTTTAGATAAACGCATCGACATTCACAGCACTCAAATTAGTCAGGTGATGACCAAACACGCGGTTACAGTTACACCAAGTATGTTAGCAGCCGAAGCGCTGAAATTAATGGAAGACAAAAAAATTAATGGTTTTGTTGTGGTTGATGACAATAACCGTCCAATCGGCGCAATAAACTTACATGACTTACTCAAAGCTAAGGTACTTTAATGCTATTTAACTCTATCTATGGACCAATCAAACAAGATATCGCTGACAAGTTTCAACAAACTAAACTGTTTATTTGCGATATTGATGGTGTATTTTCTGATGGCCGTATTTATTTGGGCAATCAAGGTGAAGAGTTAAAAGCATTTCACACCCGCGATGGTTTTGGCATTAAAGCTATAATCAATGCTGGCATTCAAGTTGCCGTGATCACAGGGCGAAAATCGCAGATAGTTGAAAAACGTATGAGCTCGTTAGGTATCCAGCATATTTATCAAGGACAAGAAGATAAACTTGCAGCCTATGCTGAATTAAAAAGCCAACTGAATATCACAGATAAACAAATCGCTTATATTGGTGATGACGTACCTGATTTAACAGTGATGCAGCAAGTTGGTTTAGCAATCGCAGTGAACGATGCACACCCAATTATTCAACAAATTTGCCATTATCAAACCCATGTCCGTGGTGGTTTTGGAGCTGTACGTGAATGTTGTGATATTTTCTTACAAACGCGTGGCGTATTAGAGCAAGCGCAAGGTATGAGTGTATGAAGCGACTGCTGCTGTCAGTTTTAATTATTGTTGCGATCAGCCAATACTTTTGGCTGCAATGGAGCACGCAACCGCAAGAAATTGCAGCATTTGATCGTGTCGCATTACCCGATTACCAAATAACCGCATTAAATAGAACCGAATACGACCAAAGTGGCCAAATTCACAGCAAACTCAACGCACGTTCATTAGAACATTATCAAGAACTTGAATTTACCTATTTTCAGAATCCAAGATATATTTTATATTCGAGCGACCAACAGCAACACTGGATCATCAGTGCAAACGACAGTGTTATATACGACAACCGCCAATTAGAACTTGAAGGCAATGTTGCAGTTATGGCTAACAAACCAGACGATTGGTTTGATACACTGTATGTAAATAGGCTCAACATGGATTTAACCGCACAAACCATATCAACCAGTGCAAAAGTGACTGGTGTCGCCAACAAAATGACCTTTAGTGGCCAAGGTTTACGTGGAAATTTAAAAACCCAAGAGTTTGAACTCGTGGAGCAAGTACGGGCAGAATACTTTGTTAAACAATAAAATTATCACACTTTTTATCGGCAGTATTATCTGTGCACCGAGTGTTGCGCTAGAGGCAGACTTTAGTCAAAACATAGTCATAGATGCGAAAAAGCAACAACTCGAAATAAAAACCAATACTTTAAGTTTTTCTGGCGACGTAGAAGTTAAACAAGGTTCGTTGCGCATGAAAGCGGATAGATTAGAAGTTATCAAAGCGGATGAAGACGACCCAGAAAGCCAAGACATTTTGCGGGCTATAGGTTTACCTGCTAGTTATAAACAAGTGCTAGACAGCGGCGAAACTCTGATAGCAACAGCGAAAAATATTCAATACAAAGTAAAAGACCGCATTTTAACCTTGTCTGGCAATGCCAATATCTCACAACAAAACAGCCAAGTGAGTGGCGATATTATTGAATATGACTTAGTCGCGCAAAAACTTGTCGCTTCCGGAAATAATCAAAAAGGGCAAAAAGTCCGTACCGTATTAACACCAAAAAGTGGTGACAATTAATGCCCAAGTTAATCGCAACCAACTTAGCTAAAGCCTATAAAAAACGCCAAGTGGTGAAAAGTGTCTCACTGCAAGTAGAGTCTGGCAGTATAGTTGGTTTATTAGGACCAAACGGCGCTGGTAAAACCACCACCTTCTACATGATAGTCGGTTTAGTTGAGAATGACGCCGGGCAAATTTTATTAGACGATAAAGACATGACCTACTTCCCAATGCACGAAAGAGCACGTGCCGGCGTTGGTTATTTACCACAAGAATCGTCTATATTTAGAAAGTTAACGGTCACACAAAATATCTATTCAATATTAGAAATGCGACCTGAGCTTACCAAAAGCGAAAAACAAGCTAAACTTGAAGAGCTACTTGAAGAATTTCATATCACCCACATAAGAGATAGTCAGGGCATGGCATTATCCGGTGGTGAGAGAAGACGGGTAGAAATCGCCAGAGCGCTAGCGGCCGATCCAAAATTTATCTTATTGGACGAGCCATTTGCAGGGGTTGATCCTATATCCGTCATTGATATAAAAAGAATTATCACCCATCTTAGAGATAGGGGTTTAGGTGTACTAATAACAGACCATAATGTGCGTGAAACGCTCGATGTTTGTGAAAAAGCCTATATCGTTAGCCAAGGACAGTTAATTGCCTCTGGTGCACCCAACGATGTGCTGAATAACAAACAAGTACGTAACGTATATTTAGGTGAACAATTTAAACTATAACGAATCGTCTAATTAATGAAACAAACTATTCAGTTAAAATTTGGTCAGCATTTAACTATGACCCCGCAGTTGCAACAAGCTATTCGATTGTTGCAATTGTCATCGCTTGATCTTCAGCAAGAGATCCAAGAAGCGCTTGATAGCAACCCTTTGTTGGAATCTGAAGAAAACCGCGAGGACTTCGAATCATTAGACGCGTTAAACGAAGCTAAACAACAAAAAGAAGAAAAAAACGGCAAAGATAATACCGAATCAACCGAAGATGCAGTGCCCGACAGCCGTGACGAACTATCACGCGAAGATATTCGCGAAGACCTTGCAACCGATAGCACTTGGGATGATCACTTCACTCAAAGCACAGGTACAGGTTCAAATGGCGCAGCACCGGATGATGACATGGTTTATCAAGGTGAAACCATAACGTCAATTCGTGACCATTTGTTATGGCAAATGGATTTGACGCCATTTTCACCAGTAGACAGGGCAATCGCCATAGCCATTATAGATGCAGTAGACGACTCAGGTTATTTAACAGTTAGTGTTGAAGATATCATTGAAAGTTTAGGCATTGAAAGCGAAGAAATAGACGATTTAGTTGAAGTTGAAGAAGTAGAAGCAGTACTTAAACGCATTCAACTATTTGATCCAGTTGGTGCTGCGGCCAGAGACACCAAAGAGTGTTTGCTCGTACAACTGAATCAATTTTCAGCAGATACGCCCTATTTAGCCGAAACTAAAAAAGTAATTAAAAATTATATCGAACTTTTAGGTAATAGAGACTACCGAACTTTAGCAAGGAAGACTAAACTAAAAGAAGACGAGCTAAAAGAAGTGATGAAACTCATCCACAGCTTAAACCCGAGACCGGGTAACGCAGTGGTTGCAGAAGAAGCTCAATATATAGTGCCGGATGTAGCAGTAAAAAAAATAAAAGACGATTGGATAGTTGAATTAAATCCAGACAGCATGCCAAAACTCAAGATCAATGCAGAATATGCAGCTATGAGTAAAACCGCACGCAATACGTCGGATTCACAATTTATCCGTTCGCATATGCAAGAAGCAAAATGGTTTATAAAAAGCCTTGAAAGTCGTAACGAAACTTTGTTAAAAGTAGCAAGGTGTATCGTCAAACAACAACAAGGTTTTTTTGAGTACGGTGATGAAGCCATGAAACCTATGGTGTTAAATGATGTTGCCGAAGAAGTTGAAATGCATGAGTCGACCATATCTAGGGTAACGACACAAAAATATATGCACACACCACGTGGTATATTTGAATTGAAATACTTCTTCTCAAGTCATGTCAGCACTGAAAATGGTGGAGAATGTTCATCAACCGCAATACGCGCTTTGATTAAAAAACTGATTTCTGCTGAAAACACAGCAAAACCGTTAAGTGATAGCAAGATTGCAGAATTGTTAGCGGATCAAGGTATTATGGTTGCTAGACGCACCATAGCTAAATACCGAGAGTCGTTGTCAATTCCGCCGTCAAACCAACGTAAGAGCCTTCTTTAGAAGGCATAAACCAAAAAAGGAAAGAGCCTATGCAAATCAATTTAACTGGTCGTCATGTTGATATTACTGACTCACTAAGAGATTACGTCGACAACAAGTTTGCAAAGCTTGAGCGTCATTTTGATCACATCAATAACGTGTATGTTATCCTCAACGTTGAAAAGCTAAATCAAGTAGCAGAAGCAACGCTGCATTTAAACGGTGGCGAAGTATTTGCCAACGCCGAGCATACGGATATGTATGCCGCAATAGATTCCTTGATTGACAAGCTGGATCGCCAAGTCATCAAGCATAAAGAGAAAATGAAACGCCATTAATGGACATTCAATCTTTTTTATCCAAAGACTGCACTGAATGTGCAGTCTCTGTTTCTAGCAAAAAACGAATTATTGAGCACATAGGTCAAATAGCTGCACAACATATCAGTGAAATGACCGAACAAGAAATTACCGCAGCTTTGCTCAATCGAGAAAGATTAGGCAGTACAGGTATAGGTAATGGTATCGCCTTACCGCATGGCCGTTTAGCCAATACCACCAAAGCATTAGCGATATTAATTACCACGTCAGATCCCATTGATTACGACGCGATAGACAACCAACCGGTTAATGTTTTTTTTGCCCTGTTAGTGCCAGAAAATCAATGCAACGAACATTTAAAGTCGTTAGCGGCAGTTGCGCAAAAACTTTCGGATAAAAGTATTTTAAAACGCATTCGAACAGCGCAGAATAGTCAGGAACTTTACCAAGCTATTACGGAATAAACTATGTTACAACTTGTCATATTGTCAGGTCGTTCGGGTTCAGGTAAATCGACCGCACTTGATCAACTTGAAGATGCAGGTTTTTATTGTGTAGACAATATTCCAATTCAGTTATTGCCGTTTTTACCCGATGCATTAAAAGGCAAATATAGCCGTATCGCGCTGAATTTAGACATACGTAACATATCTGATTGGCAACAAGATTTAAGTAATATCATTACCCAACTGAAAGGCGTCGCCGATGTTGTTGTGGTTTATATGGATTCAAGCAATCAAACCTTATTAAAACGCTATTCTGAAACGCGCCGCGTCCACCCACTTTCGTTAATGCAAGCTGGATTAAGTTTAGAAGAAGCAATAGTTGAAGAAGGTGAATTACTGCGGCCAATTCGTGAAATGAGCGACTTGTTTATCGATACCAGCGAGCTGAGCATTCACGATTTAAATAAAATTATCACCAATAAAGTATTAAACAAAAAAGCAGGCCATTTAAGGTTAGTCTTTCAATCGTTTGGTTTTAAATTTGGTATACCAACAGATGCTGACTACGTTTTTGATGCACGTTTTTTACCCAATCCACATTGGGATGAAAGTTTACGACCACTGACAGGTTTAGATAAACCAGTACAAGACTTTTTAAAACAACACGAAGAAGTGCAAGCTTTTATCGACAAAATCTGTAGCTGTATTGAAGACTGGTTGCCTATGTTAGAACAAAACAACCGTAGTTATGTCACTGTCGCGATCGGCTGTACCGGTGGTAAACATAGGTCAGTTTACGTAACCGAAGCGATAGGTTGGTATTTTGCTTCACGTCACTCAGACGTCGCCATAGTTCATCGTGAACAAAATAAACACGATAGATAACAACCACCAAATTGCAAGTTAACCGCCATATTATCTGCAGTTCTGTAGGCCCCGCCCTGTTAGAGGTTTTATAAGTGCAACTCAGCAAAACATTACTGATAAAAAACAAATTGGGTTTACATGCCCGTGCGGCAACCCAATTAGTTAAGGTTTCACAAGCTTATCCATGCGAAATCACCATTGAATGTGACGGCAAATCTGCGAACGCAAATAGCGTTATGGCGTTATTAATGCTCGCGGGTGCTACAGGCACAGAAGTAACTGTTAGTTGTAATGGTGAACAAGCTGAACAAGCACTACAAGCGGTGGAAGATTTAATCAACGCACGCTTTCATGAAGGTGAGTAAGTCTTTGTATTTTAAAGTGGCTTGCATCTAATACTTTAGTTAAACTATTGATAATCATCAGCGCCCCAAATTTCGTTATTAATTAGTCTTTGATTGGGGAATAAACTGCCAAGGAGCATTGCAGTTATATGCCTGAAGCATACGAGCAATCATTATCCAGCCAAACCTTGCATGAATTAACCGCGTCGTTAAACCGCGGTATGTTCGTGCACGTGCGTAATGCGCTGCATAATATGCCCGCGTGTGATGTAGCATTTATTTTAGAATCGTCGCCAGTAAAATCGCGTATGGCGTTTTGGCAACTTATCGACTCTGAATTTCACGGCGAAATACTTGAAGAGCTGAGTGAAGATGTAAGAAACAGCATCTTACGCCAAATGATGCCAGAAGCAGTTGCCGAAGCAACTGAAGGTATGGATACAGATGACCTTGCCGATGTTTTACGTAGCTTACCTGAGCAACTTTACCAAGATGTTTTAAGTTCACTTGACGCGCAAGACAGGCACAGAGCAGAAGCTGCGTTAGCCTACGAAGAAGATACTGCTGGCTCAGTAATGAATACTGATACAGTAACTATCCGTCCAGATGTAACGGTAGAAGTGGTGTTACGTTATTTACGCCGCCGTGCTGATTTACCAGAAAACACTGACAGCCTGTATGTAGTAGACAAAGATGACTGTTTAATTGGTGACATCAGTTTGTCGTCATTGGTTACGTCTCAACCTGAAACCGTAATTGAACAGTTGATGAATACTGATTTAGTGCCGATTCCTGCAACTATGCCAGAAAGTGAAGCGGCACAAATGTTTGAACGACATAACTGGATATCGGCGCCAGTTGTTAACGAACAAAATCACTTGTTAGGCCGTATTACCATTGATGATATGGTTGATATTATTCGTGAAGACGCAGAACACTCAATGATGAGTATGGCGGGTTTAGATGACGAAGAAGACACCTTCGCGCCTGTTGTACAAAGTACGCAAAAACGCTCTATTTGGTTGGGGGTTAATTTATTAACCGCTTTGTTAGCAGCAACGGTTTCTAACTTTTTCGAAGATGTATTAAGCCAACTAGCCGTATTAGCTATTTTAAACACCATAGTGCCAAGTATGGGTGGTGTAGCAGGTAATCAGACCCTAACTTTAGTTATTCGCGCTATGGCCTTGGGGCACATTTCTGAATCAAATACCCGCAGCTTATTACTAAAAGAACTGACAATTGGTTTTTTAAACGGTTTAATTTGGGCGGTACTGATTGCCACTGTGGTCGGCATTTGGAAACAAGATTTTACCCTAGCTTGGATTATCGCCTTTGCTATGTTGATGAATATGATAGCCGCCGGTATTTCAGGTGTAACCATTCCACTTATATTAAAGAAATTTAATATTGATCCAGCATTAGCAGGCAGTGTTATTTTAACCACTGTCACAGACATTGTTGGTATCTTCGCTTTCTTAGGCACCGCCAGCTGGTTGTTAGTTTAAACATATCGTCCCCGACATCCAACCTCAAAATAGTACAAAAGTGCACATCCGCCTGCACTTGCCTCACATGTAAACACCTTTGCTCTGCTCTATTTTATTGATCAGCTCATTGCAAAATGTGATGGCACAAAATACTTCACAACTAAAAGCAGACTTCAAACAAGCCTATGAAAACTTCCAAAATGCTCAGAAAAATAATGATATCGAGCAAGTCAAATTAACAGCTCAAAAAAGTTACGAACTAGGCTGCCAAGCCTATGAAAGATCGAGTGAGACATGCCAAACCGTCACACTAAATTTTGCCAAAATAATGGAAAAACTAGAAAACGTTGAAGCGTCCGAAAAAAATCTACCGCGATGCCATAGAAAAAATGGGTGATGTATACGGGAGTGACAGCATTGAAGTTGGTGAACTTGCGTTATTCGCTATGACTAACATTTATCCAGGCTCAGATAATGATGCAATTGATTTTATCGAAGGATTTTTGAGTGATCGAATAGAAGATGCCGCGAATGAACTAGAAGATACTGACCCTAGAGCCGCTGGAGACTTTTGGCTTAGAGCGATTCAAATATACTTCAGGCACGGCTATAGAAAAAAGGAAATTTTAAAAGCGTATAAACTATTAAACAAACACAAGGATGAAGAAAACATTAAAGCAATGGAATCACTTAACGACTCTGAACTTTAAAGGCTTGAAACCGCGATTTCATTTTCTTTGGCTAAATAAGGACTATTTGATTATTTAACCCCAGTTCGGGATAAAAAATCAAAAATGTCAGGAACTAAAAGCCTGTTCCACGATCCGATCTTTCGACCAAAAAACACCAGAAAGATTAGGAACAGGCATGAATAAATTAGTTGAACTCTTCTGTGATGTCGATGAGTGAAGTTATGACGATTCTTATCCTTTTTTCACATGTCTCAATTAGGTGGGCTAACCATTGTGGCTCGAATAGCACACAAAAATCATCGACATCTACATAAATTGCGTCTAAGTTAATCATGTCCTTGGTTATCAAAATTTTTCTTGGTCGAAAAGATCTGATCACCACAAGGGTATTTAGTTCAATTTCTTATGCGCAGATCAGGTTAATTAATGAACCACTCTGTTGTTAGATATAGAGTTATCACTTAATAATTTCAACATAGCATCAACAGGCCAAATACAGTCTTTTTGTCCTTTCACATTGCAAGGCTTTCCAGCTAACCAAGCTGCTGTTTTATAAGGTGAGCATTCAGTAATTTTTGCATTGTCGTACCAAAGCATATGCTCAATATCACCTTTCATCTGATTTAGTGTTCCTTGTACACTACGATCACTCGATTTATGAATAGACACAGGTGCAAGTAGATCTTGTGCGCTTTGCATCTGCTCTTCATTTGCGCCGATCTTCAATAATGTATTCATAAAACAATCAGCAAAATGACAATCAAATGCGGCGAAATCAGGTTTGGTTAAACCAATAATAAACACTGGAAAACGGGTTTGATTATGTACCAGCAACAGGTAATTTAGCGATAAGTTTTTGAGTGTAATATAAGTGAATCATGTTAAACCGTAATCCTTAGTATTTCAGCGGCTTGCACCTTTAAGTACTGAGATTTTTCTAATATGTGTTTAGCCAAACTATCAAAGTATTGAATATCTTCAGGTATAAAGATGTTCGCTGTTTTTTGAAGCCACGGCTACACCCATTCACTTTCAGTAGTTATTGAATGAGCCGCGTCTGTTTGAGAACCAGAGTTAACTAACATGTTAGTGGTTAATTTAATGCCCAAACCATTTAATACAGAGAACATGGCTGCCAATGTGCAATTGGCGTTGCCATTTTCAAGACGGGATAATGTGTTAATGCCAATACCACACAAAGCAGCACAATCAGCCATTTTTATGCCTAGTTTTGTACGCTTAGCTTTGATTAGCTGCCCCAATACTTCCGCATTATTAATAAACTCCGTATTAGGTAGGTCAGAAACAGTAACCTTCTTTGCCATATTTGCTTACCTATAAAAATAAGATGCGTGAGTAATTAATCACCACATACAGTGATTATAGATACAATGAAGCATTACTCAATTAAATTCACCAATAACGGTGAATTAATTAGGTGGGTTGTGCATTTGTTATTTATTCACCGATAACGGTTAATTATAGTCGCTCAACTTAAAAGACTATATTTACCAATATCCTCTCTTGCACGTCGATTAAGCGCTGCGTAATAACATCATCATGCTCACTTTTTCATTCGGCTGTAGTACTCTTAATCTAAGTCTGGGGTCAGATCAATTTCGGCTCTAAAAGAATTTTTTGAATCTGTGTCACCAATAATGTCACAGCTTTGTTTAAGTATGCATGCTTAGCTTGTTTGCTTGAGCTCTCATTCCTGTAAAAATCATATCTGATAAGTTACGAGGAAAGTCTTCGGGAAGCTTGGCGACGACATTTTCAATAACAGTGTCAAGAACTGCAAGCACTGAATCAATAAGTCCAATTACTTCTGCTTCGGTAAATCCAACTTGTTTGCCTTGCTGAATAAAATGACGATATTGAATTTTCTGTAATTGATAGTAATTTTTGCTGCCACGAATAGCCATCGCCATTTTGACTTTCTGTTTAGCAATTTGATTTGCCTTATTACCAATAAGCGGGTGAATTGAAAGTACATCATATAATGGCGTGAGCTTGTATTTGTTGTTCGGTAAGTGAGTAATGCTAAAGTTTTTCGCGTGACCATCGGTTGCTGCAAGCAAGTAAAATACAATTTGCGCTTTAAAAAAGTATTGTTTATCTAAAGCAGCGTTTTCACTACTAGCAAGTAGCTTCATACAATCTTCGATACTCAGCCCACCATCACTTTGATATTTAAGTAATGGTGACAATCCTGTTGCTTGACAAAAATCTTCTTGAGGCAAGCGAATAAACCATGAACCATCACTTGATAATTTTCGATCAAAGCGCTCTACAATAAGTGCTTTTTTACCTGCAAAAAAACCAATATCACAATGGGCAATAGGAATACCAAATTCGGCGATTATCTTTGAGCATAACCATTCATTTTCAACAGAAGCTTCCATGTCAGCTTGCATGTTGCCAACCAACCCCATTGGCAGTTTAAATATATGGGTAGTAGGTGTTTCACCTAAAGGCTCACACCATTGGTTATTATGCCAAAGTAACGCGGTTTTTTCTTGAGCGCCAGCCAATGAAATTCTTAAGTGATCATCGTCGTTTAAACGACCCAAAGGATAGGTGTCAACCGTTTTATTCAGTATTTCAGTAACTTGCAGATCAGTTAACGCTTTATACTGAATTTGTTTAATGTTCTGAGGCTGATCACCTTCTGGTAATAATTGAATAGCGCCAACACAATCACGACCTAGCTCTACGAGTAAATCAAAGGCTTTAGTACTAGCAGTATTAAACCGCCTTGCCAATCGTTCACGTATATCCCTGCTATCAGGCAACAAATTATCAAAGTAAAATGAAACCACATCGCCTTTAATTGGTTGGTTTCCTGGAGTGAAAGGTAATGATAAAGACAAAGGGCGACCACGCGGATTTTCTAGCCATTCATCAGCGTATTGCAATTCGTCGACACCGGACTTTACTCGCCAAGTACCAACAAACTCTGCATTCATCCATATAGTTAGCGCTTTTACTTTACGTTTTGCCATCACCATTCATCCTGCAAGAGTTCGCTATTAGATAAATTATTCTCCAGTGGCTTATTTTTTTCTACAAATTGTAACTTTATGCCCAAAATCGAAAGCACTTTAAACAGGCGCTCTATTGTGGCTTTTTGTGGAGCGCTTTCTAGGGCTTGATAGCTTTGTTGACTAATACCAAGTTTTTCGGCTAGCGCTTTTTGCGAAAGCCCATTAGTTTTTCTAAAGCCAATAAGAATTGGTCTAATTTGTTCAAGGGTATTAATTGTGTAGTTCACGCTAACCACCAAAACAATGTATAGGCTGTTTTATTAAAAAACAGTATATAAGCTGTATTTTCAAATAACAACTTATAGGTTGTTATTTATATTTTTGTTCTTGCCGCCTACCACCTCAATGGCAAATACTGGGTAAAGTACAAAGGCATTACAATATTAGTTTGTTCTAGAGCCGATGAGCCTTGCGTACCTGTTAATTTAAATGTTTTGCTTGGTGCACACTTCTCAATGTAAGACGCTAACGATTTAGCTCGGGTACGCTTGCCACTTTTAACTTCTACAGGAACAATATTGCCTTCATCCGTTGCTAGAATGAATTCGATTTCGGCACGAGCATCATTCCAAGAATAGCTAGGATCAACTCCAATAGCAGTTAGCTCCTGCTGAACAAAATTTTCAGCAACATATCCCTTATACTCGTAGTTTTGCTGTTTAATTTCTTTATAACTACTGCCCAGCATATGGTTGAGCAAACCCACATCAAACAAAAACAGCTTAACCATATTCTCTTTTTTATAAGCCGCTAAAGGCGACTTGGGCAGCCCTTCAATTGGATAATTCGCCAAGGCTAAGCGGCAATTTTTTAACCAGTGAATTGCCGATTCAAAATCGCTGTAGCGAGACTTACGCTCATGCACATTTTTAAATTTAAAGCGCTTAACCGACTCATCTGCAACCAGCGACAATTGTGCGGGAATATTATTAAATACTGACTCAATTATAGTGGCATCAAGCTTACCTGAGTATTTGCCAAAATCGCGACGATAACCTTCAACTAAATCAGCATGAATTTTAGAAACCCTTTCAACACGCTGTAAAATGCTCGATTCTTTATACTGATACCAAGCAGCAACAGCCTCTGGCATACCTCCTGTAAAAAAGTAGTCCGTTAATTTATCCATCAATTTACTGTGTGCAGCCGCAGAATTCGCTTGGGCATCAAAAGCTTTGATCAACGCTTGCTCGTTTGATGCATAAATAAACTCTTGGAATGTTAATGGCCGTAAGTTGTATTGTTCAACTTTGCCAACTGGAAATGTATTTAATAAACCAATGTTCGAGCCACTAGCCGTAACAAAATAAGACGGTGCTTTTTCGGCAAAATATTTTAAAGAGGTAACGGCGCGCTTACATTCGCCAATCTCGTCTAAAATAAGCAAGTCGGTTTCCGGATTAAAGGCCTGATTAGTCATTAACTCAATATTCATTAGCAACTCATCAGGTGATAACGAAGCATCAAATGCTTCTTTATAAGCAGGATTTTCTAAAAAATCTATACGAACAACATTCGCAAAATTGCTGCCAAACAACTCTTTTAGCAGATAAGTTTTACCTGTTTGACGCGCCCCATCAATCAATAAAGGTTTACGCGAAGGTCGGTTTTTCCATTTCAGTAAGGCATTAAGTAAAGTGCGCTGCATGGTGTTGCCTGCATTTGAGACGATTAATTGAACAATATAATAGCTCAAATTACATTTTAATGCGCATAAAAGTGTTTAAACTTACATTTTTATGCGCATTAAAATGTAAAACTGTCGATATACTCAATTCACAGAGATTGTCAATATACAGTTCGTCACAACATGGCGAAATTACAAAGACACAACTCTCATTTACAATTTTTAAACTTCTTTAACTGATCAAAGGTAATATCAGGCTGGAAATCACAGCGCTTTAAATTTGGCTTATGAATTATAACTTCAGAGCCTTTTCTTTTAATTTGAGCTGTATATGTCAGGCCAAATGCCTTCGGGGAAAACTCAGAGTAAATATCGTTTATTTCAGGCGTGTCATCATAAGTGACAATCCATGGATGTGAGAGCTTTTTGACGCTTTCATATAATAGATAGTGGTCCTTGTGCTCAAAAAAATTTTGATACAATCCTTTCCCTTTTACATAATATGGAGGGTCTATATTTAAAAAACATTCTTGTGAAATTGTCGGGACAACATTATCGAGAAAATACACTGCGTCAAAATTAGTCAAGACAATATCGTCTTTTCTAGCTGCAATAGCATTGATCTTCTCGATCAAAGCAGCCTTATTAAATCGGCAATCCAGTTTATATTTCCCGTCCTGATGTTTTCCACCAATTACTCCGGCTTTAATTATCCCGGAGCGGTTTGTCCTGTTTAGAAATAGAGTTGAAAACCCCAGTTCTAATATTGAATCACTTTTGTTGTCTTGAATTGCTTTTTGACTGTGCCATTCCTCAATTGTAACTGGAGTATTAATAATCAACTCACACAATTCATCTGTATGGTGGAGAACCGAGTACCAAAAAGCATAAACAGAAGCATTTAGATCATTTATATAAACCCTATTTACATGCCCTCGTAGTAATAAATACCACGCTATCGCACACCCCCCAGCGAAAGGCTCAACATAACAAGCGCCCTCCAAATTATTTAATTTAATAGTTTCTAACACATAGGCTGTTAATTTTGATTTCCCACCAGGGTACCTTAAAGGTGAATAAAACATTATTTTTCCTATGTAATTATTAGAATTCAGCAGAAGACTATAATAGCACTAATACTCTTCAGCAGAATTATGAATCTTTATGTGATAGCCGCTTGGCTATTCTAAATCTAGCTGAAGTTGCTGAGGTGTTTCCGATATACTTATTTTAACTTTTAAATCAGCCCCATTTCGATCTATTTCAGCTTTAAATTCAAACGTTGACCGTTGGGAGTCTTTTGTTTCAATATTGAACCTAGAAATTTGAACTGGAATTGGAGTATTTCCACAAAACGGAATTGTTAAAGTAAATTGCTTTATCGATTTATTATTTGAAGTTCGAGTGTCACTGTGCAGTACAAAACTGGGTAATGGGAGCTCTTCAACTTTGCTAATCGTTGTATTCACTTCATTTATTAACGGTGCAGGAACTAGAGATTTGTTCTCCTTTTTGCTATGCGCTGTTGAAGCAGACAGTGCTGTTTTCCTCAACATTAATGATTCATTAAATCCACCTCTCTTTTCATTTTTCCTTTTTCGTTCTTCTTTAATATCTTCTTCAGTGATTTTTAATTGCTGTTGCAGAGAATTTATTACCTCTCTTAAATCCGCAAGTTCCTCCCGTATTTCGCTTATTGATTGAGCATTTAGGACTTCATAGCTTTCTTCAACAATTTTCCTTTTTAGCGCTTCTAAATACGCATCTTTTTCTAATTTAATTACCTCAACCTGCTCGCCACCAGATACAATTGATTTTGGTATTTCGTCTCGAACTAATTTATTGAACACCAGTTCTTCATCTTCTGTTGCATACAAGTCACTACATTCAACCGTTGCGCCATGCTTACTCAGCATATAAAACGCATGTGAGAGAATTCCTCCTGCAAGTTCGATAATTAAATTGTTTTTTTTGGCTAATTCAGCTAATTCGTGCGCAAATGTTTGGCTTCGAACAAGCTCTGGATCTGAGGGTTCGACCACAACCCTGGAGTTCCTCACGATAGTATTTTTGTTATTTTTAAATTTATCCCAATCTTCTTTTACACATATTTTATAAATTTGTTCATTCGCATTTTTCTTTTTCGGTGCTGCTTTGAATTCAAAATCTTGAGGCTCCCATTGCGTATGGTACCAAGGCATTACTTTATGCTGAGAGAGGGATTCTGGCATATCAATAAACCACATAATCACTACTGGTTTACCAACTACTCTTGCTATTTTTCTTGAATTCCACGCTATTTCAGCGACCCAATTAGAGTATTGTCGAGAGCTACTCCAATCAGATATGCTACTGCTCCAATCAGATTTTTGGTCCGTTTGATGTAATACCCAAGAACCATGTTTATCTGGTGCTATAAATTTATCTTTGAACCTCAACCTTTCATCAATTTTCAGTGAGGCGGGAACACTGCTATTTGGTGAAATTTCAATCACTTTAGTATCAACATCAAATACATCATGTGAGTACCAATAAAGTCCTTCTGGTATTCCCCAGAGAGATTCAATTCTAACTCTTCTACCATCTGGTTCAGCCAAAGACCAAGCCGAGGATATTGCGGGTACAAAATGATGGGCGATGAGACAAAGCCCTGCTTTTCCGATTTCTTGTTCGGTAATTTTTAATCTAAATTGATTTAGTAACCACGATTTAGCGTCAGAAAGATTGCGCAATTCGTCGCTTCTTGGCAGCATCGTTTTTTTATTTTCTGGAAGAGATGTACCATCTGTTCTAATTACAAGGGGATTACAGGTCAAAATTGTTAAGTCTTCTGACAACTCCTTTGTAAGTTCATTATTTAACAATTTACTTATTGTATTTTGATCATCGCATATAAAAAAATTAACCACTTGATAGCCAATCTCTTTGTAAATACGAGTGTTGTATAACTTAGAATATTGATTAAAATCACTTTCAGAAGCTATCTTAAATATTTTTAGATCTTCAACGTTAGGAGTTTGATATTCGTAGATCCGAATATCATTTGGGTTTATGCCTTGTTTTTTCACTCCGTCCAGATCGGCCTGAACAATATACAGTCTTTCGGCATCACACACCCACTCAAAATGCACCCGCATTTTATGAATATAATGAGCCCATTTTGCAACGTTTTCTAAAGCTTTTTCAAATTCCATTTTGCTGGCAAGTTGTAGCTCACTAGTAGTAGCTTCTGAACTATCTCTCCAACTTCTTAAATTAATGCTACCTGTAGATTTTTTTCCTGAATTACCAACCTCTGCTTCAGTCTCCCATACCCAGTCTCTGGCATCATGATACACTCTTCGTTCATTGGACAAATGCCCCTGCAAGCCGTTCTTGATGAATTCTTGGATAATCCAATAACCATCGAACTTGGGTAGAATTGTTTTAGATGTGTCAAAATCAGATAACTGTAAGGGAAAGGAGTCATGAGTACCACGGTCTAGAATATTTTCATCATTCTGATTTGATCGAATAATTATTTTTGTATTTAAACTGATTGATACACCTAATTTACCAAAAAAATTCTGAATATCTGTAGCTGATATCGAATCTATTGATTTCGAGTGCACTAGAAAAAAAGGTGGGTACCAAGCCTTCGGGAGAAACAATAACCCAAAAGCTTTCAAACCAACCTTATGTGGTGTGATTTCTGAGCCTTTTAGGGTGCTTAACAAACTATTTTCGAAAATATAAATTTCTGTGTCTGTATTGATAGCTCTCGAATCATTCATCCATGGAAACCTAAAAATTTTCTAAGCTTTTTGCTTTGCAAAAAGCGTTTCGGCTACTTCCTGCATTTTAGCTATAGCACTATCAGCGAAATACCCAGTTAAGAACCCAATAGCAAAATATCCTGATGGCTTGTCAGTATTGATCTCTAATCCAATAATTCCGGAATCAAATAAAGTCCCAAACGCGAGAGCAACGCCAGCGGAAAGAAGGGGTGAGAAAATTCGCCATAATTTACGATCTAGGTGCCAATGACCTCGAGCTACGACTTTATATAAATACTTCAATCCAAATATGGTACCACCAAACAATCCACCTATGAATATGAAGATATATTGGTCGATTTGAGTTGCGCAGGTTAGACAGTCGTAGGTTAGTACTCTGTATATGTCACCTCTCCAAGCTAAAACCATTAGGAGCAAAGATAAGAAAAATAATGCCCCCATCCAAATTGCTTCAGTTTTTATTTTTTTGCTTGATTCTTCACACCATTTGCTTTGCCATTCATATTTATTGCGATCATCGGTGTTTATGTGATCATTGATAGTTTTTTCTGTCGAGTCTCTTTGAGAATTATTACCCATTAGCATTATTCCAAATTAGCTAGATGTAATTAGCGCAAGTATTTTCTTTATCTGCTAACAAGGCCAGCGATTCGGAAGCATTGTCTAGGAATTGATCAATTCGGTAATTATATAAATGAGGAATGCCTAATCCCGCAGCGATAACTTTTCTAAAGAATTGTGAGGTTGGTTGCTCTAACTTCGAAACATAAACTAAAGAATCTTGATTGGGAACATCATTAGAGAATGACAAATATTCGCAAGTAAGTTTATGAAGTGAAGAGCTTTTACATTTCTCCCAATTTATCTCTGGATCAAAGGACTCTACCGCTCTTTTTAGATCGAATTTAAGAGGAACTATATGAATGTGAGCGTGATCGACGCCACACCCTGTAATTGAACCTTCAGAACTCGCGCCATGCTCAAAATATACACACTCACCGAAAACCTTTACTAATTTTAGGTGAACGGTTTTAACAAAAGCCCAAAAATCAGAATCCAAGTAATAACTGGACATGTTAGGTACATGCTCTTTTGGGAATATTACTGTCCATCCTTTAGTTAAGGCTCCTTGAGTAATAAATGCTGCAAATTTATCATCCTCGAACCAAGGTCTGTCAATAGCTCTAGTAGAAACACTAGAGCTATTCATATAACCGCAAAACTTACATTGCTTATTCATAATTTTCACCGAATAATAAATTTCCTCGGAACACGTTACTAATAGCGACACGGCTACATTCATACTTACTGTTTTCTATTTATAATTATAGCAGCCGTCTATTTACTGAGAATGAAGTACTGTATTCCTCTTTAGTAGGATAAAACAATTACAGTTAATTTTTCAAAAACCTAATTAAACTTACTTCTATTAATTTTTTATCACAATATTAGCGGAATCCAAACAACTGATTGAAAATTTTCAATTTAACAGTTTACTCAATGTTCTGAATTTGTTCACGCATCTGCTCAATCAACACCTTAACTTCAACAGCTGCATTGGTCACTTCTGTATTAATTGACTTCGATGCTAACGTATTCGCTTCGCGGTTAAATTCTTGCATCATAAAATCTAAGCGGCGGCCGCAGGCACCACCTTTTTTCAATATTTTGTCGCGGCTTTCTTTTATGTGCGAATCTAAACGGTCAAGCTCTTCGGCTACATCTACACGTTGCGCAAGCATAATCAATTCTTGTTCTACGCGGCTTTCGTCAACTTGCTCTTTTAATTCAGCTAAACGTGTGGTTAAACGCTCACGTTGCCAAGCTAATACTTGTGGCATTTGTTCGCGTACAATTGCAACCTGGCTTGCAATACCTTCTAGGCGTTGCTCGATAAGGGCTTTTAAGTTTTCACCTTCGCTGGCACGTGCGGCTAAAAAGTCTTTAATGGTTAAATCGAACTCAGCTAATAATTGAGCTTGTTGCTCGTCTAAGTCTTGTTCTTCAGCTTGCATCACCCCCGGCCAACGCATTAGGTCTACTGGGTTAATTACTGCATTATTCAGCTGGGCTTGAATTTTAAGGGCGTGGTTGCACAGTTGGTCAACTAGGTTTTGGTTTATGGTTAAGTTGCCCGTGCTTTTGTCTGTGTCGGTTATGCGTAAGTTAATTTCAACTTTACCACGCTGCATGGCTTTGCGAATTTTTTCGCGCAGCACTGGCTCTAATCCTCTAAATTGTTCTGGCAATCGAAAATAGGTTTCCAAGTATCTTTGGTTTACTGAGCGGATTTCCCATGCAAATGTGCCCCACTCTGTTTTTTGCTCGCGACGAGCAAAAGCCGTCATACTGTGAATTGCCATTGAGGTTAGATCTCCAAAAAAGATAAAAATTGAATAATAGCTAAGGCGTTTACTATAGCATATTCAATCTCTTCTACATGTAGTTGTTTTTGATCGCAAATCAACCTGCAGCGTAAAATTGTCATTCTTTACATACCTGCTATGATTCGCGGTAATTTTCAACTCTAATTCGAGATAACAAATGCAAGTTACTAAAGATACAGTGGTGCAATTTCACTACAGCTTAAGCGATGAAAGTGGCAAACAATTAGAATCAAACATGAATGCCGATCCTATTGCTTATTTGCATGGCCATAACAATATGATGAAAGGTGTTGAAGCAGCTTTAGAAGGTAAAGCGGTTGGTGAAGAGTTTTCAGTAACTCTACCGGCTAGCGAAACTTATGGTGAACGCAATGAGTCAGAACAAGCGATTCAACGTGTTCCAGCTAAACATTTAATGGGCGCTAAAGTTTGGAAACCTGGCATGGTTGCTGTGGTGAATACTGAGCAGGGTCAACGCCAAGTCACTGTGGTTAAAGCTGGTCGTTTTATGGTGACTGTTGATACTAATCACCCTCTAGCTGGCAAAACTTTAACTTTTGATTTAAAAGTAACAGATGTTCGTGCAGCTACCGCAGAAGAGTTAGCGCACGGTCATGCACACGGTGTTGGTGGACATCACCACTAATTGCTAATTTGCAAAGTTGGCTTAAGCCAGCTTTGCAAACCAAAGTTTATTTAAATATTCAAATACCTGAATATATTGCAACAACAAGTCTTGGTTAATGCTGCTTTGGCTGTGCTTTTGGTATTCATCTACTAGCTGATTTTGCTCAGCAGTATTGAATTGATTTATACAAATACTCGCAGCTAAATCATATTCAGCACTTGCCATACGGGCGTATTCCCAATCAACCAAATAAGTTTTATCACGCGTTTTTAATATATTGTCGCGCGATATATCCCCATGGCAAAACACTTGGTTTGTACAGTCACTATCTAACTGTTTTGCGAGTTCTAATAGAGTTATATCTATTTTATCGGCTGAAGCCAGCGCTTGAATATCCGCAGCAAGCCGCTGCGGGATAATATTTGGTTGGTGAATTTGTACTAGTTGGCTATCACTGCTGTGTGTATGTACCAAGAGTAAAGCAATATCTTCAATACATGCTTGTGTATCCGTTTGCACATATTCAGTCACCAACAATTTGTGCTGAGTATTTTGCAATAAACACTTTGGTGTTAACTGCGCCTGTTCGGCAATACTTCTTGCTTGATGTTCATGCTGAATATGCGCAGCGTCTTTATTGTTTAGCGATTTAACAAACAAGTTTTGATGTTGATTACTGCCGTCTAACACCTGTAGCTTAAAACATTGATTGCTATAACCTTTGTTTATTGGCTCAATATTTAGTATTGAGCCAAAGTTTTGTTCGATTAGCAGTCGCTGAGCGATAGATAACATGATTAATAAATTAACCCGCTTGTTGCGCTAAATAGCCAGCTTGCTGTTGTTGCTGGTATAACGTGCGCCATTGCCAATACGCCCAAGCAGCTAATACTGTGTAGCCGGCAAACAATAACATGGTTAAATTGAGTGATTTTTCGCTATAAATGTACAAACCTGCAATATCTATCACCACCCAGTACAACCAAGTTTCAAGCAGTCGAATAGCAATTAAGTAGGTAGCGTACACACTAAACACTGTGGTGAAAGTATCTAAATAAGCAAAATCAGCTTGGGTGTAATTCTCCATTACGTAGCCCAAAACCAAGGACACAAGCGACAGTACCGCAATTAGCTTAAAATGCAGTTGTAATGGCCAAGACTGCACTGGCGCAACGTCATCAGGATGTTCATCTTCGATGACAGTTGCTTCTTCATCGTCTAATGAAAAAGCTATTTGCCGCCACTGCAACCACCCATATACAGCCATAGCTATGTAATAAACCTGTAAGGCACTGTCCATAAACAGGTTTACATCCAAAAAGATGTAACAATAAATACCACTAGCTAGCATAGCAGCGGGCCAGCACCAAATGTTGCTTTTGCCCGCCAATATCACATAAGCCAAACTGGCTATCACTGCAATCAGCTCTAGCCAGTTCATTGCTAATACCTCATTGGCAATTGAGTTAAATAGCTCACTCATCAATATGCGACCTGTCGCCCATTATGTATTTACACACAAATACAGCTCGACCGATTTCTTGATAAACACGTTCCATTTCAAGGGTTAAACAGTTCATCACTTGGTGGTACTCACCAAACACTTGTGAACTCATACCATTGGTTTTAATCCGAATATCAGGATATTGACGAATGCGTTTAATAAAGTCCCAAATTTGTTCTTCAAACTCTTGTTGAGCCAAGGGATACAAACTGATTTCGACTGATAGTTGCATTTAACTTTTCCTTAAAACGATAATTCAGCAGTTACACCAAAACGACGTGGCTCGGCATATTGATACCAGTTTTTCGCCGTGTACTCGTCACGCGGATCATTACCAAAATAGAAGCCTTGAATTGGATAAGTTTTGTCTAATAAGTTACGTGCCCATAACTTAAATAACCAATCGCCTGCTTGGACATTAACGGTTGCATTCACTAGATTAGTTTTAAATGAGCGCGTTTCATAGATATCCGAGAAATAATGATCATCTTTACCTTCAACTTCAGCGCTTAACCAGATGTTGCTAGAAACTGAGTGGTTAAATCCAACTAAATAAGTGTAACTAGGTGCTTGCGACAATTCGCGTTTAACTGTTACTACTTCCGACTCATCATCGCTTAATGTTTGAAAATCAAACTTAGCATCTAATAAACCTAAATTTGCGTACAAACTCGTTTCAGCGGTTAACATCCAACTTAATTCAGCTTCAATGCCTTGAGAATAGCCAGTATCAGCATTGGTTGTTAGCGGGGTAAATTCAGTACTACCGTCTTCGCGTAATAACTCGTTATAACGAGTTAACTGCACATCTTCTCTATCCATATAAAATGCTGTTATGGCTAAAGACAAACCATTTTGTTGGTATTTATAACCAAACTCATAGTTAACTAGATATTCAGGTTCAAACACTCTTTGCTCTGCTGCAACCGAGCCATCTAGGTTTACCCCACCAGCCATGTAACCACGATTTACTGCTGCATAATAGTAGTCTTGGCTGTTTGGACGATAACCCAATACCATTTTGCCACCTAACATATCGTAACTTTGATCGGCAGCTAAACCATCATTGTTGGCATAACTATAGTCGTGCGATTCGTATCTAGCACCTAGAGTTAATTTCCAGTTATCGGCAAATTGGCTATCTATTTGGGCAAACGCAGCTTGTTTGTCGTTCTCAAATTCAGAAGTAAAATCAGCGTCTAAATATGTGTATTGGCGAATTAAATCATCGGTTGAATTTAACCAATAAACACCAGCAACCCATTCAGTTGAACCATTAAAAATAAGCCCTTGTTCAGTAGAATTGAAACGCAACTCTAATGATTTATTCTCTTTGTCATGCAGATAATAGTCGGTAGATGAATATTCCCAATCTGGCGCTATACCAACATATGACCAGTCTTCGTCATAACCATATACTATGTCGCTGGTTGCTAAACTCGCAATCGCATTTAACTCTATCGCAGAACTAAGCTGATAGGTAAAGTCGCTGCTAATGCTAGTTGATTTCTGTTTATCTTGACCGGGCTGGTCAGACAAAGTATTACGGTTATTATCTAAACTAAAAGCATCGTAACCATTATCAATATCAACATGGGCTAAAGTTAAATCCCACACGATATTGTTTTGATTGTCGTAGCGCAATTTACCACGCATGCTAAGTTCGTTTCTGTCGTTGGTATCACGTCTATCTAAATAAGTATTTTCAATAAATCCATCTGAAAAATAACGGTAAGCAGAAACGCGATATAACCAGTTATCCGATATAGCATTTGAATAGGCAATACCCACTTCTTGGCTATTGTAATTGGCTAAACCAAGCGTTAATTGGCCAGATTGGTATGCTGTTGGTTCATTCGATTTTAAGTAAATTAAACCTGCTAACGCACTTGCGCCAAAACGTGTGCCTTGTGGACCGCGGTAAATTTCAACTTGGTCGATATCATATAAAGTCGCAGCTGTACCCATGCTGCTGAAATCAACATTATCCAAATACAAACCAACCGGGTAGTTTGTTGGTGCATTGTATTCTGAGCCTGCGCCTAAACCGCGAATTTGCACAAAACGCGCTCTGTTGCTACCACCGTTAAAGTTTACATTCGGTGCTGTATTTAATATAGCTTCAAGATGATTGGCTTCACGTCTGTCTATGGTTTCGGCACCAATAATAGACACAGAAGTTGGTGTGGTATAAATATTTTGGCTACGAAAGTCACCATGGATCTCAATCACTTCAACTTGTAGCTCAGATTCTTGCGCATAAAGGTTGGTAATAGAGCTGGCAACTAAACCAGTGGTAATAAATGCTTTGGCTAGTGGAGAAAATGTAAATTTCATTTAATTCTCAAATATTGATGCAAGTGAAGATACGCACGTAAGCCAATAAGAGAATAGCAGTCCTTTCACCATCCCTATTCAGCATTACCTGCACAGGTTCTAAGGGTTTTTCTCAGTTTTGTTTTGTATAAAAACATAAACACCCCTTGGTTGCGGCGCAGTTTAACAAACATTCATTAAACAATCATACAAACTTGACTATACTCAAAGCTAAATTTAAAAAAATATGTAGGGATACTTATGTTTTCTATACCATTTACCGTTGAAAAATCAATTGAGATCAATAAACCCGTCAAGCAAGTTTTTAATTTTGTCGCTGATTTTGCCAATTGGACTTGTTGGTCACCTTGGTTAATTCAAGAGCCAGATTGCCCAATAACTCGCCAAGGAGAAGCGGCAAGCCTTGGTCATGCGCAAGCTTGGGATGGCAAACAAATTGGTAAAGGGGAAATTAAAATATCTGCGCTGCAGCAAGATGCACATTTAAATTACGACTTAACTTTTTATGCCCCGTGGAAAAGCCAATCAACCACACAATTTGTTTTTGAACCGATTACTTTAGCCTCAGGCGAAGCTGGCTGTAAGGTAACTTGGTTGATGCAAGGCAGTTTGCCGATATTTATGTTTTTCTGGAAAAAACTAATGTCGGCATTAGTTGGCAGTGACTACGATCGTGGCTTAAAAATGCTCAAAGAACAGCTAGAAACAGGCGCTGTTAGCTCTAAAGTATCAATCGACGGCATACAGCAACAACAAGCTTTTTATAGTTATGGTTATCGGGTAAAAGGCTCAACTGAAACCGTATCTGCTGACGTTGGCCCTGTTTTTCAAAAACTCTGTAGTGCGGGTTTTCCACAGCCTGATTTAGTGATCACTCAAGTTGAAAAGTTTGATTTTGTTAAGAAACATAGCCAGCTAATTGTCGCTATGGCCTACCACAACAAACCCGATTTTAACTTTCCAGCAGATGTAGTTGAAACCTATATCCCAGAGCACAAAGCATTAGCAGTTACCCATACAGGCAGTTATTTGCATCTAGCTAATGGTTGGGCAACTTTAATGGGCTATTTGCAAAATCGTAGCAACAAGCTCAAAGCAAATAAAAAAATCCCAGAATACGAAGTGTATTTAAACTCACCCGCAGACGTTGCTGAAAGTGAGCTTAAAACTGTGATTTATGCGCCGGTGAAATGAGCTGTTGTTAAAGTCAGTCATTCGCTGTTAACACTTGTTTTATTAGCTGATTCACATCGGTTATTTGATATTGCTGTTGGCCGATTTTTTGTTGCAACCACTCGGGCATAATCAAAATTGCCCCTTGGTTTGCATCATCTGTGATACGGCCGTGACTGCCATTTACTAAGCTAGCATCGAGAGGAATAACATCCATCAACATTCTAAAACCGAGCTTTTTCTTGAGGATGCGTTTAGCAACAGCGAACAATGGAAATCTAATTTTTGGATCTATATACATTTCCACCGGATCGTAACCGGGTTTACGGTGAATATCGACGGTACGTGCATAATCTGGTGCTTTGTTATCATCCAACCAGAAATAATAACTAAACCAAGCATTTGCTTGGCTAATAACAACTAAATCACCACTGCGCTCATGCGCTAAGCCCATTTCTGTTTGTTGCCGTTTATCTAAAACTTGTTCTATACCATGGGCTTGTTCGAGCAGACTTTTAACTTCTGCAAGTAGGCTTTTGTCGTTTAGATAAACATGCGCACACTGGTGATCGCTTACTGCAAATACTTGACTTGCACCACAGTCGAGGTTTTCTTGCCCGGCTGTTTCGCGTACCTTTATCCAACCTTGTTTGCGCAATAAACGGTTAATGTGGACAACTTTATCGACTTGAGTTATGCCGTATTCTGAAACAATTAAATAGTTAGGATTAAACTCAGCTAAACCTGCCATTAACTCACCAATCACCTGGTCAATAGCAGCAATTTCTTTGCTGATGTCTGGATGATTAGGCCCCAATTTCTGTAAGCAATAATCTAAGTGCGGTAAATAGACGAGCTGTAAGTTAGGTTTATTCAGTTTAAATTCTTCAACCGCCGCTTGTGCTATCCAACGACTTGCGCCTATACCTGCTTTTGGCCCCCAAAAGTTAAAGAATGGAAAAGTGCCTATGTTGTTTTCTATTTGTTGATGCAAACCAGTTGGGGTTGAATAACAGTCGAATATTTTGCCGCCGTCAGCCAAATAATGTGGGCGCGGAGTAATACTCGCATCCACATTGGCGTACATGTTGTACCACCAAAATAGTTTAGAAACTTTAAAGTTGGGCTGCTCAGCTTTGAGTTGGTCGTATACTTTGTCGCCTTGGACTAATTGATTAGCTTGTTTCCAAAACATGACTTCGGCTAAGTCTTTAAAATACCAGCCATTGCCGACTATGCCGTGCTCGCTTGGTTGTTTACCGGTTAACATGCAAGCTTGTGAGGTAGTAGTTACCGCTGGAAATTGCACATGCAGTGGCTGTGCTGCATAGCCTTGTTTTAGCAACTTGTTTAGGTTCGGCGTATGTTCACCCAGCATATATGGGCTTAGGGCGACTACGTTTAATACAATTAGTGGGGCTGTCATGTGTGTTTTATTTCCAAGTTATTTATCTATTTATCAACCCATTGGTTCGTGCTTTACAAAAGGCTCAGGGCACTAACTACACGCAGACTCGCCGTGAATATATCCCTATAGGCTCCGCGATAGCATCCATGCTATCGAGGGTCTGCTTAGTAGTCAGCGCCCTAAGTCTAGGGTCTAGCTTATTGATGCAAGATTTTAGAATCTAAATTCTCAACTTATTTTAATAAACCAAGCCGCTGCATTTGTTGTTGCAAAAATTCCAGCTCTTGGGTTAAACCCACAATTAAATCACCACTCGACAATGTTTTGTCTTCAACAAAATTCAGCCAAGTGTAGGTTTCAACCTCTAATTTAGGTTTAAGCTGCGGGTTTGTTTGTAAAAAATTTAACGTAGCGATAATCGCCTGCTGGGTTGTAGCTATTTCAATATCTGCCGACAAAGCTATTTTCTGCAAATGAATAGGCACATGGTAGTGAATGCGGCATTCTAGTTTAGCTGCTGTATTTAAATGATCCGCTTGGGCTTGTTTAAGTGCAGCCAAAGACAAATCATTAATCACCGATAACCCGCCGTCAGCTTGTTTTACTTTGCATTGGTGCAAAAACTTCTTATCAGCAAAAATGCTTGTGAGTTTTTCAGCCATGCCTTCCACTGATAAATCCGCACTAATCGCATTAGATATTTGCACTTTAACCAGTTGAATACCCGCTTGGGTGATTTGTGTCAGCGAGTATTGAATGTCTTCAAACAATACAGCTTGATGGCAAGTGTCGTAACAACAGCCCAAATAACGCAATACAGTGCCAGCTGCGATATTTTGCAGCTTAGCTAGCGGTAATAATTGTTCGGTGAAAAATCCAACGAGTTCAGATGTTTTCTCAAATACACAGTCCGGTTCCATTTCCAAACCAATTTGAATGCACTTACCAGTTTGTTGTTCAAGCTTTTGCAGCATACAAACCAAACGCAATAAGTTTTGCATGGCTAAATAATTAAGCCCATCATTCCACTCTGCTTTATATGCCAAAGGCAGGGTTGAAATAGCGCCAACTTGTTCTGTTTCAGGTAAACACTCAGCCAAAATACACGCTAGTTTATAGGTGTAATCAAGCCTTTGTTCACTTGCCCAAGTCGGTTGATAAACAGATTGTTTCACCACGGCTTGATGAAAATCGCCAAACGGAAAACCATTTAAACTGGTTAAGCGTATTTTTTGGGTGGCTAATACAGTTTTAAATTCAGCTAACTGCTGTGGATGTGCAACCAGTTCATCAGCGGCTTTGGCTGATAACCACAAACCGCTGCTGATAACCGGCCAACCAAGTTGCTCGCGCACTTGGCTTATATAGTTTTCAATATTGTTTTGCACCTGCGCAGCCGTTTCGCCCGGATGCACATTACTGCAATAGGCGAGATCGCTGTTCAGCCAGTTGGCTTGAGTCAATGACATTATTTAACTGCTCGGGTTATTTGTTGGGATCTTGCTCAACTACTGGCTCTTGCCCGCGTGTTACCCTGTTGTCATTAAAAGTTTTGGTTTGATCTATTGCAGTTTTGCGCACCATATCTAGTGAAATACGCCCACTTTGTGCAAAAAAGTTAATTGGATTTTTAAAAGTAACTAACTCAACTTCGGCTTCAGAAAAACCAGACTCCAACATAGCTTGCGCTGTTTTTGGTACTTTAAGTGGATCACTAATGCCCCAGTCTGCTGCGCTGTTTACTATCATTTTGTCTAGGCCATATTGTTGCAACAAAGCAACCATACGCGGCTCTGACATTTTAGTATTTGGGTAAATACTGTGGCCGCGCCAGCAACCTGTTTCCAAAACTAAAGGTAAAGTTTGTTCGTTCAAGTGGTCAACCAACACCATTTCTTCGTTAATGCCACTTTCTTTAATCACATCTAACGTGCGTTTGGTGCCGTTTACTTTGTCGCGGTGAGGGGTGTGAATTAACACAGGTAAATTAAGCGACTTAGCTAATTCTAGCTGTTCAGATAAAAATCTATCTTCTTCTGGCGTCATATCGTCGTAACCAATTTCGCCTACACCTACAACATTATCTTTTTGGCAGTAACGCGGTAATAACTTCATTACTCCTTCGGCGAGTTCAACGTCATTCGCTTCTTTTGGATTTAACCCCATAGTACAAAAATGCATTATGCCAAATTGTGACGCACGAAAATGCTCCCAGCCAATTAGCGTATCAAAATAATCCACAAACGAGCCTAACTGAGTGCGCGGTTGGCCTAACCAAAACGCAGGCTCAATTACGCCAACAATACCTGCAGCAGCCATATTTTGATAATCGTCAGTTGTACGTGAAAGCATATGAATATGTGGGTCAAAATACTGCATTTGTTATCCTTTAATTTGCGCGAGTAACTCGGGTTTATGTTTAGCGAGTAATTGTGTTATTTGTTGTTTATGCCCTGCGTCTTTTTGGTAAAAATGCTGGGTATAACGTTCTAATTCTACTTGGTGCTGATCGTTTAAATTGTGCAATTGAATGGCAAACCAAATGGAAGCTGGTGGCGTTCTATCTGCCAACGCCTGTTCAATCACATAAGCAAAACACATATTAGATAGTTCAGCATTTTGCCTTGTGTTTAAGTTGGTTACCGAACTGATATCCAAGCCCATAAATAAGGCTTTTAGAACCATTTGATTAAAGTTTAGTTCCGGAAAAAATTCGGCTGGATACGGATTTTGCAGTGCAAGCGCGCTAAATTCGACAGTCGCATTGCAGCGACCAGCTTTGATTGCAGTTGCCAAAGCTTGGCCATTTGGGTCAATAAAATTTAAGCCTTTGAGCAAAGCTGTTTTTTCGCTTTGATCGCCAAACTGATAGTAACTTTTAACTAAATAAGCAATGTCAGGGCAAGTTTGTGCAACTTGTACTAATAACAATAAACGTATGGTTTCAGCAAAATCGAAATGAGCAAATCGAGCGACTAACTCGTCATCACCATTAAAAGACTGATCTGGCACTGAGCGCTTAACCCCAGCCGAAATAGTTAATAATTCATCAATTTGTTTTTGTGGATCAGCCTCAACTAACTTTTGTTTAGCAGATAATAACCAGTCAATTTGCGCTTGTGATAAATGTTGGTCTACCCATTGTTGCAGTTGGACAATTTGTTGTGATTGCATGTTAACCACCCATTAGGTCATGTAAAGTTTTTGCGCTAAATAGCGGCATGGCAACAATAAAACCAACAACAATAGTGCAATTGCATAATGCCCTGCCATAGCTACAAGCATAGCATCAAATGGGATGACTGCGATTATCATCCATTTAATCGTCAACTGAATTTGTTTAGGGGTGAAGTTAGTGGTGAGTAAAACAAAACGCTGCAATAAAAATAACGCTGCGACTGTTAATAACAACCATGAAACTAAACTTGACCAACCCGCCAATTGAAATACCGACCAATGCAAATAAACCAGCGGCAAATAGGCTAACGCCAATAATAACTCAACCACCAGCAAGGTGTTTTTATTGCTTGCATGGGTTTCTTGTTTACTTAAAAAAGTCACAGCGCTGATATAAAAGAAGATGGGGCTGGCAATTAGCAGCGCAAAGAAAATATCAAGTTGCGCTGTGGTGACAGTGATAAAACTGGCACCCAATAACCAGTTAAACAAACGGCAACTGGCCATGGTAAAGGCCCCCAACAATCCTTGTTTAAATACCGCGTTATATAAAACTATGCTTAAAGTTAAACACACGCCTAACACTAAGCTGGTTAAATTGTTGGGGTTAAATAAATAACAAGCGCCTAGCGCGATGCAAAACAATACAGCCACCAGCTTTTGCGCTGAGGTTAAACTTATTTGTCCACTTGGCAATGGGCGAAACGGGCGCTCTTGCGCGTCTTCTGCAAAATCTAAACAATCGTTTAGCGCCATGCCTGCATAATAAAAACACATGCTAGCGACAACCAAATACAACAATTGCCAAGTCAATTGCCCACCACTAACAATAGCAGCCGCAGCAACAATATTTGTTATCGCAGTGATGCCATTTGGCGCACGAATTAACTGTAAATATGCTTTCAACTTACTATTTCCAAATAAATTTATCCTAAACCACATACATTATTAGCTTATCCAAAGTAGTTGGAGTCGCAGCTAGGCGGCAAATAAACTCGACCTTGGGAGCTTAGGCCACTAAGTGACTAAGGCGAGTTTATGCAGCCAACAACGCTGTGGCGTCAAATACGAAGGATAAGGATACTAAGCGACTTCCGTCCAGTTGAGATACTCTTGTAACTGCAACGCCTGAATCGCATCTTGCATTACAGCAATATCGATTTCTCTAACCTCAAAACCACAACCAATTTGCAACAACAAAGTAATACACAAACGGCCGCCTAAATGCTCTTTAAATTCATTTAATGCTTGTTTTACATCGAGTTGATAAATAGCTGGGTGAGTTAATTCAAACCCTAAGGTTTCTAATAAAATTAGAATTTGTGCTAGTTCGTTTTGTTGAATATAACCCATCAAGTGCGAATAAATACTATCCAACGCGATACCTATAGCGACAGCTTCACCATGGCGTAAACTGTTGTTAGAAATTTCTTCTAATTTATGCGCTGACCAATGGCCAAAATCAAGTGGACGCGCCGAGCCAAATTCAAATGCATCACCACTGGTCGCGATATGATGTAAATGCCACTGAGCACCTTTATAAATCATGCTTTCCATCGCGGTTTGCTCAAATTTAGCCAGAGCATCTTTGTCGCTGTATAACTCGTAGAAAAAGGCGCGATCTTTAATTAAAGCAACTTTAATCGCTTCAGCTATGCCAGCACGTTTGTCGCGTGGCTCTAATGTATCAAGTAAATCATGATCGTTAATCACAGCAAATGGCGGGACAAATGTGCCTAAATAATTTTTGCGCTTGTTATAGTTAATGGCATTTTTAACACCAACTGCCGCATCGTTTTGCGCAAGTACTGTGGTTGGCATTCTAATTAAACGAATACCACGATGTGCAGTTGCAGCTGCATAACCCACAGCATCTGTTACCGCACCACCGCCAATGACTAAAATGTATGAATGTCGATCGATGGCAAATTTTTCAACCGCAGAATAAATTGTATCTAAAACTTGGGTATCGTTTTTACACGCCTCACCACCAGCAATTTGAATGGCAGGTAAACAATTTAACCCATGCTGCTGCATGTAGCTGTATATTTGCGAGATCAGTTGTGGCTGTTTCGCAACCACTTGGTCGTCAATAACGGGTAAAATTTTTGGCTGTTCGTCCTGATTATCAATCAACTCAGCTAAAGCTGAATTATCCAATGCAAAACTATTGCGTAAAAACATCACTGGATATTGATACTGCACAGTAAAACTCTGCTGAATTGTTTTATGCTGTGTTGGGTACAAATCTGCCATACAGACCCCGCTATCTAGTTTGTGGAACAATTTTGTGTGTGCAAGCTGCGCCAATAAAATGTTAACGCAAGGTTAACTATACGGCTTTTTAGCTTGGATTAAAAACTTGTCAATGCACTACAACTTATGAATACGTATTCATAAAATCAGACTATTGAATACGTATGCAAAGAAAAATAGGCCATTGCACAAGGGGTTACACACAACCTTACAAAAACACATATCCATTTGATTTTAAAAGAAATAAAAACAAATTAATTGCACATTGTCAACAATAAAAGTAAATTGACTACCTCAAAAAGCAAATTTCATACACGCGATTCTGCCAAGTCATAGAGTGCAAAAAAACGCCTTTTTCAGCCAACTGTATATTCCAATTGGACAATTCACTTAAACAAAAAAGATACATTTAGTTATAAATTTAATTTAACAAAATGGGCAAGAATTAAGACAAAATACGAGTTAACTTAATGATTTATATCAAAATAATTTAAAGTCAGCATAACAGGAATACAACAAGCTAAAAGACAGAGTACTCATAAGAGTAAACAAATTCACTTTGTCAACATGTAAACAACAGGTTAACCAGAACCCCAGTTCGAAGCTTTTTGTTACACTCTGGTTACATAGATCCAACTATTTTGCTGTGTTAATTTTTGTGATGAACAGTGCGCCTATTTGAACAAAAAGACGCTTTGTTCAGCTACGGACACCCACGGAAGATCCGAAGTCACGGCCCTAATACAAGGGAACTTACACACAAAATGAGGTGGATATATGCACACAACAAAGGATACAGGGCGAGTTAAACACGCCTTGCATTACTATCTGTTGCCAGTGTTAAGTGTTTCAGTTATGAGTTGCACACTCAGTTTTGAAACCCAAGCCGCGGTAACAGAAACGTCCATTTGTTATGACAATAACAATGGTTATAACGATCCTAAAATTCATATGTGGAATTCAGCCCCAGCTGGAGCAATCGCAAATACTAACTGGCCAGGTCAAGATATGACCCAAGAGGGCAGTTTTTATTGTTACGATCCAGGCGTGGCGGTTAATTCACTTAACGTAATTTTTAATGACAACGGCAACCCACAAACTGCCGATTTAAACATGGCTGGCGCCACAACTTGTTATCAAAACAACCAATGGCAAACACTGGCCGATTGTGGATTGATTTCAGTTAATCAGCCACCGGTAGCCAATGCAGGTGCAGATGTTACGGTTAATTTAGGTGATTCAGTCATTTTAGATGGCAGTAACTCGAGTGACGCTGACGGAAACATTGTTAGCTACCAATGGGACAATGGTTCAACCGGTGTGTCTCCAACAACCACGTTTAACAGCGAAGGTACTTTTACTATCACCCTAACGGTAACGGATGATCAAGGTGCAACAGCCACCGACTCTGTGGTTGTAACAGTGATTGATACCAGCAATGCACCTACGGTCACGGCTAGTACTATCTGTTATGACAATGCCGCAAACTTTGCCAATCCAACCGTATATTTATGGAATGGGCAACCTCAAGGTGCATTTGCCAATTTAGGCTGGCCGGGCGAAGCATTAACCGCCACCGGCAATTTTTACTGCTACGACACTCAAGCTGATTTAACTTCGATCAGTGTTATTTTTAACGACAATGGTGCAAACCAAACGGCTGATTTAGCCGCGACTTGGCCAAATGTTTGTTATCAAAACAATCAATGGACCACATTGCAATCTTGTGGATTAAATGTCGGTACTGGGCCAGATCCTGTCTACAATTATCCACAAGGCAAAGCAATTTATTACATCAATGTTAATAACTTTGCCGCACCAACCGCGCATACTTGGGATTTTGTGCCTGCTGCAAGTTGGCCAAATTCAAACTGGCCTGGTCATGCAATGGCCGAGTTTGGTGGGCTTAATGCTTGGCATTTAGACATTCCTGAAGATGTTGTTTCAGGCAAAGTTATCTTTACTGACAATGGCGCCAACCAAACAGCCGATTTATATTTCACTGGCGATAACCTGTGTTACAACAATGGTGTTTGGATGACAGCGACAGCTTGTGGCATTCCAACTCAAGCATCAGCTGATGCAGGACCTGATAGAAAAGCCAACCAAAACAGCCAAATAGCTTTAACTGTGGTTGCTGGCAATGGTGATTTAGCCGCAACAACTTGGCAAAGTGATGCTTGGTCTGGTTCATTAATGGGCGAGTCTGTGGTCACACCTGAACTAACAGTTCAAGGTACATACACAGTGACTATGACTTTAGCTAGCGGTGAAACAGATACCTTTGCATTAGAAGTAGTTGCAGCAACTCAAGCATTGCCTGAGCGTCCACAATTACTTAAACCGCTTAACTTCCCACTGTCGGGCAGTGTTTCATCTGGTAACTATACCTATGAATCAGCATTCCCTGCATTAGATGGGTATTTTGCATCACCTGTGCATGTAACCAACGACGGCGTAAACGACCTTATCTACGTAGTTGACAAACCGGGTACATTATCAGTATTTGCCAATGATCCAGCGGTTACCCAAGCACAAGTAACCACCTTATTGGATATCAGAGGCGAAGTGCGCGACTACCACGAGCAGGGTTTGTTATCAGTCGCTTTCCATCCAAATTTTGCCAGCAATGGTTACGCCTACATTTTTTATATTGAAGGCAACAACGACAACGAAAGTGATAACGGCGTATTTGGCGATGCTGTACTTGAACGCATCACCTTAAACGATACGACCTTGCCAACAGCAGCAAGCGATAGAGTAGAAATTTTGCGTATTGCGCAGCCAGGGCCAGATCACAAAGGTGGTATGATGCAGTTCCATCCGTCTACTGGTGAATTCTACTTAAGTATTGGTGATGGTGCTTATGGCGATACGGCGATCACACCAACTCAGCCAGATCCACGTACTAACAATAGTTCACAAGAAACGGATAACCTGCGCGGTTCATTTATCCGCATCATAATGCGTGATACACCAAATGCACAAGGCTTGTACTACGACATTCCAGCTGACAACCCATTTGTCAATGACCCGAATGTACGAGATGAAATTTGGTCTTACGGCCATCGTAACCCTTGGCGTTGGGCCTTTGATACTGTATTGCCTTACACCTTATGGGAAACTGAGATCGGCCAACAAGGTTTTGAAGAAGTAAACATTATTCAAGCGGGCAACAACTATGGTTGGCCTATCTGTGAAGGTAATACCCACAGAGGCAATGACGGTGGTGATGCTAACTTCAGCCGCGACTGTACTAATGATTTAACCGGCCCAATAGGTGGTTATGATCACAATACAGGTTCAGTTTCTATTATCGGTGGTTTTGTTTACCGCGGTAGCCAATTGCCGGGTTTAACCGGTCGCTTTATTTACGGCGATTATGTCAGTAAAAAAATCTGGTCTGCGACCGAAGGCGACACAGACGTATTAGTCAGTGATGCTTTCCCAAGTAATATTTCGTCATTCGGCACAGATGTGAGCGGTGAAGAAGTATTTATCAGCTCACACGGTGAAGAATACGGCGGTTTATCGTCAATTTACCGCATGGTAGACAGTGATGTGCAAGCAGCAGTGATTCCTGCAACCTTATCAGCAACAGGTTTATTTGCTGACTTAACAAACTTAACACCTGTACACGGTGTGATTGAATACGATGTTAATTCTGACGGTTGGTTTGACGGTTTAATCACGCGCCACTTTATTGCTGTACCAAATGGCGAAACCATTAACTTTGATGCCAATAGCGTGTGGGATTTACCTGTAGGTTCAGTATTAGTTAAACACCTAGACCGTCCAATTAATGCAACTGACTCAGTACCTTATCAAACCTCAGTATTGTTCCGTCAAAATGCTGGCAACTGGGCTGCGGCAAACTATTACTGGAATGCTCAAGCAACAGATGCTGACTTGGTCAACCAAGCATTTGAAGAAACGGTTGAACAATTCTACGACCAAGCGCCAAGCTTAGTCCAACATCGAGTGCGCTCTGGCGCTGAATGTTCGTCTTGTCACACTGGTACAGGTAGTAAAGAGCCTATTTCAATTGATACTAAACAATTGAACAAAGATTTTGATTACCAAGGTGTAGTAGCAAATCAGCTAGACAGCTTCAACCAAGTAGGTATTTTTAATCAAAATATCGGTTTTGCAGCTAACTTAGCAGAATTACCTGATCCAACTGACACCAGCAGAACGGTTGACGAACGTGCGCGCGCTTATTTAGATACCAACTGTGCACATTGTCATGGTGGTGGTTTTATGGATATGAACTATGAAACTGACCTAAAAGACATGGAGATTATGAACATCAAGCGCGGTGCGGTTTACCGTATGTTACCGTTCGATCACTCAGCGAGTATTATCTACAACTATCAAACTGACGATGCTAACCGTATGCCGAAAGGCAGTTTAATTACTAATCCATTAGCAAGCACACTAATTGCAGATTGGATTGACGGTGTTGGCGCAAGCCAAACGACAATGCAAGTAACGGCGACAAGTAGCTCTGTCGGTATTGGCGCAACGACCACAGTTTCGGCTATGGCATTGTACGACAATGGTTTTGAACTAGTACCAACTGCAGGTGTAACTTGGTCAAGCAGTGATACTTCGGTTGTGACTGTTTCTGGAACAAGTGGCCAAGCGACAGTACAAGGTGTGAATAGTGGCTCTGCAACTATTACAGCCAGCAGTGGTGGTTACAGCGGTAATATTGTTATTAACGTGGTAACAGGTCCTGATGCACCAACTGATTTAACTGCAGTTGCCGCGTCTGATACTAGCATTAGCTTATCTTGGACTGATGTCGCGACAGACGAAGTAAACTACCAAGTTAGCCGTGCAACCTCTGCCACAGGTCCTTTCACGCTAGTGTCAACGCTCGCAGCGAATACTACAGGCATGACAGATTCAGGTTTAGCACCTTCAACTTTATATTATTACCAAGTTGTGGCTAAAGGTGCATCGGTTGATTCTGCCGCTGCTAGTGCCAGCGCACAAACGCAAGATCCAGCTCCTATTGATGGTTTAACTATAGTTGCACCAGCAACTGTGCAGTTAATTAGTGGTGAAACTCGCCAGTTAGTTGCAGTAGCAACAGCGGGGGATGAGACAGTTTCAGCAACATTAAGCTCAAGCTGGAGCAGTGCCGACAACAGCATAGTCTCTGTATCGAACTCAGGTTTATTAAGTGCAGGCTCTACTGCGGGTGTCACTACTATTACAGTGACAAACCAAGGGATCAGCACGAATATTCAAGTTGAAAACTTAGGTTTAGCTCAGTACTTATACTTTAACTTGCCATCGGCATGGGCAAATCCAACTGTATATATCTGGACCAACGAAAACGGCACAGAAACAACACGTTCAGCAGCTTGGCCAGGTAATGCAGCGACGACCATGTCTGATGAGTTTGGTGGTACATGGAGCCGTGTGGTCTTGCCTGTTGCTTGGGCAAACAGCAATGGTGACATTAGCGTCATTTTTAGTAACGCAGGCGCTGACCAGTCAGAAAACTTAGTAACAAACATTGCTAACCCAAGTTTTTACGACCAAGGCTGGTTAGCACAAGCGCCAACTGGTAACGGCAGTGAAGCAGGTACACAAATCCAAATCGGCAACGGTGAAATCACCCTATCCGGTAGTGCCGACTTAACAGGTAAATTATTCCCTGTTGGCACTGTGTTAGATGTAACAGCTGATGAAGCCGGTACAGGTTTAGAGTTTAAACAATGGGAAGGCTCAGGCGCTGCATATTTGGTAGATGCAACAGCTGCAAATACACAAATAGTCGTTGAAGACGCCCTATCCTTTACTTTGTTGGCGGTATTTGGCCCTGCAACCGATGACCACTTAGTTGGCCGTACTTACTACAATGACCAAGGTTGTGCAGGTTGTCACGGTGCCGACGGTACAGGCTCACCACCGCTGTTAGGTTTAAGCAGTCAATATACCTTAGCCGAGCTAACTGACTACATTCAAAGCAATATGCCAATTGGCAACCCTGGTATGTGTACTGGTGAATGTGCAAGTTCTACCGCCGCTATGATTTTAGACGAAGCTTTCACTGCACCATCCAATACCTGTAATTTGGATGATTTGGACGACGTAGTGCCACAAGACAGAAGCTATCGTTTATTATCTACCTTGGAATACAACAACTCGGTACGTGACTTACTAGGTTTAACAACAGATATTGATGTAACCTCAGGTAATGTTCCGGCAGATATTCCAGCAAATGGCTTTAAAACCAATGCAAACACTGTCTTTACCAATGATTACGCTAAAGGTTATGTATTAGCCGCTGAAGCAGCAGCGTCTATGGTGACAGATATGTACAACCTAACCTCAGGCTGTAGCGACATTAACTGTTTCTTAGATGACTTTGCTAAACGCGCATTTAGACGGCCGTTAACAGCAACGGAAAAAACTTCATTAACAGGTGTATACAACGACCAAGGTCAATTAGCGCTGTTAAGCACTATTTTATCTTCGCCAGCTATGTTGTATCGCTCTGAAGTAGGTGAAGTGAATACCGAGGGTTATTTCGAACTAACTGATTACGAAGTAGCTACCCTACTAGCTTATACCTACTGGGCAACTACACCGGATAGCTGGTTAATCAGCAAAGCCGACAATGGTGAACTCAGTACACATAGCCAAATAGCTTCTACGCTAACAATTATGTTGCAAGACGCTAAAGCTGAAGCAGCCTTTGAACGCTTTATTACCGGTTGGTTGAATTTAGATAAAGAAATTAAAACGGTTGATTTATCTGACAGCTTAAAAGCCGATATGCGCCAAGAAACCATTGAGTTTGTTAAACGCATCGTCTTTGGTGGTGGTGAATACTCTGAGCTTTTAACCGCTAAATACAGCTATATGACAGAACAACTTGCAACGCACTACGGCTTCAGTTGGCCAGGTGGTTCAGGATGGCAACGTGTCGACTATGACGCAACTGAAAGCAACGGTGAACGTGCTGGTGTTATGGGTCATGCAGGTATCTTAGCGATTCAATCTGCGTCAGAAAAAACCCATCCGGTTAAACGTGGTTTATTCGTACGTAAAAACTTAATGTGTCAGGAATTCCCGCCACCACCAATTGGTGCTGAGTTAAAACCTCAGGAAGACCCAACACTTACAGTGCGCGAGCGTTTTGAAACTGCGCATTTACAAGATGGTTGTGAATCGTGTCACCAATTTATCGACGGTATAGGTTTTGGTTTAGAAAACTACAATGCCTTCGGTCAATACGTTACAACTGAAACAACAGACGCTGGTGAAGTGAAACAGATTAATGCCGCCGGTTACATTGGTAGCTTAACCTCTGCTGAAACCTTCTTATCAGCCAGTGAACCAGTGGTCACTTATCAAGGTATGGACGAACTCGCTCAGCTAATTGTTGATAGCGATCACGGTAAATCTTGTTACGCGCGCCAATGGTTTAGATATTCACGCGGCTTACATGAAGACTCTAACGACAACTGTACTCTGCAAGCTTATGGCGACAGCTTTAAGTCTTCTAGCAGTGCAAACTTGTTAGATTTAATGGTTGAGTTTACTCAAACCAAAAACTTCACATTGCGTAAATAAGCGAGGTAGATGGATATGAATATCTTAAAAAACAAAATGCAACGTCGTGATTTTTTACGCACTATGGCAAAAGCAGGTCTAACGACCGCTTTTGCTAGCCAATTTGCTTTTTCATCTAAAGCCTTTGCGGCAGCGGGGGACGCCCA
>NZ_JH767522.1:184973-226441 GCF_000281085.1 Catenovulum agarivorans YM01
AACGTTTTATCATGGTGTATTACCCAAATGGTTGTGTGCGTGATTCATGGCACAACTATGCGCTTGGCCCACTCAATGCGAACAGCTTTGCAGCCAGCCCATTAGCACCACTTGGGAATCATTTCGATAAAATGTTACCAATCAAAAACCTGACTCTTGCCGGTCATGGTGGTAGTACAGGCCATCCTGAAGCATGCCGCGGCGTGTTTTCAGGTGGTATGGACGGCGCAACCAGCTTTGATGTCAGCATAGGTGAAAATTTAGGTGGGCAGCTTACCAATAACATGCATGTTGGCTGTTTCTCATCTAAAGCAATCAGTGTCGACTATATGCCGTTTACTGATAAAAACGGTAACAAGATCAAGGTTTCAGATGATCCTCAGCTTATTTACGACAATCTGCTAGCAGATGTTGTGACTGGAGATCCAAACGACGTACCACCAGAAACTCTGCGTCGTCGTCGCGTATTAGAATCCTTGCAAGAAAACTTAGACCTGTTACAAGCCAACAGCTTAAATGTGAAACAGCAAGGTAAATTAATGCAGCATGAAGAAGCACTGAATTATTATCAAAACTTGCTCAACAATAGTTTAAATGTGGGTACAGGTACGTACTCACGTCCAACTATTGGCATGACAGATAATGATGAAGATGCTGAGTTAATTGCTCAAGCTCAAATGCGCAATATTGCGATGGCGTTTGAAGCCAACATCACCCGCACTGCGACTTTCCAGTTTATGGGTGCGCAGGATGAATCTGTGCGAATTAACTTTGAAAGTATTCGTGACCGTATGGGTGATTTTGGTTTTGATCCTAAGTTGTATTGGAACGAAACTCGTAGCCATGTAAGTTCTCACAACGAGTCGGACTTATTTAATACCCAAACTTTCTGGTACAACTTGATGATTGCCTACTTGATGGACGAGCTAGCAGCTCGCCCTGACAATGCGTACGGCGGCACTTTACTCGACAACACTTTAATATTGGTGATGTCTGAAGTTGGTGGTGGTAATCACCAAATGGATAACCCGGGTACTTATGTTGCTGGCGGTGCAGGTGCGGCAATCCGCACTGGTAATGCGATTGATGCTGGCGGCGCGGGTATGTCGAATTTGTATTGGGATATTTCTAACGCCTTTGGTTTAGGTTGGGGCAATTATGGCAACAGCTTTGGTGGCATAAACGGCTTCCAAGTTTAGTATATTCTTGCGCTAAACAATGCTGAGTTGTGCAGCTCAGCAGCACATAGTTTCAAAGCCGCTTATTGAAAAATAAGCGGCTTTTTTTGTTTTGATAGCTAGTACCTAGTCGATGATGAATTTGAGACTTCAATCGCTTCACTCCAAACGGTCACTTAAACATAAGGTAAAACAAAAACGCTTTAACTTCGGAGCAAGCAGGCTGGAAATCACGAATAACTCACCAAACGCTGCAAGTCATCCCTGAGCGCTCTCGAATTGCATCCATGCAATTCAAGGTTGGTTCGTTTATTCGCAATTCCCATCCCTACTAAACTTATTTATCGCGGCAGAAAAATAGCAGCACCTCAATAGGTAAAAAGAGCTAGAGCAATAACTTAGAGCAAAATTTCTTTTTCATGGATGAAAAAGCGAAGCGTACAAGGATGTATTCACAGCGGTTTTGCGAAAGTTTTGCTCTGGCTCTTTTGAACATATAGCACACACTCCAAGCACCAACTAACTTTAACTTCGGGGCAAGCAGCTGCAAAACAGCAGCGACTACATTACCTGATTGAAGCCTGTTTAAATGCTGATTTTCTAAAACTTCAAAAGATATGGATATCTTTTGTGAGCGGCCAGGGACTGGCGAATAGCGTTTTTAGAAAATTATGCTTCAAACGGGCTTAGTTGCACCGCGCAGACAGCTATTTAACTCTATCAGTTAGCCACTCTGGTAAATAGACAATACAAATATTCAAGCTGCGGTTGTCTTCCGACAACATAGCTGACTGAATTTGAACTTTTTTGCTATCCGCACTAAAAGTTGGATGCACATGGTCACGCGCTGTGGTTTTATGCCCAGAAGTTAACAACATCTGCTCGCCAGTTTTGCGATCATACAAATACAAATCACGCGCAAAATCATCACCTACAGCCCAACGACCATTTGGTGAACCGTGCACATGCCAAACACCACTGCCCTGTTGCGGTTGACCAACAATATGCATTTCATTAGTACGCAAGTTAACAATGCCTAGACCCGTTGGCTTTTCGCGAGTGCCAGAAGGCCCCCAACCGTCATTAGTGCCAACATCCCTATGACCCATTAACGCAAATGCGACTTCATCTTTGGTAATAATGGCTTCGTGAGTTACCCAATCATAATCAGCTTCTGGGAATAAAGGGCGCGCCTTTTCACCCACTTTAACTGTCCACATACGCTGTGGTGATTTACCGCCGGTTTCCCAACTAAAAACTAACTCGCGTGAAACCCAAGGGTTAGTTTGAATATGCCCAGCTTGAAATGGCACAACTGTGACAATATCAATTTCACCGGTTTTAACATTCATACTGGCAATACCTGTTGGCCCAGCGCCCATATTGCGTGGGCCAAAAGTATCACTCACTTTAGTGCCTGCAGGTAAATGTTTGGCAGCTTCTTCACGGCCAATGCGAAAATAAATTAAATCTTCTTTTGCATCTAACGCCATGTCACCACCCGCGCCCATACTCGCAGGTACAGTACCGACAATGCGCTGATAAACACCTTCGCCTTTTACTTGCTGTTTATTCACATCGGCAAATAACTTAGCTAAATCCACTTCAACAATTTGTTTATCAGCATCATTATTGCCATATCTCGGCTGTTTATTCGCAGCAGATGTTGCATCACGCATCACATATAATTTCATCGCCTGACGCGCGTTAACCAACATGCCAAAATAACCACCTTGGGTAATTTGCACTATGCAGCCATCTTGCTCATTCACCGCCATAGCTTCGCCGGCAACACGGCCAGAGCGAAATACCAACCAATTGCCATCTGCAGTCCACTGCAGATGAGTTGGATAAATTTTCGAATCACCCTTTGCTTGGGTGGTTAAAAAAGCCAGTTTGACGCCGGTTACTGGATCAGTAATCACCTTCTTTTCAGACGGAAATACTTGGCCGATTTCGGCCTGAACAACAAAACTAGCCAACAAACTAATAGTTACAAAAAACATACGAACAAATTGCATAAGCTTCACACAAAAACCAAATTTAATCACATTCGGTCAATTTAAATTTTAAGTGATTAAAATATTTTTCAGTGAGTTTTAACCTAGCAATATGTCGAAAGCCGCTATTCAACTCGACATCAAGCTGGGCTAATCTATACTGAAACACTAGAGCGTTTCTGCACACAAATGGACTCCAGCACGATGCACTACTTAGAAAATGAACTTCGAACACTAATCCAACAAGATCCCGAAATTTTTAAATTTGTCGAAAGTGTAGCGCTGGATGGCCTGTGGTATTGGGATTTAACTCAGCCAGAACACGAGTGGATGAATGAAAGGTTTTGGCAAATTTTAGGTTATGCCCCCGAAGATAAACGTCACCTTGCCAGTGAATGGCAAGACATTATTAATCCAGATGATTTAGTGGTTGCAACCGACAATTTTTACAAACACTGTGAAAACCCCAAGCACCCATACGATCAAATTGTTCGATATACACATAAACAAGGCCATACTGTGTGGATCAGGTGTTATGGCAAAGCGATTAGAGATGAGCAAGGCCAACCAATTCGCATGTTAGGAGTTCACCAAGATGTAACCTCTTTTAAAAGTGTTGAAAGTAAATTACAACGCCAGCAACAAATGCTCGAACAAATGAGTGAGCTCGGTCGCATTGGCGCTTGGGAAGTGGATTTAGTTAACCAAAAATTGTACTGGTCATCAATGACTAAACAAATCCATGAGGTTGCCGCGGATTATCAACCAAACATAGACACAGCGGTGACATTTTATAAAGCGGGTCATGCGCGCGCAACGATTGAAAAATTAGTAAATAAAAGCATAAAAACTGGGCAACCCTATAGCGCAGAGTTGCCACTGATCACGGCCAAAGGTCGAGAAATATGGATTGCGACTCGAGGCCGAACAGAAATGTTCGAAGGTGAATGTGTACGTATATTTGGCTCTATCCAAGATATCAGCGACAAAAAGTCAGCAGAAAAGGCTTTGATTGAAGCGAAAGAAGCAGCCGAGTCTGGTGACAAGAGTAAAAGTGAATTTTTGGCCACCATGAGCCATGAAATACGCACACCACTAAATGGAGTGCTTGGCATGCTCCATCTGTTAGAACAATCCGGCTTAAATACACAGCAAACCAAACACCTAAAACTTGCGCGTAATAGTGCAAGTACACTGCTGAATACAATCAACGATATCTTAGATTTCTCAAAATTAGATGCGAATAAAGTCACACTTGAAGGGCAAAAAATTAATCTAGTTGAATATCTTGAAGAATTTGCCCAAACGGTCGCGATTCGAGCCAATGATAAAGGCATTGAATTGATTCTAGATGTCAGTGCGGTTGAACACCCAGTTATCATCACAGATCCATATAGATTGCGGCAAATTCTCGATAACTTGGTTAGTAATGCAATTAAGTTTACTCACAGAGGAAGTATCAGCCTCTATTGTGAAACCAAGCAAGTACACCAGTCGGTACTATTATCGATAGATGTGGCAGATACTGGTATTGGTATAGATAAAGAGCAGCAAAAAAACTTATTTAAACATTTTTCACAAGTCGATAGCAGTACAACGCGGAAATATGGTGGCACAGGTTTAGGTTTAGTGATAGCACGTAAACTTTGCCAACTAATGGGCGGTGACATTAGCCTGACCAGCGAACCAGGTGCAGGCACTACATTTTCATTTTGCATTAACACCCAGTTGTTAGCTAATGAACAACCAACAACCTCTGACGACCCTATAGGGGAAAAACGCATAGGGACAATAGGTATTAGTCCAACGCAAAAAGAGGTGATCACCAATTACGTTGTAAAATGGGGCGGCAACGAAGCGCTAGTCGCAGATATTTTACTCGATTTACAACAACACGAGTTAGCGCATCAACAAGTCATCACACAACAAATTGTATTAATTGATCATGCGCTTTATCACAATAATAGTGCCTTTATAAATCAATTAATTCAAACAACTAAAGAAAATGTCCACTGGTTATTAATTGAACCCGTGGCGATGCAAGCACCTAAAGCCAAGTACCATAAAATTGGCTTTAAAAATTGTATATCTAAACCCATTTGCCCGAGTGAGCTATTTAATAAACTTAACATTCAGTGCGAAGACAATCCCGCTGAAAGCGACGAGCAAACAACCAAGATCACAGCATCGAATGAAGAACAACCAGCAACAACAAATAAAAATAAACAGCATGTTTTATTGGTTGAGGACAATTTTATTAACACTGAAGTTGCCAAAGGCATATTGCAACATTTGGGCATGTCGGTGATCACAGCTGTGAATGGGCAAGAATGCATTGAAATCTTAGCCCAAGAACAAGCCCACAACATATCTTTGATATTTATGGATTGCCAAATGCCTATCGTAGACGGATATCAAGCGACTCAAATGATCCGAAACGGCGAAGCCAGCGAACAATTTAAACAAATTCCAATTATCGCCATGACGGCCAATTCGCTTAAAGGTGACAAAGAAAAATGTTTAGCCGCTGGGATGGACGATTATTTATCTAAACCTATTTCACCAGATAAAGTTGCAGAAAAATTACGCATCTGGTTACCGAATAAAACTCAATAACATGCTAAACTGCGTTCAGTTTTTAGATGTATTGATTGATTATGCAAAAAATTACCACCTTATTATTCGACCTAGACGGCACTTTAGTTGACAGTGCCCCAGATTTAGCCGCAGCGGTAAATAAAACTTTAGCTGTATTACAACGCGACACTTTTGACGAACAACAAATTCGCACTTGGGTTGGCAATGGCGCAAAAGTATTAATTGAACGAGCCTTATCCGGCAGCCAACAAATAGACCCAGAGTTAGACAGCGCGCTTGCAAACGATGCTTTGGGCTTGTTCTTAAAACATTATCAACAAGATGTTTGTGTGTATTCAAAGCTGTATGCGGGTGTTGCTACAACACTTCAACAACTAAAAAATGCAGGTTTTACTCTAGCTATTGTCACTAATAAACCAGAAAAGTTTATTCAGCCAATTTTAGCCAAATTGCAAATTGCCGAGTTCTTTTGTTCAAGCCTTGGTGGTGATAGCTTGCCGGAGAAAAAACCGTCACCTCAACCACTATTGCATATATGCCAGCAGCTCAATGTTGCAGTGGAAAACACACTAATGATCGGCGATTCACACAATGATATTCTGGCTGCCAAAGCAGCTAATATGCAGAGTATTGGTTTAACCTATGGGTATAACTATGGTGAAGATATTAATAAACACCAACCAGATTGGGTGTTTGATAATTTTGCGGATATTGTCTCTGTTGTGATGAAATAAACGAGCAGCCATCCCCTTAACACAACAATACAAAAAGGAATGCACTTTGAAACTAGAAAAAGACACAGTTGGAAGTTTAATCGCAGCATTTAACGCTGCTCCTTCTAGTGAGCTAGCTAAACTTATCTGCCTCAATTTAGATCAAGTCGAAGATAAAACACATGCAGCTAAGTTTAGCCAATACATCCAAGCCCCCATAAGCAATGATGAACTCAGCAAAATTCAGCGTCATTTTTTAGCTGATTTCGGATTAAGTTCAATAGAACATCTATACGACCTAAATAATCCTCAACAAAGCCAGCTTAAAGTGGAGGCGTATATAAATTGTGGTCAATTCGACCGAGCTAAAACTTTGTATATGGAGCTTGTAGAGGCAAATCCAGAGTTAAAAAATCCTCAACTTGAGTCATTGCTCTCAATTCCACCAACCAAAGAACGCCCAAAACTCAAAGTAATTGAAGCCGAACAAAACGTAGTACAGATTGAAAAGTTTAAAGGCCAAGTAACTAATTTTTCGAGTGTTGTTGGTTTGACTGACGTCAAAAAACAAATCCATAAAAAGATAATACTGCCTTATCAAAAACCAAGCATATTTCAAAGGTTCAAGAAAAAAGTAGGCGGTGGCGTTATTTTATACGGGCCGCCAGGGTGTGGAAAAACACTATTGGCTCGGGCAACCGCAGGTGAATGTAAGGCAAATTTCTACAACATTGAAATTTCAGACGTGCTCGATATGTTTATTGGTCAATCCGAGGGGAAGCTGCACGATATTTTTGAAAAAGCGCGCCAAAACACGCCTTGCGTGCTGTTTTTTGATGAATTAGAAGCACTAGCGAGTAAACGCGAATTCAACAAAAATAGTGCTCATCAATTAGTCAGCCAATTTTTAACTGAGTTAGACGGATTTGAACAAAAAAATAACGGTGTATTGGTGTTAGCATCAACTAATGTACCCTGGTCAATAGATTCTGCATTTATGCGCCCTGGCCGCTTCGACAGAATGTTTTTTATTCCACCGCCAGATAAAGAAGCCAGATTAGCCATATTAAAACATTATCTTGAACAAAAGCCTTTTGATTCAAATATTGAATTAACACAGATAGCGGCTAAAACGTCCGGCTATTCTGGCGCCGACCTAGAAAATTTAATTGAAATGGCCGCAGATGAAGCTATAGATGAAACACTCGAAAGTGGTGAAGAGGTACAAATCAATCAACAACATTTGTCTGAAGCACTTAAACAGGCAAAACCAAGTACAATAGAATGGTTAACCACAGCTAAAAATTACGCAAAATACGCCAACGATGGTGGGAAATACGACCAAGTTTTGGAGTTTATAAAAAAACATGGAAAATAATATCTATACAATTGCTGACGAGCCAAAACCGAAAAAGCTCAGTTATCTAGTACAAAACCCGACTATGATTATATTTGCCAGCATACTCATTCCAATTTTTTGGACACCACCTTTTGCAGGTAGATTGTGGATGCCATTAGTATGGATTGTTATAAATGGATATTTGTTAGGCAGTATCAGCTTCAAGAAAGAACTAGGTATAGCAATAGGTGCAGTGTTTGCAATGTTTTGTTCTTTTTTTGCATTAGGTGCATTAATACAACTAGACAACTTTTATACGAGCGAACAAATGCGCCCTTATTTTCAACTTTTTCTGAATGGCATTTTATTTTTTAGCTTGTACTGGATCAGCAGTAAACAAGAGCAGAGCTATAGTTTGTTTCAATACGCACAGGGCAATCATCATGGATGAAATACAATTTAACTTAGCTTGGCAAGCCTACCGCCAAGGTAATACTTCTGCTGCGCAATCACGTCTGTGTGAGCTATTAGCTCAGTCACCTAACGAGCCTATGTACCATGGTTTATTAGCCGCCTGTCTTATGCAACAGCATCGACTAACAGCCGCTCAGTATGAATTATCAATTGCACTGCATGGCGAGCCCAATAACGCTTTTTTGCTTAATCGTCAGGCGAGCTTGCATATACTGCAACGCGAATATCAGCTTGCAATTGACACCTGCCAACACATGTTGCAACTAGATCCTATGGATATTAGCGCCTTATTATTACTCGCAGATATTTACCAAACAACCGAAAACTACGACCAACAACTCAGCTATGTTCAACAAGCGCATGCGCTTGAACCAAATGATATAGATGTATTGTTAGCCTATGCTGATTACTTTATTAACATCAAAGACTTGAATACAGCTAAACAATACGCGCTAGACGCGATAAAAATAGATCCCTCAGCTCTGAATGCTAATTTAGCAGTAGCCAATATAGATTTAAAACTAGGCAACATTGAGTCGGCTGAAAACCATACAAAATTTGTTATGACCTATGCGCCCGACTCGAAAGCTTGTTTACAGATTTTTGCAGCAATTAAAGCAATAAAAAACCCGCTATTGGGCTTGTGGTGGAAAGCGAATAACTTTTTAGACAACCTGTCACAGTTACGCATGGTGCTGGTACTTATTTCTGGATATTTGATGTTTAATTTAGCTGCGCAAATTTTGCGAGATTTAGACCAGCCTAGCTATGCAACAGTCGTATCGTCCGCTTGGTTATTAATTGTTATCTATTCTTGGGTTGGTATTCCGCTTTATCATAAAATGCTTAAAAAAGAGCTGGCTGATTTTAAGTTTAATCCGAACTACTAAGCAGAAGCCTCTTCAACCAGCGCCATGCAATCGATGCAAAGCGCTGGCCTACCAACTATTTATTCGTTATAACATTTTCACTGCGGCACAAGGCCATCAATACGCGGATAAAATCTTTGACCGAAGAAATAGACGCGGTTTCTTCCATGGTGTGATAACCAGTTGTTGGGATCTGGATAGTTGTACCTGTCACCTTGCCGTTTGACGCACTGATAATACGCCCAAGCTCAGTACTACCATAGGATTGCTGCTCACCACCCACTTGCGCGGCTTCTTCGTTTTTCAAACGCACATATTCGTCTTTAAAAATGACGCTAATACCCAGCTCACTACAAATAGTCGCAACTCGTTCGGTTGCGCCTTTGGCAAATTCAGCATTGGCATCTTTGTTCCGTAAAACCAGTTGTTGTTCATCAGCTGTGGTTCTATCCGGAAATGGCGAGGTATCAACCACGTACAATTGATTGTTTTGTGCACCGAAACGACGGAACCACTCGAGCAAATAGCGCCAGCTTTTACCTGCTTCTTCTTGGGCAGTAAAAAATACCGTACCTTGAAAACCTAAACTGAATAAATGCACTAATACCGCAGCAGATATAACGTTATCTAGCTGAGCAGATAGGTAGTTTTCGTTAATTGCTAATTTATCTGAAAACGCCACGGGCGTACCGGCAACTAAGTGCTCCAATCCTTCAACTTCAAAAATTAAGTTATTTCTGTGTTCGCAAGTATAACTGCCTTTGATCACCCCAGCGCCACGGTACGCGCCCGACCAAGGTTCATATGCATACACAGGCGTTTGGGTAAAACGCCCAGCAACTTTTTTAACTAAAGCTTCAGATACCGAGTTGCCTAACAAGTCTGAACGACTACCCGCGACAAAGGCGGCAAATTGGAACTCATTTGGACCTGTACAGACTAAACCGTGGCGGTCGATATGCGCCGAAAAATAACCGGATTGTGGCTTATTGCCTTGTGCAACTAACAAGCCTTCGTACCAAGTCACTTTGGCACCTCGGCTCTCTAATTCGCGTTGTAAAACACGGTAAAAAGCATGTTCAGAACCGACCACACAAGGTTCACGAACAAGTATCTTTAACAGGTCAATAAAATCGGCAAAATGTAGGTTCATATGGGCAACCTCGGCAGTCAAAAGTTAACTGCCTTATACGCTTTTTAGCTGTAATTACAAAGCTTTTTTGCAGATTTTTTGCTCGCGAAAATTTCGACTATTCCGCCAGCGACAAAATATAATCAGCAATGAGTTCACGTGTATCCTGTGGTAAAAAATCATGTGCTGGCATTTGGTGTTCACCCCACTGACCACTGCTACCCTTTGCTATAACTTCTGCGATTTTACTTTTGCCGTTATCCATAGCTTGATACTTGTTGCCAACTTGTTTAAAGCTAGGACCAACAGAAACTTGTGCCTCTTGGTGGCAACCGATACAACGGTTTTCTTTAGCGGCGTCTTTGCCTTGGCTAATTAGCAGCTGGGTTTGATGATCGACAGTTTTGTCTGTAGCAAGTGTTTGTTCGCTGTTAGGCTCAACCTTTTGTCGCAACTTCGCCAGTATTTGTTCTAGTGGCGCATCGTTGAACTCAAAATAACTCAGTTTAGAATCATCGGCATCAGCCCACCATTTCACCCCGTATTCCAGTACCCACAAACGTCCTTTTGCATCTAGCTGCATATCTAATAAACCCGCAAACTCAACATGGTTAGCAAAGTCGTCAATTTTGACCACGCGATCAAATTCATCCAAAGTGACCACTTTTAACCAATGGCGCATAAAATCGCCAATAAAGAGTTTTTTGGCAAAATATTGTGGATAAGCAAATTCATCACCACTAGGGTAAATACCTGCCACTAAAGAATTGCGCGAGCCTTGGCCTAGCTCGGGAAATTCAGCTGAAGGCGCATATGGATAATACAAAATAGCCGCTTGAGCTTGGGGTAATTCCCTTAAACCTGTATTGCGAGGTGAGAAATTAACTGGCGCTAACGGATTAAATAAGTTGGCTGATTTTTTCTCAGCGTAATCGTACATGCGGTACGGAATGTTATTGGCAATCATAGTTGGCCAACCAAAGTTACCGGGTTTAGTCACTTTATTAATTTCGCAATAACCGCGAGGTCCAAACTCAGCAACATCTTCACGTGCATCAGGGCCAACATCAGCAAAATATATAGTATCTGATTGTGGGTCAACCGCCATAGTATATGGGTTACGCGTGCCCATGACGTAAATTTCCGCTCGACCTTTTGTACTGTCGGCAAATAAGTTGCCCGCTGGAATGGTATAACTACCTTGTTTGTTTGGTGTAATGCGTAAAATTTTGCCGCGTAAATCTTGTGTATTGCCAGCGGTGCGCAGTGCATCATGGTGCGCCCTGCCTTCAACATTACTGATAGGGCCAGTGCCATTCGACTCAAACGGATTGGTGTTGTCACCTATGGTAATAAATAAATTGCCGTGGCGATCAAACTCTAAATTACCGCCAGTGTGGCAACAAGTATTGTCCATAGGAATATCTAACAACACTTGTTCTGTGCTCATATCGAGCTTTTTATCAACAACTTTGACTTGCGAAATGCGCTGAAGCAAGTCGTGCTGTTTAGCTGCATCGGCCAAGTCATACATCAAATAAACCAACTGGTTTTCGTCAAAATCAGGATCAAATATAGCGGACAAAAAGCCAAATTCACTTTGTTTGTGCTCTTTGGCGTACAAGTCGAGTTCAACCATCACATGCCTTTGCCCCGACTCAATATCAAACCACAATAATTGACCTCGACGTTGGGTGATTAAAGCTGTGTTTAAATCAGGTGATAAGGCGAAACTAACTGGCTCAGCTAATTGTTGAGTAACGACCTTTTGTTCAAAACGGCGTAAATCAGGCTTCGCTTTTGAATAGTCTAATGGTTTGCGTTGTGCCAATGCGTAATCTAAACCGCCAGATAAATGTTTTAAATAAAGGGGATGTTGATAAACCGCTTTGCTATGACCAATGCCGGTGTAAAATACTCGCCCGCCATCAAATTCGTGATACCAAGCCAGTGGATGATAAGCACCTTGTTTGCCACCTTGATAACTGCTTTCGTCTAACACTAATAGGTCTTTGCGCCGATCTGACAAATCTTTAAAGTCGTACCATTCGTCAGCTAAAACAAACTCGGCCGGTAACGTTTCTGTCGCCGGGTGCTCATGGTTAACAACTTTTATCCGCGCTTGTTGTACATTAGATGGATCGCCTGGATGAGATAAAAATACCCCACCTATCATACGGCGGTACCAATACCATTTTCCTTCGTGTTCAGTATCTGTTGCCGAGTGAATACCAACAAAACCGCCACCCGCTTGCATATATCTTTCTAACGCCAACTGGCCATCGTCATCGAGTACATCACCTGTGGTATTGATAAATATAACAGTGGCTATTTTGCTTAACTGCTGGTCGTTAAATACGCTAGCGTCTTCGCTGGCGATAACCTTTAAACCTTTGTCTTTGGCTAATTTGCTGACCGCCGTCACAGCCGTTTCAATTGAATCGTGTCGCCAGCCAGTCGTTTTAGAATAAATGAGCACTGTATCTAACTTGTTGGCGACAGTTTTATCGGTTGCTTTGTCTTCCGCTGAGCAACCAACCAGAAACAGCAGAGCTGCAGCAAACATATTGATTAGAATTGATTTTATAAGTTTCATAACCTTGCCAACAAACCACAAAAAGTATGTAACAATTTACAACATTTATGAAACAAAACAATCCGAGAAAGTCGGATATTAATAGGACAAATTCGGCGTTAGCTAGAATAGCTCTACTTTATAGCGCTTAGCCTTTTTAACAAACTTAGCGGTAACAAACATATCGGCCGCCCCTGTTACTTTGCAATCTAACTGGTGATCAGCTTTATCATGAATGCAACGAATAACTGCTTTAGTGCCAATTTTCAGCACTTGTGAACTGCCTTTTATTTTTAGGTCTTTAACAAAAGTTACTTTATCGCCTTCAGCCAATACAGCACCATTGGCATCACAAATGTTCAACTCATTTTCCGCTGCTGCGTCTTCAGCATTCCATTCATGCGCACATTCAGGGCAGATAAATAAAGATTGATCTTGGTATACAAATTCAGATTGGCAGTGCGGGCAAGGAGGACAACTCATAATTACAACTCAGGATAAATTTAGTGGTGATAACGGCATTGTACAATAATTACCGCTAAGTATGTTGCACGTGCTTATTCTTTGTGCGCAAATGGATACTTGGGCAAAAATTAGCAAATTTGGTAAAAACTAAATACAGAGATACACTTAGGTGATGTGTATATATTTTAGGCAATAACAAGTGACAAAAAAATTAACTATATTGGTTCGAGTGGAACCCGGTTGTTTAGGCCCAACAGGCAAAGATTATGTTGAAGATTTTTGCGCTTTTGCCAACCCTGTGTTTAGCAGAATTAGGGAGCAAGCACTGAATTGGCAGCTTGTGCCAAGGTATGACAAGTCACTTGATGAAGTAGAATTGCAGCTTGAAGGACGTAAATTGACCCCTGAACAAGCAGAGAAATATTTATCTATGTTAGATACCTCTTTTACTGAAATCTCTGAAGATATAGGTAACAAATTGAGTATTTGTATCGATAAGTTTTTCGAAGCTCATTGATGAAAAAGCCTTAAACATTCTAAAACCATAAGTTTTGTAACAAAGTGTACAAGGCGTTTACAATCAAATCAGCTTGACCTAACATGACGTCAATTAATCAATTTTGACAACATGGACGTCATTTATGTTCAAGCTAAAATCCAAACCTATTTCTTGCCTGCTGCTCCTTCTAGCCTGCACGCTCAATAATTTATCAGGTTGTTCATCAATACCAGCTACCAACATTGAATCATCACAAACAGAAGTTGAGCAAATTCAAGCCAGTAAAATTGCGTTGGACGGTCGAGATAAATTTAATTCGAATGCCCAATATGCTGAAATTGGCAATAAACAATATGTGTTCTTTGAAAGATCTGAAGGGCTAAATTTCAAAGATAAGTCGATACACTTAAGCGAGATAGTCGACAAACAAAAAGCAGTGGAAAAAATATCACCAACAACTCAATTTACCCAAAACAAACAATTCAGCACATTGTCGGGGTTGGTTAAAGAAAAAGAACGCCAGTGGTTATATTTTACTTATGGCGATAGCATAAGGAAAAAACCAGCTACAATTTTAAAAGGCCAAGTCATGCCAGATGGCCGATTAACAGCTGTAACACAAGTCACTTTAAACCATGATATTGAGGTAGGTAGTTGGCCATATTTCCACTACCATAACGGCCAATATTATATGGTTTACCGTAAAATTAAGTGCTGCGAATTAGGCTTTGCTGTTAGTGAAAATGGCACGGATTTCACAAGTACGAACCAATCAGGCTTTAAAGGTTTTATGCCCGCAATTGCCAGCTTTGGCGATGGCTCACTAATTTATACCTACCAACGTACCTTTCCCACTGATCAATTAAGAAGTAATGGCAAAGTTAAATACACGCTTAAATCTAGATATCAAATATCACATGATCAGGGCCAAACTTGGCAGCCCGAAAAAATTGTTACAGATACTACATTTACCGTACATGACGCCATTCCCTTTTTACGCCAAGACGGCAATATAGATTTGTATTATAGCCATGGGTTCAACCGAAAGATTGGTCATTGGAGCTTATGGCGACGCTGTGTAAACAGCCAAGGTGATCTAGGTAAAGAATATTTGGTTGCCGATGAAAGCATAGGTCATATCGCAAAACCTAACGTATTTAGGCGTACGGACGGCCGAATAGTTTTACTCTTTAGTGAACAAGGTGAAGAGATTAGAAATGGGTCTCAGCAAACTTTCAGCATTTTGAACTCGGACGCTGATTGTCAATTTAATAAGGATTAATATGAAAACAACTGCATTACTTATCATCAGCATCTTAGCCGTTCTGCTATCAGCTTGCTCGAACAACTCATCATTTCAGAGCCAAGTGAAAGCGGATGTGAATGAAATTAAACAACAAATTAAAGCAACCCACCCCGCTTTTTTGAAACCAGAAGACAACCAAGAGTTTATTGCTTGGTGGCACAACGGTGACAAGTTGGTAGAAGAAAAGCTGCCATTAGTAAAAACCCAGCACGACGCAACCGCCTTGCTCAATTATTATATTTTGGGTTACAAAGAGCCGCATATGTCAGCCCGAAGATATACCAAGTGCAAACTGTGTCTGCGCATTCCATTGACCCGAGTATTCTTAGTAAATTTTACAGATACAGAATCTGATTTATCTTATGCTAAATGGAGTGGCTTTTTTGTCGATTTAGTCGAAGATGAATTTATTGTTGGCCATACCAGCCAGAACTGGCCAATAGATTTACCACCAGCTGGTGCAAAATTGCAAAGCTGTGATCAACAAAAAGCGCACCATATTTACCACCAAAAAATATTGCCTTATATAGACCAACGCGCGCAAATTGATACAAGCTCAGCTACCGCATTGTTTACTTTCAGCTTTCCACACTTATATCCGATACTCGCTCAGCAACATTTTTCAAACTGTCAATTTCAGCTAATCGATGGTTCACTAAAAAACTACGCATTAACCTGGCAAGGGGCCGAAGGACTAAAACAAACCAAAGACGACTGGCAGAATCTTGGCAAAAAGCTCAACCAAGGTAAAAAACCGCAATTGGGGATTGAGAATAAAAGTGATTTAACATGGGTGAGTGTGCCTTCTTTTACCTTGTCGAGTAAAAAAGTCGCTCACTACAACACAGTGCTCAAGCAAGTTCAGCAACTAACAGATGATGACACATTAGTTGTCGACTTACGCGGCAACCAAGGTGGCTCACTGTATTATATGGCTCAGCTCATACAATCTATCTACCCGTCAATCACCAGTTTACGTTACACAGGTACAGCCGAGCCAATCGCACATGTCAAAGCTTCAAAGCAACTCATTGAGTTTTATCAACATCACCTTAATTTGTTTGAACAAGCCGAGCAAAATACAATTCCACCAAAAAAACAGTTTGAATTGGATACAATAAGCCGATTATCTCGGTTACTCAAGAATCACAAAAATGCCAAGCAAGCATTAGTGTTAACCAAACAACAACAGTCCGAGTTATTCAGCTATATATATCAAGAGAATACTCGCCAACAAGACTTTGCCGGTAAAGTGATCTTGTTAACTGCGCAAGATTGTTTCAGTGCTTGCCTAACATTTGTTGATTTATTACGAACTAAAGATCAGGTTGTGCATGTAGGCAAAACCACAAATGCAGATACCAAATATCTAACAAACATCCACCTTAGCACATCAAAAGGCAAAAAGTTTAGGTTACCTGTTATGCACTTCCCAAATAGAGTGCGGGCAGACAACCAACCTATATATCCACAACATCAATACCCTGGATATATTTGGGACACGGCTAAAGTTGCGCAGTGGATTTTAAGCAATCAATCAATATTCTCTAACCACTCTAACCCTTTGTAGCGCAGCGATATATCAGCTGCGCTATTTGCAATTACTCTGTTGGCAGCCTGTCGCATCTTGGCAAGCTGCTGAATTGAAAAAGCGTTCGTAAATGTGTAAGACCATTCATTGAGCACATTCATCCCTTGATAACAAATTTGGCTATGCTCTGACTCTGTTAAAGCAATTAGGTAGTCAAAAACCTCATCACTAACTGCAGGTTGTGGATTAAACGTTTTTAGCGCGTATGCACGTAAGATAGGGTCATTTGTTGATTCAATAAATTCTGCTATATATGGGTTTAATACAGCAGATTTGATCAATTCATCATCACGTCTGATATGTGCAAACAGATACTGTTGCATCTGCGGCGAAAATTGCTGATTTCGAATCAGTTCAATGATCAGCTTTATTCTTATTTGCTGATTTTGCATATACATAACAACGAATACCGCTGTATCTAAATCGAGCTGGCGCTTTGAGCTTAACCAGTGTTTTATCGCTTGCTCTTGTACACTAGCATCTGCAACTAACATCACACGAGTCAAAAAATGCCTAGTTGGGGTGTCGTCCATCTGAAAAAAACTGCTGATAAACGACTGCAATAAATTATTATCTGCAGCAAGTTGAGCTGCATGGTCGTAAACAGGTACCTCTTCTATCCATTCAGCTTCTTGCTGTGTTAATGGGGTATTAAACAATGAAGTCCAATTATGTACTAGCCTATCACTTGGATGGTTTTGCTCAGTTAACTCAACCACAGACTGATGTTTGTCATCAACTGAGATTAGAGCTGAACTGCTTTGTTGCGTGCGTGGTAACAGCACAAAACTCACAAGCGTGCTTGCCACAACAACACCCAATACAAAACCCACAATAGCATGTTTATTAACCATAACTATGTTATCCCGAATTAAAGTTATTGTAGATAACCCAATAGCTCCAATGCTTTCATGCGAGTTTCAATGCTGAAGCTGCGGTCATCGGCTATTGCATTAACTCGCTCGCGCGCATCTGCAATTTGATTAGAATTGAACAAAACTTCTCTGTTATGTAACCAGCCATTTAACGCTTCTAGCCCTTGAAAACTTGCTTGTGGGTTAGCAGAATCAACTAATACAAATATTTGATTAAACATACTGTCGGGTATCTGCCCTGCAGGAGCGCTAGCTTGCAACGCTAAAGCTTTGAGCTCACTGTCGTTTGTATTGTTAAATAAAACATCTACTACCTGTTTTATTCTAGGGTTATGTTGAATATCGTCAGCAATGCGTAAATGTTGCAGCAAGTATTTGGTCGCTTGGCTATCTATTTGCTGTGCCGCTAATTGCTCTAAAGCCGTTACCTTTAACTCTGCTTGATTGATGTTCATAATCAGCGCAACACCTGACATTTGATCTAACACACGCTCAGACGCAACTAGATAAAATCCAGCCTGCTCCATATAACTATCTGAACTTTGTTTAAGCACATTGATTAAATAATCACGTGTAGGCGAATCTTGCAAATACAAAATGTTGTCTACCACCTGATTGAGCAGTTGTGGGTTATTTTGCAATGCATCTGCGTGCGGCACTGTTTCCATATCACCAAGCAAGCCAATTTCATATTCACTTAAGCCTGCAGCTAATATGCTGGCGAAGTCTCGAAACTGATGGGTTTGCTCTGAAAACTCCCCCTCACCTGTTGCTTCCATATCAAGCTGGGCGAATTCATCAGCAGAGCTGACAGCATTCTCATAATTGGGCGAGTTCGATGACTGTTTGGTTGAGGCTGTTTTGGCGGCGTATTTTATGTCTATCGGCTGGAGTGAACTGACAAAATTGCTGTAAAGAATAACAGAAACAGCTGTTGAGAATGCACAGCCTAATGCAAAAGAGAGTTTGTCTAACACCATAGGACCTGGGCACCTATTAAACTAAGCGAAAATCTGGACAACTAAACCAATTTCAAGCAACATCAGGTTCAAAGCAATTGCTTGCCTTGAACCTTGAATAAATTAAACCTAGTTCCCTGCTGAGCCTAGTTTCACATAACCATCTACCCCACTAATAGCTGGATTGTTAGCACTGAAAACAGTAAAAGTAGGTCGCGTGTTGTCGGTTGATTGGCCATCGTGTTTACGGTAAACCAAAGCGTATACCTTATCTGCCGAATTAGCAGGGTTAACTCCTCTAATTTCGTTACCATCTATTGAATTAATATTGGTTACACCGTTTAAGCTGATCGCTTCATAAAAAGTTTTATCAAATGAGTTGCTTGAAGGTCGGCTGTTGCCACCTACAGTCGCGCCCACATCTTTAATTTTATTATTGCTAATGGTTACATCGTTAGCGCGCTCTAAACTAATGCCTCGAACTGTTTTAGTAATTTCGTTACCGGTTACAGTGATATCAGAAGCAGTCCATGCTGAGCCAGAATTACGGTTTTTGGTACTGATGCCCACTACCACATCATTCAAATCGTTATTTTTAAAAGTTATTTTGTCGGCACCACGCTTGGAGGTTAAACCGTCGTAAGCTCGCTCAACATAATTGTTTTCCATAGTGTAATTGTCGCCGAGATGACCTTTATAGTTATCGGCACTCACGTAAATACCAGCGTCACGTACACCATAAAATCTATTGTTTTTGAAAGTAGCACGGCTTGCACCAACCATTAAAATACCGCTGTCACCACCCGCATATCGATAGTTTTGTGTACTGCCTGGAGAAGTGCCATAAAACTTGATGTTTTGCACATCGATATGCCCCAATACTAGAATACGATCATTTGCGTTGCTTGAATTAGGATCATCAACTTCACCACGAATACTTAAACCATCAGCCGTTGCAGACGTTCCTTTTTGTGAAGCAGGCGACAAGTTAGCAGACTGGCCACCAGGGACAACAGTAGACACTTTAGCGTCGGCCATAATAAAGCGACCACCACGCCACACAACACCAGGCTTGATTGTATTGCCAGTGCTGCCAGTGGTATTACATTCGCTAGTGCTTGAGGTGCCTTTTAATGCAATTAAGTCGCCGTCTAAACTTGAACTGCCTTTAAAAGTAACTTTGTCAGTAGTACTGACTTTAAGTGTTCGTTTGATATTAATTTTGATTGTTTTGCTAATGGTGTGAAATTTATTGTTATTTGAGTTAGTTTCAATAACCAGCTGCTTGCCTGTTCGTGTAGCCAAGTTCAACGCATCTTCTAAATTTGAAGCATTACCTGAGCCAGTTAAGCGAATTTGATTGTTTGCTGAATCATAAATAACTTTACCTGCTGCTAAATAACCTACATTTGAAGAATGGTTTGGGTTAGTACTTGGACAAGCTGCATTCGCAGCCCCAGCCATAGCAAACGCAGCAATAGCTGCATGTGTGATAATGTTGCGTTTCAACATAATGATACCTTGTTAGTTGTTGTGTGAATTGTGTGAGCCTTACCGACGAATATTGTTACAAGTTAGTTACAAATAAGGCGCAATTATTTAAACACAAAACCAACAAAAAGATCAACAACAACCAAAAACAATCATTTAAACTTTACAAAACAACAACAAACTGTCACCATCCATCATTAATTTTAAACGATTGACTTAAAAGACTGTTGTTTTACAGAAACAATCCCTAGGATTAACCCCAAACTAACGGAATAGGAAAAAATCAGGATGAATCGGTACATTCTTGCACTTGTAGTATTTTTAGCCAGTTGCACCACTAACACGACAATAGCTCAACTCAAACTCAGCCAAACCCCACAAATAAATTCAGTACTAAAACCAGCAAACGACTCTCGAGATTACGGTTATCTCACCCTAAGCAATGGCATTCGTACCATAGTGGTTTCAGATCCTGAATTAGACGAATTTTCAGTCAATTTACGCTTGGGTGAAGGCTCGATAAACGACCCAACTGACCAACGAGGGTTTGCTCATTTGTTTGAACATTTATTCTTTGGTGGTACAGTACGTTACTCTTTCTTGAATTATTTTGAAAACGCTAGACGTGTGCGTTTTTTAGGTGCGGATAAAGAAGACACAACTGTTGCAAAAACCTTTAGTACTTCAACCGAATTAGGCTTCCATGTCACGCAAGATAAAATTGAAAAAGCATTACCTATGTTTCAGAAAATGCTGCAAGGTGACTTTACCGTTAAAGAAACTAAACGGGGTATTCGCTCACTCAATAGGCATAGAGTTGTTAAAGCAAAAGAATTTAAAAAGATGTTTTTTGCCGATGCCAATCCATTACATCCAATTAGTTTTTTTGAGGGTGATCCAACCAACTATGTAGCTAAAAGTGATTCGTTAGAAGATGCAAAAGTAATACGCCAACAGCTATTACACCATTACAATACAAGATTTTCAGCCAACAATATTACCTTAGCTATAGTCGGCTCGGAAAGTTTAGATAAACTCGCTGGCTACGCTGAAACTTATTTTAGTTTTATCCCCAATTTACAAGTTACAGCAAAAAAAATTACAGTTGAAGCATACCCAAAAGACAACTTGCCGCGTACCTTATATATTGAACCAACAAGCTATTTGAAGAATTTATCAAACCGATTGATTGTACAGTTTTTTATCCCAAACAACTTAACCGATTGGCAAACCAACCCAAATGAATATATTGCCTGGTTATTAACTAATGACAATGCATCATCATTAAACAGCTGGTTATTAGAGTCTAACTATATTAGCCGACTGTATATTGACAACACACCAGACCAATTTGCCACAAGTGGCTACCTGTCGGTTGAGATGGCACTGACTGAAACTGGCGAAAATAACCGCCAACAGATAATTGATATGGTTTACCGCCACTTGGGCAATTTGCAGCAAAGCGCGTTAAATGAAAAAGCTTATCTTGAATACATAGACGACAGTAATAAAAAGTTTGAACAGCTCGAAATGCAAGATGCCAAAACACTTGCGGGTAAATTGTCGGATAATTTATTTGTGTATCCTGCAGAGTTCGCGTTAAAAGCCGAGTACACAGCGCTTAAATATGACCCAGCTGCAATTCAGCAAGTATTAAATTGCCTTAAAAAAGATAACTCACGGGTTATTCAATTTAAACAGCGAGATAATATGCAGACTAACCCACAATTAGCGTTTAGATATAAGGTTGAAAGAGAGTAGCATTTACAAAAAAGCTGCCATCTCAGGCAGCTTTTTAGAAAAATCATCTAGAAAAGAGATTTTAAGATTTACTTTTTGTACGCAGCCAATGCAGCTTTAACTTGTTCTTTCGACGTACCGCCTTTAGCAACACGTTTTTCTAAACAAGCTTCAATTGTTAGATGCTGGTATACATCTTCTTCAATAACGTCACTGAAAGTTTTTAACTCAGCAATTGGTAAATCTTCAAGTGGTTTACCTAAAGCAATTGCACCAACCACAGCACGGCCAACTATGTGGTGCGCTTCACGGAATGGAATGCCTTTAGCTACTAAATAGTCAGCCAATTCGGTTGCATTTGAGTAACCTTGTTGCGCAGCTTGATAAGTGCGCTCTTTGTTTACTTTAATGCTTTCGATACACAAAATGGCCATTTTTAAACAAATGCCCCAAGTGTCTACTGTATCGAATAAACCTTCTTTGTCCTCTTGCATGTCTTTGTTGTATGCCAAAGGTAAGGCTTTCATAGTAACCATCATACCAGTTAATGAACCAACTACACGACCCGCTTTACCACGGATAAGCTCCATCGCATCTGGGTTTTTCTTCTGTGGCATTAACGATGAACCAGAGGTTACTTCGTCGCCCATTTCTAAGAAACCAGCTTCACCTGTATTGTAGAAGATAATGTCTTCTGCCATACGCGATAAATGCACAGATGAAATAGACGCAACCGATAATAACTCTAATACATGGTCACGGTCTGATACTGAATCTAAGCTGTTGCGTGTTGCACGGGCAAAACCTAGGTCTTGTGCTAACACTTCACGGTCAATTGCGTATGCTGTACCAGCTAATGCGCCACAACCTAATGGTGATGCATTCATTAGCTCTAAAGCATTGCTCAAACGCTGTTTGTCGCGCTCGAACATTTCTACATAAGCTAAACACCAGTGTGCAAAAGTCACTGGCTGAGCACGTTGTAAATGGGTATAACCCGGTAATACAGTGTCTTGCTCACGCTCTGCTAAAGTGACTAACGCATCAATTAACGCTGCTAATAATTCAGATAACTCTTCACCTTGTTTACGACACCAAAGTTTTAAGTCGGTTGCTACTTGGTCATTACGGCTACGACCTGTGTGCAATTTTTTACCTAAATCGCCCACTGCTTCAATTAATTTGCCTTCAACCCAGCTGTGGATGTCTTCCGCGTCAGACTGCAAAATAACTTTTGGATCAGCTTGCACTTCTGCTAATAATGCATTGAGTGCAGCTTCTAACTTTTGCTGTTCATCAGCAGTCAGTACGTTAACCGAAGCTAACGCACGTGACCAAGCGACCGAACCAATAATGTCTTGTTCAGCCATACGGTAATCTACTGGCAAAGAGTCGTTAAACTCTTTAAATAAATCACTTGTTTGACCGGTAAAACGGCCGCCCCAAAGTCCCATTATTTACCTGCCTTTTTCTCTAGTTCGTTTAACGCTTTAATACGGCTAGATAAGCTGAATAATCGGATGAAACCTTCTGCATCTTTTTGGTTGTAAACTTCGTCTTCACCAAATGTTGAGAATTCTTCATTATACAAGCTGTTTGGTGTACGACGTTGAATAACTGTTGCGTGACCTTTGTATAAACGTACAACGATATCACCAGTAATTTCTTCAGCAAAAGAAGCACCCGCAGCTAATAATGATTTAGCCAACTGAGTGAACCAACGGCCATCATAAATTACGTGAGAGAACTCTAAACCAACTTGCTCACGGAATTTAAGCGCGTTTTTATCTAAAATCATGCACTCAAGCGCTTTGTACGCTTTCATTAATACAGTACCGCCTGGCGTTTCGTAACAACCACGAGACTTCATACCAACTAAACGGTTTTCAACTATATCAATACGACCAACACCGTGTGCTGCTGCTTTTTTGTTTAAGTACATTAAAGCGTTATAAGGTGATAATTCTTGGCCATCTACAGCTACTAATTCACCTTTATCGAAAGAAAGTTGGACAGTTTCAGACTCGTCAGGTGCATCCATAGGATCAACTGTCATAGTCCAAATGCCTTTTGACGGCTCGTTCCATGGATCTTCAATTTCACCACCTTCGTGTGAAATGTGCCATGCGTTTGCGTCGCGGCTGTAGATTTTAGTTAATGAAGCTGAACACGGAATGTTGCGCTCTGCTAAGTAGTTTAATAGGTCTTCACGTGAACGCATAGACCACTCACGCCATGGCGCGATTACTTTTAAGTGTGGTGCTAATGCAGCAAAACAAGACTCAAAACGTACTTGGTCATTACCTTTACCAGTACAACCATGACATACAGCGTCAGCACCTACTTTTAACGCAACTTCAACGTGCGCTTTAGCAATTACTGGGCGCGCCATAGACGTACCTAATAAGTATTCACCTTCGTATACAGCACCCGTTTTAACGATTGGGTAGATGTATTCTTTAACAAATTCTTCTTTCAAATCAACTACGTGACATTCAGTTGCACCAGAAGCAATTGCTTTTTCTTGAATACCTTCTAACTCTTCTTCGCCTTGTCCAACATCAGCACAGAAAGCAACAACTTCACAACCTGGATAAGTTTCTTTTAACCATGGAATGATAGCCGAAGTATCTAAGCCACCGCTGTAGGCTAATACAACCTTTTTAATATCTGACATTTAAATATGCTCCTACTTGGACAATAGCGTCATTAAAACCGCATTTTGCGCGTGCATACGGTTTTCTGCCTGCTGAATTAACAACGAACCTTCACCGTCAACCACTTCATCAGTTGCTTCGATACCTCGATAAACTGGTTGGCAGTGCATAAAGTATTTTGCACCTGTTTTTGCCATTAAAGCGGCATTTGTTTGGTAAGGTGCAAAGATTTTTTGTATATCTTCAAGCGACTTTGAGTCGCCCATAGAAATCCATGTATCATTGTAGATGGCTTCTACGCCATTGGCTAAATCAACGTCGTGGCTAATGCTAATTTTGCCACCGTTTTCTTCTGCCAACTTCTGCGCCAACTGAATGATATTAGCGTCTGCTGAGTAACCTAATGGGGTGATCACTCGTACATCAACACCTAAAATAGCACCAGCTAACATAAGTGAATGCGCCACATTGTTACCGTCACCAATATAAGCAATAGACGCACCTTCTAATGAGCCGCCTCTTACTTCATATAAAGTTTGGTAATCTGCCATTGCTTGGCAAGGGTGATATAAATTACATAATGAGTTGATCACTGGAACATTGGCGTGTTTTGCCATTTCAACTAAAGTGCCGTGTTCAAATACACGCGCAACAATAGCATCCACCCAACAGGATAAGTTCAGTGCAAAATCTTTAACTGACTCACGTTTACCTAATTGACCGTTTTGTTGGTCTAAATAAACCGCGTGACCGCCCATTTTAGCTATACCTACGTCAAAACTGACACGTGTACGCAGTGACGGTTTTTCGTAAATAGTTGCAATGCTTTTACCCGCTAATACTTGGCTATACTTAGCTGGGTTTTGTTTAAAATCGACTGCTAGCTTAATAATTTCAAGCAATTGCTCTTTGCTATAGTCTTGTACGCTAAGAAAGTTTTGCAAGATCCTGCTCCGCTTCTAAATTTGTCTGACTGACGTTATTCAGGCTGCACTGTGGTACCACAAGACTGATCTTGTAGCCACTGGCCAATTAACGCTGGGTTGCGCCAGTTTAAAATACCTATAGGGGCAGCCAACTCGGTTGCTGTGTCTATTGCGGTATTCACTTTCACTATCATGCCATCGGTAATCACACCATCAGCAATCAGTTGCTGGGCAAGTACCTTGGTCATTTGAGGAATTACTTGTTTGTCGCCATCTAAAATGCCGTCTACATCCGACAACAATAATAATTGGCCACGTAACATTTTTGCGATTGCTTCTGCTGCTTGGTCTGCATTTACATTCAATAATTGGCCGTTTTCATCACAACCAATTGAGCTGACCAAAGGTAAATAACCGGCTTTAACTAAAGACTCGATTAAACCCACATGACCACCACCAACTTGACCAACACAGCCTAAATCAGCATCTGGGACAAAACAGTTGATTTCACCACCGTCGGCTAAAGAAATGCCTACGGCTAAATCACCAACCGCTTTGGCAGTTGCAACCATTTGTTTATTTGCACTACCAGCCAAGCCACCTACTACATAAGGGATGTGCTCAGCTGGGGTAATACGTAAACCGTTTTTCTTTTCGCTTTTTAACCCTAAGTCGGTTAACAGTTTTTGTACTAAAGCCCCCCCGCCATGAACCACAACCACAGGTTGAGTTTCACGAATGCGCTTTAGCTCAACAAAAAATGCTTTTAGGCACTCAGCGTCTTCTAATAACGCACCACCAACTTTAATTACTAAGGTTTTAGCCATTTAGATTAAACCTCGGCTTGAGTCGAAACCAAATCGAATATTGGCGCATTGCACAGCTTGTGAAGATGCACCTTTTAATACGTTATCAATGGCACTGACGACAATTAAATAACCAGTTTTTTCGTCTAACGCCCAATGTAAATCAACAAAAGGTGTGCCTTCGACATTTTGAATTGCAGGCCACGACTGACGTAAACGTACTAACTTTTTACCTTCGTAAGCATCGTTATACGCTTGGTTGATTTGTTGAATATTGGTGCCGTCTTTTAGTTTTAACGTAATGGTTGCCAAAATACCGCGCTTAAAGTTACCCAAATGAGGCGTGAAAATAACTGGGTTAGATAAATGCTCAGCAATTTCTGGCTGATGGCGATGACCAAACACACCATATGGATTGTAGCTTACTTCACAAAAGCTGTTAGATAACTTAGCTGCACGGCCTGCACCAGACACACCACTAACAGCGTTAATGTTTGGAATAACTGCGCTATCAATTAACTTAGCTTCTTGCAAAGGTTTTAATGCAGTTAATGACGCAGTTGGGTAACAACCAGGTACAGCGACTAGGTTAGCGTTACGGATATCCGCAGTATTCCATTCTGCTAAACCGTATACAGCTTGCGATAATAATTCTGGATAAGTATGCGCAAAACCATAGTAGTCTTTGATAACAGATAAATCAGATAAACGGTAAGCACCAGATAAATCAAAAACCACACCACCGGCTTCAACAATACGCGCAGCCATTTCAACACTAGCTTCGTGTGGTGTACATAAGAATATAGCGTCACATTCTGGTACTAATTTAGCGATTTGACTTTCGCTAATTGGAATTAATGTACGGTCGATTTGATATGCATATTTACCATGTAGTGCCGAAAATGCTTTGTAAGCATCTGCACTATTTTCAGATACGTATAAACCTGCAATTTCAAATTCAGGATGTTTATGGATTAAGCCTGCTAACTCAGCACCAGCATAACCACTTGCTCCAACGATAGATACTCGAATCATATTCCCCACTCCCAGCGCAAAACCAAAGGCGTATTGTAGCAATCAACAACAAAAAATAAAGCGCACAGAGCGAACGATTTCTCGTTAACTCTGTGCGCGTCATAAAGTGTTTATATATTAACCAAACAAAAACCGAATAACAAGCAAGACTTGAATATATATTCACTTATTATTCATAAATACCCACAAACATAAAATTGTCGGTATTGTTGAGAAAACTAGTTAAAGGATAACTTAGTTTTGCTGGTTTTGCATGCTTTGAAAGACCAAAGAGAATTGTACACCTATTGAGTTTTGAAGCTTCGATAAATTGCATTTCAAAGCCACATGAAGCATTAGTAGAAAAAAGTCACGCCAACAGCTCCCAAAACATCAAAATAAGTCTCAACACAAACTAAACTTTCCCTTGAAAAAGTCGCAACCACTGATATTCTAGCTATAAGGCAATTGGTCAAGACTAGCTACAATGGTTAAGTTTAAACGAATTTACGAAGAAAAAATCAAATCCTGGATCAATACAAAGGAAAGGCATCCCTTACTGATTGACGGCGCTCGCCAAGTCGGAAAAAGTTATTTAGTTGAACAAGTCATTGCCCCAAAGTATTTTAATAACATTTTAAAATTGGATTTCATGAAAGATCCAAGTTTACATTCAATTTTTAACGGCTCGCTATCCGTTGATAATATTTTAGAAGAAGTTCAGTTAGCGACTAATCAAATATTTAACCGCGAAACAGATCTATTGTTTTTTGAAGAAGTAGGCTTGTGTCGGAATGCACTCGAGTCGTTAAAATTTTTTAGCCAAGATGCACCTGATATTCACCTAATAGCGACTGGCTCAAACATCGGTCTATTCGGAAGGTTTCCTGTTGGCAAAACCGTTAGAATGACCATTCATCAATTTACCTTTGAAGAATTCTTATGGGCAACTGATAACGAGTTACTGGCCAATTATCTGCATAAAGAGCCAAATGTAATATCTGAACTTGCACATGACAAGTTGATGACAGCATTCAGAGAATATCTGTATGTAGGTGGAATGCCCGCAGCTATTCAAGCCTGGAATGCGCCAAACACAAATATTATTACAAGATTAAACAACGTTCGAGAAAAGCAAAATAACATTATTGATGATTACATAATGGATTTTGGCAAATTTGCTGAAGATGACAAAGTATCGCCAATGATCACAGAAAGGATCTACAAAAGCATACCTGTACAGCTGTCTCTCACCCACGAAGAAAAACCAATGCCGCGTTTCAAATTTCGAGATGCGATGAACAATAGAAAAACGACTTATAACGAGGTAAGTTCACCCGTCTCATTTCTGGAACGACTAAAATTGGTCAGACGCATCCATCAGATTGATACGGTGAATCAAAAATTTCCATTAAAAGCTATGGTCAAAGAATCGTTATTTAAATTATGTCTAACTGATATTGGATTACTAAATGCTATGTTAGATATACAATTTACCCAAATCAGGAACAAAGATTTTGCCTTCAATGGATTCCTTGCGGAGGTGTTTGTTTTAAATGAAATGTTGAGCTCTCATACTTCGCCGCACGCCTCTAATATTTATTCATACAAAAAAGGTGATTTAGAAGTTGAATACATTATTCAAGGAAAAGATGGAACTCCTATCCCTATAGAGGTTAAAAGTGGCAACAACACCAAGGCAAAAAGCCTAGTTGCTTTGATGAAAAAATCTGAGCTTAAAAAGGGTTACAAGTTAACTGCAAAGAATGTTCAGGTAAATTCCAACAGAGATATTGAGCAATGGCCAATTTATCTAGCCAAATCTTTGTACAACAAACTCACGCGTTTCTAAAAACAAAAAAGCCCGCTATATATCAGCGGGCTATTCAAGTGTTCAAGGAAGGATGTTACAGCGCATCTAACGCTTGTTTTACATCTGCAACTAATTCGCTGCTGTCTTCAATACCAACAGAAAAACGCACTAATGTTTGAGTAATGCCTGCTTTTAATTGTGCGGCTTCATCCATAGCAGCGTGTGTCATGGTAGATGGGTGACAAACTAAACTTTCAGTCCCACCTAACGACTCAGCTAGACTGAAGTGTTCTAACTTGTCGATAAAACGCGTGACTTCGTCGGTTGTGCCTTTTAATTCGAACGACAACATAGCACCAAAACCGTGTTGTTGTTTTTTGGCAATTTCATGACCAGGATGGCTTGGTAAACTTGGGTGATATACCTTATCTACCGCTGGGTGGTCTTTTAATACATCAACTAAAGCCAATGAGTTTTCTTGGTGTTGTTTCATACGTGGAACTAAAGTGCGTACGCCACGTAAAGTCATGTAGCTGTCGAATGCTGAACCTGTAATACCGATACAGTTTGCCCACCATGCTAGCTCTTCACCTAACTCTTTAGTTTTAGTAACCACAACACCACCAACAACGTCGCTATGACCATTGATGTATTTTGTGGTTGAATGGACAACTATGTCTGCACCTAAAGTAAGTGGTTGTTGGAATACCGGTGACAAGAAAGTATTGTCTACTGCCACTAAAGTTTCAGTTTGTTTAGCGCGAGCACAAATGTCGCTTAAGTCGCTAATGCGCAATAACGGGTTACTTGGTGTTTCTACCCAAATAACTTTTGGTTTAGCCGCGAAAGCCGCATCTAACTCTTGTTGATTAGTTTGATTGATAACTTGCAGTTTAAACGCGCCACGTTGCGCTAAGTTGACAAATAATCGATAACTGCCACCGTAACAATCGTGTGGCACAACTAATAAATCGTCTGGGCGTAATAATTGGCAAACTAAGTGAATAGCAGCTGTACCAGTTGCAGTAACAACACCATGTGCACCATGCTCTAATTCAGCTAATGTATTAGCTAAAATGTCACGCGATGGGTTGCCACAACGGCTATAATCGTATGGACCTTTTTGGTTAAAACCTTCAAACGCATAGGTGCTTGATAAATAAATTGGTGGAACAACGGCGTTATATTGGCCATCCGATTCAATACCACCACGCACTGCGATGGTTGCTAAATTTTTTTTGCTCATAAATTCTGCTACTTTGGGTTTATTTTAGACGTCTATACGGCTAAAATGTATCGTTATGCACTATATGGGTCAAGTGATTTATCTTATTTGACCTGTATTGCGGAAATTTTTACATTATATACTTTATAACCAACTTACCCAATGACCATTTTGTTTGGGCATAATTTTAAATTTAGGTACGAATAACAATGACAAAACGTAATGGCCCAACAATTTGGGATGGAAACTATATTCACCCTTATGTCGAGCACGGCAAAAAGAGTGAAAAAGTTAAAAAGATCACTGTATCTATTCCAACCAATGTTTTGAAAGTTTTAACCGACGAACGTACCCGCAGACAAATTAATAATCTTAAACATGCAACCAACAGTGAGTTATTGTGTGAAGCGTTTTTACACGCATTTACCGGCCAACCATTGCCAACCGATGAAGACTTAGCCAAAGATGCAGTTCATCGTATTCCTGCTGAAGCTAGGCAGATAATGACAGAAATGGGCATTGAGTTTGAAGAGGAAGATGAGCTGGAGGAATAGTGGGCTTGTGGGCACAATCTAATCTTGAGTAGACTATTCATCCATGAAGAGCAGGCCCTGTCGCCTTCCGTAGCTCCACCTCAGCAAGCTGCGAAGCGGTGCTTCGGTCTAGCTTCGCCCATGAAAAAGAAATTTTGCTCTAGATTATTGCCCAAGCACATGCAAATTTTAAGAGTTTATTTAACAGCCTTTTCCTGCTGCTCGATTAAATACCAATTTTTATCTGGCATTTGTACTTGAGTGATCCATTGCCAATTGTCTGAGCTCAGTGGAATTTCTACGCCATTTGACAACAACATAGTGCTCGCGGCTATATTAGGTTGTTTATTCAACACAACGAATACAGACTGATTATCAACTAAATGGCTGAACAATTGAGCGGTATAAGTCACTTTGCCTGAGCTTGAGTTGTATAACCCCTCAATATCACTCGGGTATTGCGATTTTTGATATTGAGCTTGCCACTGCTCTGGCAGCTTATAGCCAAATTGTTGCTCAACATGCTGTTGCCAAACAGAAAAAGTACCGAGTCGTTCGTAAACAGAAGCAAGGTTAAGCAAATAAGTTTGCTGTACTGGCCAAAAATAATAAACCTCTTCCATCGGCATATTTGAGTAGCTAGTAAAGAGCTGGTTTGGATCAAAATGTCCCTTGTCGACTAAAGCTTGTATCACTTTATCCAAATTTGTCGTTTTCAATTTGATCATATCCAACAACAAAGGCAAACCCAATTCACCTTCTCTTTCGGTTAACAGCGCTAGGTTATCTTTATTTGCCAAAAACTTATTTAAGCCTTCTAGGTCTGCATCCATAATTAATTGACGCAGTTTTTTTTGCCCTTGGCTTAACCACAAATGTGGATCATCTACCGCAGCTTGTGGTTCAACACTGGTATTTTGTGCCGTTTTTACTTCAGCCAAATGTTCATCTACAGGTTCAACTTTCCAACCAGCAAATAACAACAGCATGACCAATACAAACACAGATCCTGCCGCAGCAATTATTGCTGTCGACCAGTGCGAAGGTGATTTTTTACTTTTGCGGCTAGGTAAGGCTGAGTTAGCTTGTTTGCTAGTAGCTGCATTTGGTAGGCTTTTAATTTGTTCAGCCAACTGATACCTGCTTTTTTGCTGGGAGGCATATTCAAGACTATCAATCCACTGGCAGCTTGAAATATAAAATTCTAAATCTGCACTCGGTGCTATATCTTGCAAACGCAGCGGAATAATCTTTTTACCTTTACTAAAGGCTCGTTCAACCTCTTTTGCCACAGCACTAGAGTGATTCGAATGCTCAGTTAATACCAGTACCAGTACCTGGCTTTGTTCAATACCTTTAACAATTTCAGCACCATAATGCGCCGAAGCTGGAATATTGCGCGGTGCTAACCAACACACTAGTTGCTGCTCTTCTAAAAACTCAACAAGCTCGGCGACTAGGTCATAGTCTCGACTAGCGTGGCTAATAAATGCATCAAACATGCGTCAATCCTTCATTAACCACCATGGGCTGCAGATAGCTCTTTTTGCTGAGTTGTCTGCGCCCAAATAAAGTGTTCCAGCGACAACGCATGGCCAATTTCTAACAAGACTTTATTTGCATGGCTGTCGTTATCGCAACCAGCGAGTATATCTACCGCTTGTTGGGTGAGTTTCGCGCTCGACTGGTATTGAGTTAATAACTCTTTCACTGAGTTATTATTTGCCATCATTTCCACTGCCGCTGCCGATAGCGGCAACAAGGCACTGGTAAATACCAGCCAATTTTTTACTTCAACCCCAGCCCATTCTTGAGTGGTTAAAAATTGATAACACACAGGAATAAATAACAAACATAACAGTCCAACAGGAATAAATATCGACAATTTGACCAACCATTCGCTACATTTATGCTGCTTTGTCAGTTTAGCGTGCGCAGCTTGGTAATAGGCCAATTGTTCATGCAACCAGATAGACTTTAAATCAGCTAAATTAATAGATTCACAGCCAGCGCTACTACCGGCTAAACTCGCTTGTTTGAGCACTTTTTTCACAACTTGTTGTTTGGCTGAAAAATTTGCTGGGATGGAATTAGCAACCGACTGACTAGCATTGTCACCAATAAGCGCTCTTTGTTGCCAAAAAAATTCAATACGTAAGGCTTCAGCAATTGCCCGATACAAAGTGTAATTGGCTTTAATTTTGTTTGGATTGCGCCACTTATACCAAATAAACCCAAGTACAAAGGTGATGACATAAGCTGATAACACAATAAGCGAGGGCAATATTTTGGCAAAAACCAGAAATAACAAGGAAATGAGCACGGTTAACCCAGCTACTGTGTAGTGAGCATGTTTAACTTGTTGCTGAGTAAAATTTGCCAAACGGTCAAAATGAGCAAAGTGTTCAGATATTCTATCTTGATCTGCGCTTGCACCTTCTTTGGCAGACAGTTTATTCAAAGGCAATAAACTGTTTTGTTCACTGGTCGCTAACGCCTTTGCTAACTTGCTCAATTGTGCGATTAAATCCACCAGCGTTTTGGGGATAGCTGGTTGTAAACTAATAGGTTTAATACTGGTTAAGTAGCCTTCAGCTTGCCCTTCAACCGGGATCACATAAGTTGGCACACTAGTATCTTGCGTCCATTGCACTGTTTTATGCGTTAGGTGATGCATTCGATACTGCGGCGAAAAAGCCATTTTTGTTGTAAAGGCTGTGCCACCTGGCGCATCACTATTTTGCAAATCCCACAGCGACAGCAGTAAATCGCTTTTATTGGTTAAATAGCTTGAGAGGTTTTGGTAACACAGATCACGCTCAACTTGTGGGTTTAGATGAATAACGCGCCCTTGTTGGTCTTTTATTTGTGTTAATAGTGTTTCTAGCTGCGCTTGCTCGCGTGGTGAAAAGTCTTGTTTATACATGGCCAGCGGCATAGGCAACACAGCAGTGGTTCGAATATTATAACCTTGCTGCTGCATTTCTAGCGCCGCTTGGCTAACTAACCAATCAGCGCCAACGGCCATACCTGTTACTATGCGCAGTTGCAAAAAAGGGTACTGCTCGGTTATTGCCGTTAGATATTTTGTAACTTTCTGTTGTAACTCAACTTGCGAATTTTTCGGCAAATTGCGATGTCCAGTTACCCCTATTACTAGTTCTAATTCCATATTCCAATACTCTTGTAGCTAACCTACAAAAGTATAAGATATTGATGGTATTAATAAAACTATTTTTTATAAGTGCAAATACAATCCAACACCGAGGCAATCGGGGTGCGAAATATCTCATTTGTTATAGCTAGTGCTGTAAGTCCGTGCAATCAGCCCATTGGAAGCATAATTTTCTAAAAACGCTGCTAGTAAGATGCAATATATCCAAAAGAGCGAGAGCATAACTTTCGCAAAACCGCTGTGAATACATCCTTGTACGCTTCGCTTTTTCATCCATGAAAAAGAAATTTTGCTCTAAGTTATTGCTCTAACTCTTTTTACCTATTGTGGTGCGGCTAAGTTTTTAGCCTAGTTCCTCAACGTTCAAACAGCCATAAAAATGTAAAGGCAGGTAAATGGATGTGTTGCGAGCAAAACTTCACAAAACATGGAAGTTTTGTGCGAGCGATTCAGGGACGAACTTGAAGCGTTTTTGCGAGGAATATTCCATTTGCCTGCTGACTTCTCTGCCACCCACACAGCAACAATAACTTTCCAACCTATGTGCACAAAACTAATGAAGTGCCGCCCTAAAAGGCTGCCGAGCGCAAATCTCAGCTTCCGCAATTAAAATTTCTTCTAAGCGAGTATCAACGGTTTCTTTATCAAAATACTCATAAGCCAATTCAACAAACAAGTTTTTGTGCGTTTTTTCAGAATCAGCAATTTGTTGATAAAAATCTTGCTCTGGAGAACCATCCGGTAAAGCTTGGGCAACTAACGAAAAACGTTCGTAACCACGCGCTTCAATCACAGCGCCCACCAACAAACGATCAATAAAAAACTCATCAGTGCCTTTGCGAAACAAAGCACGAATTTCGTGGATATAAGGGTCTTTTTGATCATTACCTAAAGTAGCACCACGACCGTATAAAATTTTAATCACTTCTTTAAAGTGGATCATCTCTTCAATGGCTAGATCAGCCATAGCACGCACTAATTTTTCGCGGTCAGGGTAATGCGATAACATAGAAACCGCCATACCAGAGGCTTTTTTCTCAGCCGCAGCGTGATCTTGTAAAAAGGTATCAAAGTCAGCTAAAACAGCTTCAGTCCACTCAAAAGGCGTATCGTATTTCAATTCAAACATATTATTCGTCTTCTATTTTGAGCATTTGTATTTGCTCAAAACCTAATTTTTTAAAATATTCTTCGCGGTAATTTTTAACTGCGGCAGAGGTTTTACTTGTGGCAGCAACTTGCTGTTCCATGCGTAAAAAAGCAGTTAAATCTATATTTTCTGCCGCTGCAACTGCTTCATGCATATCTTTAAATTTGTCGTAGGCGAAACTAATTTGTTTCGGTTGTTTGTTGAAGATATAACAAATTTTTCGAACAGCCATAACTCTCTCTAAGCCTTAATTATCAGTTAAGAAGGCAAGTTTATCGACCTTACCCAACCTTGTCGACTCAACTTTGTTGGCATGGCGAATTTGTTGCCAGGCTGTCACCTTGCCTGCCATATTGATTGGCTGAAAACTCGCCTGCGCAATAGGCTGATCAGCTTTTAACAATTGCTGCTGATGCAAAAAAGCAATGAGTTGTTGGTAACTACCTGAATTGGCAATATTTAAGTTCAATAACCGCTGCGGCTCGTCCGAAAAACAGGATTGTACTTGTTGTTGATGGCTTAGATAACACTCGCGCAGAAAGTCTAAATCATTAATATTATTTAGCGTAAATGGTTGAAATATATCTTGATAAACACGCTTTAAATGCGGATTAAACCCACCATCTACCCGTACTATATTTTTGTACATGCGCAATAATAGTTGCTGAATAGACGGAAACCAATTGTCGAGATCTCGCTGTAAGTTGATAAATTTCGAGTCAGGATAAATACAGGCTAATTTGGCAAAGTCCGCAAATACGGGTGCATCGGCTATCACTTGCGCTTGGTTGAAAGCTTCATCAGTAAAAGCTGTATGTGCGGTTTTAAAACCTAGCTCTAACATAGCCACGCACAAGCTAGTTGTTGCTGTGCGTGGTAAACCAATAACAAAAATTTTGTTCTGTGAATTAGAAACGGTAGACATAAGCCAACGACAGAGATTTATCGCGCGATTCAAAATCTTTTGGTTTAGTGCGTGCGGTTGCAGAAAAACTATGCTGATTATAGTCGTAGCTTAACTGCACATATGGGTAGTGAACCCAGCAGCTAAAATAAGCGTTGACCTCTACTTCTTTAATTCCACAAGTTAAGTGTTTAACTTTGCCATCACCATCTGTATCAGGATAATCCTTATCCGAAACAAAGTTCATGGCAAATTCACTGTGCCAACCTAGCTTTGTTTGCAGTTTATCAGTCCACACATATTGCCAAGCGATATCCATATCTCCGCCCCAGACACCTGAATCTGCACCACCATATTTGTAAGAACCAGGTATAGCCTTCTCCGGGGTGAATTCAAAATGACCACCAATCAATAAGTTTTGCTTGTCGTTAATTCGACTGTAATGAGTTAGATCTAAATAAGCTTTCCAAAAATCGGCCTGCATTAAACTATCGTTACCAACCGGGCCAGTTAAGGTGCGAATTTCGCCACCATTCGTTTGTGCATTTTTGTTTTTAAATTTATCTTCGATTTGTGCTTGAGTTAATCCACCAAATGCACCTTCTAGCGCTTTATTTACTTTGATGTTAACGTTAGTAAAAGCTACAGTGTCAAAGAGTTTGTATCTAAACGAGCTGGATAAACTGGCAGATAACATAACTATAGTTTCTTCTGTGTCTAACCATTTAAAACCGGCAAGCAAATCAGCATCGTCAAACTGACAGAAATTAACTGAATCTTGCGTGACAATTTGTCCAGTTGGACATTCATCTAGATTAACCACAGGAACAAATTCACTAAAGTTCACATGCTGAATTTGTTCATTAGACGTAGTTTTATGTTCAATACCCAATACATATTGGCTGTTTTGCCATAACTCTAACGGGTTCTCAATCGACAACTTCAGCAATCGACTTTGACCACCAATTTCAAAAACAGATGAATCAACTATATCATCCGACACTCGATAACGGATATCGGCCAATTGCGCACTGAGTCGTCCACCCTCGTCACCATACGGCATAACATATTTAGCGGTTAACGATGAGAAATTAGCAGTTTCACTCGGATCTATTGTTGCCCCCAACTGTAAATAATCGCCATTGCCAGTTGGATTAACAAACAAGCCACTCAAACCTAAACGTTTATCACCAGTTAAACGTGAAGCATTGTTATAAAGTGAAATAGCTTTAGTTGCTTGGATATCATCAATTTTAAGCACTAAATCCGTTTTACCAAAACCAACACTTTTTAGCTCAGGGGTAATACGCGCAGAGGGTAAAAAAGTTAAGCGTGATAAACGCTGTTTAAGCGTTGGTGCATGAATAACCTTACCGGTTAAATCGTTTAAATGGCGTAAGAAGAGTTTTTTGTCATATTCAAAACTATTCTCACCTATAATTTGAATTTGATTTAAGCGGTTTTCTTCAATCTGTAAAACCACTACACCATTACTTATTTGCTGTGCTGGCACAACACAGCGCGAAGTTGTGTAACCCATTTGGTGAAAAATCTGGGTGATTTGCTGGGCAATATTTTGCAAATCAGCCGAGGTAACCATTTTTCCGACATAAGGTTTAGCGATGGGAATGATTTGTTCGTTTTTCAGCAAAGTATTGCCTTTGACACTAATACTATTGAGCTGAAATTTAACTGTTTGCGCTAGTTGTGATTGGCCTTCACGCTGGATATTTTGGTCTATTTGAAGTTCTTGAATATCCGTTGGTTTATCTAAGTTATCTTGATTTTGTTGAGAGTTTTCTTGCTGGTCTTGTTGTAATTTTTGAATAGTATTGGCATAAGCAGATAAAGATACAAAGCTAAAGAAAATTGCTGATACAACTGCAGTCAATTTAAACGCAGATTGGCGTAAATACATATGACTCCCTGATTATTGTTTTATGGTTAGCGCAAACGAAAGTAAAACATTTATTCAACAATTGCTCAATCGTGAGCTGAACAATTTTGCAGATTATTTAAGGTAATATTTTGAAATGAAGGCACAAAGTCATTTCCACCTTGTGCCATTAGCTAGTTAGCCTTGGATAGATGCTGTTTTTATGGCGTGGGACAGTTTTCTCCATAATTCGCATTTAAGTTTTGCAAAAACGATTCGCTCGGTGAAGCGCTGTCCATAGCCGCACAAAATTCAGCTTTAGTAGCTAGCGGATAAATGCCCATATCTTGGTTGTCTGTGCCGCATAAGCCTAAGTCAAAATCAAAAGTACAACTTGCTAATAAGCGCACATTGCCAAGATCAAACCCAGATAAAAATTCAGCATTAGCACTCAAACTGACAAATACTGCCTGATTACCGGATACACCAGCATAAACAGCTGAATCAGCGTTATAAGCTAACACTAATCCATCAAAAGATGCACCTGTAGCCGCCAAGGTAATTTGGTTAGTTGTCGCATTAAAAGTCATTTCAAAACCGGCAACTGAGTTGGTTATCAATTCACCTTCATTGCCTGGTACTGGCACTAATAAGAGTGAATTGATAAATGCAGTTTTACCACCTGATTGCTGCACTTGTTCAGCTAATTTGATTGAGGTATTAATACCTTCTGCACTCGATTTTACTGTTGTCGTAGTAATCGATGTGGTCACTTGTTGTGTGGTGGTTGTGGTTCTGATACTGCTTTGAACCACTTTAATCACAGATTCGTACACGACCTTTTGCGTACTACTTCCCACTTTAGAAGCGGCAATAGTCGCACCGATTTGTTTAGCAGCTTCTTTGACTAAATCTTTACTGTCGTTATCAATGGTTAGCGTATCTACTGCTGCAGCTAAAAAGTCACTGAGGCCTGTATCTGTCACTAAACTACCAGCATTTGAGCCAATAGCTTGTTTTAATACATTTAGTGAGTTTTTGTTGCCCGCCGACACTTTTAAACCTTCTTTAGCAACAATTGCTTCTTGCACCGCAGTTAATTTAGCTGAGGTTTTGGCTATGACATCTTTGATTGTGGTGGTTTCATTATTGACGACAATCTCCTGTGTCGATGCAGCTTTGACCCCACGAGTCAAAGCTTCTTGCACAACAGCCTGTGGCAAACCGCCGATGCCCTCAGCAGGAACACCTGTTGCAGGAATTAGCGCAACTATCGGATTGGCAAACAGCGAGACTTGGCCTGTTGCTGGATCAGACACTGGGACAAATTGCAATTCAAATCCAGCATTGTAAGAAATGTCAGCTTCAGATAAATCGCCACTTTCATCAATATCTTGAAACGTTAAAAAAGCTTCTGTGTCAGTATTACGACTAGTGAATTCAACAGGGGCAACTGGCGTTACACCTTCAGCAAATTGATATTCACCCGGCGAAATTTCAGTAGCTGTGTTGCCAATACTATCCACCACAGATAAACCAATAATAACGGCATCTTCAGCAAGATATGTGTATTGATTTTTTACCTGATCTTTAGCTGATTCTGAGCTAGAGCAAGCAGCAAGTAACAGGCTAGCTAGTGCAAACGCGCCGTATTTTATTGGCTGAAAAAGCTTTGAGCTTTGTTGCATAGTTTTACTCCATCTCAATTTGCTAATACAGATAGCTTTTTAAAATTACCTAAGCTCATTAAGTGAGCAATAATCAATTTATATGCGCCCGAGTTAACTAACTGTAACTTTTGCTCGTCGGTTAATTGATTGAGTTTATCTTCGTTGATACGTTTAAAGCCCTGAATCTGATATTTTTTCCCACCTGAATTCATCTGCGCCTGCGCATCTTCCAACAAATCTAATTCATCCAATTGAGCAATAATTTTTTCAGTTTTACGACAAGCTGATTCATATTGCTTCATAAAATTCATAACATTAAGGGTAAAGTCGGTTGCTTCACCGTCATCGGTAAATAAAGCTTGCCCTTGTTGTTGACTTAAACTCGGTGAGCTTGCATCTAATGCAAGCATCAACTGCTGTTGTTCTTGAACGAAAACAAATGGATAACGGCGAATAAACGCAGGTATATATTCTCCTGCACGCCACTGACCGTTTTCATCTAACAAGACATTTTGTTGTGGTTTTATCCCGAGCAGAGCAAAAGCAACAAACCTCTGTTGCTCGTTCTTCGTAAACAAAATAGGCAAAGATTTTGCGCATTCGAAAAACTCTTCTGCTGTCACGACACATTCGCGTAGATTTTGACTGAATTGATATCCCTCAAGCGGATTTACTTTTAAGTTGAAGTGCTGATCTTTATTTAAAATTTCGATTTTTTGATAAATGCCAAGTTCCATTATGCCTTCCTCTGTTTTTATTATGAGTGTTGAGGGGCAGCTACGTGCCCCTCAAAGATGCGACGAGCGACCCTTTATTCAGAGTCTGAGTTACCAAATAGTTTGCGGAAGAAATCTAAGAAGCCGTTACCCGTAGAAGTATCGTCTTGTATATCTTTCACATCTTGGCCTAATTCATCCAACGTTTCGTCACCAACTGTCGCGCTACCAGCATCAACAGCTTTTAACACTACACTACTAGATTGAACTTCTGCAACTGTAGTCGCTGCAGTTGTAGTATCCCCTTGGCCAACTCGGAAATCAGCTATTGCATCAGCTTTAGCATTTGCAAGATTCGCTGTAGATTGAGCATTAGCCGCTGCTGTAGCGTTATTGCCGATTGCTGTGCTGTTGGCTGCAATATTTGTTGCATTGCTCGCCGCACTGCTTGCAATGTCAGCAACACTTGCAGATAAACTACCTGCGCTGCCGCCAGACGCTAAGCTCACATCATTGTTAATGCTAGTTGCAGTGATAACATCATCTTCGACAGTGAAGCTAGCTAACGCAGCTAGTTTCATACTGTTATCTGCACCAGTTGCATCTGCTGCGGCAATCGCAGCTGCATTGGCAGCAATTGCGGTATTTGCTGCAGTTTCATTCGCATCTACGTCTGCTTGAATCGCCGTTTCTGCTGCTGTGGCGCGTGTTGTTTCTGCAGTAATTGCAGCCGTATTTGCTGCAATCGCATTGTTTGCAGCTGTTTCATTGGCATCTACATCTGCTTGAACTGTTGCGATTGCGGTATTGGCTGCTGCTTCGTTAGCATCTACGTCCGCTTGAACTGTTACGATTGCAGTATTGGCCGCGGCTTCATTCGCATCTACATCTGCTTGAATCGCCGTTTCTGCTGCTGTAGCGCGTGTTGTTTCTGCTGTAATTGCTGCCGTATTTGCTGCAATTGCTGTATTTGCGGCTGTTTCATTAGCATCTACATCAGCTTGAATAGCTGCTTCTGCTGCTGTTGCACGTGTTGTTTCTGCTGTGATAGCCGAAGTATTTGCGGCAATTGCTGTATTTGCGGCAGTTTCGTTGGCATCCACATCAGCTTGAATAGCTGCTTCTGCTGCTGTTGCACGTGTTGTTTCCGCTGTGATAGCCGTGGTATTTGCGGCAATTGCTGTATTTGCGGCTGTTTC
>NZ_JH767522.1:226715-229435 GCF_000281085.1 Catenovulum agarivorans YM01
TGCTGCAATGGCGTTGTCTGCGTCTAACTCGTTTTGATCAACATCTGTTTGAACTGCAGCAATGGCGTTATCTGCGTCTAACTCATTTTGATCAACATCTGTTTGAACTGCTGCAATGGCGTTATCTGCGTCTAACTCGTTTTGGTCAACGTCTGTTTGAACTGCAGCAATGGCGTTGTCTGCGTCTAGCTCATTTTGATCAACATCTGTTTGAACTGCTGCAATGGCGTTGTCTGCATCTAACTCGTTTTGGTCAACATCTGCTTGTACTGCAGCGATTGCGTTATCAGCATCTGTTTCATTCGTATCAACATCATTTTGAATCGCTGTAATTTCATTTGCTAAGGTATCAGAAGTTGAGTCGTTATTTAGATCACCGGCTCGAACTGAAGATTTAAGCCCAGCATAATCAATGTCCGAACCATCCGCAGCACTTGCAACCACATCATTACTGGTGTTTGAGTCGTCTGACACATCATCGTAGAATGAAGCAATTGAAGCGATCTGATTACCGAGTTTTGTGATTGTTGTATAAGAACCATCTGTACCATTAAAGAAGGCTGAAGCACTTATACCACCAGAAATTAAGTTGCCATTGACATCAACAAAACCGTTAATACCGTCACTACCATTCACTAGATATGAGATATAAGCGGCCACTGTTTGATTATTGCTTGAATCAAAACCTTCACCTAATAATGCTTCTAATTGATCAATGCGGTTATTAACTGAGTTAAAAGTATTACGGTTAAAGTAGTTTAACTCTTCAAAATTACCGGCCAATATATCATTGGCTGCGTCAACTAAATCAGCACTTGAGGTTGTATCAGTTGAGTTTTCAGTGGTGAAGTTGATGTCTATTTCACGACTACCACCCAATAAGTTGTTTTCGTCAACTAAGTCGAAACCTGTGATATCAATAGCTAACTCAACATCATCAAAATCACTGTTGTTGTTTGAGTGATCACCGTTATTGTCGATATCAACAGCGTCTAAGTCACCTAGGTTGATAGTTAAGCGATTGACTGACGAAGCGGTTGAAGCTTTCCAATCCACATCAATTGCATTGTCACGTCCCATATTACCGTGAGCACTTAACGCCAAAGATTTAGCTTTCAACATGGCGTTGCCGTCTGAATCTAATTGACGCTCATTGCTTGTACCTGCGGTAATGGTGATTTTTCCTAGATATAAATCAGAGCTGCCGTCACTACCTTTGATATCACCGGTTAATAACATCTCTGTTTCTGCGCTACCCTGAGTTTCGCTTATGCTAACAGTGTAGCTAGTTTCATCGTCAGTTGCAGAGCTGTCGGTAATGATAATGTCATTGATAGTTAAAGTGTCGTTGCTGTTCGCATTTGTGGTAATTGCAACATTACCTTGTGCAGCTGAGTCAGCCAACACATCTAAGTCAACAGAGTCTAAAGTAACTGAACCGGCAGCATCAAAGGCTAAAGTGCCGACAACCACATTGCCAGAATCTGTTAGGTCACCACCACTGGTCACATCTAAACTACCAGCTGTGATAGCGCCTAAATCTAACGCTGTTGTATCTTCAATTGTAACTGTGCCTGTACCAGCATTAACAGCTACTGAACCTGCTAAACTATTGGCGCTATCATCTAATGTAACGTTAGCATTGCCTGCTGATGTATCAACCGTTAAGTTGCCAGATAAAGTTAATGCATCCGTACTAGAAATTGCACCGCCTGCAGTTACATCTAATGTGCTTGCCGTTATTGCACCTAAACTAATGGCATCAGTTTCATCAATAGTCACTGCGCCCGTACCAGCATTAGCAGTGAAGCTTGCTAAGTTATGGGTATTATTGCCTAAATCGACTGCACCATTGTTGGCTGAAGTATCTACATCAACTGCAGTTGTAACAGTTAACACACCTGCATCTGTGACTGAATCTGCATCTGTTACTGTTAAGTTGGCCATTGAACCTGCGTTTAAGGTTAATGCACCGACTGAATCTACAGTGACATCACCCGCACCATCTACTTGTAAGGTTAGTGCGTCTGTTTCGTCTATATCTACGTTACCTGTGCCTGAATCTACCACTAAGGTATTTAGGCTATGGGTATTAGTATTTAACGTAATTGCGCCATTGCCCGCTGACGTGTCTATATCTGTTGTGCCTGATACAGTTAAGGTACCTGAGTCAGAGACTGCACCGCCTGCAGTTATGGTTAATGCTGATGTGGTCGTATCACCTAAATCAAGTGCGTCCGTTTCATCTATATCTATTGCACCTGTTCCTGCATCTGCTGTGAAGGTATTTAGGTTATGTGTGAAGGTATCTAATACTATTGCACCATTGGCGGTTGAGGTGTCTAAGTCTGTTGTGCCACTAACCGCTAACGCGCCTGCATCTGTGATTGAGCTGGCTGCTGTCACCGTTAAGTTGCTCATTGAGCCTGCATTTAAGGTTAATGCACCCACTGAATCAACAGTCACATCACCCGCGCCATCTACTTGTAAGGTTAATGCATCTGTTTCGTCTACATCTACCGCACCTGTACCTGCATCGACTATTAAGGTTGCTAGGCTGTGCGTGTTGGTATTTAGCGTGATATCTGCATTGCCCGCTGAGGTATCAATATCTGTTGTACCCGATACGGTTAATGTACCAGAGTCAGATACCGCACCGCCTGCGGTTACTGTTAATGCTGACGCTGTGATATTGCCTAGGTCTAGTGCATCTGTTTCAT
>NZ_JH767522.1:229917-366313 GCF_000281085.1 Catenovulum agarivorans YM01
GGATACTGTGAAGTTTGCTGCTGTGATATTACCCAAGGCAATCGCATCTGTTTCATCTACATCAACTGAGCCAGTGCCAGCATTAACCGCTAAGCTATTTAAGCTGTGGGTTGCATTATCTAGGTCGATATTGCCGTTGGCGACTGATGTGTCTAAGTCGGTTGCACCTGTCACTGTTAATGCGCCTGCATCAGTAATGGATGAGGCTGCACTAACGGTTAAGCTCGACATTGAACCTGCATTTAAGGTTAATGCACCCACTGTATCGACTGTCACTGCACCTGCATTATCTACTTGCAGTGTTAATGCGTCGGTTTCGGCTACATCTAATGTACCTGTACCAGCATCCACCATTAAGGTGCCGATTGAATGGGTATTGTTATTTAAGTCAACGTTACCATTGTTGGCTGAGGTGTCGATATCTGCTGTGCTAGTGATACTTAACACACCTGCATCTGTGACTGAATCTGCATCTGTCACTGTTAAGTTGGCCATTGAACCTGCGTTTAAGGTTAATGCACCGACTGAATCGACTGTTACATCACCCGCACCATCTACTTGTAAGGTTAGTGCGTCTGTTTCATCTATATCTACATTACCTGTGCCTGAATCGACCACTAAGGTATTTAGGCTATGGGTATTGGTATTTAACGTAATTGCACCATTACCTGCTGAGGTGTCTATATCTGTTGTGCCTGATACAGTTAAGGTACCTGAATCAGAGACTTCACCGCCTGCAGTTATGGTTAATGCTGATGTAGTCGTATCACCTAAATCAAGTGCGTCTGTTTCATCTATATCAATTGCACCTGTTCCTGCATCTGCTGTGAAGGTATTTAGGTTATGTGTGAAGGTATCTAATACTATTGCACCATTGGCGGTTGAGGTGTCTAAATCGGTTGTACCTGTAACGGTTAACGCGCCAGCATCTGTAATTGATGTAGCATCAGCCACTGTCAGGTTCGCCATTGAACCTGCATTTAAGGTTAATGCGCCGACTGAATCTACCGTCACGTCACCCGCACCATCTACTTGCAATGTGAGTGCATCTGCTTCGTCTATATCGACCGCACCTGTACCTGCATCTACCACTAAGGTTGCTAGGCTGTGGGTGTTGGTATTTAACGTGATATCTGCATTACCCGCTGAGGTATCAATATCTGTTGTACCCGATACAGTTAAGGTACCAGAGTCAGATACCGCACCGCCTGCAGTTACTGTTAATGCTGACGCTGTGATATTGCCTAGGTCTAGTGCATCTGTTTCATCCACCATTACTGTGCCTGTACCTGCTGCGACAGTAAACACATTTAAGCTTTGCGTATTATTGCTTAAATCAACATTGCCATTGGCTGTTGAGGTATCAATATCTGTTGTACCTGTTACTGTTAGTGCACCTGCATCTGTCACGGATGCCGCTGCGCTAACTGTTAAGTTGCTCATTGAACCTGTATTTAAGGTTAGTGCACCAACTGAATCGATTGTTACATCACCTGCGCTATCAACTTGTAGGGTTAATGCATCTGTTTCGTCTATATCAACTGCACCTGTACCTGATTCAACAATTAAGGTGTTTAAGCTATGAGTGTTGGTGTTTAACGTGATAGCTGAGTTATTCGAGGCTGTGTCTATATCTGTGGTGCCTGATACGGTTAATGTGCCTGTATCTGATACCGCACCGCCTGCTGATACTGTGAAGTTTGCTGCTGTGATATTGCCCAAGGCAATTGCATCTGTTTCATCAACATCAACTGAGCCTGTTCCTGCATTTACCGCTAAGCTATTTAAGCTGTGGGTTGCATTATCTAGGTCGATATTGCCGTTAGCGACTGATGTATCTAAGTCGGTTGCACCTGTCACTGTTAAGGCACCTGCATCAGTAATGGATGAGGCCGCACTAACGGTTAAGCTCGACATTGAACCTGCATTTAAGGTTAATGCACCCACTGTATCTACCGTCACATCACCTGCATTATCTACTTGTAAAGTTAATGCATCGGTTTCGGCGACATCTAATGTACCTGTACCAGCATCCACCATTAAGGTGCCGATTGAATGAGTATTGTTATTTAAGTCAACGTTACCATTGGCTAATGAGGTGTCTATATCAGCTGTGCTAGTGATACTTAATACACCTGCATCTGTGACTGAATCAGCATCTGTTATTGTTAAGTTGCTCATTGAGCCTGCGTTTAAGGTCAAATCACCGACTGAATCTACAGTGACATCACCCGCACCATCTACTTGTAAGGTTAGTGCGTCTGTTTCGTCTATATCTACATTACCTGTGCCTGAATCTACCACTAAGGTATTTAGGCTATGGGTATTAGTATTTAACGTAATTGCGCCATTGCCCGCTGAGGTGTCTATATCTGTTGTACCTGATACGGTTAAGGTACCTGAGTCAGAGACTGCACCGCCTGCAGTTATCGTTAATGCTGATGTAGTCGTATCACCTAAATCAAGTGCGCCTGTTTCATCTATATCTATTGCACCTGTGCCTGCATCTGCTGTGAAGGTATTTAGGTTATGTGTGAAGGTGTCTAATACTATTGCGCCGTTAGCGGTTGAGGTGTCTAAATCGGTTGTACCTGTAACGGTTAACGCGCCAGCATCTGTAATTGATGTAGCATCAGTCACTGTCAGGTTCGCCATTGAACCTGCATTTAGGGTTAATGCACCAACTGAATCAACTGTCACATCACCTGCGCCATCTACTTGGAGTGTGAGTGCATCTGTTTCGTCTATATCGACCGCACCAGTGCCTGCATCGACTATTAAGGTTGCTAGGCTGTGGGTATTGGTATTTAACGTGATATCTGCATTACCCGCTGAGGTATCAATATCTGTTGTACCCGATACGGTTAATGTACCAGAGTCAGATACCGCACCGCCTGCAGTTACTGTTAATGCTGACGCTGTGATATTGCCTAGGTCTAGTGCATCTGTTTCATCCACCATCACTGTGCCTGTGCCAGCAGCGACAGTAAACACATTTAAGCTTTGCGTATTATTGCTTAAATCGACATTACCATTGGCTGCCGAGCTATCGATGTCAGTTGTGCCAGTAACTGTGATCACACCTGCATCTGTTACTGTGCCATTAGCAGATAAAGTTAAATTAGCTGCAGACGTTGTACCTAAAGTGGTATTGGTTGTATTGGTCAGGGTTAAATTGCCGGAAACGTCTGAGGTTACAGTGCCAGAAATGAGGTTATTACCAGATAAATCAGCATTACCTGTAGTTGTTACATCTAAAGCAACTGCAGTAACAACAGCAGAGCCAGCGTTGCTAATGCTCGCGGCGTCAATATCTAAGTCATCACCTGAAACTGTGCCGACGTTTAAGGCGTTGGCAATTGATACCGCGCCTGCAGATAAAATATCAACACCTTGATGCGTCGTTGTGGTGGCTAAATCAGCACCATCAATAGTGACGGCCCCTCCACTTGATTTACCAAAAGTGATGACACCAGTGCCAGCTTGTAATAAATCTAACTCACCTTGGCTAATACTGACATCACCAGCACCATTGCCTAAACCGATAGTATGGCTGTCAGATAAACCACGGATATCCATATCGTTATTGTTGGATGTAACATTCGCATTTAACGCTAAGCCACCTGTGCCAGCTTCAATTAAAATATCACCAGTTGAGTCTGTATTGCTGTCAGAAGTGACGGCAGCCAAACTAACTGTATCACCTTGTAAAGTAACATGATCTGTCGCGGTTAATGCACCTGCTACTGTTAACGAGCCTGAAGCGGATAAAGTTAAATCGCCAGAGGTCACTGTGATTGCGTCAGCCCCTGTATTTAAATCTGTAGCATTTTGAACATCTAAACCCGTGACAGTTAATACATCATCTCCACCACCAACAGCATTAGTGAAACTTATGGTGTTAGTATTTGCGTCTATGGTGATAGCAACACCATCCGATAAACTATTGAAAGTTGCGCCACCCGAGGTATTTACATCAATATCAGCCGCAGCAGTTAATGCAATTTCACCTGAGCTTGCTTGAATAGAGGTGCTATCGTTAGAGCTAATACCACCAGCCGTAGATGTAATAGCAACAGCTGTGGTGTTGGCACTTGTAGTAACTATATTGTTGAGCGCAATTGCATCATCTTCAGTTACACTAATGTCGCCAGAGCCAGCATTAATAGCGGCAGAATCAACCGCTGTAATTAAGGTAGCACCTGTTGATGAGGTCACGGTTAAATCAGCACCAGAAACTTTTGCTGTAGTGGTGACTGAGTTATCTGACGTGCTTATGCTGACATCACCTGTACTGGTTAATGCAGCATCAATAGTGACTGCACCTGTGGTTGTGCTGATGCTAGTGTCATTACCAGCTGTGATGGTTTGATTAGTATCCACAGCGCCATCTGCAGTAATAGTTAAATCGTTACCCGCACTTAAAGCACCGTCAGTGGTAACTGTGCCATCAGAATTGACTATGATGTCACCAGAACTCGAAGTGATAGAGCCTAATGCCGACACAGCAAAATTGCCGGTCGCATTAATATTTGTATCCCCAGTCGTGACAACTGCAGCGTTAACATCTGCCGTACCAGCAGCATCTGCATCTATGCTATTTGCGGTAACGGCCGAGCCAATCGTTAGATTGCCTGAATTAATATCTAAATTAACATTTGAATTACTGATAGCGGAATTGATTGTCACAGCACCAGTATTGCTGTCGTCGCCTATTTTAACGGTTTGACTAGCGGTGCCTGCGGTTAAATTGGTGACACTGGTTGCATCTAAATTTAGTGTACCAACGGCTGTACCCAAATCTATTGCGGCGTTGTCCGTTACTGTATCTAGCGTAACTGTGCCGGTAGAAACTGCTGCATTTAAATCAACATTGTCTGCGGTAATATTTAACGTGCCCGAAGCACCAGAAACAGCGCCGTTAACTGTTACCACACCTGTAGTATCGGCTGTGGTTAAGCTTAAACTAGCACTGCTCGCAACCGCGACTGCATTACCCAAGGTAATATCATCACCGGCGTTTTTAGTGGAAATAGCCGTTGTGCCATTGATGTTTGACACACCAACAACTAAATCGCCTTCATTGCTAATAGTTAAACTACCAGCTTGAGTCATATTTAAGTTGTTAACGTCGGTATCAAAACTACCTGAATTAGTTGTACCAGTAATGACTAAGGTATCAGCGGTAAAATCACTTGCCAAAGTGCCTTCCCCGGTAATAGTACCAGTGGCATTAATAGTTAAAGTTTGACCAGACACATCAATAGTGTCCGCAATGGTTAAGTCATTTGCCTTTATGGTTAAATTAGCAGCATTGGCGACGCTTGGATCTAAATCATCCACATCTACGCCGGTAAAATCTAATGAAATTTCTTGGCCTGCTGCTTTGTTTAAAGTAACTGTGCCCGTTTGGGTTAAGGTTGAGGTTGCGCCACTCGCTTCACTAATTTGAATATCACCAGATGAAGTAACATCACCTAAATTTAAATCACCATCTACCGTGAAGTATAAATTGCCAACTTTGGTGCCAGAGGTGGTTAAAGTACCACCAGAAGAATTGATTTCAATTGCATTGCCGCTGGTGCCAATTTCCAAATTGTTGCTTGCTGTGTCATCAGCAGTAATGGTAATAGTCCCATCAGTGATTAAATTAGCATCGTCCGAGAAGCTGGTATTTTGACCAGTTTGTGAGCCAGTCGTGGCTGTAATAGGGTTATTAATCTTAACCAAGCCACCAGACAACGACTGCAAACTAGTTAAACTAATACTCGAACCTTCGACTTGACCAATTTCTAAAGTTCCAGCAGATTGATTTACATTAACCGTACCCGTTGCATCTATGTAAATAACACCCGCTTTTACCGACTCAATATCAACATTACCACCGGCACTGATTGATATCTCACCGTCTGCAGCAATTGCACCTGCAGAGCCATCTACATTGCCATCCGCAGTAATGGTTAGATAGTTTGCACCTAAGGTGTCTGTACCTGTACCTGAGTTACTGATAATCACATCATTTTCAGAAACTATATTGAGCTTTTTATCATCATTAACCGTTGCTCGAATCGAGTTAATAGTTATATCGGCGTTATTGCCACTATCGGTTAGGGTTAATCCAAAATCAGCTGCACCTTCGCTATAGCCAGACAAGCTCGAAACATCTTTGGTTGAGATCATCAAGTTGCTATTCAGTGCACCTGTATTGTTAAAATTAGACCCAACCGTCACACCATTTGGATTAACAAAAATAAGTGTTTCAACATTGCTGGTGTTAACCGAGCCATCCATTAAACTCGCGTCATTACCTGTCACTCGGTTTAAAAATACCGAATCAGCCGTCCCAGTAAAATTAAGCGTTTCGTCGCTGGCTAAACCTAAAGTTTCCCAATCTATGATAGTATTTTGCGTATTTGCAGTAATATTAGCTGTTGTGGAACCATCACCAACACCAGTAATAGTTGCACCACCATCACTATTGACTGCACTATCGTTTAGTGACGATGTAGTCGCAGCAACAGCTTGGGATGCCCATAAAGCAGTTGAAACAGCAATAGCGATTGAAGATTTAGCAAGAGGTTGAGCGAGTGTATTTTTGACTTGAGTACGGTTATTAGTATTTTTCATCTTTTGGATCCTTGGTCTGGCCAAATATGTTTTTAATCTCAGCGGACGGATGACTGATCAATAAAAGAGCTTAGTACACAAGTACAATAAATCAACAAAACGATTACAAATAAATCAAAGATTGTTTATTAATTAACAAAGACTTGCCGAACCAAGATGTCTAAAAAACAACCAATTAATGATTTTACCCAAGCGTACATATTGAGCAAAACCAGCTTTGATAGGCAAGGACAAGGCATTATTGAACTTTGGTTAAAAACCAAAACCAATGTTGTTTGTATTCACTACACAGAGCAAAAAAATTTATTTTTTATTGAGCAAGAGTCATTAGACCAGGTTCAACAGCTACTCAATACACAAAAAATAGCATTTGAATATAAACAACTTGAACATAAAAACTTTCAACACAAATCTGTTAGCTTATTACAATTTAACAACCTAGCCGCCGGGCAAAAAGCCAGCCGTTTATTAACTAAAAACAACATAGTCTGTTTTGAAGATGATATTAGGTTACATGATAGGTATTTAATGCCGCGCAATCTAAAAGGTGCAGTTAATATTGCAGCAAGCGGTTTGCAGCATAAACATTTGTACAAAGACATCCCGCTCTGTGCCAACGAACAAATAGACATTAAACTCAGTTGCTGCTCATTAGATATTGAATGCAGTGAATACGGTGAGCTTTACTCAGTAGCTTTGCACATGCCGCCTGTTGAGATAGTCATTATGGTTGGCCCACAAGCAAACGACACAAATGAGCTCGACATCATTTGGGTAGCAAACGAAGCTGAATTATTACAGCAACTGATAAAACAAATTAATTTGCTCGACCCTGACATCATAATTGGCTGGAATGTGATTAACTTTGATTTTAGGTTGCTGCTAAAACGTGCGGAAAAATACCGCATCAAACTCACCTTTGGCCGCAATCATTCAGAGATGCGCTGGCGCAATCATCCAACTGAAAAAAACCAGGGTTATGTAACTATTGCTGGCCGTATGGTGATTGATGGTATAGACGCTTTAAAAACCGCCACCTATCAATATGAAAGTTTTAGCCTTGAATATGTTGCACAAAAACTTTTAGGTAAAGGGAAACTCACCCATGATGTTGACAACCGCATGGCGCAAATTAACTATGATTTTGAGCACAATAAAGTCGCGCTAGCAAAATACAATTTACAAGATACCAAACTGGTCACTGAAATATTTGAGCACACCAAACTCATCGACTTTTTAATGTTGCGCAGCCAACTTACCGGATTAGATTTAGACCGAGTGGGCGGTTCAGTCGCTGCATTCACTAATGTGTATTTGCCCAAACTACACAAAGCAGGTTATGTCGCACCTAATTTGCCAATGGGCGGTGGCTTAGCCAGCCCAGGTGGATATGTAATGGACTCCAAACCTGGCTTGTATTCCAACGTGTTAGTACTCGATTTTAAAAGCCTGTATCCATCCATCATTCGTACATTTAAGATTGATCCACTTGGGTTAATTGAAGGATTGCAAAATCCAGACGATGCAATAGAAGGTTTTAAAGGTGCCAAGTTTTCGCGCGATAAACATTTTTTGCCCGATATCATCACTCAGCTGTGGGCACAGCGAGACCAAGCCAAACAACAAAAAGATCAAGCGCGCTCACAAGCAATAAAAATACTGATGAATTCATTTTATGGTGTGCTAGGCTCTGGTGGCTGTCGTTTTTACGATACCCGCTTAGCCAGCTCAATTACCATGCGCGGCCACCAAATAATGCAACAAACTGCCAAGTGGATTGAAGAGCAAGGTTATTCAGTTATTTATGGTGATACCGACTCTACTTTTGTCTGGTTAGAACAAATAAACGATAGCGAGCAAGCACGTGAAGTTGGCCTGCAGCTGCAAGAACTAATCAATCAAAAATGGCAAACTTGGACCCAAGATACATATCAACTCGATTGCCATTTAGAAATTGAATTTGAAACCCTATTTAGTCGTTTTTTAATGCCAACCATTCGCGGCTCTGAAGCCGGCAGTAAAAAACGTTACGCAGGTGTGATTGCACAAGCAGATACCACAGAACCTAAGCTGGTTTTTAAAGGATTAGAAACCGTGCGCAGCGACTGGACAGATTTAGCCCGTGAATTCCAACAACAGCTGTATCTACTGGTGTTTACTGAAAAAGAGCCAAGCGAATATGTGCAAACTTTTGTTCAACAAACTTTAGCTGGTGAGCGGGATAGCCAGTTGGTCTATCGCAAACGTTTACGCAGAAATCTAGCTGACTATCAAAAAAACATTCCACCACAAGTGCGTGCCGCGCGTTTAGCCGATGAAGAAAACCAAAAACGCGGTAAAAGCCCGCAGTATCAAAATAAAGGCTGGATCAGATATGTATTAACCACAGCTGGACCACAACCAGTTGAATATCAATTTAATCCTATTGACTACCAACACTATATCGAAAAACAAATTAAACCTATCGCCGATGGCATTTTGCCCTTTGTAGGTTTGAGTTTTGACAAAATCAGTTCACAGCAATTAAGTTTGTTTTAATCCAGCCCTATGTTGTATAAATAAACAAGTTTAGAACCGTTTTTTATTTTGCAGTTCTAAAGCTATACTAAAATAAATTTAATAACATGCTGGATGCATAAATGTATATAAAAACATTAACTTATCTGATTGGTGTTGTATCCGTTACCATAATCTCACTACCTAGCTTCGCGGGTGCATTAAAAAGCAAAATCAGCTACCAATATTCGCACAATAACAATGTAATGAATGCCTATAAACAATCAGAGCAGTTAGGTGACCAACAACACAGTTTAAGCGCCAGTACTAGTTATGCATGGCAAATATCGCAGGGCAAAAAACTCAATTTATCAGCAGAAATCAGTCGAAATCAGCAACAAAAATATTCTATGTTGGACAATACCCAAGTTGAGTTGGGTTTGTGGTATGGCTGGCAAAATAACTTTTCTTACTTAGCGCCATTTTATATCGCCAGTGTAAAACTGAGTAAAATTAACAGTGAGAGTTACGCACGCGACGCCAATAAAATTGATTTGACCTTCGTCTGGAACAAACGAGTAACAGATTTAACTCAAATTAGGGCTGGTTTATCGCACAGTTACCAAGATGCTAAAAACAAAGTTTTTGAGCAAAATATTAGCCAATCATTTGCTCAATTAGAGTACCAATTAACCAATAGTTGGCAGTTACATAGCCGCTTTAATTACGCGATTGGAGAATTAATTGGCAGTAAATCAACCGCTTATTGTAAAGACGGAGAAGAAGTTTCAGCGGCAGATTACCAAGGGGACTATAATTACCAATGGTACGACTACCACATAAATCAAAATTTATGTGGCCACTGGTATAGTTACAATTACGACGGTCGCTATTATGCAGGACAACTAACAGCTCAGTACCAGCGAAACGCCCACAAACTTTCAGCTAAATTTAAACGTTATTGGGTTCATGCTGATAACTCAAACACTTCGTATCAAAAAAACGAAGTGTCGTTAAGTTACACATATAAATTTTAATGTTGCCACTCTGATTCAAGTAATTCAGCTTGGCCATTGGCATATTTAACTTCGAACTTGGCTTCTTTACCCGCTTTGTCGACTGTATAAAATTCGTAAATGACCTCACCTGTGGTTTGTTCACTTTCGATTATTCGCTTGGGGTTAATTTGTGGATGAATATTAGTTAATGCTTGCACCACTTCAGCTGGGCATTGAGCAAGGACTAAATCTCTTTGGATCTCCACTATTTGCCATTTGCCGTTTTGCTCTAGCATGTCAAATTCGATTTCATTACCGTCGGCATCTAAACCCTCTACATCAATATATACATGACCATGTTTAAATTCTTTTTCTGCTTGTTGTGCGGTAAACCCTGGCCGTGCCTGTACAATAATTTTCATCACCTCAGCTGGTATATCACTTACTGCTATATCCTCTTTATGATTTAAGCTAGCACCAACCTGTTTGCCTGCAGACATAACACTAAATGCACTGAGCAAGAACATAGATAAAACTAAACTTTTAAACATAATTGCCTCTATTTGATTAAATATTCCAACCCAATCAAATTAGCAACAAGTGTTAGACAACAAAACAAAATATCAATTACATTCATGTATTACAAAAATAACTAAGAAATATAGTTCGAGTTATTGCATTCGAATTCATAGCGCTATTTTTTTGCAGAATGAACAAGCTGATCCATACTCAATACTATTACGAACAATAACAACTAGTGGCAGCTTACTTATGACTTTGCGAGAAAAGCCGTATTTAAACTTTTGGCAAATCTGGAACATGTGTTTTGGCTTTTTAGGCATCCAAATTGGCTTTGCCTTGCAAAACGCCAATACCAGTCGAATATTTCAAACCCTAGGTGCAGATTACAATAATCTACCAATCCTCTGGCTTGCAGCGCCAATAACAGGTTTGGTCATTCAACCTATAATTGGCCATATGAGTGATAAAACTTGGGGCAAACTGGGTCGCCGCCGCCCTTATTTTTTATGGGGCGCTTTGCTCGCTTCCGCTGCACTGATAATCATGCCTAATTCACCGACACTATGGTTTGCCGCCAGTATGCTGTGGATTATGGATGCATCGATTAATGTTTCTATGGAGCCCTTTAGAGCTTTTGTTGGTGACATGATGCCACAAAAGCAACGGCCAAAAGGCTACGCGATGCAAACCTTTTTCATTGGTGTTGGTGCTGTCTCAGCTTCTATGCTGCCGTGGATTATGACCAACTGGTTTGATGTTGCGAATACAGCTCCGCCGGGTGAAATCCCTGACAGTGTTAAGTACGCGTTTTACGTTGGTGGTATTAGCTTTTTCTTGGCCGTCGCTTGGACTGTGTTCACAACTAAAGAATACAACCCAGAAGAAATGGCCGAGTTTGAGAAATTTGAAAAAATGCAACGCGGCTTAGCCGAAGATCACCAAGTGGTAGCGGATAGATCAATCAGTAAGTTTGTTGCACATGGCGTTTTGTGGTTCCTCGCCGGGCTCATTTTAACGGCCTTTTTTGTTGGGCTAAATCTAGACAAACAACTGTATATTTTGTCCGGCGGCTGCATGGTTTTCGCTTGTGTACAATGGGCAGTTGCTCTATTGAAATCGAAAAATTGCACCGAAAATGGTTTTGTTGAAGTGGTTGAAGATTTATTTGCTATGCCAACAGCTATGCGCCAACTTGCCGTTGTGCAATTTTTCTCTTGGTTTGCACTATTTGCAATGTGGATTTATGGCACGGCAGCAGTTGCCGAACATCATTTTGGTAGTGGCGACCCAACATCCGCTGCTTTTGCTGAAGGCGCTGATTGGTGGGGCGTTTTATCCGCCGCTTACAATGGTTATGCCGCGATTGCCGCAATTATAATTCCAATTATAGTTGCTAAAGTTGGCGTAAAACTTGGCCATATGATCAACCTATGGATTGGTGCACTGGGCTTTTTATCTTTCCTCGTGGTTGAAGATCCAGCTTGGTTATTGCTATCAACCGTAGGTGTCGGTTTTGCTTGGGCATCAATCTTATCGCTACCCTATAGTATGTTATCTAATGTTTTGCCATCACATAAATTAGGTGTGTATATGGGTATATTCAATTTCTTTATTGTGTTGCCTCAAATACTTGCTGCAGCCGTGCTTGGTTTTATTATCACCGAGTTATTGGACGCAAAACCAATCTATGGTTTTGCGATAGGTGGCATTAGTTGGTTTATTGCTGGCTTTACCGTGTTGTTAGTTAAACTGCCAAATGAGGATTAAGCTGAGTTTGTTTGCTTAAGTATATGGGGTGGAATACCTGCCTTCAGAGTTGAAGCCCCATATAGAATGAAGGAAATGTCAGTTTTAAAGGTTCTGTGCACCTTTGATTATGTGCAACCAAGCATACTCAAAGCATGATTTTCTAAAACTTCAAAAGATATGGATATCTTTTGGGAGCGGCCAGGGACTGGCGAAAAGCGTTTTTAGAAAATTATGCTTCAAATGGGCTTATGTGCACTAATTCACAGCGGTTTTGCGAAAGTTATGCTCTCGCTCTTTTGGCCATATTGCACATGCCGAACAGCGCTTTTAGAAAATTATGCTTCAAATGGGCTCTGTTGCACGTATTCACAGCGTTTTTGTGAATAATACCTCATTCACGTTTTGACTTCTCTGGCACAATTTTTCTAGCGATAAAACGGCCAACACCTACTTAATTTGATAAGTATAAACCCCATCCCAATTATCCGGCGGTGGTGACTGTTGATAACCACTTATGCGCTGCATAAAAAGCTGATACAGCGCATCAGAAACCAATTGTTTATCCAATAAACTGCGTAAATGCCTGACAGCCTCAGACCAATTTTGCTGCCGATAAGCCGACAAAAACTCGGCAAATTCAGAAACAATTCCTTTAGCATAATCCCCTTTATTCGATGGCAAACAAAGCTGATAAATAGCCACTGCTTGTTGTTTACCTTTAACCCTAACCGCATCAATTTCACGGATCATCCAAGGGCTGCTCGCCACTAGCTCAAAAGTATGTTCACCAAGCAAAATCTCACAACCATATTGCTTAGTTAACCCCTCTAAGCGTGATGCTAAATTAACTTCATCGCCAATCACTGTATAAGCCATTCTAAACTCAGAGCCCATATTGCCGACATGCATCAAGCCAGTATTAATACCAATACCAGTTTGCAGTTGTGGCCAATTTTTGCTGGCAAAATCTTTATTAACTTTATCTAATGCTTGCTGCATTTCAACCGCAGCAGCCACAGCTTCAAACGAATGATTAGGGTTATCCACCGGTGCACCCCAAAATGCCATAATCGCATCCCCCATATACTTATCTATGGTGCCATTGTGCTTGTGGATAATACGGGTCATCACAGTTAAATATTGATTCATCAAATCAGATAAATCATTGGCCGATAACTGCTCTGAGATGCGGGTAAAATCACGAATATCGGTAAACAATACAGTCAGCTGCTTTTGTTGACCCTGCAGTTGATATTTATCTGGCGATTTCGCCATATCCGCGACTAAACTTGGCGGCACATATTGACCAAACCTTCGAACAATAAAATCTTTTTGTCTATGCTCCATAATCAACTTATAGGCAATTAACAAAACAGCTGTTAAAAACCAATAACTGGTTTGACTCGCCAGTGGCATATATATTTTTTGCGACCACAAAACAAAACTGACCACAAATAAACCAACTAAAACAGACAAGGCGTAAACAATCTGCCAGCTTGGGTTATTAATGCGATACAACAAGATTAATAACAAAGACAATAACAAGAACAAACCAAGCTGCATCACCAAGGGCTGATGAATTGGAGCGACAATTTGTTCGGTTAATAAACCATGAATAATCGACGCATGCACCTCAACACCAGGTACAGCTTTAGCAAATGGCGTGGTTCGCAAATCTAATAAACCAGCTGAATCTGTGCCTAACAGCACCAACTTACCTTTAAGCTCCTCAACTGGAATTTGCTGTCGCAGGATATCCACTATCGAATAATAAGCAAATTGATACGCTCCACCTGTGTATGGCACTAACACAGCGGCTTGTTTATCTACTGGAATATCGTATCCGTTTAACTGAATACCTGCCAGTTGATTCACCTCAGTTCCATCCGTTTGTTTTACTTGTGCAAAATTAGCGATTATTTTTTGTTGTTTAGCCACTCTGGCCATTTCTAATGCAAGTGAAGGATAAACATAACCTTGATATTGCTGCAGTAAGGGTACGCGCCTAAATACTCCATCTTCATCTAACAATGAATTATCGAAAAAACCTGCACCAGAAGCGGCTTGGTGAAATATTGGCAAATTAGCAATAAAAGACTGCGCAGCCACCAAACTAGAATTTCGTGTTTGCGCCAAAGGCACAGGAAGATTGTTTTTATTCGCTTGTTTATTTTGTGCAAAAACCAAACCAGCAACCACTTTGTGCTCTGCCATTTGTTCTGCAAACATTTGGTCAAATTGCAGTTGAGGTTTAAAACTTTGGTAAGCTTGTTGAAATAACGCTTGTTGCTGCAACTCAGTTTGATTAAGAATATCCAACACTTCGATTGCTGTTGTATCTGAGCTTTCAGCAAACACAGTATCAAAGCCAATTAGGTTAATTTGATAATGGTTAAACAAGCTTTCGAGCAACTGCGCCAATACATCTCGCCGCCACGGCCATTGGCCTAATTCAGCTATGCTTTTTTCATCAATATTAGCGATCACGACTTGCGGCTTGCCTAAATCAGCTGCTTGATGAGTGATTTGCCAATCGTACAAAGCATGTTCGAGTTTGGACAATAAACGTAATGACGCAAACTCGCTAATATGGGTTAAATGGCCAAACAAACTCGCTAAAATACAAATCCAAAATAGCCACTTACGCATAATAATAATCTTTAGCTTGATGCTGTATGTTAATAGTCTAAATCAATATCCGAATAATCGTTTAACGCTGAAAAAGGGGTTGGTAAACCCAATATTGCATTAATTAGCATAATCTCGTCATCACCATGATTTAGCATAGGCGCAGGTTGAATTAACTGACCTTTTTCACCATTGGCAAGGACAAAACGAGGAGAGTCATGATGTGTTGTGCGGATCGCTTCAAAACTAGTTGAATCTTCACTGGCGGTTAAATCAACTTTACCATAACAAGTACAGACATAACTCCGATCATGCTCAGACTCGGCATAAACTGCTGTGCCGCGTATTCCGATTGTTGCTGTGGTTGTTGTGGTTGTATGCTTTTCAGCACCTTCACGTTTACCAAACACAGACATCAATTTACCTTTTAATAACTGAGCACCGGTTTCTATCTGCTGAGCGTCGGATGATAAAATAACTTCACTATTTTCACGTAACAAATGTGCATCTTTACCGACAACAAATATCAATTCGCTATTTTCACTGGTTTCTATTGCTGCATTGGTGGGAATTTTTGTTTGTTGATTGGCTAGCTCTCCGTTAACTCGTACTTTTCCTTTCAAACGAAAGATAGATTCACCTTCTTCCATAGGTTTTGGCACTTTACCTAATGCATAAACAATTTGTGAAAAAGCTAAATTAGAAAAAGTTCCAGCACCAGCAACCGCAATTAGCTTTTTTAATAATTGACGTCTAACCATAGACGTTTTAATCGCTGAATTCATCCCTACCCCTTGTAAATCTCAGATATTATTTTTAGATTAGACCAGATATGTGCAAAATGTATTTCAAATTCACTGCGGGTGAAGACTTTGGTTAATTTTTAAACAAAAGTCAATTTAAATATTAGCGGCAAACCAATCTGGGTACTATTGTTTGACTAGATAACATGAGTTTTTGCTTGGCGCTTTACCCTTTTTATAGGTAACCGGATGATGCTTGTTTACAGTCGAAATTAATCGGCCACTCTTATTCTCACGATATACATAACGCCCATTTTTTTCGCTAATAAATTTTCCTATTAACTGCGTATATATGTTCTCAGGTGTTTTAAAAGTAGACGCTACATCAGCAGCACATTTATTTTCCAGCGGATCGTGTAGATCAAATAACATTAAATCTATAGTTTCAACTACTGCATGGTTTAATGTTTCAATAAACAATTTTGCATCATCATCCGCCCAACGTCTTAAAGAGTCGTCTCGACCGCTGCCAGTCGATAAAGACTCGTAATAGAATTGGTTGTAGTAACTAGGTTGCGGCTGCTTATCCAAAGTCTTTGCGTTTTTCGTATAAATTCGTGCTTCAGTTACTAAAGTTAGGCTTTTAGCTCGGTTTACAAATCGATATTCTGACGACAGCAATAACAGAGCCTCACCCTCTTTTAACTCTGAAATTCGTTGCGATAAAGCTTGATTTGTTAGAGGTATTTTTGTTGCCTCAGTACCCTCTACACTCACCGAATATTTACGCGATATAGTAGTCATCAGTAGTTTCTGATGCTCTTTCCTAAAATCATACTCTCCAACATATCGATAAAGTTGCTGCATCGCTCCTGCTGCTGCATCCTTTTTATTAGCGTTGATACTACTTTCAACTATAGCAGACACTGCATAACCTAGAGCACCGCCATTCATCACTGCATATGTATGATCAATCCTTTCTAACTCTACGTCTGGGTAGATCTGATCTTGAGCCACAAAGTTATAGATAACCAGATTTTTAATGCTGTCGTTATTTGTCAAAGGCACATGTTTTGGGGCAGATGTATTAGCGCAAGCTTGCAATAATATTGCCATTGTAAAGATTACAAAGTATCGTTTATTCATCTCAAACCTTGATTTTTATAATATGTTCCGAGTGCAGCGCAAGCTATGCTGTTACGCACCAAGCAAAAACACAATATTATATTACTTCCAGATAACTTTTAACAAAATATCAACCAATGCCTAATTTGAATACGTATGCACCAACAATTAAATTAACTAAAAATTTACAAAACATAGCAATTTTAAGCCCAAATGGCGGTGGCAAACAGATGTTTGCTAAAACCCTCATAGAACAACTACAACTGCAAAATAAACAAGTTGGGTTAGTTTCGTTTGAAAGCCAGCAGCAAACTTATGAACATGAATTAAAAATAGATTTATCAGATATTACCAACGAAGTTGACCCTGGCACACTCGCCAAAGACTTTTTACCGGCAGATAAACTTAACCACCCGCTTATCAAAGCACTTCATTTAGAGCATAGACTCAACACAGGTTATCGTAGCTTAAGCTCGGGTGAAGGGCGAAAATTATTACTGCTAAAAGAAATATTTGCCGGCAGCCAAGTGCTGATTTGTGACAACCCGTTTGATAGTTTAGATACCAACTCATGCGATGCCTTATCCAGCGCCCTAGAACAAGTTAGCCACGCTGGCGTGCAAGTTATATTAATGCTAAGCAATCTGGTTGATTTACCCAACTGGATTGAACAACTAGCTTGGTTAAATCAACAACAATTTGAAGTATTGGGGGCAAACAACTCAAGCAATCAACAAATCATCAAAAACCACTTTGCTGATTTAGTTAAACAAGATGGGCAGTGGCCACAAAACTATAAACGCCTAGCTGATTATCCACATACTAATATTGCCGAGTTGATTGACTGCCAAGTCATTTACGACGGCCAAGCTATATTCCCAGCACAAAGTTTAACCATTAAACCACTGCAACATACCTTGATAACAGGTGCCAATGGCAGTGGCAAATCAACCTTGTTACAGCTAATAACAGGGGATTGCCCACAGTGTTTTAGCAATAATGTAACTGTGTTTGGTTTTAGGCGTGGCAAAGGAGAAACTATTTGGGACATTAAAAAGCACATTGGATTAGTAAGCGCCGACTTACACAGAAACTACCGAGTAAACTGCAATGTACTCACAGTGGTACTATCAGGTTTATTTGATTCTATTGGTGTGTATAAACAAGTTGAAGCCAGCCAAATACAAATAGCAAAACAATGGTTGAACAAAGTAGGCTTAGCCGATAAAAGCCAAATATTATTTAACCAACTGAGTTTTGGTGAACAAAGGTTAGTATTAATCGCTCGGGCACTGGTTAAAACACCACTTATGTTGGTATTAGACGAACCCACATTAGGTTTAGACGAAAGTAACCGTCAGCGCATTCTGCAGTTTTTACAAAGCATAGAGCAACAACAATACTCAACCATATTGATGGTCAGCCACAGGCAAGATGAACATTTAGCTTTATTTAAACAAAGAATCCATTTGGCGGCTGATAGCTGAATTTGTTATTATCCGCGCTTGATTTTCTTCCAACCAATGCAGGAATAAATAAATGAGCTTAGCGGACTCTGTTTTAGCGGTAAACGACGATTTACCAATACGTACCGACAAACCCGTACACAGTGGTAAAGTACGTTCGGTTTATTGGTTAACTGAAGCCGACTCAAAACGACTAATTGCCGAAAAAGGTTACGATGTGCGTGCAGATGCACCTTTAGCCATTATGGTAATTAGTGATCGTATTTCTGCATTTGATTGCATTTGGCATGGCGAAGAAGGTTTGCAAGGTGTGCCGGGCAAAGGTGCCGCGTTAAACGCAGTTTCAAACCATTGGTTTAAATTATTTAAAGAAAATGGTTTAGCCGACAGCCATATTTTAGATATTCCACACCCATTTGTCTGGATAGTGCAAAAAGCCAAACCAGTAAAAATTGAGGCAATTTGTCGCCAATATATCACTGGCTCTATGTGGCGCGCTTACAGCAAAGGTGAACGCGATTTTTGTGGTATTCAATTACCAGAAGGTTTACAAAAAGACCAAAAATTACCTGACTTGTTAATGACACCTTCTACCAAAGGTATCTTAACTGGCATTCCAAACGTACCAGAGCAAGACGACGTAAACATTACTCGCGAAGACATTACCAACAATTTTGCTGCGTTTAACTTTTCGTCAATTGACGATGTTGCATTGTACGAAAAATTACTCAAAGAAGGATTTGGTGTAATTAGCGACGCACTTGCGGCCATTGACCAAATATTTGTTGATACCAAATTTGAATTTGGTTACGTAGAAGATGCTAGTGGCAATGAAAAACTGATTTATATGGATGAAGTAGGCACACCTGATTCATCACGTATATGGGATGGCGCAGCTTACCAAGCAGGCAAAATTGTTGAAAACTCAAAAGAAGGTTTCCGCCAATTATTGTTAAACCACTTCCCAGATCCTGACATCTTATTAAACAAAGACAGAATGGATGAGCGCAGTGCATTAGCACGTGACAACGCATTACCGGTAGAAGTATTAATGCAAGTATCGAAAACTTACATTGATATTGCTGAAAAGATAACAGGCGAAAAAGTACATTTATCAGATAATCCAAAAGCAGAGATTATTCAAATATTGCGCGAGCAATATAGTTTGGTGGATTAACCACCAAACCCTGTAGCTTGAGTTAGCTAGCTCGCAGCTACACCACTACTCTCATCTTGAAGAATTTGGTCGATGACTATGCAAGTACATAGTATAGATACAATATCTTCACCTTCAGCAATATCAACTCCGTAGCTGTCGGTCCATCCCCAAAAATCTTTGCTAATTGTTGCAACTACTTTGCCCTCGCGAACAAATTTAAATTCGTGCTGCCAGAACGAACCTTCAATACTGTAATCATTTGGCCCTGGCACATCTAATGAAAATTTTTGTTTAAACCAAGACCACTCTTTAACAATTTCAGCAAATTGTTCGCCGTCGATAAATATCTGATATCTAGGTTTAAGTGATAGTAGTTTTTGCGCGATGAATGCTAGTTCATTTCTGTCAGCATCTTGAAAAGATAGTTTGTCGCCGAAACTAAAAGCTTTTCCATCAACATAAAAAGCAGGGTTGCCCGCTTCATCGGTAATTGAAAAGTCATTTCCCCAAGACCAAAATTTTTCTTTTATTCGATAAATCATAATTCCTCTGATTGTTTGTTTTTGTTCCTTATTTAAAGCTTATATGCAGACGACAAACAAAAACAAGCAGCAATCTAACTTAGCTCCGAAAAAACTCACAAAATTTTAAATATTTTTATACATCCCCTTTGATAAATAATACTACTATAGTATGTTATAAATACTTTTAGAAAAAGCTTTGCAACTAAATTGCTTTCACTCACACACAAAATTTGGAGGCTTTATGCTCTCAGCACGCAGTAAAATATTAGGTTTAGCTTGTGGATTATTATCATTAGCAAGCTGGCAATCATATGCAATAGACAGCGGCGTTTATACAATAGCTTCAAAACACACAGGGCAGTTAGTAGAAGTAGGTGGCGCAAATGCAAGCGACGGCGCAAATATCAATCAATGGCCAAGCAATGGTCACAACACGCAAAAATGGTTAATTACCCCAACTGACGACGGCTATTACTCACTGATCAACTTAAGCAGTGGTAAAGCAATGGAAGTGTACAACTTTGATACCGAAAACGGCGGTAACATCACGCAATGGGAATACTGGGGCGGCGATACGCAAAAGTGGCAAGTTAACGACCTTGGCAATGGCGAATATTATTTAATTAACAAACACAGTGGTAAAGCACTCGATTTATTAGGTTTTGATACTGCTAACGGCGCAAATATCGGCCAGTGGTCTTACTCAGGTAACAATGCACAGCGTTGGGCTTTCACTAAAGTTGCTAATATTGAAAGCGCACCTTGGGATCCATCTACTACTAATGGTGCTGCCAACCATTGGGCGCTAAGCGGAAATTTAGTAACCCATGATCCAACCATAGGTTACGAAAATGGTACTTGGTGGATTTTCCAAACAGGCCCAGGTATTTATGGTAAATGGTCATCAGACGGTGTGAACTGGAATGGCGCTGCAGCTATTTTCCCGAACGGCTTAAGTTGGTGGCAACAATACGTACCAGAGCATGATGGTATGGATATTTGGGCGCCTGAGTTAAAACATTACAATGGTCGTGCTTATTTATACTATTCAGTTTCTACCTTTGGTTCACGCGTTTCAGCTATTGGTTTAGCTTCAGCTTCTAGTGTTGCAGCAGGCGATTGGCAAGACGAAGGTGTAGTGGTAAATACTACTAACAGCAACAATTACAACGCAATTGACCCTGATTTAGTATTAGATAAAAACGGCGCACCTTGGTTAGTATTTGGTTCGTGGAACTCAGGTATTAAATTAAAACGCATCAATCCAATTGCTATGAAACCATATGGCTCGTTATATTCGTTAGCTAGCCGCTCAGGTGGTATTGAAGCACCTACGGTAATTTATCGCCAAGGTTACTACTACTTATTTGTGTCAATTGGCAAATGTTGTGCCGGTGTAGACAGCACTTATCAAATCGCTTACGGACGTGCAACTGACATTCGTGGTCCATACTTAGATAAAAATGGTGTGGATATGATGAACAGCGGTGGCTCTATTTTAGACGCAGGTAACAATGTTTGGGTTGGTCCAGGTGGACAAGATATCTTAAACACTGACGTAATTGTTCGTCACGCTTACGATGCAAATGACAATGGCACTCCTAAGTTATTAATCAGCACTTTGAACTGGGATTCAAACGGCTGGCCGCGTTACTAGCTTGTTGTTAGACGCAATTTTATGGGCGCTTTATGCGCCCTTTTTTGTATTCACTCTAGAGTTAGTTGAGCTTACTCACCATTTCTTTGATAACCAAATAGATAATTTCACGCAGCATTTTTAACTCGCCAGCTTTATACGATGCTGGAATGGTGCTATCGACTTCTACCTGTTTATATAACGTAATAGCCTCTGATTCGATTTTGTTTAACTGGTTCGTGATTTCTCTCTGCGCAACTGTTCTATGTATACCCAGCGATTTTGCGGTAACAATTAAATCGTCTTGAGTAACATCCGCTAAATACAGTTTGCCATTGAGTATTTGTGATAACACTGAGTCAACTGGTTGCCCATCTGAATAGATAGCGGTAGAGACTAAATCATACATTGGAGCTACTGTTACTCCAGTGTGATTATAAAATACTGAAATGTTCTTTAGATGTGCATCGGTATTACCAACCAAGGTATTAAAAATAATCCAGCGAAATATTGTTATTCTAGCTAGCGCAGACGCACGACAAGCTTGCGCGACCTGATTTAACCGCTCAATAGAACTTTCTCGATACTTATATGTATGGCTCAATCCAAGTAATTGACACGCATCTAAAGTGTGTATACGCCCTTGATCATCCCTATCAAATCTTTTAACTATGTACGCTGGTTGTGGGAAATAACACACTGAAACATCAGGTGTTGTTAGTCCTAATTTTCGTGCCAAACACATTACAAACCATTCGTTGCGCACTGTTTGCCAGTATAAATCTGGCTTTGAATGCTGTGGCTTAAGTATATGGGTAGAAATCGCGTTGTTTATTGGTTCAAAAATATTGCCATTGTTATCCAATGTCACCAACATTTTGTGTTGAGCTCCTGCCAATGACATACGTTTAGCATCACGTCCATTTAATGGAATATCCGGCAATAGACTAATTCTTTGGTTTATTTGTTGCTCGGTTAACGGTCGCAACTCAGCTTGTAGCGAGTTTAAATCTAAGTTGGTTAAGGTGATAGCCCCTGCAGATTCGGCACCAGCAGCTTCCAATAAACCAAATGCATCAGATATAGTTACCTTGGTGTCTTGCGCTAATAATTCTCTAGCCCCCTCTTCTGGTAATAGATTGTCAAAAAACCATTGAATCGGCCTATTTGTTGCGCCATCTATCTGAATTTGTTGACTAAGTGGAATATCGGGTGATAACGGATAATTGTCCTGAGTATTCAGCCAAAACTCTGTATATTTAAATTGCCAAATATTGTTCAGCTCAGATAAAATACCGATAAAATTTAAGTTAATGTAAACCTTTAATGTCCTCATCCATCAACCTTATTTAGCATGGCCTTGATAGCTGATTCGTCAACGCCGTCAGGCAAGTCTAATTGCACTTGAATACCAAGCGAGTGTAATAAATTTAACACTCGAGCAATTTCACAAGACGGTTTGCCATTTTCGACACTGCTCGCAAAATTAACTCCGTTGCCAGATAACAAACTAACGGTTTTTTGATCGAGCCTTTGTTGCTTTCTAACTGCTTTAGCAACTAAACCAATTGATTTAACAGATTGCACCTTAATCATACGCACCTTTATTTTTCACGCTATCGCGTAAAGACTAGCACAAAATGGTAATTTTAAAAGGCATTAACGCGAACGCGTGAAAAACAAAAGGGAGCGTATAATCTCGATAGAAATACACGCGAACGTGTGAATGGGGGGGAATGTCGAAATTTATATTTAGCTAGTTTGAGCGACAGTAGTTTCTGCGAAATGAATGCCAGTTCATTTTTATCTGCATCTTGAAAAGATAATTCATAAATTTTCTTTATTATTGATGGAATTTGTTTTCTGTTTCATCCCCATACGGCAAGACCTTTTGCTGTATAAGAACACACTTCCGATAATCAACTAACTAGCCTTGCTGTCATACCAAAATACTTAGCTTTCTCTGCAGCTAGACTTTGATGCTCTCTTTCGTCTTCAAGAATTTTTGAAACCTCGTTTGCAAGCTCTGGACGTATAGGCATTAGCGTTTGAATAGACAGAGTCATCTCTTTATCAACAATAGATTCAATTGTCGAAGTACTAACCCTAATGGCATTTCGTCCTAATATACCAACCACCAAACCGTATAAAATTCCAGTGCCACACCAGAGCGTTGGAAACAAAACAGATGAAAATTTTCTTTGCGCTATGTACTGCCCAAATATTTTATAATGCTCGACCTCATGACGATGCATTTCATCAAGTTCAGGGATAATGTCTTGATAAAGTAGTTTGGCAACAAGCCTATGTCCATAATAAACCCCAGTAGCGCCTTTTTCACAGGCATGCATTATTTTTAATTGTTTGTCGATTTCATCCACTAACCCTGACCCCTAATCTTACTTCCATTAAACACACGCTAGCGAATTCGAATCGAATCCAACTTACAGATACATTTTCTTAATCCACCTTAACCAACTGCAACACCTTATTGTCACTACCCTCTCTTACCGCGATAAATATCTCACCTGCTGGTGATACGGCAACATCGCGAATGCGGCCTTGGTCTTTAACCAATAGCTCGTCGCTAATTACTTGCTGGTCTTTGACCACTAAACGGCGTAATTCTTGTTTTGCAAGTGATGCTAATAACAGGTTATTTTGCCATTTTGCGAAGGTTTTACCTCGGTAGAATTCCATACCTGCAGTGGCGATGGATGGTACGTAATAATGTTTAGGTTGTTGCATACCCTCTTGATGGGTTTTATCTGAGATAGGTTGGCCGTTGTAGTTTATGCCATAGGTAATTACCGGCCAGCCGTAGTTTAAGCTTGGCTCTATTAGGTTAATTTCATCACCACCGCGCGGGCCGTGTTCGCTTTCCCAAATTTCATTGGTTACTGGGTGTAAAGCTAAACCTTGTGGATTTCTGTGACCATAACTCCAAATAGTTTGCAATGCGTCTTTAGTGTTGATAAATGGGTTGTCGCTAGGAATTTTACCGTCTTCAGTTAAGCGGTGAATTTTACCATTGGCTTTAGATAAATCTTGCGCCATGTGCATACGGCCGCGATCACCTATTGAGAAGTATACATAACCGTCGCGAATAACAATGCGCGAACCAAAGTGAGCGCCCGATGCTATGTGTAAATCATGTGGTGCACGGTAAATAACTTGTTGATTCACCCATTTGTTGTTGATGATTTGTCCACGCACCAGTGTAGTCATGCCAGCGTTTTTACCGTCTTGTTTTGCGCCTGTGTTTTCAGCAAAAGTTAGGTAAATCCACAGTTTTTTCGGATATTCTGGATGCACCAATACATCTAACAAACCACCTTGGCCGTTCAACCAAATTTTCGGTGTATCGGCTATTTTGTATTTTTCACCTGTGCTTTTTAACAACCAGACATCACCAGCTTTTTCGGTAATTAAACTGTCGCCATTTGGCAAGAAGCTCAAGCCCCATATTTCTTCGTCAAACTCACCGACTGTTTTCAGCGAATAAGCATAATCTTGGCTTTGCAATACCTCACCTTTTTGGGTTACTTGTTGTGGTTGTTGATTACCTTTTTGCTCTTGAATGTATATAGCTAAACCTTGAATCAATTCATCGGATAAAGCGTGTTTCCACGCCGGCATACCCATTTGTGGATTACCGTCGCTAATACTTTTGGCGATATCAGTTGCTGAGCTGCCGCCTTTCCATTCGTCATCAATTAAACTGGGGCCCATGCCACCTTGTAGTTGTTTGCCATGACAACTGGCACAGTTTTCTGCATATACATCTTCCACAGAAGTTGGTTTAGCTGTACACGCAGCTGAAAATGCAGCAACTGTAAGGGCGATTAACTTTAATTTCATGGGGTTCTCCTAATATTGATAACTCACCTGAGCAAATACCCTACTCGGCTGCCCAACAAAATACCTATCATTACCAAAGGCAAAATCAGCACGCTCGGCATAAGCTTTATCAGTAATATTCAACCATTGCACTGCCAAATGCCAATTGTCGGCCACAGCAAAACTCGCACGGATATTATGTAACAAATGGCCAGCATAACTATGCTGATTTTCAGCATCCGCGTAATAGTCTGACATATAAACAGACTCGAATTCCAAGTTAATTCTATCTGCCCAAGTATAGGCCAATTGTTGGCTAGCGATCAGCCTAGGTGCTGTATCTATATCATTGCCAGCAAATTGTTTTTTATATTTATGCCTAGCCCAAATAGCTTGCAGTGAATACTGCCAATTAGAGCTAAGTTGGTAGGCAAAATTAGCCTCTAAACCTGAATGTTGCGTGCGCTCGTCATTTACATACAAACGCTGTGAATTCTGCGCTATCACATTGTGTTTATGCATATTAAACACAACTGCAGTTAGCTTAAGCTTATCGGTTAAATACTCAATACCCAGCTGAGTATTGTAGGCAGTTTCGGCTTCAATCGCTTGTTGTTCGGCATTTTGTAAACGGTACAACTCCATAATATGCGGTGCACGGTAGGCTTTATCAAACTTAACATGTGCGCTGGTTTGTGCATTAAACTGCCATACAGGCATTAAACTAAAACTCACATCGGCAAAATTGTCATCGCGACTGGCAGGGCGATAATAACGACAAGGTGCCATGCCACATGGTTCACCGTTTTGTTGGTTATTGCCATCATCCAAGTAGTTAGTATATTGATAATTTATTTGTTCAAAACGAATGGCATTTTGCCAATAAAAATTATCCGACCAAATCCAACTCCAATCGGCCGCTAACGACAGTGTTTGCATATCCACGGCAAAATCATACTGCTGTCCCTGTGGCAAAATTGAGTTTAAAAATGCTGAGCTAGTTTCCGTCGGCCAAGGCTGGTACTGTTTAACTTCGCCTTGGGTGCTTTCTAACTGACTAGAAAAATCTATATGGTGATTACCCAACTCCACCAGCCAATGGCCTATTACACCTAAACTTGTGTGCTGATTATTTTCAATTGGTGTACCCGGCAAATAATGCATTAAGAAGTCCATTTTATTGTTGCGTAGATAAGGGGATAGTTTAACCAAGCTGCCATCCGCTAACTGAGTTTGCGCGTGCATAGTTAAACGCTGACTTTGTGCTTTGCGATAGGCATTGTCTAAACTATTTTGTTGGCTAAGTTCTCTGTTTAAATAAGCTTTGTCACCCGCTTGAATATAACCAGCAGTGATTTGATCTAAATCTTGCACTGATAAACTTGTATCTAACTGCCAATCACCTAACTGGCCTTGGTGTTTGGCCAGCAATTTATACTGTTGATAACCCGAATTCTGTTGGTAGCCATTAGTATCCACCCAATCACCAGCAAATAAAAAATCACCAATATTCGATGCTTGATTGTGCTTAATTTGTAATTTGGTTAGCTGATTTGCCCCCAAACCGAGTTTTACTTGATTAGCTTGCTCAAACGGCCTAGGCGTAACCACATTAATCATGCTGTGAATCGCATTACTACCGTATCTTGCTGAATTCGCGCCGTTAACCACTTCTATAGTGCTTGCCAGCTCAAAAGCAGAGTCAAATAACTGGTTAACATTACAAAAACCACTGGCGCGCAGTGGAATGCCATCTTCAAGCGTTAAAAACTCACCACATGCGCCCGCGCCAGTAAATACAGGTGAGCGCATAGCCAATAAGGATTCTTGACCATTTCCTCGGCTTAACCAAGTTCCAGCTGTGCGTGACAATACTTGGTTTAAATGTTGTGCTTGTAAAAGCTCTAAGGACTGTGAGCCAATTTGCTGATAATCCGCCAATTGCATAATCGACGCATTACTTTTTGATGAAATAACCTGAATGCGTTCAATTGGTTTTTCTGTAGTTTTAGCTGTGACTTGCTGACATAAGAGCAAACAAATTAAACAAGTTCTAAATATATTGAGCATGAACAAAGCGGTTTAGAAGAATTTGCGACATTCTGCCAGTTAAATGTCGATAAATGAAGGTATGAGCAGTAAGGGATTAAGGCGGAATAACATTCCGCCTTAGACAAAACTAAAGTTACTTAGTACCCCACACAGAAACACCTGCGCTAGACAAAGCACTAAAGGTTGGTACTAATTGGCTAGTTGCCGCATTGTATTGCCAGCTCGCAACACCATTGAAAGTACCTAAACCATTTAACGTGATTTGGAATTTATTCCCACTTTGGATCCACCAAGTACCAGATTGAGAGCCAGACACTGTGCCATCCGGATTTAACTGAATGTTAACTGACTGCTTAGCTGTGGTGTTGATATCTTTCTCGTGATTAACAAATTTAAAGCTGCCAACCATATCGTAGAAATCAACCTTATTTGCGCCATTTAATTGCGCGTATCTTTGTGGCGCAACCACCGGCCAACCGTCCGCATTCATAAACATTTCATGCACACGAACTTGGTGGAATTCACCAGAATTTGGGAAGCGAGTATGGAATACTAAGAAGTATTGGCCTGTATCTGAGTTATACACAGTTGATTGATGGCCTGGCGCTAAATAACCATATTCACCAGCAAACTCAAAACCGCCCATAAGTTTCATACCATATGGTGCAATTGAGTTGCGATCACCACGTACATTCGCCATGTTGTTGCCTTGCGCATCATAATATGGGCCGTCAGGCGAAGTTGCACGAGCAACACGTACGTTATAACCACCGTCTGATGCTAAACCACCAAACGAGCTAAACAAATAGTAGTAACCTGTTTCTGGGCTGTATTGAATAAATGCTGCTTCAATATGGCTGTGATCACCACCTAATAAGTGTTTACCATAACCTTGACCTGCGTATGGTTTACCTGTTGCTGGGTTAGCTTCTAAAATAAAGATACCACCAGAATACGAACCATAGACTAACCACATTTTGCCGTCTTTGTCGTAAAACGCGTGTGGATCTACTGCATTTGGATGAATAGTCGGGTCGTAAATTTCACCGGCATTTTCACTTTCTTGACCCCACATACCTGATTTTAAGATCAAGCCTGTGTTTGAATACGCACCTTCAACATTCCAGCTAGTCGCAACACCTGTGTAACCGCGTGGCTCTGTCATTAAACTTTGATTGTAATAATAAGCGTATTCACCTGTGCTAAGTTGTACAACATCCGCTGCCCACAAGGCTGTATTGTCGCCAGTCCAAGCAAAACCTTCAGCAAGTTCATTGGTGAGGTTATAGCCAAATAAAGGGTTGTTGTTATTCACGCCTTCAGATACTAAAGTCCAATTCATTAAATCGGTCGATTTAGCCGATGCTGCGAACGAGCCAAAAATGTAGTAAGTTTTTTGACCATTGACTGTGGTTTCAAAAATTGACGGATCGTGCACTGTAACATCAGTAAATTGCGAGCTAGCAAGGGTTGGGTTTGCATAAGTTGCATGCTCTAATGTCCACTGTTGTGGCGCACCAGCCCAATAAGTCCACTGGGCAATATTAGCGCTGTTAGCTGTTGAAAAATTATAAACTTCAGCCGCTTTACCTGAGTGTTGATTGATTAAACCGTAATTACCGTTAGACAAAGCATCTAATGTCCACAACTGTGTAGGTCCACCCCAGTAAGCCCATTGGACAATGTTGGCACCATCAGCTGAATCAAAGTTATATACTTCTAATGCTTTTTTGCTATAAACTGAAACAATCGAATAGTTACCATTTACATTGGTAACATCCCATAACTGGTTGTTTGCGTTGGTTTGAGTGTATTGAATAATGTTAGCGCCATCTGCTGTTGAACGACCCGAAACGTCCATAACCTTGCCACTATGGGCATTTTTTAATACATAAGTACCGTTAGTTAAAGCCGCTGCGTTAAAAGCGCTGCCAGCACCAATAGCTAATAAGATACCCGCTGCTAAATTAGAGTATTTCATAGACCTACCTTTTTGTTGTGTGTGTATAAACCAATTTGTTGTCGTGTTAGTGCAAAACAACAATACAGTAATATTATATTAATTTAAAAGGTAAATGAAACTCTTTTTTAACATTTCACAAACTAACAGTTTACCACAAGTACATCTAAACCCTGCTTGAGTAGTTTTTCGGCAAGTTGTTTGATTAATTTCGGCTCTGTTGAGCTTTTGCTATACACGGCAAATAAACTGCCGTGTTGTTTAATTTCAATGCCAATACTGAGCAAATCATCAGAAATAAAGGCTTTTAATCCTTGCGGAATATTACTCGCTTGTTTGTAAACAGCCAACTGCACCTTTTGGCAGCCGGTTTGTGCTGTCTTGATTTGTTGTTTAGGTAACAGTGGAATTTCTGCAACTATTTGTGTTTCGCTGGCAAAGTGCGCTTGCGTTTGGCTACAAGCAAACAGCAAACCCACCGCAGTTAATTTAGCTAAATTCATAACAACTCCTAAATTGAAAGTTAGTGTGCTGAATAGTTATGAAATCTAACTTGCGATGGCCCTGAAAACGCCTGATCAGCCACAAAATAAGGCACAAAACCTTTAGACGCTGCAAGTATTTGATTACTGTTTAAGTCGATGATTCTAGCGTTAATCACTAAACCATTTTGATGCCACACCATAGTGCCAGATAGTACATGCTCTATGCCTTGCATTTCGCGCAGTTCGCGAGCTTGACGGCTAAATACAAAATCACCTCCCTGACTCACTTTAATAAAACCCGTCGCTTTAAAATCAACAACTGGCAAACCGAGCTGACGCATTTCAGTAATAAATTCTTCGGCTATTTGATTACCGGCTAAATTACTCGATTGCAAAGTAGAATCTAAGTTAACAAAAGAAGTTACAGCCATGCTACGCACATAATAAGGTTGTAAATTCGCAACTAGCTCTTTGGCGATCCTTGAAATGTAATTGGTTAAAACTTGGTGATTCGCATAAGGGTTTTGCGGCCCAGCCTGCCAAACAGAATTATACGTTGGTACAGGCGCAGTACCTGTTGGCATTGTGTGCACATGGGCTGGCTCAGGTGCAGGTGCGGCTACTACTTGTTGACGCGTCATACAGTCAGCCGCACCTTCTTTTTTACCATAAATAGACATATCACAATCGTTAATACGTGAATCTTTAATCGTCATTGTGGTACAAGCAGACAATAACACAGAACAGCTTAGCAGTTGAATTAATTGGCGAGTTTTACGCATTTTATGAATCCTTCAAATCAATAGTCTTGTTATGATCTTCGACTCCTTCGCCAATATTTAAATAAGAAAAATTCCTAGTGTTTTTATTAGACATTGTGTTGGATATAGTGTTTTTAACATTTATAATCTGGCACTAACTATCGGATATATTTAAATAATTAAAGCTAAAGGGATTTATGCCGTACTCTGCGCGCCCGTGTTTTATCACCCTATTCATTCTACACATTTTCTACAACAACCAAGCGCTAGCCAACAACATTACTAGCCAGCTACGAGGCGTGGTTGATGATACAAATTGCCCATGTGAGCTGATATTAACCAATGCGCAGCAACAGCTTAAACTGCAAAAAGATGTTAATAGCCAACAAACCTTCAGCTTTAACAACTTAGCTGCGGGGCAAGAATATAAACTGACAGTACACAACCAACAGCATGTGATCTTTGAAGAAAGTTTTACCTTAGAGCTTAATCAGGATAAGTGGTTAACCATAGCTCCTGCTAACAACAAAGAAGTCATTCAAGTAGTTGGCCGACAAACAGTTAATCCAAACCAATTTAATGCCAAACAGCTACACAATTTAAGTGTGTTTAATCGCGACATCAAACAAGCATTAAATCAGTCGGTTTATGTCATTAAACAACTTGGCACAGATGCACCTTTATCTATTGCCGGGCAACATCCAAAAATGAATCAATTTTCGGTTGATGGTTTGGCACAAAATGACAACTTCGGCTTAAATTCCAACGGTTACCCAACACAAAGATTACCGATACCTTTTGCTGCGTTGGCCAACGTAAGTGTCAGCCCTGCACCATTTGATGTGCGCTTTAATAATTTCATCGGTGGTGATATTAATGTCACCACCAAATCGGGTGCAGAGAATTTTTCTGCGGGGGTATTTTATCAATATGGCAATGAACAATTATCTGGCAAATTAATTAAAGACGATGGCAGCAAAGCTGAGTTAGATCATTTCACCCACAAGTTTTTTGGCTTTGATTTTAGCGGCTCATTGTCCGAGCAATTTTATTATTTTGTCGCTTACGAGGCTTTTACTAGCCCGAAAACTTCAGTTTGGGTTCCCTTAGGGGAAAATGGCGCCAATAATGCTGATATAACACTCGAAGATGTGAATAAAATTCAACAAATCGCATTAAACACCTATCAAATAAACATTGGTGATTGGCTTACACAGCCGCAAGAGCAAGATGAAAAATGGTTAATCAAATTCGATTGGTTTGCCAACCAACAACATAAACTGTCTACCACTTTACAATATAACCAAGGCAACTTAACTCGCAATACAGGTTGGGGCGCAACTGATTTGTATTTGAGTAGCCATTGGTACAATAAAATTGAAACGCTCAAATCAGCTACCAGCTATTGGCATGCTGATTGGACAGATAATTTAAGCAGCGAGTTTAAACTGGCTTATAAAGAGGTAACGACAGAACAAACATCCTTGTCAGACTTCGCCGATATCACAGTTTATAGCCAAACCAACGGCAATCGCCCCACAGCTGCGGTTTCTTTTGGCTCAGATATTTATCGCCATGCTAATCAATTGTCAAATCAAACATTTATTAGCCAATTTAGTTTTGACTATCAGTGGCTTGAACACTCATTGTTAGCTGGTATTGAATGGCAGCAACAACAAACTAAAAACTTATTCGCGCCAAATTCTAAAGGCAGTTGGCTGTTTAATTCGATAGAAGATTTTGCTAATCAGCAAGCGAGCAAATTTAGCTACGCCAATGTTTACACTAACAATCCAGCAGATGCGGAAGTGGATATAAAACTAGCTACGCTCAGTTTATTTTTGGCCGATAACTGGCAAATAAACCAAGCACTCAATGTAGAACTGGGTTTGCGTTATCAGAAAATGTATATGGCGAATGCCCCCAAATTAAACCCTAAATTTGTCCAAAGATTTGGCTTTAATAACAACCACACACTTGATAGCCTTGATATTTTATTACCGCGTGCTCAACTCATTTGGCAAATTAACCCTCAACACAAATTGAGTTTAGGCGCAGGTTATTTTAGTGGTGGCCAACCTTTGGTTTGGCTGGCAAACAATTATAGTAACGATGGCATCACTTATACCCAATTTGATCCAGCAAGTGTCGATAGCGCCATTTATCTAACTTATGTCAACTTACAAGTACCCAACCAAGTAAAAGCCAGCTTACAGCAGGCAGATGGCTATACAAATTCACTATCACCTAACTTTAAATTACCTTACAGCGCAAAAAGCTCAGCAACTTATCAATACACACCACAAAACACTTGGTTAGGCGCGAATTGGCAACATCAATTAGAGTTTCTCTACCAACAAAATCGCCATGATGTTATTTGGCAAGAACAGATCCGTACCCCACAAACCAATACGGATGGCTCGGTAAAAACCACTCAAGATGGTGGTCGAATTTTGTATCAAACTTTAGATCCATTAACAGGCGAACACACCAGTAGATACGATATTGCGCTGACAAATTCAGGGCAAAATACCCATAGCCAGATATGGAGTTTATCCAGCCAAGCGAATTGGCTGGATAAACTAAAACTGTCTATGCTGTACGCTAATCAAAACATTGATGAAATTCAACCAGGTTACGGCTCAACCGCAGGCTACAACTATACAACGGCGCCAACGATCAACCGTAATAATCCACCTGTTGGTACCAGCACATATCAAGTAAAACATAAACTCGCGGTTAATCTAACCTATCAATTTAACTGGTTAAAAAACTATGCCAGCGAACTTAGCTTGCAGTTTGAACGCCGCAGCGGCACACCATATAGTTGGACGTTAGAAAGTTACTATTCAACAGACTTTGGCGACCAAAATGATCTGTCGTATTACTCAAGTTACCTAGCCTATATTCCAACAGAAAATGACACCAACGTGCTTTATCAAGACTTGAATTATGCTGAGTTAGCTGAATACATGAAGCAATTTAATCTTGAGCAATATGCTGGCGGCTACACAGCTAAAAACCAACATTTTGCGCCGTGGCAAAGTTATTTAGATTTAAATTTTCGCCAGCAACTGCCAGCCTTTAGCAGCAACCACCAAGCTGAAGTTTATCTGACTATCAAAAATCTACTTAATTTTTTCAACTCTGATTGGGGCAAAATAAAGAATAGAGGAGATTCCGACAGGCCATTAGTTGCATTTAATGTAGATGAGCAAGGGCGATATGTTTATCGTAAACCTTATTATGGATTTAGTGACAACTCATGGTTTTATGCCGACCTCAACGCATCCGTTTGGCAAATGCAAATTGGCCTAAGTTATAGGTTTTAAACTATGTTAGCCAATAAACAAGCCGTTACCAGAAAACTGCTTATATCAACTTGTTGGTTGATGATAATTATTGGAGTGGTTGAAACATTGCTGGGTAGAGTATTTTACCATACTCTGCGGCCTCACTTAGAAATAATCTCTTTTTTAACTCAACCCTGTTACGCAATACTCTGTTATTGGATTATGCCGCGTGTATTTTGGCCTCAGCAGCAAAAATTACTGCATAAACTCGCGACACTAAAACAAAACTTATTATCGAAATACACCTTAACAGCAGTCATTAAACAAATTGTGGTTTGTGTGCTGTACACAGCAAGCTTTTACCTACTGTATTTTTTTGCAAAAAATTGGTTTAGCTTTGAACACAAAATTACTTGGTTTTTTCCAAGCGGTTTACAATTTATTGCACTACTTTTATTGCCATATAGATACTGGTTTGCCGTTTATCTTGGTACTTGGGCAGGCTACCAACAAGTACATTATTTTTACCAAGGTGAATATTGGCCTTGGTATTCGTTACTCTACAACTTAGTCAATAACTTTGTATTCATCTATCTACCCATGTATATAGGTCGCAGAATAATAGCGCACAATTGGTTATGGTCGGTGCGTGGTTTATTAGTATTTTTTCTATTCTTAATTATCTATCGCTGTATAGACGCAGCTAAATACGTTTTTTGGGACAATTACAATGTAGAAATAGTTACTTTAGGCTTTTATTTATCCGCAGTCGTGGGTGGATTAGTGGCTATTTTGTTAATTACCCCAAGCAGTTTTTTAGTTATCTATCTTGTGCAGTTATGGCGTACTAATAAAAGTGCGCTTAAACACGTTAATTTTCAATCAATAAAAGTACCCATCTTGGTTGTAGCTAGCCTAGTTGTTGCCTCTAGTATTATCTACAAATTGCAGCCTAATTTAGTCAGCTTTTTATATTGTTTGTCGTTTTTACCCATAATTTGGTTTAGCTATCGTTATGCTTGGGTGGGCGCGGTTGTTACCACCAGCTTAGCCAATGTGCTTATCTTAGTTAGCACCTACCAACAAGCGCCAGAAGTTTTACAAAACGCGCAGTTTTATTTGTTGGCGGTTAACCTAACAGGTTTGTTTATCGGAGCGGTGATCACAGAACACAAACGTGTAACCAATGTCCTAACCCATAAACACTCACAACTATTGCAACACAGTGAAGACTTAAAAAAACTCGCAAGAAGCAATGCAAAACTGGCTGGCAAAGTAGTTGCAGTACAAGAGCAAGAGCGCAAACAATTATCGCAAGAATTACATGACGAAGTTGGTCAAAGTTTAATCGCACTAAAAACGGAACTAGAAATTATGGACAGACAATACAAACGTGGATTAATCCAACCCGAGCAAGTAAAAGAGTTAAATAGCAGTGCCGATAAAATTTATCAGTCTGTCTATCAACTCATGCATTGGTTGCGCCCTCGAGTGCTTGATGACTTAGGTTTGCATAAAACTATTGAAGGCAATTATTTTGCTGGCCGATTACACAAACAGAATGTGCAATATTGCCCAAATGTGGTTGGTGATATCAATCAACTAGCTGAGAAATATCAAATAGCTGTGTTTCGTATCGTGCAAGAAGCCATCAACAACTGTATTAAATACGCCAACGCCAACAGAGTACAGGTGTTTATTTGTTTGGAAAACAACCAACTACATTTGCAAATAAGAGATGACGGTGTTGGATTTCACCTAGATGATCAATCAGCGGGTTTTGGTTTAGAAGGTATTAAAGACAGAGTCGCAAGTTTACAAGGTAGTTGCGATATCAGCAGTAACAGCCAAGGCACACAAATAATTGTCCACTTTGATTTAACACAAGGGAATAACTAACTATGAATATCGCGATAGTGGAAGATCATCAACTGGTTTTAGATGGTTTTAGTCGGTTATTAACCAGCGAGGGTTATAAGGTAATTGCAGGCTTTATCGACTTTCATAGTGCCTTAGCACAATTGCCGAAAACACCAGCCGATATTTGCATTGTGGATATTTCACTACCTGGTGGTAATGGCATTAATTTAGTTAAACAGCTCAGTGCAAAAATGCCAAACTGCCAATTTATTATGGTAAGCATGTACGACTACAACCCATATATAAGTGATGCGTTAGCTGCGGGAGTTGCTGGCTATTTATCTAAACGAGTTGCCGCGGCTACTTTAATTGATGCAATTGAATCGGTTGCCAATGGTGATAATTATTTAAGCGCCGACATTCAAAACAAATTAGAAATATCCAGCCAACAACGTCCATCTCAGCTAACCAGCCTAACCGAGCGTGAATTTGAAGCTTTTATCTGTTTTGCCCGCGGCTTCAACCCAAAACAAGTTGCTAGCCAACTCGACATGATGCCTAAAACAGCGCATGTGCATCGCGCCAACATAATGCAAAAACTCGAGCTAAGAAATCAATTTTCCATGCTCAAAATGGCTTTAGAAGCAGGCTTGATTAGCTGCAATGAAATAGCTATGAGTTGATTTATAGCTCCAAGAAAAAGCTACAGCTTACAACAAACGCATAAGTTGGTGAGCTCAACGGATAAATCAGTTTTACTGAATACGTATTCATGATGTTGTCGCTTACCCTAGCCAAAATTAAAATGCCCCCGAAAGAATGGCCAATAAATTACACACAAAATAAAGGTAAAGGAAATCATGTTTAAAAAATCTCTTTTGGCGCTTGCGTTGTCATTAACTAGTATTGGTGCGAGTGCAAATTGGGTTGGCGGGATCAACTACACTTCTGTGAATGAAGATCTTGGTTATATTGGTGACGTCAATATAGATACTATCAATCTAGAACTAGGTTACAAATACAATACTGCTGAGCAGTTTAAGTTAATACCCAGCCTTAGATTCGGTTTTGGTATTTCCAACGACAGTGGCCGCTCTTATTGGTCTAGCGTCGAATTTTCTTTACCTATTTACTTTGCGCGGCCAATACGAATACGACAATGGTGTATATTTATATGGCGCTCCGAGTGTAGGCACCTACAACCTGAGTGTTAACGACACCAGTGACAGCAGTAACAAATTTGGTTTTGGCGCTGGCATTGGTTTTAAAGCCAACGATGCTATGGCTTTTGAATTGAGTTTAGAACGAGTTGATGATGCTGACCTCATCAGCGCCGGTGTTAAGTTCGGTTTCTAAAACTCTCAAAAACACTAGCTTATAGCGCGGCACAGCTGCGCTATTGCCCTACCTAATCCACAGCCAAAAAATTTCCATTTTTATGCAATTTTTTATTTGTATTTTGCAAAAATTGCGATAAATTTCGCTTCGCTAACGTGTGCAAAATCAGCCCTTCTGCATTTCTCTGGCCCACCACTTTAGCTTCCAATTAACACTTTGTTTTTATTTACATTTTGGAGATTTAGCGGTTGAACGATTCAGTTGCTTTATTACAGCTGCGTGGGCTGGAAAAGTCTTACGCTGGGCACTCGATCCTGTCTGGCTTCGATTTAACTATTTTTGATGGTGAATTTTTTACTTTATTAGGCCCGTCTGGTTGTGGCAAAACCACTATTTTGAACATGATCGCTGGCATGGAAATGCCTGATGCGGGCAGCATAGTATTACTGGGTAATGATATCAGCCAAGTGCCCGCCGAAAAACGCCCAATCAATACTGTATTCCAAAGTTACGCACTATTCCCGCATATGACGGTATTCGACAATGTTGCATTCGGTTTGCGTATGCAAGGTGTGGAGAAAAAACAAATTAAACCACGTGTGCTTGAAGCACTAGAAATGGTGCAACTCGCCCATTTAGCCGATAGAAAACCTGCACAATTGTCTGGCGGTCAGCAGCAACGTGTGGCTATTGCCCGTGCTGTAGTTAATCAACCTAAGGTATTGTTATTAGACGAGTCTTTATCTGCGCTTGATTATAAATTGCGTCAGCAAATGCAGTTAGAGCTTAAGCGTTTACAACGCAAACTCGGCATTACTTTTATTTATGTAACACACGACCAAGAAGAAGCTTTATCTATGTCTGATCGCATTTTAGTTATGCATCAAGGCAAAGTTCAGCAACTTGGCACACCGAGACAAATTTACGAAAACCCAGCCAACCTGTTTGTCGCGCGCTTTATTGGTGAGATAAATCAACTCGACGGTGAAATTGTTAGTGTTGATGGTGACCACACATACGATGTTAAAGTCGAAGGTTTGCAATGGACATTAAAAGCACAGCATAACTTCACTGCCGGTGACAAGGTGCATGTTTTGTTGCGCCCTGAAGATTTACGCGTTGAATATATTGATGATTTTCATGCTAGCCAGTACCTAGTCGGCACTGTGGTTGAGCGTAACTACAAAGGCAAAACCTTAGATTCATTAATTCGTTTAGGCTCAGGTATAGAGGTACTTGCCAGTGAGTTTTTCAACGAAGATGATCCATCATTTGATTACAGGCCAAATCAAAAAGTCGCATTAAAATGGGTGCCCGGCTGGGAAGTGGTTATGCCAGCTGAAAAAAGTGAAGCTGCAGCATGAAGCTGAATAACTTCACCTTCAACTGCGGCATCTTTAAATGCCTTGCTATTGGTTTAGCCAGTTTATGGTTAACCTTGTTTGTGTTTTTTCCAAGTGTATTGGTGATGATCACCAGTTTTTTAACTCGTGATCCACAAAACACAGTCGCACTACCAGTTAATATCGCTAACTACCAAAAAGCCTTTGATCCTCTGTATCTACAAGTGTTTCTCGACTCACTGACTATGTCGATACTGGCGACTATCTGCTGTTTGTTAATCGCATATCCGTTTGCTTTAGCAATCAGTAAGTTAGATAAACGCTGGCAAGCAATTGCGTTATTTTTGATGATAGTGCCATTTTGGACCAACTCGCTAGTGCGGACCTATGCCATTCAATTTATTTTGGGTAAACAGGGGTTAATCAACAAAGCTTTATTAGCGCTGGATGTGATTGATAAACCTTTACAACTTATGTACACCCAAGGCGCTGTGATAATTGGCCTATGTTATATCTTGCTGCCCTTTATGGTGTTGCCGCTGTTTTCATCTCTTGAAAAACTCGACAGCAAATTAGAGTTAGCTGCTCAAGATTTAGGTGCAAATGCATGGCAAAGGTTTTGGCACATCACTATTCCGCTAACTATGCCTGGCATAGTCGCAGGTTGTTTAATGGTGTTATTACCTTCAATGGGCATGTATTACATAGCTGATTTATTGGGTGGTGCGAAAAATTTATTGCTCGGCAATGTGATTAAAACCCAGTTTTTAAATACGCGTGATTGGCCATTCGGCTCTGCCTTTAGCGTATTACTTATGTTGTTATTAGCCTTTATGTTGTGGCTGTATTTTAGAGCGGCGAAGTTTGCCAACAAACAAGGAGGTTTAGGTGATGCGAATTTTTAGTAAATTGTATATCGCGCTCATTTTAAGCCTAATTTATCTACCTATGTTTGTGTTGGTGATCAACTCATTTAACCAATCTAAATACGGGGTTAAATGGGGGGGCTTTACTACCAGCTGGTATACAAAACTATTTAATAACGATGGATTAATTCAAGCTGCGCTTAATTCGTTAACTGTGTCAGTAATTGCAGCGACAGCCGCAACTGTAATTGGCACATTAGCCGCGGTTGCTTTGCATAGGTATCAATTTAAGGGCAAAGCTTTGTTGTCGTCTATGGTGTTTGTTGCCATGTTAACGCCTGAAATAGTTATGGCGATTGCACTGCTAATTGTTTTTATCAGCTTAGGTATCACTTTAGGTTTTGTCTCTCTGGTCATCGCACATATTACCTTTTGTTTACCTTTCGTCATTGTGGCTGTGTACGCGCGCCTTAAAGAATTTGATATGCGTATGCTCAATGCCGCGAAAGATTTAGGTGCAAGTGAGCTACGTATATTTATTGAAATTATCCTGCCATTAATTTTACCTGCGGTGATTTCTGGTTGGTTACTAAGTTTTACCCTGTCGCTAGACGATGTGATAGTCAGCGCATTTGTCACAGGGCCGGGCTATGAAATATTGCCGTTAAAGGTGTATTCCATGGTGAAAGTGGGTGTTTCACCCGAAGTTAACGCCATTTCAACGCTACTGTTGGTGGTGTCACTGACTATTGTCATTATTTCTCAACTACTTATTCGTAAGGATAAAACCCAATGAAAAAATTACTTTCAGTAATGATGGCAGCAGTTATCGGTGCAACTGGTTGCTCTGAAAAACCGGCTTCTGAACAAACTGCAGCTGCTAAAGCTAAACCACAAGAAAAAGTGGTTATTTACAACTGGACTGAATACATTCCGGCAGATGTATTGGCTCAATTTACCGAGGAAACAGGCATTGAAGTTGAGTATGCTACATACGAAAGCAACGAAGCTATGTATGCCAAAATCAAGTTGTTAAAGGGTGAAGGTTACGACATCGCTGTGCCTTCTACTTTTTACGTGGAAAAAATGCGTAAAGAAGGTTTATTACAGCCAATTCAAACAGCTAAGTTAAGCAACTATGCAAACTTAGATGAAAACATGTTGAACAAAGATTATGACCCAAATAATCAATTCAGTATCCCTTATTTATGGGGTAGCACAGCGATTGCTGTAAACAGTGAAGTAATAGACCCTACGTTAATTACCAGCTGGCAAGATTTATGGCGCCCAGAGGTAGCTGGCGAATTAATGTTAATGGACGACGTTCGTGACATTATGGGTGTTGGTTTAGCCGTTAAAGGTTTTGATGATAACACCACTAACGAAGCTGAAATTGAAGCAGCTTATATGGCGTTACAATCGTTGTGGTCAGGCGTGAAAATGATCAACTCTGATTCACCAAAAACCCCATTAATTCAAGGTAACGTAAATATTGGTGTTATGTGGAATGGCGAAGCTTATATGGCACAGCAAGAAATGCCGAGCATTGAGTTTATTTACCCATCAGAAGGTGCAATTGTTTGGGTAGACAGCTTTGTTATTCCTAAAGGTGCAACAAATGTTGAAAACGCGCATAAATTTATCGACTTTATGTTACGCGCACAAAGCGCTAAAGCCGCTATTGAAGAGTTAGGTTATGCTGCACCAAACAAAGCAGCTATGGAATTGTTAGCACCTGAGTTACGTGACAATAAGATCATCTTCCCTGATGCGGAAGATATTCAAAAAGGTCGTATTCACAAAGATTTAGGTGAATCAATTTTAGTATTTGAAAAATACTGGGAAAAATTAAAAGCGGGTGTTTAATTCTTACGTTGCTAAAAGCAGCACTAGTGCCTGATGAAGATGGGAATTGTGAGCAAGTGAACCAACCTTGAATTGCATGGATGCAATTCGAGAGCGCTCAGGGATGACTTGCAGCGTTTGGTGAACTGTTCACGATTTTCAGCTGATTTGCACCGTTAACTTGTGCCCTATAAGTCGAAGTCAAATGGGGTATTACCCACAAAAACGCTTCAAGGCTGTCCCTAGCTCGCTCGCACAAGATATCCCTCTCTTGTGAAGTTTTGTTCGCAACACACCCATTTACCTTCTCAGCTATTGTGTCGCGGCACTGTTTTAGGCGGCTTAAAGTTACTAACACAACCAAAATGTCTAAAAACAATCCTAATCAGCTTGACCTTCTTTGCCACAAACCTTGCTGCATTTGTAAATTATCTGTAAACCTCTATCCGCGCTAATATGCAATGCACAATTTCAATGATATAAATCGCACCAATAACCAAGCGCGATCACATCAATTCTGGTTAGATTTTTAATACCACACAAATAGGTAAATCTAATGAAAAAAGTAATTTCTAGTTTAATCGTGTTAACCGCTTTATTTGGCCAAACAGCTTTTGCTGGTGAAAAAATTAGCAAAGAAGAACGTCAGGCTTTATCAAAAGAATGCCGTGCTGAACTAAAAGCGGCAGGTACAGATTTAACCGATAAAGAAGCAGTCAAAACTTTGGTTAAAGAATGTGTCAAAGGCAAAATTAAAGCGAAAAGCTAACAAATAACTAAACCAGATTTCTACAGTCAAATTGCATTGGTGTAATTTGACTGTTTACTTACCATTTTCCAGCCAATTCGAAATTACAATTAAAACCTCCAACATCAACTGACAAATTTGCTGCAAAAAGCAACTATTTCTTGTCTGAGGGCCGATTGTATGCTATTTATACGCCCCTAAATGCAAATCGTCTCTTTTGCAGGTATCGAATTAAGATGAATTTCCGAATTATGATTAAATTAGTCGTCGTCAGCGTGGTGGTGCTTCTCACTTCACCGCGGGGGTATGACTCGGTTTAATTATAATTAACCAGACTAACATAAACCCTCGCGTCGCAAGACTCGGGGGTTTTTTGTTTTAGTCGTTATTAAAAGATAAAGGGTAAGTTATGACCGGCGCTGAACTGGTTTTAAAAGTTTTACAACAACATGGCGTTAAGCACATTTTTGGTTACCCAGGTGGTGCCATCATGCCAATTTATGACGCTTTGTACGACTCAGACGTACAACACTTCTTATGTCGTCACGAACAAGGTGCGGCATTCTCAGCTATTGGTTATGCACGCTCTACCGGTAAAGTTGGTGTCTGTATGGCAACTTCAGGCCCAGGCGCAACTAACCTAGTAACAGGTTTAGCTGATGCTATGATGGACTCAGTCCCTGTTGTCGCTATTACAGGTCAGGTATTCAGCAGCCTGATCGGCACTGATGCATTCCAAGAAATGGATGTTTTAGGCATGTCTTTGTCTATTACTAAACACAGCTTTTTAGTGCAAAGTTTAGATGAGCTAGCTGATGTATTACATCAGGCGTTTGAATTAGCTCAGTCTGGCCGTCCGGGTCCTGTGTTAGTTGATATCCCTAAAGACATTCAAATTGGCAGTGTTGATTTTGAACCTTACCCAATTAATGACAAAAAATTCCCTGCAATCGACCAAGATGCAGTCACTGCAGCACGCGATTTAATTGGCGCTGCGAAAAAACCACTATTCTACATAGGTGGTGGTGTTGGTTTAGCCGACGCAATTGACGAGTTACAAGACGTTTTGGAATATAGCCAAATTCCAGCAATTTCTACCTTGAAAGCTTTAGGTACAGTACCGGGTGATTATGCTTACAACCTAGGTTTTGTCGGTATGCATGGTAATCAAGCTGCCAATTTAGCTGTACAAGAATGTGATTTGTTAATTTGTACCGGTGCGCGTTTTGATGACAGGGTAACAGGTAAGTTAGATACCTTTGCGCCGAATGCGAAAGTTATTCACTTAGATATAGATCCGGCAGAAATCAGCAAATTGCGTACCGCAGATGTAGCGATTTTGGGTGATTTCAAACAAATTTTGCCGCAGTTAAAAGTTGCACCACATACACCAGAATGGTTAGAGCGCGTTGGCGGTTTAATCACTGAATTTGCTTGGCGTTACGACTACCCAGGCGAAAATATTTATGCGCCAAAATTGTTAAATCAATTAAGCAAAGCATTACCAGAAGATCACGTAGTTAGCTGTGATGTTGGCCAACACCAAATGTGGGTTGCACAACATATGCTATTTAGCTCACCACGTAATCACTTATCAAGTGGTGGTGCTGGTACTATGGGCTTTGGTTTGCCATCAGCAATTGGTGCACAAGTAGCGCGCCCTGATGCAACTTCAGTCGTAGTATCAGGTGACGGTTCATTTATGATGAACGTACAAGAATTAGGTACAATTAAACGCTTTAGCTTGCCAGTTAAAATTGTTCTATTAGACAACCAGCGTTTAGGCATGGTTAAACAGTGGCAAGAATTATTTTTTGAAGAGCGTTACTCAGAAACAAATTTAAGCGATAATCCCGACTTTATTACGCTTGCGAAGGCTTTTGACATACCAGCCATCAGCATAAGCAAAGCAGATGAAATTGACCAAGCAGTTGAACAATTTGTTCAAAGCAAAGGGCCAATTTTATTACATGTACAAATTGACGATAAAGACAACGTTTGGCCGTTAGTTCCGCCAGGTAAAGCAAACCACGACATGATAGAGGGCAACTAAGATGACACATACCATTAATTTGATCGCACAATCTCGACCAGAAACAATGGAACGTGTATTGCGAGTCGTCCGCCACCGTGGTTTTGCACTAAACGCTGTTGAAATGAAAAATTGCGATAAAAACAATACAGTCAATATTCAATTAACTGTATCGGGCGAGCGCCCTATCAGCAATTTAGAACATCAATTGAAAAAATTATACGATGTGACTGAGTTAGAATTAAACTCTGCACTTTCACAATCAGCCGTAGCAATGAATGCATAATTTTCAGGACATTAACAATGAGTAAATCTAATTATCCAGAACTAATTTGGTACAATGGCAAGGTTATTCCATGGCAAGAAGCAACAGTGCATATTGTTTGTCATGCAATTCATTACGGTTCATCAGTATTTGAAGGTGTGCGTTGTTACGACACGCCAAAAGGCCCAGCTATTTTCCGCTTAAAAGAACATACACGTCGTTTGTTCGATTCAGCTAAAATCTACCGCTTTGAAATTCCTTTCACCCAAGAAGAAATCAATCAAGGCTGTAAAGACATCATCAAAGAAAACGGCTTAAAAAGTGCTTATTTGCGTCCGTTCGCATTTATGGGTGCACACGGTTTAGGTTTAAACCCACCAAAAATGCCATTAGAAACTTCTATTATGGCGTTAAACTGGGGCTCATATTTAGGTGACGAAAGTTTAGAAAGTGGTGTTGATGCTGCGATTACCTCATGGAATCGTTTAGCACCTAACACTATGCCAACTGGCGCAAAAGCTGGTGGTAACTACTTATCTTCAATTTTAATCACCACTGAAGCAAAACGTCATGGTTATGTTGAAGGCATAGGTTTAGACCAAAACGGTTGTATCTCTGAAGGTGCGGGCGAAAACATCTTCGTAGTACGTGATGGCGTAATCTGCACACCACCATTAACCAGTGGTATTTTGCCAGGTATTACCCGTAATACCTTAATCACCTTAGCGGCTGAATTTGGTTACACAGTACGTGAACAAGCGATTCCGCGTGAAGCGCTATACTTAGCAGATGAAGTATTTATGTGTGGTACTGCGGCTGAAGTTGTACCTGTACGCAGCGTAGACCAAATTACTGTGGGCAACGGTAAACGTGGTCCAATTACTGAAAAGATTCAAAAAGCTTACTTCGACCTAGTCAAAGGTGTAGGCGATGACAAGTGGGGTTGGTTAGATTACGTAAACGAATAAGCGTTTATTTACAGTCAAGTTAACCCACTTATCAAGCAGGCTACTCGCCTGCTTTTGCATATATAAATTGAATAGAATTTGTTGTGTTGGCAATTAACCAACTCAACCCACCCAACCAAAAATGGGAGACAGAACAATGCCAAAATTAAGATCAGCCACTACAACCCAAGGCCGTAATATGGCGGGTGCACGAGCGTTATGGCGCGCGACCGGCATGAAAGATGAAGATTTCAACAAACCAATTATCGCAGTAGCTAACTCATTTACTCAATTTGTCCCAGGTCACGTACATTTAAAAGATATGGGTCAATTAGTTGCACGTAGCATTGAAGCAGCAGGTGGTGTTGCTAAAGAATTTAATACCATTGCGGTAGACGATGGTATCGCTATGGGTCACGGTGGTATGTTATACAGCTTGCCATCACGCGACTTAATTGCCGACTCAGTTGAATACATGGTTAACGCCCACTGTGCTGACGCAATTGTGTGTATTTCCAACTGTGACAAAATCACCCCGGGCATGTTAATGGCGGCTATGCGCTTAAACATTCCAGTGATCTTTGTATCAGGTGGCCCAATGGAAGCAGGTAAAACTAAGCTTTCAGATCAAATCATCAAACTAGATTTAGTTGATGCCATGATCCAAGGTGCTGATCCTACTGTTTCTGATGAACAAAGTGATGAAGTTGAACGCTCAGCATGTCCAACTTGTGGTTCGTGCTCTGGTATGTTCACCGCCAACTCAATGAACTGTTTAACTGAAGCTTTAGGTTTATCCTTGCCAGGTAATGGTTCAATGTTGGCAACTCATGCTGATCGTGAACGTTTATTTAAACAAGCAGGTTCACGCATTGTTGAGTTATGTGAGCAATATTACAAAAACGATGATGATTCAATTTTGCCACGCAATATCGCAACTTTCGAAGCGTTTGAAAATGCCATAGCCTTAGATATTGCTATGGGTGGTTCAACCAATACAGTTTTACACCTATTGGCAGCAGCGCAAGAAGGTGATGTTAACTTTACTATGGCCGACATAGACCGTATGTCACGCAAAGTACCTAACTTAAGTAAAGTTGCACCAGCAACACAAAAATACCATATGGAAGACGTGCACCGTGCAGGTGGTGTAATTGGTTTATTAGGTGAATTAAACCGTGCAGGTTTACTTCATGCTGATACTAACCACGTTTTAGGTGGCAAGTTAGCAGACGTTCTAGCTAAGTGGGACATTATGGTAACCGAAGACGAAGCGGTTAAAACCTTCTACCAAGCGGGCCCTGCAGGTATTCGTACTACTCAAGCTTTCTCACAAGATTGCCGCTGGCCTTCATTAGATAATGACCGTGAAAACGGTTGTATTCGCAGCAAAGAACACGCGTATAGCCAAGACGGTGGCTTAGCAGTGTTAGACGGTAATATTGCAGTTGACGGTTGTATTGTAAAAACTGCCGGTGTTGACGAAAGCATCTTAAAATTCTCAGGTCCCGCCATTGTATTTGAAAGCCAAGAAGATGCAGTAGACGGCATTTTGGGTGACAAAGTTAAAGCCGGTGACGTGGTAGTAATTCGTTACGAAGGTCCTAAAGGTGGTCCTGGCATGCAAGAAATGTTGTACCCAACTACTTTCTTAAAATCTAAAGGTTTAGGCAAAGCTTGTGCACTAATCACTGATGGTCGTTTCTCTGGTGGTACATCTGGTTTATCAATTGGTCACGTTTCGCCAGAAGCGGCAAGCGGCGGTACTATCGGTTTAGTTAAAGATGGCGACATCATTGAAATTGATATCCCTAACCGTGGTATCTCATTAAAAGTTGGCGAAGCTGAGCTTGCTGAGCGTCGTAAACAACAAGATGCAGTTGGCTGGAAACCTGTTAGCCGTGAGCGCGAAGTTTCTTTCGCATTAAAAACTTTTGCTATGTTTGCAACCAGCGCCGACAAAGGTGCAGTGCGTGATCGCAGCAAATTAGAAGACTAATAAAATGAGTGACAACCAAACTAAACATTTATCTGCGCAGGAATACCTGCGCAAAATCTTAGTCGCCCCTGTATATGACGTGGCCAAAAATACCGACCTCAATTACATGGGTGGGTTGTCGCAACGTGTACACCACGATATTTGGTTAAAACGCGAAGACCAACAACCGGTTAAATCGTTCAAACTTCGTGGTGCTTACAACAAAATTGCCAACCTTAGTGACAATGCCAAAGCACGTGGTGTTATTACCGCATCTGCGGGTAATCATGCCCAAGGTGTCGCGCTTTCAGCTAATCGCATGAAAGTAAAAGCAACCATAGTCATGCCAGAAACTACACCTGATATTAAAGTGGAAGCTGTGCGTAACTTTGGTGGTGAATGGGTTGATATCATTTTAATTGGTCGCAGCTTTGATGTTGCCAGCAACCATGCTCAAGAGCTGGCAAAATCAGAAGGTTATACATATGTACCCCCTTTTGATGATGAAGATGTAATAGCTGGCCAAGGCACAATTGCCAAAGAATTATTTGATGCTAAACGCGACTTAGATGTGGTATTTGTTGCTGTTGGTGGTGGTGGTTTAGCTGCGGGTATCGCTGTTTATTTAAAACAGCTTAAACCTAATATTAAAATTGTTGCAGTTGAATCAGACGAATCAGCTTGTTTAAAAGCAGCAATGGAACAAAACCAACGCGTTATGCTCGACCAAGTTGGTATCTTTGCCGATGGGGTTGCAGTAAAAATTATTGGTGAAGAAACCTTCAGACTATGTCAGCAATATGTTGATGAAATTATCACAGTTAACAGTGATGAAATATGCGCGGCAATTAAAGATATTTTTGATGATACTCGTGCAATTGCTGAACCTGCAGGGGCACTATCGGTTGCCGGTATTAAAAAGTGGTTAGCAGCCAATAAACCAACTGAAAAACTGCAATTTGCCGGCATTTTATGTGGCGCAAATATTAACTTCCACACACTTAGATATGTGTCTGAGCGCGCTGAGTTAGGTGAGAAAAAAGAAGCCATAATTGCTGCGACTATCCCAGAAGAAAAAGGCGCATTCCGTAAGTTCTGTGAAATTTTAGGTGGCCGCGCCATTACTGAATTTAACTACAGATACGCACCAAGCACAGCTGCACATATTTATGTGGGGTTAAAACTGCGCCGTGGTGAAGACGAGCTGCAAGAAGTATTAGCTGAGCTTAAACAAAACAATATAGATTGGTTTGATTTATCTGATAACGAAGTAGCTAAACAACATGTCCGCCATATGGTGGGGGGTCGCGCACCTGAGTTAACCAATGAAAGATTGTTTAGTTTTGATTTCCCTGAATATCCGGGCGCGTTACTCAACTTCTTACAAACATTAGGTCAGCGCTGGAACATCACTCTATTCCACTACCGCAACCACAGCGCCGCCAGTGGTATGGTGTTAGCGGGTTTTGATGTAAATGAAACCGAACTTGCAGAGTTCACCAGCCACTTGGATAAAATTGGTTATCGCTATAACGACCAAACCAACAATCCAGCGTATAAGTTCTTTTTGAAGAGTTAATTTAATTGCTGATTAGTGGTTATTTGGGTTTATTATCTTTTCAGGGTCAGCTCTAGACCCTGATTAAAATTCAGCCAAAAAACTGCGCTAATCTTTTGTTTTATTCCAGATTATCTTCTATCCTAAAAGGGAAAGGGTTATATGGATCAAGGATAAGATGACCGCACTTCCACTCAAAACCATAGCGAGAACCTTACATAGTTGGCAACAGCGTCTTGCTATTACTATTTCCATTTTTGTGATCTTTTTCGCCACTGTTTGGTGTTTTACCATATCGCAGAGCGCCAAACTGCATAGTGATGAACTTATAACCAGTGTGCTGCAGTCACAGCCCAACATCAAATTAGCTCAACTACCTAAATATCTAACTGCGAATAACTCGATTGTTGCGGTAACAAATGGGCAGAAACAACAGCAGATAAATATTCGCCCCAATGTCTGGTTAAATTGGACAGGGACAACCAAAGCTTACCAATTAAAAGACAACAGTCAATTTCAAGTTAAATACCTTATTTTGAGTGGCAAACACATCATTTTATTGGTCACTATAACCTGCTTATTCTGGCTAGTTGCATTATTACTAGCTTGGGCTGTCGGCAAAAATATCGAACATAAACTTTATCACACAGAACGCAAAGCTCGACGTTTATTCCAGAGTAATCGCAACCAGAACAACCTTAAACACCCTGATTTATTTGAAGTGTTAAACGTACTACTTGAGGAACTCGCGATAGCTCGGACAGAACAAAATAGAGTCGATAAATTTATTCGTGCACAAACCTTTTTAGATCCAGATCTGGGAATTGGCAATAGAGTATTCTTCGAAAACCGCCTTGAAGCTTTGTTAAACGTAGAAGAGCAGGTCGAGCAAGGGTTTGTGATTGGTTTAAGAATCGAAGAGCTAGAGCAACTGCTAGAACGCAATAAAAAAGCAGCGAATGATATGCTCGGCCAATTCACGCAAATTTTAGAACAAAGTTTAAAGCGCCATCCGTCAGCATTGTTGGCAAGATATTCAGATCGCGACTTTGCTATCTTACTGACTAATGTGTCGGTCAAAGATATCGAGCTGCTATGTAAACATTTATTAAAAGCTCTATTGCATGTGCGTGTGCCACCACCACTTGATCCAGAAAGTTTATACCATATGGGCGTCGCAAGTTTTCGCTCAGGTGACCAGCTTACGCAAGTATTACTCGAAGCCGACATGGCGATTCGCGCTGCACAATTGCAAGGTGGCATCAACTGGTTTATGTACCAAGAACAAGATAAGGTAAAAACTGTCGCTATGGGCTCTTTGCAATGGCGCACGCTATTGGAGCGAACCTTAATGCAAAACGGATTCATCTTGTATTTTCAGTCGGTGATGCAGCAGTCCCCGCGACAAGTTCATCATCAAGAGGTGCTGGTCAGGCTAAAAGACAATGACGGTAAAATTCTCAAAGCCAGCTTGTTTATGCCAATGGCGCAAAAATGTGGATTAATAATTCAAATTGATAAACAAGTGGTGCTAAAACTCTTTCGTTTATTTGAACAAGATACCAGCAGCCAAGCGCGATACAGCATCAATCTTTCGCAAGAAGCGCTACTCAACGCCGAGTTTAAACAATGGTTTATCAACGAGCTAACGCAGCAGCCCAAACAAGCTCAGCGTTTGATTGTCGAAATATCTGAATACGCTATTGTCGAATATTCAGAAGATTTAACACTGTTTCTGCAACAACTGGATAAACTGCATGTCTCTATTTTGGTTGATCAAGTGGGTCAATATGTTTTGAGTTCGGGATATATAAAACATCATCCAATCTCTTATTTGAAACTGCACAGTAGCATAGTGCGCAATATCCAAAGTAAAAGTGAAAACCAATTATTTATCCGTAGTTTACAAGGTACTTGCGCTGACACTTCAGTCAAAATATTTGCTTTTGGTTTAGAAACTGAAGCTGAGTGGCAAACATTAAAACAACTGGATTTAGCCGGTGCGCAAGGGCAGTATTTTAATCTCCCTGAGGCAGGCCTATCTTTGTCAAATAGTCACTAGTCACTTTGTTTTGTTGTAACAAACCACGCCAGCCTTGCAGTCCACCTGTATGCAGTAATAACACTTTGCTACCAGCTCTAAAATAGTTTTGTGTGATTAGCTGATTAAATCCTAACCACATTTTACTGGTATAAATAGGGTCTAAAGTAATGCCGTGTTGCTGATAAACTTCGACAACCAGCTGCAATATTTGCTTAGGCACTTTACCAAAGCCACCGGCATGAAATTCAGTCAATAAATGCCAGTTTTTATTCTTAATTGACGGCCCAACTAACTCCATCACACGTTGACGTAAATAGTTCGCTTGTTTTAGTGCTGCAATGCCAACAATGGTTTGTTTGTTATCCGATGCTTTTATCAATCCAGCTAAAGTTGTCGCTGAGCCCACTGGACACAGAATATAATCAAACTCATGCTGTTGTTCAGACAAAATTTCAGCAACGCCGGTTAGTGCAACTTGAGCACATCCACCTTCAGGGATGAATAAAGTCTGCTCTGGATACGCTTGTAACAACTCTTTTTTGAAATCTGCATCATCTTTGCGTCTATAGGTTGCGCGGTCAACAAAGTGCAATTGCGCTTTGTTATGCAAACAGTCTGCAATTGTTGGGCTTAAACGCTCTGGCCTGTCTAACCAAGCTTGTTCACCTCGAACATAAATGCTTAGTGGTATTTGATAGTTCGCGGCAACAAAACTCAGCGCATGAATATGGTTGCTATAAGCACCACCAAAACTGACAATATGTTGCGGTAAATCGCCTGTAAAAAAATATTTAAGTTTGCGCCATTTATTGCCACTAACAATTGGATGTACAAGTTCGTCGCGTTTAACAAATACCTCAAGCCCTGCACCTGTAAACAATTGACTAGTAATTTTGCTGATTGGAGAAGGTATGGTAAACATTAAAGTTGGAAAATAACGAATCTTAGTTGATAATTAAGTAACTGATTTTACTAAACCGTCAGGCTGTAACCTTGTGTTGAACGGATAGTATACCCCAGATAAAAGTGACCCATGCTTAGTCTAAAAACAATATTACAGAAATTCAGTAAAAACAAAAACAGCCTTTATTACGCATCTTTAATGATGACCAGTACAGCTGCCTATCTGTTAGTGTATAAAAAAGGGCAAAAAAATCCTATCCACACCGCAGAACAAAGCCTTGATGGCTCTGAAGACTGGCTCAATTGCATAACCCAGATTTTAGATAGCACACCTCTGCTAAAACAAGCATCACTCAATGTTGTTTTACCCGGCTCTCAATATCAACTTTTTGTCGCCGACAAACCAGATGTTGCAGAAAGTGAGATGGCGGCAGCAATAAAATACGCAGCAGCAGACTATATCAACAGCCCGTTAGATGAAGTAATTACTGAATATTTTGATATTCCTGTGCAGCAGCACGGCCAAAACAAAATCAACTTAGTGGTTGCCAATAAAAATTTTGTTTTGATGGTGGCTAAAGTATGCCGTCAAAAATGTCATCTGCTTAAGCGCATCACTATAGACGAACTCGCATATGAAGACCTATTTTTGCAAGACCACGAAGCATCGTTATTAGTTGTCCATCATCCAAACGAACAGTTATTAGTGCAAATTGTTAAAGAAGGGGAAATTTATTTCTTCCGCCGTATTCGTGGTTATGACAAGTTAGATACCTTCGCTGAATTAGAAATAAAACATGGTGCGGCAGATGGGTTAAGTTTAGAAATTCAACGCTCTCTCGATTATTTTGAAAGCCAATTGCGCCAAGCCCCGGTAAAACGCATTTATATTTCAGTGCAAAATAAACATGAAAATCAGCTTATTGAGCAAATAGGCGAAAACTTTGATGTACCTGTTTTGCCATTAAAAAATCGTTTAATTGACGAGTTACCAGAATCAGACAACCACGCCTACTTCCCAGCTGTTGGCGCAGTGCAAGAGCTCTTGTACGAGCACAGCAAATCAGCTCAAGGGGATGCGGTATGAAGCGCGATATCAATTTATACTTAGAAGAGTTTCAGCCTAAGCCAGATCCACTCAGTTTGCCCCGTGTTATGGGTATCTGGTCAGTTTTATTGATTTGCCTAATTGGGTTATCAAGCTGGATAAATAACAAAGCCGCAGTGACAGCTGCTGAACATAAAAAAATTAGCCAAGCAATCAATCAGCAACAAATGTTGGTCACTGAGTTTGAGTCAGCTTTATCTGAGCGCAGCCAAGATCCACAATTAAAAGACACCATAGTCAATTTAAGCCGTGAAATAGCACAAAAAAATGCCGTGCGCCAACTTGTGACTAGCCGCAAACAACACAATTTTAAATTCTCACCACTTATGGCCGATTTAGCTCAATACCATGAGTCGGCTATTTGGTTAGAAAATATCATCTATCAGCAAGAGCAAATCGTTTTGCAAGGTGGTGCAGCCAAAGTGTCAGTTATTCCGCAGTGGCTCGCCGGGTTAAGCCAGTCACAATATTTTGCAGGCAAAACCTTTAAAGATTTAAGCTTAAACGCTTCACAAAACGGTCTGTACACTCAGTTTAGTGTTGCGAGCCAAAAACCTACGGCAAATAGTCAGGGCATAAAACTACAGCCAAGCATTGGCAAGTTGCCTGTAGTGGGGCAATTATGAAACAACAATGGCAACAACTAACAGAAAAATACAGCCAAATCAGTAAACGCGAAAAACTCATGATATGTTTTGGTGTATCTGGTTTATTGATTTATGTTTTTGTTATGTTGTTAATTGAGCCAGCATGGGCAAAACACCGCAAACAACAACAAGAGCTAAACAACCTCAAACAACAAATTATTGCCTTAGAATCAAGCTCGGAAGATTTAAAAAAAGCGCTCCGTGTAGATATAAATTTGCCATTAACCCAACAAATACAGCAGCTAAGCCAAAGATTAAATGATATGGATATGGCACTTGAGCACATATCAGCAGAATTAGTTAATACCGAACAAATGACCCGGTTACTGCAAGATATGCTCAAACAAAGTGATAAAGTTAAGTTAATCAGTTTAACCGCTAAACCCGCAGTCGACTTGATGGCGAATCCAGCACAAACAACCAATAAACAAACAGCTATGCCTGTTAGTTTATACCAACAAAATTTACATTTGGTTATTGAAGGCCAATATCAAGACATCTACCAATTTTTGCAAAACATTGAATCTTTACCTTGGCAGCTCAATTGGCAAAATTTCCATTACCAAGTTAAACAATATCCGACCGGTCAATTAAGTGTTGAAATAGCGACACTGAGTTTAACAGAGGATGTGCTTAAGCTATGAAAATGACAAATTCTTGTTTGCTGAGTTTAGTTACTTTAACAATCAGCTCAGTGTGTTTTGCCTTGCCAACCGACCCAACACGACCAAATTTCAGTTTATTGGGTACAGCACCAACTAGCTCAGCAACAGTTACAAAAAATAATTCAGCGAATCTACAGGCGGTTATGTTCAATAATCAGCAAAAGTTTGCCATTATTAATAACAAGACATATCAAGAAAAACAGTGGCTTAATTCCGAAACTCAAATAGTAAAAATTATGCCAAAAGCCGTTATACTCAATAAAAACGGCGAGCAACAAACTCTCAATCTGAATTCAGTGCAGATTAAAACAGCAAGTAAATTGGACGACCATTAGACCATGAGCATAAAACTCAGATTAAGCTTTGTTATCTCAATCTTTTTATTGGCAAGCTGTCAGTCACGCCAACTCTCACCTGAGATAGAGCAGGCGTTAACTAATGAGCCACAAGCTGCCGAAACACAAATTCCAGATGAAGTCTGGGCTGATTTAACCCCTGAACTGAGTCAGCTCAGCCAAGATCCACTGGCCGACGACAAACGTTATGATATTGAAGCGCAAGCTGTTGCCATTGAACCCTTTTTCCGTAACCTAGTTGCCGACACAGCACTTAATTTAGTCGTCCACCCTAGTGTCGCAGGTGACCTCACCTTGTCGTTAAAAGGCGTCACCCTAGCGGAAGTTGTTGAGATAGTGAAAGACATTTATGGTTACGATATCCGGTTAAAAGGTCGCTTACTACAAATATTCCCAGCAGGTATGCGCACTGAAACCATTTCGGTTGATTATTTAGCAATGCAAAGATTCGGCGCATCTTTTACCTCAATTACCTCAGGCGGCGTGAGCAATTCGCGCAATGCTACCAATAACAACGGCAATAACTCTAATTTAGGTTTATCCGGCCAACAAGCAAATCAAAGCAACGGCAACAATTTGGCCAATAGCAGTGCCAATGGCACCAGTATAGTTTCCAATACCCAAAATGACTTTTGGCAAGAGCTCAGAACAGCGCTAAATACCTTGTTAGCCGCACAAGAAGGCCGCAGCATAATAGTTAATCCACAAGCGGGTTTAGTAACAGTGCGCGCCTTTCCTGACGAAATTCGTAATATTCGCCAATTTTTATCAGCAACCGAACAACAAATGCAACGCCAAGTGATCCTTGAAGCTAAAGTGATTGAAGTCAGTTTAAATGACGGTTATCAACAAGGAATAGAATGGGAAACCGTATTAGGCAGCATAGATACAACCACTATAGGCTCAGTGCGTACAGGCGCAAACTTAGGTGACACTATTACTAACGTATTAGGCGGTATTACCAGTTTATCTTTTAATAACGGCGACTTTGCTGGGCTGATTCGTTTATTGGAAACCCAAGGCAATGTGCAAGTGTTATCTAGCCCAAGATTAACCGCAGCGAATAATCAAAAAGCTGTGATCAAAGTCGGTACCGACGAATATTTTGTCACTGAAGTCTCCACTACAACTGTCACAGGCACAGCCACGACCTCAACACCAAATATTGAACTAGAGCCATTTTTCTCAGGTATTGCATTAGATGTAACCCCACAAATCAATTCAGATGGCCAAGTTATTTTGCATGTACACCCATCGGTTATTGATACCACAGAACAAGTCAAAGTAGTGACCCTTGATCAGCAAAGTTTTACCTTGCCACTAGCCCAAAGCAATGTGCGCGAATCAGACACAATAATTAAAGCCAACTCGGGTGAAATTGTTGTTATCGGTGGTTTAATGCAAACCATAGAAAGAGACAATGATTCTAAAACACCTATTTTGGGCGATATTCCAGTATTAGGAGAATTATTTAAATCCAAGTCTAAATCTCGGCAGAAAAAAGAACTGATCATTATGATTAAACCAACAGTGGTTGGTAAAGGCACTTGGCAGCAACAATTGCAGCGGTCATCTAACCTGCTGAAACAATGGTATCAAGCGGAGTAATCTGTGTATTTATATCATTTTGGTTTAAAAGAACTACCATTTGCACTCACTCCAAATACCCAGTTTTTTCTAGGTTTGCCAAGCCATCACGAAGCTTTGCAAACGCTGATCACAGCGTTAAAAATGGGTGAAGGATTTGTCAAGGTAACAGGTGAAGTTGGCACAGGTAAAACCTTATTGTGCCGCAAACTCATGAATGATTTAGATGAGCAATTTGTCACAGCTTACATTCCAAATCCTTATCTAACGCCGGATGAATTGCGCCATGCGGTTGCACAAGAACTATCTATTGATAGCGACAACTGCCCTAGCGCTGCGTTAACGCAAAAAATTCAGCAAAAACTGATTGAAATTAGCGCTCAAGGCAAACAACTCGTATTGATTTTAGATGAAGCTCAAGTATTACCAGACGAGAGTTTAGAAGCACTCAGATTATTTACTAACCTAGAAACCGAAAACAGTAAACTGATGCAACTGGTGTTATTTGCCCAACCCGAATTAGACTCGCGATTAGAGCAGCATAACTTTCGCCAGTTAAAACAACGTATTACTTTTTCTATTCGCTTAGACCAATTGCACTCTGAGCAAATACAGGCGTATTTGCATCATAGAATGACAATTGCTGGGTATAAAGGCATGCCGATATTTACCTTGCCGGTTTGTAAACTCTTATATCAAGCTTCCCAAGGCACACCAAGAATCATCAATATTCTCGCGCATAAATGTTTAATGTTAGCTTTTGGTCAAGGCACCAACGACATCACTACAGAGCATGCTAAACAAGCAATTAACGACACTGAATCGACACAAAAGATCAACAGCAGCTTAGCCACAACCCAAGTTTTAACTCAATGGTTTGCTGATAAAAAAGTCCAAAAAATAGGGCTAAGTCTAGCTGTGATGCTTGCCATTACAACCAGCTTTTGGCTTGGGGGCAAACTATGAGCGTAATCAATCAAATGCTCAAAGACCTAGATAGCCGCCAGCATCAAGGAAAAAGTGCCGACAATCAAGATTACCCACAAATTCCAGCACAAACGGCGCAACAACCTCAATCAAAGCGCAAGCTGATTTGGTCTTTGCTGGCAGTCATTGTTCTTGTGTATGCCGTTTGGATGTTTTGGCCACAAATCCAGCAACAATTCCCGCAATTAAGCCAAATAAAACAAACTGAAGTAACAGCGCCTGTTGCAACAACACAAAACGACACTAAACCAGCAGCGCCAGTTGCTGTTGCCAAACCACAAAAAATTATTAGTGCAACTTTAGCTACACCTGCCGCGCCGACTGCATCTAATTCAGCTAACGCCAAACAACAAAATACGCCAGGTGCTCAGCCATCCAAGTTAGCTTTACCACCAGCACAGCCAGTTAACAAACAGCCTCAAGCAACATCGCAGAAAGTACAAAACGTTAAGCCAACTGTACCAACAGCAACTGCTGTCGAGCCACCAGCACAACCAGCAGACAAAAAGCCAAGCAGTTTACAAATTCAAAACACGCAAAAATCGCCTGAAGAAATTGCATATAACAAATTTGAGCGCGCACAAGATTTACTCAACAAAGGTCAATTTATTACAGCCGAACAACAAATTATTTCAGCACTGCAACTTAAAAACGATTTTCACCAAGCACGTATCCTATTAGTGAGCATGTTATACAGTGGCCAAAACACAAGCAAAGCATTAGCTACGTTAAAACAAGGCATTCAACAATATCCTAAACATTGGGACTATTATTTTATCGCAGCGCGAATTTTAAATGAGCAGAACCAAGCATCAGCTGCATGGCAAGTATTGAGCTCAGTGCCGAATATTGGCGAAGTTGCGAGTTACCACACCAATATGTTTCAGTTCAAAGCAAACTTAGCCCAGCAATTAGAGCTTTGGCAACCAGCGTATCAAGTATGGCAAACCTTATTAACACTTAACCCTAGCCACGCTAAATGGCATCTAGGGGCAGCCATTTGTGCAGAAAAAGCTGGGGAAAAAACCATAGCGCTACAACACTACCAAACAGTTGCTAATCAAGGTGGCGTAAGCGCGGCTTCCAATAAGTTTGTTGAGAATAAAATCATGGAGTTACAGCCATGATTAAACCTAAGTTAAAAAAACGTCTTGGTGATTTGCTGGTTGATGAAGGTATCATCAGCGAAGGCCAGTTAATGGACGCTCTCAAACAACAAAAAGAAAGCGGCCGTAAACTCGGTGCCACTTTAATCGCATCCGGCGCTATATCCGAACGCCAGCTGTTAACCTTCTTAGCGCAGCAGTTAAATGTGCCTTACTGGGATATTTCACAAAAGCGCATAGATCCCAATTTAGTCCAAAAACTGCCGGAAGTATTTGCCCGTCGCAACCGTATTTTATTACTCGAAGAAGAAGCCGAACACTATGTACTCGGCATGAGCGACCCTGCCGACATCAACGCAATTGATGCGGTTGCGTCACGTTTAACCGACAAAGAACTAAAAATAGTCGCGGTAAAAGAAAGCCAAATATTAGACAGTTTCGACGGTTTATATCGCCGTACAGCAGACATCAAATCGTTCGCATCACAATTACAAAATGAATATGCTGAAACCGAAGATTTTAATACCAGCATGTTCGCCACAGATGGCGACGAAGAAGAAGCAACAGTCGCAAAACTACTCAATACAATTTTTGAAGATGCGGTACAGGTTAAAGCTTCGGATATCCATATTGAACCAGATGAAAGAGCGCTGCGCATTCGCCAACGGGTTGATGGGGTATTGCAAGAATCTATTTTAAACGAAGCACATATAGCGCCCGCGCTGGTTTTGCGTTTAAAGCTAATGGCTGGGTTAGACATATCGGAAAAACGTTTGCCACAAGATGGTAGATTTAACATTAAAACCCATGGCAAGAGCATAGATGTACGTATGTCGACCATGCCAATTCAGCATGGTGAATCTGTGGTTATGCGTTTATTAGACCAAAGTGGTGGTGTACTCAGTTTAGAACAAACCGGCATGCCCGAAGATATTCTAAAACGCTACCGCAATGTCCTACATAGACCAAACGGTATGATACTGGTGACTGGGCCAACTGGTTCAGGTAAAACCACTACTTTGTATGCATCCTTAAGTGAACTCAACCAAGCTGCGTCGAAAATAATCACAGTTGAAGATCCAGTTGAATACAGATTACCGCGCATCAACCAGGTTCAGGTAAACACCAAAATCAACTTATCTTTTGCCAGCGTATTAAGAACCGCGCTACGGCAAGATCCCGACATTATCATGGTCGGTGAGATGCGTGACCAAGAAACGGTCGAAATAGGTTTACGCGGTGCACTAACAGGTCATATGGTGTTATCAACTCTACATACCAATGACTCAATTAGCAGTGCGGTACGTTTATTAGATATGGGCGCAGCAGGCTTTTTAGTTGCAAGTTCATTACGCGCAATAATTGCCCAACGCCTAATTCGCAAAAACTGCGATAACTGTACAACAGACTACCAACCCAGCAGCAACGAACATATTTGGTTGTCGGCACTTTCGGGTAAATCAAGCAAAGAATTGCAATTTAAAATCGGCCAAGGCTGCCAATCCTGTAACTATTTGGGCTATCGCGGCCGTATTGGTGTATTTGAATTTTTAGAATTAGATGAAGCTATGGTTAATGCGTTAAAACGCAGTGACATAGAAGATTTTGCCACTCAAGCGCGTAAAAGCCCCTCTTTCCAAACCTTGGCACAAGCAGCATTAACTTTTGCCAGCCAAGGTATCACCTCTGTCCCAGAAGTTTTAAGGTTAGTCGAAAACATGGCTGAACTTGAACGCATGGCGCAAGAGTTGGAGGTAGAATAATTGGCAAAATATCACTACCAAGGCAGCGCCGCTGGCAAAAAAGTAGATGGCACAATTGAAGCGGCTAACGAAAGTGAAGCAGCGCAAGCACTGAAACGCCGCAACATAGTGCCTTTGTCGATTCAGCGAATACAAGTAGAAAATAATAAACCTGCAAGTAATGACGCCAGCAACAAACAAAGCATATTGCAGATGCAATTGTTTGTGCCGCAAGTCAGCTTGTCCGATTTAGTAATGTTTTCACGGCAAATGTATTCGCTGCTAAAAGCAGGCATTCCAATTATTCGTGCAATCCAAGGATTAGCCGAAACAACCACATCAATTCGCTTACGCGATGCATTAACTCAGGTCGGTTCAGAGTTAGAAAAAGGTCGGCCGATTGCCAATGCTATGGCGGCGTTTCCCAAAGTATTTTCACGTATGTTTATCAGTATGGTCAATGTTGGTGAAAATACTGGTAAGTTAGATGCAGCCTTTTTGCAGCTAGCGCAATATTTAGAAGATGAACAAGAAACCCGTAAACGCATCCAAGCAGCCACGCGTTATCCAATGTTTGTTATCGCCGCCGTATTTATTGCGATTTTTCTGATGAATATATTTGTTATTCCAACCTTTGCTGACATGTTCAAAAAGTTTGATGCCGAGCTACCATGGACAACACAATTACTTGTCGCAAGTTCCGATCTTTTCGTTAACTACTGGCATTTAATTATAGCGGGTCTAGTTCTATGTATGTTTGCATTAAAAAAGTACCTGACGACACAAAAAGGCAAACTAATCTGGGATCAATACAAACTAAAAATGCCTGCGGTCGGTTCTATTATTGAAAGATCAACTTTATCCCGTTTTGCTCGTTCATTTTCTATGATGTTGCGTGCCGGTGTCCCCTTAACCCATGCGTTACAAATGACCTCTGAAGCGGTCGACAATGCTTATGTCGGTGATAAAGTTGTGCAAATGCGCCGCAGTATAGAAAAAGGTGACAGTATGCTGCGCACCGCCAATGCAACTAAAATGTTCACCCCTTTGGTAATGCAAATGATCGCAGTTGGCGAAGAAACCGGCCAAATAGACAATATGCTTGAAGAAGTGGCAGACTATTACGAACGTGAAGTTGATTATGATTTAAAAAGTTTAACCGCCAAAATCGAGCCAATATTGATAGCGATTGTCGCTGGCATAGTCATGATTTTAGCCCTAGGTATATTTATGCCTATGTGGGATATGATGAATACAGTAAAAGGTTAGACATGAAGCAACATATAACAGGATTTTCGCTCGCGCAATTTGTCATTGTAGTGTGCATTATTATGTTGCTGTGGACCATTTGGCTGGGTTACTTAAAAAAAACTGATAACGAATCAAACACTGTTGCTTTTAGCATGGCTGCAAACCAATTTAACGAAGCAGTTCATTTAGCTCATGTTGAATGGTTACGCCAAGCAAGGCCGGACAAAATATCCTTGTTAAGTGTTATTGAAACTGAATCATTACAACAACGACAGTTTCCACAAACGCAGCAAAATAGCATCAATATGACAAAAAATGGTTGGCCAAAAATAACTCAATATAACAGTCAAGGATGCAAACAACTATGGACAGATTTATTAAATAAATCGACTAAACTAATAACAGAAGAGCAGCAGCAAAATTTTCAGCGAATCAAAGGACAAGCCACTTGCGTATACAAATACGGCAACAAAACTTTGACCTACTTTGAAAATAGCGGAGAAGTCAGCAGCAAGCTTACAGAGGAAAACAGTAATTATGCGAATGATTAGAGTTAAACAACAAGGCTTTTCTTTGGTCGAGTTGGTTATTGTAATTATTATTCTAGGTTTATTAGCCGCCACAGCTTTGCCTAGATTATTAAGTGTTACAGATGATGCCGAAGACGCCACAGTGGAAGGGGTTGCCGGTGGCTTTGCAACCGCCGTAGGTTTAGTCCGCTCACAATGGGAATTAGACGGTCGTCCTACTAATAATGGTGGGACTAATGTTGCTATCGTCAATTTAGATGGTGTTAATGTTGCAGTCGACCCAACTAAAGGTTACCCAACCGGTGGCGAAGACGACAATAACTCAAGTGCCAATTCACTTACAGCCGAAGACTGCCAGCAAATATTTGTGCGTATTTTGCAAAGCTCACCAAAAATTACCACCAGCTTTGCCGGCAACAATAACCAGAGTTTCGCTGAAAACGATTATTACACCATAACCAGTAGCAGTAATGGCCAAAGCACTTGTTTATATTATTTGGTGCAAACGATTAAAAATAGCACAGGAGCGCCAAATGGCACAGGGTCAGGTAATGGTTTTGAATATTTGCCACTAACAGGGCAAATAAGCGTTTTTAGTAATAACCAATAGTCAGCTGTAATTGGTTTGTTTATTTTTTGTGCAAAATCACATTTCGTAAATATATATTCACGACTTTAACCTTTTTGCCATGGTAAAGATTTAAAAAATCATCTAAATTTAACTTATACGTTTAACACGAGGTAAATTATGAAACGATCGCAACAACAAGGCTTCACTCTGATTGAGTTGATAGTAGTAATCGTAATATTAGGTATTCTAGCAGTAACAGCTGCACCTAGATTTATCGACATTCAAGATGAAGCGGATTTGTCAGTAGCAGAGGCTATTGAGGGTTCAATTGTCAGCGCAGTCAATATGGTGCATGCCAAAGCTTTAGTACAAGACGCGTTAGGAAACAATGATGAAACAACAGTTGCGACAACAGTAGTAGCTGATGGCCACGTTGATACTGACTTTGGTTATCCTGAAAGTACAGCCCAAGGTATTGGAGCTATTATTGATTTGCCTTCAGATTGGGCTATCGCTTACTCTGGTAATACAGCGACCTTCTCAAAAGGCGACTGTAGTGTTGTTTACACCCAAGCAACTAGCTTGGCTGAAGTGGGTCGAATTACCGGTAATGCAGAATGTGACCCATAAACATACTCAGGTCAGTTGAGGCTCCAATGAGCCTCAATTCTGACTTCGAAGCTCCCACAAACTTCCCTGATATGCTAAAGCCCACTCAAAACACCGGCTTTACTCTCGTAGAACTTATTGTTGTTATTCTTCTTATTGGTATTTTGGCTGTTACCGCATTACCCAAAATGGGCCTGGTACAAAACGATAGCCACACTCTCGAATATAGAGATAGACTAATCAATGTGTTACGCCACACCCAACTGCAGGCTATGCAGAATACAAATATAATCCTACCGGACTGCCATCGAGTACTCATAGAACAGACTCGCTTTGGACAAAACAATAACTGCGGTAACAATACATTACCAAACACCTTTGAAAACGACTTTTTGGGCATAAGCAGCGCAGAGGCCAGTGAAGGAAACTTAACCATTTCAGCGACCAATCAAGCCAACGATCCTGTATTTGATATTCGCTTTAATGCTTTAGGCCAACCCCAACAAGATTGCAATGGCGGCTGTAGTATTCAAATATCTGGCACCTTAACAGCTACAATAACGATAGAATCGCAAGGATATATCCACAGATGAATAGATATATCCAACAAGGTTTTACCCTAATAGAAATAGTTATCGGCATAGTGGTGTTGTCTATCACTTTTAGTTATTTCACTCATGTACTGACCAATAGCAATAAATTTATTGCAGACCCTTGGTATCAAGTGCGCGCCTCTGAACTTGGTTCAGCTTTATTAAATGAAATTTTAGCTAAATCCTTTGATGAAAATTCAGATAGAGTCAGTGGCACAACACGCTGCTCAAGTGCTGATACAGGTGCGCCAACTTGCACAACTGCCGCTAACTTTGGAGCGGATACCAACGAAGATAGCCGCGATGATTATGATGATGTTGACGATTATCACGGACTTAGTTCTACAGGGGGGGATATTATTGAGTTAAGTATGCCAACCAACACTGCATTGGTGCAAAACTACGCCAGTTATCAATTATCCGTCACTGTTATTTATGATGCTGACTTTGACGGTGCGGCTGATGGCAGCATAGGTGCACATAAACTGATTCAAATTAGTGTTACCGACCCAATAGGTAATCAAACTGTGTTTAGCGCATATAGGAGTAACTTCTAATGCGTAAACAACAGCTTAACAAAGATGCTGGTTTCACCTTAATTGAATTGGTTATGGCGATTGTTGTACTAGGTATAGTTGGTATTACCACCAGCAAATTTGTTGGTTGGGGCGCGACTTATTATGTTGATGTCAGTGAACGCCAACTGGTATTAGATGATAGCCGCTTTGTGATTGAAAGACTCACACGCGAATTACGTAGCGCTGTGCCCTATAGCTTGCGCACGCTTAACGACACAGACAACAACACAGCATGTATTGAATACATACCTATAGTCACAAGTGCAAAATACCTAGATGCGCCAATATCCCCAACCAGCAGTAGTTCACTTAAATTGGTTAGTCCGACTTCAGGCACTATCACAGCTGGCAGCCAAATAAGCATATATCCAACAGCAGTTGCTGATGTGTATAACTCAGCCAATCAGCAAACATTCACAATTGACTCAGTAGATGCGGTCGATGAAGACACCGAATCGCAAGTCATTCATTTTGCAGCGAGTATTAGTATAGGCCAAGGCTCACCAGCAAGCCGTTATTATCAATGGACGACGCCTGTCAGTTATTGTTTAGAAAACAGTAAAATTTATCGCTATCAAGGTTATCCAGCAGCAGTTGACCAATTTAATCCAACTGAACTAAAAGCAGCAGACGACGTAAGTTATAGTTTAATGGCAGAAAATGTCTCAAATTCAGTTTTAACTGAAGCACCTTTCCATGTTGATTCACATGCCAGTTTGTTACGCCACGGCCAAGTGGCAATTTACCTAGAGTTTTCTCGCCTAACCGACAATAATGAAAGTATGTTCTTTCATCACTTAGTGCAGATACCGAATGCGCCTTAACCAATATCGAACTCAAAACAAACAGCAAGGCAGCAGCTTAGTTATCGCACTGTTTGTTTTAGTGTTTTTGTCGATTTTATTGGCTGGCGTTATGCGTTCGTTAAGTGTTTCTAATATTAATGTTGCTTACGAAATTGTTGGTTTACGAGCGCTCAGCAGTGCTCAAAGCGGTATTCAAATTGCATTAAGCCGCTTATACCCAACCAGTTCAACAGATGTAGGCGACTGCGATGACGTAGGCGACCCGGTTACTTTGCCCAATATCAATGGTTTTCGCGGTTGCAGTGTTAAATTGCAGTGTGATCGCCGTGCAGGTGTTGTTAATGGCAAGGACTTATTAACCATAACCAGCACAGCAACTTGTACTGTGAGTGATCTAGAAACCACTCGTTCGGTTAGTGTCGAGGCGGTTAATTTATGAGAACTATATTAGCAATTCTACTCTTTAGCCTACTGGCTTTAGCGCATAACCCGCTATTAGCCGCCACTTGTGATGATGTATTTGCTGGCACAGTAAACTCAAATTATAACCAAGGCCAGTTAACCATGTATAACTCGGCGCGTTTGAGCAACGAGCCAAATCCAACTGAATTACCGTTTAAATCCTTAGTTGCTGCTCATTCGAATTCGTGCGGAACAGGGGTTAGCTGTGATGTCAGTGGTTCAAGCGCAGATTCTATTAGTTTGCCAACCTTCCAAAGCTCAAATAGCTCAACGTATGTTGGTGTTTATAGTGGCCAAAGTTTTGAGTTTACTGCAAGCAACTATGGCAGCGTTGGTTTTAGTTCCGATGCAACCGGAACTTTTGCTAGTGCAAATACCAGTTACCACTTTAAAAATTTTGATTTATATGGCACCTCACAAGTTTCTTTCCCCCCAGGTGATTATTATTTTGATAACTTATCTTTATCTAGCGATAGTAAAATTCTGTTAGATAGCAGTAAAGGCACTGGCAGTGTCAGATTTCATATAAACGGACGCTTATCTGTATACAATCAAACAAGTATTAATCTCAATGGCGATCCAAATGATTTTGTCATTTTCATTCACTCTGACAACAACCAAACAGGTTTATCCATAAGTAGTACAGGGCAAATTTACGCTTTTGTGTATGTTAATGGATTCAAAAAACAAAGTAGTGTCTATGGCTCGACAGAACTGCACAATAACGCATATATCAAAGGCAGGCTGTCAACCGCCAACCTAACCATGACCTCTGACGCTCATATAGAGTATGCAGGAGACGTAAACCAAGCAACGCTAGGCGACACTTGTACACAAAGCGCAAGTTTTACCTGTCCAGCTTTAAGCCCACACAGCAGTGATGTCACTCTTAATGAGTTTCATATTGAAAATAACAACAACTGGATGGAGCTATATATTGATGCCGATGCAAGCAATTCGATAAATCTTAAAGACTGGAAATTGTTAGCCAATGGAGTAAATTCACCAAGTAAATTTGAATTCACACTATTTTCAGTCGATGCCTACTATCAAGCCGATGACTACCTTATATTTGCAGAAGACGCGAATAATTCAGATTTTGCCCATCTAACAAGCAACTATTTAATCAGTAAATCCGAAGTAGATTGGCATAACAATTTTCAAGAGATATTGTTATTAGATGAAAATGGCGAGTTTGTTCATTACCTTCGCTCACCATCGGACGGCCACAATAGTAACGATTGGACTGATTGTGAAAGCCAATATCCAAATGCAAGCACCATAATTGATTCACCAGGTAATAATTCCACCGCTTGTGCTACAACAGATGGCGACAAAACAAGTAATCAGTGGGATACAGGCTGTGCAAACCAAACCCCTGGGCAATCGAACGCTGGCACATCGGTCAATCACTACGAAATTACCCATGACACCAGTGCACTAACGTGCAGCACAGCCTCAGTAGTAGTTAAAGCCTGCGCCAATGCCAGTTGTGATTTATACACACAAGTCACCAGTGCAACTTTAACTAAAACCATAGGCGCAACAACCACAACAGTCGACGCCAATAGTTTTACTGGCAGTAAAAGCATCAGTATCAGTCAAAGCAGCGCCGCAACCTTAACCCTAGGTTTAAGCAATTTATCCCCTTCTGCGCCTGTAACTTGCAACGGTGGTGGCAATTGCCAACTAGTGTTTAGCGACTCAGGTTTTGTAGTCAGTGATGCCAATATTGAATCATGCAGCTCTGGCAGTATTACAATTCAGGCGTTAAAGACAGATCAAAGCCAAAACTGCGCCCCAGCTTGGACAGGCTCCCGCACTGTGCAAATGTTATTTAGCCATAGCAATAAACAAGGCAGTGTAAATATGCAAGTAGGCGATACTAGCTATGCTGTTGGTTCTACCCATAATATATCCGCTAGTTTTAATGCTTCAGCACAAGCGACACTAAACATAAGCTATGCAGACGCTGGCGCTGTAACAGTGCAAGTGTCTGATCCCAACTCAGTGCTAAATAGTGATACAGCCAATATCAATTTTTATCCGAACAAGTTAGCAGTAAGCTCAAGTTCAACCACTAATAATATGGCGGTGAACAGCGACTTTAATCTAAACATATCGGCTCAATGTAGTGACAATACTGTTACCCCAAGTTACCAACCCAGCCAACTGCAGTTAGATTTAACCCGCGCGACCCCAGCCCCTAACCTTGGTGGCGAAGAAGCAAATTTAACTTATAGTGCTTCAGGCCAAGTCACCTCACAAGCAGGCTTCAGCAACTCAGTCGGCACTAGCTTTAGCAGTGGCTCGTATGCCTACAACCAAAGTAAAATTGACGAATACGGGGTTTATCAGTTGCAAGTGCAAGATGTAAATTATTTATCACTTGGTAATATCACTTCCAATGTTTTATCACTCGGTACTTTTATCCCTGTACAATTGAATATTTATGCCGCGGATGAAAGTTATCCAGCAGGCTTTACTGACAACCGAGCACAAGGCCAATATCAAAACGTCAATTTAACCAATACATACCTAGGACAAACATTCTCATACTCAACTCAGCCAGCAGTGGCGATTATTGGTGTTGACGCATTAGGCAATGCACTCAAAAACTATACTGCCGCGTTAGGTACAGCCAATTTAAGTGCGGATCCAGATAAAATCACAGTAAGTGCAACAGATAACAGTATTAACTTAACCAGCAGCCTGAATGCAGGCAGTTTGGCTGACAACAGCGATGGCAGTTTTACTTATCTATTTTCAGCCGACGACAACTTCCAACATCAAAAAACCGCAGCAAATCAAACAACAGCCCCATTTAACACCAATATCAGTTTAGCTTTTGCAAACGGGGCATTTTTTGATAGCAACAATGGTTTAATTGCCAGCGTCGCCGACAGCTTTGTTCCAACCTCGGCTAATATAGTCAGCGCTCGATTAGTGTTGGGCAACAATTATGGCCCAGAAACAGATGATCTTACCCTGCCAATCAGCATAAAAATATATGATGGCGGCAACTGGAATACTTCGTCAGCCGACAATACTACAAGTTTGCCTTCATCAATTTTTACCATAGGCTCACAAACTCATGCCATTGGCGAAAATTGGTTTAACCAATACAGCTTAGCCACAGGAGCCACCAGTAACTTGTTATACCCAGCTACCACGACCAATATGATTAATGCACAAAGTGGACTATTAAATTTTTTATTTGCAGCACCAGGTGAAGGAAATCAAGGCTCATTAGCTCTACAGGCAACATTAAGCAGTTATCCATTTTTACAGTACGATTGGGATCAAGATGGTAATTTAGACACAAATATAACAACTGAATTAGTTTGGGGAATTTATCGAGGCAATGATCGGATTATTCATTGGCGAGAGATTTTTCAATAAACCAAACTAGATAAATATACAAATTACGCAAAAGTCTGCTACTGTTAAGTCTTATGCGGAAGGAGTCTGTTATGCTATCAACGCAATCGAGCGTGGCAACATCCACAAGAGATATTGAGTTTCTGCAACGCAGCATATCGCTTATATTAGCTTTGACTAAACAGCTAGACTCACTCTCATTAATTGACACCTTGTTTTTACGCTTATTTCGTTCAAGGTTGGTCTATCACGCCTGCATGTATGAAGTGCATCACAAACAAGGCTTAGAAATAAATCAAGCTGCAGATGGAAAACAACTCTTATTTAGGCAAATAGTTGAAAAACCTTGGCAAGCAAAAGATTCAAATGAACCAGCGCAGATAGTTGTAGAGAGTTTTTTATCGCAAAAACCCATGACTCAAGCGATTGAAGGCAAACGTACTAAATACTTAATCTTCCCGATTGTGCCCAGCTCAGGAAAAGTCGGCCACGCTCTAGAGTTACAAGCCATAGATGTTAGGGCTGTGCACAATTTTTTAGCCGGTAATGTTATTTCTGTTTTCACCAATTTGTTGAAAATTTTTGAAAATATGGAGCGAGATCCGTTAACCGGTTTATACAATAAACAATGCTTAGAAGTCTCATTGATTCGCTATGCACAACATGCATTAACTTGTGCTAATGACGCGAATAGAATGGATGAAAAAGAATGGTTGGCCTTTATAAAAATCACCCCCAAAGTTGATGACAATCTTGAGCAACTACAAATATTGTTCGGCCAACAAATGCTTAAAACTTTTCGAAATACCGACTTAGTCTTTCGTTTTGCTGAAAATGAGTTTGTCGTTTTGCTTGTATGTAATGAAGAACAAGGCGTAAACTCAGCTGTCGACCGACTCACTCAAGTGATCAATAGCAGTGATAACGAGCAACTTCATACCCTTACAATATCAATGGCTTGTGCACAATTTATCGACAGCGCGTCCGTAAAAAACACGATTAATAATGCACGGTTATCACTGACTTAAAATATAAACGTAACAGCTCACAAAATTACGAGTTTAACCACCAGCTAATTTCACTTTATAGCCGAGCTTTTCAAGTTCGGCTTTAATCACGTCGCGTTTATCGCCTTGAATTTCGATAACACCGTCTTTGACTGAACCACCTGTGCCACACTTTTTCTTCAGGTTTTGTGCTAATTTTTTCAGTTCATCGCCAACTAAAGGTAAACCCGCTACGGTAATCACCCCTTTGCCTTTACGCCCTGAAGTTTCACGACGAATACGCACAGCGCCATCAGCAAAAGTTTGTGCTTGCTCTTGAGGTTTGTCTTCAGTAATTCGACCTTTATCTGTGCTATAAACTAATGCCATGCTTTACTCCCAACTGATGTAATTTGTATTAATTGATTGGTGCGATAGAATGCGCGGTTACAATAGCCCAGCACCAAAGCTAATTTTAACCACTTGCAGAATAAGATACAAAACTATATGGCTTCATTGCAGCAACAAACCGAATTCGGCGACTTAGTAATTAGTTGGTTTCACCAACATGGTCGCAAACACTTACCGTGGCAACAGAACAAAAGTTTATACAAAACTTGGTTATCAGAAGTCATGCTGCAACAAACCCAAGTAACCACAGTTATCCCCTACTTCGAGCGTTTTATCTCAAGCTTTCCGACTGTAGAAGCCTTGGCTGCCGCCGAGCAAGATCAGGTTTTGCAACACTGGACCGGCCTAGGTTATTACGCCCGCGCACGTAACCTACATAAAGCGGCACAACAAATTGTCGAGCTGCATGGTGAGTTTCCAACCGACTTTGAGCAAGTATTAGCATTACCTGGCATAGGCCGTTCAACCGCTGGTGCAATCTTATCATTAACACTAGAACAGCCTTACCCAATTTTAGACGGCAATGTTAAACGTGTGCTCTGTCGTTATTTTAAAATTGAGCAATGGTCGGGTGAAAAGAAAGTACAGGACAAACTTTGGCAATTAGCCGAGCAAGTAACCCCCGCTATCGGCGTCAATCACTTTAACCAAGCTATGATGGATTTAGGCTCAGCGATTTGCAGCCGCAGCAAACCAAAATGTGATGATTGCCCACTGCAACAAAGTTGCCAAGCATATCAAGACAACTGCGTTAATCAGCTGCCAGTCCCTAGACCGAAAAAAGACAAACCTGTTAAACACACTTTTATGTATTTGCTCAAGCATGGTCAGCAGGTATTGTTAAATAAACGTCCACCTACGGGTATTTGGGGCGGTTTGTACACACTACCTGAATCTGAACGCCAATTAACCTTAGGTGAAGTTGAGCATTTATTTGCTTTGGTTGGACGCAAACAAACTCAACTTGAAGCGTTTCGACATACTTTCACCCATTATCATTTAGATATTCAGCCAATTTTAGTTGAGGTTGAGCAGGTTAACTCAAGCATTAAAGAATCTGACGATGTTTGGTTTGATTTAAATAGTGAAGCTGAGTTTGGTATGGCGACTCCCACTAAGAATTTGTTAGCTGAAGTGATAGCAGGCAAATTCTAGCTGTGAAAATTGGGTAATTGATGTTGGTTAATAAACAGGCTAATATTACGCCAACAAATGTAAACGTTATCAGTGATTGTGCGAAATAAGTCGTCTTATATTTCGAGGTGCAAATACGTTGCAAGTTAAGTGCAATATAATCGAGTTGCAGTAATAAAAATGCCAAGAAGGTGAATGGATGTGTTGCGAACAAAACTTCACAAGGAAGGGAAGCCTTGTGTGAGCGACACAGGATGTGCTTGAAGCGTTTTTGTGAGTAATACTCCATTTAGCTTCGAATTATGTCGCTCCTTTAAAATAGCGCAGTAACCCAAGTGCCATATAGACGGCCTAGGCTAAAGTTTCTAACACAGACACGCGGTAAACCCATCCCTGGGCGCTCGAGACAAATCTTCCACGATTTGTACGGTCTGTTTTTAGAAACCTCAACCTAGTCCTCAGCACAAAGTTGCTTGCTAGTATTTTGGATTTTAAAAACAATAATAACGAGGAACACAAATGTTTGACTTACAACTCACAACAGCAGCCATAACAGCAATAATCGCCTTGCTGATCATGGTGATAAAACTGCGCGTACCTGCATTTATCGCCCTACTACTCAGCTGCTTGCTGCTCGGCCTAACCACAGGTATGCAAACTCAAGACATCATCAACTCAATTAAAAACGGCATGGGTGGTACACTTGGATTTGTCGCTGTAGTCGTAGGGTTAGGCGCAATACTTGGGCAAATTCTCGAAGCCAGCGGCGGTATAGAACAAATCGCCAAAGTACTAATGAACAAATTTGGCGAAAAAAACATTCAATGGAGCTTAGGTTTCACCGGTTTTTTAGTCGCAATACCAGTATTTTTTGATGTTGCATTTATCATACTTGCACCTTTGTTATACGGTCTTGCCAACAAAAGTGGGCGCTCACTATTATATTACGCAGTGCCGCTGCTAGCCGGTTTAGCAGTAACTCATGCGTTTATTCCACCAACACCTGGGCCAATTGCAGTAGCTGAAATTATTGGTGCCAATTTAGGTTGGGTGATTATCTTTGGAGCAGCCGCAGGTATTCCATCTATGATAATTGCGGGGCCATTATTTGCGCGCTATATAGCAAAACGAATTCACGTAGCAGTGCCTACAGCGCACCAAACAGACAATGAGCAACCAGCACAAACACTGAGTTTTAATCTAGTTATTAGCCTAGTATTACTGCCGCTTGTGTTAATCATGTTAGGTACACTCGCACCTTTCTTATTTGCCAAAGACACTCAGTTATACAATACAGCGCAATTTATCGGTCATCCATTTGTTGCACTTAGTTTAACCACAGTGCTGGCGATGTGGGCGTCTGCCAAATATTGCCAATTCAACAAAAGCCAATTGCTTAACCTAGCCAACAAGGCACTTGAACCTGCAGGCATCATAATTTTAATTACCGGCGCAGGTGGCGCATTTAAACAAATATTAATCGACTCAGGTGTTGGGCAAATGTTAGGCAATAGCATGGCAGATAGCGCAATGCCGCTGGTATTACTGGCGTTTTTAATTGCAGCTATTACGCGGGTTGCCCAAGGTTCATCCACAGTTGCCATGATCACAGCAGCAGGTTTAATGGCACCTATTTTACAACTACAAACATTAACACCTGCTTATTTAGGTTTATTGGTGATCGCCATTTCATCTGGCGCAACCATAATGTCACACGTAAACGATTCAGGTTTCTGGCTAGTCAGCCGTTATTTAGGCATCAACGAAACCGACACCTTAAAATCCTGGACAGTCTTAACCTGTTTAATCGCACTAGTAGGTTTAGCCTGTTGTTTGATAATTAGTGCATTTTTATAAATGCACTTGACGCCGCAATATGCTTTTTGTTGAATAAGCTTTCAACAACCACAGAAGCGATTTTAGATGCAGCAGCTAATTGACTTAATCACTACCAATACCCTAAAAATTCCCATGCTGCCCTACGCTGCTTACACCTCAGTGCAAACGCAAAATTTGCGCAATGTACCGATTGTAAGTCCATGTTTTATTGCCGTATTGTCAGGTGAAAAAGAACTCGCAATACAAGACACCTTTAACTGTAACGCAGGCGAATTTGTCGTACTGGCGGATAACAATAATGTGCATATGCGCAATTTGCCTACCGAAGCAGATTACTTTGCGCTGTTTATTGAATTTGAAGCAGATGATTTTGTCGATTTAGATATTTCACCAACAACACAAATGCCAAAGAATAAATATATTCATGGGCAGCTAAATCAACAACTTAAGACTTGCTTACAACAGTTTGTTGAATGGGCAGCCATAGTGCCTGAAAACCTTTGGTCGCAGCGGCGCAAAGAATTATTGCAAGTACTGATTTATCTTGGTTATCCACAAGTAATCGGATGCCTATCGGCTCAATCTACCATTAGCCGCTGCAATGCTGTGTTACGCCAACATCCATACAGCATAACCAGCAGTGCTTTTGTTGCTGAACAACTTAATATAAGTGAGTCGAGTTTGCGCCGCAAACTCGCAGCTGAACAAAGCTCATTTCAACAGCTAAAAGATCAAATACGACTTGGCACTGCGCTGCATTTACTGCAAACCACGCAACATTCAATAACCTATGTTGCAGAACAGTCTGGTTATCAATCGCCGTCTAAATTCGCCAGCCGATTTAAACAAAGGTTTGGGTTAACACCTACACAATTGCGTAAAACCAAAGAAACCAACAAAGCTGTGAAAATCGATTGAGCGTATTTGGCGATTAGTTGCACGAAAAAGGGCTAGCGACTGAATGTAATCAAGCTAGTATATTTGTGATTCATCAATACTAAGGAGCAGCAATCATGTTAAACAAAATAATCCTAGCAGCCGCATTAATTGGCTTATCCAGCAGTGCTTTGGCTGATAATTTTAAACTCACCAGTACAGACATCAGCCATGGTAACTTTATGCCTAAAACACAAGAGTTTAATGGTTTTGGTTGCACTGGCGAGGACAAATCGCCACAACTGAAATGGACTGGCGCACCCAAAGGCACTAAAAGTTTTGCCGTGACTGTGCACGATGCTGACGCGCCAACTGGCAGTGGCTGGTGGCATTGGCAAATTGTTAATATTCCAGCCTCTATCACTGAACTTAAAGCCGGAGCCGGTGATAAATCAGGCAAATTTAAACCAGCAAGCAGCCAACAAATTGAAAACGATTATGGCGTAGCTGCATTCGGCGGAGCTTGTCCACCACCTGGACATGGTGCACACAAATACAAATTTACTGTACACGCCTTGTCAGTAGAAAAATTAGAGTTACCACAAAATGCATCGGGTGCGTTAACAGGTTATATGATCAACGCTAACTCAATCGACACAGCTACGATCGAAGCTTTATATAAAAGAGATTAAGCCTTACACCTAAGTTACTGCGGCTGAAATCTGGCATCTACCAGTAGCTTGGGTATACAATAGCGCCAATTCTAGTTTTAAATAATAGGTTTATTATGGCTCGCACCGTATTTTGTCAGCACTTAAACAAAGAAGCAGATGGCTTAGACTTTCAACTATACCCAGGTGATGTTGGCAAACGCATCTTTGACAACATCTCCAAAGAAGCTTGGGCTTTATGGCAAAAGAAACAAATCATGCTCATAAACGAAAAAAAGCTCAATATGATGAACCCAGAAGACCGCAAAATGCTTGAAGGCGCTATGGTTGGTTTTTTATTTGAAGGCCAAGACGTAGAAATTGAAGGTTATACCCCGCCAGAGAAGAAATAAGCCACTATAAGTTTCTCAACTAAAATGTAACCAAGTTAGGCCATGCCGATTTTTTTATTAATGGCCTAGCTCTGCTTGACCCCGCACTGCTATAACTAATTGAAGTACTGATAATTCAACACAATATGGATAAAATAAAACACCTAAAGTATCGCCCTGAAATAGATGGACTCAGAGCAATAGCCGTATTGGCTGTAATAATGTTCCATGCGGAAATGCCTTTGTTAGCTGGCGGATTTGTTGGTGTTGATATTTTTTATGTTATTTCTGGTTACCTGATTACTAAAATCATCATAGGGCAGCTGACAACCCACAGTTTTGATTTTAAGCAGTTTTACGCCAGAAGAATAAAACGCTTGTTTCCCGCTGCATTTTTCTTAGTGCTTGTAACACTGCTGATAGGCAGTTTTATGCTCAGCCCAGGGCAATATACAGAGCTTTCCAAAAGTTCTTTTTTTTCGAGCCTATTTTTAGCTAATTTTTGGTTTTCTAATCGCTCTGGCTATTTTGATCAAGCCACCGAAATATCACCTTTAGTACACATGTGGTCGCTGGCAGTCGAAGAGCAGTTTTACCTAATCTTCCCTGTTATTGTTTATTTTGTGCATAAACTATGGCGGATAAAAGGTGTAAAAGTTTTGATTATCAGCTTATTTTTGTTGTCTTTGGGGTTAAGTATTAGCTTTAGCGCAAGCCACCCTAATTCTTCATTCTATTTATTGCACACCTGAGCTTGGGAATTATGCCTTGGTGCAATAATGGTGCTTTTCCCAATATTTAAATCAAATAAGCGTCAGCTAAATTCAGCCTTTTCAGCTGCAGGTATTCTGTTACTGGTCGGCAGTATCATATTAGTTTCAACCGCAGTGCCTTACCCAAGTTACTGGGCTTTATTACCAACACTGGCAACTGTGCTGATAATTAATGCATCGCACAATCAAGGCAATTTGGCCAACTTAATTTTGTCGCAAAAACCTCTGGTATTTATCGGTAAAATATCTTATTCAGCCTATCTGTGGCACTGGCCAATGATAGTCTACTATCGTATTTATATCTCAGAACGACATTTTACTCTGCTTGAAAGCATCAGCTTAACCTTCCTGAGTTTAATACTCGGTTATCTATCTTGGCGTTTTATCGAAGAAAAATTTAGGCACACACAAGCTGCTAATGGCAAAGTGCTTAAGCTAGGTTTGGCATCAACAGTTCTGATAATAGCCGCATCCTTTTCGGTTTATTTAACCAATGGTTATAGTATGCGCTTCGCAGATGAGGTATTGGCGTATACATCTAAAGCTCCAATGACTAAAACAAAATGTTTAGAGAAAATTCGAATTTCTGATCAGTTGGATGAAAAGTTTTGTGTCGTTGGCAACAAGTGGGACGAAAGCAAATATAAAGGCGTAATATGGGGCGACAGCCACTCACAGCATTGGTCGCAAGCTTTTCAGCTTATCGGTGAAAGATTAGACATAGCTTTTGCAATTGCGCCAAAACAGTGTCCGCCGTATTTAAATGCAAACTATGTCAAAGAGTTTTATCCTAAATACCCTGACTTCACCGAACGTTGCAGCAACAAACAACAAATTACCCTTGATTGGCTAAACAAAAGCCCTGAAGTGGGTTTTATTGTAATGTCATCAGCATGGTCGAGCCATATTCGAAAACTCTACAATGACCAACATACAGACAATTACCTTAATACCAGCCCAATAACAAATAGGGACTCAAGCATAGGTAAAAATTTAAGTGCCCAAGCTTTAGCAAAAACAATCGCCAGTTTAGATTTAACCGATAGAAAATTATTGTTATTAAGTGATATTCCGCGCCCAAATCGCTCATTAAATGACAACTATTTTAGTGCTACAACGCCTGTTTTAAGAGCCAACAAAAGCGACAACTATTCTTTTTTAGATGAAACAACCACCAAACAATGGCACTTAGATAGCGATTTGGTTTTGAGTGACATTGCCCAAGAGCATACGAATGTTAGTGCGATTATTTTAACGGATAAGCTATGTGATGCTGGTACATGCCCAAGCTTTATCAATTCAGAATTAATCTATCGCGACGACAACCATTTACGCTCGAATTTGCAAAAGAAAACAGTTGAACAGCTAACGAAAAAGTCTGGTCTGTTTGAGTATTTTCAACAGCAACTAAAATAACCTGAACTCGGGATAAATTTGACCTGTTTATATACACAGTTATACTTATTCACATCTAACCGTTTTAGTTTTGAATAATGCAGCTGTATATTGCCGAAAAACCATCGCTGGCACGTGCTATTGCCAGCGTTTTACCTAAACCACAAAAGAATCAACAAGGTTATATTGAACTCGCCAATGGTGATTGTATAACTTGGTGTATCGGCCATTTACTCGAAAACGCACAGCCCGAAGATTATGATGCACGCTATAAATCTTGGCGCATGCAAGACTTACCTATTTGCCCAGACAAATGGCAATTAAAAAGTAAAAAACAAACCAGTAAACAACTGACCGCGGTAAAAAAACTAATCAAACAAGCAGCACATATTATTCATGCGGGCGACCCAGATCGTGAAGGTCAATTACTGGTTGACGAAGTTATCCACCACTGCCAATACAATGCCAACAAAGGTGTTTCTCGTTTATTAATTAGCGACTTAAACCCGAGTGCGGTTAAACAAGCTTTAAATAAACTACAGAACAATCAAAATTTTAAAAACTTATCCACCTCAGCATTAGCGCGTAGCCGCGCTGATTGGTTGTACGGAATTAATTTAAGCCGAGCATTTACGATAAAAGCTAAACAAGCTGCTTATTCGGGCGTAGTGTCAATCGGCCGTGTGCAAACTCCGCTATTAGGGTTAATCGCGCGGCGTGATGAAGAAATAGATGCTTTTGTGCCACATCCGTTTTACCAAGTAAAAGCACATTTATTAAGCCCAACTCAGCAGCCTTTTATTGCCTGGTGGCAACCGAGTGAAGCTTGTGTCCCACATCAAGACAGTGGAGGTCGAGTAATAAATAAAAAGCTCGCTGAGCATGTAGTTGGCCGCATTCAGCAACAAAACGCGACAGTGACTAAAACCACGGCACAAAACAAAAAACAAAATGCACCACTGACGTATAATTTATCCGCACTGCAAATAGACGCGGCCAAAGCGCTGTCGTTAACTGCGCAACAAACTTTGGATATTTGCCAAAGTTTGTATGAAAAACACAAGCTGATCACCTACCCAAGATCAGACTGTCGATATTTACCTAAAGAACACTTTAGCCAAGCCGCCTCAGTTACTCAGGCTATTGCTAACAATTTGCCGGATATGCAAAACGCGGTAAACAATGCCAACCTTAAACAAAAAAGTGCTTGTTGGAATGATAAAAAAGTCACAGCGCATCACGCGATTATTCCCACAAGCAAAAAAACTTCAGCACAGTTAACAGCACAAGAAAAAGCGGTCTATCAATTAATTAGCCGCCAATATTTAATGCAGTTTTATCCAGCCTACGAATACAAACAACAAAAAATAGAACTGGATATTGCAGGTGGCGTTTTTATTGCAAAAGCCAATACGCCAACTCAACTAGGCTGGAAAGCGCTATTGCCAGAAAAAAAGCAGCCACAAAAAAAACAGTCAAATAAATCAAGCTCGAATAACAGTAATGCAGAAGCAGAAGAACAAACTTTGCCCGAGCTTAAACAAGGCGAAATCTGTTTTTGCCAACAAGGTGAATTGGTTGAAAAAATGACCTCTCCACCAGAGCATTTTACTGACGCAACCTTGTTAGCCGCGATGACTGGCATTAGCCGTTTTGTTAAAGATGCTGAAATTAAAAAGATCCTCAAAGAAACTGATGGTTTAGGCACAGAAGCGACTCGTGCAAGCATGATAGAAGTGCTACAAAAACGCGGATTTATTCAGCGCCAAGGCAAACAAATTCGCGCTAGCCAAACAGGGCGAGATTTAATCAAACAACTACCCGAACAACTAACCCTGCCAGATATGACAGCTCAATGGGAAGCAACCCTTGAGCAAATTTACCAAGGCGAAAACAGTTATCAAAACTTTATCAGCCCATTACAACAACAGTTAGTTTCTTTAGTTGGACAATGCCAAAATTTAGCTGAATTTAAGTTAACTCAAAGCGAGCAGAAAAAGCGTTTTTACAATAAAGGGAGCAAAGCTAAAAGCACTAGATCCGCTAGTGGCCGCAGCGCTCGTTCAACTGCAAAATCAAACAGCAATAATAAAGTTAAGCTGCCGAAAAAAGCCAAGAGTCAGCAGAAGTTGTATGGGTGATAACAAGCTATACTGAAATTAACAAATATATCTTAAGGACAATCACACATGCTCTACCCTATGTTTTTTATGGTAATACTCACTTTTATAATCGGCGTAATTACTCTTGCAGTACGTGTGAATAGTGTGCGCAGTGGGCAGGTAAAAATAAAATACTACAGAGCCATGCAAGGGCAAGAAGTACCAGATATTGTTAATCGCACATCCAGATGTTTTAGCAATATGTTTGAAATACCCGTGCTGTTTTATGTTGCTGCGAGTCTTTTCCTCAGCCTGAATATCCACAGCCAAACAGCGATTATTTGTGCTTGGCTATTTGTTGTTTTTCGGTGCCTACAAGCGCTAGTGCATTTAACCTATAACAATGTATTGCATCGTATGTTGATGTTTTGGGGCTGTGTAATTGCTATGTTGGTTATGTGGGTAACTTTATTAGTTAAAGCTGGCTAACAACCAGCTTTAACTAACGTATAGTTCAATTAAGTACAATTACTTAGCTTTAACCGCCTGCCATTCAACTTTATACAAATCAGTACGGCGATCTTTTAAATTGGTCACAGCACCTTCGGCATGTAACACTTTTAACGCGGCTAAATCTAAATCAGCGAACATCAACATTTCAGTATTTGGTGTAGTTTCAGACAATACTGCATCGTGTGGGAAGGAGAAGTCACTCGGGGTAAATACCGCAGATTGTGCATATTGCACATCCAAACTATCCACCGACGGTAAATTGCCGACACTACCAGCAATAGCAACATAACATTCGTTTTCAATTGCACGCGCTTGTGCACAATGGCGTACACGTAAATAGGCGTTTTTGGTATCAACCCAAAATGGTACAAACAAAATATCCATACCTTGTTCAGCTAATAGCCTAGGCAATTCTGGAAATTCAACATCGTAACAAATTAAAATGCCGACGCGGCCAGCGTCAGTATCAAATACTTTTAGCTCATTACCACCTTCAATTACCCAGTCCCATTTTTCATGTGGGGTTATGTGTAATTTGCGCTGCTCTTCGACTGTGCCATCGCGGTGACACATATAACTGACGTTAAACAAACGGTTGTTTTCAACCAGCGGCATAGAGCCTGTAATGATATTAATGTTGTACGATACCGCCATGCGCGACATCTGAGTTTTAAATTCTTCAGTAAAACCGGCTAAAAAACGAATGGCATCGGTACGGCTTTTTTTCGGCGACAATCCCATTAATGGCGCATTGAAAAACTCAGGGAAAAGCGCAAAATCACTTTCGTATTCAGACAAAGCATCAACAAAATATTCTACTTGCTGCATTAACTCTTCAACACTGCCTACTTCACGCATTTGCCATTGCACAACGCCAATACGTGCTTGTGTTTTGGTGGTATCCACCACCAAAGCTTCAGGCTCGTATAAAATGTTGCTCCACTCTAATAAAGTTGCATAACCAGCGGATTTTTCATCTTCAGGTAAATACTGTTTTAATAAACGTTTTACTTGAAAGTCGTTCGACAATTGAAAGGTTAATATAGGGTCGTAAATTTCTTTGCGGCTAACGCGTTTTATATATTGAGTCGGCGTTAGGTCATCACTGTATTTGTGATAAGCGGTAATACGACCACCGGCCAAAATCGCTTTAAAATTGTATTGGCGACACAACTCTTTGCGCGCGTCATACAAACGACGACCTAAACGATAACCTCGATAATCAGGGTGGATCAGCATATCTAAACCATAAATAGCATCACCATCTGGGTTATTTAAAATCTGACTTTGTGGGCCAATTAAATCATCGTATTTGTGTGGGTTAGAAAAACGGTCGTAAGCAACTTGCACAGACAGGGCTATGCCAATTAGCTTATCATCATCCATTAAGCCAATTTGCCCTTCGGGGAAATCTTCAATTAGCTGTTTAATGGTTTCTTTTGGCCAAGCGCCACCAATATCCGCATACACCAAGTCCATCAGATTCTTAACTTGTGGATAATCGGCAACTTGTAAATTAGCTAAGCTTAAATGTAGATCTTTAGTGCTCATAAACCACACTCCTAGTTAAATTGATTCACCCAAGCTCAGGTTAGTTGACCTGCTTACGACGTTTATGAATGTCGCTGCGTAAACTAATGCCCGGCACTTGCAGATAATGCGTGGCTGTTTGTAAGTACTTGCCTACTTTCCCCAATTGTTTTTGATATGGGTTAAACAGTAACTCGTCTAAGTTAATACTAATACCAACAAAGGTTTCAGTGCTACGAAAATCAGTATATGGGCGATCATCTTTGCTAAAACCTCGGCTGAAATAACCTAACTGCAACTCGAAATATTTCAGTGGGGTATTTTTCAGCGCATCAATACCATTTAGTTTAGCAACAGCCATATATTTCATCCCAGAATAATCAGTAACCGGATGAAAACCTTTCATACCTTTAGAAGGTGTATATTCAATGCGTAAGTCGAGCGTATCACCCCAAGTGTCTGGGTAAACGGTTTTTAAATAAGATACGCCTGCGCCTAAACTATTGGCAATTAAATCTTCATAACTAAAACCATGGTCAGCTGAGTAACCATCAAATACTTCAACATACAGCATTAAAGCCCATGCAGCGGAAGCACTATATAAGGCGGAAGATTCTGCGCTATAACCTTTGTCCATCATGTTATGTGCTAAATATTCTGTCATTACGTAACTAGAATATAAATGGCCAAGTTTGTCGGCGCCACCGCTGCCGGTGTCCATGCCAAACCAACCTTCGTCGTTAAATTTAAAGCTGGAGCTGCCCCATTGCCACTCTTTTAACCCTAGGTAAGTTATGCCACTAAATACCAAACCAAGTTCGAACCAATTTTCTTCGGCGGCATGCCAAAAACTTTGATAATCAGGCGCTATGCTTGCTGGTAATTTTTCAGAAGAATTTAATGCGGCTTGCTGTGCGGCGTTTGCTGAAAAGCTTGAAACAACTAACAATAAAATTGATAAATAACGAGTGTAACTGAACAATAGGTATCCCACCCTAATAAATTGCCCCTGTGTGGGCTGCTTAAATAAGCGCGCAATTTTCTATGAGTGGGATAATAAAATCAATAAATTGTACTTTTAATAACAATTAACAGCACAATTTACGGCACATTGTGTCCGTTTGATGCAACCCAAACTCTAAACCATTGTTCATTGGTTAATTTTATTGCTGATGACTCGACTGCAGTTTGAATACGTTTGATATTACCAGAGCCGATAATAGGCAGTGGATTACATGGCATTTTCAGCACCCAAGCATAGATAACTTGGTCGATACCCGCGCCAACTTCTTCAGCAATTTGTGTAAGGGTGGCTCGTACTCGATTCGCTTGTGCGCTGTCTTCACCAAAAATGCGTCCACCAGCTAAACAAGACCAAATCATAGGAGCAACCTTGTGCATTTGTAAGTGCTCAAAAGTACCATCTGCACTGCATTGCATATTCATTGGGTTAAACTCAACTTGATTGGTTACTAGCTTATTGCTTAAGCGCGATTGCAACAAATCAAACTGCATGGGTGTAAAGTTAGACACACCAAAATGGCGCACTTTGCCAGCTTGTTGCAATTGATTAAACGCCTCGGCAACTTCGTCCGCATTCATAAGTGGATCTGGACGATGCAACAGCAGCACATCAATATAGTCTGTGTTTAAGTTAGTGAGCGAAGCATCAACCGAAGCTAAGATATGTGCAGCCGAAGTGTCGTAATGGCCAATTTGACGCTGTGGGCTTTTATCTGACACCAATTTAATATCACACTTTGTCACCAACTCAATTTGCTGACGCAACTCTGGTGCCAATTTCAAAGCCTGGCCAAACGCAGCTTCGCATTCGTAATCACCATAAATATCAGCGTGATCTATCGTAGTCACACCCAGCTCTATATGCTGTTTAGCAAAGTTGACCAATTGTACTGGGGTTAAGTCCCAATCGAGCAATCGCCAGTAGCCTTGAATAAACTGCGAAAAAGTAAAATTGTCGGCAAGCTGAATACGGCGCATATAAAACCTCTAAAAGTGAAAATCGAACCGGCAAATATGCTAATGGCGGAATGAGCAATCAACAACTATAGTTCGAAGTGTTTTCGAACTATAGTTCGCAAGTTAAAAAATAGCCAGTCGTTGAGCAGCTAGAGCATGATAAAATCTAGCTGCACACAACAAACACAGAGGTAATAGATATGAGCTTTGCAGCTAGGTTAAAAGACCTAATTGGCGAAGAAAGCGTCAGCGGTTTTGCCCGCCGCGTTGGTTTAAATGAAGCACTGATCCGCAAATATTTAAACGGCAGTGAACCAAGTTTAGCCAAAGCTAACCAAATAGCCGAGCGCGCCAATTGTTCACTAGAATATTTAGCTACGGGTTGTGGATATTTATATCGCCACGCTGAAGTGGTAGATTCAGAAGCAGCAAAACTGGCGTTTAAAATTGTTTATCAAAAAAATTTAGATGATCCACAGTTGCAACAATTGACCAAAATGGTTTCGGCATACCAATATTTACGCACACACAAAAAACACGATGGATATTTAGACCAAGCCGCCGCGGAGCGCTTTTTGCAGCTAGCCGCGAGCAAAGAACAGAATTAATCACAAACATTAATTAACGGATAAAACCATGCCAAACATCAATACTTGTGAACAACAGCTAACCGAAAGCATAAAACAACGCCAAAACGATTGGCGCTGCGGTGCGATTGTTTATCAGGTATTGGTTGATAGATTTGCCCCTGCCGCTAATTTAGCTAACAAACAGGATTTATACCCAGCGCCAAAAAAGCTTAAAAGTTGGCAAGACACACCCAAACACGGCCACTACCTTGAAGATCAAGGTTTGTGGAGCCATGAAATTGAATTTTGGGGTGGCGATTTAGCCAGTTTACAAAGCAAGCTGGATTATATTGCCGAGCTAGGCGCAGACATTCTGTATTTAAACCCTATTCATTTGGCTTACACCAATCACAAATACGACAGTTTAGATTTCCAGCAAGTTTCGCCTGAATTTGGCGACCGCCAAGATGTTAAAAACCTCACCCAAGCAACTCATGCCAAAGGTATGAAAATTGTGTTAGACGGGGTGTTTAATCATATGGGACAAAATGCACCGATTTTTCAACAAGCAGCTGCGGATAAAACTAGCCCGTATCGAACTTGGTTTGATTTTAATCCAGACTATCCAGCAGGGCATAGGTCATGGAGTAATGCGGTGAACTTGCCCGAGCTTAATTTAGAAAACCAAGCTGTACGTGAGCATATTTGGTTGAGCAAAGATTCAGTAGTGCAATCTTACCTAGCCGAAGGCATAGACGGTTGGCGTTTAGATGTTGCCCACGATATTGGTTTTGACTATTTAGCTGAGTTAAAAGCATCGGCTCAAACGGTTAAACAAGACGCGCTTATTGTTGGCGAAATTTGGTGTTATCCACAGCAATGGTTTCCAAGTGTGGATGGCGTGATGAACTTTACCGCACGAGAAATTTTTTGGCATGTATGTGAAGGCACAATAGCACCAGATGCAGCCAATAATATGTTAGCAAAAATGGTCGAGGATGCAGGTGTCGATAATTTATTAAAATCTTGGTTGGTATTAGATAACCACGATACTGCCCGTTTGCCTAACCTGTTACCAGACTCAGCCAAACAGCAACTTGCACAAGTTTTACACTTTACCTTTCCCGGTTCACCAACGGTTTATTATGGCTCTGAGTTGGGCATGACAGGTGGAGACGATCCGGAAATGCGCGCGCCAATGCGCTGGGATTTACTCACAGACGACAATCCAACCTACCAATGGCACAAACAACTTATTCAATTGCGCAAAGAGAATATTGCATTAAAAGTGGGTGAATTCCGGCCAATTATCAGTAAAAATTTAGTCGCGTTCGAGCGTTTTACCGACAAAGTTGCCGACAGTGTTTTTGTAGTCGTTAATCCAAATGATCAGCCAATAACTGAGTATTTAATGTTAACCAATTCAAAGCTAATGAATATGGGTGGTATGTTTGATTTACTCGGCAACATTAGCGAAGCCATTTATATAAAAGCGGGCGTAATTAAAGTTTCACTACCCGCCAATAGTGCTGCGCTTTTAAAGGCCGATACCAGTGCAACACATGGATATACCACTTATAAACGGGTTCGTTAAGCGCTGCTTGATTAGTGCAACAGAGCCCATTTGCAGCATAATTTTCTAAAAACGCTTTCCACCGTCCCTGGTCGCTCACACAAGGCTTCCTGCCTTGTGAAGTTTTAGAAAATTAGCATGCAAATAGACTCATAGCCAACATCACAACCGCGTAAAAGCAGGGTGCTAACTAACAGAGCTACTAGCTTGATATTGACTTAGCATATTTACCCAACACTCGATAAAATTCTTCTAAATTTATCGGTTTAGCTATGCATTCTGTCATGCCTGCTGCAAGGTAATCGCCAACTTCGTGAGTCATGACGTTGGCGGTGAGGGCAATAATAGGTAATCTCGGGGCAAATTCACGGATAGCTTTAGTTGCACTAACACCATCTAAATTGGGCATTTGAATATCCATCAATACCAAATCTGGTAGATTATTCTGGCACTCGCGTACAGCATCTAAACCATCTTCAACAAAAGTAATTTCCGCGTGAGTGTCATGCAACATAGCTTTCACCACTTCTTGATTAATCTCGTTGTCTTCCGCCACCAACACTCTATACCCAGCTAAATTAGGTCGAGTATTCGTCTCTGTATCTTGTGTTTTTTTGGTTTGTTCTGTTTTCAATGTTATTGGAATAAAAAATTCAAAAGTAGAACCGCGTCCAATACTGCTGGTAAAAGTTAAACCTCCACCCATCATTTGCGCCAAGCGCTTCGATATAGCTAAACCTAAACCTGTGCCGCCAAATTTTCTGCTGGTTGACTTATCGGCTTGTTCAAATGCAGTAAACAACTTGTCTTGCACAGCTTTGTCTATACCAACGCCTGTGTCGTAAACCTGCATATGTAATTGGTAAGATTTATCTTTTTGTTCGATTAAATCAGAAAAAACAATCACCATACCCTGCTGGGTAAATTTAATCGCATTGGCACACAAGTTATTAATAATTTGGATAATTCGTAAAGGATCACCTATTAAAGTTCTATCTTTCAGCTGACATTTTTTCACGTCAAAAGTAAGTCCTTTTTCTTTAGCAATATAACTATGAGTAGCTTCTATCTGCTTATAAATATCCGTCAGGGTAAACTCGATATGTTCAATTTCTAGTTTGCCTGCTTCAATTTTAGAAAAATCTAACACATCATTGATAATGGCCAGTAAAGAACGTGCCGACATAGACACTTTGCTTAAATAATCTTGTTGCTGCTGGTTCAATTCGGTTTGTAAACACAGCTGTGTCATGCCAATTACGCCATTTAGTGGTGTGCGAATTTCATGTGACATATTGGCTAAAAACTGTGATTTGGCGAAATTGGCAGCTTCAGCTTTGGTTTTGGCTTGTTGCAGCTCTTGGTCCGCCAGTTTTTGTACTGTGATATCTTCGTAAGTTCCGAGCACACCAACCACTTCGCCTTTACTATCATGCAAAGCTATTTTACTGGTTCGCACCCAAGCGACTGAACCATCTTGGCGGGTTTGCCGTTCAATAAAATTAATCTTAGAGGAACCATTTTGGATAACGACGGCATCATCTGCACGATATGCGTCTGCTTGATCACGCCACACTTGTTGATAATCATTTTGACCAATAAGGTCGCTTGGTGACTCTAAATTGGCATCAGACGCAAAAGCTTTGTTGCATCCCAAATATTTGAGTTGTTTATCTTTCCAAAACACTCGCACCGGAATATGGTCGAGCACTAATTGCAAAAAATCAGCGGCATAGTTTAGCTCTTCATTAGACTTTAATAATTGCTGATTTTGCGTTTCTATTGTTGCATCCGCTGAGCGCAACGCCGAGCCAAAGTGACTAATTTGCAGGCCATTGAGCAAAATAATTGCAGCACCAAAACAGCACAACATAAATGCTTCAAGCACCCAAGCAATATACATAACCTGCACTTGTGAATAATCTAAATCTAACCGCGTCCAACCGAGCTGCAAAAAAACTGCAGATATAAAATATCCGAAAGTAAACAAGGCTAAAAAAATATAGGCACGTTTGTATCCCCAAAAAATCGAGACCAAATACAAACAAAATAGAGAAGTTACGCCTGCAGAGCCCATCACACCAAAACGAATTAGGCCGGTAAAAGCAATTAGGAACATTAACCAAATTAAACTATGCGCTTTAATGGAATAAGCTAGATTATCCCGCAGCCAATAAACAACCCAAAAAGCTCCAACAAAAATCAATTGGATAATATTCACTAAATCGATTTCTATAAAACGTAAGCGAATAACAGCCAATAAAGCAGCAGGGATAGAAAATATCACCATTATGCTCATAGCTTTGTGGATAATTAAATCTCTGAAGACTGTTTTTGCAGATGGCTTCATAGCGCAATTTATCTACCTATTGATGTTTTAATCTTTTATGCCTTGATTAAAAACACCACATCTTTGTCTATTATTTCAAACGTCCAATTAAATTTAGACGCTAAATAAGCAAAGGTAAATTCTGAATAGAAACAAACATGGGTTAAATCGTTTTTATAATGCCAATTGGCAAATGCCTGCGCACGCAATACCCTCTTGGTCATAACAGCTAGCACACCCTTTTGGTCGAGCAGCCTATCCAACAACAGCCAAACATTATGAGCATCGGCGATATGCTCAATCACTTCAGTTGCGCTAATAAATTGATACTTTTGCTGTAAAACCTCAGTTTGTGGGAAATAATATAAGTCGTAGTTGCGCATGTTAAAACCGTCAGCTTGAGCCATTTTGCTTAACACAGCACCTTCGCCGCAACCAAAGTCTAACCCTTGAATAGCTTCAGTGAATTGGCGTTTTAACCTTGTTTTTAAAGGCGTCCAAGTTCTTGATAAAAACCTTTGATACCCTTGGTCGGCATACGAGTTATCGTGTTTATCGTATTCAGCTTTTTCAGCTTGTGCGGATAAGTGGAATTGTTGTGGCACAAAGACTAATTTGCAGTGACTACACTGCAAATAACTACGGAGTTTATCTTGATGGTAAAAATGCGTATCTAGCGAACAACACAAGGGGCAAGAGCAATTTTCAATTTCAGTCGACATAATAAAACCAGCATCACAAATTACCCTGTTTTTACTATAAAACCATAACAATTGATAGCTTGCGAGATAACCACTAAATATCTATGCTTAGCCGTATTGATATATTCAACATAAAACAACCATGAACTACTGGCTATTTAAAACAGAACCCGATGTATTCGGCATAGACCATTTAGAGTCGCGGCCAAGTCAAACCGAAATGTGGGACGGTGTGCGTAACTATCAAGCGCGCAACTTTTTGCGCGACCAAGTAAAAACCGGTGATTTGCTGTTTATTTACCATTCGAGCTGTAAAAATATCGGTATAGCAGGGCTTGCAGAAGTTGTTCAAGAAGCTTATCCAGATCCAACCCAGTTCAACCCTGAATCAAAATACTACGACCCTAAATCAACCACAGAAAACCCAAGATGGATTGCGGTGGATATCAAATTCAAGCAAAAATTCAACGAGGTTTTATCGCTGAAAGAGATTAAAAAAATGCCTCAAATTACTCAGCTAGGTTTAGTAAAAAAAGGTCATAGGCTTTCGATAATGCCCGTAATAGCAGAAGAATGGCAATTACTGCTCTCTAAGGTAAAAAATTAATTAGCAGGACTCGGCAACTGCTTGTCTATTTTAATAAAATTGAACTATATTCAATAAACTAAAGCCGACTGGTCAAACGTGGTTTTCTTGATTTTCAGAAAAATAGAATTAGCTTATATCACCCTTTTCAGCCTAACTGTGGCCATATTATTGTGGCACGGGTTAGCTATGGATAACGTTTGGCAGGTTAAACCAACAGATAAGACCAAACCAGAACTGATTACCGACAATGCTCAAGGTGGTCAATCTAAAGCTAAATATTATCCACAATCTCAATACTTTGATTTTGAATGTGAAATTAAAACAGGCTTAATTGCTCATGCCTATTGTGGGGTATTTATCCCAGTTTATGATTGGACCAACAGCGTGTATGTTCATACAGATGAATATCAATATTTGGAACTGGATATAGAACATAACAGCACATCCATGGACAATATCGCGATATTTTTAATCAACCAACATGATGCGACCAATGAACAAGGCGAAAAAGAGACGCGTAATTTGCAATTTGTTCATTATCATTATCCTCAACCTGGCAGGCAAAGCGTCCGTATACCACTAAGTAAATTTGATATGCCAGCTTGGAGTGCGTTTTATCACCATAAAGCTGGGGTAGACGTATCCAAAGCGTTAGAAAAAATTAACTTTATTCAAGTATTAACTGGCGATGCAGGCGATGATCGCAAGGTAAAAATAAAACTTCATTCAATTAAATTTACCGGCAAATGGATAGCAACCAATAAGCTCTACCTTTCAATTATTATTGTTTGGGGTGTAATTGTATTTTTACATTTGATCGGCATTACCTTTAACTCGCTCGAAAAGTTGCGTTTGCAAAATAAGAAAAATGCCAGCTTAAACAAACTCAATCGCCAATTGTTGGCGCAAGCAAGTCACTTTGAAAACTTAGCTTTATACGACGAGCTAACCGGCTTGCTTAACCGCAAAGGTTTATCCAGCGTGTATGAACGCGCCATTAGGGCTTATTTAGATGGCTCGCAAGCTTATGCTATGATCCTAATTGACATAGACCACTTCAAAAAAATTAATGACAATTACGGCCATGATGTCGGTGATGAAGCGTTAAAAAATGTCGCACGTACCATTCAACAACAGCTTAGAGCCGAAGACACTATCGCACGCTGGGGCGGTGAAGAAATGATTGTGATAACGCCAGTGTTTAACTTGCAAGCAGCTTGTGCTCTAGCTGAGCGGATACGCGAGCAAATTGAAAAAACCCGCATTATTAACAACCATGTGATCACTGCTAGTTTTGGTGTGGCTATGTTAGATAGTGATGATATAGATGTTTGGTTTAAACAAGCCGATTTTGCGCTGTATCAAGCTAAACACAATGGGCGTAATAGAGTTGAAACGGGTGAAACAAAACCAATACACAATCAACAAGTTGTAGGTCTAAGGCTGTGATATTTAACATCAGCTAAAATCAGCGGATGATTCGTTGTGTATTTTGTTTTTATTACTATAATTTGAAGCACTAACTGAATTAACCAAGTTAATCCTTGCGCACTTTAACCATTAAATTTATTTGTTGTATGGCTTTAGCTAGCCTGCTGTTGAGCAGCTTGTTGCAACCTTTTGTTGCCAGCGTTCACAGCCAACAAGCACAACAATATGCTAATGATGACACTGTACTAATTTGTACCGGTGCACAATTTCAATGGATTTCCTTATCCGCCACTCAATCTGCAGGGCAACTTGTATTTGTAGAACCACCACAAGATGCACCAACTGAATTAAAACAAATAGATTGTAGTTGGGGTTTATTAGCCGAGCCTGCGTATCATGCTGATATTTCAGTAACTGCCAAAGTGAGTTTTACCCAGTATCAAGCTTTGCAAACTCGCTTATATCAACAAGCTTATCGCACTTTTAACTACCGCCCTAACCTATCACGCGCACCACCCGCTTTCGTTTAATTTTTAACTTTTTGCCGCCTAACTTTAGGCAGTGTTTATCTTTATTCGAAAATTAAACGGACAATTTTATGCAAACTCGTTTCTATCTAGCACCGATTGCTGCGGTGTTATGTGGTCAATTTGGCGCACATGCCAATACAACAACACAACAAAATTTAGCTGAACAAAACCAAGACACCATAGTGGTAACAGGTACGCGCGAAGCACAAAGCAAACAAGATGTTGCTGAATCAATTAGTTTATTGTCGCAGCAAGCGTTAGAAAACATTGGCGCATCACACCCAGCTGAAGCGCTTAATCGCCTTGCAGGTGTACATATCAATAATTTGGGTGGTGAAGGCCACATGTCGTCGATTCGCCAACCCATCACCACATCAGCAGTCTATCTATTTTTAGAAGACGGTTTACCCATTCGCCCAACTGGCTTTTTTAACCACAATGCTTTGTACGAAATTAATATGCCACAAGCAGGCCGTTTAGAAGTGGTTAAAGGCCCAGGTTCAGCTTTATACGGTAGTGATGCAATAGGCGGGGTGATTAACGTTTTAACCGCAGCTGCACCACAACAAACCTTGTTAAAAACCAATCTTGAATTAGGTAAAAATGACTGGCAGCGTTTGTTGGTTAGTTTCGGTGATAAGATAAATAAACAACATGCAGGCAAGCTTGATATCAACTTAACTGACAACCAAGGTTTTCGAGATGCCGCTGACTATTCACGTTACTCTGTTACGGCGCGTGTTGATAGTAATTTGTCTGATAACCTCAGCGTCAAAACCTTATTAACCGCATCCGACATCCAACAAAGTGGGACCTCAGATTTAAGCGAAAGCCTGTACAAAGCGCGTTCAACTTTTAACGCTTACCATGGTGACATTGGTTATCGTGAGGTATCCGCATTGCGTTTTTCTTCCGATATATCTTGGTATGTTAATGAACAAACACTGGTGAGTGCAGTGCCTTATTATCGCAACAACTCAATGCAAATGATGCCAAGTTGGATGATTACTTATGATCCGAATATACGTGATTACCAGTTTGAATCTTACGGGTTAATGCTCAAATATCGTCAGCACGTCAATCAAGGCACAGTGATCGTTGGTTTAGATACAGACGTTACCCCGTCTGACTATGTTGAAGAGCAAATCAGCTTAACTAAACAAGATGATATTTATACTGATTACAGCCGCACAGGCCAATTTAATTACGACTTTAGCGCGACGCAAACATCAATATCACCTTATTTACATACAGAGTGGGATTTAACCGACAATTGGCGCTTAACCGCTGGTGTGCGTTATGACTCGTTTGAAGTTGACTATACCGACAATTTAACAGCCCAGGCAGAAGACACTAGCCATCTACGACCACAATCACAAACCAAAAGTTATCAACACACTAGCCCTAAATTTAGTTTGTTGTATCGCTTAGCCGCGGATCACACTGCCTACTTTAACTACCGCAACGCTTTTGTTGCACCTTCAATTGGTAGTTTATTCAGGCCGGGCAGTTCACAAGGCAGTGAAAACTTACAACCAACCGAAGCAGACAGTTTTGAACTTGGTTTACGTGGCCAGTTAGCAAAAGATTGGTTATACGAATTAGCCGTGTACGACTTGCAAAAATCAAACGATATTGTCAGCGTGATCAGCGGCAGTGATCGCATAGTGACCAATGCTGGCGAAAGCCGTCATTTAGGTTTTGAAGCAGCCATTCAAGGTAAATTAACTGATGAGTGGTCTTTGTCGACATCCATCGCCATCACTAATCAGTATTACCAAGACTTTGCTTATTTATTCCAATGTTTTAGCCCAGCTTGTGGTGGATTCAAAAAAGAAAACCGCAACTATGCAGGTTTTAAGGTGGGCAAAGCACCAGCAGAAATGGCCAATTTAACGGTTAAATACCAGCCGACTTGGCTACAAGGCTTTAGCAGCGAGCTGGAAGTTGAACACTTGGGTGAATATTTTACCGACGAAACCAATACCCAAACCTATGATGGCCATACGTTAGTGAACTGGCGCAATCACTATCAAATCAATGCAAACTGGCAAGTGTATTTGCGCATTATCAACTTAACCGACAAGTTATATAGCGTGTACACCAGCAACCAAGTGGGCAATCCAAACTTAGGCTACCGCCCAGGTACGCCGCGCAGCATTTATGTGGGGGCAACATGGCAATTTTAAAACGCAGCACAAATCACTTTGCCAACTGGGCGCACAAGTTTTTCTTGTGGCCTGCTTTGTTTGCCTGTTTTGTTTGGTTAATTAGTGGCTTTACCCACCCGTTAATGACTTGGGTGGGCCCACAACCAGTAAACTTTCGCGCACCTGTTGTTAAGCAAATAGATTACGATGTGCAAACCACCAGCAATTTGTTAACCCAAACAAGCCAGCAATCAGCCAGTTTAGTAAAAGTAGTTGCCAGCGAAAACGGCGCTTTGTTGCAAGCCACCTATGAGCAAAATCAACCACGCCAGTATTTTGATTTAACCACAGGTGCGCGAATAGCAGAGCAAGATAAACAACAAGCCATTTGGTTAGCCGGTTATTATTCAGGTTTACCCGCTGAACAAATTGAGCAAGTTGAATTTATTAATGAGTTTAGCGCTGAATACCCTTGGGTTAATCGCTTATTGCCTGTATATCGTATTCGTTATAACGATGACGCTGGCCATATTGCCTTTATTTACACAGAAACCAATACATTAGCGTCACTGACGAACGATACCCGCATCATGTTGCAAAGTATTTTTCGCGCTTTACATACTTGGAATTGGTTAGAATTTACTGGGCCATTTAGAGTGCTGATTATTGGCTATCTAATGTTGGCGTTATTGGCTATGAGTGTGTCTGGGTTAATATATTTAATTAATCGCTCATGGCGCAGAATGCCAGCGCACAACAAGCTACATAGAGCAAGCGCTTACTTAGTTGTTATCCCATTATTTATGTGGAGTTTTAGTGGCTTTTATCATTTATTAACCGCTGAATATGCACCAGCCAGAGCTGGATTAAAACTCAGCACAGACCTGCCGCAAACACCCGTGTCTGAACAAGCAATAAATTTAGTATTGGCACAAATTCAACAAAGCAGTCAGGTAAATTCGCTCAATTTAATTGCCGCACCCAGCAATGAACAAAGCAGCAAAACCACGCCAGTTTTACGCTTGTCTTATCAAGCTGAAGGCGCACAACAAAACAAAGCGTTAACTAAAGAAGATAAATATAAAGGCATTAGCCAAGAAACTAAGGTCGTTTATTTTGATGGAAAAACCGGCCAAGCCTTAACCGACTTTAACGATAAAGAATACGCCATGTGGTTAGCCGAACAATACAGCGAATCCGCCACAGCGACTGATGCCCAAGTAGTACGTTTTTTTGGTATGGGTTATGACTTTAGAAATAAACGCCTGCCCGTTTGGCGCGTTAGTTTAAATGACGCGGATAAAACTCAATTGTTTATTGATAGCCAGTCGGGTGTATTAGCCGATGCCAGTACTGCAAGTTCACGCTTAGAGTCGCTATCTTTTTCTATGCTGCATAAATGGAACTTTTTAGTCCCCTTAACTGGCCGGGAAGTGCGCGATTATTTTATTGTTGCCTTTATCTTTTTCTCAGTTGTATTAACTTATTTTGGCTTGAAGTTACAGCTTGAGCGAATGGGATTGTTAAAGCGAAAACAGCGATAAATTGATTAAAGTGTTTTAAACTAAGTCTATCTAAAGTGCGTTATTGAGGCGCGGTTAAACTATGTTGGATTTACTATTTCTCTTTGTTGGTATTGCTATGCTCACCCTAGGTGGTGAGGCCTTGATTAAAGGCTCTTTGGCGACAGCAAACCGACTCAAAGTTTCTCCGTTACTCAGCGGGCTGGTTATCGTTGGTTTTGGCACCTCTTCGCCCGAATTAGTGGTGTCAGTAAATGCAGCCCTCGAAGGCCAACCTGATATTGCAATTGGTAATGTTGTCGGCAGCAATATTGGTAACATCCTATTAATTCTTGGGTTATGTGCAGTTATCACCCCCTTGGTAGTAAAACCATTAGCGCTGAGACGCGATGCCGTAACTATGGTAGCGGCCAGCGCCTTATTCCCAATTTTAGTCGGCGGCAGTGCATTAGGGCATGGTGATGGCGTGTTATTCTTAACTTTGCTCATTGCCTATCTCGTTTGGGCATATTGGAGTGAAAAATACCAGGCAGCCCCTTCTGCAGAACTGCATCAAGCTGAAGCAGAAGAAGTATCAATAGGTAACAAATCAACCCTGTGGACAGTGACAGCTGTGAGCTTAGGTTTAGTATTGTTGATTGCAGGTTCACAAGTACTCTTGATTGGCGCAACAGGTATTGCAAGCTACTTTGAAGTGCCAGAGTCGGTTATCGGCTTAACCCTTGTTGCCGTTGGCACATCGCTTCCGGAGCTTTCAATATCTGTTATAGCGGCGATTCGCAAACATGCTGATGTGGCAGTTGGCAACATACTCGGCAGCAATATTTTTAATTTACTCGGTATTCTTGGGTTATCGGCTTTGCTGCAACCACTACCTGTTCATCAAAGAATATTGCAGTTTGACCAATGGGTGATGCTTGGTACATCTATACTGCTACTGTTTTTATTGCTCAGTGGACACCGTTTAAACCGAGCTGAAGGTGCTATGCTGCTAATTGGTTATTGTGTGTATATTTGGTTGAGCTTTAGCATATTCGGTGGCTAATTAAGAACTGTATACAGGCGGGCTAGCTCAAGTTTTGCTCTAGCCCCATAATCACTCGAAACTCTGCTGCCGTTACTGCCGCAGTTCTTGCATATCCGCAATCAATTCCTCTAATTTTTTGAACTGGCGACCATAAATAATATTAAGATCTAACCTATATAAAGCATCTGAAAATCGAGTGACAATCAGGATTATCCCCACAATAATTAGCAGCAGATAATAAGGTACACCCCAGAGCAATAATTCAGTTGGCCATATATTCACGATCAAACCAATTATTTTTCCACCGGCATCGCTTACCAAAGCTTGTGCCGCCATGCCAATAAAGAGTAATGGATAGAAAAATTTGTAATAGCGCGCATACACAGCAATGGAGTGTTGCAGCCAAGCATTAAAACTCATGATGTAGTCATAACTGCTCTGCCCTTTAGATAATTGATGTGAATTTCGCAGCTCTTTTTTAGCAATAATCACCAGTGGCACAAGCAAAAGGCAAATATACAAACCCAAAAAAGGCGCACCGATCAGACTAAACATAAGCAGTGCCACTAAGCTGCCGCCTATAATGGCTTTAATGTTTAACGCAAACATCTGCTGTAATTTATCGACTATATTTTGCGATTTTCGGTTATACAAGTCGTTAATTTTTGGCGCAGTTAGTTGCGTTTCGTTTACAAAACCTTCTTTCCACATTTGTTCAATTGATTTACTCATTATCCCACCCTCTAGTTAATCTAGTTGATTAATAAATTTGGTTAATCTGCTTTTAATTCGCGTAATGCGCACACCTATATTGTTGCTATTGCTCCCAATAATGTCGGCAATTTCTTCATAGGTTTTCTCTTCCAAATACAGCAAAATTACCGCTCTATCTGTTTCGGAAAGATGTTTAATCGCGTTGTACAACAAGTTAATTTCGTCATTGGCAAAGGCTTTGCTGTCGTCGATAACCTCATCAGGCAAAGAGTCAGAAACAATATGTTTATCGCCGTTTTTGCTTTGTTTGAGATAAGTTAAACAGACATTAAGCGAAATGCGGTAAATCCAAGTAGGCCACTGACATTGCTGATTAAAATTGTCTTTGCTGCGCCAAATTTGCAGGCAAACTTCTTGGTAATAATCTTCAAAATCTGCTTGGCTATTGGTATAAGCCCGACAGATTTTGATGATGATGCCCGCATGCGGCAAAATGTATTGCAGATAAAAGTCACTACCCATAAAAAAGTAATATCCTAAATTATGTTATGACTGGTTAGTGGTTGGACGGTTAAGTTTATTACAGGCTAGTTCAAATTATTTATCACTAACATTCTAATAATCTGATTCATGGGCTGTTACATTAGGAAATGTCAGTTCTCCGGACGGAATAAGGGTAGGACCGCCAAAACAAATCGGTAATGGCTCACCATCGGATACGTCAAACTGGCTTAAACTCAGCACAGCATCATTCTTCATTAATACAAATAAAGTACTGGTAATATCCACTTCGTAAGAAGAAGGGCCACTGCAACCTCCAATTACAGAAATAGCAACTGAACTGAAATTAATATCTGACCCGTTTGAATTAAAATAGTCGACATTTTTTAACTCAGTTAAACTTGTTTCCAATGCAAAACTATAGGTTAGTTTATCATCTTCAATAGACAGAGCTTGCTCGCCAGCAAAGTCTGCATAAGTTAAGTTTTCGGTGGTGATTCTATTGTTGTCACCAAACCCTTCTTCTTCATCTAGAATAGATGACTCCATCGCAAAGTTTAAGTTAGACCAATAATCACTTGAAAAGTTAGTGTGCGGGATCTCAATAGAGGTAGATTGCAAACTATTATTCTGCTTAAAGTCAGCCAACCATTGGGTTAAATTGTTTCTGACCGAAGCAAATTTATATGGGCTGGTTTGCACCACCAATATTTTCCACTCGGAGTTAGTTGGCAACAGGTTAACTATTTTTACACCATCTTGTTCAAATAACTGCATATCGCCGCCAATCTCAAGGGTTGCGATTCTCCAATAATCATTGGCGCTATTTTTAAAAATGCGATCTGTTAACGGTGTTACTGAAAAAGTATCGGTTAGCGACAGAGATAACTCAAAGCTATCCAACCAGTACAAGCGTGTAGCAATAGTGGTGATTAAATTAGGCTGATAAAAGTGGAACAATTCAGCTAATTTTGCATTTTTTAGCTTAAGTGCATTTTCGGGATCCGTATAAAAATCAATTACTTCACTATCACCCAAATAATTGTAAACATCCTGCTGAAAGCTGAACTTGTAAGGGTAATTAGCTTGCAGAGCCAACCAATGTAATTGATTGCTCGTTAAGTATGCTGATTGTTCAAACTGCTCAAAATAACCCGTTAGGTAGGGCGCATAATCTGCTAGCTCAACGTCAGCTAATAAAGGTAGTTGCCAATACACATCTTTAGGCTGAGCAGCGACTGATAAAAAGTGTAATTGTTTTAAGCGACTCCAAGCGGCGTAGTGAACGTTTGTTTCAGAGCTAATGCTGTTGCTAAAACTTTGTAAGAGTGCGCTGTTAACGGCCTGATTAAACTGGATTAGTTGCTCTGCATTAACACGAACAGCAGGTTGAACATCAGTTTGCGCTAAGGTGATATTTTGTTCTTCAATCGGCTGGCTGTCGCTTCCTTTACAGCCCAACTGAGCTACAAATAGAATAGCAATGAAGAAATAGCGAAAAAACATAAGTCCATTTCCATAGGAACTTTTAGAGATAGGTTAAATTATGCCCTATATTATCCTTATTTAGTACTACCATTTAAATTAACTCAGTCACACAATGAGTGCTTGGGTTAGGGATAAGCTCCCTAACCCCACTCGAGCATCACTTGAGCCATGTGCCAGCAAATCTGTTTCTATACAAACAAACGACCAAACAAAAACAGATAAATGCGAACGGCGTAGACCCACCAGAACTTTCATCTTCGGAAGCATTATCTTTAGGGCTGCCAAAACTCACTTGCTGCTCCAATACAGAGATGTTCTCCACATCGTGGGGAAATGCTAGCAGTGAAGGCTCGTTGCCATTGTTGGTTAAACGAAATTCAAGATCGGCCTGTTGCCCTTGCACATAGGTAGTGTCAACCAGAAATTGACTAGTCGCATTGTGTATATCGGCCAAATCAGAATAAACTTCTACCAAAGAACCATTAAAATATACTGCGATTTCATTGCTTGCCAATTCACCTTCAAACAGCAAAGGAACAATAGTTGTTGCATACTCTACTGAAAAGTTATTGAACCTAACCGAAGCTGTATTTTGCGAATCGGCGGGTGAAGTTTCAAAGCCATAGTATTTAATTTCAACTTGGTCTGCTGCAAACAAATGGCTAGAGATAAGCGTTAAACATACAACAATAACACGTGTTAGTTTTTTCATCATACTACCCTCTTGGCCCAATAGATGCTGTTTTGCTAAACACTTTACTTTGGCTGGTATCTACTCCATTAAACCTTTCTCTAGCCATACTCATCAACCAAACATAAACTTCACCAAATATATCTTTGCCTTCTTGTTGCACCTCTAGGTTTTCGAACGGAACTTTTAGTTTTCCAACAATCTTGGCCACATGCTCACAACCTGTTTCATTTTGAAACCTAACTGTGCCTGAAAGTTCCTGACCAACCTGTTGAGAATTGAACCTACCAACAAAAGTTGAAGTCGCTCCAAAATCATCTGTTACTTTAGCCTTAATCGCACCTAGATACTGTCCATTAGGCCTTTCATCGTCTCGATTAGCATACACATCGGTATATTCGCCAGCTGCACCTGTGGTAAAAGTCGACAACATGACACCTGTGCTTTCATCTAAATTAAAGTTAGATTGCCAGCTAGTGTCGGAGGCATTGCACAACTCTAAACCAGAGCCTTGCTCTTTTACCGAATTTTGACTGATTATGGTTTGAGTTATGGTGAGGTCTTTGGTGATATTGCGCGTTTCTTCCGCTTGAGTGCTATCAGCTGCTTGAATGGTAAAAGCACACAACATGGTTAATACACTTACTGAAGGTACGAGTGTTTTCATATACTTATGGCCTATACTGCTAGATAAAATCTTATAGTATTTTTGATACTATCCAATTAATCCAGCAGAGTAAACCGCTAACACTTACAGATGTGAATAACCCGTATCTTTGGCTATAAAGTTAATATGCACAAACGGAGTTACTTGTAAAACGCTTCAACAGTGCCTTTTAATTTAATCAACAAAGGCTGGCCACGGCGGTCTAACGCTTTTGGTGATGGTACCTTTACCCAACCTTCGCTGATGCAGTATTCTTCAACATTGTTGCGCTCTTTGCCGTTTAAACGAATGCCAATTTCGTGTTCAAAACATTCTTTAACAAAAAATTTGCTACGTGAATCACTGGCTAAACGGTCTGGTAATGCTGGTTTGTTATCACTCATTTTAGAAACCTAAAAGTAAAACTGAAAAATAAAAGTGCGTTATTGTATACCTAAGTCACTAGAATATAACAATGCTTTATGCGCACACATTGGTTATTTGCGCCTTAGCCAAAATAATGAGCCAGACACACTTTGCCAAGCTTGTTTACCGCCAAAGATCAAATAATAAATAGCTTCATTTTTATCACCCAAACCAAACACATGCGGATTTTCTTTGGGCATTTTGGCTTGGCCAGTTAAAAATTTTTCTATGTATTTATTGTATTTTTTCAGTTGATTTTTCGCATCGCGCGCTTGTTTACTGTCTTGCTGCTGGGCAAATAACATCAAAGCTTGGGTTGCCAAAGTAAACGCAGATTGCTCGTCAAAACGCGTTAATAGAGTTTGTACCTTATCCCATTGCTGTAACAGCACATAACAATTTAGCAAGCGGTATCTGTTGGCTTGATTATCATTTGGGTTCAGCTCTAACAGCTCAGCTAATTCATCCGCACAAGCTTGGTAGCGCTTTTCACTAAAAGCAAACTCAGCACGACGTGCGCGCAACATCATATAAGCACGAGTATCTTGAATTAACCAAAAGTGTCCTTTGTTTTCTTCAATAAAACCTTCACCAAAACTTTGGACAAATAAATCGATTACCCCACTAATCGCCTCACGAATCGCAGGTGAATCATCGTTTAATAAGATATCGACCATCTCATTAAGCTCGTCCATTTCTTGCTGCTCTTGCTCTGTATATTCAGGTTCGTCATACATGTTGGCATCGAAATTAGAGTTGGGCTGTGCATCTTCATCAAAACGCATTGCAAAAATGGTGTTGTGGATATAAGTAGATAAGTATTTTTTATGATGCAGTAAAATATCAACAAACATGCGCTCGCTGTCTATTTCTTTGCGCGCCTGTTTAAGGCCTTGGAATATTTTTAATGCGCCAGTTAATTCTTTAAGCTCACTTTTTTGCTTTGAATTGAGCGAGGTCTTATCGATTAACTTTAACGCTTGCAACATGCCTTTTGTCCAATTCGGTAACGGCTTATTAGCAGCTAATGCTTCTTCGTAGTTATTTTTAGATAGCGCACACTGAGTTGGCAGCTTAATTTGCTCCTGCATTATGCTTTGCATTTGCAAGTTATACAGCTGCATCAAGGCATTAATTAACTGTGTATCTTCTTGTGATTCAAAATTAAATTCACCAAACAAATCGCCGTACCATTGATTCGGCATCACCATGCCTGGGTTAACCCCCAATCCCAATAAATACCCTTGGATATAATAATAATCAGGTTGTTTATCAGAAAATTTCGCCAGTTTAATAACTTGCGCGCGAATTTGTTGTTTGCTTAAGGGTTGCACAATGAAAAACCTGATTGAACATAAAAATTGCGCTAATGCTAACCTAGATGGCCGCTGCAATAAACTTTTGTTTGCTTATAGGCTAAATGCTAAAGTAATAGACAAGCTAGCGCATGATCTGCGCACTGCATTTCCAGACATGAAAGGGTCTTCACCAAGAAATCTAAAATACATGCGCTCTTTGCAGCTTCATGGCCTAGTGCAGAATTTGTGCAAGCGGTACTTGCACAATTACCTTGCTATCACCAATTTGCGCAAAAATATCTTAAAAATAACTAAACGAGTATTGAGCAGATCGAGAAGGCGATTCGTCATGTACTATTTAATTGAGCACAATCGCACCAGTAAAGAAACACAATTGGCGGAATACAGCGACTATGCCGGTGCACAAATGGCGGGTTTGCAAAAAGAGCAGCAACATTTTCAAAATAACCATCACGAAATGGAAGTGGTTGTATTTGAAGCCAACTCAATTGATGACCTTAAACGCACTCACAGCCGTTATTTTGTCAAAGCAAAAGAAAAAGACAACACAGCAGGCGCTTTGCTTGCGGTGGGGTTAGTAGGTTTGGCTGTTTATTTGTTAAGTAAGAAATGAGTTGGGATAACAACAGATAAAACCGGCCATTGGCAAGTGCAAGAATAAAGCAAAGGGCTCATGGAGCCCTTTATATTATTTTCCAGTTGCGGATAATGCCCTACTCAACTGTCACTGACTTAGCCAAGTTTCTTGGTTGGTCAACATCCGTACCTTTAATCACAGCCACGTGGTAGCTTAATAACTGTAGCGGAATTGTGTAGACGATTGGCGCGATAATGTCGTCAGTTGGTACAACGTTGATCACCCGCTGGGTTTCGTCACTTTGGAATTTAGCGTCGTTGTCGGCAAACACATATAAAATACTGCCGCGCGCACGCACTTCTTCAACATTTGAATGCAGTTTTTCTAATAATTCGTTGTTTGGTGCAACAACTATTACTGGCATTTCAGCATCAATTAACGCGATTGGGCCGTGTTTTAATTCACCTGCTGCGTATGCTTCTGCATGAATGTATGAAATTTCTTTCAGTTTTAACGCACCTTCCATCGCTATCGGATACTGGTCGCCACGGCCTAAGAATAATGCATGGTTTTTGTCGGCAAATTCTTCAGCTAAATCTTCAATTTCTTTATTGGCTAATAAAGCTTGCTCAATTTTGCCCGGCAGTTGCATTAACGAAGCACAAATTTCTTTCTCGTTTTCAGCAGTTAAACCTTTTTGTTTGCCTAAAGCTAATACCAAAATAAGCAATGACACTAACTGGGTGGTAAATGCTTTAGTTGAAGCCACACCAATTTCAGTACCTGCGCGAGTCATAAAGTTGAAGTCTGATTCACGGACTAATGACGAGCCTTGCACGTTACAAATAGTTAATGACGACAAATAACCTTGCTCTTGCGCTAAACGCAACGCTGCTAATGTGTCAGCCGTTTCACCTGATTGTGAAATAGACACAAACAAGCTACCTTCGTGCACATAGAATTTGCGGTAACGGAATTCAGAGGCAATCTCAACACTACAGCTTACGTTGGCGTATTGTTCAAACCAATATTTAGCCACCATACCTGCGTGATAACTGGTGCCACACGCAACTATAGTTACGTGTTTAATTTTTGGAATAACTTCTTCAAAACCATTACCAAAAATACCAGCTTCTACACCTGCTGAAGTTAAACGACCTTCTAATGTTTGACGCACACAAGTTGGCTGCTCGTAAATTTCTTTCATCATGTAGTGGCGGTATTCACCTTTGTCAGCCGAGTCTGCTTTGGCATCTACAAGGTTTACTTTGCGCTCTACTTGCTCACCATTTTTATCAAAAATTTCTACCGATTTACGGGTAATGCGTGCAACATCACCTTCTTCTAAATAGATAAAACGGCTGGTTACAGGCAATAAAGCTAATTGGTCAGACGCAACAAAGTTTTCGCCAATACCTAAACCTATAACAAGTGGGCTACCAGAACGTGCAACAACCATTTCGTCTGGGTTTTGTTGGTCGATAATTGCGGTGCCGTATGCACCTGTAACAGTTTTTGCAGCTTTTTGTACCGCAGCAAATAAGTTGTTACTTTCAGCTAAATATTTGTGGATAAGGTGGGTCAAAACTTCAGTGTCGGTTTCAGAAACAAACTTATAACCTTCACCTTCTAGCTCTGCTTTTAATTCACGATAGTTTTCGATAATACCATTGTGCACAACTGCAATGCGTTCGTTCGACATATGTGGATGGGCGTTGCGTTCACTTGGTTCGCCATGGGTTGCCCAACGTGTATGCGCCACACCAGTGCCACCGGCTAAAAATTGCTCTTCCAAGCTGTCAGATAAGTTTTTAACTTTACCAACGCGGCGTAATCTTTGTAATTGGCCGTTGTCGATTACCGCTAAACCGGCTGAATCGTATCCACGATATTCTAATCGGCGTAATCCTTCTAATAAAATTTCTGCTACATCACGTTGTGCTACTGCACCGACTATTCCACACATTGTTATTTTCCCGCTTGTTGTTGATTTGTTTTGGCGACCACTATAGTCACACCCATATTTGAAATTTGTTCGATTGCTTGTTTACTGATGCCGTCGTCGGTCACCAAATAAGTAATTTGTTGCCATGTAAGTTCTAGGTTTGGAATACGTCTGCCTATTTTGTCTGACTCTACCATAACAATCACTTCGCGTGCTTGTTCTGCCATTACTCGGCTTAAACCTATTAGTTCATTAAAGGTAGTCGTTCCTCTATTTAAATCAATACCATCGGCGCCTATAAACAATTGGTCGAAGTCGTAACTACGTAAAACTTGTTCGGCAACTTGCCCTTGGAAAGACTCTGAATGTGGATCCCAAGTGCCGCCTGTCATTAAGATAGTAGGTTCGCGCTCTAATTCACGTAATTGATTGGCGACTTCTAATGCATTTGTCATCACTACTAATCCCGCCTTTTGGCTTAGGTGAGAAATTAAACTAGAAGTTGTGCGGCCGCTGTCTATGATAATGCGATTGTGATCACGTATAAGTTCAGCGGCTTTATTGCCAATTGCTTGTTTGGCCGCGGATAAGGCTTTTTCGCCATCTGTGATCACTTCTTGCGGCAATGGCACTGCGCCACCGTAGCGGCGTAATAATTGGCCACTTTTTTCGAGTTCAGCTAAGTCTTTTCGAATCGTAACAACTGAGGTATCGAATTGACTCGCCAGCGCTTCGACTGTCACTTCACCTAGTTGATTGACTTGTTGGACGATTTTGTGTCGTCGCTGTTGAGTATTTCGTTTTGACAAAGTTTCGGTTTCTTAAAATTTGTTTTTATAAGTTTCGTTTCGAAAGTTTGTGCATTTTAAACGAAGCTTTTTGTTTTGTGCAATATAAAGGTGAAATTTTGTGCGTTGGTACTCAGGAGCAAAGTTGCGCTGGATAGTTTGTGCAACAAAGCCCATTGGAAGCATAATTTTCTAAAAACGCTTTTCGCCAATCCATGGCCGCTCACAAAAGGCTTCCTGCCTTTTGAAGTTTTAGAAAATCAGCATTCCAACAGACTTCTATCTGACATTTTTATCGCCAATTAGTCACACGCAGCAATAAATTTGCTTAGTAAGGATGGGAATTTCGAATAAACGAACCAACCTTGAATTGCATGGATGCAATTCGAGAGCGCTCAGGGATGACTTGCAGCGTTTGGTGAGTTATTCGGGATTTCCAGCCCGTTTGCACCAACCTCGAAGCGCTTTTGCGAGTAATACTCCATTTAACTGCTGACTTCTAGACTATGGTTTTGCTGCGCTAGCAATAAAACCCGCAAAAGACACCGGTAGCATTTCACTCGGGTTACAATTCGTTACATTAGTGCGCATCAAGCAACAATATAATGCAAAATAAGATCTAAATATCCGCATAAAAACGGACTAAAATGCCCCCATGTTATTTAAAAGGAAAACAGTTATGTTTAGCCACAGCAAACAAACTCAAAATATAGTTAAAACAATTGGAAGTTTACTATTTGCAACCATGCTAGCTGTGTTCGCATTTAGCGCCAAAGCAAACAATGCAGATCCTAACCAGTTACTCAGCCAAGTAGGACAAAACCTATTTAGCGAAATAAAACAACTGCAACTAGACGACAGCCAAAAACGTTTAGCCCTGCGCGATATCATCAACAAACAGCTGATGCCACATATAGATGTGGATTTTGTCTCGTATAAATTGCTCGGTAAACACGTGCGCAAAATAAATAAACAGCAGTTCCAACAGTTTTCCCAAGCAGTAGAACACTATTTATCCGTTACCTATGCCAATGCACTTATGGCTTATAAAGGACAAGAAGTTATTTTTGAACAAAACGGTCAAGTGGAAGACAAGTACACGACAGTGAAAACACGTATTGTTGACCCAAGTGCACCGGCGATTGATTTACATTTTAAAATGCGTAAAAACGGCAAAGGTGAATGGAAAGTTTACGACATGGTTGCCGAAGGTATTTCATTGTTAAGTGCTAAACAAAGCGAAATAACCAAACGAATTTCCGATGCAAATATCGAGAAAGTGATTGCTGAATTAAACAGTTAATAAACTCTATTCCCCAAGTAACAAAGTTGTTGGCGCTACTTATTTGAACTAAGCTTTTTTAATAGCAAACAAATAAGTTAGCACCCAATGCGACCAGCATCATTCCGAACAACACTCATTATATTTAGCCTGTTCTGCACATGCTGGTTTATACTGCTATTGCCATTGAAATTGTTAGCGTTAGACAAGGTAATGGCCTATTCGCCTGAACAAAATTTTGATAAACGCGAAGAATATCACCTCGCACTACTCAAAGCCGTTTTAGTGGAAACTGAGCAAGAGTTTGGTCTTTTCGAGTTAACTCGCTCTGCAGTGACAATGCCAAGAAGTCGCCAAGCACTCGAACTCACCAAAGGAAATATCATTAATGTCATCGCGTCTCCACCATTCAAAGGCCAGCTTAACAACAACCTAAGAGTAGCTTTTCCTATTCGCCGCGGCTTGTCGAGTTATCGAATATTTCTAGTTATGCAGCAGAATGTAGATTTATATAAAAACGCCAATACGCTCGAACAAGTGAAACAATTTAAAACCGGGCAAAAGCAATACTGGTCTACCGAGAAAATTTTACTCCATCACGGTTTTAACGTGGTTTCAACGGCAAACTATAAAGGTTTATTTAAAATGTTAGCTTTAGGTAGATTCGATAGCTTAAACCGCGATATTGCCGAAGCTTATATAGAACTCGAAACGTTTAAAAAGGAAATTCCACAACTAAGTTACGACCGTCATATAGCACTCTATACCTACTTGCCTTACTATTTTTATGTGTCGCCAAAACAATTGAATTTAGCCAAACGTTTAGAATTTGGTTTGTTAAAACTACACAAATCAGGTCAGTTAGATACTTTATTATTTAACTATTTTGCTGCTTATTTACACTTAGCGAAATTAGAGAACCGTCGGATCTTTTATATAGATAATATAAATTTATCCCAGGATATGTATAGCCATGACCAAGCATATTTATTAGATTTAACAAAAAGCCAGCAGTCTTTCGAACAGGCTGCTGGCTTTTAAACAAACAAAAAATAGACTTGTTATTTAGGCACAGAATTTAACGTGTAATAAGCTTTGTTATGGAACACATCTAAGCTTTTGCCGAAATCAGTTGCAGATAAATCAAACTCATACACTCGATTTGTCGCTATTGCAGCTTTAGCTGTATCCACAGCAAAATCAGCCAAGGTAAAAGTTAAACTTTTGCCATTGTTCGACCACTGCAAATTACCAATCACTTCATCGCGTAAACCTTTTTCTGCCGATCCGTAATTAAAGTCTTCTTGATAGAACCAAGAACTCACTTTTAATTTGGCAAAACTAGCTTGCTGCGCTTTGTTAATCGGCTGAGTAAAGTTAATGCTATAACCACTGCTAGTAACATTAATTGAATGGATAGATTGTGGAATGGTTTTGCCATCCCAGACTATACGCTGCAGTGCAGTTAAATTACCACCTTTGGCCCACCAGCCACGGCCGGTTTGTCCTACCCATAAACTATTGTCTTCAGGAGAAAAGGCTAAGCGCATGACACCTGAGGCTGTGCCCGTCATAAATGGCAATAGCGCAGATTGCATCACCCCGTTTACTTCTTCAATATGCACACGGAATATGTTCGATTGAGTTTGGTCACCAACAAACATCTGCCCAACATAGGGGCCAAATTTAACTTTAGCTGTTTGCCATACAGGGTTGCCCGGTGAGTTCATTGCGCGGCCATGAGGTAATAAACCGACAGGCAAAGCACGTTTGTCTTTAAACTGCTGCCAATCAATTGCAGCATCACCTAGTACTTTCCCCGGTAAATCGACAAGTGACGCAGGGTGCCCATAATATTTATCTTGCTCTAACAGATAAAGTTTAGAGGTGCCGTGATAATCACCTTGGTTGTCGGTATAAAATACTTTGCCATCATCTCTGACCGCAATACCTGCTGGACTACGCAAACCATAAGCATAAGGTTTGGTGATACCATTTTTATCGACCTGCATAGCCCAACCACGATATCCACCCGTTGTGCCCATAATGCCACCTGCGGTATAACCACTTGGCATACCATGACCTAAATTAAGGTTATATAACAAACTACCATCTAATAACTTAACTGGCCCGTGCAAATAGGCGTGATAGTTAGCGTGAAAACGGAATTGATCCGACACTACTTCGCGCTGTTCAGCCCAACCGTCGTTATCTTTGTCGATTAAACGAGTTAAACCGGCTTTTTCACCAACAATAATTTGGTTTTCGTCTTCTACTACTAAGCCCATTGAATCAAAAGTACCTTCAGCAAATTGTTGCCATTTGCCATCAGTAATTTTCCAAACACCAGCAGTACGGGTACTGACATAAGCATTACCTTTGTCGGTAAATGTAATACCTAATGGTTCAAACAACACACGGCGGCCAAATAAGTCGTTTGGATCGAGTGCACTTTCAATTGCATACCCTGCAGGTAATACAGCCTCACCATTAAACTCGCTCCAAATCAGCGGTTGTGGTGAATTTTTTTGCGGCGGAATATTCTTGTCGACCAATTTAACTTGCGGCGCATCTGCAACCAATGCAGTGAAGGTCACTTTGTTGTGTTTACCCGCAGGGATCTGCCAAACATCACCGGTAATTTTACCGTGATTTACTTGGATTTGGCTTAATCCTGTAGCTGGTAAAGCTAAGGTCAATTCGCTGCTATTATTGAAAGTAAATTCAGCGGCAATTTTGCCTGATTGCTCAGTGTCTAATTTAACCGAAACATAATTTTGGTTAACGCGATAACTAAAAGTTGGAATTTGTTTAGTTGGCGTTGTCACACCAACAAATTCAGCATCAACTTTGGCTAATTTTGCCGCGAAGTCTTCTTTGTCAGCTAATAGTTGTTTAGCTAAATCTTTGGTTAATTCCGCAGATTGTTTAAAACTAAAATCTAACCAATCACCCGATGCGAGTTTAGGTTGAAATAAATTAGCAGTATGCTCACGCGGCCAAAATTTTGCGCCACGGCCAATATTACTTGGTGCATCAGCACGGCCTTGTTTTTCGTGTTTTAAATCTAAAAATCGCCCTGACCAAATCATTTCAAAAGCGAAAGTTCTTGGATCAAAACTATAGTTAGTTTGATTGGGTAAACCCACATGATAAGCACGGCCAGATACGTATTCACCTATGTTCACACGTGCAAGTCTTGGTTGGTCGCTGACTAACTCAGCAGTTAAATCTTCAACCAGTACATAAGGTTTTTCTGGCTGAGCTTGCCAAACATAAGCAGCACCTTGTTCGCCGTTATCATTGAGCGTATGTAAATAAGCAAGTAAGGCATCAATTTCTAACTGATTAATCGCCTGCGCGTTATAAGACGGCATAATTGGAAAGAATTTCTGTTCAGTGCCATCAGCCTTGGTGCGAGTTGCAATTTGCAAGGTTGAAGCACGTATAGAATCCAACAAATATTGCGCATCAGCGGCTATTTGCTCTTTATCACCTTTAGCGCTTATCACTGTATGCTGTTTAATATTCGGACTAAATACGCCATACAAGTTTGGCCCAGTTTTAACCGATTGCGCATCTTTCTGGGTTTCGTGACATTCTTTGCAACCTTTAGCGGCAAAAGCTTTTTTGCCGAGCTCAACTAAGTTGAGCATAGGTTTGCCAAGCGTATCGTCTAATGGCGCTTGGTGCTCTTTAGCCACAGCTACTTTTGGCGAATAATCGCTAAAATCACGTGGGGTAATTTTAATATTGCGCAGCGCCAATGGTCCTGCATTACCTAAAAAGACCACGGGACCTTTGCTAACTTCGTTTTGCGTCAACGCGCCTTGGCCCGGGCCAGTTGCAATTTGGTTTTGGTGGATAGTTACACCGTTAAATTTAACTTGCATCAACTCGGCATAAGCGGTTTTTAAACCATGTTGATCAAACCTAGGTGCACGAAATTCTATGCTTAGATGTTGCCATTGCTCAATTGGCTGACTCGGGTTGGCTTTAGCAACCACACCATCATAGTGTTTCCACTCTCTGTCGTCGTCAAACCTTGGGTGTAACCCACCCATAGCACCATTCCACAGTTCAGTTTTGCCATAAGCGTCATTTAAATTAATCCGATAACGTCCAAGCAAATAAACGCCTGACCAAGTATTTTTCGCTAGTTTAAAATCAAATTCTAACTGAAAGTCGCTAAACTCTTGTGCTGTGATCAATTTACTTGCAGGGTGATCATTGCCTTGGCTCGAAATATTGACCAACACGCCTTTTCCCTGTTGTGGCACAAAAGCTTGTTGGGTTGCATTCAGCTCAACTTCTTTTACCAGATGCCATTCATCCGCCAAACTAAAATCAATACCTTCAAACTTGAGCTGGCTCGTTTGTGCAGCTACTGCAGACTGCTGCTCAGTTGAACTCTGTGATTCTGTTTCTGAGCAAGCAAACAATCCCTGCAGCGCTGCAAGTACAAATAAGTATTTATTTAAATACGCACTCATAGTGGCCTTACCCAAATATTCCTATAACTAACAGGGTTACCATGATCTTGTAAGTGAATAGACTCACAACCATGCGCTTCAGTATATCTAGGGTAACCACGGAAAACCGTTGGACCTTGAATTTGTGTATGGTTTTGCACTAATACACCATTGTGCAATACAGTTACATAAGCTTTTTGATCGATACGACCCTCAGAGTCAAACCTTGGTGCGCGGTAGATAATATCGTAAGTTTGCCACTGCATATTTGGTTTGCTGGCATTTACTAAAGGTGGGGTTTGTTTATATACAGAACCCGCTTGGCCATTTGAATAAGTGCGATTTTGATACGAGTCTAATACCTGAACTTCGTAGCGGCCTTGAATATAAATACCACTGTTGCCAGAGTTTTGTCCCACTTGCCAATCTTCTTTGCCTTTAGGTGGGGTGCGCCATTCAATATGTAATTGCATATCACAGAATTTTTGTTTGCTATTGACGCCGCTGGTGCCAGCTTTTACTGTCATAACACCATTATCAAAAGTCCATTTGGCAGCTTCACCTTCTTTATGTTGCCATTGTGATAAACCTGTATCTTTGCCCAATAAAACAATTGCATCTGACGGTACTGGGCCAGGGGTAACAACTCTTGGTTCAGGCTCCCAATACTCAGTCCATTCCGGCGCAGGTTGTTCAACGCCATTGGCGTTAACTAAACTGCTCGCGCATGTACATGCCGTTAAAATAACAGCTGATAAATATTTATTATAAGTTTGCATGTGTGGCTTTACTCCTAAAATGACCAACTGTCAGGCTGGTTAGTCCGCTATTTTGGTATGTTTATTGTTAAATTTCTTTTATTTTATTTTTAAATTATTTTACTTAATCTACTTGGCAAGCATAAGTATTACAACTACCCAACATTAACAATTGTTATAGAAAATTGCTCTGAATTACGGAATTGGCTAGCTACAATCCCAAATAAAACAATGATTAGGGATAACACATGCAAGTCAGCCGACTTTTTCTATTACTTACAATTAACTTATTTCTGAGCTGCTACTCAATCAACGTACAAGCAACTAACGCTTTACCAACAGCAGCTTTTGCTAGTAAACCCGATGCAGTGAACGTGAGACTTTCACCCGATGGTAATAAAATCGCTTACATGGTCGCGATTAAACGACCCAATCAATCCGGTACAGCCATAGCGTTACACGATTTATCCAACAACAAACGCAGTTATCTAGCTTTTACCGATGACAAAGAATATAGATTCTCCGATTTAGTCTGGGCCAATAATCAATACTTATTAGTAGATGTTGTTTATCCACAATTGCGCAAAGGTTTATTGGTAAACGAATACCGTTTATTAAAACTCAATGTCATCAATAAAAAAATGACAGGTACCTTATCCGCATCATTTTTGAACGACTTACATTATGTGCCTAACGTTCAATCGGTCATTTTAGATCTATTACCAAATGAGCCAGACCACTTTTTAATTGAAATTGGCGGACGAATGTACAACGCAGAGCCTTCAGTGGTAAAAATATCGCTAAAAGATGGTGAGCGCGAACAATATGTGCAAATGCCATATGAAGATGTTAGAGGTTGGCTAACAGACCAACAAGGTAATGTACGCATTGCCACAGCAAGGAACAAAGACGAATACACAATTTACCAAGTCCCAGCCAACAACAAATCCATTAAAGATTTTACCAAACTATGGTCGTACCAAGCATTCTCAGAAGACGTTATTACTCCACTGGGTTTTGCCAAAAACCCGAACATACTGTATGTACAAGCTTACCATCAAGGTTATTTAGCTGTCTTTAAAGTTGACTTAAGCAGCAATGATAAACAATTGCAATTAGTGCAAGATGCAAACAAACGCGACTTAACGGGCAAAATGCGCTATTCAAACAAAATTGGTGATTATGTGGGGAAAGGCAATACATACTGGCATCCACAAGCTAAAGCTTTTAAACAAGAATTAGATTCAGCGCTGCCTAATTTACGCAACCGCATTATTAGCAGCAGCTTGGATGAAAACCGTTATGTTTTATATTCCACCTCAGACACCAATGCAGGCGTCTATTTTTTAGGGGATAAAACCACAGGATCACTCAGCAAAATTGCCAACAAATATAACGAATTGAAACCAAGTTTAATGGCAGAAAAACAGAAGCTTAGCTATCAAGCAAGAGACGGGTTAAAGATAGATGCATATTTGACGCTACCTCTTGGAGACAAACAAAAGAATTTACCAACCGTCATATTTCCCCATGGCGGCCCTATTAGTTTTGATAATGACGACTTTGACTATTGGACACAGTTTTTTGCCAATAGAGGGTACGCTGTGTTTCAAATGAACTTTCGTGGTTCGTACGGCTATGGTTACGACTTTATGCACCAAGGTATTCAAGCTTGGGGGCAAAGCATGCAAGATGATGTTGAAGACGGTACGCGCTGGTTAATCAAACAAGGCATAGCTGACCCACAAAAAATTTGTATTGTTGGCAGTAGTTATGGTGGTTATGCTGCTTTAATGGGTACAGTAAAAACACCTGATTTATACCAATGTGCTATTAGTTTTGCAGGCATTAGCGACATTGAAAAATTAGTTAAATCACACAAAAAGTTTATTGGATACGAGATAGCAAAAAAACAAATAGGTGAAGACCGCAACCAATTATGGGATAACTCACCGTTAAAATATGTCGACAAAATCACCACGCCTATCTTGTTAATTCATGGAGACAAAGATCGCTCTGTTAAAATAGAGCAAAGTGAAGATATGTTTCAAGCACTGCAGAGCGCCGATAAACAAGTGAATTATTTACCACTGCCAGACGCGAATCACTATCTATCAAATGCCCAAGATAGGCTAAAAGCCTTCCAGGCTATGGAAGATTTTTTACGTCAGTATTTGTAGAAGCTCCCGAAACCAAATACCCAAAACCAGCCCCAGTGACAAACATCAATAAACTATATGTGATGGCTGGGGTGGTCATTAAAGGATTTTGCAAAATACTATTCGCCACCAGCAAAGCTAAAGTGCCGTTTTGAATGCCAACTTCAATGCCAATACTGATCGACTGAGCTTTGTTTAACCCCGTCCATTTGGCAATAAAAAAACCTAACGCCAAGGTGCTAACATTTAAAATAAAAGTGGCTAAACCTGTGGTTAAGAAGTAGTCCGCCATATTAGCCCACTCATTAGCGACTATGCCGGCGATAATTACAAACAAAAATACCAACGACAGAATTTTCACTGGTTTGTCTGCCTTTGCGGAAAAGCTTGGCCATTTCGCATGTATCCACATACCGATTGCCACTGGCACTATAGTGATCACTACCAATTGAGCTATGGTTTTGCCTAACGGTAAAGAGAAGGCTTGTGATTCAGCCATAAAGATATCCATCATCCACACGGTTAACAAAGGTATGCTAAATGGTGTGATTAAACTGACCACAGCGGTTAGACTAATAGATAAAGCCGTATCCCCTCCAGATAAATAACTATACATGTTGGAGGTAACACCACCAGGGCAAAAGGTTAATAACATTAAACCAACCGCTAACTCTGCAGTAAAACCAAACAGAATCACCATAATGTAACCAACCAAGGGCAACAGCAGCATTTGGCTAGTGATGCCAATAAATGCAGCTTTTGGGTAGGTTATCACCCGGCTAAAATCGGCTAACTTTAGCGACAAGCCCATACCGAGCATAATAATAAATAACGAAGCAGGTAAGATTACTTGCGACAAAACAGTTGCTTGCATATACACACCTAAAAACAGATAAAAGTTTATTAACAAGCATAGTCAGGGTTTTATTAAATAGCCTGTTTGGCTTGGATAAAACACAAGTGCCACCGGTAGTAACACTGTGCTAAAATACAAAAGTTGGTCTTAAATAGGATCTGATAATCGGGAGTTTAATTATGCACAATTCATCTTCTGCTAGTTTAGCGGTACAAGTACATCCAAATGACAATGTTGCAGTTGCGGTTGCACCTTTAAGTAAAGGCCAAACTATAGAAATTTCAGGTACGCAAATAACATTGGCGGAAGATATCAGCCAAGGGCATAAACTCAGCTTAACGTCCATCAAACAAGGTGACGACATTTTTAAATATGGTTATAGCATTGGCCAAACAACCGCAGATATAGCTGCCGGCCAGCATGTACATAGCCATAATTTACGCACTAAACTCGACGGTTCTGAAACTTACCAATACCAAGCTCAGTTAGTTGATACACCAACACAGCAAAATATCCCAACTTTTAACGGTTATTTACGCGGCAATGGCAAAGTAGGGATTCGCAACGAAATTTGGATAATAAATACAGTCGGTTGTGTAAACCAAGCAGCGAAAAAAATCACAGACATTTGCAAACAAAAATATGCTGGCCAAGCAGATGATTTTATTGCCCTCACTCACCCATTTGGATGCTCACAATTAGGTGACGATTTATCCAACACCAAAACCTTATTATCTAGCTTAATGCAAAACCCTAATGCTGGCGGTGTAGTAATGATAGGTTTAGGCTGCGAAAACAATCAGCTAAAAAAATTAATCGCTGATTTACCAGATATCGACACCTCAAGATTTCGCTATTACAACTCCCAAGAGGTCATGGACGAAATTCAAACTGGCGTAGATTATGTAGCCGAATTACTCGAATTAATGGCGACAGATAAACGTACCACTCAACCTGTGAGTAAACTGGCATTAGGCATGAAGTGTGGTGGCTCGGACGGTTTTAGCGGTATTACTGCAAATGCGATAGTTGGCCGAGTAACCGACATATTAACTCAATATGGTGGCCGAGTTATTTTAACTGAAACACCAGAAATGTTTGGTGCTGAGCAAGTATTAATGAACCGTGCTGTCAACACAGACATATTTGAGAAAATCGTAAAACTGGTCAGTGACTTTAAACAATACTTTATCGCTAATAATCAACCTGTTTACGAAAATCCATCACCGGGCAATAAAGCTGGCGGTTTAACCACATTAGAAGAAAAGTCACTAGGTGCCATTCAAAAAGGTGGTCGCGCAAGCATTAACCAAGTAATAGATTACGGCCAAATCGCCACCTTAGAGCAAGGTTTAACCTTACTACAAGCGCCGGGTAATGATGCTGTATCTTCCACTGCGTTAGCAGCTGCCGGGGCAAATATGGTGTTATTCACCACAGGCCGTGGCACGCCACTTGGATTTCCAATTCCAACAGTAAAAATATCCAGTAATTCAGGCATTGCTGAACGCAAACCACATTGGATAGATTTTAACGCTGGAGAAATTTTAGATAAAGGCATCAGTGTTGATGACAGTGCCAACGCGCTATTTGAATACATATTACGCGTGGCATCTGGCGAACAAACCAATAACGAAAAAAATGATAATCGTGAAATTGGTATTTGGAAAAGTGGTGTAACTCTTTAAGATAAATACATTTATTACATTTGCATACGTATGTAATTGTAATAAATGTATAGATTAGTATGATTAAATGTTAAATTGACTTCTGGAACTCAATTATGATGCCGGAACTAATCAATGACCTTTTTTTCAAAAATTCCACTCGCGCTAAAAATCCTCATTCCCGGAGTGGCAATTGTTTTTGTTGTAGCAACAGCCAAACCTAAACCACAGCCAGCTCCTCCAGTAGAAACACCTGTGGTCAAAACCCAGGTTGAAACTGTTAGTGTAGAAAAAACCACGCAAACTGTTTTACTTGAAAGCCAAGGCACAGTGGAACCTCAACGCAGCTCACAGCTTATGCCGCAAGTGAGCGGCAAAATAGTAAAAATAGCAGACAACTTTGCTGATGGTGGCGTGTTTCGCGCCAACCAAATACTGATTGAGTTAGACGACAGTAACTATCAAGTAGCTTTAGCACAAGCACAATCTGCTTTAGCTGAAGCACAAATGCAACTTGCAACCGAACAAGCGCAATCACAAGAAGCGCAAAGGCAATGGCAAGAACTGGGTAATGCAGCTGCTAATGCGTTATTTAAACGTGAACCACAACTCGCTGCTGCCCAAGCCAAATTCGCCGCCGCGCAAGCGAATGTTACTAAAGCTAAACTTGATTTAGCTCGGACAAAAGTATCCTTGCCATTTACTGGTCGAATTGAAAATATCCAAGTGGGTATAGGTCAATTTGTTGGAACTGGTACCACCTTAGCAACTGTGTATGACACCAGCAAAGTGCAAATAAAATTGCCGCTAACCGAAAAACAAACCGGCCTGATTGATCTATCAATCTTACGGCTTTCACAGCAGCCTAAGCAGAATTCAGCAGTCGAAATAACTAGCTTTTATGCTGGCCAACAACATACATGGTTTGGCCAAATCGAACGCATTGGTGCTCGTTTAGATAACAATACACGCATGCTAGATTTAATTGTGACTTTAGAACAAAACCAACAGATGTCGCAACAAGGTTTACCTATTTTGGTTGGCATGTTTGTTAACGGCAAAATAACCAGTAAACCTATCGCAGACTTGATTCAACTACCAAAACAAGCCTTGTTTAAACGCAACCAAATTTATCTAGTAGATGAAAATAGTAAAGTGCTGCAACAGCAAGTTGAAGTAATTGCAAAATCAACCGACACAGTGTGGATAACAGCACAACAAATAGCTAATGGCAGCCAAGTTATTATCAATAAACTCGGTTTTCTCTCACCCGGAACGGATGTCACCACCCAAGCTGAAACACCAGCAACAGCGCAACTGACTGACGCTAACTAGAGGCAAAACAAATGAATGGATTAATCGCTTGGTTTGCACGTAACTCAGTTGCCGCCAACTTACTCATGTTAACCATATTTCTCGGTGGTATTTATGGGGTAGAAGAAGTCGAGAAAGAAGTATTTCCATCGACCGAAACCAATGTAGTCAACATAAATATGGCGTATTTGGGTGCAGGCCCCAGAGAAGTTGAACAACAAATAGTTACCCGCATCGAAGAAGCCATTGCCGATTTACCCGGTATTTTTCAGATACGCTCTGCAGCCAGAAACGGTAGCGCTAATGTTTCAGTTGAGATAGTTGAAGGTTATCCAATTAAAGAAGCTTTAGCGGATATAAAACTGAGAGTTGATGCAATCAATACCTTTCCCGGCAATACCGAACGGCCGATCATCAGCCAGCGTATTTACCGCGTGCCGCTGATGTTTTTTACCTTATCGGGTGATGCTGACGATAAATTAATGAAAGCCAAGGCGCAGCAAATAGCCGATGAAATGGCATTATTAGAAGGAGTTTCAACTGTTAATTATTCAGGCACTAAAGCCGATGAAGTCAGTATCGAGCTGTCTGAATATCAACTTAGAAAATACAATTTAACTTTTGATCAAATAGCTACAGCCATTCGCAATGCATCACTTAATTTACCAGCAGGCACAATAAAATCGTCTGTTGGCAATATTCAAATTCAAACGCGTAACCAAGCGTATAACGCTGCCGATTTTGCGCAAATTGTTATTATGTCGGACGCACAAGGCCGAGAAATTCTCTTAGGTGATATTGCGCAAATTGATGATGGTTTCACCGAAGATGACTCGTCGGTTAAATTTAATGGCATAAAAGCGGTCGATTTTCGCGTGATGATCAGTGACGATCCAGACCTATTTGCTGGTACAGAAAACGCTCGTAACTATTTATTAGAATTAAATAAAAACCTGCCTGCGGGTATGCAAATAGACATCAATTATGAAATGAAAGAGCTATTCGACAGCCGGTTAAATTTATTAACCGATAATGCGCTCGGCGGCCTAGTACTGGTTTTTATCATTTTAGTTTTGTTTCTACGTCCAGCCTTGGCTTTATGGGTATGTGTTGGTATTGCCACAGCTTTTGCTGGCGCAATTTGGTTATTAACCTATTTTGATGTCACTGTGAACATGTTTTCTATGTTCGCCTTTTTAGTAGTGCTTGGTATTGTGGTTGATGATGCGATTGTGGTCGGCGAAGCTGTTTATAGCCAACAAAAGAAACAACTACAAAACCGTTTAGACAGCGCGATTATTGGTAGCCAATTAGTATTAAAACCTGTGGTGTTAGCGGTATTAACCACGATTATTTTATTCGCCCCCATGTTATTTGTGCCAATGGATGTTGAGCCTTTTACTCACTCAATTTTCTTTGTAGTGGCCTTGAGTTTAATTTTTTCTTTGGTTGAATGTTTATTGATTCTGCCGGCGCATTTAGCCCATTTAAAACCAGAAAAACAATCTAAAGTTGTTTTATTGGCGACATTACAAAATAAACGCCAAATGCTTGCAGATAAAATGGAACAGTTTGCGCAAAACACTTATGGCAAAAAGCTTGTGGGCATGGTTGAACAAAGTGGCGCGACTTTGGTTGCCTTTGTTTTGGCCTGCGCACTCAGTGTCGCCTCTTTTGTTGGTGGTTGGCTAAACACTAGCTTTTTCCCGAACATTCCTCAAACCTTTATTTCCGTAAATGTTAGCTTGCCTGAAGCTGCGCCTTACAGCGAAGCATTACGCATCGCCAATTATATTGAAGGCAAAGTTCAGCAACTGAGTGAAGACCAAGAAATGCTCGCTGCCAACGACAATGTGCCTTTTGTAACTGAAATAAAAACCAATGCTCGTACCGGTAATGCCAATGTATTTGTGGGTTTATCCATGCCGGAAATTCGCATTTTGCCCGTGCAGGATATTTCGAAAAAACTCCAAGATATGATAGGCCCCTTACCTGAAGCAAAAAGTTATTCTTTAGCCTTTAGTTTTGGTGGTGAACAATCGGATATTTTCTTAAATATGAATATTGCTGCCAATGACTTAACTAGCCAACAAGCTGCGGTTGCGGACGTTTCAGATACACTCGCCAGTTACCCTGGGGTTATCAACGTACGTTCGAGTTTAGAGTCAGAAAAAATCGAAGTTGAACTGTCGCTAAAACCGCATGCTGAAACTTTAGGGATAGACTTAGCCATGATAGCGCGCCAAGTACGCCAAGCGATTTATGGTGAAACGGTTCAGCGCATTCCACGTGGTAAAGAAGACGTGCGAGTGATGCTCAAGTTCCCAGAATCACATCGCCGCAGTTTAGATGAAATTTATTCAATGCGTATTCGCAATCCACAAGGTTATGAAGTACCAATTGAAACAGTAGCGGATGTGAAACTCATTCCTGGATTTAGTCAAATAGAAAGGGTAGATAGACGCCGTAATATCGAAATAACCGCAGATATCCAAGAAGGCTATGATGCCAATGCTACTGTAGAACAAATGCTCAGCGATAATTTAGCGCAATGGCAACTCAAACATATAGGGTTAAATTTAAGTACCGACGGTAACTTACGCGCACAACAAGCTTTTACCCAAGGTTTGCAAGTTAACTTGTTGGTGGCGCTAGCAATTGCTTATGCGTTGATGGCGATAGTATTCCGCTCGTATTGGGAACCGTTATTAGTATTAACCGCAGTACCTTTTGGTTTTATGGGCGCAGTTTGGGGGCATTTATTACTAGATTTAGATATCAGCATGATGTCATTTTTTGGCTTTTTAGCCTGCGCTGGTGTTGTGGTAAACGACAACCTAGTTTTGCTCTCACGGCTTAAAGATCTAGTTGAACAAGGAGTAGATGTTAAACATGCAGTAGTGCAAGCAGGCGTCGATAGATTCCGCGCCATCGTATTAACCTCACTTACCACCTTTGTCGGTTTATTGCCTATTCTGTTTGAAAAGAGCAACCAAGCACAGTTTTTAATCCCCATGGTGGTCGCTTTATCATTTGGGGTGTTGTTTGCGTCAGTTGTTACTTTGATATTTGTGCCAACTTTATATTGGCAAAGTCATAAGTTTAGCAACTGGATTAAAAGGTTAGGTGCTAAAATAGTTCAACGAATCAACAAAGGCGATGTTGAGATTGAAGTTAATTAATAACACGCGACTAATCGTCGCGCGTTAATACTTCTAACAACTCTATTTCAAAGGTTAAATCTGAATGGGCTGGCAATTTATCGCCCATGCTGCGTTCGCCGTAAGCTAAATGTGATGGTACAAATAGTTTGCGTTTTCCACCTACTTTCATACCCAATATGCCTTGATCCCAACCTTTAATTACTCGGCCTGTACCAATAACACATTGAAACGGGCGGCCTTTATCGATTGATGAATCAAATTTACTACCGTCATTTAAATAACCAACATAATGAGTGGTAATTAATGCACCTTTAACCGCTTCTTTGCCGTCACCCACTACAATATCTGTGATTTCGAGTTCTTTTGTATCTGTCATTTTTTGTTCCACGCGAAAAAAATAGATTTATCCAAGACGTCTGCTGTAAAAAATTGGATAATACGCCCATATTTGTAGCATGTTAAACACTCACCTAGTGAATTGGAATTTTTGATGGAAATTAAAGTAAATTATTTAGACAACTTACGCCTTGAAGCCAAATTTGACGATTTTACCGTCATTTCCGACCAACCAATTCGTTATAAAGGCGATGGCTCTGCACCGGGTCCATTCGACTATTTTTTAGCTTCATCAGCTATGTGTGCCGCCTACTTTGTTAAGGTGTATTGTTTAGCGCGTGATATTCCAACCGACAATATTCGTTTAGCGCACAACAATATTGTTGATCCAGAAAACCGCTACAAGCAGCAATTTAAAATTCAGATAGAACTTCCAGAAAGCATTTCAGAAAAAGATCGCATCGGTATTTTGCGCTCTATCGACCGCTGTACAGTGAAAAAAGTAGTGCAAACAGGCCCAGAATTTATTGTTGAAGCGGTAGAAAGTTTAGCGCAAGACGCTTCAGCCATGATAATGGTTGATACAGATGAAAATAATCAAACCTTTATTGTTGGCAAAGATTTACCACTAGAAAAAACTATAGCCAATATGACTCAGCAACTGGCTGACTTAAGTATGAAAATTGAGGTTTCATCGTGGCGCAATATAGTGCCAAATGTTTGGTCTCTGCATATTCGTGATGCCGCGTCACCTATGTGTTTTACCAATGGTAAAGGTTCAAGCAAAGAAAGTGCCTTGTGTAGCGCATTAGGCGAATTTATCGAACGCTTAAATTGTAACTTTTTCTACAATGACCAATTTTTGGGTGAAGACATAGCCAATGCTGAATTTGTCCATTACCCGAATGAAAAATGGTTTGAATTAACCGAAGACGACTCACTGCCAGCAGGCATGTTAGACGACTACTGTTTAGATATTTTTAACCCTGATGGTGAACTGCAAGGTTCGCATTTAATCGACACCAACTCAGGTAATATTGAACGTGGTATTTGTTGTATTCCATACACACGCCACAGCGATGGTGAAACTGTTTATATTCCATCAAACATTATTGAAAACCTGTTTTTAAGCAATGGTATGAGCGCGGGCAATAATATTTTTGAAGCGCAAGTACAGTGTTTATCTGAGATATTTGAACGCGCGGTTAAACGCCAAATTATCGAACAAGAAATTGTTTTACCAGACGTACCAAAAGAAGTATTAGCCAAATACCCAAGCATAGTTGCCGGTATTGAAGGTTTAGAACAACAAGGTTTTCCTGTATTGGTGAAAGACGCATCATTAGGTGGCCAATTCCCTGTAATGTGCGTCACCATAATGAACCCAAAAACCGGTGGTGTATTTGCTTCATTTGGTGCACACCCAAGTTTTGAAGTGGCACTAGAGCGCAGCTTAACTGAGTTATTACAAGGGCGCAGTTTTGAAGGATTAAATGATATTCCAAAACCTACCTTTAACAGCATGGCAGTATCTGAGCCAGAAAACTTTGTTGAGCATTTTATCGACTCAACTGGGGTTATTTCATGGCGCTTCTTTAGCAGCAAATCTGAATATGATTTTGTTGAGTGGGATTTCTCTGGCAACAATGAACAAGAGTGCGAAACCTTATTTGGTATTTTAGCCGATTTAGGCAAAGAAGCTTATGTGGCTAAGTTCGAACACCTTGGCGCAAGTGCTTGCCGTATCCTAGTGCCGGACTATTCAGAAGTGTACCCAGTTGAAGATTTAATTTGGGACAATACCAACAAAGCGCTGCAATACCGTGAAGATATCCTAAATATCCACAAGTTGTCGGAAGATCAGTTAGTTGATTTATATGAGCGCTTAGAAGACAGCCAGCTAGATAACTATATCGACATTATTACCCTGATTGGTATTGAGTTTGACGAAAACACAGTTTGGGGTCAATTAACCATACTTGAGCTAAAAATTCTAATTTGCCTTGCGGTTGGTGAGCTTGAACAAGCAATCGAGTTAGTGGGTGAGTTTTTACAATACAACGACAATACAGTTGAACGTACTTTATTTTACCAAGCAGTCAGTGCTGCTTTAGAAGTAACCTTAGATGAAGAACTAGAGTTAGATGATTTCATTTTTAACTTCAAACGTATGTTTGGCGACGAAGTCATGGAAAATGTGGTTGGCTCAATTAATGGTGACGTTAAATTTTATGGTTTAACCCCAACCAGTATGAAACTTGAAGGATTAGACCGACATTTACGCTTAATTGACAGCTATAAAAAGTTACATAACGCACGCAAAAAAGCGGCGGGGTTATAATATTCAAATCAAGGCGCTAGATTGTCTAAAAAAATCTAGCGCCTAATTACCAATTTAAAACATTGGAGTGAAAGTAATATCGTCAATGTAACCCCAAGATTGAGCAATTTCATCTAACGACAATACAATGTCAGCTTGGCCATTGACCACTTCAACTTCAGTGGTAAAAGTAGCCCAATTTAACCAACCACTGGTTGTTAACGCAACTTCCGCAGTATTAGTGCCAGAGGTAACCATTATTTTACTCGCAGTTGCGCCTTTGCTCTCACCCATAATTGCAGCACTTAACAAGTATTTACCATTATCTAGGCCAGTTAAATTTTGCGTTAATGTGGTTTTAAAGTCTTGGTCTAACCAATAGTTTAAAGTGTATTGACCGGTTAACGCGGCGTTTGCATCATCACTGATAGTAAAAATGCTATCACCTGCCAAAATCCATTGGCTATAACTGCCAGACTCAAAACTGCTGTCTAACAACACGTTTTGTTTTTTCACCAATACACTAACAGGTACAGTAATACTTGAACCATCGGCTAAAAACGCTTCTATTTGATAGTCAGCACTGGCACTTGCATCTATTGAACTAGTATTCCCCCAAGTTACCTGCATATCAGCAAATTGAGCTGTGTTATATACCACGCGAATTTCGCTTGGTAGGGTGATAGTTGTTTGTCCTGCGTCTAGCTCTAAAAGAACAGTTTCTACCGAGTCAACCGCCATAGGTTGCATATCTGCCGTTTCAGACACCAACCAAAAAACATCGAGTGAATCTAGCACTTTGCCTGAATAATCAAACATAGCTTGGTTTTCCCAACCATTTGTTTGACCAGAGATCCAGCCAGCACCACTCACACCTAACCAAGTTGGTTCCCAATAAAACACACCCGCGCCTAAATCATTTGGAACATTCGCAATGCGCTCAATTAAGTCACGAACAAATGAAGCTTGGCCTTGAACACTTGGGAAGTAACCTGTAATTTCCGCATCTGCATTACCAAAGATATTGCTGCCACCATCAGGGCCTACATCGGTAGTAAATGCATAAGCAGTTTCAACAATCACCACAGGTTTATTACGTTCATTGGCAAGTCTATCCATCGCAACTTGTAATTGAGATAAGGTTCCATGCCAATATGGATAATAAGATAAACCAATAATGTCGTAGTCTAACTGCTGGTTATCAAAAGCTGCGTAAACTGACGCTATAAAATCAGTTTTTTGTGGTTCAGTTAAATGCAACATAATTTCAGCAGAAGCATTCGCTTGTACCTCGGCATCACGCACAGCTTGAATGCCTTGTTTTAGTAATGCAATTGTACCAGCTGAGGTTACCCCATTGCCTTGTGGCGCAACCAAACCTGTATTAATTTCGTTGCCGATTTGCACCATATCTGGAAAAACACCATCAGCATGCATAGCCATTAGGCTATCGTAGGTAAAATTATATAGTGCAGTTTCAACTTCTGCTGCTGACAAATTTTGCCAAGCTTTTGGCATATATTGCTGACCCGGATGCGCCCAAAAATCACTGTAGTGGAAGTCGAGTAAAACTTTTAGTCCTTGCGCTTTAGCGCGTTTAGCCAGAGCAATAGCGGTCGCTAGGTCATTGTTACCACCGCCAATTGGCCCGGAAACCGCTTGGCCACCATTAACATCAGCTGACCAATAAACATCATTGATATCATTCCAAACACGCAAACGTACCCAGTTTACTTGGTGCTCAGCCAAGATGCTGAAAACGTCTTGCTCAATGCCATCCTCGTTATAGAACTTACCACCGGCTTGCTCTACCTGCTGCACAGTAGAGATATCAACACCTTTGATAAAACTATCGTCAATATCCACAGGATTAACATAAATAGACGAGGTTAATACAGGTGTATTGCCACCATTGTCTGGTGTATCAGGTGTATCAGGTTTATCGTTTTCCTCAGTTTGGATATCTAAGCCACATCCCACCACCAATGAAACCGCAGTAACCGCCAATACACTGCGCACAGATTTTGCCAACCATCCTTGTAATAACTGCGTTGTTCCTTGTTTTTCAGATACTAATTGCATTTTAATTTCGCTCCCCAAGCAAAAGGGTAAACATTTACCCACCAAAGGCAAAGTATTGCGCCAAGGTTAATAACTGTCAATTAACTGTACAAAAATTAACATTTTTTAGCTAAGCTAGTTTCTAATGCCCTATTATTTTTCTCTGACTGAGAATAACTGCACTGTATAGAAGTTTATTACACATTGTAATCTAACAATGTGTAACTTGATTGCTGGCGAATGGAAGATAAAGAAAAGACGAACGAACACATTCGCCTTGTAATTCATATATACAAAATCTAATTCACATGCTCAAGCTTAAACTTACTGCCGACCACTTCAACTCTATACAATTGGTGTTTAGTTGGGTCGGTTACTTCAGCAAACACCTGTTGTACATCCGCTAATGTAACTTGTTGTAAATTAGTCAATAATGTTTCACGTGAATCAAATTCAAAATTACCTTGATTAAAATCTGCCAAAAACGCATGCATTTCTTGGTAGATATTTTTAGGCGCTTGGTTTATTTGTTGAATAATACTAGCGGTTAAATTATTCACCACAGTAGCAGGTAGCGCTTGTAGCTGAGCTGAAAATTGCTGATTAAATCCATCTATTTGCTGAATAATTTGTGCTGCCGAGTGCGTTTTACTTTGCACCATAAAACCCCAAGCTGGAAATTTGTTTAATTGCATAGGTGAACTGCCAACCACATAACCAACCTGATTATCGGTTCTGAGTGTTTTGAAAAACATAGGTTGGTATAGCGCATTTAAGGTTAGAATTTGACTAAATTTTTTCAATGACTTTTCAGCTAACCAATATTGTTGCAACACAGCAACATCTGTATGTTCAGCGGTTACACTGCTTTGTACAGAAGCTGGTTTTACCTCAGCAGGGTAATGCAAGTCTGTCGCTTGGCGGTTTGCAGGCAACTTAACTAACAAGCTATCCATTATTGTGCTGATATCCGCTTGTTGATAATTACCAAAAGCAAATAGATTCAAAGCATTTTTCGCCAGCAATTCATTATGATGTTCAACCACATCTTGATAAGTTAATTGTTCAAGCGCCTGCGCTTGCTGGTGATAGCGCCATGCTGTTGCATGAATTAACGAGCCCATTTCTTTTTGTGCTTGAGCAGTTAACGGATCGTTACCACGATTGCTTAACCAAGCGAGTGCTTCATCTTTTTTCTGATTAAAAATTCTTTCATCCACTTTTAATTCAACTAAGGTGTTAAACACATTTTCGATTAATTTTAAATGCTGCTCAGTTGGCCCAGACAATGACACTTTTAAGTTTTTATCCGCACCTTCACCAATAGATACTTTAATTCCAGCTTGCTGCGCCGCATTGGTTTGCGCCAGCGCTGCTTCTGTCCATAAATGTTTGAGGATATCGGCTGCCATATATTGTTTAATGTTTGATGCGGCTAAATCAGAGTTTAACGTAAGTTCAATATACCCCTGATTTTGCTCAAAATGTTGACTATGCGCCAACCAAGCATATGCACCTTTTTTATTTACTATGGCTGTGGGTTTAAGTAATTTTTCTGCGGTTGCAGAGCTTGGCGCTGAATCAGTTTTTGTTGCATCAGCTGTTTGCAATAACTCATTTTTACCTGGCAAGGCTAAGTTAATTGCAGCAGCGGTTTGCTGCCACTGTGCTATTTCTGCTTGGCTAATTGCTTGAGTGTCAAATTGTCCATCTGCATAGGTGAGTTGTTGCGTGGCAGTTAGGTCATTGCCTCTGTGCCAAACGCGCATTTGGCTAAAATCAATTTGGCTTAATAATTGGTTTATTTGTTGCTCAGAAAATTCTCCCATATCAAAAGAGCTTTTAATAATCTGCTGGGCTGGCACTGTATGCAACATAGGTGATAAATGAGTGGCTAAGCGTACAGCAGATGGCATATTAAAGTTAATAAACTTGTTGTGCATAACTTGTTGTAGCTCAGCAAAATATTGCGGCTGAATACCTTGGTTTTGTATCAACTTAAAATAAGCTTGGCTCGCGGCAATTATCTGATCTTTATTATTTTTGCCTTTTTCTGTGAGTGAGTAACTAATTTCTATATAACCATTGTCACCATAATAGCCATACTGCAAACCAATACCTGCACCATTAATTAACCCTTGTTTGTTCAAATAATCGTACAGCGTATTTTCATCTTTGCTGTTAAATAACTTGTGCACATAAGCAAAGGATTTATCTTGCCAATGATAATTGTGATGGCTAAATGGAAACTGCAATATCAGCTGTTTAATATCAGTCGTAGTTTTTTGGTAGATATGTTGATTCAGCTCATTTTCAGTTAACCCCTTGGCAGTCACCAAAGGCTCAGGCGTATTATGGTTTTTAATTACCGCAAAATGTTGTTTAGCAAGTTGTGCTAGTTCATCTAAACCAGCTTGGCTCACAATCACTAAGTTCATTAAGTTAGCTGAATAGTAAGTTTGATAGAACTCGCGCATTTGTGCATAAAGCTCTGAATCAGCTTTATCCGATAACGTTTGTTTATTGCCCATGCTAAAAGTATGAATAGGATGGCCTGCTGCACTGGTGCGATTGTTAATTAACATTCTTGCAAATTGGTCATCCGATTTACGCTTCGACCATTCGTTATCTATCGCACTCAGTTCTTTTTCGCTATAACTTTTATCAAACAAAGGGGCGGTAAAAAATTCGCTAAATCGAGCTAATGACTCAGCTAATTTGCCATTCACCACTTGGTAATAATAATTAGTATTTGAGTGCGCAGTGTAGGCATTACGCATACCGCCATTTTCGCTTAAAAATTTATTAAAACCGTCTGCTTCAGGATAACTTTTGGTGCCTAAAAACAGCATATGCTCTAAATAATGTGCCAAACCCGGCTGACTGGTTGGGTTATTTAAACCGCCCACCCGCACATCTAACGACACTGCTGCAGTTTGCGTTGCTGGGTCGGACACCAACAATACGCGCATGTTGTTTTCTAAGGTAATAAAACGATATTGCCGAGTATCATTAGGGCTTTTGATAATATCTGTTTCCGCGACATACTCAGGGAATGATTCAACCTGAGTCACTTTAGTTTGAGTGCAGCCAGCAAGGGTTATTAGCCCAACAATGGCAATATTTTTTAATGATTTAAGTTTCATACATAATCCTATTGTTTTAATTGTATCCAGAAAATTACTCACAGCGTGCATTCTCCCTCACGCAAATTCCAAATTGTTCAATATTATAAGCCTGTACAGATTCGCCTTGGTCAACAACAATATCTGCACCGTTAATTGCCCTTGCATTATCTGAAAGCAAAAAAGCAGCAACATTAGCTACATCCGCAACACTATTATTCTGATTTGTTGGGGACATCTGTGAGTAGGCTTTGGTCAAACCGGGTGTACTATTTATATGCTTAACAATTTTATCTGTCTCGATTAACCCTGGAGACAAGGTATTTACCCTAACGCCATGTTTCCCTAAACTTAGTGCCATAGAGCGAGTTAAACCTGCGATACCAGCCTTACAAGCTGCGTAAATCTCATGGCCAGGCAATGTAGCTTTAGTATGTGTTGAAGAGACATTTACAATGGCACCTTTTCTGTTTTCAGACATCAGCTTAGAAAAAGCCTGACTCATGTAAAATACTGACTTTAAATTTAGATTTATGACAGAATCAAACTCCTCTAAAGTCGAATCAAAAAAACCTGCACTATGCATTTTTGCTGCGTTATTCACGAGGCCGTCAATATAGTGGTATTTATCCACTATATAATTTTTTAGTTGAAGTACCTCGCTTGAACTACTTATATCGACGCGAACAAAATCCACCGATTGCTTAAGTCGATTATATTTTTGCAACTTAGCGGCCGCCTTTTCATCTATATCAACTGCAATAACAAAAGCACCCAATGAAACAAATACGTCAACCATACCAAGGCCTAAACCATTGCCGCCGCCGGTAATTAGAATGATTTTTTTGTTTAACATTCGTGTTAACAACTCCATTTCTCAGTGAAATAGCGCTCAATCTTATTTTTTGCAAACATTCTATTTTGATACTCAACTTTATTAGTTTCAGTGTGCGTGGAGCAAAATAAGCTATGGTCTAGATACGAGAAGAACATACTAAATAATGTCCACGCCTCTACACGTTCTGCAAAATAAGGATCGGGGTAAATACTGAGGTACTCGGAAATTACCGCATTTTTAACACTATCATTAATATGGTGCTGCCAAGCGGTAGAAAACGGCCAATACAATTTGGCGAAATCAATGGCACCATCTCCTGTATAAGCTGACTCCCAATCTATTAGATTAACAGCACCAGTTGTAATAATGATGTTCTGGTTGTGGGCATCGCCATGCACCATTGAAAACTCTGTTTTTGCTCTGAAAGCAACTTTATACAAATGAAACTCAGACATTAAATGGTCAATCGTTTTATTTACAAATGACTCTAAAAACAAATTAGGTTGGTTTTGTCGCCAGTAATAGACACAACCTTCAAATAGATTCTGGATACACATTACAGTTGACGCTTGCCCACCATAAAAACGATAAGATGGATAAGTTTTCCTGTGCAATTTAGCAAGTGTTTGTGCATGTAGCAGATGTGTTTCTTCATCCCAGCTGAATTTAACTTCCCCCTCGACAAAAGAAGTAATCACATAAGGATACGGAAATTCTTTGCAACTCATGTCGAGTGCATGAACCTTTAGGTTTGTATCACTCTGCCTACTGATTAATAGCTCGTATGCCGACTTAAAAAGTGCGTAAAGGTTGGGTTCTAATCTGGCCTTAAAAATATATTTTTGCCGATTTGGCGTTTCAATTAAAATCACCAGACTTCTTTTGGCAATGGATAGCAGTCTCAAGCTTGACTCACACATTTGCCCGACACTAGCTATATTATGCTTAAAGATTCTTGTAATTGCCGGATACAGCTCAACTTCAATAGTGCGATTGTCAATTAGTGGATTCTGGAAGTTCTGGCACATTATTATTCTTCTATTAGATTAAACGCATGTCTCATATCATCCCAAGACAAATTGTGTTCGTTAGTATTTAGGTAACCCACAACATCCGAATAGTCCACGTCATATATTTTGGGCGAAACAAACCAAGATAAATACTTTAATACCGCATAATAAGCCGCATCAGCTTTAGACTTTTCAAAGTGTGGAGGCTTAGAGACTTGTTTGAGTTCCGCCCTGCAGTAATTGCCATTGACCTGCGTAGTAATGTATTCAGCAGAGAGCGAATGAGGCCCCCATGACGGTAACATTTTGGCAAGTAGCTCATTAAACATGACTAAAAACCCAGGAATGGCTTTTAATACCGTTGGTATACATGCATAGTCAGGATGACTTGCAACATTTATCACCCGCTCATTGTCATTATGCTCTATATGAAAAATATATTGTTCAGTTACCTGCTTGGGTATTAAATTTAAAACGCCACCTTCTAACCTTTGATAAATATCTAAATCATCATAGCCGTACAAATCTATGTATTCGTTGAAACCGTTTATTGCTCGTAAATCTGCTGTATATAAAAAAAAGAATCCATTTACGTAAATTTGTGTTTGGCATGCAACTTTCTCCCAATCCCCCCGATAATACATACCATTTTGTATCTGGTGCTTATCTAAAAAGTCTGGTGAAATTGTAACTTCGGCGTCTACTTTTATGATCTTCTCTGATGTAACAAAACTAAACCCCAAATTAAAAGCTCGTGTTAAATCCCAAAATGATTCCGATTCAACTCTGATAATTTTGATTCTTTCGTCATTAATGCCGTTGAGTTCAAGAGTATCCGTCACTGCTTCTATTGATGACCAATCAACGACGATAATTTCATCTACTTTGAGTTTAAGCCAAGAGCGCAAGCCTTCTACTAGACCAGCATTTCTATTCATGCATGCGGTAACAATTGAACAGCTCATACTTTATCCTTTTGTGCTATTTGCAAAGAGAATTGAGCGAGGTGGTGTTTATTCAACCTACGGATATATGTATACAAACGCTGGTTTTTGGCATATGCAATAAAACGTCTTTTTTTGAAGAAACGAAGCCAGCGTTTGCGCCCATCAAGTCTGTACCTCGGTTCAATCACTAAGTCATCTATCCAATACAGGTAACCGCTGGTTCTTTCATATGGATATTTAATGTTGCCTTGCAACGCAGGTATTAAATTTAGTGTATCTTTAGTCACCTTAGACCAAGCCACGTAACCAATCGGACGAAAATAATTATCTTGAAAAATCCGTATTTGCCCTCGGTTTGCTAAATAAAGTAACAATTGAGTATGCTCAGCCGATGTACTTAAACCACTATTGGCGCGAATACTCATTGCCGCGCAAAATTCTTTTGAAGTAAGCTGCTCAATTTTATCCATTTACATACCCCTGGTGCTGCTCTGTGGTTGCACAAACAATTGCTAAGTCGAGCAAGTCTTCTTTAAACGAGTACCCCCATAATGACAATTGTTGGTTATCAACGGCATTTAGCCACAAAATAAAATCATTTATATCGTAGAAACTCTCCTCACCATCTATCTGATGAACTTCGAATAAACCGTCTTTTTGTTCGTATATAATTTCTATTGAATGCGAATGAAAAACGCAAATAGGTGTATTAGCCGAGTAGTCGAAAATCCAATCAGCAGCTTGTTTATAGTCACAAATAAGCCTATTAATTTGGTCAATTTCAATATCATTAGCCAATTGCATCGCGTGTTGCGCTATGCCATTGTCCTGATTAAAAAATCGAATAAACCCACTAAGTTTTATAGCTTTTATTAAGCTTGAGGTTATAAAGTGTGTATATTCATGAGCTCCTGTTTGCAATTTAAATACATGCTGAAAAATACGAGAAAATGCACCTACAACCGAATTAATTTGTTTTGTGTTTTGCATCGAAAATTCAGCTTGTAGTTCTACTAGCGCAATAGTTTTGTTAAACAATGATTTAAATAACAACAATATCAATCTATGCATAGGAGCCTGACACTGCCTGGCATACTTTGGCTCGTAGATAACGGTTTTTTTCACAATAAACAGGCTAATAAACTCGACTAATATTGCCCAATCGGCCTTGATTTCTGCTTTATCAATATCCAAAGGCAAGCCCAGGTAAACCGCAAGATAATGGCTATAATAAGCATCAAGTTGTGATTGATAATAATTAACCAATGGCTGTGCATTGAGCCCAGTTTTGTTGAATTTGGAATAGGTATATGTAAGCTCGTCAATTATGCCGAGTACCAAACCAGGCTCTTGATAAAGCGGAATTTGGCTATTGTAATTGAGCCCACCACCAACAAACGAAGCCTGAGGAACATCTAACCATTTACCATCAAAACTAATGTTGGAAGGTGAAACAGTACCATGCGCTATGCCTAGCACTCTGGCAAACGCAAATTGATTAGCACAATTAGACAAAAATTTTCCTAAAAATTTTATGTAATCAATGTCGTTTTCAAAATGTGCTTTTAAAGCGTGATTGACTGTTTTGGTGCGGTACACATCTGAGTAGTATTGTTGTTTGTAGGCGTCTGTCGGCTGAAAATTGTGCGCTTGGACAAAGTGTGCCGGCCGAATACAGGGCTTTCTAACCAATAAAGCACCAGGAACAGAAGCATTTTTACCCCGACTCGTAAAGCCTGTATTGCCACCAGTATAAATAACCCCTTCAACCTCTACAGCACCAACAGGCAAAGCCTTGTTAATAGCATTGGTATAGATGGTTTCGACTATGGCACCTGCTAGATCGAGTCCACCGTAAGCATGATCCTTTGGGGCATTTTTTCCCACCAGTAAGTTAGTTCCAATACCTTTTATTTGATAGTCACCTAAATTGCCACAGCGCACACCTCCGCCATTAGAACCAATACCTTGACCACCATAATGCTCACCAAGTAATTCGATACTTTTGTTTTCATCAAACTGGCAGTCTATAAAGCTAGCATTTGCTGAATCGGCGTATGAAAATTGCGCAATAAAGTTTTTTGCTAGCTCTGATTCAGCTGCGTCTGCAGGCATTGGTCGTAGATCTTTATGCCATACTAACGAAGTGTTTATTAAAAATTGAAAGCGGCTCTTTATGGTTTTTATTAATCTTGGTTTAAGCACTTAACATCCTATTTTCTGCGATTTTCTATAGTTTAATTGGCCTAGGTTTTCCTCAATGAAAGTGGCGTAATTGCTAAAGCATCAAAAAATAATTGAAGTGAAACAAAATTTAATCGCATTACACCACCCGACCACAGAATACATACAACCGTTAACAATTAAACCTACCCCAAAGTATAGTTTTTATGTTTTTACCAATACTAAATATTCATTGAAGGTAGGGGGTGTGAAAGACTAAGTGACTGACTAGAACGGACGCTAACTCTTTATTCTAGTCTCTACAAGCAAATAACTTGACTATTACATACACAAGCAGTTCAACTGTACCACTACAGTCCCAATCCCAGCCAGTTTTTACAATTTTTCACATAAACTCCTGCTTTCAAAAGATAGAATAGAGCTACTCGACTTCAGCTTCCATGCCAAACACCTAAAATTAAATTTAGTAACTAATCCACAAAACTGTTTTTTAGAACGTTGAGCTTTGCCAACTGTCAAACGCAATATTACCAGCCCATCCGGTAACTAAACCAAAGGCGCTTGCAGCTATGCCAGCACCTGAACCGATAAAGGCTCCGCCAACAGCGCCATTGATAGTAGCCTGCCCTATATCAGCGAACGCACTTCCAATCGACTGAATGTGAGCTGAAAGTTTAAAGCACAACTTAAATTAATCGGTATGCTATGGCAGCAAATGCTAGTGCCACACTAATTCCTGTACAAACAAGCCACCCGCGATTTTTAATTTGAGCAATGTGGCGTAAATCTACCATCAATGAAGATGGAGTAAGGCTAATTGCTAAACACGCGAAGGCTAAACTAAAGTAGCCTAAGCTACCCACATTTTTCGCATAAATAAGATACATACCATACAGTAAAGCTACTATAAAACATGAACAAAAAACCAGTCTAATTAAAAACATCACTCCCCCCAAAAGAGTTAGAAATAGAAGCAATATATAGCTTCTATTTCTAACTAATCCAAAGTTAATTTAATAGGTTATAAATGTCACCACCAAGGCTACCACTTCCACCGAAATAACTACTTGCAGCGCCATACATTGAATTTATGCCAGATCCAATCGCATAACCAGCGCCAAACGATACACCTAACGCCCCCCCAACCATTCCGCCTGCAGTACCATAAGCAACAATAGAGCTAGCACTTGCACCAGCAAACGATCCAGCATATCCAACTCCAGCAGTAGCCCCTATAGCCGAACCAGTTGCAAAATAATCACCAAAACCATTCCCAGTTACCACCTCTATTTCTTCAAATGTTAACTCTCTAATTTCGTTCATGCTCCATCTCCTTAATAGGTCATTCGCGTAACACACGCCACCAAAATACTACAACACACAGTTAACAATAAAACCTACCCTAATGTATAGTTTTTAGGGGTGTTTTACGAATATTAAACATTTATTCTGGATAGGACGACAAAAGCCAAATAGGTTGATTTGAGTGGACGCTCACTATTTTTTCTAGTGTCAACAAACAAATTAATTGCAATTACAACGGTACACAAATACACAATTATTTTATTTCAAGGCAGCTGTTCATTGAAGAGGGTCATTAAAACGACTCCTCCTGAATAAAAAGTACTTCATCTGATGAAATCCTACTCTTAGGTGTAGTTTTTTTCAAACTGATTCATTATATGATGTGTTTTCATTAATCAGCGTAGGGTATAGAAATGAATCAAATGCAATCATTTGAAATAAGAGAATTGACGTTAGAAGAAGTAGAGGAAGTAAACGGTGCAATATTAGCTAATATTGGTATGGGGATTGTAGGTGCAGCAGGGGCTATGGCTACTTATGCTATTGGTGGTGCAACTAGTGGTAATATGTCAGGTTCTGGGTTTATAGGCGCTGCGGTAGGTGGGGCGATATATGGAGCTGGTGGATTTACACCTGCTGCGGGCTATGCAGGCGCAGCAGCAGGTGGTTGGGCATCTAGCTTTTTTTAACTAAATTAAATTATACCCAAGTACTTGAAGATACTAGTTTTTAGCTTTGATCTTCGCTAGCTTCAAGTAGTTTGGGTATCTATCAGTGACGCTAACAAGGCCACACTATGAAACAAAGATATACAAATTTTATATCCGTATTAACATCATCGATTATTGCAACAGTTGTAATTAATACAATATTTTATCTACTTGAAAATAGCGATGTTACTTTAAAAACTACATTTATTAGCATTTGTTCAGCAGCAGGAGCTATAAAAATGAGCCAGCTACTAAAAAAATACGAAACATAACTGCATTTTACGGAATAATCCGGCTAGTAATTTCGGTATATCGGGCGAAAATTCGTCGCTTTCCGAAATTAGTGGTCGAATTACAGAAATACAGTTCTTTTCAAATTAAATCAATCGGCAAACTCTTGTTAAATAGTTATGGTTTAAGGGAGCGAACCTATGCTTAGCACGAGAACCAATCAGAACAAAATTTACGATATATGATGGTTAAAATTTGATGCAGCTCTTAGCAACAGCAATATTGCATGGCTAACAATTAAACCTACCCAAAAGTATAGTTTTATTGTTTTTACCAATAAATACTAAATATTCATTGAAGGTAGGGGTGCAAAGACTACGTGACAGACTAGAGCGAACGCTAACTCTTTTTTCTAGTCTCAAAAAACAAATTTATTGCAATTACACAAATCAGTAACAATAACAAAATTACGTAGTCGATCCCAAAACTACTACCTGCTTTACCCAGCCAAAAAGATGCTAGCATCCCAGATAATATTGCGGTCTGCGTTCTAGTCATATCATCGCCCAATCTAGGTAACAATTCAAAGCTCCCAGAAGAGCTTTGAATTATAATTATTATAATAAAACGCTGTTGCAAAAAAGCTTACGGCTCCAAAAACCATACCTGCTGCCTGCCCACCTGGCACCACACTAGCAATGGTGCCTGCTGCACCTGTAGCAGACACCGAAATGACAGCACTGGCTAACACGGCGCAGGCTCTAATTATTTTTTGATCCATAGCTCCCC
>NZ_JH767522.1:366400-424499 GCF_000281085.1 Catenovulum agarivorans YM01
ACCAAACATTGTCAACAATCAAACCTGTTCCATGCTATAGTTTTAATTACTTGGTTATTCCATGCTTATTTCGTTTAGGTGCAAAATTAAATTGTGATGATTAGTAGCTTTTTTATTCGGTACTGTTCAATGTACAAAGTTTGGGATTTGGAGAACATTTCCAAGTGGGAACGTCAAAAACACGGTGGGATAATAAAATTCATTTGTTTAGAAGGCGTCATGAAATGGGTGATATTGTCTACTCTGATTTTTCTAAGTTTAAGCATGCTAGGCAAAGAAATGGAACAAGAAGAAATTGTTACCACATGTTTAATCTGGTTGTTGGCGTCCCTTATATACGGCTAGTCGATGTGGCATGGAACAACCCTGTCTTATAAAGCATTCAGCAAAACTAAATCAGAACACAGCTATTAAATGGTTTTGTTAATACGAAATTGGCGATAAGTCACCATTTCAAAAATTACAGTGTTTTTGATTTTTGTTTGGTAAATTTATCAGCAAACCAAGCAGCTGTAATCCAACCGGCTAACGCCTGCATTGCAAAATTAAAAGATACGTCAATAGGCACATCCACCATTCTACATATTATATTTGGAACTCCTGTCATTACAGCAGAAAGCAAAACATATCTGAGCATAAATTGCAGTACTAATCTATTAGTTAAAGCTACGGCGATGCCCTCCTCTATAAACCCCTAAAAATAGTCAAGTACCTAACCTAATATCCCACAACCCAAAGTATTAAAGGCAGCAGCCTATCATATGGTTAACCCCAGACCATTTTAAGGCTCCCTAAATTCAAATTTGCTTATTTATACAGCCAAATTTGTTGAAGAAAATTTACAAAGAGTAATATCGATACAATTGCAAATACCTTTACCGCAATACCACACAGCACCATAGAGAAACAAAGCATTATCATAGATATATAAAGTATTGGCCGGTAGTACTTACTCTGTTTTTTCACGTATAAAAATGCACATTGCAAAAACATTGTTACAGCGGGAACCCACCTTGAACGCTCAACATTTAGCGGAAAACTGTCAATTTCATTAGCAGCCCATGTGAAACAACACAAAAAGAGGCAAAATGCCGACATAAACTGCAAGCTAAACAGAGTAAATATATAATCTCTCCGACTATATTGTGCACCCAACTGTTTCAGCGTAATTTTAAGCTCATGAATTATTTTGGTATTCAGCATCAAATGTAATCATTATGAAAAGGCTTAACTAAGCCATTAGCATGCTTCTTTAATATACCTTTTCAATGTGTTTTTCATTAGCAACCAGCAGACACATATTGAAACGAAACCAGCAAGAATGAATTCTAAGGGCTCCATTCCAGTGATATTCAGAGATTTGAAGCGAGAAAAAATAATTGGGCTTAGTATTAAGAGCACTTGTGAGAACCCGTGATAACCTTTGGTTACTAGAATTGGATAAATCGCAGCAATCACACCTCCCCAAAGTAGTCCTATTAAGGTAACCGCTAAAGATATACCGGAATAAAACACTGCTACTGAATAAAGAAAAATGCTAATTAACAGCATTTTGGGTAAATAGGTAATAATTCGTGTGTCCATAATCGACCTTTATTAGCTGAAAGTTTAAAGAGCTACTCACTCGAAAAAACCTCAAAGCGGTATCAATAGTTCCTAGGGCAAAATGAAATTCAAGCTCTAAAGGCACTCAAGCTTGAATTTCATGTCAATTTAATTAACTAAAATTGGTCTATTTCATAACCAAAGCCAGCGCCAGCCATGCCGATCCCGCCACCCATAGTAGTATTTCCAATCGCAGCGAGCGCCGCTCCGGTATTCCTAACTGCAAAACCAGGTGATACGAAACCACCAGCGAACCCAGCTGCAGCCGCTCCAATCACAGACCCCATCGAAGGGTTTCCGCCTGAGCCTAAATAGGCCGCAGCAGCTCCTGTAACCGCTCCTATTGTGCCCGAAATAGCGTTAACTAAAAATGCTCCGTTAACTTCTTCAATTTCTTCAAATGTTAATTCTCTAATTTCGTTCATGTTCCTTCTCCTTACAATTAGTTAGCGCAAAAAACGCCACCAAAAGACTACAATATACAGCCAACAATTAAACCTACCCAAAAGTATAGTTTTGCAAAATTTATTGTCCAAAAAATTTCAATAGCAAGGGATTCAGTCATACCATTTAATACCCAGTTAACTACAGGTAAAACTTTAGGGTCTAAACAACGCTTCCTCTGATCGATTCAAGTTTTGCTCTTAATTCAAGTACTGTATCTTTAGTTAATGGGTACAGTAAAATTACTACAATGCTTATGCTATATAACGCGATGGGAAGCCAAATACACAATTGTTTCATTTCAAGCAAACTTTCCATTGAAGGAGTTGTGATTTCACCTTCAAAGCCTAAGTAAGATAAAGTTGCCCCCGCCAACATAACACCCAAAGCCATAGCGGCTTTATTAAACCAGCTAACTATTGAAGAAACGCTGCCTTCACGCCGAACGCCGGATTTATATTCATCCCAGTCACAAAAATCGGCAATCATCGAAATAATAGAGATCCAAAATGCTGAAGATGAAAATGCAAGCATTACAACGCTGACAAATAGTAAATTTGGTGACGACTGTGACAATGTCCATTCTTTAGATACCGACGCCAAAAGACTTATAATAAGCCCCCACAAGATAATTTTTTCTTTGGATACAAGATTAGAAAGTTTATAAACCAACCATGAAGAGCACATGCCCGCTATAACCGATGCAGTCCCTAAATAAGCACTAAATTCGGTAGCGCTTTGAATATCACCAGAAAACACATAATAAGTTGTAAGGTAAAAACCCAAAGAGCCAACAAATGCACTGGATAACAGCTCAATAACCATTAAAGTCACAAGAATCCATATTGTTGTATATTGTTTTAATTCTTTGATTGATTGCCAGAAGCTTATACGTTGTTGATTTTTTGCAAGTTTGTAATAACGTTCTTTGCTAAAAAATGCAGTCAACAAACCACAAACAATGATCAGTGCGCCTACCAATGTGGTTACAATGTGCGTTCCTTGAATTGGTGATGAAAAAATATCTGAGTAAATAAATGCCATTAACCAAAAAATACCCATGGTTATTGGTTGGGCGAATAAATTTCTAAATGCGTATAACTTTGTTCGTTCTGAATAACATGGCGTCATTTCAAACGAAAGTGAATTGTAAGAAACTGAAAACACGGTATACGCTGTGTAGTAAAGCAACATAGCCACTGAAAAATAGATTATTTTTGTATTTTCTGACCAACTTAAATCAACAGCCCACAGCAGTGGAAATAACCCGCCAGTCAAAATAGCACCTGCCAGTATAGCAGGTTTTCGCCTACCTGTTCGGGTTCTCAAGTTATCGGTAATACTACCAACTATTGGATCTGATATAGCATCCCAAAACCGACACAATCCCAATATAAAGCCCACAGCGGCCGGGTTAACAGCAAATAGTATATTGTAGATTGGAATTGCCAAGTAAATAATACTTTGTGAAGCATAGTGGTCGGCAATTAATCCTGATGAAAAACAAATTTTTTCTTGCCTAGAAATTTGTGTGCTTTCTTCTACCTGTGCGTTTTTCATTGATATTCAAGCCTATAAAGTATTACATTTTTCATGTGAATTATCCCTGAACTTTAGCTATGCAAATTAACTCAACTCTATTTTTTACACTTAGCTTTGAATATATATTTTTGCAGTGAAATTTAACTGTATGTTCTGTTACATACAATTTTCGAGCGATTGCACTGTTTGTTAATCCTTGAATGATACAATGCAACACTTCTTTTTCTCTGTTGGATAATTGAGACATTTTTTCTACGGATTGCACAAAATTTCTCCTTATTTGAGTTCAATTATTCTATCGGCCATCGCGATTGTTTCAGGTCTGTGGGCGACCATTACACGAGTAATGCCAAGCTGTTTTATGTTTTCATTCACTTGCGCTTCATTTCCTTTATCTAAATGGCTGGTCGCTTCATCTAAAAAAAGTATCTTGGGATTTCGATATAAGGCTCTAGCCAAGATAACTCGTTGCTTTTGACCACCGCTTAAATTGGAACCCATGTCACCAATGAGTGTGTTGTATTGCATCGGCAAACTTAAAATGTCATTGTGAATGCATGCGATTTGAGCGCAAATTACAACTCTATCCATATCAATTTGTTCTTCAAAACAGGCTATATTTTCCATAATGCTGCCACTTAACAATTGGTCATCTTGCATGACTGCTGCAATTTGCGTCCTATATTCAGTAGCTTTGTTTAAGGGTTGGCCGTCTACAATTATTTCGCCCCTACTGATAGGTATTAAACCCATCAAACATTTCAGTAAAGTTGATTTACCACACCCACTTGGGCCAACTATAGCAACACACTCACCTGCCGCTATTTCAAAACTAATACTTTCAAATACGTATGGTTCTATTTCGTCGTATTTGTAGTAAATGGATTTAACGCAAATGTGACCTAAGTGACTGCTCTGTTGTTGTAGAGTATTGATTGAGTTGTGGACTTTAGGGATCATGCAATCTTGCTGCTGATAAACAATATCAGCGAGGCGTTCAAAGTGTAGGCCAATCATTCTAAATTCGATAAATTTTTCAATTAGACTTTGCATCGAACCAACAAAACGACCTTTATAGCTCATAAACGCAAACAACATCCCTACTGTCATTAAATTGTCCATCACCAATATCGCCGCGAAATAAATTACCAAGATATTCTCTACACCAAATAAAATTTGATTAGCGCTGGCAAAACCAATATTCCATTTTTTTAGTCGAATACCTTTGTTAATGCTATTTGCTAGTTTGTTTAACCACTGGCTTTGTCTATCATTTTCTTTTTGGAATAGTTTTATAGTTTGAATGGCACGAACACTTTCCATAAAGTGGCTACTGTCTTTAGCTGCTGTCGTGATACTTTCTTCAGTTAAGATACGAATAGGTCGGTATAAAATTGCGCGTAGCACCGCATAAACAATGACTGTAAATAAAACGATAAAGGATAACTGACTGCTATATATAAACATCATGACTAGAGTGACTATTGCCATCAAACCATCTAGTAGTGCGGCGATCAAGCCTGTAGTTAATAGCGTCCTAATTTGCCCCAATGACGAAAAGCGCGAAACAATATCTCCCATATGTCGCTTAGAAAAATATTCCATGGGCAAACGGATTAGATGCCTGAATACATTCAGCGCCATTTGGACATTTAATCGACTGGATAAATTCAAAATTACCAGCTCTCGGAAAAGCGAAGTTAAGGTGTTGATGATTAATAACAACCCAAACCCAAATGCCAAAGCTACGAGTAAATCTTGGTCGCTGCGCAGCAAAACATCGTCTACCACGGTTTGCATGTAATATGGAGTTATCAAAGAAAAGAGTTGAAGCAGCAGCGACAGCACAAAAATATATATTAGCGTGCGCTTTAAACCAAAAATACGAGACCAGAAATGCGACAACGTTAGTCGGCTTTTTTCTTCTTTTTGTTCAAACTCTGGAGTTGGCGTTAATTCTAGGGCAACGCCAGTAAAACTTTTTGAAAATTCATTGGCAGATAATACACGCTCACCATGTGCTGGGTCGTGTATCGTATATTTATTCCCATTTATTTTTTTTAAAACCACAAAGTGATTTAAATCCCAATGCAGGATACAAGGCATTTGCAACTGAGGCGCTTGTTCAACTTCCAACCTTAAAGCTCGGCTGGATAGCTCTATTTCACTACTAATGCTCATCAATTGTTTAAGTGTAGCCCCACGAGAGGATATCGAAAACTTGCGCCGAAGGGATATAAGATCGGTTTCATAACCATAATAACTAGCTATCATTGCCAAACATGCGAGCCCACATTCTGACGCTTCGGTTTGTATAATTACAGGTAGTTTATTTGGACTAAAATGGGTAAATAAATTATCCAATGGTGTGGAAACTAATGACATTATAAACGTCCTTGTACACTCAAAATAGGTTCTAACAACCACTCGAACAAGTTTCGATTATCCAACACTATATCGGCGGAAAGTGTCATGCCCGACTTCAATGCAATTTGCTGATTGTAAGCACTAATTTTGTCTTGTTTTATTTGAGCTTTAACTAAATATACAGGCTCTTGTACTGCAATATGAGCATGCATGACTTCGTTTGGTAATATAATACTTTGCGAAATTGTAGTGATTTCTCCATCAAACAAACCAAATTTTTGATAAGGAAAAGCATCGTAACGAATTTTTAAACTTTGACCTTGCTGCAAAAAACCAGCAGCGCGAACCGGAACTAAAACATTAGCGATAAACGCTCCATCTAAGGGGTTTATAGTAGCAAGTAAGTCTTGTGACGATACAACATCTCCTTGTTGCATCTGCAAATTGCCAATAACCCCATCCACTTTTGCTTTAACAACATATTTTTGCTGACCGGTTAATTGCAATATATGCTGGTTCAATTCGCTCAATTGTCTTTCAAGCTGGGTAATTTCATTTTTATGTTGCTGAGGCAATATTTTTTGTTGGTAAATAAGCTCTGATAACGAGTGCTTAAGTTTAAGTTGACCTCTTACCGCTGTTTGATATTCGGATTGAATACTGAGCTTTTGCTCTTTAACAGACATATATTGATCTTTAGATACATAGCCTGGGGTTTGTAAATTTTTAAAATTTTCTTCACGAAGATTCACCAGCGCTAACATATCTTTCAGCGTAGCTATCTGTAGATTTACCTGTGAGATCTCTTGGACTAGATTTTCTGCTCGCTGTTTAATTTGTTCAACTTCGAGCGCATTTATTTGTTTTACACTTTCGATACGGCTAGCGATCGCTTTTTGCTGCTCCTTATATTCTCCCAGCAACTCAAATTCTAATTCTTTACCGCTTTCGAGCGCTTTTGTACTTGAGATAACAAAAAGTTCATCACCTCTTTTAACCGTCTGGCCGACCTGAATATTTATTTTTTCAATGGTACCTATGTTTCCATCTGCAAATACTCGTAAAACCCCTCCCGATGGCTCAATCCAACCTGAAACTGTTTCTTTTCTTGCATAATTAGCTGAATATAACCAGACACCAACTAAAACGACCCAAAGTACTAAAATTACAATTGTGGTGACAACAGAAGCTTTTGGCACGATAACAACGTCACCATGCAATTTATCAAATTGATTTTCTAGAGCTTCCTTTCTAAACAACATTCCATAAACACTTAGACAAAGAAATACAAAACACAAGAAACAAAAATACAACAAACAACAAAACATTGTCAACAATCAACACAAAATTCTATTTTTTGAAAATTAAGGAATTACAAGAGGAAGGATCGTGTCTTCTTCAGCTAAAAATACAGATTAGTCTAAAATTTTTGCATACGAAAACCAAACAGAAACAATAAACCCGCAATAAACCAAATAGCACCAGCGGTAATTGAAAAGCCGCTTACCATTTGTGGATACAAAAACGACAGTGGAATAGTTGCTACCCCTCGAACTAAACACACAGCTGAAATGCCATAACTTGCAGTAGTTAGGAAAGGTAGTATTTTAATGAGCCCTGCAGCCGACAAAGCAAATAACCCACAAATAACAAAAAGAGCAGATACAAAAACAGTCGCTATCGGCGCTAATAAAGTCCCGTTTTTTGCAGATTCAATTAGTTGTGGCGGTGCCATTTGTGCTTGGTAACAGCCTGGCCCTAAATAAATACACGACATGTGCGCAAAGGCGGTGAATCCCGCAATAGCTGCAAATGCACACAACATAGCGGTTGAGATGTTTTTCTTGTACATAATACGTCCTTGTAAAATTTAATTACTCTGTAGTTTGAGCCATTTTTTACTACATAAACAACCCATCACCAAAACTAACATTAAAATCCGCACACCAGACACTGAGACCGTTTAGTTTGTCGAGCTGGTCTGCTGAAGTTAACATCACGTCTATACTGTCGCCACTATAAACAGTGCCATTGAGCATAGGGCCAATCGCAAAACCAGCGCCGTCATCTCGGTAGTTACCATCAATGCCGCCATAAAAATAAACAGCTGGGCCACCACCGTCATAGTTAAAAGCAGAAACCCGAATGGTACAGTTATCAATGATTTGTGCTGAACCACTAACATCATGGGCTAAAGAGCTAAATACCATAGTTTTACCAACACTCGGATGGTCATTCTGGCCACATTGATAATCAGCCATCATGTCCATGTCATCATTCATTTGTTCTGAATTTGAACCACCTGCATCTATATCAACTTTAGTATCACTGCCACAGCTAGCTAACGTTAATACAGCCGCCAATAACACAGTATACTGACTCAGTTTAACCTTCATCTCGCGAATCCTCTGTTGTTTTTCACTTAAAACCTTGCATGAAAAACTAGACCGAGAAACGATTAAAAAACTTTCATTGGTTAAAAAGTAATACTCATACCAACGGATGGAAAAATGCCGAGATCTTGTTCTTCTTCAATAAACAATTCGCCTGTTTGATTTACCCGTTTGTAGTCTAAATCTCGCCCTATGGTATTACGTCGATTCAGTGCGTTTATCACATCAACAAAAAATTTAGCCTGGTTGTTCATTAAGGTAAATTCGTGTTGCAAACGTATATCTAAGCGCGCATACACAGGTAATCTATCGCCATAAGGCTCGTCATAAACGCCTATATATCTGTCTGGAAACAATGGATTTTCCTCAATGCCGACAGGTTTGTTATAGGCTTCACCAGATTTAGCAACAAAACGAAAACCAATATCCCAAGTTGGACTGAATTGATAATTGGCGACTAAATTAAACACCAGTGGGGTATCAAGTCGGTAATCTGCAGTTTGGCCGGTTAAATTGTTGCTTCTTTGACTGCGTGAATAACTAACTGAGGCCCAACCATACCAATTATTTGCACGATCGCGATTGAGTAATAAATCAACACCTTTGGCATCACCCGAAGTTTGTGCAACATAATATTCTTGTTCTGGGTCGTCTTCTTCGGCTAACGCTGTTGGTAGTCGATCAAAGGTTTTGTAATAACTGTCGATTTGCCAGTTCCAGTTTTCGGCTAAATCACCTTTAAAACCAAATGTGTAATGATTTGACACTGGCTGTTGCATATTTGGGTTACCAATTTCAGGTAAAACAGTGCCTATATCAGCAAAGCGGTTATAACGTCCGGCTGACGACAACAAAGTTAAGTTGCGCAAAATATGCCAAGTGAATGCCATGCGCGGATGGACAAATTCTTCATCTAAATAACTGTTGTAAGTAGCTTGCACGCCCGTTTCTAAACTGACATTCGGGTTAAGTTGCCAATAGTCACTGATGTAAAATGAGCTATCTTCACTGTTAAGTTGATGTTGAATTTGGATATTGTCGCGCCGTGTCGTTTGGCACTGGCTGTCAAACTCAGTGCAGACAAAATGCACTGAGTCGAGATCATATTTAAATTGTGTTTTTTTGTGCTCTGCGCCGACAGTAATATTGTGCGCTTGGCCAAGTGCAAACTTAATTTGCCCTTTGATATATTGCTCAACAAAATCAATTTTTTCGTAGTAGTCTTCACCCCATTCTGTGGTCATTTTGTCTTGGTAACGGGCAAGTATCCACTTCATTTCTGTACTGTGACTTGGGTTGTACAACCAGCTAATTGCTTGGCTATCGAACCCCTCATCAATTTTTGCTTCCCCTGCAAAATCTGGATTTAATGCGGCCATATCGGATGCTTGAGTAAACTCGGCTTCGGCATAATCACTGGCACCAACAGCCATTAAGGTAATTTGATGATTTGAGTTAATATCCCAAACATATTTGGCTAAATAATCACTGTCTTCTGGTGGGCTAATAATTCGAAAACCATCTTCATCCGCTTCATCTTCTTCTGGGATAAAATATTGAATCAGACCTTTACGTGCTGATAAATAAAATGCTGAGTTGTCTGTCACTTGTCCTTCAACAAACACACCTGCGCGCAATAACGACGCATCTAAAGTAACAGCTAGCTCTTGTTTTTTCGGATCGCGTAAACGCACATCAAAAACAGCACCAGTTGCACCAGTATACTCAGCACCAAATCCAGCAGAATAGAGTTGAAAATCTTGAATGGTTTGCGCATCAAATATCGAGGTATTAAATTGATGGAAAATATAACCTGCCGGCATGCCGTCTATATAATATTTATTATCTGCTGGTGATGAACCACGCACTGCTGGTTCGCCGCCAGAAGTTGGCATAATCACACCAGGCAAGGCACTCACTGCTGCAATAGGATCGCCCATAGACCCCGGCATACTAGTAAGTTTTTCAGCATTTTCGGTAATTTGTGTGTAATAAGCACGGCGACTGCCAACTACGATAATTTCTTCAGTTGCTGACGATTTTTCTACTGATTCTGCTTGCGCCAATTCTGAGGGTAATTCACCATCTTGGGCAAATACATTTTGGCCGACTAACATTAGCCAAGCGAGATAACTGGGTTTGAGTGAAAATTGCATAACAGGATTCCTTTCAAATAATATGCAGCAAGCTTACACAACAAGTTCAATTGTTTTTGTATCCGAGCTTTGCTGTTATGTATCAATTTGTAACGCTTTGATTTAACTAAAGCTCTGTTACACTCGGTTACACATATAACAGAGATAATCGCGCACAATTCAATAACGGATTATTAAGGTTTCAGTTTTATGCAATTGTTTAAGTTTTACCTCAGCTGTGTGTTAGCTGTGGCAACATTATCCAGCCCATTACAAGCAGACGATATAAGCCACTCAGTCCGGGGAGGCGCGAGTATTCCAGCTGATCAAAACGGCGGATTTTTAGATCTTGGGTTAGGCATTAGCTATTATAAAAGCCCGCTATGGGGTTATCCTGAAGACAATATTGACCAAGATTTTGGTTGGGCACCTGAATTCTATTTAAATATTAATGGCCGTTACCAATATAAAGGTTTTTTTATAGAAGCTTATGCGGAAGGCATTAACGGCTTTAACATGGGCTATAACCTAGTGAGTGATTCTACTTGGTCTGTTGATATCATAGGTGCGCCAGTGCATTACGGCATGGGGGATGATGATGACAACAAAACGTGGAAAAACTCTAAGTTAAAACCACGTGAAGGCGATTTTAATTTAGGTATTAGAGCCAACTACGCCCACCCAGATTACATGGTAGAAGTACGGCTGTTGCAAGATATTTCAGGCTCGCATGACGGCCACACCATCTCCACTTTATTGGGTAAAAACTGGCAGCAGCGTAATCTAAATCTGCACCTGTTGGCTGGGCTGGTTTATCACAGTAAACACGCCGGAGAATATTATTTTAATGTCAGTCCAGAAGAAGCCAGTGAAACAATTTCAGCTTACTCAGATGCAAAAGCTGGTCTAGGGGCCAATGCTGAGTTTGGTTTGACTTATCCAATTAAAGAAGACTGGGTATGGCGTGGTTTTTATCGATATACAAAAATACTCTCTGGTGTTGACGACAGCCCACTACTAGTTCATGACGAAGCACATATCTTTGCTTCGTCAGTAAGCTACGTATTCTGAGGAACAAGGATTTGTTTAAAACAAGCTTAACCAGTTTATTGCTAATTGTTAGCCTAAGTTGGCAGCCAAACGCTAACGCCGAGCAGCTTGATGCAAGCATGCAAGCCACTCCGGCTCGCTGCGTTGCATTACACCAAGGGCAAACTTGTTATCAACTGGTTGATATTAACTGGCAGATAAACACAAAAGGCTCTTATTGTTTATTTATTAGCTCATCGCCTCAAGCTTTAACCTGCTGGCAACAAAACGGCCAACAAGCTGGTTTTTTCCAATACGATGTGCAAAGTACTGAAGATGTTGTCTTTAGTATTAAAAATAGCTACTCGCAGCAAACCTTAGCCCAATTGCGCTTTGAAATTGCTTGGGTATACAACCAATCGCAACAAAGGCGTTCGTCATGGCGACTGTTTTAACAGACAAACTAAATATTTTATTGGTAGAGGATGATCAGTCGCTTGCCCAATGGATCAATGACTATCTAGTTAGCCATAAGTTTAATCTTATCCATGCGGCTGATGGAGAGCAGGCGATTAAACTATTTAATCAGCACTCGATAGATTTAGTCATACTCGATTTAAACCTACCTAAACTCAGTGGTTTTGAGGTCTGCCAGCATATCCGCAGCCAACAACCAACACCGATTCTAATGTTAACCGCCAGCAGCGAAGACAATGACGAAATAAAAGGTTTAGAGTTAGGCGTAAGTGACTTTATGCACAAGCCCGTGCGCCCTCGGGTTTTATTAGCACATATTCAAGCATTGTTGCGCCGAGAGAAACCAACAACCACAGAGCAGCTGCAATTCGGCCAATTGTTGATAGATAAAGTCAGCCGAGGGGTAAAACTAAACAAGGAAAAAATTGATCTTACCGCCAATGAATTTGATCTTTTATGGTTACTTGCAAGCCAAGCCGGTCAAATTGTTTCACGGGAAACATTGTTAAAAGCATTACGTGGTTTGGAATACGATGGTTTTGATCGTTCGATAGATATCAGTATTTCGCGTTTGCGCAAAAAACTCGGAGATACGGCACAGCCTTCAGAAAAAATAAAAACCATACGCGCCAAAGGTTATTTGTTTAACCAACAAGCTTGGCACAATAGTTAGCTGGCTCTAGGCTCAACAACAATGCGAACTTTCACTCTATCATTAATAACAGTGACTTTATGTGCGGCGATAGGGTTAGGCTATTTGTTAGATTATAGTTACCTTAAAATTCAGCGGCAGCAACAACAAGACATCCAGCTCAATCAGCAACAAAGTTTTTTATTTGCATTAGCAAAACAGCTGACAACTGCAAGCCAAGTTCAAGCCCCTTTAACTTTGAGCTTAACCAGTGTATCCGACTTCGCTTTACCCGCTGAGTTAACCACGCATATACAAACTGGTGAACCGTTATTTTTACAGTCTAGCCAACAAATGTCGTTACATTGGTTAGATACCAACAATCCACAACAGATAATGAGTTTAAGTTATCAACTACCCGCCGAGCAGTTAATACCGGCACAAACAACTGACTATAGATTATGGTTCACACTGTTTTTTTATGCGGGTATCGCCTTGTTGGTTATGTTGTGGTCTGCTCCCTTGATCCGCCGGTTATTTGTTATTCAAGCGGCATTAAATAAATTTGGCAGTGGCGAACTCAGCCAGCGTATTCCCAATAGCCATTTTAGTTACATTAAACAAATAGAAATTGGTTACAACCAAATGGCGCAGCGCATTCAAACCTTATTAGATGACAATAAATTGCTCAGCCGCGCTGTCTCTCATGATTTACGCACACCCATTGCGCGTTTGCGTTTTGGCATAGATTGGCTCGAAGAAAAATTTGAAGATGATGCAGATGCACAGCAACATATAAACCGCCTGAGTCGTGATTTAGACGAAATGTCTAACTTAGTTGAAACCCTGTTGCAATTTGCCCGCTTAGAGCAACAAACAATTGCGCTAAAACTACAAAGCTACCGAGTAAAACAACAGCTGCATAATTTATTGCAGGTCAGCAGCGAACATTATCCAGATAAAAATATTCAGCTAGATATTAACGACAATGCCAGTATTCAGGTTGATCACAACTATTTTAATATGTTGCTGAATAACCTAATCACTAATGCATGTCGCTACAGTAAACAGCAAATAATAGTGTGTTTTAAACAAAACAAACAAAGCTGGCAACTGAGCATAAATGACGACGGCAAAGGTATAGCCGCAGATATTAGAGACAAAGTTTTATTGCCTTTTTACCGTGAAAAAAATTCACAAGGTTATGGCATGGGGCTGGCAATAGTCGCGCGAATCGCCAAATGGCATAACTTAGACCTGCGGTTAGATGAGTCTGAGTTAGGTGGTTTAAAAGTAACTTTACAAGGAAAACATAAATGAAACTGAATACAAGATGGCAAAACTTACTGGTGGCATCAGCACCTATCATATTGGCAGCTTGCATAGTTGTACCGCAAAAAATTCAGTACTACGACAAAGACTGCCAAGTCGTCAGTAAAAAATACACCTTAACCACACAAGAAGTACAAACTTACCGCCCCGTCGGTAACTGCTCAAATGATGAATGCGTAAAACAATTTGCCAGCGCTGTGTTTAGCGCAGTTATTATGGTGCCAATTAGCGCGGTTGTATCTGGCTCTATTGTGATTGTTGGCAATACTTTTTATTGGCTCGAAAAACAAGGTGAGTGTATATCAGCTGTAGAGGATGAATAAATTCAATTTTAAGCCATACTAAAATTACCGCCCACTGTGAGAATACGATGTTAGATTTAAGCGAATATTTAAAGATATTTATTGGTCTGCTCGCGATTATCAACCCAATTGGCGCTGTACCTTTATTTATCAGCATGACACACAATTTCAGCCAAGTTGAAACAAAAAGCACCTGCAATCGCGCCAGTTTAACTGTCGCTGTTATTTTGTTATCCGCGCTGTTTTTAGGCGACTATATTCTTGCTGTATTCGCCATTACCATAGACTCGTTTAGAGTAGGCGGCGGTATTTTAATTTTGATTATGGCGATCTCCATGTTGCACGCCAGCACCAGCCCAATTAAACAAACTGAAGCTGAAGCACATGAGTCAATAGATAAAAGCGCGGTAGCCATTGTCCCCTTGGCCATGCCTTTATTAGCAGGCCCGGGCGCTATTAGTACGGTTATTTTAGCCGCACATAAAGGCGATACGATTGGCCATTATCTAATGCTGGCTTTAACCTTATTAGTCTTAACCGCCTGTTTATTTGCGGTATTACGCACAGCCCCGTGGTTAGCAACCAAAATTAGCACTACAGGCATCAATGTATTTTCACGCATTATGGGCTTAATTTTATCCGCTATCGCAATTGAATTTATCGCCAATGGTTTGCGCGGATTGTTTCCGTTGTTAACAGCTGCACAGAGTTAACCTGACCACATATTAGTTAGATGAGTGTTAAACCACATCCACTTGCAACAATTCTGGCATTCTTACGTTTAATACGCGCCATACTTCATCTACCGCTTTGCTACGCGCTTGTTTACCTAAACAAACCAAATGAATCGGCATGGTATTTGGGTGGTGGTAATCGGTAAAAATAGCCACCAATTTACCTGCGGCAATTTCTGGCTGAATTAACAAAGGGTCAACCATCAAAATACCTTGGCCTAAACAAGCTAACTGTACCAAAGTTCGGCCATCGTCTACTGTAACCTTTTGTTTCACTTGGTAATTGATAATCTCTCCTTGTTTATCAATAAACTGCCAATGATTCAGACAGATATGTGAATTTTTAAAAATTAAACAGGCGTGTTTATCTAATTCTTGTGGTGTACTTGGTGTACCAAACTTGTCTAAATAACTTGGACTGGCATACCAAGCCCACGACTTTTGACCTATTTTACGCGCAATGAGTGACGAGTCAGGCAACTGCCCCACCCGCACAGCTATGTCGACCTTGTCGGCAATTAAATCAACCACATTGTCAGTTAAATTGAGATCGAGCGATATTTGTGGATAAGTTTGGGTAAGCTCAGCTATTAACGGCAATAAAAACTTCTCACCAATAACGGTAGAGCAGCTTATTTTCACCCGTCCAACAGCTTGTTGTTGGCGTTTCGACAACATCTGCTGGGTATTATTCAGCACCTCTTTTAAACTTTCGGTTGCTTGTAACAAAGCTAAACCATTTTCGGTTAACGATAGTTTTCGGGTAGAGCGCTGTAATAATCTCAGCTGTAAATCCTCTTCCAATTGCTGAATTTTTTTACTGACAGACGAGCGCGGCAAACTTAAAACATTTGCTGCTGCTTGAAAACTGCCTTGTTGTGCGACCAATCTGAATAGATACAAATTGGGTAAGTGTTTGTGTAATTCTTGCATAGCCGCCTCGTTATTCGTTCCGCAACTTACCAGCATTCGTTCCGAATGGGAAACAAAGTGTTCATCCATAACCATCTAATCAGCAACAATTAAAACCAATAAACTCTGTTGTGTAAATAACCAACAGATTAAATTTATTCACAAAAAGGAAATAGCTATGAATACACAAACCGTTTTTATTACAGGTGCAACTTCAGGTATTGGTTTGGCTACAGCAAAACATTTTGTAGACCAAGGCAAAAATGTTTTATTCACAGGCAGGGATGAGGCAAAAGTAAAACAGACGGAGCAACAATTAAGTGAATTAGCTGGAACAAATCAGATCACAGGTTTTGTCTGTGACAATGCCGATTTTGACCAAATTAACTCTTTAGCCGCACATTTAACTAACCAACAAATTAAAATTGATAGTTTAATTTTAAACGCAGGGGTATTTTACCCAGCCATGTTTGCAGACAATAGCCAACAGATGATGCAACAAACCATGGCAATTAACTTTTTTGGTCCAGCAATTATGTTGCAAAGCTTTATCCCTGTATTGGCTAACCCGTGCAGCGTGGTCTATGTATCTAGCGTTGCTGTTGAAAAAGCTTGGCCGACCGCTTCAGTTTATTCCGCCAGTAAAGCCGCGTTTGAAGGTTTAACAGGCTCAATTAATTTAGAGTTAGCTACACAAGGTGTGCGTATAAACCATTTACGCCCAGGTGTGACTTTAACTGAAATTCAAACTAAAGCTGGTATGTCAGATGAACAAATCACAGAGTTAGTAGGCAATATGAGTGGCACACCTATGGGCCGAATTTTACAACCAGAAGATATGATTGCCGCCATTGACTATTTAGCATCAAATGCATCTAGCGGTATGCGTAATGCGGCAATACGAGTAGATGGCGGTTTTTGTTTAGGGTGATTGTTGCTAACAATATTCTTATAGGTGTGCTAAGTAATCCATTCTTTTATGCAGCACACCTATTATCAAAATATACTCTTGTTCAATAGAATAAAAAACAAGATGCTGTCCTTGTGGATAACAAAAGTATCCTTCTCTTAAGTCTTTGCGGTTAGTACCAAGTTTTGGATGCTTAGCTATCCATATGAATCGGCTACGTAATTGTGACACATATTTTAGTGCTTGTGCTTTTCCCCATTCCTTAGCTGTATATGTAGCAATATCGATTAGGTCGGCTGCAGCCCTGTTAGATATTTTAACCTTCAGTCCCGTCAATTTTTCGCTCCAACAACTCCATCATGTTGCCTATATCCATATCGCTATAATTGCCAGATACAGTATCACTTGCACCTTCATCCAAATGTTTGCGCAAAGCCATTATTTTTTTATGTTTAACTTCCATATCACGAAGCGCTTGCTCTACTACATCACTCTCAGAGTGGTAGCGACCACTACTAACTTGATTCTGGATAAAAACCTGCCAATGTTCATCTAAATCAACTTGAGCCATGTATTCGCACCTCTATTGCATCACAATACCTGTTACACTTTACACCTAGTCAAACTGCAATTCCAATAAAATACTTGGCGATTAATGCTAATAAATCTACAAAAATTTCTGCAACACAGTGCGAATTTGTTCACCTGTTGGGCGAGTTTTATAGTCTTTATCTACATAAAACCATACAACTTCCCCCCCTTTTTTAACCAAAATAGTTGCCGGATGTGGCGTAGTTGCATCTTTTTTCAAACCTAAACTATCAACAAATTTAAGCTCGGGATCTGTTAAAAACAAATAACCTTGGCCAAATTGCTTCTGGGTATTTTTAGTCGTAGCTTCATCATCGGGGCTAATTGCGACTAAACGTGTATTATGATTTTTTAATTCAGGCAACGCAGCTTCAAATGATTCCAATTGATTAACACAAAACGGACACCACTCACCACGATATATAACAAGCAATAAGTTTTGCTGATTAGCTAAGTTGCGTAAATTAAACAGCTCCCCCTGCCCATCTTTTAATGCAACTGACGGGATATTATCACCCGTATTCAGTGTAAAAGTTTCAACTGTTGTATATGTATCTTTAGTTAAATATCTATCTTCGATAGCCGCAACCGAGCAGCCAGCCAAAAACGCCAATAAGATAACTGGAACGAATTTTTTTAAATTCACCTAAAATCCCCTAAACAATAAATTATGCAATATATACAACTATAACCGCTTATTTAGCCAATAAATTTCAAATAACTAAAATATTTTTGCGACTGTGGGTCATAAAAGCTGAAAAGACGACTACATTTATTGATGGACAAGGTAAAAAATAGTTGAGGATAACTATGAAAAATTTATCGCTACACTCAGTCGAACAACAAGATCACTTGGTTCAACCAGAAGAGTTTGAAGAAACTAACCTTCGGTCAGCCGCTATCGCAATATTTACCGACTTTAAAAAACACAAACCTTTGATGATAGATAGCCAAACTTCGGCTTTAGAGGCCGAGCAAGAGATGATCCGCACCCATGTAAAAATGAAACTTGTGGTTGACCAAAACAAAGAGTTGATAGGTTTAATTAGTTATGACGATATTTGTAAACAAAGCGTCGTCAGTATGGTCGTCAATGGTTTTCAGCAACATGAAGTATTAGTTGCCGATTTAATGCGGCCGCGCGACAGCTTACGAGCACTCGACTATTCAGACATAATAAAATCAAGCATTGGTGATGTGGTTAATACTTTGCAAAAAAATGGTGTGCAACATTGTTTAGTTGTTGACCAACAAAACAATCATATTCGAGGATTAATCTCGGCAAGTGATATTGCCCGCAAACTCAGGTTGAACATTTCAATTAAAAAAGCGCCGTCGTTTGCAGACATATTTACCGCAGTTAGAGGGTTAACTGACTAGCTTATTGTTTATTTTTAACTGGTCGTTCCCAACCGCTGATATGGCGTTGCTTGGCACGTGCTATTACTAACTCATCAGCTTGTGAGCTTTTGGTCACAGTTGAACCCGCGCCTATGGTTGTGCCTTTAGCAATAGTGATTGGCGCAACCAAAGATGAATTTGAACCAACAAACACTCCGTCTTCAATAGTGGTACGGAATTTATTCGCACCATCGTAATTACAAGTAATAGTACCTGCGCCTACGTTTACCCCAGAGCCAATATCAGAATCACCTAAATAAGTTAAATGATTGGCTTTCGAACCTTTGGCTATTTTAGTGTTTTTGGTTTCAACAAAGTTACCAATATGCACACCTTCAGCAAACTCAGAACCTGGACGAATACGCGCAAATGGACCGATAAAGCAGTCATTAGCAACTTTAGCATCTTCAACAATTGTATTGGCTTTAATTAAGGTGCCATCGCCAATTGAACAATTGCGTAAAATACAATTCGCTTCAATTTGCACACCATGACCCAAAGTCACTTCGCCTTCAAAAATAACATTTATGTCCACAGCTACGTCTTGGCCAACAGTTACACTGCCACGCACATCAACACGGGCAGGATCACGGAAAGTAACGCCTTCAACCATTAAAGCTTCAACTTGTTTCTGTTGATAAATACGCTCTAGTGCAGCTTGTTGCAAACGGTTATTCACACCTTCAACTTCATAACTTTCAGCAGGTTGCGCTGTTGCAATTGGATAACCTTGCTCTGCACACATAGCAATCACGTCGGTTAAATAATATTCACCTTGCGCGTTGTCATTGCTGAGCTGCGACAGCCAAGTTTTTAATAAACCAGCAGGTGCCGTTAAAATACCTGTATTAACTTCGTTGATTTGTTTTTGCTCATCAGATGCATCTTTTTGTTCAACAATAGCAACCACATTGTTTTCGCCATCACGAATAATGCGGCCATAACCTGTTGGGTTAGGTAAATTAACCGTTAATAAACCAATACCTTTGGCCGGAGCTGCTGCCATCAAAGCATTTAAAGTTTCAGTGGTAATCAGTGGCACATCACCGTACAAAATTAAAACTTGCTCGTCATCGGCAACATGCGGCACTACTTGTTGCACGGCATGGCCTGTACCCAATTGTTCTGCTTGCTCAACCCAAATAAGTGATGGTTCAGCAATGTGTTGTTGCAGTTTTTCACCACCGTGACCATAGATCAAAATAACTTTTTCGCTATTAATGGAACGGCTCGCATCTATTACATGTTCAACCATAGCTTTAGCACCTACTTTATGCAGCACTTTTGGCAAGGATGATTTCATGCGAGTGCCTTTGCCCGCGGCTAAAATAACACTGGTAATTGGTTGAGACATGCTCACGTCCTTTTAATTATTAATCTAGTATTTAATGCCGCTTAGGATAACCAAGCTAAATGACGATGTGAAGACGAAGGACACTAAATTTGTTGGTTTGGGATCTTGTATTGGTGTCAATTCGGATACTGGTTACATATGTCATCTATACGAAAAAGATGTATGGAAGTGATTTTTGGAAAACTTCAATCAACATGGATGTTGTTTGAGAGCGTACATGGAAGTATTTACAGCGTTTTTCCGAAAAATACTCCATGCAGCTTTTGGCCATAGTTGCGTCTAGTTAGTTAAACGCTCAATTTCAGCCGCTAAATCTTGCTCAGCTTTGTATGCTTTAAATTCTTGATACAAAAACTGCTGATCTTCAGGATTAATTTTCTTACCCGCTTTTTCAACTAAAGTCGCAAATAAGTTTTCTGTAGCAGACGGATTTAACTCCATTAAAGAACAAACATGATCTTTACCAGCAATGTTAACAATGTCAGTTTTAATTACACGCGCACCAGATAAAGTTTGATTAGTAATTTGTTTTGAAACCGAGCTAAAAGTTGTACCAACAGTCGTCTCTTCATTCGCGTCAGTGCGGCTGCTATAAGTTTTATCTAAAGCTTCCACTTTCGTTTGAATTTGCTGCGCCAATGCAACACGACTGTTCGCTGCTGCCATTTTAGAATCAACCGACAAATTACCCGAAAATTTCACACAATCCGTAGCGGCAATGCCATTTTCAACCAATGGGTTTAATACCCAATCAGGGATATTTGAACCAACAGATGATGTTGTACCTTGTTGTGTAGAACCACATGCAGCTAAAACACTCATAAAACCCGTAGCCAAAACAATGCGTTTGATATTCATATCAATTCCTTTCCAATAAACAATAGAAGTATTTGCTGTACATGAAGCCCTACAAATCCCTTCATGCATAACCTTATTAACCGCATAAGCATGTAAAATATTTAGGAAGGAGTAAAGTTAAATTTTGTAACCTTTCACAAACAAAGCAAAAGCTGTGGGATATTTAACACTTTTGCCTGCAAAATTAATTATAACTAGACTAAAATTATGCTCTAATTAACGTTCAACAAAGCAGTATAATTTTATCAACAGGGAGTCGCTTGGATGCGATTATTTAAGTTAGTTATTACAAGCTGTTTTTTATTACTATCAGCATGTGCAAATACTGCCCAATTCGAGTTTAATGCTCCTGCCGACGATAACCGTAATTTATATACGCTTGGCACTGGTGATAACGAAAAACTCGCGATTGAAGATGCCTTGGCCAATTTAAGCTTACGTCTAAGTTCAGATGTAAGCAGTCAAGTTCATACTTTATTACAGCAAAGCCGCAACAACTTTGCCGTACATGACAGCAGTGTTTTTTTTCAACAGAGCAGTCAAATCGCCCGTCCGTTCACTTTCAATAACTACCAAGTTATTAAAACCAATAAGTTAGCCGAGCAAATTCAAGTAACAGTGTCTGTTGCAAAACAACCATTTTTCTCTAGCTTGCATAGAGAAGCGACCCAACGATTAACCGAGCTTGAGCAAGTGCAAAGCTTGGCCAAGCAGCAAAATAATTTAGCACACTTAGCGGTTAGTCAATTTCAGCTCAAGCAAATGCAGAGTAAATTGTTCAAAGACATAGCGCTACTCAAGGCTTTTGCTTACTCAAATTCTTTGTATCAAGATTACCAAGCGTTATTACAAAACGCGATAAATGCATCTGCTGGTTTTAGCTATCAATTTGTTGTCCCTAATGAACTCAAATATCTATTTGCTCAGAATAATTTATACCAAAATGCAGTTGGTTTTATTGGTCAACAACCGTTAACTATTTTTGTTAGTGGTGAAGTGATATTAGGCCAATACCAACAAAAAACAGCGGAGAAATTACAATTGGCAATAAACCTGTTGGTTACCAGCAGCGAACAACCGCAAAATTTAAATCAGTTGAATTTACAAGCAATTGCCAACGACAGAAGTGAACGTCAGCAACAACTTATTAGCGCATTTTCCGAAAAAATGTGGTTATAAAAGGTCATAACAAGGACAGATAATGTCGAACAAAATTTTAATATTATTGTTAGGTATAGGTTTAACTGGCTGCAAGTCAACAGACATACAAAGCTTTCAACAAGCAGTTAGCCAAGCAACCACCAACATAGTTAATAACGCTAATAACAAACCACAAGCGAAAAAAAGCAAACAGCAACAAACCGCAAACCGCTTGTCTATTGTGGATACCATATCAGGTGTACACTTGTTAGATGACGGGCAAACCCGTGAGTTAATTGAACAAGATTATCAAATTATTACACCTGAAGCTTTCGCCACATTAGAGCGAGCAGAAAAAGAAACTCGGCTCAAACAAGACATGGATACGCTAGGTTTTGGGGTACTGAATATTTCAAATACCTTTAATAAAGTTCAACAAACAGCTTTGGTATACGCGAAACAACAATACGACTTAATAGAAAGTTATAACACGCTGGCGTTAAACCACAGAGATGTGCAATCATTTTTACGTGCGAATCAAGGTAAAAGTGAAAAAGAACTGTCACTTGCAATTGCCGAATTTGACAAGGGTGCAAAAAAACCATCAGAAAAAATAGCCCCTAAAATCAAGGCATACGAAAAAGCCAATCAACAAATATTTAATAAAAACGCCGAGCTAACCGCCATTATTACTTTGCAAGTACTTGAACTGGGCACAGTAGTGTTAGATGACCCGAGTCAATTCTTAAAAATGGAAGGATTATTGTTATTGGCCAATTATTACAAAGTTGAAAAAGCCAGCAGTATCTTAATGGATAGATTAACCCTAGCTCAACACGCTAATACATTAATAGCAGATGACAAAGCACTGATAGACATCACCAAACAAATTCAACTAAAACAAAATCAAAGAGCTCAACCTCAGAGAAAATAATGAATACATTTAAACTAGCATTAACGACTTCAATCACGCTGTTACTGAGTGCCTGTGGTTCAACGCCAAAAGCTAAAATTGAATACCCTAGTCAGCAAACTAATCAACAAGCTGTCAGCACTAACCCCAGTGAAATGCAGGTCGCCAAATCAGCATTTGCTTTTAACGATGCCGACATTCAAGTACCCGCTTATTTTGATACACAAGGGTTAAAATACTGTACCTTTGAGCGCAATAACGAAGACGAACGATGCCCGCTAAAAAAACCAACCATTCGGGTATATTTTGATAAAAATACCGTACAAGCCGAGAAGGCAGAGCAACAAGCTCTGGCGGCGGTAAATAATCAGCAAATTGAGCTAATGTTAGAAAACATGGTTGCAGGGTTAAACCGATTTCGCATTATCACTCAAGATGATAAAACCATTCAGCAAGAAATCGAAAAACAATTAGCCAATAATGCAGCTGCAACAGCGCAAAAGTTATCAACAAATCGAGCAATCAACCCAGATTATATTTTAAAAGTCGATACACTTAAAACCGCTGACCGTTTTTATGGTGAATACAATGGTGTTGCACAATACTTTTTAGAGATGACAGCATCAGTGCTAGACCCTTTCACCCAAGAAAAACTTGCAAGTCCCAACATTGGTAAAATTAGAGTGGAATCGAAAGAAGTGCGCAGCCACGACGAATTAGTTTTTACCGAAGTGTCTGGCCGATACTACACTGGTTTTAATTATCAAGATCAGCAAAACGTGCAAGCCGTTATGTCAGATATGGCCAGCCGAGGTTTGAGCGTTATGGTTACACGCCTACTTTCAGAGCTACCGGCAAGCGGCGAAGTTATGGGCATTAAAGGCAACCAAATTTCTATCGACCGCGGACAAAACGCGGGCATTTTACCGAAAGAAACCATGATAGTGTTTGTTTATGAAGCCGGTTTTGTCGATCCAATAGGTGTAGCAGAAGTTAATCCATCTAAAACATCGGCGAATGGCCGTATCGTCCAATGGAAAAACTCTAAACTAGCGCAAAAAATTCAACAACAAAGCAATGATGGGATTTTCCGTCCCAACAGTAATCAAAAAATATATGTTGTTTCAGTTGGCGCGCCTCAAGAATACGTAGATAACAGGTTATAAACATGAGTACTAAGGCTTGGATACAAGGAATGATTGTTGCTGTGGTTAGCTTACCATTGCTAACAGCCAATGCTGCAAATGTACAACCTAGCATGCTACTGATAGAACAGGGTGTCGAATTAAACCTGAATAATTGTGAATACGGACGTGGTAGCCGAGTGACAGAAAGCTTAAAACAGTCGCTAACTGACTCGTTTATTCAATACCTAGCTAATCAAGCTAGAATGGATTTAGCCGATTTGTTGGCAAATAGCTCGACATCAACAAGGGTTGATTCAACTGCTGCTATTGATTTTACTCAAATAGCATCCGCGTTAAAAAATCATCAGCAACAGCTAGATTTTGCCGAGCCTTATTGGCAAGGCAATGAAACCTGTATTCAAGCCAAACTCATTTTATCGCCTAGCGCCCAACAAACCGCCCCTAGCCTAAATATCGACTGGCAAACATCACCAACGACAGTGTGGCAATTTAGCCAAGCCCAAGTAGACATGTTGCAGGTAGATAAAAATCAACAAGCTTTTGATGCTGCTATGCAGCAAGCACTGCAAAATTCAGTATCAAACAATATTCAATTAGTTGCCGAACAAGGTGCGGGAAAATTTGCATTGCTAACAAAACACGCGAACAAAATTAAATTAGCAGATGTGCAAAATTTGTTTAATGATTGGCAAGTGCTTGGTCAACAACAAACTCAACAAAACTTTACTGTACAAGTGTTAGTTAGTTTAAACCGGCAAAAACTCGAGCAACAACTTAACACCCTAGTGAAAAAAATTGCGACTAGCAGCATATATGTATCTGCAGAGCCTTTTGCGCTTAAACGTCAGCTACTCACTTTGTTGACAGAACACAATATAACTATAGCCAATTCAGTTACAGCTGCGGACATGCAGGTTACAGCAAAGTCTTCTATGCTTGAACAGGCAAATGGTTACCAAAATTTAATTGAACTTGAAGTAACCAATTTAAACAAACAGATTATCTGGCAATGGCAAAATGATCCCAGTTTAATTACTGTATCGAACAAACAATCGCATCAAGTTAATCAACTGATTCAGGCGCATATGTCATTACCTCAGCATCAGCAAACAATAATACAGCAGCTAGAATATCTATTAATTGAACAGGCTTTAATTGCCAAATAACAGCTGAAAAAGTTAAAGGAATTTAAAATGAAAGTATTAGCCCAATTATTCAGCTTGATGTTGGTTAGCATCACACTAACCACACAAGCTAACGAGGATAAAACCTATCAAACTTTATTGGATAACCTTAAACAAAGCCATTTAGCTCAGTTAGTCACACAAGAACAACAACAAAAACTAGAAACCAGTTATCAGGCCTGCCAAGCCAAATTAGCCAGCATTAAAGATAGAAACCAATACCTACAACGCCAACTAGAACAGCAGCAACAAATAATGAATAGTGCTGCCCCACAAGCTGAACGCCAGTTTGCCGAAATGGAAGTGATGTCACTACGTGAACAACGAGACTCGATACAAAAACGCAGCGCTCAGTGTAAAGAAATTGAATTAAAATATGCGAGTTTACATGAAAAAATTAGTGATGCAGTCAAACAACATACGGCGACAAACAAAACGAATAAACAAAAATTAATTGACTACCTTGTTAATAAAAATCAGTTATCAACAGACTCAGTCACTGACAGCATTGAGTACCCATGCCCAACCAACAACAAAATAAGCTGTAGAAAAGAAGCAACCAGCGCGCTACTTAAACAAATCAGTGAACAGCGCAGCATTAAATTAACAGCGGGCACTGTTATCAATAATTACATGCTTGAACAAGATACAGTCGCGACCCACAGTGAAGCAGAGTTTGATAAAGTTGAAGTATTAAAAGCTGAATATAAACAAACAGGCAGCGAGTCTGCGTATTTTATTCAACTTAAAGCCCAGTTTAAAAATGACGTAGACAGTGCGCAGCACAAAGTGGATAAAATACGCATAGAAGCCGCGATTGGGCGCTATTTAAAGGCGTTAAATAAAGAGTTTAACGGCGAGTCATAGCCTCGCCGTTTATTAAAGCTAGCTTGTTTCGGCTTGATTGGGCGTACGCTTACGCCACCAAGCTGCCAGAGCCGAACCAGATATGTTCATAAAAGGGCCAAAAACGGCCGGAGCCAGTCCCATAGTGGCAACCTTACCCATTTCCACAGCTATGCCTGATGCAAGCCCTGAATTCTGCATACCAACTTCAAATGAAATTGTTCGAGCGGAAGCTTCATCTAAACCAAATAATTTAGCCAGCCGGTAACCTAGAATATAACCTAGTACATTGTGGATAATTACCACAGCAACAAGTACTAGACCTATGCTCAACAAGGCATCACGCCCAGCAGCGGTAATAATAGCAATAATTAACGCTATGCCTGCCATGGAAACCAAAGGCATAATTTTATTGATAAGGGTTAAATTCTTCTTAAACAAAGTGTTCACAACAACCCCCAAAACAATTGGCAATATAACGATTTTTAAGATGCTTAAAAACATGCCTATCACGTTAATTTCTACATACTGATCAGCCAGTATACTCATCAAAATAGGCGTAACGAACGGTGCGAGTAGAGTTGCGACAGCAGTTAAGGTTAACGACAACGCCAAGTTAGCCCCTGAAATAAAGGCCATGACATTTGATGCTAAGCCGCTTGGTGAGCAGCCAACTAGTATGATACCCGCGGCGATTTCAGGTGGTAAATCAGTCATGCTCGCCAACACAAAACCTATAATTGGCATTAAACTAAACTGACATAACAGCCCCACCCCAACAGCTTTGGGTGTTTTAATTACCGCAGCAAAATCTTTTGCTGATAACGAACAGCCCATGCCAAACATAATCAGCATAAGCAAAGGGACAATCAGTTGTTTTAAATTGAATTCGCCAATATGGCTAAAAGCTTGTGGATAAAAAAGCGAGGCACTAACAGCGGCAAAAATAAGTAAGGTAAAAGCTAAGTTGTTAAAATTATCTGTCTGTTTTAATGCCTGTGCAGCAAATATAAACCCCAGTGTAATAAACACACCGCCAATATCCGTGCTAAGAGCGAACAGCAGAGCAAGCCCAGCGACTAATGCACCTATAGTACAAACCGGCCAAATTTTATTATTGTTTACGACCATCTAATAATTCCTTGAACATTTATTCAACAATTAAAAGATAGTCGCAAATAATATTCACTAGCTCAAAGTTGCTAAAACTATAAAAGATATTAGTTTGCTGAATTGTTAATCAGCTATTAATTCGAATTCAGCTTTTAGTGCATCTAAGCCTATTTTGTTGGTGATAACATCTGTGTCATCAAACGGATACTGTTCACTGTTTGCAGCAAAGTGAAGGCCAAAGTGTAAACTACCTTCTATTTGAGCGATAAAACATTCGGCTGAATCTTCTGTTTCATATCCAGCAGGGAATGGTACAAAATACAAAGTTTCACCGTTAACAACCTGTTCTGTTAAACCAGCTTGAATGCTTATCTCACTAGTATTTTCAAACTCGTCTTCTACTTGAAAACGAATCTCCCCTGCCTGGCTAAAACGAATATGGGTAATAGATAAATCATCTTTAGTGATAGAACTGCCCTCTGTCGGTAAAGCTAACCAAATATCCTTAAATTCGCTATATAATTCAGATACCTCTGTTAACGCCTGTTCAATATCAGGCTGCTTTATTACCGCTTCTTCAGTTTCGCAATACTCAAGGCGTATTGGATCATCACTTCCGTCCATACTTACATATTCAACTATGCAAGTTTCTGTGGCTGCAACTCGATATACACTTAAAAGTCCTTCAAATTTAGTAGTAAATTGTATTGCGCCAGCAGGAAAAACATTACCAGTAGGTGTAACATTTTCATCCTCAATATCTAAAAAATCGGCAATGGGTTTGCCTGAGATATCTTCTTCATCAACCAAAGAAAACTTATAGCTAGCTACAGTTGTTCCATCAACTTTATAGTGGCTGAGTAAATTACCTTGTTTATCGTAAGAGTGCTCTACCAACAACTGATTAGCTGTAGAAGACTGCCATCCAGTATCGAGCAACATGTAAACAGGTGAACAGGTGAACAGGTGAACCAGAATCATCATCTTCATCTGGCAGAAAGTCTGTCTCTAATTTCCAGCTCTTAGACTCATTATTCCATGCATATTGTTCACTAAACAAATCGATATATATATCAGAGGTAGGAAAAGAAAAGCCATAGTAATTAGCGATACTGTCCGACGAAAAAATAGTTGAATAAGTGTGACCATAAAAATTATATAAGTCTTCGCTTTCAACTAAATTTTTGTATGAAGGAGTTTGTTCACCGCCATCAATATCAACTTGGATATTTTGGCTATTACAGGCGGTCAGTAAAAAAGTGAATATGCTCGATAGGGCAATAGATTTAAATTGCATAAAATCCCTTTAATAAGTTTAAATTGAATAGAAAGTTTAATTAAAACATAAATTTAAGACAATAAAAAACCGCGATAAACGCGGTTTTTTTAAAGTTCTTTCCAGCAGAATTATTTGCGGCGTTTAAGCTCTTCAATAACTCTAATCTGGGCTACGGCTTTTGCAAGCTCCATAGCAGCTTCAGCATAGTTAAGATCAGAAGAAGCATTGTTAATATGCTCTCTTGCTCTACGTTGAGCTTCAACAGCTGCTTGCTCATCAAGGTCATCACCGCGTACCGCCACATCAGCCAAAACGACAATGCCGTCAGGTTGAACTTCTAGTACGCCACCAGATAAGTAAATCAGCTCTTCTTTACCAAACTGCTTAACCAGTTTAATCATACCCGGTTTAATTGGTGTAATAAGTGGAGCATGGCCATATTGAACACCAAGCTCACCTTCAACACCCGTTACACGGATAGATTCAACTAGACCGGAGAAGATTTTCTCTTCGGCGCTGACTACGTCTAATTGAGTTGTCATAGCTGCCATCCTTCACCTCCGGCTGGTTTATAGATTTTTAGCTTTTTCAACAGCTTCTTCGATGGCACCAACCATGTAGAAAGCTTGCTCAGGTAGGTGATCGTACTCACCATCCAAAATAGCCTTAAATCCAGAAATAGTATCTTTTAATGGTACGTAGCGACCAGGTGTACTGTTAAATACTTCAGCTACGAAGAAAGGCTGAGATAAGAAACGTTGGATCTTACGAGCACGAGCAACGATTTGCTTATCTTCTTCAGATAATTCATCCATACCTAAGATAGCGATGATATCTTTTAATTCTTTGTAACGTTGTAAAACAATTTGCACACCACGAGCAACTTCATAGTGCTCTTGACCAACAACTAATGGGTCTAATTGACGTGAAGTTGAGTCAAGTGGGTCGATCGCTGGGTAAATACCCAAAGAAGCGATGTTACGTGACAATACAACTGTTGCATCAAGATGCGAGAACGTAGTTGCTGGAGACGGGTCAGTCAAGTCATCCGCAGGTACATATACCGCTTGAATTGAAGTGATTGAACCAGTTTTAGTAGAGGTAATACGCTCTTGTAAAACACCCATTTCTTCAGCAAGAGTAGGCTGGTAACCTACCGCAGATGGCATACGACCTAACAATGCAGATACCTCAGTACCAGCAAGTGTATAACGGTAGATGTTATCTACGAAGAATAATACGTCACGACCTTCGTCACGGAATTTTTCTGCCATAGTCAAACCAGTTAACGCTACGCGTAAACGGTTGCCCGGTGGCTCATTCATCTGACCGTAAACCAACGCAACTTTATCAAGTACGTTAGAATCGTTCATTTCATGATAGAAGTCATTACCTTCACGAGTACGCTCACCAACACCAGCGAATACAGAGTAACCACTGTGCTCGATAGCGATGTTACGGATAAGCTCCATCATGTTTACGGTTTTACCAACACCAGCACCACCGAATAAACCAACTTTACCACCTTTAGCGAATGGACATACTAAGTCGATTACTTTGATACCAGTTTCTAATAAATCGTTTGAGTTAGCTTGCTCTTCATAGCTTGGTGCTTCACGGTGGATAGACCAACGCTCTTCTTCACCAATAGGACCCGCTTCATCAATTGGGTTACCTAAAACGTCCATGATACGACCCAAAGTTTTAATACCTACAGGTACTGATACTGGCTCACCAGTATTCACAACTTTAAGACCACGACGTAAACCATCTGAAGAACCCATAGCGATGCCACGAACAACACCACCACCTAATTGCTGCTGAACTTCTATCGTCAGACCAGCGATATCGCCTTCTTCTACTTTCAACGCATCGTATACTTGCGGTACAGAACCTTGTGGAAACTCAATGTCCACAACCGCGCCGATGACTTGAACGACTAGACCTGAACTCATTATCTTTCCTCTAAATCGTTGCTGCCTTTGCCTAAACTGCCGCTGCACCAGCGACGATTTCACTCAATTCTTGAGTAATCGCTGCTTGACGCGCTTTGTTGTAGACTAATTGCAATTCTTTAATCAGGTTGCCTGCGTTATCGGTTGCAGCTTTCATTGCTACCATTCGCGCTGCCATTTCTGACGCGACATTTTCAACAACAGCCTGATATACCTGAGACTCAATATAACGAGTTAATAATTGTTCCAGAATTGCTTCTGCACTTGGCTCGTATATGTAATCCCAATTATGTTTTTGTTCGCTCACCTCGCCTTTAGGCAAAGGTAAAAGCTGATCGATCGTAGGGGTTTGTGTCATGGTGTTTACGAAATTATTGTAAACCACATACAAGCGGTCGATTTGACCTTCTTCGTATGCTTTTAACATAACCTGCACAGAACCTACTAAGTCGGTTACTGATGGTTTGTCACCTAAGCCAGAAGCTTGAGCAACAATATTGCCACCAAAGTTGTCAAAGAATGAGGTTGCTTTAGCGCCAATTACGCCAAAGTCTACTGCCACATCTTTTTTACGCCACTGAGCGTACTCTTTGATAACTTGCTTAAACAAATTGGTGTTTAAGCCGCCACAAAGACCACGGTCAGTTGAAACAACAATGTAACCTACGCGCTTGATTTCACGTTCTTCCATATAAGGATGCTTATAGTCAGAACTTGCAAGCGCGATATGACCGATCACCTTACGCATACTTTCTGCGTATGGACGAGAAGCTGCCATGCGATCTTGTGCTTTACGCATTTTACTCGCTGCAACCATCTCCATTGCGCTGGTAATTTTTTGAGTGTTTTGAACACTGCCAATTTTACCTTTTATCTCTTTAGCGCCGGCCATTTCTCTTCACTCCGATTAAATTAATCGTAGACTCAACTTATTACCAAGTTTGAGTCGATTTGAATGCTTCTAAAGCAGCTTTTAATGCAGCTTCGATGTCAGCGTTATAGTCGCCTTTCTCATCGATTTTAGCCATTAATTCTGCATGCTCAGATTTTACATATGAATGAAGAGCGGCTTCAAAAGCAAGGATCTTGTCTAATTCAACATCATTCAAGAAACCTTTGTCCGCTGCGAACAATGAAACAGCCATTAAGCTAACACTCAATGGAGCAAATTGCTTTTGCTTCATTAATTCAGTTACGCGTTGACCGTGCTCTAATTGTGCACGAGTTGCGTCATCTAAATCTGAAGCGAATTGAGCAAAGGCTGCAAGTTCACGATACTGAGCTAAAGCTAGACGAATACCACCGCCTAATTTTTTGATGATTTTAGTTTGCGCTGCACCACCAACACGAGATACCGAGATACCAGCATTGATTGCCGGACGGATACCTGAGTTGAACATGCCAGTTTCTAAGAAGATCTGACCGTCAGTAATTGAAATTACGTTAGTAGGTACGAAAGCAGAAACGTCACCAGCTTGAGTTTCGATAATAGGTAATGCAGTTAATGAACCTGTTTTACCTTTAACTTCACCTTTAGTGTACTTTTCAACGTAATCCGCGTTAACACGAGATGCACGCTCAAGTAGACGTGAGTGAAGATAGAAAACGTCACCTGGGTAAGCTTCACGACCTGGTGGACGACGTAACAATAATGAAACTTGACGGTAAGCAACAGCTTGCTTAGACAAATCATCATAAACAATCAATGCATCTTGACCACGGTCACGGAAGTATTCACCCATAGTACAACCAGCATAAGGTGCTAGGTACTGAAGTGCCGCTGATTCAGAAGCATTTGCTGCTACGATAATAGTGTGCTCTAACGCGCCATGTTGTTCTAATTTACGAACAACGTTTGAAAGCGTAGATGCTTTTTGACCAATCGCAACATAGATACATTTAACGCCTGTACCTTTTTGGTTGATGATTGCATCGATAGCAACAGCTGATTTACCGATTTGACGGTCACCTATGATAAGCTCACGCTGACCACGACCGATTGGAACCATAGAGTCGATTGCTTTATAACCAGTTTGTAAAGGCTCATCAACTGATTGACGATCGATTACACCCGGAGCAATTTTTTCAACTGGTTCAAAGCCATCATTTTCGATTGGGCCTTTACCGTCGATTGGTTGACCTAATGTGTTTACCACACGGCCTAATAAACCAGGACCTACTGGCACTTCTAAGATACGACCTGTACCTTTAACTTTAGCGCCTTCTTGTAAGTCTGCATATGGGCCCATTACAACCGCACCAACAGAGTCTCTTTCTAAGTTTAATGCGATAGCAAAACGGCTACCTGGAAGCTCAATCATCTCACCTTGCATTACATCGGCTAAGCCGTGAATGCGGATGATACCGTCAGTAACAGATACGATTGTACCTTCGTTACGAGCTTCACTGACGATTTCGAACTTCTCAATACGTTTTTTGATTAGTTCTGCAATTTCAGTGGAATTCAGTTGCATGCTCTTATTCCCCTACGACTGCAAGCTAGTTGCTAGTCGATCCAATTTTCCGCGAATCGTGCTATCAATCACTGTATCACCAGCTTTGATTAACAAGCCCCCAACAATGGACTCGTCTACACGACAATTAAGCTTAACTTTTTTGGCTAAACGCTTTTCTAATGATTGAACTAAACTATCTTGCTGTTTCGCAGATAACTCAACGGCAGATGTAACAGCCACTTCAACTGTTTGTTCATACTCGTTTTTCAGTTCAGAAAATAACGTCGCCACGTCAGGCAATAAACTCAAGCGATTATTTTCAGCCATCAGTTTAATTAAGTTTTGACCATTTTGGTCAAGCTGCTCTTCACAAACGCCGATGAAAACTTTAGTCACTTCTTCTTTGTTAGCTGTACTTTTAATTAACTGCTTGATAGTTTCATTTTTAGAAACTTCCGCAGCAAACACTAACATAGCAAGCCAGTTATCAATGGCATTGTGCTCAACAGCATAATCAAAAGCTGCTTTGGCGTATGGTCGGGCAACAGTTGTCAATTCAGACATAATAATTACCCCTTATAGTTCCTCAACCAATTGGTCAAGGATATCCGCTTGAGCTTTAGCATCGATAGAACGTGCAATAATTTTCTCTGCACCTGTAACCGCTAATACAGCTACTTGTGCACGTAATTCAGCACGAGCTCTATTGCGTTCAGCTTCTAACTCAGCTTGGCCTTGAGCTAAAATCTTGTCACTTTCAGCACGTGCTTTATCAGCCGCTTCTTCAATGATAAGAGCTTCGCGTTTCTTAGCCTGCTCAATAATAGCTGCAGCTTGAGATTTAGCTTCTTTCAACTTATTAGTCGCTTCTTTTTTAGCTAACTCTAAGTCTTTTTCAGCTTGTTCTGATGCTGCTAAGCCTTCTTCAATTTGCTTTTGACGAGCTTCAATTGCACCATTTAGTTGTGGCCAAACGTATTTCATTGTAAAAACAACAAATACAAAAAATGCTATCGATTCGCCAATTAGAGTTGCGTTGAAATTCACAACGACCCCCTTAGTAAGTTATCAATGTTTAACAAGAAATAGCTACTTAAAGTAATCTTAAACACCAATAACAAATAGCATGTATAACGCGATACCAACACCGATCATTGCGATCGCATCGATAAGACCCGCTACGATGAACATTTTTACTTGCAATTGAGGCGCTAATTCAGGTTGACGAGCAGAAGCTTCTAAGAACTTACCACCTAATAAACCGAAACCAAGTGCTGTACCTAATGCACCTAGACCAATCAAAATAGCAACAGCGATTAATGTCATTTTATTTCTCCAAAGATTTGAAAGTTAAAGTTAAAGTTAAATTAAAAATTTAGTGTTTTTCACTCATCATGCTTAGATAAACAATTGTCAGCATCATGAAGATAAAAGCTTGTAACGGGATAACTAATAAGTGGAAAGCCGCCCATACAAAATGCACTGGTAATTGGTATAAACCAATAGTTGCAATTAGGATGAAGATAAGCTCTGCCGCATACATGTTACCGAATAAACGTAATGCCAAAGAAACTGGTTTAGCGATTAATGCGATAGTTTCTAAGATTAGGTTGAACCAATATAACCAAGGTGTATTAAATGGATGTGCGTAAAGCTCTTTTAAGAAACCACCAACACCTTTGATTTTAACTGCGTAATAAATCATTAACGCAAGTACAGAGATAGATAGACCAAAGGTCATGTTCAAGTCAGTTGTAGGTACAATTTTGTGATAAACGTGAGACTGACCAGACTCAATAATCTGCCAAGATTCACCTGCAATCACTGCAGTCAAGGTACCAACCCAATCAACTGGGATCCAGTCCATAAAGTTAAGCAAAAATACCCAAACGAAGATGGTTAACGCTAAAGGAGCAATTAATTTGCTATCACCGTGGTAGGTGTCTTTAACACTTTTGCCAACAAACTCAACAATCATCTCAACTGCACATTGAAACTTGCCAGGCACACCTGTTGTTGCTTTTTTTGCTGCACTGCGGAAGGTTAGAATAAATATGAGGCCTAAGAAGATAGACCAGCCTAGAGTGTCTATATGCCAAGTCCAAAAACCAGCGTCGCTACAAGCATAATTGAATGACAGACCTTGGTCTGTAAAACATGCTTTGGCGTTGGTTAAGTGGTGCTGGATATAGCCCTGAGAAGTCAGAGACTCACCATTTGCTGCCATTGTTATTACCCAATAAAGTTAATGAAAAAAAATCGGTGCTAATACATGCGCGACCAGCGCCAATGCAAAGCCAAAAAAAACAAAACCGACTAAAAACAACTGCGATTTTAAAATAACGGCCAGCACTATGCTGGTTAGAATCAATTTGATCGAACAACCTCGATAAAATCGACTCATAGTGGTTTTAAGTTGTGAGGCCCCAGCGCTGGAAAATAAAAACATCGCTAAAACAATATTGGGCAAAATGCCACAACTACCACCCACAAACGAAGACAATGCAGCGTTTTGGTTTTGAATTATTAAAATTAATAAGCTCACGCAAGCAACTAGGAAAAACTGAAAACCTATTATTTTACTTGCGGTTACAAGTCCCGCTAAGGCCAGTTTGTTCAAAATAATATAACTCTTTACGTTGCTAGCAAGCACCACGCGTTAAATCAACGCACAAAAGTGATGCAAAATTTTTCGCAGAGTATACAGAATATTCCATGGTTTTCAATGAAAACAGCTAAGCAAACCAAGCTTTGTATACGCAAGAATGATCGAAAATGATCATTCAGTTAATACTTTGTTAAGCTTGTTGTCTTAACCTTTCGATAATGCCTTCTAATGTATCTAAGTTGGCAAAATTAATAACCATTTTACCTTTGCCAGCACGGTTATGACTAATGCTCACATTTGAACCAATGCGCTCAGATAATTCGTTTTGCAAAGCTTCGATATCCGGATCAACTTTTTTGTCGGCTTTCTCAACAGGTCCAGCCAAAATTTTATTAACGAGCTTTTCTGTCTCACGAACCGTTAAACCTTTGGCAGCAACAATACGCGCTGCTTCAACTTGCTGTTCACTTTCCAACGCAAGCAAGGTACGAGCATGACCCATTTCAATGTCACCATGCTCCAATAAAGTTTTAACTTCGTCTTCAAGGCCATTTAAGCGCAATAAGTTAGTAACCGCAGTACGCGATTTGCCCACAGCGTCGGCAACTTGTTGATGGGTTAGTTCAAATTCTTGCATCAAACGATCAAGTGCGATCGCCTCTTCCATCGCGTTTAAATCTTCGCGTTGGATGTTTTCAATCAGTGCAATGGCAACAGCCGCTTCGTCAGGAATGTCTTTAACCAAACACGGAATAACATCTAAGCCAGCTAATTGCGCTGCCCGCCAGCGGCGTTCACCGGCAATAATTTCGAATTGATCTTCACCGGTTTGGCGAACAACGATTGGTTGGATGATGCCTTGAGCGCGGATAGAACTGGCGAGTTCTTCAAGCGCTTCTGGAGACATGTCTTTACGTGGTTGGTATTTACCTGGTTTTAAAAACTCGACTGGCAGTTTACGCAACTCGCCTTTTTGCGCTGTTTGAGTTTCTGATGAATTTTCAGCAGCTGCATTGTTTGCCTCTACCTGACTTTTGGCACTGCTTGTTGCAAGCAAGGCGTCTAGTCCGCGCCCTAAACCACGTTTTTTAACCGACATGAATTTTTTACCTGATTTTTATGCTACTTGTTTGGTTTTTTGTTTTTCTGCTCGACGGATCATCTCACCAGCCAAAGCTAAATAGGCGCGAGCACCAGCAGAAGCTTTGTCGTAATACATAACTGGGCTACCAAAACTCGGTGCTTCAGCCAGTCGAACATTTCGAGGAATGACAGTGCGATAAACTTTATCGCCAAAATGAGTTTTTAATTGCTCTGAAACATCATTGGCTAGTCGATTACGCGGATCGTACATGGTGCGTAAGATACCTTCGATGGCCAAATCTGGATTCACCACAGATGCAAGTTTGTTGATGGTGTCCATCAAGGCGGTTAAACCTTCCAATGCGTAATATTCACATTGCATAGGTACAAGCACAGAATCGGCTGCAGCCATAGCATTGACAGTCAACATGTTGAGCGAAGGCGGACAATCTATGATGATAAAATCATAGTGATTTTTAAAACTGGCCAAAGCGTTGCGCAATTTTAATTCACGCGCAAAACATTCCATCAATTTGATTTCAGCAGCTGTTACATCTGAATTTGCCGCAACAAGATCGTATTTACCCGTTGTATCTTTTTCAACCACTTGGTCAAGTGGCATTTCTTCAATCAACAACTCGTAGGCTGTTGCCGCAACTTCGTATTTGTCGACACCACTTCCCATGGTTGCGTTGCCTTGCGGATCTAAATCAATTAACAATACTTTGCGTTTGGTCGCAGCCATTGACGCGGCTAAATTAACCGCGGTTGTGGTTTTGCCAACACCACCCTTTTGATTTGCGATTGCTATGATTTTTCCCATGACCGCCTCACTGTGTTATTCAGATTCTGTGTCTACAACTAAGTCGACTAAATGACGCTCTTCAGCTAATCCCGGTACGTTAAGTTTAACGACACGTTCAATTTTGAAATTCGCCGCCAGTTTATCAATTTCTTCCTGCGGATAAACGCCTTTCATCGCAAAAAAGTGACCTTTTTTTGCAGATGGATTATCAGCGTCGGCTTGTTTGGGTAGATGTTGACACCAACTGAGCATATCTTCAAGTGAAGCAAAAGCACGGCTGATCACGCCATCAAATGAGTTAACCTCTTGATATTCCTCAACTCTACTTTGCACAGCTGTGACATTGGTTATACCTAATGCAAAAACAGTTTGTTGAATGAACCGAATTCGTTTACCCAAACTATCGAGCAAAACAAACTGACTATCCGGCATCATAATCGCCAAAGGCAGGCCAGGCAAACCGGGACCTGTACCTACGTCTATGTATTTTTGCCCTTTAGGTAAGTGCTCGACCAAAGCAAGTGAATCGGCAATATGGCGGATCATCATGTCTTTGGGATCGCGCACTGAAGTTAAATTATACGCTTTGTTCCACTTGTCTAACTGAGCAACTAAATCGAGCAATTGTGATCGCTGATGATCACTTGCCGCTAAATTTAGATCAGCCAGTATTTGTTGAAGTTGGCTTGGCAAATTCGACATTAAGCTGATTTCCTCAACAAACCTTGTTTCTTCAAGCAAACTAACAACAAAGAAATTGCCGCTGGTGTAATACCTGAAATTCGCGACGCTTGACCTATGGTTTCTGGTTTATATTCCTTGAGTTTGGCGATGACTTCGTTTGATAAACCAGACACTTGCGAATAATCAAAATCAGCTGGTAAACGGGTATTTTCGTTACGCATAGTTCGGTCGATTTCATCTTTTTGACGTTCGATATAACCTGCGTATTTAACCTGAATTTCAACTTGGTCACCTGCCGCCTTGTCAGCTAAACCAGGGCCTAGCGACTCAACTGACATCAATTTTTCATAAGTTATTTCAGGACGACGTAATAATTCTTCAAGCGAATGTTCACGCTGCAAAGGATTTTTTGTCATGCCATTAACCGCTTCAATCCCAGCGTGTTTGCTGTGAACCCAAGTGGTTTTTAATCTTTGTTTTTCTTGCTCTATGCTTTCTAGTTTGTTGTTGTAGAAAGCCCATTGCTCATCGCCAATTAAACCTACTTGTCGGCCAGCTTCAGTCAAACGAATGTCTGCGTTGTCTTCACGTAATAACAAACGATATTCAGCACGACTAGTAAACATGCGGTAAGGCTCTTTGGTGCCAAGCGTTGTTAGATCATCAACTAGCACACCCATGTATGCTTGATCACGTCTGATCACAAATGGATCTTTTTCAAGCGCAGCTAAAGCGGCATTGGTACCGGCCAATAAGCCTTGAGCGCCCGCTTCTTCGTAACCTGTTGTGCCGTTAATTTGTCCGGCGAAAAACAGTTTTTGAATGAATTTGGTTTCAAGTGTTTGTTTTAGATCGCGCGGATCAAAAAAGTCATACTCAATTGCATAACCTGGACGGGTAATATGCGCATTTTCCATACCGCGAATCGAGTGAACTAAATTTAATTGCACATCAAATGGCAAACTAGTTGATATACCATTTGGATATAGTTCATGAGTGGTTAACCCTTCTGGCTCAATAAAAATTTGATGCGAATTTTTATCAGCAAAACGAACAATTTTATCTTCAATTGATGGACAATATCTCGGACCTATACCTTCAATCACCCCAGAATACATAGGCGATCTGTCTAATCCACCGCGAATAATCTCATGGGTTTGTTCATTGGTATGTGTGATATAACACGGGATCTGTTGTGGGTGATCAGTTTGTTTACCCATAAACGAAAAAACAGGTGCTGGATCGTCACCTGGTTGTTCTTGCATCACAGAAAAATCGACAGATCTTGCATCAATACGCGGTGGCGTCCCGGTTTTTAACCGGCCAACTCGAAAAGGTAATTCACGTAATCTATTGGCTAATGCGATTGACGGCGGATCACCTGCACGTCCACCGCTGTAATTTTGTAAACCAATATGAATTTGTCCACCTAAGAAAGTACCCGTTGTTAAAACCACTGATTTAGCAAAAAACTTCAAACCCATTTGGCTGACAACACCAACAACTTGCTCTTGTTCAACAATTAAGTCGTCACAAGCTTGTTGGAATATTTTTAAATTAGGCTGATTTTCTAATGCTTGTCTGACAGCTGCTCGATATAACTGTCTATCTGCTTGTGCACGAGTTGCACGAACAGCAGGACCTTTACTCGAATTTAATGTTCTAAATTGAATACCACCTTTGTCGGTTGCTTTTGCCATTAAGCCACCAAGTGCATCAATTTCTTTAACTAGATGACCTTTGCCGATTCCACCAATTGCTGGATTACAAGACATCTGGCCTAAAGTTTCAATATTGTGGGTCAACAATAAGGTATTTGCGCCCATACGCGCAGCTGCCATTGCGGCTTCAGTACCAGCATGACCACCACCAACTACAATGACATCAAAATTTTGTTCAAAAGAATGCATATACACCTGTCTTACGTCGATCCCAAAAAAAGGGCGGCTATTTTATAGCCAAAGCAAATTTTTGGAAATCAATTTATAAAAATATATATATTTATATATAGATCTTTATTGTTACTGTTATTACTGAAGCCGTTTTCTGTGGGTAACGGCAAAAAAACCTTAATGATCATGAAATTACAAATTGAATAATAAGTGATCATCATTTGATCAATCTTTGATCAAGCTGCAAATAACTTGCCCTTTTATCCACACCCATATGTTACACCAATTTTTATCCCTTGGTTGATCAAAGTTTATCCGCTTGATATTCAGTGTTTATCCACATCCAGATCTTTTTTCAACAGCAAATGTGGATAACTTGTGATCTTGCAGTGATCAAACTCTGATCAACCTTTGATCAAATATTGATCAGGCCGATGAATACTGACTTGGTGCATTTCGTACAAATTTGCAGCAAATGCTAGTTTAACGCATTTTTGTATAAAAAATAACCTATTAACAGTGGTTAACTAATAATCAGTATTTTCGATTAACTCAATTGATTGTTTACGCCAGATCAGTGATCTAATTTAATTTTTGCGGTATATACTGGTGAAGAATTTATTGATGTATTTAGTTATATAAGAAGGGGTCTTTAATGTATCGAACCAATTCAGGTTTTAGTCACGAACAACAAGATAAAGTGGGCGTGTTGTTAGTCAATTTAGGCACACCTGACAAACCTGAAAAAAGTGCGCTCAAAAGATACCTTAAAGAATTTTTGTCTGATCCGCGAGTAGTAGAAGCGCCACGTGCACTTTGGTGGTTTGTTTTAAATGGGGTTATTTTAAATTTTCGCCCAGCTCGTTCTGCAAAAGCTTATCAAACTGTATGGACAGAGCAGGGTTCACCTTTGTTAATTCACACACAAAATCAGGCTGAAAAATTACAGCTTAATTTAACCCAGCAATATGGTGACAATATAGTGGTGGATTTTGCCATGCGTTACGGCAGCCCAAGTATTGGTAATAAACTAGAAAAAATGTTGAGTTCTGGTGTACGCAAATTAGTTGTTTTACCTATGTACCCTCAGTATTCGGCTACAACAACGGCCTCTACTTTTGATGCGGTGGCACGTGATTTTGCTACACGCCGTTGGTTACCAGATTTCAGGTTTGTCAGCCATTATCACGACAATGTCCTATATATAAAAGCACTTGCCGACAAAGTTCGTTCGCATTGGCAACAAAATGGCCAAGCTCAAAAATTGCTAATGACTTATCACGGCATTCCCAAACGCTATTTAACTAAAGGCGATCCATATTATTGTGAATGTCATAAAACCAGTCGTTTACTTGCAGAAGAACTGGGTTTAAACAAAGAGCAATATTTAACTTGTTTTCAAAGCCGTTTTGGTCGCGAAGAATGGTTAAAACCTTATACTGACCATACGCTAAAACAATTAGCTCAAGATGGCATAAAATCAGTTGATATGGTTTGCCCTGGTTTTAGTGCGGATTGCCTTGAAACAATAGAAGAAATTGGCGAAGAAAATCGCGAATATTTTATTGAAGCGGGCGGTGAAACTTACAATTATATTGAAGCACTGAATAGTGATGAGCAGCATATTCAAATGTTGGCTAGTTTAGTCGCTGATAATATAACTGGCTGGCAACTAACGCCTCAGGACTTAGATCAAAGGGCAGCCGAATATAATAACAAAAAAGATCTATTTGACTGTTAGTTATTAAATTTCGGTTAGCAGTTATTTAAAATTAGTTTAAATGACTTTAAGGGGCAAAATAAACTTCGAACTTTAGCTAGATTTGCTGGATTTTTAACCTATATTCATGTTTAATGCGCGCCCCTATGAAAGCGCTTTAATAATTGGTTATACATGCAGATAAGTTCGGTTAAAAAATATTCTTTGTTCGCACTCACCTGGCCATTGTTCATCGACATGGCTTTGCACTTTTTTACTGCGGCTATGAATACTTTTATGATTGGCCATATCTCATCGCAAGGTGTTGCTGCACTGGCAATTGGCAATCAAGTTTTTCAACTTGCGATCACTGTTTTTAGTTTTGTCACCATAGGTGCCAGTGTGGTGTTAACCCAATACTTGGGTGCGGATAATAAAACGGCAGCGCGCCATGTGGTTTATTCATCAATTGGTTTTAATTTATTTGTAGGTTTAGTTGCCGCATTAACCATTATTTTTGGTGCCGATAGCATAGTTCATTTAATGAATTTGCCTGAACATTTACACTCTGATGGCAAAATTTATCTGCAAATTATCGGCTTATGTTTGTTACCCGAAGCTATAGGTTTGTGTTTAGCTGCAACCATACGCGCGCATGGATTTACTCAACAAGCTATGTGGGTAACCTTGATCATGAATTTAATTACCTTTGTTGGTAATTTATTTTTGTTATACGGCTGGTTTGGTATTCCTGAATATGGCGTAGCTGGTGTTGCTATTAGCACAGCTGTTGGCCGTGTTGTTGGTATGATCATTTTGGCTGGATTAGTGGTTAAATACACTGGTATTCACATTTATATCAAACCCATTTTAAAACCGAAAAAACACATTTTAGCCAAGGTGTTTCACATTGGCTTACCCGCAGCGGGTGAGAACTTATCTTGGATGCTGCAGTTTATGTTAATTACCTCGTTTGTTGCTTTAATGGGTGAAAAAGCATTAGCGGCACAAACTTATTATTTCCAAATCTGCACTTTTATTTTGTTATTTAGTTTGTCTATTGGTTTGGCCAACGAAATTATTATTGGCCATATGATAGGCGCTAAACAAGTTGAGCAGGCGAGAGCGCAGTTATTTAAAGCGTTAAAGTTAGGCTTTATTGTGACTGCCATTACGGCTGGGGTTGTATCTGTTACCGGCCCAAGTTTTATTGATGTATTAACCCAAGACCAAGCTGTGCTGAGTTTAGTTAGCCAGTTATTTATTATTACTTTGTTTATGGAGCCTGGCCGTACCTTTAATTTAATTGTGATTAACGCGTTACGCGCAACTGGTGATGCAAGATTTCCTTTGTATGTGGGCGTTTTGTCTATGTGGGGCATAGCTGTACCACTTTCATATTGGTTGGGCATTGTGTTGGATTATGGTTTGGTTGGTGTGTGGGTTGCTTTGGCTATTGATGAATGGACGCGTGGTTTGTTGATGTTTTGGCGATGGCGCAGTGGACGTTGGCAAACTAAGTCGTTTGTGTCGGCTTAGTTTGGGTGATTCACTATCTTTGATGGCATCTATATCGCTAGATTAATGTGCTAATTAAGGTCAAGTTGGTTGCGATATTTTTCGCAAAATACCAGAAGTAATTTTAAGGTTTTGGTTAAATATTTCGTCCATGAAGCTTCTGTCCTGTCGCCTTCCTTGGCTCCACCTCATCAAACTGCGAAGCGGTGCTTCGGTTTTGATTCGCCCCTGCCGAGTGGAAGTTTTGCGAAAAACAATCCCAACCACCTTATTTGCTTTAATGTTGTGGTTGGTATTTAAACTGGGTTAATAACGCGCTGGGGTATAGTGCATTTATGCCCATTTGAAGCATAATTTTCTAAAAACGCTGTTCACCTTTCATGGTCGCTCGCATAAGGCATCCATGCCTTATGAAGTTTTAGAAAATCAGCATTCAAATAGACACTTATCTACCTCGGAATTGCTGCACTAAAAAGTTGGGTGTTTGAAGCTAACCTGCAAACTTTAGTTAGTAGTTGTTGATAAATGCTTTACACTTGTCGCTAATTCAATTTCGGTTATCTAGGTTTTTTCACGATAGTCGAAAGTAATAGTTTGCAGACATTATAGGTAGTAGAGGTTAATTTAGAGCAAAATTTCTTTTTCAGGGATGAAAAAGCGAAGCTTACATGGACGTACTTGCTGCGGTTTTGCGATAATTAACCTCTACTGCCTGCCGATACTTGCAGTTGGCACCTATCTTTTTTATACCACTGAAGAGTTTAAATGACAGATCAAATCAGTTTTGCCGAGCTTAAATTAGCCGATCCAATATTACGCGCAATAGACGCTAAAGGTTATACAACCGCATCGCCCATCCAACAAAAAGCTATACCTGTGATTATGGCGGGTAAAAATGTCATGGCGGCGGCGCAAACAGGTACTGGCAAAACCGCAGGTTTTACCTTACCTATTTTGCATAAATTATTAGCCAGCAATAAAAACAATAAACAAAGCGGTAACCAAGTTAGGTGTTTAATATTAACGCCAACACGAGAGCTCGCGGCACAAGTAGCAGATAACGTAGCAACTTATGCTCAGTTCTCCAAAATAAAATCTGTTGTGGTATTTGGTGGGGTTAAAATTAATCCACAAATGCAAAATTTACGTGGTGGGGCGGATATTTTGATTGCAACGCCAGGTCGTTTGCTCGATTTGTATCAACAAAATGCAGTTAGGTTTGATGAGCTCGAAGTATTGGTATTAGACGAAGCAGACCGTATGTTGGATATGGGCTTTGTGCGTGATATCGAAAAAATCGTAAAACTTTTTCCAACACAAAGACAAAACTTATTATTCTCTGCGACTTTTTCAGCTGACATTCGCCAACTTGCTAAACAAGTGATTGGCCCTGCAACTGAAATATCAGTGAATACTGAAAATAGCACCACCCATTTAGTAGAGCAGTCGCTCTATTCGGTGGATAAAAACAATAAAAATGCTTTGTTGATTAAATTAATTGAGCAGCAAAAGTGGACTCAGGCAATTGTGTTTACTCGCACTAAACATGGGGCGAATCGAGTTGCGCGTAAATTAATTCAAGAAATGATTAATGCAGCTGCTATTCATGGGGATAAAAGCCAAGGGCAACGCACTAAAGCATTGGCTGGTTTTAAAGCTGGTGAAATACGTATTTTAGTAGCAACGGATATCGCTGCACGTGGTTTAGATATTCATCAATTACCACAAGTTGTGAATTTCGATTTGCCACACGTTGCTGAAGATTATGTGCACAGAATTGGTCGTACTGGTCGTGCTGGTGCAACTGGCCATGCAGTGTCATTTGTCTGTGCGGATGAAATTGATCAACTTATTGCTATTGAAAGACTAATTGGCAAAAAGATTAAACGTTTTGAACATCCAAAATTGCCTGCGCAAAATTCATTGCCAGAAACCCCAGAAGATCCAAAACCGTTAAAAGCAAAAAAACCTAAGAAGCTGAAAAACGCTAAAGCGCAAAGTGAAGCAGAGCAAGGGCAGGGTAAGGCTAATTCGAGTGAAAATTGTCGTAAGCAAAATTCAAAATCTGACAATGCTCGACGTGGTAAAGCTGAACAAAAAAATAAAACATCTGCTAAACCTTCAGGTCAGAAACGTGCGAATACCTCAACTCGTGCAAACAACAATGCGGACAATTTTGTTGGTCGCAGACGGGTAAAACAGGCTGATGATAAATCAAATAATGCTGATCCTTATGCGAATTCGTTGACGGATAAACCACAAACACCTTCGCGCGCTGACAATAATAACAATGGCAAACGTCGCCCTGCTGGTCGAAGGTTTTCTATTAAGCAAGGTGACTAGTTTTACGCTGCAAAAGGCATAGAGTTTACTAATTTTTCCTGATTAAAATTACAAAAAATCTCAAAACGATATATATCGTTTCGAGATTTTCCCAGCTTGTTCCTAAAAATCCTCGTTGATTTTTAGGGTAATTTTCTGATTTTATTTATTATTCAGGATTTAGATTAGCCACACATTATTAACTAAAGATAAAACTGCTGTTGTTTAAGTTGGCGTATTCGTAACTGTCATGCAGTAGCTTGGATTGCATATTTTTCTTTGAAGAATGAATGCCAGTGGCAATCAACAAAGGTAAATAATGATCTGGTCGTGGATGCGCCTTCTGCATATGTGAGTTTGATAGATAGGCACTAGCTAATGCAGTTAAGTTATTTTCAGCAACTTGCTGCTGCAGCCATTCGCTAAATTCGACTGCCCAACTGGATGTTTTTCCATTTAAACTCAGCCTAGATAAATTGTGGGTTGCGCTACCTGAACCAATAAAAATAATACCTTGCTCGGCTAAAGCTGAAAGTTTTTCACCCAACTGTATATACGCAGACATATTTTCACCCGGATTAAACCCAGTTAATACAGGTAAACTCATTGCTAATACAGGCAATTGTCCATTCGGATTTATTAGTTTTAATACAGTCCAAGCACCATGATCTAACCCTTGTTTAACGGTAGAAAAGTCAATTTTTCCATTGGATAAAACATTACTGACAGCGTCAGTTAACCACTGCGCCTGTTCTGCTTGATATTGTTGTTGGTATAACTCAGGCTCAAAACCGCCAAAGTCATTTATGCTGGATAAAGTGCCCGTTGCGCTAATGCTGAGTTGTTTAGTTATCCAATGTGGCGACATAATCACAATCGCTTTTGCTTTGGTAAACAAATCTGTTGTGGCTAAATTTTTCAAAAAATCATTAGCAGGATGCGTCTTTAGTATTCGATTTGGCGCACCATGAGATAAAAATAAACTGGCGGTTTTATGCATATTGATTGTTCGCTGCTAAAAAGCTGTTGATACCACCAGTTTAATAACTATAGATAGCTTAACAATATAGCTTGCATGTATAACACTGTTGCTTAAAGGTTAACATTAAACTTGTTATCAGAGAGCTGGTTATCTAATCTGTGTATATCAGTTGCACTTACCTATATGGGTATTGGCCATATGTTCATGCGATAAAATATCTAAGTCTTCAACAAATAATAAATAACCGTCTTGTGGATCAAACTGAATAAAAATGTCTGTTGGCAGACTTGTGGGTTGTTTCGCGCTTTTATAACAACCACCATTAACACTGGCTATCAACCAACCTCGACCTTTTTTGCTTGTTTGTTCGTATTGGCTAATGAGCTGCTGGCGTTGTTTAAATTGTGCTGCGTCTGCTGCTGTTAGTTTTAAAATAATCACTTGTTGATTATCTTCTAGGTTATTCAGCAAAGCTGTTGGTAGTTGATTGTGCTTTTGAGAGAATTCTTGCACTTCAACAAAATAGATATCGTGAATATCTAGCTGATTATCCGCTGTTTGGTAACCCAGCTCTAATTGCACATTTCCTTGTTTTATTTGTAGGTTTTTATCGGCACGAATAGCCACTCGAATATGCTCAGCCGGTGCTTGCAAAGGGCTTGCATTTCTAAGTTTGTATAAGGTTTTAAGTGGAATACTGGTACAGGCAGTTGCGGTTACAAGCAGTAGTAAAATTGATAGGTATTTCATTGGCTGTCCATAATGTTATTCGTAAGCTTGAATAACATAGAGCTTCAGAACAGCCAAAAGTTGCAAATGGAATTTTATTTCCCAATACAAAAACTACTAAAGATCCGCCCTAATAAATCATCGCTGCTAAATTCGCCGGTTATTTCATTTAAAAACTGTTGAGCTAAACGTAATTCTTCAGCCAGTAATTCACCTGCGTGCATTTCTTGCAGTTGGTATTTACCGTTTTCTAAATGTTCCATTGCTCGGTTTATAGCATCTATATGGCGGCGGCGGGCTAAAAACTGTCCTTCGGTTGAAGCTTGGTAACCCATTATTTTTTTCAAATGTTCGGTTAAGTGCTGCATGCCTTCACCAGTTTTTGCCGATAAACGAATAATAGGGTAGGGGGTCGTATCCTCAAAACCTAGTGTTTCACCACTTTGGTCGGCTTTGTTACGAACAACAGTTACGCCAACAGCTTTATCACCTAAGCGGGTAAAAAACTCTGGCCAGTCTTGTTCAACAGCGTGTTTGCTTTCTGTGCTGTCGACCATTAATAAAATGCGATCTGCTTGTTCTATTTCTTGCCATGCGCGCTCTATGCCTATTTGTTCAACTTCATCTGGGCTTTCACGCAAACCAGCTGTGTCGATAATATGCAGCGGCATGCCATCAATGTGGATATGTTCACGTAACACGTCACGGGTTGTGCCTGCTATGTTGGTAACAATCGCGGTTTCTTTACCGGCTAACGCGTTTAATAAGCTAGATTTACCTGCGTTTGGTTTACCGGCTATTACCACGCGCATGCCATCTTTAAGCAGCGCGCCTTGGCGTGCTTGCGCGAGTACATTGCTGGTTGAGTCGATAATCTTGAGTAAATCACTTTCAATTTTTCCGTCTGATAAAAAGTCGACTTCTTCTTCTGGAAAATCTATTGCGGCTTCTACATAGATACGCAAGTGGATTATTTCTTCTGATAAAGCATGGATGCGTTTGGAAAACTCACCTTGTAAAGTTTGTAGTGCACAACGTGCAGCTTGCTCTGAAGATGATTCAATTAAATCAGCTATCGCTTCCGCTTGGGCTAAATCTAGTTTGTCATTTAAAAATGCGCGCTCAGAAAACTCACCTGGGTTGGCCAAACGCACGCCTTTTATCGCGACTACTTGTTGGAGTAGTAAATCGAGGATAACTGGGCCGCCATGGCCTTGCAGCTCTAGTATGTCTTCACCGGTAAATGAATTTGGCCCTTTAAAAAATAGAGCTATGCCTTGGTCTATTACTTGGCCGTTGAGATCGTAAAATTTTAAATACTCAGCTTGGCGAGGTTTAAGTTGTTTTTTGACTAATTGCTCGGCAACTGTTGTGGCTAAACTGCCGGATATTCTAATTATACCTACACCACCACGACCCGGCGCGGTAGCAATTGCAGCAATTGTATCTTGGTTCAACATCTTAGACCTCTTTATAAAGCTATAACGTGCAACAAATTCTAGAATGCAGGCAGGCAATGATTTAGAGCAAAATTTCTTTTTTATGGGCGAATCAAGACCGAAGCAACGCTTCGCAGCTTGATGAGGTGGAGCCATGGAAGGCGACAGGAGCCCAACCTTCATGGACGAATCCAAACTTCTTAATCCCATATATTGTTGTTTTGCGAAAATTATTGCTCTGTGTGCATTCGTGTTCCCTACTGGCACTTAATTATAACGCTATCTGCTTTAAGTGTTTTATGGTTTTGTACAGATAACAAAAACGGGCATTAATGCCCGTTTTAAAAGCTAGTTATTTAAAGCGAAGTGGTTATTTTAAACCCTTTTTCTCCATCGCTTTATTAATCATCAACATTTGTACAATTGAAATAATGTTGCTGACTAACCAGTATAAAACTAGACCCGCCGGGAACCATAAAAAGAAGAAGGTAAAGGCAACTGGCATATACTGGAAGATTTTTTGCTGTACCGGATCTTGCATAGGCGTAGGTTGTAATTTTTGCATTACAAACATACTTGCACCCATCAAGATAGGTAATACGTAGAATGGATCTTGTTGTGATAAGTCGTGGATCCATAATGCAAATTCAGCATGGCGTAATTCAACACTTTCAACAAATACCCAGTATAAAGCTAAGAAAATAGGCATCTGTAAAAGAATTGGTAAACAACCACCCATAGGGTTAACTTTTTCTTTGCGGTATAACTCCATCATAGCTTGTGAAAACTTTTGTCTGTCTTCGCCATAACGGTTTTTAAGCTCAGTTAACTTAGGTTGTAACTGGCGTAACTTTGCCATTGAAGTGTATTGTTTTTTGGTTAAGCCGTACATTAAACCTTTCACAATTATTGTGATAAGAATGATAGCCACACCCCAGTTAGCAACTAAGCCGTGTAAAAATTGTAATAAGTGGAATAGTGGCTGTGATAAAAACCACAACATACCGTAGTCAACTGTTAGGTCTAAGTTATCCGCTAGCTCGGCTAATTTGTCTTGCGCTTTAGGGCCTGCATATAAAGTTGTTACTAAGCTTGCTTGTTGGCCAGGTGCAACTTGAACTGCTTCACCTTTATAACGAATCAATACTTTGCCACCGCTTAACGCTTTGGTTGAAATCTCAATATTTTCGTCAGCGCTAGGAATAAATGCGGTTACGAAATAATGTTCGATCATTGAAATCCAACCGCCAGTTGAAGCAACTTGTAATTTAGAATCTACAATATCGTCGAAATCGATTTTTTCGTAAGTTTCGTTCTGAGTTGAGTATGCCGCGCCATGGTAAGTTGGCATCATCATTGAACTTTGTGCTTGTGCAGCATTTTGTTTTAACTGTGCAAACAATTGCACGTTCTTCACAGCTTCAGATGTATTGGTCACATCAAAACGAATTTGAATATCGTGTTCAGCTTTGCGGAATACAAATACTTTTTTAACTGTTAAACCTTGGCTGCTTTTAAAGCTGATTGGCACTTCTAAAGTATCACCTGACATTTGATAGTCAGTTTGTGCCGCGACATACAAAGGGCGACCTTTAGGGCTAGCATCTGGGCCATGTGCACCAGTTAAGCCAGATTGTGCATGGTATAAATCAGCGCCTTGTTCAACTAACAAAGAATAAGCTTCAGAACCATCTTTTTCTTTAGCAAACTTAAGTAAGTCTAGCTGAACAATATCACCACCTAACAAGTCAATTTTCACTTTAACAGTATCAGTTGTTACTGTAATAAAGCTGCTACCTGTAGCCATTGACTCAAGTACACTTTGTTCTGCAACAGGTACGTCGGCAGAAATTTGTGCAGGCTTTTGTGCAATTGCTGTGGTTGTGCTCTCTGCTGTGATAGGTGCCACAGGTTGAGGTGCTTGGTCTATTTGCCATTGGTTCCATAATAAAAAGGTAACCAAAGCTAAACCTATCAATAGAAAACTTCTTTGCGATTCCATAGAACTCTATTTCTCTTTGTTTTTTGATTTAGGGACAGGATCATACCCGCCAGACGAAAACGGGTGACATTTTATAACGCGTTTGACCGTTAACCAACCTCCAATACGCACTCCGTGGCGATTAATTGCTAAAATTGCATAATTTGAGCAAGTTGGATGGAAACGACACCTAGGTCCAAGTAACGGACTCAAGGTCAATTGGTATAACCTAACTAGGCCATAACATAATTTTCGAGCTAATTTTTGAACTGACGTTGGATTTTTTTCCATGTGTAGTTTAGCTCGTGGCGTAATTCTGCATTGGTTGCATTGGCAATACCTTGTTTACCAATAAAAACCAAATCGACATTATTTAGGTTGTGTTGATTTAACCTAAAATATTCGCGTACAACACGTTTGACTTGATTGCGCTCAGTTGCAAATTTTGCTTTCTTTTTTGAGATGGTAAAACCAATGCGTGCATTTGCGAATGAGTTTTTTGCAGCAAGAATAGTGTAATAACGACAAGAAAATTTTTTAGGATTGGCGTCGAAAACGCTTTGAAAGTCGGCGGGAGTGAGGAGTCTCGACTCCCGCTTGAACGGAAAAGTTTTCACGTAATATTACGCGCTTAAAACTTTACGTCCTTTAGCACGGCGACGAGCTAAAACTTGACGACCGCTTTTTGTAGCCATACGAGCACGGAAACCGTGACTACGCTTACGCTTTAAATTGCTAGGTTGAAATGTACGTTTCATTGCAATAATTCCGATTAATCTAAAATTGTGCCTGCCGGCACGGCCTTATAAGGGGCGCGAACTATAGCAAAATTATTCGTTTGAGACAAGTATGATCTCTATCATCAATGCGCTTTTTGGATAACTTTTTTAATTTGCTGATTTTATCCACATTTGTTGTTTTAATAAACAATTTGTTATTGAAATTTAGTTGGTATAGAACAAAAAAGAATTAAAAAATAAAGTTAGATAAATCATGTGGATATACGTTATTTTTCGGTTAAATAGCCTTTTGTAATTTGTCAATATTGAACTTGTGGATAAAATTTGATGAGATCCACCGTCCAATAAATAAGTGGAGAAGTTCCTTGAGCGAATCGCTATGGCAGGCGTGTTTAGATAATTTACAGCGCGAATTGCCCTCACAACAATATAATATGTGGGTTCGTCCATTACAGGTCCAAGCTTTAAACCAAGATTTGATTCTTTACGCACCAAACAAATTCGTTTTAGATTGGGTGCGTGATAAGTATGTTGACCGTATTACCGAATTGCTAAAGGAACTAGCAGGGGACAAAAGTCCTAACCTTAAAATGGAAGTGGGTTCAAAACCTGCTGCACCTATTGCTAATCCAAAACTCGAATTAGGCAATAAACCAGCACCTACACAGGGTGGGCATACTCATGCACCTGTGACAAATGGTTTTAATCCACAAATGGCCAACCCAGCACAAATAGGGCAAACACCACCAAGCGGTTTGCGTTCTAACCTGCGTGAAAATTATACTTTTGATAACTTTGTTGAAGGTAAATCTAACCAATTGGCGCGAGCTGCGGCAACACAGGTTGCGGATAATCCAGGTACCGCATTTAACCCATTGTTTTTATACGGTAGTACAGGTTTAGGTAAAACTCACTTAATGCACGCTGTTGGTAATGAAATTCGACAGCGCAACCCGGATGCAAAAATTGTTTATATGCATTCAGAGCGTTTCGTGCAAGACATGGTGAAAGCCATTCAAACCAATTCAATTGAAGATTGGAAGCGCCATTATCGTTCAGTTGATGCACTATTAATTGATGATATTCAATTTTTTGCTGGTAAAGAGCGTTCACAAGAAGAGTTCTTCCACACTTTTAATGCGTTATTAGAAGGCAATCACCAAGTTATTTTAACCAGTGATAGATACCCCAAAGAAATCGACGGCGTAGAAGAAAGGTTAAAATCTCGTTTCGGTTGGGGCTTAACCATTATTATTGAGCCACCAGAGTTAGAAACCCGTGTCGCTATTTTGATGAAAAAAGCACAAGAGTCTAATTTTGATCTTCCACACGAAGTGGCGTTTTTTATCGCGAAACGTTTGCGTTCAAATGTACGTGATTTAGAAGGTGCATTAAACCGCGTAATTGCCAATGCCAATTTTACTGGCAAAGCAGTTACAATAGACTTTGCTAAAGATGCGCTGCGCGATATGCTCGCATTACAAGAAAAACTCGTTACAATAGATAACATACAAAAAACTGTCGCTGAATATTATAAAATTAAGTTGGCAGATATGTCGTCTAAAAGTCGTAGTCGCAGTGTTGCGCGTCCACGACAAATAGCCATGGCACTATCAAAGGAATTAACAAACCATAGTTTGCCTGAAATTGGAGCGGCTTTTGGTGGGCGTGATCATACAACTGTATTGCATGCTTGCAGAAAAGTCGTTGAATTAAGAGAAAAAAATCACGATATTAAAGAAGATTTTTCAAACTTAGTTCGCACACTTTCTTCGTAAAGATTGGATAATAAAAATATGAAATTTTCAGTTAGTCGAGAAGATATACTTAAGCCATTGCAACTTGCAACTGGTACAGTGGAACGCCGCCATACCTTACCTATTTTGTCGAATGTATTGTTAGACATAAACGATGGGGTATTGTCGATTACAGGTACAGATTTAGAAGTTGAATTGGTTGCATCGGTTGAGTTAGTGCAAGCATCGGATGATGGGCAAATTACTGTACCAGCGAAAAAATTATTTGATATCTGTAAAGGGTTGAGTGATTCGGCACTGATTGAATTTTCATTAACTGATACTAAATTGCAAATTAAGTCGGGTAGAAGTAAGTATTCACTATCAACCCTGCCAGCGAAAGACTTCCCTAACTTAGAAGAATGGGCGAGCGAAATTAACTTTGCGGTTAAACAAAAAGATCTAAAAACTATGATAGATCGCACCGCATTTTCTATGGCCAACCAAGATGTGCGTTATTATCTCAATGGTATGTCATTAGAAACCTCGGGCAATCAAATTCGTTGTGTAACCACTGATGGTCACCGTTTAGCATTAATGCGTTTAGATTTAGAAAACGAATCGTTAGATGAAAGCCAAGTAATTATTCCTCGTAAAGGTGTTACTGAGATCAGTCGTTTAATTGAAGACTCAGACGACAATGTATATATCTCAATTGGTAGCAACCATATCCGTTTAAGCAGTGGGTCTTTTACTTTTACCAGTAAATTAGTTGATGGCCGTTTCCCTGATTATCGCCGTGTCTTACCTAAAGGTGGTGATAAAGAAATTATTGCTGATAAAGGTTATATCAAACAAGCTTTTGCGCGGGCAGCTATTTTATCTAACGAAAAATTCCGTGGTGTGCGTTTAAACTTAGCCAGTGGTGAATTAACCATTACCGCAACCAACCCTGAACAAGAAGTTGCTGAAGAGGTGGTTGAAGTAAATTACCAAGGTAGTGAGTTAGAAATTGGTTTTAACGTTGCTTACATTATTGATGTATTAAATTCTTTAGAGTCAGACGAAGTTAAGATCACTTTAGGTGATGCAAATAGCAGTGCCTTGATTGAAGATAATCAAGATGATGCTGCTATTTATGTTGTTATGCCAATGAGGTTGTAATTCAACTTCCTTTTTATGCATATTTCAAAGTTGGCGATTCATAACGTGCGTAATATTTCGCAGATAGAAATGTTACCGCACGCCCACTGTAATATCATTGTCGGTGAAAACGGCAGTGGTAAATCGTCAATTTTGGAAGCCATTCACTTGTTAGGCTTCGGCCGCTCTTTTCGAAAATCTAAAACGCCAGAACTTATCCAGTTTAGTCAAACAAACTTAACCGTATTCGCCGACTGTTTTACTGAGAAGCAACAAGCGGATGACTACGAACAAAATATAAAGTTTGGTTTAAGTAAAAATCAAAGTGGTGACAGTGAAGTTCGCATTCAAGGGAAAAAAGCCGCTAGGTTAAGTGAGCTATCTAGTCAATTTCCAATTGTCGCTTTTACTTGTGATAGTTTTGATTTGGTTGATGGCAGCCCAAGTATACGCAGAAAATTTTTAGATTGGTTGGTGTTTCACGTGAAACATCAGCAAAATGTTTCATCGATTTATCGTGACTATGCTCGAGTATTAGAACAAAGAAACTCAGCTTTACGTCGTGGTTTGGTTGAACAAATTCGTTCGTGGGATAATAGTTTTATTCAGCTGAATAAACAGATTCAACAATTACGTCAGCAAGCAGTGGATTGGTTAAACAAAGAAATCTACCAGTATCAATCTTTATTAACTAAAGAAAACTTTACTGATGGCGATAGGCAGCAAAGTATTCAATTAGAATATAAACCTGGCTGGAATCAACAATTTGATTTAGCCGAGTTACTCACAAAAAATTTGCAAACCGATCTTAAGCGTAAAACAACTGGGGTAGGTGTGCATAGAGACGAATTGATTCTTAAATATAAAGAACAACCCATTAGAAATATTTTGTCGCGTGGTGAATGTAAGCGTTATGTATTGGCGTTGATGTTTGCTGCGGAAGAAGTTATAAAAAAGCAAACCGACAAAAACTGTATTTGGATAGTTGATGATATTGCGGCTGAGTTAGATTTAACTTCTATCAAAGCTGCGTTTAGCACTAACAAGAATAATCAAAACCAAATGTTTTTTACTTGTATTGAAAAAGATTTAGCGCTTATTCAACAAGTTATAGAGTATGAACATGCAGTGTTTCACGTGAAACATGGCAAATTGATAAATTAATAAGGTCAGAAAATGTCAGAATATGATTCATCGTCGATAAAAGTCTTAAAAGGACTAGACGCGGTAAGAAAAAGACCCGGCATGTATATTGGTGATACCGACGACGGTACCGGCCTGCACCACATGGTATTTGAGGTTGTCGATAACAGTATAGACGAAGCGTTAGCTGGTCACTGTAAAGACATTATTGTAACCATACATTCTGATGGTTCTGTATCTGTTCGCGACGATGGTCGTGGTATTCCGGTTGCAATGCACCCTGAAGAGGGCGTTTCTGCTGCACAGGTAATCATGACTGTATTGCACGCCGGCGGTAAATTCGACGATAACTCATATAAAGTTTCTGGTGGTTTGCATGGTGTAGGTGTATCGGTAGTTAATGCACTTTCTGATGATTTACAACTTACCATTCGTCGTGAAGGTAAAGTTCACCAACAAAAATATAAATTAGGTGATCCGGTTAAACCAATTGAAGTTATTGGTGAAACTGAAGGCACAGGTACAGAAATTCGTTTCTGGCCATCGCCGACTATCTTTAGTGATACCTTGTTCCACTACGATATTTTAGCCAAGCGTTTACGTGAATTGAGCTTCTTGAACTCTGGTGTTTCAATTAAATTAAAAGATGAACGCGATGGTAAAAACGACCACTTTATGTATGAAGGTGGTATTCAAGCATTTGTTGAATATTTGAATCGCAACAAAACACCAATTCACAGCCATGTATTCCACTTTGTTGCTGAACGTGAAGATGGCATTACTGTTGAAGTGGCTGCACAGTGGAATGATTCTTATCAACAAGAAAATGTATTTTGTTTTACCAATAATATTCCACAACGTGATGGTGGTACCCACTTAGCAGGTTTCCGTGCTGCATTAACTCGTACGCTAAATACCTTTATGGAAAAAGAAGGTATGTCGAAAAAAGCTAAAGTTGCTACTACAGGTGACGATGCTCGTGAAGGTTTAACCGCAGTTGTATCAGTTAAAGTGCCAGATCCTAAATTCTCATCACAAACAAAAGACAAGTTAGTATCTTCTGAAGTTAAGGGTGCTGTAGAACAAACTATGGCTGAAAAGCTTAATGATTTCTTATTGGAAAACCCGACAGAAGTTAAATCTATCGTTACTAAGATTATGGATGCGGCTCGTGCACGTGAAGCTGCACGTAAAGCGCGTGAAATTACCCGCCGTAAAGGTGTGTTAGATATTGCAGGTTTACCAGGTAAATTAGCTGATTGCCAAGAGCGAGACCCTGCGCTTTCTGAACTATACATAGTGGAGGGTGACTCTGCGGGCGGATCAGCTAAGCAGGGTCGTAACCGTAAGAACCAAGCAATTTTGCCATTAAAAGGTAAAATTCTAAATGTTGAAAAAGCACGTTTCGACAAAATGCTTAGTTCAGCTGAAGTTGGTACTTTGATTACTGCGTTAGGTTGTGGCATCGGCCGCGATGAATATAACCCTGATAAATTAAGATATCATTCAATTATCTTAATGACGGATGCTGACGTCGATGGATCGCACATTCGCACATTACTATTGACCTTCTTCTACCGTCAAATGCCAGAAATTATTGAACGTGGTCATGTATTTATCGCTCAACCACCTTTATTTAAAGTTAAAAAAGGTAAACAAGAGCAATACATTAAAGATGAAGCTGCGTTCGAAGGTTATTTAACTAACCTTGCATTAGACGGCGCTGAATTGCATGTGAATGAAGATGCTCCTGCAATCAGTGGTAGTGCGTTAGAGCAAATCGTTAAAGATTTCCAACGTTGTGAACACATCATTGAGCGTTTATCGCGTACAGTTAATCCAGCATTAGTTAATGAACTTAAATATGTTGAAGCATTAACGGCTGACAAATTAAAAGATAAAGAGTTTGTTGAAAAGTGGGCTGCTGGTTTAGCTTCTCAACTAGAAGCTAAAAAAGATGGTAGTTCTATCTTCGAACATCATGTTGATTTCGACCAAGAGATTCACTCTTACATCCCACGCTTTAATGTACGTACGCATGGTGTTGATTATGTGTATAAGGTAGATGCGGATTTTGTTAGCTCTGCTGATTATCAAAACATTGCTAAAACCGGTAATACAATTGCTGGTTTAGTTGAAGAGGGCGCATACATCAAACGTGGTGAGCGTATTTTCCCTATTCAATCTTTTGAGCAAGGTTTAGATTGGCTAATTAAAGAATCGAAAAAAGGTTTATACATACAACGTTACAAAGGTTTGGGTGAGATGAATGCGGATCAACTTTGGGAAACCACTATGGATCCGAATAGTCGCCGTATGCTTAAAGTGACGATTGAAGATGCGATTGGTGCTGATCAGTTGTTCTCTACTTTGATGGGTGACCAAGTTGAACCTCGTCGTGACTTTATTGAGCGTAATGCGTTGAATGTAGCAAACTTAGATGTGTAGTTTCAGCTAAGTTTTTTGTTTGATTGAAAGCCCAACCTATATGAAGTGACCCCCAATAGTTGGACTATCCAATTACTGGGGGTCTTTTATGTCTAA
>NZ_JH767523.1:0-128494 GCF_000281085.1 Catenovulum agarivorans YM01
CTACGACAGAATCGCTTGGTAATTAAAGTGCGACAAAATCGCTTGGTGTTAACACTTGTAGCTGAATTAGTCTCGACTTGATCTGACACTTCTTCTTGAAAAGTTGAGAGTTACCCGTTTTGATAAAGGTGTCGAATCTTTAAATCAAAACAAACTAAGAGGTAACTCTCATGCTTCATACTAACAACCCAATCATTAAACACAAAGCCGGTTTACTCAATTTAGCCGAAGAACTTGGTAATGTATCCAGAGCTTGCAAAGTTATGGGCGTTTCACGAGATACATTTTATCGCTATCAGGAGCTGGTTGAAGATGGCGGAATCGATGCGCTGATAGATAAGTCTCGTAGAAAGCCAAACTTAAAAAATCGAGCGGATGAAGAAACCGAACAAGCAGTATTGAAATATGCGATAGATTTCCCTGCTCACGGCCAGCACAGAACCAGCAATGAGCTGCGCAAACAAGGCATATTTGTATCAGGTAGTGGCGTACGCTCAATCTGGCTTCGTCACGATTTAGAAAATTTCAAAAAACGGCTTAAAGCACTGGAAGCTAAAATCGCGAATGAGCACGTCATTTTAACGGATGAACAAATTGCAGCGCTTGAAAAGAAAAAGTACGATGATGAGGCTTGCGGTGAAATTGAGACCGCTCACCCAGGCTATCTAGGCTCTCAGGATACGTTTTATGTGGGCAACCTAAAAGGCGTTGGTCGAATCTATCAGCAAACCTTTGTCGATACCTATAGTAAAGTGGCTTTCGCTAAGCTGTATACGACCAAAACACCGATTACGGCAGCCGATATCCTAAACGATAAAGTCTTACCTTACTTCGAACAAAATGGGTTGCCTATGCTGCGTATCTTAACGGACCGAGGTACAGAATATTGCGGTAAAGTCGAAAATCATGATTATCAGTTATATTTGGCTATCAATGATATTGACCATACAAAAACAAAAGCGATGTCGCCACAAACCAACGGCATTTGCGAACGCTTCCATCGCACGATTTTAAATGAGTTTTATCAAGTCACTTTCCGTAAGAAGCTGTATGACTCACTGGAAGGATTACAAAAAGATCTGGACGAATGGATGGCTTATTACAATAATGAGCGAACACATCAGGGTAAAATGTGCTGTGGCAGAACACCGCGAGAAACATTATTAGATGGAAAACGAATTTGGGCTGAAAAGAATTTAGCTCAAATCTAAACTGACAGTCGCCGATTGAAAAACGGGTAACTGTCAGATCAAGTCTGAGCTAATACATTGTAGCAAACCATTTTGACGGTACAAAAATCAGCTGAGATTTTACTGTTAATTTGCACTGAAAAACGATCTGCCACTCAACTAAATTTACATTACTCGAGTTTTACTTGAGTATTTCACAGCAGCGCTTAGCTCACGCATTTCTTGCTCGGTCAGGTTACGCCAAGTGCCAACTCTTAAATTGCCTAAATGCACATTCATAATGCGTACACGTTTTAATTTAACTACGTTGTAGCCCAAATATTCACACATACGTCTAATTTGGCGGTTTAAGCCTTGGGTAAGAATAATGGTAAAAACATACTTACTTTGCATTTTAGTAACACAAGGTTTGGTAACTGTATTTAGTATAGGAATGCCATTGGACATTCTTTTGATAAAGTTATGGTTAATTGGTTTGTCTACTTGAACCACATATTCTTTTTCGTGCGCATTTTCGGCACGCAATATTTTATTGACTATATCGCCGTCGCTGGTCAGAAAAATCAAACCTTCTGAGGGCTTATCTAAACGGCCAATTGGGAAAATGCGCTCTGGGTGATTAACAGCTTCAATAATATTGCCTCTTTTATCAAGTTCTGTGGTGCAGGTAATACCAACAGGTTTATTATAGGCAATGTAAACCCGCTCAGTTTTATTGCTTTGGGCGGCTGTTATCACTCGTCCATTGACTTTAACTACGTCGCCTTCGCACACTTTTGTACCAAGTTCAGGAACTTTATCGTTAATCGTTACGCAGTTATCTGTTATTAAGCGGTCAGCTTCACGGCGGGAACAGAAACCTGAGTCACTGATATATTTATTAAGGCGTTTTGGCTCGGTCATAACAATTGTAAATAAGAAAAACTTGGTTTGAGATTATAACTATTCAAATTGGCTAATTCATTAATTTAATCGGCTAGATAATAACTTTGAAGCTTATAGGCGTAAAAAGTGATGTGAGTAACTCTAGCGCTTTGAACCTTTATAAGCCATAAGTGCAGGTATTAGCGCAGCAATTGAGCTAATACCCATGATGCTTATTAGATAAAAACTACTGTTTGTAACCAGAGATATAGGGTTAATGCCTATGGCGTATTGTGTAAGCAAGTAGTTTTTACTTATCGCTAAACAGGCCACCAATAAAGCAAGTGCAGTGATTATGCTGGTAATTACAATTAACAAAGCCTCAATTTGTATAATCAGCACAATAAAAAATGGTGATGCACCTACCATACGCATTAATCTAATTTCTTCTTTTCGTTCGCGTATAGACGCAATTAACATTGCGGTTAAACCAAGCACTGCAGATACAAACACTAAACCAGAGACAATCTGTAAGGTGTTTTCTAACACTGCCATGGACTGCCAGAATTCAGCCAATGCGACACCTGGCAAAATGGCTGTCATGGGCTCTTGTTTATCTGTGTTGATGGCTCGTTGCACGCTAAAAGTTTTTATTCTTGATTTGAGCCCTAACATAATCGCAGTAACTGATTGTGGCGTGAGATCTAACCCGCGCTGAAATGCTGCTGGCGTGTGCACAGCTTCAAGCCTTTGCAAACTCACATGAACTGTTTGGTCTACCGGTGTGCCAGTTGCTTGTAATATGCCAGTGATCACAAATGGGTTTTTATCGTGTTTAGTAAAGCTGGTTGAGCCAATACCATGTGAAATAATGATCTTGTCACCAATTTGGTAGTTGAGTTGTTGTGCAACTTTGTGCCCAAGTACTACGTCAAAGGTGTCTTGAAAAAACGCGCCATTTTGTAGCTCTAGTGATTGTTCTTCAGCATATTTAAAAAAGGTAAAGTAGTCAGGTGTTGTACCCAGCACTCGGTAACCCTTGTGTGAGTCACCTAAAGATATTGGCACAGCCCATTTTACATCTTTATTTTGCTTTAAATTTTCATAACTTTGCCAACTAATATTTGCGGTTGGTGAGCCCATTCTAAATACAGAGTAGAGCAATAAATTAAGTTGACCCGTTCGGGCGCCAACAATTAAATCGACTCCTGAAACACTACTGGAAAAACTTACTTTTGCTTGATGGCGAATATGTTCAACGCCTAACATAACCATTACGCTAATCGTCATTGCCAATATGGTGATTATCACTGAGCTTTTTCGATACATCAGGCTTTTTCTGGCGATGGCTAAAATCACGATTAATCCTTATTTGCCAGGTTAATTTGGTTTAGGGCGTGGGTTCGGTCAAAATAACTTTGCAAACTCATGTCATGGCTAACAAACAACAAATTGCAATTGTGGTTAGCACATAGTTTATTGAGTAGGGTAATAAAACTGTCTCTGGCATCTTGGTCAAGTGATGAGGTTGGCTCGTCAGCTATCAACAATTTTGGTTGGTTAATAAAAGCTCTTGCTATGCCAATTCTTTGCTGCTGGCCAACGCTGAGTTGGGATACTGGGCGCTGGCAATCATCAATATTTACCTGTAGTTCCTCTAGCAAATCCATAATTGTTTTGTCAGCGTTCGCCTGTTGTTTCTTTGTATTTGCTGCGAAGTATTGGGCTAAATGAATATTGTCGAACGCATTTAAGTAAGGGATGAGATTAAATTTTTGGAAAATATAGCCAATGTTTTGTGCTCTAAACTTATCTAACTTGTGTTGCTTTAGCTTATCTAAGCGTTCATTTAAAACTTCAACTCTGCCACTAGTTGGTTTTATTACACCACTAACAATATTCAACAAAGTACTTTTACCACTGCCAGATGGGCCATATAAAAAATGTTTTTGTTGCTGAGCAAGTTGCCAGTCTTTGATCTGAATAATCGTTTTGTTTTTATTTGAAGGGTAAGCGTATGTAACTTCGTGCAGCTGAATAAGCATTTTCTACAAGTTTTATCTGTTTTTGTGTGTGATAATATAACACATCGATTTTTTTGAGGTTAATTATGCTTAGAAGTTTTTTCATTGTGATTTTGCTTTTTGTTGTTGGTTGTGAGCAAAACAAGCAGCAAGCTCTTGTTGTTGATACTTCTCTGGATACGAAATTTGCTCAACAAGCTGCTGACGGGAATGCAAGTAAAGATGACCAATCCGAGATTAGCTTCAACGAAACCTTGTATACAAAAATAGAGTGGGATGCACTGATCCTAGCTGAAATCCGCAATTTACTTGAAAACCCACCTAATTATTTGTCTGAGTTACCAGATGGGTTGACCGATGAAGAACTATTAAAACTTATCGACGAAGCTCGACAAAAAAATGAGGCTGAAATTATTGCTTATGAAAAAGCACTCGCCTCCACGGAAGTAGTTAAAGAAATGGCCGGTAAAAAGGTGACTATTCCAGGCTTTGTTGTTCCTGTTGCTTATAACGAGCAACAGCAAGTAACACGCTTTTTCTTGGTTCCGTATTTTGGCGCTTGTATTCATTCACCACCGCCGCCACCGAATCAAATAATTTATGTTGAAAATACTCAAGGGTTGGAGTTGGAGTATCTGTACGATCCAATTTTGGTATCAGGCACATTAACAATCGACTTATTTGAAGATGAATTGGCGACTTCGGCTTATGTAATGTCGCTTGAGCATTATAAGCCTTACTACGACTAGATACTCAACAGACGATCATTTTAGCTGGAAAGAAGCTTCGTTGGCCGTCAGTGTTTTAGCACCTTGTTTTCTATCTGTAATCCATCTAGTCTGAATTTGTTGTAAACGCTCAAAATATTTAAATACGTGTACATCGAAATTGGTTACTTCACTCACATTTTGACATTTGAATTGATAGGAAACCAAGATCTCTGAGTGAGTGGATGAATGTTTGTTTTCATTATGATGTTCGTCTTCATGTTTATGATTATTATGATTGTTGTGTCCATGTTCATCAGCATGTTTGTCTTCGGGCAATACTGCACTCACATCAATTTCGCTATTAATCAACTGGCAATTACCCTCAGCAAAAGTGGCAAGTTTGTCTGGATTAGACAGCAACTTCTGTGCAGCTTTTACTCTTATAAGCTCTGCTTCACTTGTGGCTTTATATTCAAAACCAACAACGCTTTCAGAAGGTACTGAAAACTCGAGGTGCAGTTCAGTGTTTTCCATAGCAACAGTTAACTGAGCATAACCATGCACATGTGCGCCTTGCTCTGCTGCATTAACTGTATTAATTGACGTTGTCGCCACAGCTAGGCTAGTGACTAAAGCTTTGGTTAAGGTATTTCGAATCACTTTTTTGCTCATTATCTTTATTATTCAAATATTTTGTTAATCGATAAAATCTAGGGTGAGTAACAGTCTTTTTTCGTTTTTACCAACGGTAGGCGACCTATGCACTAATCTTGCACCTTCATTACCTTGCCAGCCATCACCTTTAAGCAGTGCAACATCGCCACAGTTTAGCTGCTGAATATCGCTAGTTTGTTGGTAAATTCCAGATTGCTGGTCAGATAAACCAAAACTGCCAGCCCCCAATTTTGTCCTGTCTACCTTGCTGTGTTCAAGCCATTCGGTTGCTTTGCCAGAAAAGGTGCTAACTAAGCGGCAAGGAATGTGATCAACATGAAATTTGGGACACATGGCTCTATCTAATAAATTTAACCTTAATCCAGCTCTTGGTAAATCGAATAAAGTACAAAACATTTCAACTATGGTGGACAGGTGATGACACAAATTGGGTGTTTGCTGAAACTCATGGTTATATTCGACGAGTTGCTGAATCGTGTTGTTAGGTGTTACCGCGAGTACAAGGTTGAGGCGGCTGAACTGTTGAATAACCGATATTTCTTCAACCACATTGGCGGCTAATTGATGCTGCCAAATGGCAATATTGATATCTGGCTCATATATATCGGCAAGTACAGATGGGTCTTGTGATTTTGAGCTGACTATTTTACTGATAGGCGAATGATTGTATGCAATTGCCGAATGAGTCATGTTACTACCTAGGTTAACATTTTGTATTGTTATGTTATAACGTAATTATTTGTCTTGGTAGTAGCAACTGCAAATTTACTGTTGGTTTCTATTGTTGATTAAGCAACCCGAGTAACAATCTACTCGGGTTATATCTTCAAGTAGCTTGGGTATAAATAACTAATCTAACAAATCAATTGCATCAATGCTGATGCTTGGTGATAGATATCCTGTGGTTGAAGTGCCGCTAATAACACTCACAGTTAAAATATTCCAATCGTTGGCATTGCTTTGCCACGCACTGGCTGGAATATCATAAGTAAAGGTGGTGTTATTGCAGCGGTAGCTACCTGTAGTTAAATTTCGCGTACTAGGCTGGCTTGACGGTGATGGAAAAGCTGACGACCAATTATTTACCGTAATTGTTGGGCGGCCACCGGCAAAAGCACAGGTAATTCCAATTCTAAGTTGATGTGCTTGAGCGAGTTGGCTGCTGGATAATTTAAAGTAAATTATGTGGTCGTTGTTAATATCTTTCCACATATAAGCAGGGAAGGTCGCTGTATTGGTAGTGCTGACAATAAAGTTAGCAGGGTCCCAATTGCTCATACGCACATCTGACGGATGCATGGTCGTAAGCTTATCACCATTTAAAAACTCATTGGGTGTGCCGTCCCAATTGCCAATACGCCAGATAGAGTTTGTATTTTGTGGATCATTATTTATTGAAAATGAGTTTAATATAGTTACTTGGTCTGCTTGCACTGAAACACTTCGCGTATCAACCGCTAATTCATTTTTGTAAGTGGTCATAGTGTAAGTACCAGGCAGCATATCATCACTGCTAAAATAGCCTGAACTCGGGTTTGCGTCTGCCCAATATTGAGCTGTTGTATTGGCGAAACCAACCGTATAATCAAAGTTTGTATCTCGGCCACTTATGCCAACCCCAGCTACTCGACCTCTGCCGCTATCCGCCACGTAGCCGGTTAATCCCATATTACTAAACCAACTAGTATCAGGTGTTGTTGGATCTTCTCCATTGGTCACTACTAAAGTGTAATGATTTAAAATTCCAGTGCGATAGCCTTCTGTTTGCGCTTGAGCATAATTAACTATATAAGTTATTTCTTGGTCGGTCGCACTTCCTTGATTTAACAAACTGCGATAAAAAGGCCCACCAGAGCCACCTTCATAGTTATCTCTAACCAACCACATACCAACGCCACTGCCTGTTGCGCCGATAAATTGCCAGTCTTTTATGCGCATATTTGAATAATGTTTAGAGCGAGTTTCGCCATTGTTGAGTGCAAAAATATCACCAGCTTCAACGGTTGAGACTGTTTGCGAAATATCTGACGGTTCAGGTCCGTAGGGCAGTAAACTACGGCTCATTCGCAAAATGTATCTCACATGGCCATGTACACTGGGCTCGGTTGTGAAATGAGTCGCCATATATATATGCGGATAGCCATTTCTAGCCATGTAGTAATGGGTTAAATCACCAGCTTGTACTGTGACCTTAATGTAATTGGTATTGATGACTTGAGCACTAACACTCACCGAAGAGGTATTGCTATATAACCAGTCAAAGCCTGAATTAATTTGTGAACCACGGCTTTGGTTTTGGTATTTAACACCATTGACTTTTAGTGATGCTATATCTCCCGGTGATTGAGTGCTTGAGCCATTGTCAGTGCGGCGAATACTAAAGGTTAATCCCGCGTTTGTATCAACTGTATAGAAATCAGTTGAAGTTGATAAACTAAATGCTGCGATACTAGGTTTGCTGAAAATGCTGCAGGCGAGTATCAACAATATCCAATTTAAGTGTTTGTTTTTAATATGTTTTAAATCCGTGTGTAAGTGATAATTATGTATCCGTCAAGCTGTGTAGATACACATGTCTTAGTTGGTAAATCAATTTGTTTATTTACCAAAGTAGATGTTAGTAAAGTATTGAAAATGATCAGCTTTGATTTTACGTGGTTTATTTTGATTGTTGTGAATTTGCTTTATATTTATTTAAGTTTTCTGAACTATACTGAAATTGAAATTGCAGAAGGGTAATAGCAATACTTTACCTTGGTCTTTAGCTCTTACTTTGGACAAACCCAATGACTATTAAAAACATGTTACGAATGGCTTTTGGAGTCACGATCGCGATCGCTATTGCTTTACTGCTGGTGGTTTTGATGTTGAAGGGGAATTTGACTGACAGTTTTGTGGCTGGAGAACAGAGATACAAGATCAGTCATATGGCGAAGTTAGCTAAAGAAAACTCAATTGAACTGACTACTTTGGCTCGGCAATATGTAGCGACACTCGATGACAAATATAAAAATCAATATGACTTATTGGTAGATCAAATACAGGGCAAAGCCGCGTATCCTGATGGTATAACTCGTGCGTATTTAAATAGATTGCGAGATGAGGGCGTCGACAAAAATGCGCTGGTTCACTTGGAAGAGTCTGTTTCTTTATCTATGAATTTAGTCAATACCGAAGTAGCCGCATTTAATTTAGTCGCAGATTTTACCCACAAAGATATATCAGATTTAACAGCGCAGGAAAGACAACAGTGGTTGCAAGCTATGGATATGCTCAATAACCCAGCATATATGCGAGAAACAACAAAAATTATGGCGCCAGTCGATAAATTTGTGAAAGCTTCTGAAGGTGCAAGTCAGCTAGCATTGCAGAGAGTTCAAGCAAGTGCTGACACCATTAGTTTATTTAGTATAGTTGCAGTGTTGGTGATAATTGCTTTATTGATACTCTGTTACTTGTGGCTAGAAAAAAATGTCATTCGGGTTACCCAGCTACTGACGGCAAAAGCGCAAAAAATAGCTCAGGGAGATTTAACCCAGCATATTCAACTCAAAGGTGAAAACGAATTGGCTCAATTAGCGTATGCATTTAATTTAATGGTGAGTAATTTAAGCGATCTGTTAAAAACAATTCAGTCGCAGTCAGAAATCGCTAAAAATGCCGCGAGTAAATTAAGTGATATCGCTAAACAATCGGCTGAATTGACTACAAAACAAGATTCAGCAATTGAGGTTATATCTAGTTCAATCTACGAAAACTCAACGGCAGTCAAAGAAGTTGCCGGAAATTGTAGCGAGGCTGCTCAATCAGCGACTCGGGCTGATGATGTAACATGTGGTGGGCTACAAATTGTTGAAAAAAGTATCCAATCCGTTCGCTTGGTATCGGACGCACTCAATCAGGCAACTCACGATTTAGTTGATTTAGAAACATCCGTTAAGGATGTTGCGGCTATATTAGACGTTATTAATAATATTGCGGAACAAACCAATTTATTGGCGTTAAACGCGGCTATTGAAGCAGCACGAGCAGGCGAACAAGGACGAGGGTTTGCAGTGGTTGCTGACGAGGTGCGGACATTAGCTAAACGCACGCAAGAATCGACCACAGAAATCCAACGCAAAATAGGTGCATTACAGAGTGTTACTAATGCTGTGTCTGAACAAATTCAAACGAGTGATTCTCATGCCAAACAGGCGGTGGATAATTCTCAACAAGTTGGTGAAATTTTACGGGAAATTCAGCAGTTGGTCACAAACATTAATCAAATGAATACCTCAATAGCAGCAGCATCTGAAGAGCAAACTCAAGTATCAGATGATATTGCTGAGCGCTTAGTGGTTATTCACGATGGTTCTAAAATAGCAAATGGTCAAAGTCGTTCTGTTTCGGAGTCATCTGCACAGTTAACCAAAATCGCTAATTTGTTGGCTCAAGAAACTAAACGATTTAAGTTGAATCATTAAAAAACGCTAGATTAATCTGTATGATTGAGAAATTTTCATCATTAGCTTGCAATAAAAGCCTGATCAAACAGTAGGCATTGTGCGTAGTTCATACTACAATACGCGACTTTAATACTTTACTGTGCTTTTTAACAGGAGAAACCATGTTAACTCGTGACATGAATATTGCTGATTTTGATCCAGATTTATGGCAAGCCATTCAAGAAGAAACGGTTCGTCAAGAAGAACACATTGAGCTTATCGCCTCTGAAAACTACGCAAGCCCACGCGTTTTAGAAGCTCAAGGCTCTCAATTAACTAACAAATATGCTGAAGGTTACCCAGGCAAACGTTATTACGGTGGCTGTGAGCATGTAGATGTTGTTGAGCAATTAGCAATTGATCGTGCAAAAGAGTTATTTGGTGCTGATTACGCAAACGTACAGCCTCACTCTGGTTCTCAAGCAAATGGTGCTGTTTTCCAAGCTTTATTACAACCAGGTGATACAGTTTTAGGTATGAGCCTAGCGCACGGTGGTCACTTAACCCATGGTGCTCACGTAAACTTTTCTGGTAAACATTACAATGCAATCCAATACGGATTAAACCCAGAAACAGGTGAAATTGATTACGAGCAAGTTGAAGCTTTAGCTTTAGAGCACAAACCAAAAATGATTATTGGTGGTTTTTCAGCTTACGCATTAGTCGTTGATTGGGCTAAATTACGTGAAATCGCAGATAAAGTAGGTGCTTACCTTTTAGTTGATATGGCACACGTTGCAGGTTTAATCGCAGCTGGCGTTTATCCTTCACCAATGCAATACGCTGACGTGGTTACTACAACTACCCACAAAACTTTAGCTGGTCCTCGCGGTGGTTTAATCTTATCTGCTAAGAAAGATGAAGACCTATACAAAAAGCTAAACAGTGCTGTATTCCCAGGTGGCCAAGGTGGTCCTTTATGTCACGTTATCGCGGCTAAAGCTGTTGCTTTCAAAGAAGCAATGCAGCCTGAGTTTAAAGCTTACCAACAACAAGTTGTTAAGAATGCACAAGCTATGGTTGAAGTATTAAACCAACGTGGCTACAAAGTAGTTTCTGGTAAAACTGAAAACCACTTATTCTTAGTTGATTTAATCGACAAAGACATTACTGGTAAAGATGCTGACGCTGCATTAGGCCGCGCAAACATTACAGTAAACAAAAACTCTGTACCAAACGATCCACGTTCACCATTTGTAACTTCTGGTTTGCGTATCGGTACACCTTCAATCACGCGTCGTGGTTTCAAAGAAGCTGAAGCTAAAGATTTAGCTGGCTGGATTTGTGATGTGTTAGACAACATCAACGACGAATCTGCTATCGAAGCAGTTAAAGAGAAAGTTAAAGGTATTTGTCAAAAATTACCTGTATATGCTTAATAGTTATACACTTTCTGATTGAACAACGGGCCGCTTTATGCGGCCTGATTGCATTTTGAGGTAAACAAAATGTATTGCCCATTTTGTGCAGCACAAGACACTAAAGTAATTGATAGCCGTTTGGTTGCTGAAGGTCACCAAATTAGGCGTCGTCGTCAATGTTTCGAATGCCAAGAAAGATTCACCACATTTGAAACCGCTGAGCTTGTAATGCCACGAATTATTAAAAACGACGGTAATCGTCAGCCTTTCGACGAAGATAAATTACGAGCAGGTTTAATGCGTGCGTTGGAAAAACGCCCGGTTAGTGCTGAGCATATCGAAACGCTCATCACTCAATTAAAATCGGCTTTACGCGCAACAGGTGAGCGTGAAGTTGAAAGCAAAATGATTGGCAATATTCTGATGGAAAAACTTAAGGAAGTAGACCAAGTTGCCTATGTGCGTTTTGCTTCTGTATACCGTAGTTTCCAAGATATTAAAGAATTTGGCGAAGCCATCGCCGGGTTAGATGATAAATCAGCAAAATAATCTAAGCTAATAGATCAAGTAAATAAAATGCAGGTTGCAACTAATATGTCGGCGCTTTATAAGCAAGACTTTGAATACATGGCTAGAGCCATCCACCTAGCTGAAAAAGGCCAATACACCACAAGCCCAAACCCTAGAGTGGGCTGTGTGATTGTAAAAGAGCAAACCATAGTTGGTGAGGGTTACCACATTCGTGCAGGCGAAGGCCATGCTGAAGTGAATGCTCTTAAACAAGCAGGTGAGCAAGCTCAAGGTGCAACTGCATATGTCACACTTGAACCATGTAGCCATTTTGGCCGTACACCACCGTGTGCCCAAGCTTTAATCAAAGCAGGCATAAAAAAGGTGGTAGTGGGTATGACAGATCCAAACCCACAAGTGAGTGGCCGTGGTATTGAAATGCTGCGCGAAGCTGGCATTCAAGTAATAGAGCCTTGTTTAGAGCAAGACTGCAAAAATTTAAACCCAGGTTTTATTAAACGCATGACTGAGAATATGCCATATGTGCGTTTAAAATTGGCCTGTAGTTTAGATGGCCGTACAGCTATGGATTCAGGTGAAAGTCAGTGGATCACTAGCGCTGACGCCAGGCGTGATGTGCAAACATACAGAGCGCGCAGCTGTGCAATTTTATCTGGTTCTGGCACTGTATTGGCGGATGATCCAAGTTTGAATGTACGCGAGTCTGATTTAAATTTTGAATATGCACATCAGCCTATTCGCCAGCCAATTAAATGTATTATCGATAATCAGCTAAAAATAACCCCTGATTTAAAATTGTTTGAGAATGATGCTCAAGTGTATTTACTCTCAAACAAATCGCGCCAACAAGCCCTACCAGAAAACTGCCAAGCCATTCAACTTAATCAACAAAGTGCTAAAGTTGATTTGCATGAGGTAATGGCTGAGCTTGCAAATAAACAAATCAATGAAATTTGGGTTGAAGCTGGGGCTAAATTGGCAGGCGCTTTAATTAAAGAAAACTTGGTTGATGAGTTGATTATTTACCAAGCTCCCATATTAATGGGTGAGAATACTTTTGGTTTGGTTAACCTTCCTGAATTAACCGAATTAAAACAAGCGGTAAGATGGCAATATGTAAGCCAAACTCGTGTTGGTCAAGATTTAAAATTAGTATTAAAGGCAATATAACCCATGTTTACAGGTATTGTTGAAACCGTAGGTAACATCAAAGCGGTTAATCAAAAAGCAGGTGATTTTGAAATAGTCATCGAGAGTCAGTTAGATTTATCAGACGTTCAGCTCGGTGACAGCATTGCCGTAAGTGGAGTTTGTTTAACCGTAACCAAATTACAAGGGCAAAGCTTTTTTGCTGATGTGTCGGCGGAAACGATAAAAAGAACTAAAATTGGTCAATTGCCAATTGGTGGTCAAGTTAATTTAGAAAAAGCCTGTACGCCAAATACAAGGCTAGGCGGACACATTGTCAGTGGCCATGTTGATGGAGTAGCTCATGTAACGAGCATATACGCCAATGCCAATGCAACTGACTATTGGTTAGAATCGCCAGCGAATTTAGCGCATTACATTGCTGAAAAAGGCTCTGTTACTTTAGATGGTATCAGCTTAACTGTAAATGAAGTTGCTGGTAACCAATTTAGATTAACCATTATTCCGCATACCAGTGAGCGTACGGCAATCAGCAACTGGCAAGTTGGCTCAGGGGTAAATTTAGAAGTTGATGTAATCGCGCGTTATTTAGAAAGACTTATGCAAGGGCGTGCAGAAGGCCAAGCTACTTCGGGCGTAACATTAGATTTGCTGCATAAAAGCGGCATGATCAAATAAGGGTATTCAATGAACTTAAACAGCGCAGCAGAAATTATTGAAGATATTCGTCAAGGCAAAAGTGTTATTTTGATGGATGACGAAGATAGAGAAAATGAGGGTGACTTAATTGTTGCCGCCGAGCATTGCACCCCTGAAGTTATCAACTTTATGGCAACACATGGCCGCGGATTAATTTGTTTAACTTTAACGCGAGAGCGTTGTGAGCAGCTAGATTTGCCATTAATGGTGGATAGAAACAAAGCACAATTTGGGACAAATTTTACTTTATCTATTGAAGCCGCTACAGGTGTGACAACGGGTATTTCTGCTGCTGATCGTTCACGTACCGTTAGAGCTGCGGTTGCCCGTGATGCACGTCCTGATGATATTGTGCAGCCTGGTCATATCTTCCCAATTATGGCGCAAGATGGTGGTGTATTAAATCGTGCTGGCCATACAGAAGCTGGTTGTGATTTAGCCCGTTTAGCTGGTTTAGAGCCTGCAGGTGTGATTGTTGAAATTTTAAATGAAGATGGCACTATGGCACGCCGTCCAGAATTAGAAAAATTTGCTAAAAAGCATGATTTAAAAATTGGCACCATTGCTGATTTAATTGAGTACCGCAACAATACAGAAACCACAATCGAAAAAATCGCAGAATGTAAATTACCAACTAAATATGGTGAATTTGATTTAGTGACTTTCCGCGACACGATTGATGGTCAAGTGCATTTTGCGTTGAAAAATACTGATATTGACCATGAAACTCCAGTTTTAGTGCGTGTGCATGTTACCCATGTATTTGGTGACTTATTGCAGTCGGTCCGTGAAGAATCGCGCGGATGGGAGTTAGGTTGTGCGCTTGAACGTATCTCTAAAGAAGGTGGTGTTTTGGTATTACTCGGTAAAAACGAAACCCCAGAAGAACTTATCGCCAAAGTTAGAGCATTTGAAGCAGAAGATGCGGGCAAACCTGCGCGCCGCACGGCAAATTGGCGTGGCTCGTCACGCACTGTGGGCGTAGGTTCACAAATTTTAGCTGCACTCAATGTGGGTAAAATGCGCTTGTTGAGCTCACAGAAAAAGTATCATTCACTCGGTGGATTTGGATTAGAAGTGGTTGAATACGTAGAAGAGTAATCAAGTATCAACATATGGTTATTTTTTTGGTAGAATCCACGCCAATTTGATATCGAATAGATTTATAAGTTTATAAGGTTAATTACATGCAAGTTATTGAAGGTGCATTTCCAGCACAAGGTAAAAAGTTTGCGATTGTTGTATCTCGTTTTAACGCATTTATTGTTGAAAGTTTAGTTGAAGGTGCAATCGACACTTTAAAGCGTCATGGTCAAGTAAAAGACGAAGACATTACTATCGTTCGTTGCCCTGGTGCATATGAATTGCCATTAGTTGCGAAGAAAGTAGCTGAAAGCAAAAACTACGATGCAATTATTGCATTAGGCGCGGTTATCCGTGGTGGTACGCCACATTTTGATTTCGTAGCAAACGAGTGTAACAAAGGTTTAGCGCAAGTGTCTTTAGACTACAACTTACCAGTTGCATTTGGTGTATTAACAACAGATTCTATTGAACAAACTATCGAACGTGCTGGTACCAAAATGGGTAACAAAGGTGGCGAAGCTGCATTAAGCGCGTTAGAAATGGTTAACGTTTTAGCTCAGCTATAGGAGTAGGGCATTGAAACCTTCTCATCGTCGTCGCTCGCGTGAGCTTGCTACACAGTCTGTATACTCTTGGCAGGCTTCAGGCAATAGAGCCGTAAATATCATTGAATCTACAATGGAAGAAGTAGATGTTAAGAGTTTTGATGTAAACTTTTATCGCAGCTTAGTCACTGGCACGGTAAATAATGCTAAAGACTTAGATGTTGCTTTTCAGGATTATTTAGATCGCCCATTGGATGATTTAGATATGGTTGAACGTGCGATTTTACGCGTAGCAACATATGAGCTAGTGCACTGCGTTGATGTACCATACAAAGTGGTCATCAACGAAGCAATTGAAATTGCCAAAACTTTTGCCGCAGAAGACAGCCACAAATTTATCAATGGTGTGTTAGATAAAGCGGTTAAAAAATTACGTCCATTCGGTAAGTAATAGATGGCCGAATTTGAGCTTATCGCTCAGCATTTTTCATTCGGCCATAAGCCAAACACAGTCGTTTTAGATAAAGGAGACGACTGTGCTTTGATTAAACCCAACCCGTCATCCTCTAATCTTCTAGCAATTACCACAGACTCGTTAGTTGCGGGTACACACTTTTTAGCTGATATCTCTCCTAAAGCACTTGCCAGCCGAGCACTTAATACCAATTTAAGCGATTTAGCTGCAATGGGCGCAACCCCCAAATGGTATAGCCTAGCGTTAACTTTGCCAAAAGACATTGCGAATAACCAAACTTGGTTAAGCGAATTTAGCCAGCAACTTGCTGCGTTAAGTGAAGAATATGGCTGTTATTTAATTGGTGGTGATACCACATCTGGCCCACTGGCTGTCACTATTAGCATTATTGGTGAAGTAGAACACAGCCAAGCTATGCTTAGAGAAAATGCTCAAGTTGGCGATTTGGTGTGTGTGACTGGTAGTTTGGGCGATGCTGCTGGTGGTTTACAGTTTGTATTGGATAAAGATTTAACAGCAGTAAAACCTGTATATAAACAGCATTTGTTAGCTAGGTTTAATCACCCAACACCTAGAGTCGCTTTTGGTTTAGCTGTGAAACAATATGTATGCTGCGCAATAGATATCTCAGATGGTTTAGTTGCCGATTTATCACATATTGTAAAAGCCTCACAAGTATCAGCTGAAATTGAGTTATCACAGTTACCTGTGTCAGATGCATTAGTCGGCCAATTTGGTCAAACTCAAGCTTGCCAATATGCTGCGACGGGTGGGGATGACTACGAGCTATGTTTTACCGTCAATCCACAACACTTAATGGATATAAATAAAATTGCAGAGCAAACCGGCATTGCAGTAACTGTAGTCGGTAGAATTACAGAATCTGACCAAAGTAACCACAGTGTAACCACTTTATTAAACGGGCAGGTTCAGCAGCTAACACAATTGGGATATCAACATTTTGCTTAATTTTTTGTCTAAATTGCAGATTAAACCTGAATTAAAAGCCATTAGCTGGAAAAATCCGATTCACTTTTTAGCTTTGGGTTTTGGCTCTGGTTTAGCACCAATTGCGCCTGGTACTTTTGGTACAGTTGCGGCTATTCCGGTTTATTTGTTATTGGCTTTTACACCTAACTGGTTTTTTCTAGCGTCCATTATCGCCTTTGCAATCGCAGGTTTTTACATTTGTGGTTATACAGCCAATAGTTTAAAAACACATGATCACCCAGCAATTGTTTGGGATGAAGTTGTAGGTTATTTAATTACTGTGTTTGCGATGCCGTTTAATTGGCAGACTGTGGTGGTGGGTTTTATTCTATTTCGCATATTTGACATTTTAAAACCTTGGCCAATTAGATGGTTGGATAAATTTGTGCATGGCGGTATTGGCATTATGTTGGATGATATAGTGGCGGGTTTATTTGCCTGGGTGTGTTTATTTGCTTTGTATCATTATGGATGGTTATTGTAGCTCCGAATTTAGCTATGGAGGCAAGGGGTAATTTAGAGCAAAACCTCTTTTTCATGGATGAAAAAGCGGAGCGTACAAGGACGTATTTACAGCGTTTTTGCGAAAATTATCCCTTGCCTTCATGGCGTAGAAGTGGAAATAAACTGGGAATTTAGCTGTGGTTGTTAAGGGATGATTTAGAGCAAAACCTCTTTTTCATGGATGAAAAAGCAGAGCGTACAAGGATGTATTTACAGCGTTTTTGCGAAAATTATCCCTTAATGACCATGGCGTAGAGGCAGAAATAGGTAGGGGATTTATGTTAGAAGCAATTGATTATACAAGTGATAATGCTGCACAAGAATTTGCAAGATCGCTTAAAGAAATAGGTTTTGCGGTTTTAAAAAATCATCCTTTAGAAAAAACGCAAGTCACCCATTTATATCAACAATGGCAAGGGTTTTATAGCTCAGAAGCTAAGTTTGATTATGCTTTTAATAAAGATCGCCAAGATGGTTTTTTCTCAACCGAAAAAGCCGAAACAGCCAAAGGCGCCTCAGTCAAAGACATCAAAGAATACTTCCATTTTTACCCTTGGGGTCAATGCCCAGAAAACCTTAAACCGGATACGCTTAAATACTACCAACAAGCTAACCAACTTGCCTGTACTTTGTTAACTTGGGTTGAGCAATATACACCAGCGCATATAACAGATAAGCTCAGTGAGCCGTTGTCGAATATGATACTTGACTCAGATATGACTATGCTGCGCATTTTGCACTATCCACCTTTTGCCGGTACAGAGGCACAAGGAGCTATTCGTGCCGCAGCACATGAAGATATCAATTTACTCACCATTTTGCCCGCTGCGACTCAATCTGGCTTGCAGGTAAAAGACAAAAACGGTCACTGGTTGGATGTACCAGCAGAATTCGGTTATTTAATTATTAATACTGGCGATATGTTACAAGAAGCTTGTGAACATTATTACCCATCAACCACACATAGAGTGGTAAACCCAACGGGTGAAGCAACTACTCAATCACGTATATCCATGCCATTGTTTTTACATGCAAGGCCTGATGTGGTTTTATCTGAAAGATATACAGCAGGAAGTTATTTAAAACAAAGATTAAAAGAGTTAGGTGTAGAGTAAAAAAAGGCCAGTAAACTGGCCGGGTGAGAGGTGCAAATGCACTAAAAACTGGGTGCTTATATCAAGTGATGGGCAACAAACTTACCTGATACAGAAATCATTTTAGGGGCCTACGAACTTGATTTGGCTCTGCTATAACCTAACAACTAAAGTAGCTAAGCGGCTTGTTTTGCTGTGTTTGTTTTGGCCTGGCTATCCGCTTTAACCTGGCTATCCGCTTTAACCAATAGGGTATTACAGTTATTTTGTGCTCCTAAAGCAATGAGCGTTTGATATTGTAAGCTGCTGCATTCATCTACCCAGCCAACTACAGTGCTGCATTTACCAGCCTTAACTGCTTTGATGATGGTTTCTATCGCTTTAGTTTTATTTTGGTGGATAACCAACATTTTATTTAACTGCACGCCCATTTCTTCTAGCTCTTGGCGTGAAGGCATACTCTGTGGCGCTACTACACACAACCAACGTTTATTTTCTTGAATGCGGGCTACTTTTTGCCAAAAGCGTTTAGTCACTGTTTCCGCTTGGTTGTCGCTGGTTGCACACATTTGAATTGGTTGGTTTGGTTTAATCGCGATAAAAGTTTTCATAGCAGCACCTGTTTTCTTATCCAGTAAAGTGTATGGATATACAGTATACTGATGTTTTATACAGGTCAACTACTGGTTAATTAAACAGGTATAATTAATTTTTATATATTTATTTTATTTGTATCTATAGCTTGATTTTATTGGCTTGAGGGCAGGGGCTAGGTAAGTAAATCTCGGATACAAAAAAGGCGAGTTAAACTCGCCTGTTTTATTTACTTAAACTACTGTATGTCCAGCTGTATTTGGGGGATTTATAAAGGATTAAATACATATTGCTCTAGTTGCGCATCAGCAACTTCGCTGCCGTCACGCTCTTGGCGAATACGCACTAATAAATATCCTAGCTTAGGGGCTAACCAAAATTCAGTGACGCGATCACTACTGTCGTCTCTAATACGTTGCAATTTTACTGTTTCGATTTTGCCTGCTGGCACTTCGATCACTTCTTCGCCAACCACTTTAAAATGATAAAGTTTATCTTTCTTCTTATGGTTGACTAGGTAATAGATCATTTCTTGTTTACCAGCGGCTAGATCTAGTTTTAGCTGTAACTGATAACTGACTTCATCGTACCACTGGATATCTGATGCTACTTCAATCTTTTTGTCGGTTTCAACATCAAGCACTTGACCGTTGCTAAAGTCGAGTGTGGTGCTTTTATCACTGCCAGTGCCTTCGCGCTTAAATAAATAACGCAGAGGTTTTACTTGCTGTTGATTAACAACTAACTCTGAAGTTTCGCGTCTGTGGTCGCTTAAAATAAGGAGAGATAAATCGGAAAAATATGAGAAGGTAAAGCGGTTTTCACCAATTTGTGATAACTGTCGTTTAGCACTGCCTAAATTCAGTCGGCCTTTTGATACCTTATATTTGGCGGTAAAAGGCGTCAGCGCTTGAGTTTCAACAGCTTGAGCCGATGCATTAAAGGCTAATGCACAGGCGATAACACACAAAATTGATAAACCACTAATTCTCTTCAACATACTGTATCCCGGTTGCCGGTAAAACTTTATCGTCTAACCAAGCTGCTCCATTTTGCATGGTTAATTTACCTTTACAGAACCAATCTACCACGAGTGGGTAAATGATATGTTCTTTTTTATGTATGCGCTGTGCAAGTGTCTCAGCTGTATCGTCTGAGGTTACATCAATACTTGCTTGGCACACAACAGGCCCACCATCTAGCTCTTCGGTGACAAAGTGCACGCTCACGCCGTGTTGTTTGTCGCCAGCATCTAATGCTCTTTGGTGAGTATTCAATCCTTGGTACTTAGGCAGCAAAGATGGATGAATGTTCAACATTTTACCAACAAATTTTTGCACAAAGTTTGCCGTTAAAATTCGCATAAAACCAGCAAGTACTACTAAATCTGGTTGATGGCTTTCAATGAGTTTAGCCAGCTCAATGTCGTATTCTTCGCGGCTAGCAAAAGATTTATGACTTAATGTGTGGGTAGGAATGTTGGCGTTTTCAGCTCTAACTAAACCGTAAGCGTCCGCTTTGTTTGAGATGACGGCTGAAATGCGGCCATCAATTTGGCCGCTTTCACATGCATCAATTAAAGCTTGTAGGTTAGAACCACTGCCAGATATCAATACAACAAAATTTTTTGACACTGTTAGATCATCTCAACTTGTTCTTCTTCGTCAGCCGCTTCACTAACGTGACCAATAATCCAAGCTTTTTCACCAGACTGGCGTAGGCTTACTAGTGCAGCTTCCGCATCATCTTCGTGCACAGAGATAATTAAACCAACACCACAGTTAAAAGTGCGAAGCATTTCGTGCGTTTCAACATTACCAGCTTGTTGTAACCATTTGAATACTTCAGGCCATTGCCAGCTTTTCGCATCAATCACAGCTTTAGTGTTTTCAGGTAATACGCGAGGAATGTTTTCCCAGAAACCACCACCAGTAATGTGCGAAATAGCACTTACTTTGACGCTTTCTAACAACTTAAGTACAGACTTAACATAAATGCGCGTAGGTTCCATTAAGTGGTCTTTTAACGGTTTTCCTGCTAGTGGTGCATTTAAGTCAGCATTTGATACTTCTAAAATTTTACGGATAAGTGAATAACCGTTTGAGTGTGGACCAGATGAAGCTAATGCGATTAACTTGTTGCCTGGTTGAACACGTGTGCCATCAATAACTTCACTTTCTTCAACAACACCAACACAGAAACCTGCGATGTCGTAGTCTTCAGAGTCGTACATGCCTGGCATTTCAGCAGTTTCACCACCAATTAATGCACAGTTTGATTGTTTACAACCTTCGCCAATACCAGAAACAACAGATGCAGCAATATCTACATCTAATTTACCAGTTGCGTAGTAGTCTAAGAAAAATAATGGCTCTGCACCTTGTACGATAAGGTCATTTACACACATAGCAACTAGGTCGATGCCTACTGTATCGTGATAGTTCAAATCAATTGCTAGTCTCAATTTAGTACCAACACCATCTGTACCTGAAACCAAAAGTGGTTTTTTGTACTTTTCTGGCATTCTACATAAAGCACCAAATCCACCTATGTTACCCATAACTTCTGGGCGGCGGGTTGCTTTAGTTACACCTTTAATTCGATTAACTAATTCATTACCAGCGTCGATATCAACACCAGCGTCTTTATAACTCAAAGAGGTTTTTTGATCGGCCACAGTGGCTCCTAGAGACTAAACAGTAGAACTTAATGGCGATATTGTACCAAGTATGGATGAAGAATATAAAGCTTTGCTCTAATTTATTTTTCGCATTTTGTTTGTGAATGCCGCCTATGCTTGGTTGATTTAGGTGTAAACGTTATACTTAGACGCAAAATTTTCTTCATGCAGGCAAAAACATGACTATTCAAAACAAAATTCAGGCTATTTCAGCGATTAAATTATCAGATACAAAAAGTTATTTTGGGGAAGCTCATCAAGCCCTTCCACTATTAGTTATCGATTCGCCATTATGTTACGCGACCATTTGTTTGCAAGGTGCACATTTAATTGAGTTTGCAGCCAAAGACAAAGCACCTTTGTTATGGGCAAGTCCAAAGGCCGAATATAAAGAAGGCAAAGCTATTCGTGGTGGTGTGCCAATCTGTTTCCCTTGGTTTGGTGAAAACCAACTAGATAAATCTAAACCTGGCCATGGTTTTGTTCGTAATAAAATTTGGCAATTAGATAGTGCAAAAGAATTATCTGATGGGCGCATTAGCTTAACTTTTTCGATTGAATCAGATGAAGATTCGTTGACATTATTCCCATACGAATTTAATGCGCAGTTCCAGATTGTTTTAGGCAATGAAATTGAACTTAAATTGGCTACCCAAAACTGCTCAGAGCAAATTATGCCAATTAGTTTTGCATTACATAGTTATCATCCGGTATCTGAGTTGAGCGAAGTAAAAGTGGAAGGTTTACACTTCACTACTTATTTAGATAACACCAGTCAATACCAAGCGAATATCCAACAAGGTGATGTGGTGTTTGACGGTGAGGTAGACCGTTTATACCTGAATGTAGGCAATGAACAAATTATTCGCACCCAAACGCCAATTGCGTTGCGCAGTGATACTTGTAACAGTGCAATTGTTTGGAATCCAGCAGCGAAAAAAGCGGCTGCGACAGCGGATTTAGGTGAAGAAAACTATCCGAGTTTTGTTTGTGTTGAACGTGGTAACGCGTTTTCAGATAGCTGGTATTTAACGCCAGGTGAAATTAAACAAGCTAGTTTAGTGATTGATTATGCCGAATAAACTCAGTGCTCTGTTAATTGACCATGACGGCACTTTAGTTAATTCAGAACCAGCCCAGTTTGAAATTTGGCAAAATATTCTAGCTGAATATCAAATAGACTATACCTTCGAGGATTTTATTCCTCGAATTGGTATACCCGGCAATATTACGGCTGAGTATTTAGTTGCGCTATATAATTTACCAATAGCACCAGACAAACTTGCGTTAATCAAAGAGCAACAGACAGATTTATACCTACAGAACAAGGCATTTCCTTTGATGCCGGGGATTCTGGAGATTATTCACTGGGCTAAGGAGCAGGGGCTTAAACTTGCTGTTGTTTCTGGTGCGGAGCGTGCAAGTGTCTTGCGAAGTTTGCAGCATCATAATTTATCTGAATTGATAGATTGTGTGGTGGCTGGTGGTGATACTGACAAAAATAAACCTGATCCTATGCCGTATTTAACCGCTTTACAGCACTTGGACTTAACGGCTGAGCAAGCTGTAGCTTTGGAAGACTCGGCAGGCGGGATTCAATCGGCGGTTGATGCAGGTTTATGTTGTTTGGCCATCAAACACACTTTTACCTCTGTAGCTAAGTTGCAGCAAGCGAGCGAAATATTTGAATCGCATGCGGATATTTTAGCTAGGCTTAAATTATCCTGAGATCAAGCTATTCAAGCTCTAATAACAAGCGGTTGGAGTGTTTTACCGCATTCCAACCTTGTTTGAATTCAGGCACACTGAAAAAAAGCTCATCAAAACTGCCATCTTGCTCGGCTCGTCGTAAACCCGTTAGTAGCCTTTCGGCTAACACTTTATCTTGGTGATTAACAAAAAAGTGGTAGTCGGCGTTATAGCGTAATAATAACTTTTCTTCTAACTGAAAGGGCGCAAACTCAGCTTGTTCTAACTCTCGCCAAACTTCATATGCTCCGCGGGCAAAATAGTCGCCACGACGTAATTTAAACATTTTAATTAAGTCACCGGTATCGATTGAGGTGACGACGGGCAATTGATGGCGTTTGAAGATAATAGTGTCTTGCCAATGGCTACCGGATACAGCGGTAAATTTACTTAAGTCTTCGATACTTTTTACTTGATTAAATTTTTCTTGCTCGCCTTTATGGATAACTAAAAAGCGATATTCATTTAACTTTTTGACTAAACTAAATTTTATCGCTTTGAGTTGTTGTTCGCGTTTTTTTGCTGGTAGTGCTCCAAAGTACACGTATGTAACGGCCATCAGCGAGAAACTGGCGCATACGTTGTTTGGGACCAATCCATGGCTGCTCATACATATGATAAGGGCCGTGAGAATCAACTGTTTTATCTAGTGCAAGTTTAAGTAATTCTGGAAAATAGTCAGTCCGTAAGTAGGGGACTTGTAATACATTATCAATAACGTAATGTGCAGGTGTAAAGTTCCCTTGTGCGACACTGTTGATGGGCACAGATAGGGTTAAAGCCAGTAGAAGTTTGAAAGCAGCTATAATTCTCATCCCTTTAATTATGCTGCCTTTTGTTCGAGTTACAAGTGATGCTATTAATTTTTAACAGGCCCAGTACTTTGGCGCACTATCAACTCTAGTGGCAGTACAGTTAATTGCTCGGCTACAGACTTGTTGAGTATTTGATGTAGCTGCAACATCGCAATACGGCCTAGCTCTGCTACAGGTTGGCGAACTGTTGTTAAAGTAGGGGTTATGTAAGATGCATAACGAATATCGTCAAAGCCGACAAGAGAGATATCATTCGGTATATCATAGCCGTTTTCTTTTAAAACTTTGCTCGAGCCTATCGCCATGTCATCACAAAAACAAAAAATAGCAGTTGGACGATTTTTTAACAGCAAAAGTTTTTCCGTTTCATTTACCCCTGAATCTAACTGGTAGTCACCTTCACAAACGAGTTGTTCATCATAGGCAATACCTGCATTAAACAAGGTATCTTTATATCCACGTAAACGCTCTTGAGTACTATTGGTATCAAACGGACCTGTAATAACAGCAATGCGCTTATGGCCTAGATCAATAAGGTGTTGTGTTGCCTGACAAGCTCCCGAGTAGTTGTCTACTAATACTTTGGGTAGTTCGTCATGTTCAGTCGCTTCGCTGGCGTTGACCAAAGGCGGAATTTGCTCGAGCACAGTTTTATTTGGGTCTAGATCAAACGGAAGTTTATGCGAAAAGAGAATAATGCCATCAGCCTGGCCGTATTCAGCCATTTCAGCATATTGTTTTGCGCGCGCTTCGTCATTTTGTGTATCGCCTAACAAAACAGAGTAGCCGAGCTTTTGTGCTTGTTGCTCAATCGCACAAATTATCCCAGAGTTAAATGGGTCGGTCACATCCGGAATAATTACTACAACATTGCCACTTCTATGTGTACGTAAACTCGCGCCCAGTTTATTCGGTTTATAACCAGACTCATCTATCGCTTTTTGTACTTTTTTGCGTGTGTCTTCTGAAACTATTTCAGGATTTCGCAAAGTTCGTGAAACTGTTGCAATTGAAACGCCTGCAAGCGCTGCAATTTGTTTGATACCCATTCTGGCCATGAAAAACTTTCCTAAAAGTCGCTCGATTTGGCTATTTTACAGAAAACGTTTTCCAAATTGAATACTAATTCAACATAATCTCAATTCACTTGGGTTATAAACGTTTTAATATCCGGAATTCAGGTTACATACGTATTCAACTTGAGCATTTAGGCAAGATGCCTAAACTAACAAACATTACACGAGTTCAAGAGTGGTCTAACGCTTTGAGTTTGCTGTAATGTGCTTGAGTTTGTTTATCTGTCTTATGGGAAGCCGACAGGTTTAGATGGTTAAACAAACAGAGTATAAGCTCCCATGTTATAGCCTTATGTTGCTAACGCCCTATTACCAGTTTTTGACGGTTCTGTAATAGGGCGCTTTTTCGCTTACGGATTTTACTTTCTGCCTAACTGCATTGTTGCTGTTGGTTCGGAGATATCGCAGTTACCTTGCCATCAGTAGATAAATATACCGTGACCATTTGTGCTTGTTGCAGTTTAGCTAAAAACTGCTGTTGCTCTTGTCTATCAAGTTTATTCGCATAAAACTTCTGAACTTTTGTCTCTTTATCACAAAAATGAATAACTAACTGTTCACCTGAAACTCGGATTTGTGCCGCCACGGCATAAACAATCGAGTTAGGTTTTTGCATATATTGGCTCTGATAGGCAAATAAATGCTGATTAAACCCTTCTGATAAAGTTAAACTTTCAGCCGTTGCCGATTGTATAAATGCTTCTAGTTGCGCTATTTCTTTGGCTATAACAACTTGGTCGGCGGGCAAGTCGTTTATTGGGGTTAACTGCACAACACTGCTAGAGTAGTCGCTTGTCGGCGATGAGTTTAAGTTTTGTGACCATTGGATCATATCTACTGTTAAGACAGCAACTAATACTGCAGCCGCTATCGCCAACCATTGTTTTTGCATTGGCCGTTTTCTAACTTCTTTATCCGTTGCTTGTAAAATACGTTGGGTTAAAAGCTCATCATTCGGTAGTTGCTGCTTACTTTGTTGATAGAGTTTTTTTAATTTTTGTTCATCAGAATTATGTAAATCATTCATCATTTTTCTCCGCCAATAAACCTTGCAATTTTTGTTTGGCATATCGGATGCGGGTTTTCACTGTTTCAATTGGGTATTGGGTGATTTGCGCAATTTCACTGAGGCTAAATCCTTCAAACTGTAAACTGATAGCTTCGCGCTGCTCTATAGGTAATTGGTTAAATGCTTGGCGAAAATCTCGAATTTGCTGCTGATGGGCTAATTCATCAGTTGATGGCACAAGTTTGTCAGAAACCAATTCACTCAACTCATTGGTGTTGTCAGCCTTGTTTTTGCGCAACTCATCTATCATTAAGTTTCGCGCAATTTGATACAACCAAGCTCTAAACTCGCCTTGAGATTGATACTTGTGTTTGTTTTCTATTACTTTTAACCAAGTTTTTTGCGTAACATCGGCTGCAAGCTCACAAGATATCTGGTGGCTCAAAAATTTATACAGCTCATCCTGATGACGTTTGACCAGAATATGCAACCATTTAGCTTGGCCAGTATCAACAAATAGCTTCATTTCATCTTTACTGCCGCTTGCTAGCGGCAGTAAAGTTTTAAGTGCTTGTGTTATCAATTGTAATTATTTCCCTAGCTACTTGGCTAATGTGAAGTCTAGTTTAACGCTTAAACCCGATTGAGTTTTAGCTTGGCCTTCAACAAATTGAGGTTTATATTTCCAACCAGCTAAAGCTTTTGCGGCTGAACGATCAAATATTCTACGCGGCTCAGATTCTAGCACTTTTACGTTGATTACTTCACCCGTAGGGCTGATATCAAAACTTAATTTAACCCAACCTTCAATTCCATCTCTAGCCGCAATTGCTGGGTATTTAGGGTCAATGCGCACTATTGGAGTGGCTTGAGTATTACCTTGGCCAGTAAAAGTAATTGTATCACCTATGGTTGGCTCGATTACTGGAGTTTGCACAGTTAAAGTTGGATTGCCAATCGCATTAACCGGATCTGCAATATTTTTAGGTGGTAAAGGTGGTACTTTTAGCTCTGGCGGTGGTGGTAATTTAACCGGTTTGGTGATCACTTTAGTTTCTGGTTTTGGCATAACAAAAGGGCCAATGGGCACATAGGTCATTTGCTCTATTGGTGCATCAGGCGCTCGCACCAACAACTCCATAGTAACAAACAAGCCAAAGCTGATAAGTGCCCCTGATAAAACTATGCTAATCATTTTACTTATTTGCTGGGTTATTTGTGGGTTAGGTCTAACACTGGTAAAAGCTAGAGTATGCATAAATTATCCTCAGTTATTTTAATGATTCACTATTGATAACGGGATAAAACCTAAAATGGGGTTAAAAAAATTAAAAATTTGTTTAAACATCAATATTTACTATTCAATCACTTATTAATAAGAGCTATGATATAGTTAACTTTGTATGAGATTTGGTTCACATCTTAGTTAAATTGACACATCGTTTTTTTGTAAGTCAGGTTAGGATACCCTGAAAACAAAAGGCAAAAATTTGACTGTATACATATAAATGTCGTTTTAGGATGGTGTAATTGGGTCACTATCTTTCATAAACAACACCCGTTTTTAATAAAATGGTTAAGGATATTCACTATGAAAAAATCATTTAAACTAGCAACTTTAACTGCAGCTATGTTGTGTTCAGCAAACGCTTTGGCTAATGATTTAGCAAAAGAGCAGCTATACGTAACTGGCGGCGCAAATATGTTCTTATTCGATACTGACGTACATAACGTAGACAACGGTGCAATTGGCCCTTGGTTAGGTTTAGGTTATCAAATCGACAAAGAGTGGGCTGTTGAAGTTAATTACAACATGGCTAGCACTGAAACTGATACTGCTTTAGCAGTTGACACAGACGTAAGTTTATTGTCTGTAAACGGTGTTTACCGCTATGCGCCAGTTGGCGAAAATAGCTTGTTGGCAAAAGCTGGTTTAGGCCAATATAAATTAGATGCTGGTACTTTAGGTTCAGAAAGCAAAGTCGCTATTCGCGCAGGTGCTGGTTATGAATATTTCATTCAACCTCAATTATCTGCAACTTTCTTCTGGGACTTATTGGTTTCTTTTGATTCTACATTAATCGAATCTATGCCTAGCATTGGTTTGAAATATCAATTTGGTCAAGCAAGCAGTAAGCCTGCTAAAAAAGAAACTACTAAATCAGTTGCACCAGCAGCCCCTGCTAAACCTGCTGTTATGGATGCAGACGCTGATGGTGTAGCAGATAGTTCTGATATGTGTGCCAATACACCAACTGGTGTTCGTGTAAATAGTCAAGGTTGTCCTTTTGACCGTGATGCTGATGGCGTTTACGATTATTTAGATGAATGTCCAATGACGCCAGAAGGCGCTAAAGTTATGGACAATGGCTGTAAAGAAGAATTAGCTGAGACAGTTTCTATTCAACTTTACATCACTTTCCCAAATAACAGCAGTGTTATTCCAGCTGAATATGACTCTGAAATGAAGAAAGTAGCGGATTTCTTACGCCAGTACCCAGATACATCAGTGCAATTAGTTGGTCACACTGATTCAACTGGTTCTGCTGCCTACAACCAAATGTTATCTGAAAAACGTGCTGCACGTGTTGCTGCTCACTTAATCAATAAATTTGGTGTTGATTCTGCTCGTGTAACTTCTAAAGGTGAAGGCGAGTCTAGCCCAATCGCAGACAACTCAACTGCAGAAGGCCGTAAGCAAAACCGTCGTGTAACAGCGGAAATTTCTGCTAACTAATTATCAATTGGTTTAGCTAAGATAACAAAAGCCGACGTCAGTCGGCTTTTTTGATCTAGCTTGATGCCAGCCTGCCAAAAATGTGCACTATTTGTGGTAATAAAAATACCAAAATAATGCATCAGCTCTAGTCATCGCTACGCTTCTCTTGCATGTTTTGTTTTATTATTCTGAATTTTAAAGGTTTTTTAATTTTGGTTTGGGACTTGCATCAGTAGGTCTGTAATGAAAATTTGTTAGGCATTGTAGCCCGTAGTTGATAGTTGCTTTATTGCAGATATCACTACGGGCTTTTTTTTGCACAAATTTTGACTCTACAGCCACCGGAGCAAAATTAGAATGAAAGATCCTATTATCGTTATTGGTACTGGACCTGTTGGTTTGCGCTTTGTAGCAGAAGCACGCAAACATTTACCAGGTACACAAATAAAACTATTTGGTAATGAACCTTGGACGCCTTATAACAGGGTTAAACTTTCTTCTTTATTAGCCAATGATTTAGGTTGGGACGAACTTAAAAGTCACGAGTGGAGTAGCATTGAAGCGGATGATGCGGTTACACCATTCCTCAACTGCGCTATCCTTGATATAGATGCTGCTAACAAGACGGTTACCGATGTAACTGGCATTGTACATAAATATAGTGAGTTAATTTTAGCAGTCGGCTCTCGTCCATATATTCCAAATATTCCCGGTAAAGACTTGTCAGGTGTCTATTCGTTTCGCGATATGAATGACGTACAGGCATTGCTTGCTCGTACTGTGCGTGCTCGGCATGTTTGTGTGCTAGGTGGCGGTTTACTCGGTCTCGAAACTGCCAAAGCTTTGCGAAAGTTTAACACCCAAATTACCGTGGTGCAGCGTGCTAATCATTTAATGAACAATCAACTTGATGAAGTCGCTGGTTTAATGCTGCAACAAAGTGTTGAGCACATGAGTATTAATGTTGAATGTGGTCAAGGTGTTATTGAAATACTCGGAGAAGAGCGGGTTGAAGCAATCAAGCTACAAGATGGCAAAGTGATTGACTGCGACACTGTGGTATTTGCGGCAGGTATAGTACCTAACAAGGAGTTAGCGTTTAATTATGGCATTAATGTTGGTCGAGCAATTAAGGTTGATCATCACCTGCGTACCAATCAGCCAAACGTATATGCAATAGGTGAGTGTGCAGAATATCAAAATGTCACTTACGGCTTGGTTGCTCCAGGTTTTGAACAAGCGGCTGTTTTGGCCGCATTTTTATCAGGGCAGCCCGCAGCTTATTTAGGCAGTACCACAGCTACAGAGTTAAAAGTGGTTGGTGAACAGGTATTTTCAGTCGGTGAAGTTGAAAAGCCACGCAGACCAAGAACTGACGAATGGGTTTATCAAGACGGTGAAACGTACCGCAAAATTGTCATTGAAAGTGGCAAAATTATTGGTGCACAAGCGATTGGGCAATGGAGTGAATCGCGCCGAGTACAAGAGCACATTGTTGCCGGTAGAGCAATTTGGCCTTGGCATTTATGGAAATTCAAACAAACAGGTGAACTGTTCAGCAATAGCGATTCAGGTGTTATGGATTGGCCGGATGAAGCTTTGGTGTGCCAATGTATGGCTGTGCCTAAATCTAGCATTCTTGGTTGTGTTAATGCATTTCAAGATTGCTCGCAAGCCAAAGTCAGTGCAGAAACTGGTGCGGGTACAGTTTGTGGTTCGTGTAAACCATTAATTGCTGAGCTGTGTGGTAGTCAAAATACCCAAGCAACTGAATATTGGAAGCCTTTATTACAAACCTCTCTTGCATCGCTAATCTTTTCATTTTTATTGATATTTATACCGGCGATTGCAGTCGCTCAATCAGTACAGGACTTTTCATTAGAGGTATTGTGGATTGACCCACTATACAAACAGATATCAGGTTTTACTTTATTAACTTTGTCGATATTTCTAGCGATTGTATCACTGCGCAAACGCATTAAAAAATTCCAGTGGCTGAGCTTTCCGGCCTGGCGCGTTATTCATTCCTCTTTAGCCATAGTCGCCTTGTTTGCGCTGTTATTGCACAGCGGTTTAAGTTTTGGTGTCAATTTAAATCAAGCATTGATGATTAGTTTTGTTGCAACCGCTGTACTTGGCATTGCGCTTGGCTCAGTTATTTCACTTGAACACAAATTATCTATTTCGCAAGCCAAGGTGTTACGTAAAGCAAGTTTGTGGGGGCACATACTGGCCGTTTGGCCGTTACCTGTGTTGCTGAGTTTTCACATTGTTTCTGTTTATTATTTTTAGTGGGTGAGCATTTTGAAGTCTATATCTTGGATAATTTGGATTTTTTCTAGCTTAGCATTAGCAGCTTATTTGCTGTTTGAGTTGGCTTGGTCTGAAGATAAATCAAGTTTTTTGATTGGTGAAGCTACTCATGGTCATCATCAAATAGAGCTTGCTTGCTCTACTTGCCACACTTCACCCTTTGGTGGAGGCGAGGTTATTCAAGATGCTTGTGTAAATTGTCACGCGCAAGAATTATCTATCGCTGAAGATTCCCACCCAAAAGCAAAATTTACCGATCCGCGTAATGCAGACAGACTCGCAGTATTGGACGCAACCCAATGTGTCACTTGTCATTTAGAGCATCAAAACGAACAAACAAGGGCTATGGGGGGCACGTTAGCTGATGATTTTTGTTGGCATTGTCACCAAGACATAGCCTCTGAAAGGCCAAGCCATGAAGGTATGGGATTTGAAACTTGTGCCAGTGCCGGTTGCCATAATTATCACGACAACAAAGCTTTATACGAAAACTTTTTAGTTAAACATGCAGGAGAAGCTGATTTATTTATGCCTGCTATGCGTCCGCTACGAGATGCTGTAACTGAATATTTAACTGACAATCCACAAACTAAAGCTTTAACAGTGGCGGATATCCAGCCGGTTGAAGCTCCAGCAGAAGTGTTTGAACACTGGCAAGCAAGTAGTCACGCAACCGTTGGTGTTGAGTGCCGCGACTGTCACCAAGCGAATAACTCTGACTGGCAGAAAAAACCAGCAATTCAGGTTTGTCAAAACTGCCATGAACAAGAATGGCAAGGCTTTAGCCAAAGCCATCATGGCATGCGTTTGTCAGATAAATTAAGCCAAAGCTTGTCTCCTATGACGCCAGCACAAGGTCGGCTGGTTTTCCAATCAGATAGTTTAGAAAAAGAAATGACCTGTTCTACTTGTCATGGACCACATGAGCTGGATTTACAAAAAGCAGCAAGCGAGTCCTGTTTGAGTTGCCATGCTGATGATCACAGTTTGGCATTTGAACAAAGCCCGCATGGTCAACTATGGCAGCAGGAGTTAGCCGGTGAAATTGCTCAGGGCGAAGGGGTCAGCTGCGCGACTTGCCATATGCCAGTTGTCGAGCAGGGCGGTAAACATGCAGTGTCCCACAACGTCAATGACAACTTAAGACCGAATGAAAAAATGTTGCGCTCAGTCTGTATGAACTGTCATGGATTGGCCTTTTCAATAGACGCTTTAGCCGATCAAGAATTAATTAAAAACAACTTTTTACACGCGCCTAGCTTACATATCAAAAGTATTGATATGGCAGTTGAGCGGGTGAAATAGATTTAACCAAGCCAACGAGGAAACCACTATGAAAAACACTTTAAAAATGACATTAGCTGCTTCAAGTATCGCTATTTTATCTGCTTGTGGAGGAGATAAAGACGCGGGTATTTCACCACAGCAATTTACAGATGCTTTGCATTTAGTAATGGACTCCGACCGCGCTGTATACACTAAAAAAGTAGTAGGTCGTTTAACCAAAGAGGAAAAAGTGATTAAAGCATCAGAACACTTTATGGATGACAAAGCGCTGCCTTTGCCAGCTCAGATGTTTCGTTTTGGTGCAGAAACTGTTGCTGAGAAAACCGACAAGTTCTCATATTCACTGCAGTCTTTATGGCCTATTAATAGCCAAAATGCACCAGTGACAGCTGTTGAAAAAGAAGGTTTACAGTTTATCGTGGATAATCCAGGGAAAAATTTCTATAAAGAAGAAACTTTAGGCGGCAAAACATACTTTACTGCAATTTACCCAGACGTTGCTGTTGCACCTGTTTGTGCCTCATGTCACAACGATCATAAAGATTCACCGAAAACAGACTTTAAAGTAGGTGATGTAATGGGTGGTGTGGTTATTCGTGTACCACTAAGTTAATTAAATTTCTCAGGCTCTGATGAGTAATGGAGTGAAGTTATGAAACTAGGCTCTTATTTATTTATTGGTGCTTCAGTACTACTATCAGCCTGCTCGGAATCGCCCGAGCAAGCAGCGTTAGCTGAAGGCCAAACAATTTGGCAAGGCACTTGTGCAGTTTGTCACGCACAGGGGTTAGCTGGCTCGCCACCTATAGGCAATAAAAGGATGTGGGCAAAAAGAATTGAAAAAGGACTGCCCGTGTTATTCGACCATGCTAAAAATGGTTTTGAAGGTGACACGGGTATAATGCCTGCACGTGGTGGCAATACTAGCCTGTCAGATATGCAGGTTGAACTTGCTGTTAAGTACATGGTGAGTCAAAGCCAATAATAAGGAAAATATTATGCAAGAAAATGCAGTTGAGTTAGTACAAAGTACTTTTGCTCAAGTCGCGCCAATTGCAGACAAAGCCGCTGCTATGTTTTATGCGCGTTTGTTTGAGATTGCACCCGAAGTAAGGCCTTTATTTAAGGCTGATTTAACCGAGCAGGGCGCTAAATTAATGCAGATGATTGGGACAGCCGTCGCAAGTTTGACAAATTTAGACGCTTTAGTGCCAGTAGCGCAGGATTTAGCCAAACGCCATATTGATTATGGCGTGACTAAAGCGCATTATGCTGTGGTTGGTGATGCGTTAATTTGGACACTCGAGCAAGGCTTAGGTGATGCCTTTACCGCAGAAGTTAAACAAGCTTGGGTAGACGTATATGGTTTGTTATCTTCTGTGATGATTGAAGCTGCATACGATTGAGCGATAAGACTTAGGAAGTGGAGACAATGGAGGGGCAAGACGCCCCTTTGTCATTTTTCTGTGTCAAAAAGTCAGGGTTGTAAGCTTTTAATATCCTTGGTATTCCATTCTTGCTAGGTTATCGAAGCGAGAGAATTGACCTAAGAAAGCAACATCTACATGGCCGATAGGACCATTACGTTGTTTACCTATGATAATTTCTGCTACGCCTTTACGCTCCGATTCTGGGTAATAAACTTCATCACGATAGATAAACATAATTAAGTCGGCATCCTGCTCGATAGAGCCTGATTCACGCAAATCTGAGTTAACCGGGCGTTTGTCTGCTCTTTGCTCCAAACTACGATTAAGCTGTGACAGGGCAACTACAGGTACTTGTAATTCTTTAGCCAGTGCTTTGAGTGAGCGGGAAATTTCGGCAATTTCTAACGTACGGTTATCAGATAAACCTGGTACTTGCATAAGCTGCAAGTAATCGACCATGATTAAACCAATACCACCTTTGTGATCTCGAGCGACACGACGCGCCCGTGAGCGTACTTCTGTTGGCGTTAGGCCAGACGAATCATCGATATAAATATTATTCTTCTCTGCCAACAAAGCCATAGTTGAAGAAATTCGCGCCCAATCTTCGTCTTCTAGTTTACCGGTACGAATACTGGTTTGATTAACTCGGCTAAGTGAAGCCAACATCCTCATCATGATTTGTTCTGCAGGCATCTCTAAGCTGAATACCAGCACGGCTTTGTCAAACGACATAGCGGCATTTTCACACAAGTTCATCGCAAAGGTTGTTTTACCCATTGATGGACGTGCCGCAACAATAATTAAATCTGATGGCTGTAAACCTGAGGTCATATCATTTAAATCGTTAAAACCTGTGGTTACACCCGTTACACCGTCGGCACCATTTTTCATCGCATCTTCAATACGAGTTATGGTTGAGGCAAGTACATCTTTTAATTGTTTTGGACCTTCGTTGGCGTTTGCTCGTGCTTCAGCAATTTTAAATACGCGGCTTTCCGCTAGATCTAATAATTCGCTACTACTGCGGCCTTGTGGGTCGTAACCAGCCTCGGCGATTTCATTGGCAACAGCAATCATTTCACGAATAACCGCACGCTCACGCACGATATCGGCATAAGCGGTAATGTTAGCGGCACTTGGTGTGTTGTCAGCTATTTCTGCAAGGTAAGCAAAACCACCAACTTCTTCTAATAATTTGGCTTGTTCTAGCGACTCTGACAGGGTAATTAAATCTATTGGCTGATGCTGTTCAACCAATTTAGCCATGTGCTCGAATACGGTTTTATTTGCGTGGTGATAAAAGTCTTGTGCGACTACACGTTCAGCAACTCTATCCCAAGCTTCGTTATCTAATAATAATCCACCAACAACAGATTGTTCTGCTTCTAATGAGTGAGGGGAAGATTTTATCTCTTCAACCGATTGAGTTGGCTTTTTTGCTTGCCAAGTAATATTTTGCGCCATCTTTATAATACCTTGTTGTTGAACATGCATTATGCCAAGAAAATGCCGCAGTTTGAATTGCTAGTTTCAAATGAGCTTGTCCGTATTTATTTACAGTTTTCTGAAGCAGCAAATTTTACTTTTGCGATTAAGTTGGCAATTCGCCAAGCTGTACTATGGTTAATACTGCGCAATAGCGCAATTTGACTACCAATTATTTAGGCGGCTGGAGGGCAAGATGGATTTACATAAAGCAACCACTATGGATCCAAATATTTTGTTGGGCATAGTTAATGATCAACTGCGTCATGAGTGTGAAGATTTACATAGTTTAGCTATGATGATGGAGGTAGATGAATTTACTTTAGAAGATAAGATGGCGCGTATTGGCTATCACTATGAAGCCGAATTAAATCAGTTTAGTCCAGATTTGTAAATTCAAGCTAGAGAAAGTCTGCTTTCTCTGCAGGAGTTAAGGATATTATGTTGATTTGGCGTATATTTTATATGCCAATCGGTATATTATTGCGCTATTGAAATATTTGAAAAGACTGTTTGGAATTCTATGCAATTAGTCATTGCACAAAGCAATTTTACTGTTGGCGCAATTGATAAAAACTGCCAACAAATTATCGCCGATGTAGAAAAGTCACCTGAAAACGCATTAGTCGTTTTTCCCGAACTGGCATTAACAGGTTATCCACCAGAAGACTTGTTACTACGTCCTGACTTATACAAACGTTTAGATTTTGCACTTGAGCAAATTGCCGCTATTAGTCATGGCAAAGCTGTTGTTGTGGGCCATCCATTTCAAGAAAACGGTTTGATTTATAATGCCGCGAGTGTTTATGCTGATGGAAAATTGCTTGCTCGATATTTTAAACAAGCGCTACCAAACTATGGCGTGTTTGACGAGAAGCGTTATTTTGCTGCGGGTAGTCACGCGGTTAGCTTTGACTATCAAGGGAAAAGAATAGGTTTATTAATTTGTGAAGATTTATGGGATGACCAGCCAATTGCCCATTACGACGGCCTCAATATCGATGTTATTGTTTCACTTAACGCATCACCTTTTAATTTAGAAAAACAGCTAGAGCGCGAAGCGCTCATTAAAAAACGCGCGGTTAATCATAGTGTCGCGATAGTTTATGCAAACCAAGTATGCGGCCAAGATGAACTGGTGTTTGATGGTGCGTCATTTGTGGTCAACCGCAGTGGTGAGCTTGTTTGCCGTTTACATCAATGCCAAGAAGATTTCGCTGTATTAGATTTTGCCGATGCATTTACCCAAACGCGTATCGAAGTTTTAGCCGATTGTGAAGAAGCCGAAATTTATCAAGCTTTGGTATTGGCAACGCGCGATTACGTTAATAAAAATGGTTTTAAAGGTGCAGTGCTTGGTTTGTCTGGTGGGATAGATTCAGCTTTAACTTTGGCCGTGGCAGTTGACGCAATAGGTGCTGAACGAGTTCAAGCTGTTATGATGCCGTTTAAATACACAGCGCAAATGAGTGTAGAAGATGCAAAAGCGCAAGCTCAGGCTATGAATGTTGAGTTTGACATAGTGTCAATTGAACCTATGTTCGATGCTTTTATGCAAGCACTTGACCCTATGTTTTCAGGTACACAAAAAGATACAACTGAAGAAAACTTACAAGCGCGTAGTCGTGGTGTGATTTTAATGGCGCTGTCGAATAAAAAAGGTCGCATCGTCTTAACAACGGGCAATAAGTCAGAAATGGCTGTCGGTTATTGCACTTTATATGGTGATATGGCTGGTGGATTTGCTGTAATTAAAGATGTACCAAAAACAATGGTGTACAAATTAGCAAATTACCGCAATACTTTAGGTAAAGTGATACCTGAACGTGTTATTACGCGTCCTCCTTCTGCTGAGTTAGCACCGGATCAGGTTGACCAAGATAGTTTACCTCCATATGATGATCTAGACGCTATTCTAGAAGCCTATGTGGAGAATGATTTATCTATCGCTGATATTGTGTCATTAGGCTATGACGAAACAATTGTCAGAAAGGTTGTGCGTTTAGTGGATATTAACGAATACAAACGCCGCCAATCAGCGATTGGACCAAAAGTTACACAACGCAATTTTGGCAAAGATAGACGTTACCCAATAACGTCTGGTTTTGGCCGAGAGCACTAAAAATTTTAAGGGGATATAATTATGAAAAAAGTAGAAGCTATCATTAAACCTTTTAAGCTAGACGACGTGCGCGAAGCATTAGCTGAAATTGGTATTACCGGTATGACGGTAACCGAAGTTAAAGGTTTTGGCCGCCAAAAAGGGCACACTGAGTTGTATCGCGGTGCTGAATATAATGTCGACTTTTTACCTAAGGTGCGTTTGGATATAGTGTTAAGCGACGATGAAGTAGACCGTTGTTTAGAGACTATCGTTAAAGTTGCGCAAAGTGGCAAAATTGGTGACGGCAAAATATTCGTAACTAATGTTGAGCGTGTTATCCGTATCCGTACTGGCGAAGAAAACGAAGACGCTATCTAATTCGGAACTACATCATGTCATCACATAGTGCTGCGTTTATCGCCTTGGTGGACGACGCGCGCAGTCGCATCAAAGAAATTGATATTGAGACTTATCTTGAAATGAAACAAGCAGATGAGTCTTTAATTTTAGTTGATGTGCGCGAGCAAGATGAATGGCAAGCGGGTCATCTACCGAACGCCGTATATTTAGGCAAAGGTACTATCGAGCGCGATATTGAAGTTAAATTCCCAGATAAACAAACTAAACTTGTTTTGTATTGTGGTGGTGGATATAGATCAGCGCTCGCTGCAGATAACCTACAAAAAATGGGTTATCGCCAAGTCATCAATATGGATGGTGGTTTTCGCCGTTGGTGTTCGCTTAATCTGCCATTAGACAAATAGATATTAATATTTGTTAATATCTATTTTGCCAATAGCCCACCAAAACTCATCCGTATCCACCACCTCAATAATGCCACATAGTTGTTTAGCTAAGGCCTGTATTTTCTCAGCTTGATGTTTGTTATATCTAGCAATGTAATCGAGCTCTTCACTAATTTCATTGATTAAATTTTTAGCGCTAGGTTGAATATTTAAGCTAAATACTTTTAAACCATCATGGCTTACCGCTTTGCGAATAAACTGATTCTGCAGCCGCGGATTTGCCCCTGCTCGAGCCTGTTTAGTTATATCTACACGACCAGGGATTACATAAAAGGCTACTTCGTCTTCGATGGCTTCACCACTTTTCAAAAAACGTGTGATCGAGCGTAAAAATGGTGGGTTGCGTTTGTCGTCGTATATCAATTGAAATACAGACACATGCTGTTGCTGGATAGGAGATTGTAAGTCGGATAGGCTTGTTAGCTCTTGGGTTTTATAGTTAGAGGTTAATAAACGTGCAACATTAAATAGTTTTTTTGCAGAACGTGTTAAACCAAATGCAATAGCTGGGTAAAAGGTCATAAACGCAATGCAGAGGGCTTTTTGCAAAATAACAAATTTATCATAACTGTCATTAATCGATAATAAAGTACGATTCGTTTGTATCAATAAACCCATAAAAGCTCGAATATTATGGGCATTTTCGTCTTCGTAAACTCGCAAGTGCAAGGTTTGTGCTTTAGGATTTATCCCCACCACTTTATATAAAGCGTTGTGAATTGCATTTCGCTCCCCAAATTGTTCAAACTTGGGGACAGTTACGCTAATAACTTGTGTGACTTGAATTTGTTGCGCTGGATTGTCTATCTTGAGGCTCAAGCCATTGAGCGATAAATCTATTAATTTTCCAGAAATAGTGGTTTTTTGTTCTAAATTTACGATCTCTATAGAAGTTGTATAAAAATATCGATTCTCTTTGCGTGCGTCTTTTGGTTGCACGTCAAATTGACCTATATGATGATTTTTTATCGTTGGCGCTAAGTATGGTGTTAATGCTTTAACTTTGTCGCCAGTTAATTTGTAAGCTTTGTCTAGCTCTAGTGCAGTTTCTTGCTGGTTAAGTGGATATAGGCTAATTAACTGATTAATGTCTTTGAGTGGAGACAAAGCTCGGTCTGCTTTCGCCTGGTCGTCAAACCAACTAAATTTGATATCTTCTATTTCTTTTACCGCAATTTCGCGTTTTCGCAGCATTAATAATTGTAAAATGCCTTTTTGATTGGCAAATGCAACAAAGCTCGCGAGTTGTTTCTGTGCAATTAATTGGTTTAAGCTGGCGGCTAAAAACTGAATTTTTCCTTGTTGTTCAAACCTAATGACAGCTATGGCATTTGAATCAGCGGATAGATGCGGCCATAAACGCACCAGTATGCCATTTAACCGATTAAGATTGTTTTCATCAATAAAATAATCGTACAAAGTTTTGCTTTTGGGGTTAGTGAGTACGTAATTAAGCCGCTTTAATTGTTGCTGGTCTGTCCGTGCGAATACACTCATCCAATTGCTGGTATTAAGTAAATGTGCTTCTAATAAACGTGTTTCAGCTAAGTCTTTCGCATTGGTGATATCTACTTTATATTGAGCACGGTTGGCTAACACATACTTGTCTAAGAAGTGTGTCCACTCGTAATTATTTTCGCAAAGCTGCACACCAACTCGTTGGCAACCATCTTTATCAGGTGCTTGTGCTAAAAACTTAACTTGATAACCAGCTCTGGGTTGGCCGTTAAATTTAAATTGGCTGGTCATAGATGAAAAATCGATCTCAAATATTTCATCACGCTGTAGTGCAGCAAAAGGTTTGACTCTTAATAAACAACCACTGCGGGAAATATTTGAGGTGATAACTTCCAACGCTTGACCGTTTTGTCGGTATAAAGTGACAGGTTTGGCACAGTGTAACCGCTCTTCTAAGCGGCGGGTTGTACGGCCAAGTTCAGAAATATCGACTTCGAATTCGCGAATTTTTTGTTCGTAGGCATACTGTTTTTCAAACTGAGCATACAGTTTACCGTCGGTAACACGCTCGTACACACCTTCGGTGTATTGGTTTTCAAACTTTTCCACTTCGAGCAAAAAAATACGACGACCTATTTCATCTAAATAGAAACGTTTGCCTTGCCAAATAAATTCACTGATTGGATAGGCCGAATCTCGCGACATATCTATGCTGCGATCAAAAGGTTTAAACAGGCGGGCTAATTCCTGTTTAATTAAAAATTTTTTCTGCGTAGGTAGTTTAGTTGTAAGTGCTTCATAAGCTTTATCAAATCCAGGCTTTTGATAAAACTTAATCAGTTGTTCGATAATGTTCTGTAAAGTTTTGTCGATTTTTGTTGTTTTTGGCTGCATAACACACAGATATCTACATGCAATAGCAGAACATTAGCATAGCTAGCTTAATCTACCAAGGATAAGGCATGTGATACGTTCATTTTGTTACTTGATACTGACGCAAACAACTCAGTAGGAGAGGCTGCAAGTATATTATTGAGCAAGTGTTGTGCTTGCTGTGAGTTGATTGTTGAACTGTCACTTGTGCTTGTCGATTGCTGAACATTTGATGCGGAGTTTAATGTCGATTGTGCTGAAAAAGGATTTTGGTTAACTGAATTGATCATCTGATACCTCGTGCTCGTTATCATTTGTTTGGTTAGCTGCCAAAAAATTGGCAGTAAACTTTGCTTATAAGTAGATAATCAATTTCCATACCAATGTTGCGGCAGGCTTGTTGCAAACAAATAAATTTAACTGTGGTGTAAACTGATAATTCTGCTAACTTATATCTATAAGTAATTAAAAAACTGCTGTTTATTCTGCTAGATTTAGCTTATCTCGTATTTAAGACCAATTTTTTGAAGGTGCGCCTATATGTCAATTAAAACTGTTGCAGTTGTTTGTGGTACACATGGAAACGAGATTACCGGTGTGTACTTAATGAAAAAGTGGCAAAAAGCCCAGCAGCAGATCAGTCGCTCAACATTTTCGACTCAATTGTTGCAAGGTAATCCAAAAGCCTATGATATTAATCGCCGTTATGTTGATAAAGATTTGAATCGTCAGTTTGCCAGCAAAGATTTAGCAAACCCTGACTTAGCTTATTATGAAGCGTTACGTGCGAAGAGTATTAACCAAATTTTGGGTCCAAAAGGTAATCCTAAAACAGATTTGGTGATTGATTTACATACTACAACCAGCAATATGGGGCCTACCTTATTGATGCCGCAAAAAGGCGTGTTTTACTCGCGTTTGGCTGCTTATGTTAAAAGTAAAATGCCAGAGGCGGTAATTTTTTGTGATGAAGACCATAAAGCCAATGAAGATCATCATTTGTTGTGCACTATTGGTAAGTTCGGTGTAATTGTTGAGGTTGGTCCTGTTCCTCAATCAGTATTACGTCACGATGTATTTGAACAGAGTGAAACTTTAACCCAACATATTTTAGATTTTGTTGAGTTGTTCAATACGGATTCTGTGCCTGAGTTACCGACAGAAATTGAGGCCTTTAGATTTGTCAAAAGTTTAAAGTTACCAACTGATGAGAGTGGTGAGCGCATTGGCATGGTTCACAAACACATTCAAGACAGTGATTTTAAAGCGGTTAAACCGGGTGAGCCTTTGTTCCAGTTGTTTGATGGTGGCGTGATTAACTTAGACGGTGATGAGGCACTTTATACCGCTTTCGTAAATGAAGCTGCGTATTATGACAATAATTTGGCTACTTCCTTGATGCGAAAAATTACTTTACAGGTGGATTAAGCATTCAATCGCAACGAATAGCGAGTAAGTTGTGAGGGGGAGTTGGTTGGAAATGTTTTGAACAAAACGTTAACTCGGTAGGGATACCGTGTGAGAGCGCCCATGGACGGTTTACAGCGGTTTTGTGAAAAATATTCCAAGCAAGTAACCCTTCTTTGCCACAGGTCCCTCCGCGGTTTATTCCCTCCATTGTTTAAATTGTGCAATATAAAAAACTGGGCTGTAGGCTTCACTGCCGCTGCTAGTTCAGGTGCATTCAATCACACTCGAAGCTTAATTTTCTAAAGTCGCCGTGAATATGTCCATATAGGCTCCTCCCTGTCATCCATGGCATGGAGGCTTTATAAAATTAGCTTTCGAGTATGCTTTTTAAGCATTTGTATTGCTAGAACCCGTTTTGAGTAAACATTTATAAAAAATCAGCCGCTATTTTAAACTCAACAAATTCATCTGTACTTGGGTGGGTAAATCCTAAACTGTATGCATGTAGTCTCAGCCTGTTGGACATGGCTTTGATTTCTGCTGATGCGTAAAAATTATCGCCCAAAATTGTATGTCCCCAGTGATGCATATGTACTCTTAACTGGTGTGTTCGACCTGTTTCTGGCTTTAATAGAACAACTGCTGAATCAGTTTTGTGAATCAATACTTCAAAGTGAGTTACTGCGGCTTTGCCATCTTCTGATACTTTTTGTCTAGGCACATTGTTTTTATCTGGTGCTAGTGACCAGTTTAAACAACCGCTTTGTTGACTTGGGTTGCCAAAAACTTCAGCTAGGTAGCTTTTGCTAGTAGTACGCGCTTCAAATTGTTTTTTGAGATGAACTTCAGCTGCTTTGTGTAAAGCAAATGCCATGATTCCAGAGGTTTCACAGTCGAGCCTATGAACCAAAATAATAGAAGGAAAACAAGTCTTTAAGCGGCTTAGCGCACAGTCATGCGTTTCAACAGCGCGTCCAGGGTTGGATAACAAACCGGAAGCTTTATTGATAACAACAATATCATTGTCTTGATACAAAATATTTGGAACGCCAGCAGGCGGGTTATATATAAATTTTTCCATTCAGATTTTAACTTTGTTGCAGATTAACGTCAGATTTAAAGAATAATTTGTACAAGACAGGTACAACACCAAGTGTGAGTAATGTGCCTATTGCTAAGCCAAAAGCGAGTACGCAGGCTAAACCGTAAAATAACGGGTCTTTGGTTAGAATCAGTGGCATTAAACCTAAGATGGTTGTTACTGTGGTCATCAAAATAGGGCGTAACCTGCTGGTCGCCGCTTGAATGAGTGCTTGTTCAAGTGTTATATCTTGCGCGCGTAACAAGTCAATTTTGTCTATCAACACAATTGCATTATTGATGATAATGCCAGCTAAACTATATAAACCAAGTGAAACCATAAAACCAAATGGCGCTTGCATAACCAACAAACCAACGACAGCCCCGATAAAAGACAGTGGTATAGTTAAAATAATAATCAATGGTCGGCGGAATGAGTTAAATTGTATTACTAACAACAGTACCACAACAGCCAAGACAATCGGCATATTAGCGGCAAGTGATTTTTGTGCTTCAGCTGACTCTTTGATCACACCATCATATTCTATACTGTGGTGAATCGGTAAATCTTGCTGCAGCCTTTGAATTTTTTCATCAATTAACAGTTTTAAATCTTCAGCTGTCATCGATATATTTCGCGCTTCTACTGAGATGGTTTTAAAGAGGTTTTCTCTTTGAATACTAGCAAAGCTTACTGATGGTTCAAAATCAGCTATTTGTAAAAGCGGCACATAATGTTGCTGATTGCTTGCATAAACACTGGTTGTGCGCAGTCTATCTAAGGTATGGCGCTCTTGATGGTCTGCGCGATAAACGATAGGGATTATATTATCGTGATCTCGGTATTCAGTTAATTCAGCACCATCGAAATAACCTTGCAGCCTATTTGCGACATCAGCTGAGGTGACGCCTGCCTGGCGCGCTTTGTGTTGGTCAATCAAAACTTTAACCGAGGTAATTCTGCCTTGCCAATCGTCACGTATATCTATGGTGCCGTCTACACCAGCAAGAATCTGCTTTATTTTTTCAGCTGTTTGATAAATATACTCTGCATCTGGTCCTTTAACTTGAATTTTAATTTCGGAAGAATCTGATGGGCCCAAAAACATTTTATTCACTCGTGCACGCACCCACGGAAAGTTTTGTGCAAACCCTTGGCGTAAAGCTTGGATAGCAGCGTCAATTTTGTCCGCTGAATCATAGTTGAGCACAATAAATGCTTTGTTGGATGTTGGATCTATTGGTGTAAGCGACAAAACAAAACGTGGACCACCAAAACCAACATAAGCAGAATGGGTTGAGTAGGCTAAGTTTGATTTATTTTGTTCAAGCCACTGAAAAACATTTTGCAGTGCTTTGTCGGTCGCGTTCGCTGAAGCACTCGGCTCTAAATCTAAATAAACCAATACCTGTGGTCTATCTGAATCCGGAAAAAACTGTTTTTTAACGTCCGACATAGCAAGTGCAGACAAAAGTAATAAAGTAAATACAGCGAATATCAAAGACTTATTATAATTTAAACTGAGCCTTAATAATTTGCGGTAAAACTGCTGTAGCGAGGTTTTATTCGCCACTTTCTGCTTGGAGATTTTTAAGAGGTGATAACAAAGTAGCGGGGTTATCACAACCGCTAACAACCAACTGGTCAATAAACTGATTAAAATCACCAAGGATATTGAGCGTGTGTATTCGCCAGCAACATGCTGCGCGAGCATAAGTGGCAAAAAGAATAAAATGGTACTGATTGACGAGCTGAGTAAAGGAATCGCTAATTCCTTAGGTGTTTGCTCTAGCGCGTCAATGCGTGAATATCCTTGCTCTAAGCGACTTTTAAAGTCTTCAGCGATAACAATGCCATTATCAACTAACAAGCCGAGAGCAATTATGAGTGTAGCTAAACTCATTCGTTCTAAGTTTATGCCTGTAAAGCTCATAATCGCCAAGGTAATGAGCATAACTACAGGCACTATACTGCCAACGATTAGGCCTGTGCGTATACCTAAAAACAGCATGACCACAACCAAAACAATCAACAAGGTTTGTAACACGCTAACCGATACACCATAAACCGTTTTTTCAACTTGCTGCGCTTGAATAGTCGCTATATCTAAATTGTAGCCAATTGGCAGTGTTTGTTGAATTTGCTGAATATTATCAACTAGGCGAGGGGAGTACTCCAATACATTAAAACCAGACAGCATAGATATAGCTAATACAAGTGCAGGTTCACCATTGTAATAAACCTTGTTATACGGTGGGTCTATATAATCCAGCTTAACCTTGGCGATATCTTGCAAAACCATAGGTTGTTGTAAGTTTGGTAGACTAATAAGTGTATTTTTTATCGCTTCAATCGACGTGAAATTACCGCTGGGTTCAATTGTGATGCTACGTAACCCTGTGTCTATCGTACCGCCTGGTTGAATAATGTTTTGTGCTTGCAATTGACTTGCTAGATAATCAGGTGATACGCCAAATTGAGCTAGTTTTGCGTTGGTCACCTCGATAAAAATACGCTGTGGTTGAATGCCGAGTATTTCAATTTTTTTTGTGCCTGCTACAGCATACAAGGTGTCACGAATATGCTCGGCCATTTCTTTTTTATCCGCGAGCGAAAAACCATCCGCAGTCAGTGCCAGGGTGAGTATGGCAACGTCACCAAAATCATCATTGACGACAGAGGGGGTGGTACCTTGAGGTAACTTGTGCTGAACTTGACTGACCTTGTTGCGTAAATCTTGCCAAATGTTTTCTAGTTCAAAATATTTATCTGCTATTTCAACATGTATGATTGATATACCGGTTGATGAGGTCGAGCGAATTCTTTCAACTTGCGCGATTTGCCGAATAGATTCTTCTAGTTTTTTGGTGATTAACTCTTCTACGCGATTTGACGACATCCCAGGAAACTGTGTGGTGACAACAGCTTCCCTGATAGTGATTTCAGGATCTTCGCGTGCAGGCAAAGCAAAGTAGCTAACTAGACCATAAACAACTAACAAGCATAAAACGAGTAAAATTGGCTTCTGGTAGTTAAGTGCCAAACGACCTATGTTCATACGCCACCCAAGTTAGTTAAAGATATTTATTTGATTTTGCAGCAAGGTCACTTGTTGTCCGTCATTTAGAAAATGCACACCTGCAGTTGCGATAATTTCGCCAGATTGTAAACCTTGGGTGATCAATACTTGGTTTTCTATTATGTTTTCGGTAACCACAGGACGTTTTTCAAGCTTGTTAGATTGTGCATCAAATACAAATACAAAGTTTTGTTGATTGCTACCTGCCAGCACGGCCGATAGTGGTACTTTTACTGCATCACCTGATACATTGTTGCGTTCAGATGATAAATAAACAAATTCTACTTCCACAGACATACCAGCGCGTAAATCTTGGTGGCTTTGGTTAAACTGTAAAATAACTTTAAATGCATTAGCAGTTTCAGCGCGACTGGCAATTTCTTTGACACTGGCGTTCAGTTGGCTAGCTTTAGTCACTTGGCTGGATACTTTACATATCTGGCCAAGAGAGATGTGTTTAATCATAATTTCGGGGACAAACACCTCAATCTCAAAACCATGCGTGCCCTCAACTTCAAACACAGTCTGTCCGCTGGCGACTTGCTGAGAAGGCTCTGCAAACTGTTTACTGATATGACCATCGTAAGGTGCAAGTAGCTGGGTATCCGCTAAATTCTTTTGCGCTATTTTCACTTGAGTAGTTGCGACTTCAAGGGTGGAACGTGCCGATTGTGCTTGTGATTTAGCATTATCGAACTGTGATTTAGATACAAGTTGTTGTTCTAACAATTGCTGAAAGCGCAAATATTCAGCTTGTCGTTCGGAATATAAAGCTTGTGCACGTTTGACTTCGCCTTGTGCTGCTTGCAACGCCAATTGATAGTTGCTGCTGTCAAGTTGTGCGAGTAATTGTCCAGCATAAATAACATCGCCTAATTTGACGTGTATGTTTTGAATTTTCCCACCTACCTGAAAACTGAGAGGGGCTGTTTCGGCAGGCACTATGTTACCGGGTAAATTGCGGATTTGTTGAATGGGTTCTAGCGCTACTTTTTGCCAAGCAATTGCCCGAATCGGAGGTTGTTTGACGAGCTGTGGTTCAGAACAAGCGGAGATAACAATTAATGTAAAAATACAGCAAACACTTTTAATTGAGTACATAAGCCTCTCCGCTTTGTTTTATGTTAGTTTATTCACCTTCCACGTGGCTACTGCGATTTACGTAACAACCTAATTCAGTGTAGTCAGAAACACTCGGTTTTAGTGCTTTAATTGCCAACTGCATCGCTTCTGACTGTAAGTTTTCGGTAACATCAATATAAAACATTTCTTCCCACGGACGGCCTTTAATTGGGCGAGATTCAATCTTACACATACTAATCTTGTATTCTTTAAAGATAAGCAAAGCGTCAACTAAAGCCCCTGGGCGTTGCCCAACCGACAATATCAGAGACGTTTTTGCAGCGCAGGTTAGTGGGACACTTACTGGCTCGCGTGCGACTACAATAAAACGTGTCTGGTTGTCTTTTTGATTGGCAACATCGGCACGGATAGATTGTAAACCATAATGTTTACCCGCTTCAGCACTGCCTAATACAGCGACAGCTGGATCATTTAGTTTTTTAACTTCTGATAAAGCGGTAGAAGTGCTATCTGAAACTACAATCTCGACGTCGGACAACTCATTTAAAAAGTCACTACATTGAGCTATTGGCTGGTGGTGACCATAAATGGTTTTTATTTGTGACAAGTCGGTTTCACACGCAACCAAGAGGTTGTGTTTTACTGGAATATATAGCTCATCGATAATCTTAAGGCGGGTCGTTTGTAATAAATCATAAACTTCATTAATACTGCCAGACGAAGTATTTTCGATAGGTAAAACACCTATATCTGCATCTTTATCTTCAACGGCGGCAAAAATGTCGTCGAAACTTTTACAGCCAACATCAATTAACCCACCGTTAAGCCCAGTTAAATATTTTTCTACTGCTGAATGACTGTATGAACCTTTAGTGCCCAAGTAAGCAACTTTATACTCAGCGCTTTTCATACTTGGGTTATTCAACTGCATTAAATAGTCTTGCTGTAATTCAACTGAATCTTCAATAATGGTGCGGTATACACTATGAATATAGTCGCTTTTTAAACCCAACTTTTTACCTTTGGCTGACAGGTTTTGTAGTAACAGGGTTTCACGGTAGCTATCACGTACCGGCTTTTGGTCTTGCACCTTGCTTTTTACAACTTGAATACTTAGGTCTCTTCGTTTAGCCAATAAAGATAAAAGTTGCTCATCTAGGCTAGTAATCTCGACTCTAACTTTGTCTAAATCTATTTTTTCCATGGGTTGAATGTACAAAAATTGATAATCGCTGGGGGAAATTCCGCTAACTATAGCGAATTAACGCGATTTAATAAAATAATTCTTTATGCTAGCGCGAGTCTAGTTATCAATAATTCTTAATCCTTTATCTATTTGTTTGTGTGAGAAAATGCTTACACAAAGCATTATTTAAAAAATATGAACAAAAATTTAAACAATTTGGTCTTTTTGACGTGATATAGCAGAAAAAATGCTTGACTAATAGTCGGTAAAAGGCGGTAATGAGTGCGCATAATTCTTATAATATTTGAGCAATTTTTGGTAGCTGATGATGAAAGCACTGCAAAGACACACAATCTTTGCCGCCATCGGTGGGGTGATATTCTTTATTCTGCTGGGGGTGGCCTCACTTCATGCACTCAATGAGTGGCAGAATTCTTATCGATTACAAATTGTTAGTAGCCAAGCTAAATATGTCGAAGGTATGTTCGATAAATTGCTGGTTGACACTCAGTACCAACACAACTTAATTTACCCTCAGGCAAACTCGGAAAATGTCCATAGTGCCACCCATGCAGATTATAGCTATTGTTTTGATGTGACACAGCGGACTGAATGTGAGACAAAGCCTACAAATATAAATGCTACGGGCAGCATCTTCAGCTCAAATGATCTACAAACTATATTCTTAGAAGTTATAAACCGATACCAATCGAATAAAGTCGGTATTGTGCAATCAAGTTCAGGCCAACCTATTGCAGTCGCTATGAGTAAACAAAATGGTCAGGCTTTTATTCAAGGTTTTAAACTCCCGCACGATTCAGCAAATTTCACAATTAGTCCGTTTGACGTCTCAGCACATACTGATGCCTTTGTTACCTCTGATTTAATTGATAACCAGCGTAAGTGGGCTGTGCCAGTTGCTGTTACCCCTTTTTCATTTTATAGCCAACCTGTTGTTTGGTTGGCTGGCCTGATTTGTTTACTTTCGGCTTTGATGTGTTTTTATATCTACTTAACCCATTACAAAAAATCCCGACAAAGTATTAATCGTTTAACCGAAGAAGTTGCACAAATTAAACCGAACGATGATAGTGCTAAAAAAGTTAGCAATTACCAAACTGAAGAAGTAGGTGAGTTGGCCGGTTCAATTAACGGTATGTTAGATGAGCTATTTGCTGCAAAAGAATTTAATAAAGTAACCCTTAACTCAATCGGTGACGCAGTGATCACCACTGATTTAAACGGTGTTGTGACTTACTGTAACTCGACGACGTTTAAAATCATTAAAGCTTCGGTGACTGATATAGTCGGCAAACACATTGCCGATGTGTTGCCTTTTGTCGATCCTGAAGATTCAAAACGTCTGCGTCATGCACTAAAAGACGTGGTTAAAAATGCCGAACAAAGCGATAGCGCGAGTGAGCGCTGTATGCATAGAATTAATCGCGAGTTAGAAGTCTTATATATAGAAAAGCACATCACCACTTTGCGTAATCCTTCGAAAGAGTTGGTTGGCACAGTAATGGTGTTGCGCGATATGACTCAAAGCGAGCGGCTGCGCAAAAAATTAAATTTCCAAGCTAGTTATGATGTTGTTACTAAACTGCTCAACCGCCATAAATTTGAAGAAATGCTCAATGAAGCGGTTCACAACGCCAAAATGGAGCAACGCTCACATGTGTTGTGTCTGATAGATTTAGACAGATTTAAGTTAATCAACGACAGCGCCGGACATGCGGCGGGTGACCAACTTTTATATGAAGTTGGCAGTATATTGCGTTCTTATTTACGGAAAACTGACGTTTGTGCTCGCATTGGTGGGGATGAGTACGGCATTATATTATTTGACGCGCAGCTTGAACATGGCATTAATATTTTCGAAAAAATTCTTGCCCAAGTTAAAGAATATCGATTTATTTGGGGTGGTAAAATTCACTCTATCGGTGCGAGTTTTGGTGTTACACAAATTACTTCTGATACGCATAATGCAGCCGAAGCGCGCCGTGAAGCTGACGCAGCTTGTTACATGGCTAAAAATATCGGCATGAATAATTTACGTGTATTTGACGTCAATAATGAAAAGCTCAATAGCCATCATCAAGCACCTCGCTGGGCAGCTCGTATAAACGACGCTTTAGTTAACGATAAGTTTGTCTTGTTTTTCCAACGCATTAATCCAACTTGTGGTCAAAGTGAGCGTGAGCACATTGAAATTTTACTGCGAATGCAAGACGAAGACGGTATATTGTTGTCACCAAATATGTTCTTGCCAGCAGCAGAGCGTTTTCGTTTAACGCCTAAGATAGATCGTTGGGTGATTAAACGTGTATTTCGTTGGATTTCTTCTCGGCCACAGTTATGGCAAAAAGTAACCTTGTCGATTAATTTATCTGGTGAGTCTCTTAACGATGAGAAACTTTTTTCTTATATTATCGACCTACATGAAAAAATCGGCTTCCCGCCAGAAACTATATGTTTTGAAGTCACCGAAACTGCCGCAGTTGCAAATTTAGTGGTTGGTCGCGAGTTAATTACCAAGCTTAAAGCTCACGGCTTTACCTTTGCACTAGATGACTTTGGTAAAGGTTTCTCATCCTACAGCTATTTACAAAATTTGCCTGCTGAATATGTCAAAATTGATGGCGGTTTTGTCAAGCAGATGACAGAAAATGTTCGTGACAGAGAAATTGTTCGTTCTATTCATCAAATCAGCGCAGTTATGGGGATGAAAACCATAGCAGAATACGTTGAAGATGACTCTATTTTAGAAGCTTTACGAGAAATTGGCGTGGACTATGCTCAAGGTTTTGGCATTCAAAAACCAGCCGATCTTTCTAGCTTTATTCCTATTGCCGATGTGTTGAATGAATCAGAAAGTCTAATAGCTTCTGAGCATCAAGAAATAGAGGTTTGAGGTCAAGCTAAAGCTTCATGCCGTTTGTGGTTTAGCTATTTTATTTAACAAACGGTCATCAAAAATATAATAACAGTTCCGTCCGTTTTCTTTTGCCTGATATAAAGCAACATCAGCATGGGTTAACGCTTGACTTAAATCAAGTTCCACTTTACTTAAACCCATGCTAAGAGTTACATTTATTGCAGACTCGTCCGGTAAAATTATTTTGTGTTCCGACATAAACTTTAGAATTCGTTCAGCAACCTGTGCAGCATCTTCGATATTGCAGTCAACCATCAAAATAGCGAACTCTTCTCCACCAATACGGGCCAATATGTCATGGCTACGAATGATAGACTGAGCAAGTATTTCAGTGATTTGTTTTAACGCTACATCACCAGCGTTGTGGCCGAATGTGTCATTAATATCTTTAAAGTGATCTATGTCTAACATGATGAGTGCGCAATTTAACTGTTTTCTAACCGATAATTTTAAAATGGCATCACCTTTTTCAAAAAAAGCTCGGCGATTATAAATTTTAGTCAGTGGGTCGGTTAAGGCTTGTGCAGTTAACTCATTGTTGGCTTTGATTAGTTTTTTCTCTGCATATGTACGTCGGCTAATTTCTCGTTTCAGCATTGATGACAAATAGAAAAATCGCCAAGCAAGAATCGACAGTATTAAAATGATAAACAAAGATATGATAATGGTATGCATTAAAATACGCGTATTTTTAATCGGCTTCTGGTACATCAGGTTGTCCATCTGGCTAAAATCGGGTTGGTCACCAGCCATACCTAATTGAATGTAATTATTCGCGATTGTTTTCCATCTGTCTGGATTCATGTGCCCCAGTTGAACCAGTTCTGGCATTATCAATTCTGTTAGGTGATTCGCTTCATAGAGCAAATGTTTTAAACTTTTATCTGGCGCGTAGTTATCTTTAATTATATTAACTGTTTCTTCTATGTTGCTTAGTGCGTAGTGCCAGCCTTTAAGTGACGCCTGTTTAAATTTGTCGACAATTTCGGGATGTTGTTGGGCAAAGTCTTCGTGAGTGATTAACACATCACTATAGAAATTTACGCCGTAATCTTTCGGTTTGATTAGGTTATATTCGTATCCAGATTGTTCCAACTGGAATGGTTCATTAGACATATACGCGTTCAGTGCCGCAACTTTACCTAAGACTAAGTCGTTAATACGGGCATTTTGTGTGATTAACTTTAGCCCCTCTAGTCTAAATCCTTCTTTACGAAAAACAGTCAACAGTTCGGCGCTTTCGGTACCTGGTAATGTGGGAAGTGGTTTATCAGCTATATCCTGAGGTGATACATAACCATTCTTTTTTAACGTGAGCCAGACTAATGGTGAAGATTGCATCAAAGCTGACACAGCAACCACAGGTTTAGATTGCATTCTATGAATTGCGACTGCAGAACTGCTAATAGCGAAGTCGGCTTGATGGTTTAGCACTGCATCAATGGGGGACGGGTTGTTAATGTTGTAGGGAATAAGGGTAACTTTGAGCCCAGACTCTTGGTAGAAGCCTTTTTCTTTCGCTATGTAATAACCGGCAAATTGAAATTGATCTTCCCATCTCAACTGTAGCGAGAGTTCCCTTAATTTTGCGCTCGCTGGTAAGCTGGTAATAATGACCAGAATAGAGAAAACTATTGATAGAGCTTTTACCCGCTGCAATTTGGTCATTCTAACCCCCGCATTCCTTAATTAAGGCTAATCCATTTTTGGATATTAGTACACTTATATCAACAAATAATCTTGAAACATAAGGTATACTGTGATTGCTGTTAGTTAATACAACAAGGGTAAATGTTAATTATGGAAAGCATAAACCAATTTTTATTATTTTTAGATAGTTTGCTCGGGAGCGCTGCGTATTTTCCATATGCACTGCTATTTGTTGGCTCATTTTTTACTATTTATCTCAAATTTCCGCAAATACGTTACTTTAAAGGCAGTTGGAAGGTTTTATTTGACAAATCATCCAATAGGTCGCCAGGCGACACTTCTCATTTTCAAGCTTTGGCTACTGCGCTATCAGGCACTGTAGGTACAGGGAATATAGGTGGTGTTGGTTTAGCTATATATTTAGGTGGTCCGGCTGCGTTATTTTGGATGTGGATGACCGCATTTGTCGGTATGACGACAAAATATGTCGAGGTAACGCTATCACACAAATATCGAGTGCAGACTTTGGATGGTACCTATTCGGGTGGTCCTATGTATTACATGGACAGAAAACTAAATATGCGCTGGTTGGCAATTATATTTGCTATAGCAGTTGTTATTAGCGCATTTGGTATTGGCGCCATGCCACAAGTTAATAATATTGCGCAAGCAATGCAGAGCAGTTTATCTATCGAACCCGTTATAACAGGGGGCGTATTATCTATATTATTGGCTTTGGTTATTATCGGTGGAATCCAACGTATTGCCAAAGTGACAGCTAGGATAGTTCCTTTTATGGCCGCTATGTATATTATTGGTGGTTTAGCTGTTGCGACTTATCAAATCGACAATATCTGGCCGAGCATTCAAGCAATTTTTTCTGGGGTGTTTAGCGGCAGTGCAGCTGTTGGTGGCTTTTTAGGTGCTAGTTTTGCATTTGCTTTTAGTCGGGGGGTTAACCGCGGATTGTTTTCAAATGAGGCGGGAGCAGGTTCTTCACCTATAGCGCATGCGAGTGCAAAAACCACCAACCCAGTTAACGAAGGTAAAGTGGCTTTGTTAGAGCCTTTTATTGACACCATAATCTTGTGCACTATCACAGGCTTAGTGATTTTGTCGTCAAATGTGTGGCACCAAAAACACCAAAATCAGTTTGCTTACGCCGATTTATATGTGCTCGAAGGGCAATATTCAGAAAATGTCGCACAAGAGCAACAACAATTATTTGCGTGGTTAAATAAACAAGCGCATGAAGTTACCTTGTTTGATGGCAGTTTGCATGTGGTAAACGGCAAATTGGTTGAATCAGATGTGACCATAGTGCATGCAAGATCAATTGCAGAAGCCGTTCAATTTACCAATTTGAGTGGTCAGCCATATTCGGGTGAATTGGTTGTGAAGCAAGGCAAAGTTGAACCAAATCATATAGAAATTAGTGGCTTGTCGCTTATTCACTCTACTGCATTAACGGCGAAGGCTTTTAACCAAGGTTGGTTTGGTGATTGGGGGGAGTATATAGTTACCTTTGCTATCTTGTTATTTGCATTCTCAACCTCCATATCATGGAGTTATTATGGTGATCGAGCTATGGTATATTTGTTTGGCTCTGGCTCTGTCATATACTTCCGTATGAGTTATATCTTAGGTTTTTTTGTAGCGGCTATTGCAGATACAACAGTCATTTGGAATTTGGCGGCTGTCGCCGTGGCATTTATGACATTGCCTAATTTATTTGCAATCATATTGTTACGTAAAGACATTAAACAAACTCAATTACAAAACGAACAAAAGGTAAATTGATGGCATTAGTTCCTTGTCCCGAATGTGGTAAAAGAATTTCAGATAAAGCGCAAAGTTGTCAGCATTGTGACCACGTGTTAGTGGCAGATCCAGAAAAACTGACAACACAAAGGCGGATCAACAGAATTAAAAAAAGTTCATCGTTGATCACTCATTCATTCTTGGCGTTGATACTATTTATTGGTGGTTTAGCATACTCTAGTTGGTATGCTGATTCGGGCATGGGCTACGATAAAATTGCTTCACAAGTCGTCGCTTTACTTGGGTTGGTGTGGTACGTTGTCACCCGAATTAGAATAATGATGTTTAAACGTGAAAAGCAAGTATGAACTTTTTAGATTTGATCGATAATATGCCTGAAACTGTATATCAATCTCTTTGTGAGGCGGTAGAAACAGGCAAATGGCAAGATGGTAGAGTTGTAGATCCTGAGCAGCGTGAAAATATGTTACAAGCAATTATGGCGTGGCAAGCAAAACATCTAGACTCTGATCAGCCTTTTACTGTGGGGGCTGATGGTTATGTGGTTGAAAAATCACGTGCTGAATTAAAACAAAGTTTTGCGAAAGAAACTATCGTACGGTTTAAACATGATGATATTTAAACAATTATTCCAGCCTAAATGGCAACATAAAGACGCGGTTGTGCGTTTACAAGCAATTCAAAAACTGAACGACAACAGCATATTAGAGCAAGTTGCGACCAAAGATATTGATACAAATGTGCGCAAACAAGCACTTGAGCAGCTTAACACCTTAAGCTGTTGGGATCACGCAATGCAGCATGATAGCGATGTGAAAATTCAGAAGCTAGCGTTAGAAAAAGTAAAGCAACTATTGTTCAGCTCTGATTCGGCATTGACTGCTCCTGAGAAACAACAATATTTACAAAATTGTAGCAATAGCGCTTTATTGGAAGATTTTGTGCGCAGAGGTGATGACGAAGACTTACGCCTTGAAATATTAAATAAGTTAAATAAAAACAACTTAAATTACGATCTAGCCATTCGCGATGCTAATGAAAACATTGCGCTTGCATGTGCACAGCGGATTGACGATGCCAAGCAACTAGAGAAGATTGCACACAAAGCTAAACATACCAAAGTTCGGCAATGGGCAGCCACTAAACTCGAAGAGCTTAAAGCAGCTGCAGAAAAACCTGAATTATTACGCAAACAAACTAGCCTGATTTTAAGTAAGTTATTGGCATTAAAAGATAAGTCTGACTATTTACAGGTCAAACAAGATGGTGAGGTGTTAGTTGAACAATGGCAAAATTTGCAAGTTGATTTAGTGTGTTTGCCTGAAGATGAGCAACTGCTATTAGCCGAAAAATACCAACAGATTGAAAGCAAATATGTTGCAAATTTAACCGCACTTGAAGTTGATTACACTAAAGCTCAAGCAGAAAAATTAGCCTCTGAACGCCAGCAGCAAATTATTGAGCAAGTGAGCAATACAATTGAGCAAATACAATCTCAAGTTGCCAATGCCGTTGAAGCGAATGGCGACAGTGAATTAGATGCGATTATAAAATCCATTGCTGATGCAAAAAAGTTGTTAAGTGAAGACCATGTCGGTGGCCACAAAACTGAAGCCTTGTTTAATCAATTAAATCAAATTGAACACAACGCTGCGCATTTACCAGAATTCGCTGAGCAAGTAGCCCAAGCTACTCGGGCGTTAACACAGTTACATCAATGGCAATTGCCAGAAAATTTAGAACAAGTAGACCAAGCACAAAGTCAATTTAACCAATGGTTTGAAGAGTGGAAAGCGCTAAAAAGAAAAATGTTGTTTGCTTTACCTGAAAGTTTGCAAGAGAGTAGTCAAAGTTTAATCAAAAGTTGGAAAGACACGCTAAAAGATTATAACCAACAGCAAAACTCTGCAATTAAACAATTAAAAGGGCAAATGCGTGAATTAGACCGCCTTATTCAGGTTGGGCGCTACAACGTAGCCTTAGGTTTATTCAGAAAAATAACAGAGGGTATTGCAGGTTTAACTGCTCATAGTTACAGCAAAATCGAACGTGAGCATCAGCGCTTAAATGAGCAAGTTAATAATTTAGAAGAATGGAAGTCTTATATTGGTTTACCGAGAAAACGTGAACTTTTAGCAGAAGTTGAAGCTATGGCAGAACAAACTTTAGAGGATGTGCATGCGAGAGCTAAACAAGTTAAATTTGCTCGGCATAATTGGCGGTTGTTAGGCAACACAGACTGTGAAGAGAACAAACAGCTCAACGAAGCGTTTGACGTCGCGATTGAACAAGCTTTTGCGCCTTGCCGTGAAAAGTTTGCTGAATTAGAAGCGCAGCGCGCGACAAATTTACAAACGCGCAATCAATTAGTTGAAGAAGTTGAAGCTTGTGCTCAAGCCTTTGCCGAAAATGCAGATTATACCGAACTCGCTAAACACTTGCCTCGTTTACAAAATGAGTGGAACAAAGCCGGTAGCGTTGAACGCAGCGAATACAATCAAGTCAGCCAAGCTTTTTTTGCTGCCATCAAGCCACTTCGACAACAGCTAACTCAGTTTTATACAGATAATGCTGAACAAAAACGTCAATTGATTGCTAAGGCACAAAAATACGCGCAAGAGCAAGAGGTTGCACAAGCAAGCGAAGCATTAAAACAGCTTCAACATCAATGGAAAAACATAGGTTTTGCTGGTGCTCAAGTTGAAAACAAATTATGGGCTGAGTTTAGAGCAATCAATGATGGTGTGTTTGATCAAAAGCAGGCTGACTATCAAGCAGAAAAAGATAAACAGCAGCATGCGTACGAGTCGATAAAAGAGCAAATTGACCAGCTTGTGCTTGACCTTGAGCAAGCTAATTTAGAGCAGTGTTATAGCCAAATAGATAAACTTAAGGCAATTTCATTAGCCGAGTGTAGCCTAAATCAAACTAAACGTTTAGATAAGTTATTGAGCCAAGCTACAAGCAGCTACCAGCAAAAAATCGTGCAATTAAAACAGCAAGCGCAAGCTGACAATTTACAGCAGTGGTTAACTAATTTGGAAGCTTATGTAATTGAAGGCCAATTGGATGAAGCAGGGTTAAACAGTTTGCCTGCAAATATTATTCATGCAATTGAATTGGCGCAAAATAGCCAACAATCAGCTGATATTAGCGAGCAGCGCCGCGATATCACTATACGTATGGAAATTGTCTCTGGGGTAGATACGCCAGCAGAAGACGCTTCACGTAAAATGGAAATTCAAGTTCAATTATTATCGGAAAAGTTGAACGAAGGTGAGACTCAATCAACGCTAGATTTGCTTAATAAGTGGTTGAGCTTAGGTGCAATTCAAGCGCAAGATAAAGCTTTATTTGCAAGAGTTAGCAAAGCGATGCAAGCTGAACTACAACCGGCTTAAACACCTAACCAAAGCTAAACTTACGGTGTTATCGTAAGTTTAGCTATTTGGTAGCTTGGGTATTATAGTTTAATAGAGTTTACTACCCCAATTTAGTTTACGTCTCAGTACATTAAAGTAGTTGTAGTCTTTTAAATGTATTAGCTTTAGTAAGTCTGGATGCTTTTGAATGCGAATTTCATCCCCCGGCAGCACAGGTAAAGTTACATGGCCATCACAGGTCACGCCAAGCTGAGCTTGAGAGCGGTTTGGTACAATAAGCTGTATGCTTGAATTCGCATCAACCACCAAAGGCCTATTTGTCAGCGAGTGTGGGAACATAGGTAACAAACAAATTGCATTTAAGTTAGGGGTCAGTATTGGTCCACCGCCGGATAACGAATATGCTGTTGTCCCTGTTGGAGTAGATAGTATCAAGCCATCAGCACGTTGACTAAAGACAAATTTGTCATTGATATAAACTTCAAATTCAATCATGTGCGCAACTTTGTCCGAATGCAGCACGGCTTCGTTTACTGCGCTATTTACACTTTTAACTTCTCCGTGTCTATGCACTGTCACTTCTAATAAGAATCTCTCTTCAATTGAAAATTGACCTTTAAGTACCTGGGTTAGGGCGCTTTCAAATGCTTCTGGGTGAATGTCAGTTAAAAACCCCAAATTACCACGATTAATTCCAATAACCGCTGTATCAAAACGCGAGAGTACTCGCGCTGCGCCGAGCATATTGCCATCACCACCAATAACTATGGCTAAGTCGCAAGCCTGCCCGAGCTCCAATAGGCTCAATTGTTCAACATTGTCTAGCTCTACGTCATGACCAACTTTTTGTTCGACAAAAACTTGGCAGCCTTGTTGTTGTAAGAACTGACATACACTGACTAAAGTTGTTGTTGTATCTGGATGGTTTGGTTTACCAACTAAACCAACTCTTTTAAAAACTGACGGCATTAATACGCCCTAAGATGTTGTAAGCTTTTATAAATTTTAACGCAGCATGAAATATCAACAAGTACTAATCGCCCTGTGAAGTAGATTTTGTTTGTTTAAATTAACCCTGAAGTGCCATTTGAGGCTTGATTCGAATTTTTTTGCCCTTATATTGCAAGACAGTGTTAAGGGCCAAACCAAAACCCTAGTTAAACAAATTGTTTTTGGAGTATATATATGAGCAATGAACAACAAGACGTTCAAGTTGAAGAAGTAGCAGAGCAAGTAGATGCGCAAGCGGCAGAAAATAACGAGCAAGTTGTAGTAGAAGACAACCAAGTACAAGTTTTAGAAGCTAAATTAGCTGCAGCTGAAGCAAAAATTCAAGATCAACAAGACTCTGTTGTACGTGCAAAAGCAGAAGTTGAAAATATTCGTCGTCGCGCTGCTCTCGACGTTGAAAAAGCTCATAAATTTGCATTAGAAAAGTTCTCTAATGAGTTATTACCAGTTGCAGATAACTTAGAGCGAGCTTTGCAAGCGGCAGATAAAGACAACGAAGCTCTAGTGCCTATGATTGAAGGTGTTGAATTAACACTGAAGAGTTTTGAAGCTTCGTTAGCAAAATTCGGCGTTGAAGTGGTTAGCCCTGCGCAAGGTGACGCGTTAAATCCAGAATTACATCAAGCTATGTCTATGATCCCAAACCCGGATGTGGCGCCAAATGCAATCATTGATTGTCTGCAAAAAGGATATACCTTAAACGGTCGTTTATTACGTCCAGCTATGGTTATCGTATCAGCAGCCGGTGGTGTAGATACAAAAGCTTAATAGTGCTTTTGTTATTAATGCAAACACCTTGATAGCACAGCAAGCTGTGGCTTTTTCTGGGTGTTTGCATCTGTCGCTCAAGTCATCGAATGAGAGAGGAAAGTTAGTGGATCAGGTTTTCTAACTCTCTTGATAATAATGCTTCATCAGCCATATTAAGTTGTAATAAGCGTTTAAGATGGGCTGCACTATCAATATCTATTTGCCTACATTCTAAACCTATGTAAGTTTGGGCTAAATGGGCAATGCTCACTTGCATTTCTATTGTCACATCTGAGTTAGGTAACTCAAATATTAATTCATAACTCAAATCTTCACTGAGTTGTTCACGTATCTTAGCTTGAGAGCCATCTTCTATACTATTTTCAGGCAAAGACACAAGCGCGCCTTTTAAAGACAAATCTATCAAGTTCACATCCCAACAGTGATGTTTATTACTTAATTGTGCCGGAATTGCAAAAAAAATTCGGGTGAAATGTCTTCTTTCGTCCATATATACCGCTCTTAAAACTAATTTAGATATAATATAGCGCATAAAACAAAAAACGGCAGTTTTTACTGCCGTCTTTGTTGCTGATTAACAAAAATAAAATTTAGTTTATTTTTTTGTATTTAATTCTATGTGGGTTTAATACAGCATCTTCACCCAAAGTTTGTTTTAACCAAGCTTCGTAGTCAGTGTAGTTACCTTCATAGAAGTTCACTTTACCTTCATCACGATAGTCAAGGATATGCGTCGCAATTCTGTCTAAGAACCAACGGTCATGCGAAATGACCATAGCACAGCCTGGAAAGTCGAGTAGGGCGTTTTCTAATGCACGCAAAGTTTCTACGTCTAAATCATTGGTAGGCTCATCCAGTAACAATACATTTCCACCCGTTTTTAATAACTTAGCTAAATGTACACGGTTGCGCTCACCACCTGACAATTCACCAATACGTTTCTGTTGGTCTGTACCTTTAAAGTTAAAACGGCTGACATAAGCACGGCTATTAATTTCAAAGCTACCAATAGTGATAATATCTTGGCCTTCAGAGATTTCTTGCCAAACTGTGTTGTTGTCATTCATGTCATCTCTGAACTGATCAACACTTGCTAGTTTTACTGTGTCACCTAAAACTATCTCACCACTATCAGGTTGCTCTGTGCCGGATAACATGCGGAATAAAGTTGATTTACCCGCGCCGTTCGGGCCGATAATACCGACGATTGCTCCTTTAGGCATGCTAAACGATAAATCATCAATTAACACTCGTTCGCCGTATGATTTAGTTAGATTGTTTACTTCAACAACTTTATCACCAAGCCTTTCTCCAGGTGGAATGTAGAGTTCGTTGGTTTCGTTACGACGCTGGAAATCTGAGTTATTGAGTTCTTCGAATCTCGACATACGCGCTTTGCTTTTCGCTTGGCGGCCTTTTGGATTACTGCGTACCCATTCAAGTTCTTGTTTAATTGAACGTTTACGGGCATTTTCTGCACGCTCTTCTTGCTCCAAACGTGCGTCTTTTTGTTCTAACCAAGATGAATAATTGCCTTCCCATGGAATACCATGGCCACGGTCTAATTCTAAAATCCAGCCTGCTACGTTATCCAAGAAGTATCTATCATGGGTAATAGCCACAACTGTGCCTTCGTAGTCATGTAAGAACCTTTCTAACCAAGCAACAGACTCGGCATCCAAGTGGTTAGTCGGTTCGTCAAGTAATAACATGTCTGGTTTTTCTAATAACAAGCGGCACAGTGCAACACGACGGCGCTCACCACCAGATAGTTTGTTTACATCTGCATCCCATGCTGGCAAACGTAGTGCATCAGCGGCACGTTCAAGCATATTTTCAATGTTGTGCCCGTCATGGCTTTGAATAATGTTTTCTAATTTAGCTTGTTCAGAGGCTAATGCATCAAAATCAGCATCAGGCTCAGCATAAGCAGCATAAACTTCATCTAATTTGCTTATGGCGTTTTTAACTTCAGAAATTGCTTCTTCGATGTTTTCACGAACGTTTTTTGATGGATCTAACTGTGGTTCTTGCGGCAAATAACCAATTTTTAAGTCGGGCTGTGGACGTGCTTCACCTTCAATCTCGGTATCAATGCCGGCCATTATGCGTAATAGCGTTGATTTACCTGCGCCGTTTAAACCCAAAACACCAATTTTTGCGCCAGGGAAAAAGCACAAGTTGATGTTTTTTAGAATTTCTCGTTTTGGTGGCACTATTTTGCTCACCCGGTTCATAGTATATACATACTGAGCCATATAAGTTCCTAAATTAATTCGATGTTTTCTGAATAAAAATTTTGCGTAAGTTTAGCAGTGTTGGTTGCTATTAAACAAATAAGTTACCATTCAAGATTGATTAAAATTTACCGAATATAAATAATTATGACTTTTTGCCGATAAAATGGTATCTATAGCGTAATTTTACGGCAAAATTTATTCGCCTACACTAACATATAACTATTATTAACATGGGTTGGTTTAACCACTTAATTGAATAGGTTAAACCTTTACAACCTGAGTGAAGGAACACTCAATAACAATAAGAGGTTTCGGCTTTCCATGCAATGGATCAAAGCTAAGGTGTTTCATTCGCTTTCTGTAAAAGCAACATTAGCAGTTCTATTATCCTGTTTGTCATTAGGGATGATTGGTGGTTTTTTATTATCGAATGATCAAAATAGTCACCTGAATCATTCAGCACACGAAGAAACACGGCAAATAGCTTTGCTACAAGCTGATTTGCTCAATCAACATTTGTCTCATTTACTTTCATTAGGTGCATTAAGCCATCAACAGGTAAGTCAGTCTATTGAAGACTTTTATGCTGCATATCAACAAAATGCTCAAGTGGTAGTTGGCAATCGTCAACCGGCTATAGCTGAAGCTAACACGGCAATTTATTATGCGGATAAATCAAAATTAAATGAAACCGATGAGGCGTTAGCAAATCATTTAAATGCAACTTGGACACGCGTTGCTCAGCCTTTGGCAGACAAATTTAACAGCTATTATTTTATTTCTCAGCGACATTTTGCTGTTACTTACCCGGCTAAATTAGCGACTGAATTACCGAGTAACCATGACTTTGACAAAGACATATTTTATAAATTGGGCACCCCACATTTTAATCCAACCCGCCAACCTTTGTGGACACCGGTTTATTTTGACGATATTCATAACAGTTGGATGACAACGCTAGTTTATCCGATTTATTTACAAGGGCAGTTTATTGGTGTTGTTGGTGCTGATTTTATCTTAGAAAACATCATGGAATTGGTTGCACAAAATGTTAATAGTTTACGCGGCCAAGAAGTTTTTATCTTTGATAATAAAGGTAATTTAATTTTTCATCCTGAATTTAATAGAGTTGTTACTAGCCAACAAGCTGAGTTAAACACTCAACTCAACAACTTTCAAAATGCGCCGAATTTTAGTCAGAAAATAATTCGTGAAGCTTTAGTAAATGGCCGCTTTCGTGGTGAAAAGGTGTTTATGGTTGATCACCAATTTCCCGTGGCAGTGGGCAATATCGCACCTTTGAGTTGGTATCTTGCTGTAGTTGATGTGTCTGATTCAGTAAACCAGTATTTATCTAGCTATAATAAAAAGCTTTATTTAGGTTTTGCAGCGGCGGCAGTAGCGTTTGCTTTGCTAATTTATTTTTTGATTAACCAAACCATATTAAAGCGCTTGAAAATTGTTACTCAAGCATTATCACAGCATAAACAAGGACAGATAGATTTAGGTGAGCTGTTAGACGAGCAAGATGAAATTGGTGTGGTAGCGCGTTCAATTAATTCGTTATCAGGTGAAGTACATAGTTTAATTGATGGCTTAAACGAAAAAATTAAAGAAAAAGAAGTCGCTGAGCTCGCCGCAGTTAAACTTTCAAATGCGGTTAAACATAGCGAAACCGCAATTGCCATTACCAATGATAAGTTTGAAATTGAATTTGTTAACCCCAAATTTGTTGAAATGTGTGGACGGGAAGAAGACGAGTTAATTGGTCATCACCTCAAAATTGTCTTCGATCAACATATGGCGTGGATGTTAGATGCGGCTTTTGAGCAACTGCAATTAGGCCATGCTTGGAAAGGCGAGTTATTGATGGTGCACTCAAACGCGACTGAAATTTGGGTATCACAAACTTTCTCGCCAATGACTGAAGATGTTAATGGTGGCAAACATTTTGTATCTGCGACGCAAGACATTTCTATGATGAAAGATAATCAAAGAGAAATGGAAAAGCTTGCTTATCATGATCCACTAACAGATCTATACAACCGAACTTTTTTTAAAGCTCAGTTAACTAAATCGTTAGAAATGACTAAACGTGGTCATTTCGCCTTTGCATTATTTTATTTTGATTTAGATCAGTTCAAACGAGTTAATGATACGCTAGGTCATGAAGCGGGTGATGAACTTTTAATTGAAATTGCTCGCCGTTTGGTCCGACGTTTACGTGCTGAAGATACGATTGCTCGTTTAGGTGGGGATGAATTTGCCGTGATATTAAGTGGTGTTGCCACTGTTGAACGTGCAAGCGCGATGGCTACCGATATTCAAAACGTTATTCGTGAGCCTGTCCAGCTGTCTGGTGCTGAGGTGTTAGTCAGTGCGAGTATAGGTATCACTATGTCGCCAAAAGACGCTATGAGTATTGAAACTTTGTTGCGTAACGCTGACCTTGCTATGTATCGAGCCAAAGCGGCGGGACGTAGTACGCATTATTTCTTCACAGATGACTTAGATAAAGCTGTGCAAGAAAGTTTATTGATTGAAAGTGAACTGAGAGTTGCTTTACGCGAGTTTCAGTTCCAGTTGTTTTATCAACCCCAGATAGATTTAAAAACCGGTAAACTGTTCGGTTTTGAGGCTTTGATCCGTTGGAATCACCCTGAGCGAGGCATGGTATCACCTGCGATATTTATTCCTGTGGCAGAGCAGTCTGGTTTAATTGTTGAAATGGGCGAGTGGGTACTGGCCGAAGCAAGTATGTTTATTGCTCGACTCAATCAGAAGTACAATGAAAACTATACGGTTGCGGTGAATTTATCTGCGCGTCAGTTTAAAGATAAGAGTGTGGCCAAAGTGATTAAAGGCAGCATTATTAATGCGCGGATTAAACCTGAGTGGTTAGATATAGAAATTACTGAATCTATGTTAATGGGTGACATTAACGAAGCGCTGCACCAGTTGGACGACATTAAAGCACTCGGTGTGCAAATGTCGATTGATGACTTTGGTACAGGTTATTCATCGTTAAGTTATTTGAAAAAATTCCCAGTTGATACATTAAAAGTCGATAGAGCCTTTATTAAAGATATCCCAGACGATACCGACGATATGGCGATCTCAGATGCTATTATCGCTATGGCGCATAAACTCAATATGAAAGTGATAGCCGAAGGGGTAGAAACGGCCGAACATGTGCAGTTTTTAATTCAAAATCATTGTCAAATAGGCCAAGGTTATTTATTTAGCCAGCCAATTGATGAAGAATCTTTGTATAAATTTATTGATAGCGAAAATAAATCATATATGCACTTGTTTGAAAAACAAGGTGTTAAGGCTGGATAAAAGTTTAGATAGAAATGAGCAGCGAACAAATCAACACCTGTTCGCTGTTTCATTGCTAACAGTCAATTAACCTAACATCAAAAATGAGCACTGCATTCGGGCCAATTTTACCACTATTGCCTTTTTTGCCCCAAGCCAGCTCAGGTGGAATAACCAACTCGTATCTGTCGCCTACTTGCATCAGGGGTAAACCAATTTGTAAACCTTCAATTGCTTCAGCCAAATAAAACTCTTCTGGTAAATTACCTTTGTAACTATCGGCAATGACAGAGCCATCAGCTAACAAAATACGCTGATGCAGTTTAACTAATGAGTCTGCTTGTGGACGTTTATTATTGCTGTCAGTTGTTTGATCTATCACTCGATACATTAGTCCAGAGTCATGTTCAACAACATCCGCTTTTGCTTGGTACTTCTCTAAAAAATTTTCAGTATTTTTGCGATTAAGGCCAGTAGAGCCTTTAGATTTTTTCTTTGCCATAATATAGTAATTACTACTTTTTAATTAAAAACTTTTGACTAAATTATCTAACCACTTTGTTGGCAATATACGGCGCATAAAACCGATAAAGTAGGTTGGTTTAGTGACATAATATCTTGCTTGTGGCTGTTTTGCGCTTAATGCATACCTGACGCGTTTGAGCACAGATTCAGGACCTTCAGTAAAGGCCATACCAGGACCTTCTTTTTTTAAGCGTTCAAGCATTTTTTGATAGGTATGTTGAAAACGACTTTGGTTAATATCAATATTCAGCTCAAATTGCGCCAACGCATTTGCACGAAACTGGCTCAAAATGGGTCCTGGTTCAATTAAACTGATGTGTATGTTTGTGTCTTTTAGTTCAAGCCTGAGCGTGTCAGATAAACCTTCAATGGCATATTTAGACGCGTTATAAGCACCGCGAAATTTCATTGCGACTAAACCTAATACACTGCTGTTTTGCAGAATCCGACCTTGTTTGTGCTTAAGCATATGCTCAATGCATAAATTAGTTAGTTGATGCCAACCAAATACATTTGTTTCAAACAAAGTACGTAACTGTGCGCGTGAGATATCTTCTAATGCACCAGGGAGGGCATAGGCACCGTTGTTGAATAAAGCATAAATATTGCTGTCGGCTTGCTGCTCAGCCCAAGCAAAACCTTGCTCGACACTTATGGGGTCGGCTAAATCAAGTTGGTAAGCGTTTAATCCTAAGGCTTTAAGCTTTTCAACATCTTGCTGTTGGCGTGCAGTTGCCAGTACTTGGTAACCTTCTTTATCCAATTCAAGTGCACAATGCAATCCAATACCAGAAGAGCAGCCTGTAATGAGAATGGTCTTTCTTGCCATTTTGTATCCAAGAGTTTTGAGAATCAGCTATCAAAATGGCAGTGTAACAATTTTTACGCGTGAGGGTTAGTGCACTCTGCATATACACCGTATCTTTTGTCGTGGGTGTACAGGTGCACCCATAGCGGATGATTTTTTATACTTAACCACATTTGTGCATGCTGGGCAGATGGGCAAATTACTTGTTGGATATAGGCTTTTTGTTGTTTTTCGGCCATGTCTAATTGATCAGGTATTTGGATATAAGCATTAATACTGTTGTTGACAACTTGTACACCCTGAAAACGCCAATCCCCATAAACAAAGCTGGCGTGAAAGGTGTTTCTAACTTGGCTAATAGTTTGTTTGGATAATGCTTCGGTTACTTGTGGCGTTTGGGTTGGAGCATAAGCCGAAGCCTGCTTGCATGCAGATAATTGGCTGCTAAAGACTATGACAACTAGCATAGACAATAATAGTTTTAGTTTTTCCATGTTATTTCTCCTACAACCTTGAAATAAACGCAAAGCAAATATTAAACAGGTCCGCTGAACCTATAATTTAATATCGGTTGTGGAGAAAATTACTTTAGTGAGTTTTTCGGCCAAAGGCCTTTTGAAACCAACTGATAAATTTTTGATAACGCAGGCCAAGGAGCAGTAGCGCAACTAACGCATATAAACCTGGCTCGTATATGTCCGCTTTACGTGATAAGAAAAAGTGCCAACAGACCAACACAATCGCCAGATATATAAAATTGTGTATTGGTTGCCACTTTTTCTTCAGCCATTTTTTAGCTATGTTGGGTGAGGTGATTGCTAAAACTAGCAGAATTAACAATGCAAACATGCCAAGCCAAATATAGGGGCGTTTAATTAGCTCTGAGATAAAAGTTGCTAGAGAAAAATTTAGTTCGAACCACCAAAAGCACAACACGTGTATGCATGCATAGGCAAAACAATATAAACCAAGCAAACGGCGCTGACGCATAATGACAGCTGACTTAAATGTTTTTGCTGCAGGGCTAACTAACAAGGTCACAATTAATAAATTGAGTGCGCCTATACCATAAAAATGGATGACAGCTTTTACTGGATCTGCGCCTAATGCATCTTGGCTTGCGAGCCAGAAAATAGAGCCAGCCCACAACAAACAAATAATGTGAATAACCAGTTTAATAAGCATCAGAAATATTGGGTTAAATCCATATTTTTATATAAATGGGCAACTTGCTCGGCATAACCGTTGTACATCAAGGTTTGTTGATGTTGTTGGTTAAATACACCGCCCGAGGTGATGACTCTTTCTTGCGCTTGGCTCCATCTAGGGTGGTCGACATTTGGATTTACATTGGCATAAAAACCATACTCAGAAGGCGCAGCTAAATGCCAAGTCGTTTTAGGTTGAGATTCTGTTAGGTGAATTTTCACAATAGACTTGATGCTTTTAAAACCGTATTTCCATGGGACGACTAATCTAATTGGAGCACCATTTTGATTGGGCAGCGACTTGCCGTACAGACCAACAGCCATAGTGGTGAGTGGGTGCATAGCTTCGTCTAAACGTAAGCCCTCAATATAAGGGTATTTTATATTACCACCAATAAATCGACTGGTTTGCCCACGCATTTCACTTGGACGGCGTAAGGTTTCGAATTGAACATATTTAGCATTGGCTTTGGGTTGGGCTTTTTCTAAGAGTTTATTTAATGAAAACCCTATCCATGGAATGACCATAGACCAAGCTTCTACACAACGCAGCCGATAAACACGCTCTTCGAGTGGAAACTGGTTAAATAAATCTTCGTAATTTAGTTTTATTGGATTGTTTACTAAACCAGTAATTTCGAGTTGCCACGGGTTTACTGTCAACTTATGCGCATAGTCGGCAGGATCTTGTTTGCTGGTGCCAAATTCATAAAAATTGTTGTAGCTGGTAACTTTGTCTTCTGGTGTTAAGCTTAGGGTATTATTGTTATCCGCTGCGTATTTTAATGCCATTAAGCTAGCTTGTTTGCGAGGCTCTTCATCTTCTTTGAGCCAATCGAATAAATTTGCTTGGGCGCCACCGGCAAACATAGCGCTGCTGAGCCCTAGTCCTTTCAAAATGAGTCGACGATTATTAAAGGTATTTTCGTCGGTAATTTGCCAATCTTTAAAGTCACTACGATTTGATTTAAGAATTTTCATATAAACATCCAAGATGTAGTTTGTAACATAGACCTCAATAACTTAGGTTTTATTTCAATTAGTCAGACAAAATTCGCACTTCACGCTGTGGAAATGGAATTTTGATGCCTTGGTGTTTCAAGGTTTCAAAAATGGCTAAGTTGACTTGGTATTTAATATCGTAATAGCTCTGGGTAGTCGCCCAATAACGCACCCCTATGTTAATTGCACTGTCGGCAAAACTATCAATACCGATTTGTGCAGGTCGCCTGCTATCTACACCATCAAACTCTTGAAGAATATCGCTAATCAATTGAATAGTCAGTTTTACATCTGAGTCGTAGCTGATACCTATACTGCTATCAACTAATTTGTTTTGATATGAGTTGTGCAATACATCACCAATTAAAAATTTGTTTGGGATGATAATATCTTCTTCTTCTTCGTTGACTAATACGGTTGAAGCTAGTTTAACTTCTTTAACAACACCTGTTATGTCACGAACTGTAATGGTATTACCTATTGTAAAAGGCCGGGTCAGAATGATAGCTAAACCAGCGCCATAGTTTGACAACATACCTTGCAGCGCTAAACCTGCGCCTAGTGAAGCAGCACCAATAGCAGCTACAAATGGAGTAATGCTAATACCAATTTTGCCTAAGGCGACCACTGTACCCGCAGCCAACACCAAAAACTTGAGTAAATTAGCTAAAAATTGGCTAAGTGTGACATCAACATGGCGTTTGACTAAAGTTTGGTTAAGTATTTTGCCTACTTTATTGGCCAAAAGCAGAAAAATGATGAAAATGACAAAAGCTGCGAGCAGTTGGAAACTATAAGTGACTAAATATTCTATGGCTAAATCATAGATTTTTTCGAGCTTTTCGATATCTTCAACAAACATGTTTACTCCTTGGAAGCTTATAATTTTCAATCAATGCCTTGTCTAAATGCTTTTTATCTCTTGCTGAAATCTTGCATCTTCAACTAGTTTGGGTATATATATTTTGCTGGCTTTTAGCCAGTAGCTGAAGTGTACCTTAATACTAGATGAACAAGGCACAACAATGAAAGTATTTGATCAATCGGAATTAGCAAATTTAAACCAAGCGGCAGCTGAGTCGCCAAGAAGACGCAGCAATTTAAATTGGCATAAGGATTATACTGCTGCTGTGCAGCGTTTATTTATCAGCATGCAGCCAGACAGTTATGTTCGCCCACACAAACATGTTGAAGCGAATAAATGGGAATGTTTTGTGGTGTTGCAAGGGACGTTGTTATTCGTAACTTATAAACCCGACGGCAGTATATTGGACAAAATTTGTTTGGGGCCTGAGCAAACAGCGTCTGTTGTTGAAATACCACCGGGTGTTTGGCATTCAACTGTTGCTCTGCAAGCGAATACAACGTTTTTTGAAATTAAAGAAGGTCCATATACGCCGATTAACGACAAGGGGTTTGCGTCTTGGGCACCCGAGGAAGGCAGCCCAGAGGCGCAAGATTATATACAATGGTTAATTGATGCTAAAGTGACAGAGTGTTGGTCGCGCGCTGACTAAATTTGTTATACAGGCTTTTCCATGTAAAAAAGAGTACAAAACCGTTAAAAATATGCCAGCCAAAGTGACTGCCGACTGGCCATGCTGTGCATATTTGGTTGTCTATTGTTCTAAAAGTTATTGAGATTAAAAATGCGATTATCGCCGCAACGAGTGGCCAATCGGTATCTTTATATTTATGACTGTGGAGTAGGGTAAAGACCATCAGCATCACAATCGACGGTATGTACATTTGCGAGCCATTGAGGTCAATTGGCAACCAGCCAACTAAGTATGTTGACACTAAAAACAACAAAAATAGCCCGATAGATTTTGTCCAAGACAGTTTTAACACCATTGTTGGATACAAGAGCAATAGAGCTACTTTATAAATATAAATTGGGATCACATCGGCAAACATAGCCCATTTGGTCGCAAATGTATGGAACAAAAAGCTACCAATACCAATAATGGCGATATTGCAGCTCAGTACGAATAAAATGGCATTCTCTTTGTTGGTTAGCTGTGATTTTGTTTTATTCCACAAAGAAAAAGCAAATGCCGCAGCTAAGATAAAAGCTAAGTTGCTTAGGGCGTTGAGCGGCTCAGACCAAAAGGTAAAGTCGGTACGCTCGCAATAGAGATCCATCATGTTTTTTGTCATTTGAGTCTAAAATACGAGCTTATTCTAAAGTAAAGTTGGTATATTACAATGAACTCAGCAGCGTTTCTTCGCTTTGTTCATCCGCTTCAAACTGATACCAATAACGACTGTCGGCAACCGGCGTTTTTTCCGGTAATACAGGGTTAGTTAATTCAATAGCGACCATTTTCTCGTTAGACAATTTGTTAATTGTATAAGCGGCAAAAGTTTGTTGTAGGAGTAAATCATCTAGCGTTCCATCATTCACCATATGCTCTAAACGCTCGGACAACAGCATTGCTAATTGAATATCATTTTGGTTAACAAAAAAGTAGATGGGTTTGATAAAACTAACCACTAAATCAGGTACAACAACTAAGTTTAGCTTGGGGTTGTCTAGCACAAGTTTGTGCGCTTTGTGTGTCTCCGTCGGTAAATAGTCGAAACGCTCACCTTCGAGCATATGGATTAAGGTTTGTTCGTTGCTTGAATAAACACCGGTTAATCCAGCTGACAGATAAATTTGTTTATCACCGGTATTTCTTGATACACCAAAACTCAAGGTTTCTAGCAGCTTACGTTGATTGACTATACTAAACTCAGGCAAACGTTGCTTTTTCACTATAACACTTTGGTAGCCTAGGAGCCCTTTAGCTATCGGGACACGTATTGCTAATAGTTGCTTTTCTAGTTGCCTATTAGTCGGGTGCCACACAATATCCAACTCGTTAAACTTAACCATGTCTATATCGCGCTGAACTGGCGTGTCGTTGTGAATTGTTTCAAGCTGATAAGTATGCTGCTGGCTTAACGCAAGACGCAGTAAGCTTTGCGCATATAATGCCATGTCACTATTTGGATTGACGTTCATTTTAATTTTTTCTAGCGCTTTGGTTGAAGGAATAATAAAAGCCAACAGGATTGTAATTGTCGCTAATAACCTAGTTCTTCGCTGCATGCTAACCTCCTGTGTTAGTTTGTTGAAGAATGAGGATATGATGAGCTTAACTTTAATTATATTGGTTTAAACATTTAGGCTGAAAAACCTGATGTACTGACTGATGAATTTTTACTCATGTTTTTGTGAGCTTATTGTTTTACAATAAGTTTTTTGGGGGAGGTACGCTAAATAACAATAAAACTAGCGGCATTACCGATTAGGATTAATGGTAAATTATTACAAAAGTTGTTAGACATATCTCACATGCAAGATATGTCTAAATTAGTTAACCTTTAGTCAGTGTGCTGAATGAGCTCAAATAATTTTTGGCCAATTTGAATGTTATCGTGAAATCCATAAAACAGTTGGGATTGAGCGCCGTAAGCGAGTACAGGAACGTCAGCTGCTGTATGTCCACCCGAAGTCCAACCCGTTAAGCTTTTGTTGTTGATCTGTTTACGGCTAAATGCAATCAGCGCGTTTTTACCACTGTTTTTCGCTGCATTTAGCGCCAAAATTTGTGGTTGTTCAAGTTCGATAGAGGTTAATGTAAGCCAAGTTGCATAGAGGTTTTCATCATTAGTTTGCGCTAGCGTGTCACCAATCGAATCTAAGCTGTTGTTTACTCCAGCGATAACATCAGGCAACCAGTTATATTGACCTTCTGCACCAATAGATAACCCACCTGTTTCATGGTCTGCGGTAACAACCATTAAGGTATTTGGGTGATCGTCGACGAATTGTTTTAACAGCGACAATGTGTTGGCTAAATCATCCATTTCATGCATAGCACAAGCAATGTCGTTTGCATGGCCACACCAGTCAATTTGACTCGCTTCAATCATGATAAAAAATCCATTCTTCTTGCTGTTGGCATCTGTGGTAAGCTGTTGCAATGCAACTTGAGTCATCTGTTCAAGTCGTTGTTGTTTACTATTGATCTCGTAAGCAAGTCCTTTATCTGCAAATACTCCTATTGCCGGCAATGAAGTGATCTGATTTAAATTGGCCCAATCTGTGTGAATCGCATAACCAAATGTTTTTAACTCATTCAGTAAGTTTCTATCTTCGCGCACTAAGTAAGAAATACCACCACCTAGGATTAAATCTATGATTGGCTTGTTGTTTATTTGGTTATCAACAATTTGATCTGCGATTTGTGGATATTCTTTTCTATGTCCCTGATGTGCAAAAAAGGTCGCGGGTGTGGCGTGTACCACTTCAGAGGTTGCGACAATGGCTGTGGTTTTGTTGTGCTGTTTAGCTAACTCCATTAACGTGGTTAATTTGTCACCATTGTGATTAACAGATATGGCTCCGTTATAGGTTTTCTGTGCAGCTGCATATGCGGTAGCACCTGCAGCCGAATCAGTTACAAAAGTATCATCATCAGGATAACTCATACTTTTTCCAACTAAGAGTTGATCAAATATGGTGGGAGATACATTGTCGGGTGATTTTGCTCGCCAGTAGCGATATGCAGATAAATAGTTATCACCCATACCATCACCAATCACCAAGATAATATTCTTTGGAGAGGTTTGAGTGTCGGTTTTCAAAAGTGCCAGTGAAAACAAACCAATTAGCACAAATAGTAGTGTGTAGTGAATAAAACGCATAGTTAGAATGTTGTTGTATTGTTTGTTTCATTATGCGGATAGTCAACTAGCTTTGGCAAGTCTCAATGGTGCATTAATAAAATAAGGTTGTTTGGTTATTCTCTGAAGCTGGTGTAAGACATTGACTAGTAATAACGCAGAGATATACATGTGGCTCTAACAATGGCGATTTTTTTATGTAAGGAATGTGGACGAGATCTTGCTAAAATTTATTTAGAAAAAACCTTGAAAATTTATATTTTTAGACTTGTTGTCGTTTAAAAAGTGAGCTAACATGAGGAACGTTCATTAGCAGTTTTTCTTAATGCTTGTGGATAAAATTGTAATCTAAAAATAACAATAAATCAGCGGTATAATTTGGGTGTGAGGCAATGAATAATTCATCGCGTGGAATTAGTTTAACAACTGTCGCTTTAGCTGTTTTAGTCATGGCTGTGACGGCTATGTTTAATACTGCGACGGCAAATAACGGTGATGTCGCGGCTGCAGGTGTTGAGCAAGTTCAAAAGGTTGAAAATAAAGAATAAATCAACGTTTGCAAAGTGATTGAAAATGTTAGATACAGAATAAAGGCCAAGGTGTTAAACCTTGGCCTTTTTCATTTGTTCAGCTGGATTTTTATTCAATTCTAGTCAGAAAATACATCAGGGTAAAAAAGCCTAACACAACAAAGTTAAGCCAAAATATAACTAAGAATCCCTTTTTTCCTTGTTTAACCGTGTAGCCGTTTTTACGTAGGTACAGCCAATACAAGCCGAAAGTAATGAGTGGTAATAAGGCAAACAGTCTGATCATTTAATTTACTCTATATTTTGTTTTCTTGAGCATTCTGCAGCTCATTAGCTGCAATCATTTGGTTAATTGAATCTTTAATTAAATATAAAAATAGCAGACTTGGAATAACCATTATAGAGGTTATTACAAAGAAAATAGCCCAATTGCCATCTAACCAGTCTACAACAACACCCGAATATGAGCCTAACATAGTGCGCCCCAGTGTACCCAACGATGCCATTAGCGCATATTGGCTGGCGCTAAATGATTTGTTGCACAATACAGATAGTAGAGCTACGAATGCAACAGAGCCCCAAGCAGAGGTAAATCCATCAACAATAACTGTGAAGGCAAATAGTGCTTTGTTGGGGCCTACCATAGCCATTAGTGCAAAAAGTAGGTTACTGGCTGACATGGCGATACCACCGATGAACAACCCTTTAAATATGCCAAACCTAATCGTGAATACACTGCCAATTAAAGAAAATAATATAGTTACGCCCCAATTAATCAGCTTGGAGTAGGTGGCAATGTCGCTATTGCTAAATCCCAACTCTTTGTAAAAGACTATCGACATTCTGCCTAGATAAGCTTCACCAAGTTTAAATAGGAAAATAAATAGCAGTAAACTAACCGCAAGTTTAAATCCATTTCGCGAAAAAAATTCCTGAATAGGTGCAACCATAGTGGTTAATAACCATGCGAGTGTTTTATTTAATGCTTTGTGATTATCAGTCATTTGCAATTGGTTAGCGCTGTTATTGTTTGCTAAGGTATTTAATTTGCCTAACAGTGTTACTAACAGCACAAGCACCAAACTGATCGACAAACTTACGCTAGCGAGTGGGGACAATAGAGTGAAGCTTGCTGGCCAGTTTGGGTAATCAAAATTAGCATAAAGAATTAGGCCGATAATACATGCAACCAGTATTGGAAACAGCAGTTTACTTGCACCAACTAGGCTTATGTTATGTAAATATTGTTGCTGAATACTGAGCTGTATTTGACTGCGATTTGTCGCAGGCTCTTTGGCAAACAAAGTATTTATGCTTAACACCAGCATGACAAGGGCTAGGAATAAATAGGCCTGTTGCCAGCTTAACCCAGCTTGGTCAACCAAATAAAATGGAATTGCGCCAATACCAGCGTAGCCAGTCCACCAGCCTGATGTCGCCATAGCTGAGCCTGAAGCCATATAATTGCTGTCTTTGTCTTGCAGTAAATCTATACGGTAGGCATCTATTGCTATATCTTGGGTTGCTCCAGCCAGTGCGATTAAAAAGCCGATGAGGGCAATCGCAGACAAATCTTGCTGCATAGAGGTTTGGCTCAACTGATAGGTCAAAATAATCAAAATGCTTTGGGTTAATAATATCCAGCTTCGACGCTGACCAAATTTGTTGGTTAGCACTGTCAGTTTTATTCTGTCGACTAAAGGTGACCATAAAAAGTTAATGCTATAGGCGACAAAGATAAGCCCAAATAAACCTATACTGCTACGGGAAAAACCTTCCTCTTGTAGCCAACTGCTCATGGCTGAACCAATTAAAATCCAAGGGAAGCCACTTGCGACGCCAAAAAAGAATATAGTGATGAGTCTGCGGTCTTTAAAATAATTCAGTGCAGTTGAGATAGATTGGCTAGATGTCATGCAAAACTTGTTATGGTGCAATAGGTTAACTAAGCCTATCAAACAAGATCAGGTGTGCAAAGCTAAAGCTGTGTTTAAAATTTAAATAATTAACTTATGGACGAACGCCAATGCAGTCCATAGGAAAACCGCCTTGGCCATTGATGAAATCCGCGCAAATACTTAGTTCATCAATTAACAAAGTATCTGTCAGTAGAGTATCTTTAGGCCAGAAGCTTATTTGGTGAATTAAGTGCCAAAACACTCGCTCTTTTTCGGAGTAAGTTTCGTTTTGTTCTACTGTAACTTGTGCCCATTCTTCGAGTGTATCCCAAATAAATAAATCAAGTTCAGCGTAATCAACTTGGCGGGCTAAAAAAGCCCGCACATAAAAAACAAGTTGTTTAGATTTTAATTCTATAAATTGATCGACTTTCACAACACTCGGCTCAATATCCTGTACTTCTTTGAGTATAGTCGGCAATTAATTCTGTGGTAGTAAACTTGCTACTTTTATTACAATTGCTTGAATTGGCACATCTGGAGCGCCAAATTCAGCCGAATAGTGGGTTTCAGATGCAGCCATTTTTTCTACAACCTCTTCACCACTTTCAACGTAGCCAAATACAGCGTAACCCCAGTCTCGGCCTGGGTTTAGGTTCTTGTTATCTTGCAAGTTAAAATAAAATTGACGAATTGCTGAGTGGGGGTCACTCATTCTAGCCATAGCAATTGACATACGGTCGTTTGTTAAGCCATTGCCACTTTCGTTAAAAATTTTGTCGCCTGTTGGCCGCTCGTTAAATTTAACATCATAGCCACCGCCTTGAACAACAAAGTTAGGGACAACCCTGTGAATTATCGTATTGTTATATTCCCCACTGACAACATAGCTGATAAAGTTTTTAACTGTTATTGGTGCTTTTCGGCGGTTTAACTCAATAACGATATCACCCATACTAGTTTCTAATTTAACTCTAGGGTATAAATTTGAATCTTGGGTATCCACTTTTGCTGCTTGAGCATTAAAAGTGAACAAGAAGGACATGAGCAAAAATACGTAAAGGTTTCGCATAACTATTTTCAGGCTGATTTAATATTAGCCAGCTACTATATTGAATTAGTTATCATTTGCAAGTGGCACCTTTGCTGATTTTGTGGCTATACTTTAATAAATGCAGTTTATACATGGAGGTATTTTGAAAAACTATATTTGGATTTATTTGTGCTTGACCTTGCTGGTTTGGCATTTTCCTGCTCAAGCAACAGAAAAATCAATTGTTGAATACTCTGGTTTTGGCCGTTTAATTGCTGGCAAGGTTGCCTCTGATGACGCTGAGCTAGAAAACTATAATCAAGGTATCTCGATTGCCGAGCATAGCTTGTTTGGACTGCAACTTGATAGTCAACTGACAGACACACTGTCTGCAACAGCACAATTCCTCGCTCACTCAAATCAACACAGATCTTCGTTGGGTTGGCTGTATCTAAATTATCAACCAAATGAGAGCTGGCAGTTTAAAGTTGGTAAATTACACACACCATTTTTTCATTATAGTGACGTATTAGATGTTGGTTATGCTTACCATTGGGTTTCTCCGCCAGATGAAGTTTATTCGTCTTATTTTTTTCGTCAGTTTGAAGGTGGGCTTGCAGAATATGAATGGCTGAGTGAAAAATTCACCTTAAATGTGCAAGCATTTTTAGGTCAGGTTGACCAACAAATTAAAGTAAATAAATCTGTATATCGCGCGCAGTCCGATGCCTATATGGGGCTTGTGGTTAATTTTAGTTTTTTAGATTTTATTGTTCGTTTGTCGCAGACAGAAGGTGATTATCGCATTGTTGAAAATGAACTCTCGCCTTTAATTGATGGATTTAACTTAGCTGGGCAAATTAACCCACTTTTTAGTCAAGTCGCCGACAAACTAACTGTGGATGGGGATATTAGATTTAATCAACTGAGCGTTCATTACGCTATGTTGGAAAACTTTTTCCAGTTTGAATTTATTCATGTCGACCATGACATAGAGCCGTTATCGCTATTACATGCTTATTACCTTACATTTGGTAAATATATCGGTGACTACACAATTCACCTTACCTACAGTCATAGAAACGCCCATTACTTGCGTGGGCTTGACACAATAGATTTTTCAACCGGTATTGCCGATTTGGATGTTGGCATTGCTCAATACAATGAATTTTTAACCACTCGACCAGATGCAGATGCAAAAAGTCTCACTGTTGGCATAAGATACGATGTTGCACCAAAACTAGCGTTGAAATTAGATATAAGAAATACTTGGGGGCAACCTTTTATCGGACTACCTTCTGAACAACAGCTTGCTTTTGACCGCTCAGCGCTATTGATGTTGGGAGGTGTTGAGTGGGTATTCTAAAATATACGCTTAAATTCAAGCTGTCAGGGATTTTGATTGGCGTTATTTTTCCTACAGCTATCTTTGCAAATGACTATTTTGTTTTTACTAAAGTAAATGAGCCGTTTGAATTGTCACGCCAACAAATTAAACAGGTGTTTTTAGGTGCTCGTTTAGAGAAAAATGGCGATATATTGCAGCCAATTATTCTAGCTCCAGGGCATCCGTGGCGAGCTGTGTTTAACATTCGGGTCATGGGTTTAACTGAATCTCGAATACAGTCATATTGGGCACAAGTTAAATTTACCGGTAAAAGGACACCACCCACACAAGTAGAGAGTTTTAAGCAAATGCTGACTTTAATCGATGACTATGATGGTGCTATCGGCATTGCTCCGGCGCAAAATGTTGACCTCAGCAAATACCAAGTAATCTACAGATTTACAGATTAATCAGAACTTTAGTTAAAACATAAATCGATTAGGCTTGTTTGGCAATATGAGTCAGTTGCTCATCTATTTTTTTGAGTGTTTCACTTAGCTGACTCATAGCAACAGGTTTAGAGAAGTAATAACCTTGAATTTGGTCAACGCCTAACGCATTTAAATAATTATATTGTTGTTGGGTTTCGACCCCTTCAGCACATATTGTCATACCTAACTTTTTCGCTAGCGAAATAATTGCATCTGTTACTTTGCTATCTTTTTCTGATTTAAATAAGTTACGTACAAAAAATTGGTCAATTTTAATGGTATCGGCTTGTACCTGAGTTAGATAACTCAATGATGAATAGCCAGTTCCAAAATCATCCAAGGCTATGCTGCAACCAAGATGTTTAACTTTGCTGATGAAATTATGCGCTATGGTAAAGTTTTCTATGTATGCTGATTCAGTGATTTCGAATTGAATTAACTGGGTATTTATTTTGGGATTGCTCAACGCTTTAATTAGGTAACTTACGAAATTGGGACGAAATATATCCATAGAACTTAAGTTAAACGACACCTTTAAGCTATTGTCAAACTGCTGCTGAATAGTTTGCAACTGGTGAAAACCAACTTCGATCACCCAGCGGGTAATGTCGTTTATTTTGCCTGTTTGTTCGGCAATCTTGATAAATTCATCCGGAGAAACCATGCCTAAGGTTGGGCTATTCCATCGAATCAATGCTTCTATGCCAACGACTCCAACTTCAGGTTTTACTTTAGGCTGATAGAGCAAATAAAATTCATTATTGGCTAAACCACTTTTAATTGCTGCGGCAATTTGCAGACGACGCTCTTGCTGAGCCGTCATAGCATCAACAAATTCTATATATCTATTTCGACCGTTTTGTTTAGCTTTATACAAGGCTACATCTGCATTTGCCAACAACAAACCACTGTCATAAAAGGATGGTTTAGCATGTGCAATACCCATACTTACAGTTGCTTGCAACGACCAGCTATCAATATGGACATTTTTATTGAGTTTAATAATAATTTGGTCACATAAATGAACTGCGTTTCCTTGGGTTTTATCTTCAGGCAAAATGATTGCAAATTCGTCACCACCTATGCGCGCTAGCACCTGATCTTCGGTTAATAAGTGTTTTAGCCGCTTGGTCACTTCCAATAGCAATTTGTCTCCATTTTTATGACCAATCGCTTCATTTACCGTTTTAAAGTCATCTATGTCGAGTAAAATGACCGCAATAGCATGATACTGCTGGTCGACTTGTTTTATGTATCGCGACAAAATATCCATAAACATTTTGCGATTAGGCAAACCTGTCAGTTGGTCATAATTTGCCAGCTGGATTAACTCAGCTTGTTGTTTAACAAGTTTTTCTGTATAGGATTTGTTTGCCTGTTGTTGTTTGTTGATAGTGGCCAACATGTCGCTGACTCGCAAGGTGAGTTGTTTTATTTCATCGTTGCTATGCGTTTTAATCTGCTGAACGCTTGTGTAATCCTGACCTTTTTCAACTTGTTCGACAGCTCGAGTTAAATTGAGCAATGGACGAATCGCAGTGGTTTGTAGCCAATTATTAAATAAAAAAGTGAAAACTAAAGCGGCTATTACCAGCGGGATTAATTTTTCGATAAAGGCACTCTGGCTTTGTGCAAGTTGCTTTTTTAAATCAATATATAAATAAAATTGCCCGAGCTTATAACTGTCGTCACCAATTTTTGTCCTCAATAACAAGCTGTCTGAGTATTGATTAGGCTGGGCATTGATTAAAAATGGAATAGTCTGTTGTAGCTTTTCTGAGTAGTAGTTTGGATTAATGTAGCTATGAACTAATTCGCCAGATTGATCAGTAATGGCGGCAAACTTAACATAAGGATATTTGTCTAGTTGCAGTAGCCGAGTACTTAAGGTGAAGTCGTTGGCATTATTGGTGGCAAAGTATTCGACCAAATCTTCCGATATGTTTTGAGCAAGTGCCGAAAAGTCTTGAGCGGCAGTTTCTATATAAAGACGCTTATGTTCATTAATTGAAATATACAAAATGGCACTAGATAAGATGATCACGCTCGATAGCGTCATCAGCAATAGTTTTGTACGAATGCTTACGAACATAATATTTCCTTGTCCAAATAACACTAAGCAGGCCATTCACCACAGTAATAGGTGGCAATTTTTCACAAAGGGTTGCTGATAACTATGATATAAAGTGGCATAATTTACAACATTAAAACAGCTAGCCTGTGACTAACAATATTGTTGTTGGCAATTTTCGGTTACAATATTTGACTTTCAGCAGGCTTAATCAAAATTTGCGCAGCTAGATTTTAAGAGGATTAGTATTTTTATGGTCGACACACCGGCTCGCCCAAGCAATTTTATTCGAACAATTATCGATCAAGATTTGGATTCAGGTAAACATAGTTATGTCCACACGCGTTTCCCACCTGAGCCAAACGGTTATTTACACATTGGTCATGCTAAGTCTATTTGTTTAAATTTTGGCATAGCGCAAGATTACCAAGGCACGTGTAATTTGCGTTTTGACGATACTAATCCTGAAAAAGAAAATATTGATTACGTTAAATCTATTCAACAAGACGTTAAATGGTTAGGTTTTGAGTGGGCGGGTGAACCAAGATACTCATCGAATTATTTCGACCAATTGTATGCTTATGCAGTGGAATTGATAAAAGCAGGCAAAGCTTATGTGTGCTTTTTAAATGGTGAACAAACCCGAGAGTACCGTGGTACCTTAACTGAGCCAGGTAAAGATAGTCCGTATCGAGATACTAGCCCTGAAGAAAACTTAGCCTTATTTGAAAAAATGCGTGCGGGTGAATTCAAAGAGGGTGAATGTGCATTGCGTGCCAAAATTGATATGGCCTCTCCATTTATGTGTATGCGCGACCCAATTATCTATCGCGTGAAATTTGCTCATCACCATCAAACTGGTGATAAATGGTGCATTTATCCAATGTACGATTTCACTCATTGTATTTCGGATGCGATTGAAGATATTACCCATTCGTTATGTACATTAGAATTCCAAGATAACCGCCGTTTGTACGATTGGGTTTTAGACAATATTTCAATTGAAGCGCGTCCACATCAGTACGAATTCTCGCGTTTAAACCTTGAATACACAGTGATGAGTAAACGTAAATTAAATGCGTTAGTCACTGATAATCACGTTTCTGGTTGGGACGATCCGCGCATGCCTACTATCGCAGGTTTGAGACGCCGTGGTTACACGCCTGAATCTATCCGTGAATTTTGTTTGCGCATTGGTGTAACCAAAATGGATAACATGGTTGAAATGGCTATGTTAGAAGCTTGTATTCGTGAAGATTTAAATGACAATGCACCACGCGCTATGGCGGTTTTAGAGCCGATTAAATTGGTGATTGAAAACTTCCCTGAAGATAAAAGCGAAATTCTAAACGTGGCAAATCACCCACAAAATCCTGAGTTTGGTAGCCGTGAAGTATCTTTCTCACGCGAACTTTACATAGAGCGTGAAGACTTTAGAGAGTCAGCCAACAAAAAATACAAACGTTTAGTGTTAGACAAAGAAGTGCGTTTACGTGGTGCATATGTAGTTAAAGCTGTAAGAGTTGATAAAAACGCCGACGGTGAAATTGAAACTGTCTATTGCCAATACGATCCAGAAACTTTAGGTAAAAATCCAGCAGATGGCCGTTCTGTAAAAGGTGTCATTCATTGGGTGGATGCAAAAACAGCAAAACCTGCTGAAGTGCGTTTGTACGACAGACTCTTCACTGTGCCAAATCCAGCAGCGGAAGAAGACTTTACTCAAGTATTAAACCCAGAAAGTTTAGTTGTGGTAAAAGGCGCTCAATTGGAAGCTAGCCTAGCTGATCCTGCAGCAACTCAAGCTTTCCAGTTTGAACGCACAGGTTATTTTGTTAAAGACAGTAAAGACTCAAGCGACAGCCAGCTAGTGTTTAATCGCACTGTAGGTTTGCGTGACAGTTGGGCAAAAGTAGAGCAAAAATAACCTTGTCATTTTGCTGCTAATATTATCGACCTAATAGTTATATCAATTGTTAGGTCGATAACTTACTTTTTATTGGCTATTTGTTAATAACTGGTTAATACTTAACTCAGTAGTTATTGCGTCTGTGGAGGCGCTTATGGCAGATGGTTCAACTATTATCAAAGCGGACATAAGTGTTTCGCATATTGATTCCCAAGACTTCTTAACTCGTAGTGAAGTTATTGCTGTGCATCAAGCTGAATCCCATCAGCATTTGGTTCAGCGTTTACTCGCTTGGGCAATTTTTCGCCACCACCAATTACAAATGAGCCGAGCTATCTGCGTAGGTGATGAGCCTGATTTATTCGTAAAGCGCAACGATGTTCAATTTGAACATTGGATTGAAGTTGACCAATTACCCCTTGACCGACTTGAAAAAGCAGAAGCTAAATCCGAGCATGTATGGCTGTTTTATTGCGACCAACAAAAAGCGCAAAAGCTGCATAAGCTAATAAATAAACACCCGAGTTTACAACTCGTCGAAATAGATAATGACATGGTTGAAAACTTAAGTTTGTTAATTGAAAAGAATCTAGCCTGGAGCGTGATGATAGATCATGACTTGCTAACAGTTGCGGCTGGTGATGCTTTTTTTGAATCTAAACTGACCTTGTTCCATCCATTAACCGTGCCCGCGGTCGATCTAATTCATTAAATTTAAGCTAAGCCCGGTTATTTAAGAACAGACTCTAATTCTTCGAGTGTTTTACCTTTGGTTTCTGGTAGCAGTTTGTAAATTAGAATTAAGCCGAGCGCCGCAAACACAGCGTAAACAATAAAGGTAAAGGGTGCACCAAAGGTTGCAAGTTCGTACGGAAACATAAGTTGCGTGATAAAACTTGCTGCACTATTGGTTAAACCAACAATGGAAATAGCCAGTCCACGCAAATGGTTTGGAAAAATTTCCGACAACAATACCCACATCACAGGCCCAAGTGAAACCGCAAACGAGGCGACAAAAAATAAAATGGCAAATAGCACAAGTGGGGCATTAATATGCGTTGCTTGTTTTAAAATATCGCTCTGGTATTGCTTAAATTGTTCGGCAGTTAACACTGAATGCAGTGCTTGTTTAAACGCGATATCAGATTGAAATTCTTGCTCAGCTAAAGTCATTAATTTAGGTTCAGCGATTTGTGCACTCAGTTCAATTGCCGACGCTTGTGTGAGTTTGTAATCAGCTTGATAAAAGGCAAAGCTATTTAAACTCATACTTAAGATCACACCACATAAACCAGCGATAAATAGTGGTCTGCGGCCAATTTTGTCAATCAGCACCATGGCGATCAGGGTAAAAACTACATTGGTTAAACCAATCCAAATTGCTTGTACAAATGCAGCATTTTTACCTACACCACTTTGTTCAAAAATGCTTGGCGCGTAAAAATAAATGGCGTTGACTCCAGTGATTTGCTGAATAATGCCAATGGTAAAAGCTATTATGATAATTAAACGCATTTTTTGACTAAAAAATTGCTTAAGTCTTTCGGCTAAATTCAGTGATTGTTGTGCTACAGAATGGCGAATGCTATTAATTTGCTCTAGTGCTTCAGCAGCAGGTAATAGCTTATTTAAGGTGATTTGTGCTTGTTGCGGTTTATTGGCTAAGACTAGCCATCTGGGACTTTCGGGAATTAAAAATAATAATAGGAAATAGCCAAGTGCAGGCACAATTTCTACAGCTAACATAAAGCGCCAAACATTTTGCTCTAGCTGATAAGCTTGTAACCAGTGTTCTACATTAGACGCTGCATTTAACAGATAATAATTGGCAAAATACGCGGCAGAAAAACCGAATACTATATTCAGCTGATTAATTGACACTAGTTTACCGCGCAGCTGAGCTGGCGCGATTTCCGCAATATAAATAGGCGCTATCACTAAAGATGAAAAGGCAAAGCCACCGATAATGCGCGCAATAATTAAACTTTGATAAGAATTTGCCATTGCCGAAGCGATAGCCGAGCAGAGATACAGTGCTGCTATGACAATTAATACTTTTTTGCGGCCAACTTTGTCAGCAATTGGCCCTGCGAGTAAAGAGGCTATGGCTGCACCTAAGGTTGGCGAGCTAACAACAAAACCTTCTTGCCAAGGGGATAAATTAAATTCTTGTGAGGCATAACCAATCACACCCGAAATGACTGAGGCATCAAAACCAAAGACAAATCCGCCGAGCGCGGCAATGCTAGCAACAAAAATTGCGTATGTTTGAGTTGAATTCATAGTTAGGCTTTTGTATTTATTCGTTTTTGTTGTATGCCTAAGTCGGCTGGTATTATGCCTTTAAGTACGTATGACCAAGCAATAATCTCAGCAATAATAATATACACTTCTTCGGGTATTTCACTACCTACATCTAATTTAGCTAAATAATTTGCTAGTTCAATGTCTTCATGCACCATTACACCAGCCTCGCGCGCTTGCTCAATAATGGATTGAGCTAACTCATCAAAACCTTTGGCGGTAACTTTAGGTGTATTGGGCGCATCATAGGTCAGTGCTATCGCTTTTTTCTCGTCTGCAGGCATAGTTATACCAACCTATATTGCATTGACAGCGCGGATTCATTCCATAGCTGGCTGGGAATTTTACCTAAATTAAAATTATATTCTTCCAATAAAATACCCAATTTAGACAAGTTCTCTTTTAGCTGTTGAATGTTATTTTCACCTAATTCTAGTAACTTTTGAGTTTCTGTATATAGGTTTATTTTCAACTTGCCTTCCACATACACAGCTTTGGCTAACATATTACCCAAATCACCCATATTAAATTTAAGCGAAAAGCGCCACATTTTAACTGCATCAGCGCGGTTTGATTCTGCATCCGTATCTATTTGAATGGCTAAATCTAACTGTTGCAAAGCTTCATTGCCTAATATAGGTAAAGTTGCAAAGAGCTGGTTTTGATTATCTATTTGTGACTTGGCTGTATGCAACTGATTATTCTGCATATTGCGAATACTTTGTGCTAACGCTTGAGTTAATTTTTCATTTGCACTGGACTGAAGGTTATTTGTCGCAGCAGAAGAGCCAGTTGCTGCTGCACTCGTTTTATCCGTGGTTTTATTTGGATTAACTTGATTAGGCAATTGTGTGCGTTTTGCTTTCGCCATAAAAATCTGTTGTAAAGCAGATACCAGTGCATTGGCCAAACCCGAATTGTTGTTGGCTGTATTTGCTTGGGCTGCCAAACTGAATTGTGGCAGCTGTACTTGCTCTAAAATTTGTTGTTTGACTTGGCTTGCATCAGGCTGTTGTATGGCTGTAGTTAAACTAGTCAATGCCGATTTTAATCCGCTAGGTAGGTCAATTTGTTGGTTGTTGAGCAGTTGCATTAGCTGGTTTAACGGAACATCTAAAGCGTTGTTTTTATGATTGAGAGTGCTGAGCAGTTGTTTTATTTGTTGGCTAACATTGAGGCTAGTGTTTTGAGATGCATTATTCAAATTAGCCTGCAATTGTTGTAACAGCGCACCATCTGAAATTTTATTTGCTTGTGGTTTGGCCATGCTTATTTCACTTTGCAGCGAAACCCAGCCCCATTCTTTGAGTTGGTTAAGCATTTCTTTATTCAGCGGTAAATTTATTTGTCCAGCTGTGCTTGTGGTTATTTTTATGCCTGATGCCTCGTTTGCACTGGCTAGATGGAACTTACTATTTGTCGAAGCCTTGTCGAGCAATTGTGTTTTTTGCAGCGCGCTTTCAATAGATACAGCAAGATCTTTTGGTAAAGCTTTTATTAAGGCTTGTAACTGCGGTGCTGATTTTCCTTCTTTACCACTCAATGCGGTAATTAAGTTTTGCAGTATGGCTTTTTCCGGTAATACCAGCTGCTTTTTCTCACCATTACTAAGTGTTAGTTCGGCAATACCATTATTAATACTGACGTTTACAAAGGGAATTTTTTGTTCAACTGCCGAGTTTAACGCTACTTTTACGCCGGCTATAGTTATGCTCGCATTGCCATCATCACTAGTTGTGACTGGCTTGATCAAGTTAATACCAGCTAGTTGAGTTTTGAAAGTTTGCTCAATGCGACTGCGACTCTCTGTTGTTAGTTGCTGCAATTTAACCGGTTCAAGTTTGTTACCGTCAGGTAAGGCAAGTTCAAGGGGCGCGTTTTTACTATTTAAGCTGATGTTTAGTTGACTATTGTTGGCTAAGTTTTGCTTAAGCAGTTGTTTGATTTCAATATCGGCGCTCGGGAGTGATAGTTTTCCTTGGCTGAGCTGGCTGATTAATTGGCTTTGATTGAGTTCCAATTTATTGTTGGCCTTGGTCGCCTGAGGATTTTTGGGGGAAAGTAGTTCAATCGTAATTGAGCCCGCTGGGTTATTCGCCAGCTTTAGCAGTACAGGCCCAGTGTAGTTTTTCGCTAAGTTAAGTTGGCTTGTGCTTAGCTGATATGTCTGATTGTTTAAGCTAAATTTAACACTGTTTTCGTCAGCCTGCGCATGGATAATTTTCCCTTGAACTGCACTGCTATTGGCTTCGTTATTTAACGCTAACTCTACTAATGCTTGTTTGTGTTGATTCGACAGTGGTATTTCTGCAACGCTTGTTTGTGTTGGTGTAATGGTTAATTGATTATTAACTAAGTTGACTAAAACTCTATTGTTGGTGGGCGCATTAGCAGTTGTTGGCCCAAGCAACTGTTGCAGCAGATGCGATTGTGATTGACCGAGCGGAAAATTGAGTCTTTGCCCCAGCGGAAACTGTAAACTGGCCATTACTTCATTTACTTTAACCAAAGCTGCTTGTTGGTTTTGTAAAGGGATGCGCGCAACTTGCTCGACTTGAGCTTGCAGTTTATTGGTTAATTGCTTGTTGAATTTGTTATCAAAACTTTCTATTGGCATAAGTCGGTTATTTCATTTCGGCGGTTAGTTCGAATAGGGTGTAGCCAAACATGCAGAATATGTTAGTATCCGAAATCAAGTTAAATCAACCTTGTGGTCATGTATTTTGTTATCGGCCAACAACCTCACATGCATTAGAAATCAGCGCATCTTATTTGAAGATTTATCCTTCACTATCAATCAGGGTAGCTTACTTTATCTGAAGGGGCCAAATGGTGCTGGTAAAACCACCCTTATGCGCAGTGTGATTGGTTTAAATCAGTTACAAGAAGGTGAGGTTGAGTTAGATCAACAACCCATTTCAGATTGCGGGCATAATATTCTTTATTTGGGACACAAACCAGCAGTAAACGAATGGCTCAGCGCCGAACAAAATATGCAGCATTGGTGTAATTTAAAAAATCAGCAAATTGATGTGTTAGAGCTCATAGACAAAGTCGGTTTGTCAGGCTTACACGATGTTCCAGTCAAATTTTTATCTGCCGGGCAAAAGCGCCGGGTTGCTTTAAGCCGTTTATGGAATTCAAATGCAAAACTTTGGGTGCTGGACGAACCTTTTACCTCGATAGATGTTAAAGGTGTAGCTGTATTAAATGCATTGTTTGCTCGGCATAAACAGCAGGGCGGCATTATCATGGTTACTAGTCATCAAGATTTACCTTCTGATGTGATTGATGATGTATTAACCTTGGAGTATAGATTTTAATGTCTTTCTCTAAGTTTTTTGTCCATTCAATTAAACGTGATTTACAAATCGCCGCTATTCAAAAACATGAATTTCTCCTGCCTGTGTTGTTCTTTATTTTAGTGATAGTGTTATTTCCGATAACAGTTGGGCCTGATGGTAAATTATTAGCGCGTTTGGCCAGTGCCGTTGGCTGGATCGCTTTGATATTATCTATGTTAATTGCACTGCCGCGTATGTTTGCTGAAGATTATGAAAACGGCTGGTTAGAGCAGTTGTTTTTATCCGGCACGCCACATAGCTTAATTGTCACATCACGCATTATCAGCTTTTGGTTATTGTATTGTTTGCCTTTGGTAATTTGCAGCTTTTTGCTGGTACCTTTTATGTCGATGGAAATTAACCTTTGGTCAGTTCTGGTACAAACCTTGCTGTTGGGTAGTATATTAACGGCTTGTTTAGGTGCAGTTGCGAGTGCTTTATTAGTCTCTAGTCGCAAAGGTGGTGGGGTAATGGCTCTGTTGCTCATCCCACTATTAATACCAGCGCTCATTTTTGCAGGCGCAGCTATGGATGCTGCACAACAAAGTTTGCCGTATACGGCTCCAATAACAATATTAGCTGCGCTGGCGGTGTTTTCATTAACAATAGCACCACTAGCAACAGCTCAAGCGCTAAAACTAAATATGGGTTAACAACTATGTTCAGATGGTTACATCCTTACGCAAAACCAGAAAAGGCTTATCAACTTTCAATGGCCTTTCAAAAGTTCTTTATGCCTATTGCTATCATAGGTTTATTGGTCGGCTGTGTGTGGGGGCTCATGTTTGCGCCAACCGATTATCAACAAAGTGACTCAGCGCGTATTATGTATATTCATGTGCCTGCGGCTATTTGGTCTATGGGCGTGTATATGTCTATGGGCATAGCGGGTTTTTGTGCTTTAGTTTGGCAAATTCGCTTGTTAGAAATTAGCGTTTTGGCGATGGCGCCAATTGGTGCAGCCTTTACTGCAATTGCGCTTTTCACCGGTTCATTATGGGGCAAACCTATGTGGGGCACTTGGTGGGTGTGGGACGCAAGATTAACCTCCGAGCTTATTTTATTATTTTTATATCTAGGTGTTTTTGCACTTTTTCAAAGTTTTGATGACAAACGTACAGGCGCCAAAGCAGCTTGTATTTTAGCGGTAATAGGTATGGTTAACGTGCCTATTATTCATTACTCGGTTGAATGGTGGAATACCTTGCACCAAGGCGCGAGTATTACTAAGTTAGACAAACCTTCAATCGCGCCGTCTATGTTATGGCCTTTGTTGATTAACATTGTTTCTGTGTTGTGTTTGTTTATTGCTTTTACCTGTTATCGCTTTGCAACAGAATTACTGCGGGCCGAGAGCCATCGCAAATGGGTTTTAGAAATTTTAGGTAAATAACTATGGGTGCATTTGAATCTTTTGCAGATTTTCTGGCAATGAATGGATACGCCTTCTATGTGTGGCTATCTTACGGATTAGCGTTTTTGCTAATAATCGGCTTGTTTGTTTGGTCAAAATGGCAACGAAAGTCCATTGAACAAGAAATTGGTCAACAACAACAAGTTCGTACTGTTAGGCAGCAACAAGTCAATTCGGAGATGAAACTATGACAACTAGACGGCAAAAACGTTTATATACTGGCTTAAGTTTAATCTTAGGCTTGGCGGTTACTGTTGGGTTAATTTTATATGCTTTAAGTGAAAACATTGATTTGTTTTATACCCCAAGCGAAATCATTTACGGTAAAAAAGAAACAGGTGTTAAACCTTCAGTCGGCCAGCGTTTACGTATTGGTGGTATGGTGGTTGAAGGTAGCGTAAGACGCGATCCTGAAAGCTTAAAAGTAGAATTTGAATTGCAAGATACAGGGCCAAAAGTAATAGTGCGTTACGATGGTATTTTGCCAGATTTGTTCCGTGAAGGTCAGGGCATAGTTGCAAACGGTTATTTACGCGAAGGCAATGTGATTGAAGCTTTTGAAGTATTAGCTAAACATGATGAAGAATACATGCCGCCAGATTTAGCTGAAGCTATGAAAGGCATTAAACATGTTAAACCTTCTGAAAACCAAGAATTAGGATACAAATAATGCTGCCAGAGATAGGTCACTTTTCGCTGCTGATCAGTTTTGTATTTGCAATTTGTTTAGCAATTTTCCCTATGATCGGTGCACAAAAGAAAATTGTTGAATTTGTTGCCCTAGCCAAACCTTTGGTTTACGCCAACTTTGCTTTGTTGTCTGTGGCATTTTTCTGTTTAAGCTGGGCGTTTTATCACAACGACTTTTCCGTGACATATGTGGCGATGAATTCAAATTCTGATTTGCCTTGGTACTACAGATTATCTGCAGTATGGGGGGCGCATGAAGGTTCATTGTTATTATGGGTATGGATTTTAAGCTTGTGGACTGCTGGGGTTGCCTTTTTCAGTGCAAGTTTAGATGATGAAGACGTTGCGCGTGTGCTCGCCGTTATGGGCTTCATTGCGATTGGCTTTTTAGCATTTGTTATTTTTACCTCCAATCCATTTGAACGAACATTCCCACTTTATCCAATTGATGGACGAGACTTAAATCCGCTATTGCAGGATATAGGTTTAATTATCCATCCACCTATGTTGTATATGGGCTATGTTGGTTTTTCTGTTGCATTTGCTTTTGCCGTTGCTGCTTTAATTGGCGGTAAATTAGATGCAACTTGGGCACGTTGGTCACGCCCGTGGACACTGTCAGCTTGGGGCTTTTTAACTGCTGGTATTACTTTAGGCAGCTGGTGGGCATATTATGAACTTGGCTGGGGCGGCTGGTGGTTTTGGGATCCAGTTGAAAACGCATCTTTCATGCCTTGGATCGCCGGTACTGCGCTTATTCATAGTTTAGCGGTAACCGAAAAACGCGGCGCGTTTAAAAGTTGGACTGTGTTATTAGCAATTTCTGCTTTCTCACTGAGCTTGTTAGGTACCTTTTTAGTTCGTTCTGGTATTTTGGTATCAGTTCATGCCTTTGCGAGTGATCCAACACGTGGTCTATTCATTCTGATTTACTTGTTAGCTGTGATTGGCGGTGCGTTAACTTTATATGCATGGCGCGCAGATAAAGTGGTCAGTACCCATAGATATAAATTGTTTTCACGCGAAGTATTGTTATTTATTAATAACGTTTTATTAGTAGCTGCGTTAATTGTTGTGTTACTTGGCACTTTATTGCCTTTGGTACACAAAGAAATCGGTCTCGGCTCTATTTCAATTGGTGCGCCGTTTTTTGATAAAGTCTCTTCAATTTGGTTTATCCCATTTATTCTAGTGTTATCCATTGGACCATTTGTTCGTTGGAAACAAGACAGATTTAGCCGAATTAGAAACAAACTATTAGTTGGCATAGTACCTGCCATTATTGTCGCGCTAACTTGTTATCTCACGCTACAAATTAATACCTTCTTTAGTTTGTTAGGTGTGGTTTTAGCAACTTGGTTAGCCGCATTAGTGATTTACGAGTTGATTACTTCAAGTAAAAATAATCCACTGCCACTAACGCATTGGGGTATGTCACTTGGCCATTTAGGTTTTGCTGCACTCGTGATAGGCATTGCCATTACTAAAGTCGCAAGTGTTGATAAAAGTGTCCGTATCAGCCCGGGGCAGAGTGTTACTGTTGAGAATTATGTATTTAACTTTACCAAAGTTGAACAATTTCAAGGTCCAAACTATTCGGCTTATCACGCTCATTTTGATGTAAGCAATGGCTCAGATACCTTTTCACTGAAAGCCGAGAAACGCTATTACAAAATGCACTCAAACGTAATGACAGAAGCGGGCATAAACGCAGGTTTATGGCGAGATATTTACATTAGTTTAGGTGAACAGTTAGACGGTAAAGCTTGGGCGGTAACTGCCAATGTTAAACCTTTTGTCCGCTGGATTTGGTTAGGTGGTTTATTAATGGTGTTAGGCTCAATTATGTGTATTTTGGATAAACGTTATCGCAAAGTATTAGCGTGGCGCGAACAAAAAACAGCACAGCCAGCAGCATCAAATACTATGGCAGCCGAAAATGCTGTCAGTAAAGTGGCATCTGATACTGTAATAGAGCAAAGGATTAAATTTGAATGAAAAATTATAAACTGCTCATTCCAATAGTTGCATTTTTATTGGTGAGTATCTTTTTATATAAAGGTTTGTATTCAGACCCAACCAATATAGAAAACGCCAATCTAGCTAAACCTTTCCCACAATTTCAGTTAGCTGATTTAATGGATGAAAACAAGCTGTACACTAAACAAGATTTGTTGGGTGAATACACTTTAATCAATGTTTGGGGGACTTGGTGTGTAACCTGTCGGGTTGAACTGCCATTTATGACGCAGTTGCGCCAGCAAGGGATAAAAATTGTCGGTGTCTATTATGACAATGCCGCAGAAGCTGCATTTGGCGAATTAGATGTACGTAATACTCGTAAAGACGTGACTCAAATGCTCGCGCAACTTGGCAACCCATTCCAATTTAACATCTATGATGAAAAGCGTGACCTGTCGTTAGACTTAGGTGTAACAGGTGCGCCAGAAAGCTTTTTAATTGATGACAAAGGCACAATCATAGCGCATAGACGTGGGGCAATCGACCACAGGGTTTGGCAAAATGAATTCGCGCCTTTGTTTCCATCAGCAAGCGGCAGTCAACAATCACTGGAGCAGAATTAATGAAAAAATTATTTATCGCTCTACTAAGCTTTAGTTTTGTATTAATCACCAGTGTTGCGCAAGCGGTGGAAGAAAGTTATCCATTTGACGATGCCAAACAACAAAAAATCTTCGGTGAATTAGTTGAAGAATTACGCTGCCCCAAATGTCAAAACCAAAACATAGCTGACTCAAACGCTATGGTCGCAATTGATCTTAAAAACAAAACTTATGAGTTAGTTAAACAAGGTCAAAGCAAAGATCAAGTAATCGACTTTATGGTGCAAAGATATGGCCAATTTGTGCATTACGATCCACCGATTAATATGGTGACCATTTGGTTGTGGTTAGTGCCAATTGTTATTGCTTTAGCCCTTGTTTTGTTTGTATTAAAAAAAGGTCGACGCGAAAAAGAGTCTACCGGCGTAGACGCAGAAAGTTTAGAGCAGGCACAAGCCCTGATTGATAAGTTTGAATCTAAAGGTAAATCGTGAACGAGTTAATATTAGTTTTAGTTGGCTTTTCAGTTATTGTCAGCATTTTAGTATTGTTGCCTTGGATGGCCAAACAACATAATTGGAAACAAGATAACCAACGCATTAGCGACTTATACGCTGAAAAATTAAAAGAGCTAGCCGCTGATTTACAGCAGGGCAAAATAGAAGAGCAAGCGTATAAATCTGCTAAAGAAGACTTAACTGTGCAGCTGGCAAGTGAACTTGCTCAAGCTAAACAAAGTAGTGGTTTACATATTTCTAAAAAAGCCATGTGGGCACTGCCTTTGGTTACAGCAGTTGTTGCTAGTGGTATTTATTATATTCAAGGTAAACCAACACAAATGCAGCAGTGGTATCAAGCGCAAAGCAATACTGTTGAGTTTGGCAAAAAATTAATGCAAGGCAATGAAAATTTCACCAAAGCTGAATTAAACGAATTTTACCTAGGTTTAAGAACTAAGCAGGCGGAAAAACCTGATGATCCTACAGGTTGGTTATTGTTAGGTCGAGTTGCCTACAGCTTAAATAATTTGTCTGAAGCTATTGCAGCGTTTGAGCATGCGTTGAAGTTAGATGCTAATCACTATGCGAGCAAAATGAGTCTAGCGCAAACTTTGTTAGCAAGTGGTGACGAAAGCATGATGAAGCGTTCGGGGCGTTTATATAACGAAGTATTGCAGCAAAATCCAACTGACGGTGAAGCACTTACCATGGCCGGCTACGCTGCATTTCAATTGCAGAAGAATGAAGTCGCTGCACAATATTGGCAATTAGCGCTTAAATATTTGCCTGAAAACGATACGCGCCGCAGCGCCATAGAACAAACTCTACCACAAGTGAGTGCACATGCTGCTATGGCTAAAGCGCCACATGCAAGCCAACCTGCACAGCAAACTGCGGCTGCGGCAAGTAAATCTTTGTTAATTAACTTTAGTTTAAGTGAACAAACTAAAACTAAGTTGGCCGAATTCCAATACCTAGTGGTATTTGCTCGTCCGCAGCTATCAGGTCCGCCAGCGGCGGTTGTGCGTCTGCCAATTGAAAACGGTCAGTTACCTAAAAGCGTTAAATTAACCGATGAAAATGCCATGATGCAGGGCTTTAATTTGTCCTCTCTGGCCAGTGCTTATGTAACTGTGCGGTTATCGAAAGACGCTGACGTCAGTTTGGCAGATGGTGAGGTTGAAAAAAATAGTGACGCCCTTACATTAGAGCAAAACACAGTTGTGTCTATAGAATTATAGGAACTGAATAAAATTGCGATTTAATCACTTCAATCTGAATGTTTCGGCTGAACAAATTGAGCAAGTAAAGCAATTTTATTGTGATCTATTCGGTCTAGTCCAAGGGTATAGACCAAACACGAGCCGCCCAGGTTATTGGTTGTATGCGGGTGAACAACCTATTTTACATTTGAATCAAATTGTAGATATAGACAAAACCACAGCTGCTGGTTCGCACTATTCGTTAGACCATATGGCGTTTAATTTACCCAATATGGCTGACTTCGTTAACAAATTAACCAAACTGAATGTCACTTATGACAAAAGGATTTATGCTGACAGACCTAGCCAAATATTTTTGTACGATCCAGCTGGAGTCAAAATAGAAGTTCAGTTTGAAATTGAATAATTTTCGGAACGGAAAACGTGAAACAAGTTAAAGTATTAGTCGCTGCGGCGATCTTGATTTTAAGTGGTTGCGCAAGCAAACAAAGTGCAGATGCACAAGCAACGGCGGCCAAACAAGCCAATTTGCCTAAAGAAGTTCAACAAGAAATTCCCGACCCGTTTGAAGGTGTAAACCGTGCAATATGGGACTTTAACTATGATGTACTTGATGCCTATATCTTAAGACCGGTAGCGGTTGGTTATGAAGCTGTTATGCCACAATTTGCCCGAACAGGTTTATTAAATGCCGCCAATAACCTAGAAGAGCCATCGTCTGCGGTAAATAATTTATTGCAAGGTAAAGGCGAGGGCGCAGCAAAAAGCACAGGTAGATTTTTAATCAATTCAACTGTCGGCTTACTCGGTTTAATTGATGTGGCTAGCCATATGGGCCTTGAAGTGAACAACGAAGAATTTGGTGAAGTGCTTGGTAAATGGGGTGTTAATACAGGGCCTTATATAATGTTACCTGCTATGGGGCCAACAGATACCCGTAATTTCGCCGGTGATTTAGTTGATTCAGCTTACTTCCCATTGGATGATTTAACTTTGTGGATTAAAGCCCTCAGAATCAGTATTAAAGCTGTCGAAGGCCGAATTAGTTTGATGGCACAAGAGCAAATGTTAAACGACAGTTTAGACCCATACCTATTTGTGCGTGAAGCTTACTTCCAACGTAGCCAATTTAAACTTTACGATGGCAATGTACCTAAACCACAGGTGACAGAAAAAGAAGAAGAAGACTTCGAAGCATTTTTGAATGACATGAATTAGATACTGTTTAAATATACAGTTTTGTGGTAAATTCTCTCTGGTTAACTGAGCTAGAGGGTTTTACATGAATAAAAAGTTTCTCCATATCGACATGGATGCTTTTTATGTTTCGGTCGAAATTCGTGATAACCCCAAACTTATTAATCAACCCGTTGCTGTCGGTGGTGCTTCTAATCGCCGTGGAGTGTTATCTACCTGTAATTACATTGCTCGCCAATTTGGTGTGCACTCTGCCATGCCAACTGCTTTGGCATTAAAAAAGTGCCCTGATTTAATTGTTCTACCCGGTCGGATGCAGGTATATAAAGAGGTCAGCCAACAAATTCGTCAAATATTTGCCCAATACACAGATAAAATTGAGCCGTTATCTCTCGATGAAGCTTATTTAGATGTAAGCAACAGCAGTTTGCACAACGGTTCAGCGACACTGTTGGCGCAAACTATTCGTCAGCAAATTTTGCAAACAACCGGATTGACTGCATCGGCAGGCATTGCGCCAATTAAATTCTTAGCAAAAATAGCTTCTGATTTAAATAAACCCAACGGCCAATACACAATTAAACCTGAGCAAGTACAAGATTTCATTGACAAACTAGAGCTTAAAAAAATTCCAGGTGTTGGCAAAGTGACTTGGCAAAAGTTGCAAAACTTTGGTTTGAATACAGGGTTAGATGTACGCAATTCTAGCCTTGAATATTTACACAAACATTTTGGCAAATACGGTCAAGTATTGTGGCGACGTTGCCATGGCATAGACGAGCGCGAAGTAGAAACAGAGCGAGTACGCAAATCGGTTGGCGTAGAGCGCACTTTCAGCCAAGATTTTTATAGTTATGAACAGCTAAACCAAATCTTAACTGACAAATTATTGCCAGAGCTCAACCGCAGGTTAGAGCCATATTTAGCAAATCGGCAACTAGAAAAAATTGGTATCAAACTTAAATTCTCTGACTTTCAATTAACCACCAAAGAGCAACAGTGCCAAACGCTCGACCACACAGTTTTGCGTTATTTATTACAAGAAGGGCTAAATAGATTTGGCGGCAAAGCGCAGAAAAAAGGTGTGCGTTTATTGGGAATTCAGGTAGGTTTGAGTGAACAGCAAGGAGCTGTTCAACTTAAATTGGCGTTGGATTAGCAGGTTAGTGCTAATCGACCCACATTTTTTGTTGGAATCTAAATTTTTCTGTTCGGCCGGTTTTTGGATCTTTCACTGTAATATAAAAGCGGAAGATTTCTTCGTTGCTGTGGCGTACTTGCGCTAGGTAGTATACGGCGATGCCTTCGTCTACTTCTTTAAATTCTAGCTCTTTTCTGTGGCCAATTAGGTTTTGTGCGTAGCCGGTCACTTTTAATTTTAGTGGTGCTTTGTTGTTGGCCAAATCTAAGATGCTGATGTTGAGTAGGCCATAGTTGCCACGTCGGTCTAAGCCAATTGCTTTGGCGGTTTCTGGTTGAATAAAGGTAGATGGAAAGGCGATATGGTGAATTTGCCAAGTGCCTATTTCTGTCATATTAGGATTAGCGCCACCTTTACCGTCGTCGATAAATTCACCATTAGCAAAGGCTGTAGACGTTATGTTTAATAAAGCAATTAATATTAGATTCTTGAATAATTTTAAGTGGTGCATAATCGAACCTTGTTTGATGTTTAGTGCTGTAAGTTGGTGCTTCAAAATTTCGAAGGTAAATGGGGTATTACTCACAAAAACGCTTCAAGCTCATCCTGAGTCGCTCGCATAAGGCATCCATGCCTTATGAAGTTTTGTTCGCAACACGCCCATCCACCTTCTTGGATTTTTATCGCTGCTAGTTTTAGCTTAGGCCATGTGCTCAATGCTCGAAGGTAAATGGGGTATTACTCACAAAAACGCTTCAAGCTCATCCTGAGCCGCTCGCATAAGGCATCCATGCCTTATGAGGTTTTATTCGCAACACACCCATCCACCTTCTTGGTATGTTATCGCTGAAAATTAAGATGTCTGATGCGCTGGTTAGTAGAGTGATATTTAGAGCAAAATCTCTTTTTCAGGGATGAAAAAGCGAAGCTTACAAGGACGTACTTGCAGCGTTTTTGCGAAAATAACACTCTACTAGCCAAAAGCACACACGTATCTTGATAGCGATATTTAAAACCCACCAAATAAATCAGACAACAATATTTTAATAAACTGAATAGCAATAATCGCTACCAATACTGAAAAATCTAATCCACCCATAGGCGGTAAAACTTTACGTATTGGTGAAACCAATGGCTCAGTTAATTGCACTAAAATTTGTTCAGCTGGGTTATAACCACCTTGGCTAAACCAACTTAAAATAGCGCGAATAATTAACACCCAAAATGCGATGTTTAAAAATTCATAAACAACAGATATAGCACCAACAATAATAAATCCGGCTGGATTAATTGGCTGTGAAAACACTAAAGCTAAAACAAAATATTTACCAGCGGCAACAATAACGGCTGCCACTAAAGCTGCGAAATTCCAGTTTTTGACGTTAGGTAAAACAATTTGTAATGGTTTAACTAAAGGGTTGGTAATTTTTACAATAAACTGACTTAGTGGATTATAAAAATCAGCACGTACTGCTTGTAACCAAAAGCGTAAAACTATCGCCATTAAATACAAGCCGAATAATGTGGTAATTAAAAAGTGTAGTGCGTTCATTGGATAACTCCGTTCAATTACATTTGTTTGGCCATTTCTTCGGCGCGATTAATACAGGCTTCAACGGCTTGTTGAATTACTGAGTCTAAGTTGTTGCTTTCAAAACTGGCAATAGCTGCCGCCGTAGTACCACCTTTCGAGGTTACTTGTTGGCGCAGTTCTGTGATAGTTTTATCAGAGTTTTGTTGCACCATTTGTGCAGAGCCATTGGCAACTTGCTCAACAATTAATTTAGCTTCGTCAGCTGAAAAACCTAATTTTTCTGCTTGTTTAACCAAGCCTTCCATAAATAGGAAGAAATAAGCAGGGGCACTGCCCGCAAGTGCGGTTATGTTATTAATGCCATCTTCGCTTTCAACCCAAACGGTTTTACCAACTGCGCTCATTAAGGTGTCGGTAAATTGTTTGTCTGCATCAGATACGTTTGCGGCTGCATATAAACCCGTTAACCCTAAACCTAATAAGCTCGGAGTGTTTGGCATAGTTCTAACAATTGCCGCTTCTTGGCTGATTAATTGTTGGAAACGTGCAACTGGAATACCTGCTGCAATTGAGATGAATAGCTTTTTATTTAGCGAAGCTTTATCTACTGTTAATGCGTTTAGCATGTCAGCCATCATTTGTGGCTTAACGGCTAAAACAACCACATCAGCTTGGGCAACCGCTTGGTTATTATCTTGCGTGGTGTTAATTGCGTATTTTTCTTTTAGTACATCTAATTTACCGGTAGAAGGGTTGGCAGCAATTATTTTATCCGCTGCGTAACCACTTTTAACTAAACCTGCAATAATGCTGGCTGACATATTGCCAGCACCAATAAAGGCGATTGTTCTGTTTGATTCTGTCATTTTGTAACTTCTATAAATTTAAAATTTCTAATGGTGCAAATCAGCGTTTAACCGCGTGCACCAAAAATTGCTGTGCCAATTCGCACCATAGTGCTACCGTTTAAAATGGCGGCTTGCATATCATTCGACATCCCCATTGATAAGGTATCTATAGTCGGGTAGTCATTTTTCAAGCTTTGATACAAATCATGCAACTGGCTAAACATCTTGTTTAATTCGCCTACATCGTCTGTATTGAGTGGTATAGCCATAATGCCGCGCAAAGTTAAGTTCGGGTATTGGCTTAAATGTTTAGCAAAATCAGCTACTTCAACTAGCGATAAACCAGATTTGTTCTCTTCGTTAGAGATGTTTACTTGAATACATACATTCAAGCTCCCTTTGTCGACAGGCCGCTGTTCACTTAAACGTTTGGCGATTTTTTCTCTATCTAAACTTTGTACCCAAGCAAAATTTTCAGCAATTAGTTTGGTTTTGTTCGACTGAATAGGACCGATAAAGTGCCACTCAATGTCTTTGTAATCAGCAAGTTGAATAACTTTGTCTGCGCCTTCTTGTGCGTAATTTTCACCAAATTTACGTTGGCCTGCTTGATAAGCAGCAATTACATCACTCGCTGGTTTGGTTTTACTCACAGCAAGCAATTGTGTTGTTTGTTGGGTATTGCAATTTAAATCTGCAATTTGTTGATTAATCTCGTTTAAATTTTGTTGTATAGCTATCATTTATCAAAATTTTTGGTTGGCTCGGTTGGAGGCAGGTGTCATGATATATCATTAAGTTGACTAAAGCACCTGAACTCAGGACAACAACTTGCTTTTTCGGAACTATTTTGCCGATTTTTTTACATTGGAAATCATACAGAATTATAAGTTTCTGCTATTTTTTAAATAACAATCTAGCATGAACAGGCTAACAACAGCGGAGTACCCAAGATGGATATTACAGAACTATTGTCATTTAGTGTTGAACATAAAGCGTCCGATTTACACCTTTCAGCCGGTGTACCGCCAATGATTAGGGTAGATGGTGATGTACGTAAAATTAACGTACCCGCACTCGATCATAAACAAGTGCATCAACTTATTTACGACATAATGAATGACAAGCAGCGCAAAGAATACGAAGAAAACTGGGAAGCTGACTTTTCATTTGAAATTCCAAATCTAGCACGTTTCCGTGTTAATGCATTTGTGCAAAACCGTGGGGCCTCTGCGGTATTTCGTACCATTCCAAGTGAAGTTTTGTCACTAGACGACATAAATGCACCAGATATATTTAAAGAATTAGCTGAAAAACCACGGGGTTTAGTACTGGTAACAGGGCCAACAGGTTCAGGTAAAAGTACCACCTTGGCGGCTATGGTTGATTATATAAATCAAAACAAACATCATCATATTTTAACCATCGAAGACCCAATTGAATTTGTTCATCAAAATAAACTGAGCCTGATTAACCAAAGGGAAGTGCATCGTGATACTAAATCATTCAACAATGCACTTCGTTCAGCTTTACGTGAAGATCCAGATGTTATTCTTGTTGGTGAGATGCGTGATCTTGAAACCATTCGTTTAGCTATGACGGCAGCAGAAACCGGCCATTTAGTTTTTGGCACTTTGCATACCACCTCAGCGCCAAAAACCATTGACCGTATTGTTGATGTATTTCCTGCAGCGGAAAAACCTATGGTGCGTTCAATGTTATCTGAATCACTGCAGGCAGTAATTTCGCAAGCGCTATTAAAACGCTCTGGTGGCGGTCGTGTGGCGGCACATGAAATTATGGTGGGTACACCAGCCATTCGTAACTTAATTCGCGAAGATAAAGTTGCACAAATGTATTCAGCTATTCAAACCGGTATGGGTTTTGGTATGCAGACTATGGATCAATGTTTAGCTGATTTAGTCAGCCGAGGCATTATCACTCGCCAAATTGCGGCAGCTAAAGCGGTTAATAAAGGCCAGTTCTAGGAGCCAATTATGTTAATTCAACCTTATTTAGAAAAAATGGTGCAACAAGATGCATCTGATTTATTTATTACCGTTGGTCGTCCGCCATGCGCAAAAATTAATGGTGAAATGACGCCGTTAGATGAAAACACTCTAGACAACCAAGCGAGTGTCGATTTGGTTTATAGCACTATGAATGAGGTGCAAAAAGCTGAATTTGAACAAACCAAAGAATGTAACTATGCGATAGCCGTTGATGGTGTTGGGCGTTTTCGTTGTAACGCTTTTGTTCAGCGTGAGCAAACAGGCATGGTTATCCGTAAAATTAATACAGACATTCCTGATGTTGATAAAATGGGCATGCCGAGCGTATTAAAAGACGTGATCATGGCAAAACGTGGTTTGTTTTTGTATGTAGGTGCAACAGGTACAGGTAAATCTACTGCCTTGGCTGCACTTATGGGTTATCGAAATCGTAATAGTCGTGGACATATATTAACCATTGAAGATCCTATTGAATTTGTTCATCAGCATGAAAAGTCTATTGTCACGCAACGTGAGGTTGGGGTAGATACTGAATCTTTTGATGCGGCGCTTAAAAGTTCACTGCGCCAAGCACCAGACGTCATTATGATAGGTGAAATTCGTTCAGCAGAAACCATGGAGTATGCCTTGTCGTTTGCTGAAACGGGGCATTTATGTGTGGCAACTTTACATGCGAATAATGCAAACCAAGCGATAGATCGTATTATGCACATGGTGCCAAAAGATATGAAAGAAAAGCTGTTATTTGATCTTTCATTAAATCTACGCGCAATTGTTGCTCAACAATTGGTGCCAACAAAAGATGGTCGTGGCCGCGTTGCTGCGATAGAAATCTTGCTTAATTCGCCGTTAATTGCAGATCTAATTGCTCGTAATGAGTTAGGTGGTATTAAAGAAGCAATGGAAAAATCAAAAGAGCTTGGCATGCAAACTTTTGATAGTGCATTGTTTGAATTGTACGAAAAAGGTGTGATTAATTTTGCCGATGCATTGCATCACGCTGATTCGCCAAATGATCTACGTCTCAAAATTAAACTGCGTAGTAATGAACAAACTAGTTCTGGTTCATTGCATGGTGTAACTGTTGATTTTGATTAATTTAATCATAGCTAACCCAAGTATCTTAAATTGATACTTGGGTATTTGTTTACTTAAAGAGCCTATTCTTATTCTACTTGCAACATTTCTTCTTTGCTTAACACCCTTGGGGTTGCACGTAATTTCTTAATCTCGCCATTAAAATAATGTACTTTGTTCATTCTTGCGCCGACAGAGGTTTGTGCTTGTTTGCTCATTGGGCCGAAATTAACTTGCGCTGTAAGTTCTTTTTTGCCATTTACATATGAAGTAAATACGCCGTTTTCGTATGTGATTGCTAAGTTATACCAACGGCCATTTTCATGCGTGAGTGAGCTGTCAATTAAGGTGTATCTAGAATCACCATCTAATAAAAATGCATCTAAATACCATTGATTTTGTTCATTAAAACGCATTTCTAAGGTTAACCTGTGTTTTGAGTTAGACAAATCTTCTATATGAACAATGCGTGGCTCCCGACCTTTTTCTGTCGGCACGAGTGGTTTAGCTATTAGCTCTAAAGTAAAACTTTGCATGCCAGCTATAATGTTGCCATGTACTTGGAGCCTATCGTTTAAACCGTTAAATTTAGTAGAGTTAGTCGGCGTAGTGATTAAAGTCGGTGAACCTTCTAATTCAGTGCTAAACCCACCAACTTGGTGTAGATTATCAAAGTGCCAAACAAGGCTGTTAATCTCACTTTGGTCTGTTTTGGTGGTCGTGCTAGTGCAACTGGCAAATAAAAATATACTGAATAAAGCAATTAAAAGTTTAGTGTGATAGCGCATTGTGTTTCTCCAAATAATTTAATAATAAGCTCATGTTTTTTATGTATTCTCTAAGATCAATTCCTTCAACTTTATCTGTTGCAGGGTAGGGGGAGGTATCGTATTTATCACCGACATAAGTTGTACTGTAATCACCTTGGGCAACTTCTGCCGGTGATGGGCCAATATAAGGGTTAGTGATGTATCGCAATTTACTTGGCCAATAGCCTTGATGGTTGAGAGATTGCAAAATTTGCTCGACTGATTTTTTGCTGCGTTTGGCGTAGCGCTCAACAACATATAAGTTGGGGAGTTTAGGTAAATTGCCGATAATTAATCCGTTTTGCAGCTTTGGTTGTTTAATTGGATTTTGCAAAATATGTTGATATTTGTGTTTTAGTTTAGCAATTTCAAAACGACCGATTGATGGATAATGGATCACTTGATTAGCTGGCTGATAATCAATGTAGTAACGCCCATTGGTTACATTTGAACCTGTTCTGTGCAAATACAGTGTTTTGTTTGTACCAATTTCCACCATCTTTGGATGTGTACGGTTATTTTTAATTTCATGTTTAGGCAGTTTTACCTGATCAAACCAAGCTAAACTTTCATCAATACCTTGTAAGAACTCGCTATTGCCAGTCACTAAATAAAAATCCATCAATAAGTCCAAAATGCTAGCGGTGGCACTTGTCGATAAAGATAAAGGTTCATAGCTTCTAGCAGCAGAAGGTTGCAAATCTAAAGTGTATTGTAACGCCCAAGCTGGTTGAGGCATTGGGTGTTTAAGTTTTACAAATACCTGCATTCCAGAATGGATAGCCTTAACCAACTTAGGGGTCAAAGTTGGATCGTTTAAATACAGCAAACAATAACTTAACAACGTTAAATTATTTGCCGCAACGTCGTCGTTAAAAGTAATATTGGCCGAATAATCCGCCTGCCCTTTAACTGAATGAGCTGTTGCTGGTGGATATCTTTGTGGCCAACCGCCAATTTCATACTGGCTGTCTAAAACAAAATTTACCGCTCGATATAAAGGTTCGCGGTATTTGATTTGGTTTTTTTGCAAATACAGCCTAAGTAAAAACACTGAAGCATCAAAAGTACCACCATCATCAAATGTAGCGTTACCATAGTAGTGGTGGAACTCTTCTAGTCGCCAGCCGTTAGCACCTATGGTTTGATACCAGTCTTTTAACGATTCTTCACCGGCTAAATCAAACATATAATTCCAACCGCCACTGGTGTGTTGGCCTTTGATTAGTGCTGAAGCCACTTGCTCTGCTGCTTGGTAATAAAATTCGTCTTGGGTAACGTGATAGGCATCTAAAAAAAGATGTCCCATAGTTGCCGTGCCAGGTGGTTGAACCCATACCATAGTCGGTTTTGCTTCCATTTCGCCCCAACGTCTCGAAAAATCGGGTAGATAAGCCCAAACGTAGCCGCCGTGGTAACTGACAGATTCAGTCATAAATTGGCTGGCTTTTTTCATGCTCGCTAAAATTTGTTGCTGCTGTCCTTGTTTTGCATAAAGGTTGGGGGCGCAAAATAAACTGGTAATCAGCAAAGCTAACGAGCATATTTTTATTATTGTCATATATCTCCCTATAGGCATCAGCCTAGAATAGTTATGAATGTACAACAAATAAAATACAAAAAGCTAACAAATAATGGTGGATAGATTAATTGACTAAACCATCAAAACGTTAGCGCTAGCTTATGGCTAGTCCACCTCTACCAGCCATTTTTTCGATAACATTTTCCATGTGTTTGACTGGATAAAACGGCTGATATCTCGTTTAATGTCTAATTCATTTGCGGAAATGGCGATACTACGGCCGAAATATTTGGTGTAGCCGGTTAAAATATACAAATTGTGTTGGTAGAGTTGGTTATCTCGGATTAAATATGCAAAAGTTTGTAGCCCTATCACTCCAAAATCCCCTCGACCCATTATTAACATTTTCGGGATAAGGGTTTCATTATCAACGTCTAATCTTTTTATTTGCTGTTGCGACACGTGTGGGTCTAGATTGAAATAATTATAGCCTCTAACGCCAATCAAAGTTTTGCCATAAAGAGAGCTTTCGTCGGTAAAACGTAAATTTTGATCGTTACTCACATACAGCTCTCGTTCAAAGACAAGCTCTTTAGTCCATAAATACTTAATTTGATTTTTATCATCAATCCAATGTGGGTTAACCCACAAAATAGCACCAGAATCCGCTAGCCGAGATAGCGCGCGCTTTTTGGGGAAGTATTTCACTTGATATGTATTCAGCTGAGAAAATTTACTTAGCTTTTTTGCAAAATCAAAACTTAATCCAACTTTGTCTTGAATGCTGACGATAAAAGGTGGTTTATCATAGTAGGTGTAGAGTGTGACTAAAGTTTTTGCATGTAAGCAATTGCAACTAATAAGTAATAATAGTAAAAATCGCGTCACAGCTTTTAAACCTTAAGTTATTGACGAATAACTTTTAAAGCATAGATCAGGATTAGGAGTTTGAGTAGTTTATCTGGGCAACAAAAAACCGCTAGAGCTAAGCTGTAGCGGTTTTTAGTCTTTAATCAATTGCAGTAGTTTAGTTTATTAAACTAGCCATCAAACATTGCTGAAATTGATTCTTCATTGCTAACACGACGAATTGCTTCAGCCAGCATAGAGCTTAAAGTTAACTGATGAACTTTATCAACTTTACGCATTTCATCACTTAATGGAATTGAATCGGTAATAACCAATTTATCTATTAATGAATCTTTGATGTTTTCAACTGCGTTACCTGAAAATACCGCGTGAGTTGCATATGCAAATACTTGGCGAGCACCTTTTTCTTTAAGTGCAGCAGCAGCTTTACATAAAGTACCACCTGTATCTATCATGTCATCAACAATAATACAGTCGCGGCCTTCAACATCACCGATAATATGCATTACTTGCGCAACGTTAGCGCGAGGACGACGTTTGTCGATAATCGCTAAGTCACAATCATTAAATTGTTTAGCAACCGCACGAGCACGTACAACACCACCTATGTCTGGAGAAACAACAACAGGGTTTTCAAATTTTTGTTCCCACATGTGCTCAATTAAAATTGGGCTACCAAATACGTTATCTACCGGAACGTCGAAGAAACCTTGAATTTGCTCAGCGTGTAAATCTACCGTTAATACGCGGTCAACACCTACGCTAGATAAGAAATCAGCAACAACTTTTGCAGTGATAGGAACACGAGCAGAACGAACACGTCTGTCTTGGCGAGCATAACCAAAATATGGAATAACGGCAGTGATGCGGCCAGCAGAAGCGCGGCGCAATGCATCAATCATTACAATTAATTCCATAATGTTGTCGTTAGTTGGTGCACAAGTTGATTGAATCACAAAAACGTCCGCCCCACGAACATTTTCGTTTATTTGCACACTAATTTCGCCATCGCTAAAGCGACCAACAACGGCAGATCCTAGTTTAGTATACAAACGGTTAGCAATTTTTTGAGCTAACTCAGGGGTAGCGTTTCCTGTGAATATTTTCATATCAGGCACAGTGGTGAACCTCAGGCAATTTGATTAATGGTTAATTACGAAACTGTTCTGCTAAATATAGATGAACAGGCGAATTCTTCAGGGTTTTTACAACAAAAGTTTTAATGCCTTCTGGAGCTTGCTCTGCCATTTTTTCAGCTTGTTGTTTGTTTGCAACAAGAGAAAAACAGCACGCACCTGTACCCGTCAGTCTGGATGGCGCGTATTCTACCAACCAGTGTAAGGTTTTGGCAACCTGAGGTTGCACTTCCTTTACCACAGATTCAAAATCATTGCGTGTTTTGTCAAAAACATACTCATTTGGCGCAACTATTTCACTGTCTCGTTTGAGTTGAGGTTGTGCAAACATAGCCGGAGTGGAAATGTGGCAATTTTCAGGAATGGCCAATAATAAATCGATTTCGGGTTGGTCACTCGGGGTTAAAAACTCACCAATACCAGTGGCAAAAGCGGTTTTACCATAAATAAAAATCGGTACATCAGCGCCTAAACCTGCACCTAGCTCAATTAATTCTTGTTCTGATGCGTTAATTTGCCAAAGCTTATTTAGCATTAACATAGTGGTTGCAGCATCCGATGAGCCGCCACCTAAACCAGCACCCGACGGAATACGTTTGGTAACTTTAATCGCAATACCTTTATCTAGATTAAAGTGTTTGCGCATTAAATCAGCCGCTTTGTAAATCAAGTTTTTCTCTGCTGCAACGCCGGATAAATCACCAGACAATTCAATATCAGTTGAATCTGTTAAGGTAAAGGTCAGTTCGTCGGCTAAATCTACAAACTGAAAAAGGGTGCTAAGTTCGTGATAACCATTGGCGCGTTTACCAGTAATATGCAAAAACCAATTAATTTTGGCAGGGGCTAAACAGGTATAACTTTGGCTCATTGATTAATCTCTTTCCATTCATTAATTTGCATAATTAAAGTGAAATCTAAATATTGGCATTTAACTTTTTTCGGTAATTTAATATGCCCAAGTGTTTGGTAACTTAAATATTCTAATCGCCATTCTTGATCAAACTGAGTGCGAACAAATACTTTTTTTGCGCTGCCGTCGTCATGGCGGCTCATAATCACACCTTCGTGATGGCCTTTCGCCCAATTGGCAACTTTATTAATTGGAATTGGCCAGCCTATTACTTGCTCCAATAATTGTTCTGGCGCATTTGACTGATATGTTTCACCATCAGCCTCAATTTTTATGTGGGCTGGCAATTGTTTGCTGGCAACACGTTTGGGTGGGGTAAAACCTTCAATATCTGCTACTTGAATACCTAAAAAAGTATTTAAGCTGATGTGGTAATTTTGTTGCTGTTGTTGCCAATAAAAATTAACTGATTCTCTGTCTTTGCCACGAATAAAGGCTATTTTACCTTCGGCGGTAAAACTTTGAATTTGTCCTGGGGAATATATCTCTTCCAGTTGTGGCATGTCAGGTTTAATTGCACAACCGGTTAAAAATACGGCTAAACCTAATAAATAACCACGAATGCAATAGCTAAAAGCTTTCAATCTGCTCGTCCATCTCGTAAAATTAGCGTCTTTCCATCTTAACTGAATGTTCAACAATAAACTGTAACAGAATCAATGGCATTATTTTCTTTCGGTATTAGTTACAAAACAGCTCCAGTTAGCATACGGGAGAAAGTTGCCTTTTCGACAGAGCAAATTGTTGAATCTGTGTTCGAACTCAAACAACAATATGCAGTAAATGAAGCTGTTGTAGTCTCTACCTGTAATCGAACCGAAGTTTATCTGAACGCGCCCCAATATAGCAAGCAAAGTGCAATAGACTGGTTAGCTGCAACCCATGGTTTAAATGCCAAAAGTCTTGCTGAACATGTATATTTTTACCACGATGATGCTGCTATTACTCATTTAATGCGTGTTGCCTGTGGCTTAGATTCTATGGTGTTAGGTGAGCCACAGATACTCGGGCAGTTAAAACAATCTTACGCAGTTGCTGAACAACACAGTTTTGTTGGTGGCATATTATCGCGGTTATTCCAAAGCTCATTTTCTATTGCTAAAGATGTTCGCACTAATACTGAAATTGGCGAAGCAGCTGTATCGGTCGCTTTTGCCGCTGTCAGTTTATCCAAACACATATTTGATGATTTAAGCAAAGTTAACGTGTTATTAGTTGGTGCAGGCGAAACCATAGAGTTAGTTGCGCGCCATATTGCCGAAGCGGGCGCTGATAAAATAACCGTTGCTAACCGCAGCATTCAACGTGCAGCGTTATTAGCTGAAAGTTTTAATGCGAAAACAGCAACTTTATCGCAAATTCCAGAACTTTTGGTTAATGCAGATATTGTTGTGAGCTCAACCGCCAGTACTTTGCCATTAATAGGTAAAGGTATGGTTGAAAGTGCTATGCATCAAAGACGTAACCGCCCTATGTTTATGGTAGATATAGCCGTACCTAGAGATATAGAAACTCAAGTAAATGATGTAGACAACGTCTATTTATATACAGTTGACGACCTACAAGGCATAGTGCAAAAAAATCAGCAAAAGCGTTTGAAAGCAGCTGAACAAGCTGAACAAATGATAAAAGCGGATGTTGAAAAGTTTAACCTTTGGTTGGCTTCACGCCAGTCAGTAGATTATGTTAGAAACTACCGCAGCCAAGCGGACGAAATAAAACAACAATTATTAAACCGCGCGTTAAATCAATTATCGCAAGGAGTAGATGCCGACAAAGTCGTCACTGAGCTTGCAAGCAAATTAACCAATCAATTGGTTCATCCTCCAACAATGGCATTGCGCCAAGCAGCCACAGCGGAAGATAAAACCAACATAGAATTTTTAGCCGAACATTTAGGCATAGAATCTGAGTAAAACTTACCCATGAAAGAATCGATAATTCGTAAACTAGAAGCGCTTGATGAGCGTTATGAAGAAGTTCAAGCACTATTGAGCGACGGCGACGTTATATCTGATCAAGATAAATTCAAAGCGTTATCCAAAGAGTATTCGCAGTTAGAAGAAGTTGTAAAAGCCTTTAAAGACTATCAGCAAGCGCAAGAAGATTTAGCAACCGCTGAAGAAATGCTCAATGAAGACGATCCTGAGCTTAAAGAAATGGCGCAAGAAGAAATGAAAGCGGCCAAAGTAATTTTAGAGCAATTGCGTCAAGACCTACAAATATTGTTATTACCAAAAGATCCAAATGACGATCGCAACTGCTTTATTGAAATTCGTGCCGGTGCCGGTGGTGATGAAGCTGGTATTTTTGCTGGCGACTTATTCCGTATGTATTCACGCTACGCAGAGCGCAAAAGCTGGCGTGTTGAATTAGTTAGCGAGAATGTAAGTGAGCAGGGCGGTTACAAAGAAGTTGTCGCACGCATTGTTGGTGATGGCGCTTATGGACGTTTAAAATTTGAATCTGGCGGACACCGCGTACAACGTGTACCAGAAACCGAATCTCAAGGTCGTATTCATACATCTGCCTGTACAGTTGCTTTATTACCAGAAGTACCAGAATCAGAAGCTGTGCAAATTAATCCAGCTGATTTACGTATCGACACTTTCCGTGCATCAGGCGCGGGTGGTCAGCACGTTAACAGAACTGACTCAGCTGTACGTATTACCCATTTACCAACAGGTGTAGTAGTTGAGTGTCAGGATGAACGTTCGCAACATAAAAACAAAGCAAAAGCTATGTCAGTATTGGTTGCGCGTATTCAAGCAGCAGAAGATGAAAAACGCCGTTTAGAAGAAGAATCAACTCGTCGTAACTTAGTTGGTAGTGGTGATCGTTCAGAGCGTATACGTACCTACAACTATCCACAAGGTCGAATTACCGACCATAGAATCAACCTTACTTTATACAAATTAACTGAAGTGGTTGAAGGTGATTTAGACTCAGTAGTTGAGCCACTTATTCACGAATATCAAGCTGACCAATTAGCTGCTCTGTCAGACAGTTAATGACCACACTCAAACAAAACTGCCCAACCAGCTTAGATATAGCTTGGCGTTGGGCAGCTGATTTATTTATTGAATCAGAATCACCTCAAATAGATGCACAGTTATTGTTATTACAAGCAATTGAACAAACGAATCGCGTGTATTTATTAACTTGGCCAGACAAATGTTTGAGCGAAAACCAGCAAGATATATTTTGTGATTATGTGCAACAAAGGTTAAGCGGAAAACCTATCGCACATATTCTCGGCACACGTGAATTTTGGGGATTAGAACTAAGTGTAAATCCAAGCACACTGATACCAAGACCCGACACAGAAACCTTAGTTGAAGTTGTGCTAAATCACGTAGCTGAGAATAGCAAACTCGCTGATAAAACACTCAAGGTATTAGATTTAGGTACAGGTACAGGTGCAATTGCGCTGGCAATAAAATCTGAATTTCCGAATTGGCAAGTGTCGGCTGTTGAGTACAATGTGGATGCTGCAAAACTTGCTGAATATAATTCAGTACAGCTGCAATTACCGATACAAATCTATCAAGGCAGTTGGTTTGAACCTTTAGCCAATACAAATCAAAAGTTCGATATTATTGTATCTAATCCACCTTACATAGATAAAACTGATCCTCATTTATTACAAGGTGATGTCAGATTTGAGCCTTTATCAGCGCTAGTAGCTGAAGATAAAGGTTTAGCCGATATTCAGATTATCGCCGAGCAAGCCGTCAAATTCTTAAATAAAGGTGGTTTAATTGCCATCGAGCATGGTTTCGAACAAGCTCAACAAGTGCAGGACATTCTTCAAAAATTAAACTATCAAAATATAAAAACAGCTAAAGACTTAGCTGGCCAAGATAGAATAACACATGCATATTCCCCAAATTATTGAATAAACTAGCGTTAAACTTGTCAATTTGCCAACTCTGAACTAATTTTTTAAGAGTGATATCAGCGCACGTTTTGGGGAAGAGTGCATGAACGACGATTTTTTATTTACCGACGATGAAGGCGAAGAAGAAGTAGGCTACGAGAAATCTTGGAAAGTTCTAATTGTAGATGATGAGCCTGAAGTTCATGCGGTAACTAAGCTCGCTTTGAGTGATTTTACATTTCAACACCACAGCTTAGAATTTATTAGTGCTTATTCAGGTGCTGAAGCTAAAGAGCTGATAATTGAACACCCTGACACGGCCATCATATTGTTAGATGTAGTGATGGAAACTGATGATGCTGGTTTACAAGTTGCAGAATTTATTCGCAAAGAAGCCAACAACCAGTTTGTCCGTATTATTTTACGCACAGGTCAACCAGGGCAAGCACCAGAGCGTCATGTAATTGTTAATTATGACATTAATGACTACAAGTCAAAAACTGAATTGACAGCACAAAAACTCTTTACTGTGATTATGGCGAGTTTGCGTTCGTATCGCGACATTATGTCAATTGAGAAGAATCGGTTAGGTTTAGAAACTATTATTAGAGCGTCAGCCAACTTATTTTCTAATCATTCAATGGACTCTTTTATTAATGGTATTTTACGCCAGCTCACTTCTATTATTAACTGTACCAATGAAGCAATGTACGTAACATCATTGGTTGCGGACGATCATTTGGTTGATGGCGAGCTGGTTGTCGTGACTGGACAAGGCGAATTTGCTGATTTGGAAGGCAAAAAAGTTTTTGAAGTCATTCAACCGAACATGAAAGATGCCTTTGATCACGCAATTAATGACAAAGACATTGTTTACGGCGAAGATTTTATTGTCGCTTATTGTGAAAGTCACTCCAATCATAGAGCTTTGTTATATATAGCAAATATTTCTGAAGAATTATCTGAAACTGACAAACACTTAATTGAGCTCTTTACCAAAAATGTACAAATTGCCTATGACAATGTGATCTTGACTCAGGATATTGAAGACACGCAGCGTGAGATCGTTATGCGCTTGAGTGAGTCGGTAGAATGCCGTTCAGAGGAAACAGGCAATCATGTTAAACGTGTCGCAGCATACTGCCGATTATTTGCGCAGAATTTAGGGTTGTCTGAAGACGAAGTTGAAACTTTAGTGTTAGCCGCACCATTACATGACGTTGGTAAAATTGGTATACCTGACCGAATTTTAAATAAAGCAGGACCGCTCACACCTGAAGAAATGACAGTGATGCGTAAACATGCCTCTCTGGGATACCACATTTTGGCGGGAAGTGAACGGCCAATTATTAAAGCGGGTGCACTAATTGCACGTGACCACCATGAACGTTGGGACGGAACAGGTTATCCAGAAGGGAAAAAAGGTAAACAGATCCATTTATATGGACGTATTGTTGCTATCGCCGATGTATATGACGCGCTCAGGTGTGAACGCTGTTATAAAAAAGCTTGGGATGCAGAAACAACCATGGCTGAAATTAAAGCGCAAAGTGGTCTTCATTTTGACCCTGAACTAGTGGATATTTTTGTTGAGAAATATCAAGATTTTGAAGATGTATTAAAGAATTATCCTGATTGAAAACTTGAAAGAACCAATTTTGCCCCCATAAAATGATTGTGATAAAAAGTTTTGTAGGGGCCAAATTGTTAGAGAATCAATCCATCGTCAGTTATTGCTTAGAATTACTTGAGCCAATTTCAGCAAAAAAACAATTTAATTCGGCAATAGAGCAACACCATAATCTAGCGCAAATTGTTGAATTGACCACAATCGACATGGATGATCCGATAGAGCGTATCCACTTTGTGCTCGACTTCTTTTATACGCAAAGCATATTCGGCACACCTACATCATTAAATAAACCACAAGATTATGATTTAGTTTCAGCGCTCAATACTCATACTGCATCTTCACCTGTGTTAGCTATTATTCTGGCTGATTTATTTACAGCTGCTAGGTTGGAAGCGCACGCCATTATTGCAAGGCACAAAGTATTAGTCCGTATAGAGTTAGAAGATAATCAGTTTGTATTTATTGAAGCCAGTGCGGGTGTCAGTTTAGAGTGGGATGAGGTAAAACAATACCTTAATATTAAAGACAAAAAACAACACCAAATAGAGCTGCCAGACGAACAAACCATAGGCATGTTGTTGCTCAGCATGTATAAAACTGCACTTATGGATAAAGCACTATTTGCCAAAGCCCTTGAAGTAGTCGACTTAATTATCAGTTTTGAACCAGAAAACCCATACGAGCGCAGAGATAGAGGTTTTGTATTGCAGCAATTAAACTGTGACTCGCATGCGGTAGCTGACTACAAATATTTTATCGAGCAATGCCCAGCAGACCCACTTGCGCCTATGATAAAAATGCAGCTAGACGACATTAACAATAATATCTGCTCTATCCACTAAATTTGGCTAACTACAAATAATGCAACCTGTATCTTCAAACAATTCAGACCAACAAATAGTCATACGCGTGCGTCCGGCCAAAGCGGCTTTTGATTGGTTTAAAGATGGATTAACTATATTCAGTCAACACAAATTGCCATGGATAGGAGTGACACTTTCACTATATGTTTTGCTACTGGCATTGTCGGTTATCCCTGTCGTGGGGCAAATTATTGGCAATATCCTACTCGCGGGTTTATTTCCGCTTGCGCATACAGCATTTCATACTAAACAATTTGATCACAAAAGAGTGTTTGATGGTTTTAAACAAAGTTTAATGCCGCTTATTCAAGTCACTTTGGTCAATATGATAGGCGTATACATTTGTTATGAATTGGCAGCGCAAATTACCGGCTTTGACCAACTGGCTACACCTAACGTTAATGATGTCTACCAACTTAGTATGGTACTGTTAATTTTTTATGCCCCAATATTATTAGCTATGTTATTTGCACCCGCACTTATCATATTGCATAAAATTAATGTTTGGCAGGCGATAAAAATGTCTTTTGTTGGTGGCTTTAAAAATAGCATTAGCATGACAGTATTTGGCGTAATCATGATTTTTGCCATGATATTGGCAATTATGCCAGCAGGTTTGGGATTAATCTTTTTATTACCGATAATGCACTGTACTTTATATATCATTTTTCAAGACATATTCCACAGCCGCACGCCTTTTAAATTAGAAAGTCAGCCGGAAGATGAAGATAGCATGTATGTATAGGATCGTTAAATGAACGCACTAGACCTTTTATTAAACCGAGTTTCATACAACAAACTTATTTATCCTGCACCGCAAGGTGAACAGTTAAATAATATATTACAAGCCGGTTGTAATGTACCTGATCATGGTGGATTAACGCCGTGGCGTTTTATTGTGTTTAAAGATGAATCGTTAAAAGATTTAGGTGAAATTTTTGCCGAAGCAGCCGAGCAAGAGCAAGCTGCCGACGAGCAAGTAACCAAAGCTAAAAATATGCCACTACGAGCACCTATGATAATTGCGGTAATTGCTAAATTAACCTCAGATCACAAAGTACCAGAAAGCGAACAGCTTATCGCTGCGGGTTGTAGCGTACAAGCCATGCAAATGGCCGCAGTTGCCCAAGGTTTTCAAGGTATTTGGCGCACAGGCGCATATGCTTATCATCCACATGTCACCAAACAGCTAAATTTAGCTGACAATGAAGAAATAGTTGGTTATTTATATTTAGGGACTGCCGACGGTGAAGTACCAACAAAACAAAGACCATCTGCAGAAAACTTTGTGCAATACTGGTAAATTTTAGCTGATCCATTCTATCCTTTAACTCGTAGATTTAATTTGAATAAAATTGCGAGCTAAGGATAAAAATGGACAAACAATTCCCCAAAGTCGATATTGGCATCAGTGCCTGTTTATTAGGCGAAAATGTTCGTTTTGATGGCGGACACAAAAATCTCTATTTTGCCAACCAAGTCTTAGTAAACTACGCTAATTATCATAGAGTGTGCCCAGAAGTTGGCATAGGCATGTCTATTCCACGTAAACCTATTCGGTTAGTTGAACACAATCAGCAAATTTTATTGTTAGACAGCCGTGATGCGAGCATAGATTACACCAAAAAAATGCAAGACTTTGCGGAGAAAAAGTGCGCATCACTAACCGGATTAAATGGATTTATCGTTACCTCAAAATCACCAAGTTGTGGCATGGAGCGTATGAAAGTATACGACATTGACGGTAAACAAATTCGTAAAGACGGTATTGGTTTATTCACGCAGAAACTAATGCAAATGCACCCAAACCTACCTGTTGAAGAAGACGGCCGTTTAAACGACTCACAACTTAGAGAAAACTTTATCGCCCGTGTCTACGTGCATGCTACTTGGCATAAAGACGTAGCCAATAGCGACAAAATGGCCGACTTAGTGAAATTTCACAGTCAGCATAAATACCAAATAATGTCACACAGCTACCAAGCGTATAAAAGTTTAGGCAAGCTAGTGGCAAATGCTGAGAAACTCAGTTTGTCGGATATAAAACCTTTATATTTTAGTCAGTTAATGACAGCGTTAAAAAATATAGCTGGGCGTAAAAAACACTGTAATGTAATGCAGCATATTCAAGGTTATTTTAAAAAGCAGCTGACTGCGCACGACAAACAAGAGTTATCAGACTTAATAATGCAATACCGCGCTGGTTTAGTGCCTTTACTTGCACCACTGACGCTAATTAAACATTTTTTGAAAAAGTACCCGAATGATTATTTAAATCAGCAAAGCTACTTTTCTCCTTATCCGCTGAAAATGGGACTACACGGCTAATGCAACTAATATGGTATAGAAACGATCTTAGAACATATGATCACACAGGTTTATCACAAGCTGTTGCCAAAGCAAATGAGCTTAAGCAGGGCATAGTAGCTGTATTTGTATTTACCCAAAAACAATGGCAACAGCAACAGATGGCGGAGATAAAACTTGCGCTAATCAAAGCTCGAGTAATGCGCCTACAACAAGAGTTAGCTGATTTAAACATACCGCTAGTAGTGCATAACTGCGATACTTACCAACAATCGGCCGAATGGGTGGCCGATTTTTGCCAAACGCAGCAAGTTAGCCATTGCCATATAACCCATGATTACGAATTAAACGAAACAAAACGCGATGAATATTTAGCACAATTGCTCACTAACACCTGCAATGCAAGTATTCAAAACTGCTGTGAAATAATCGCCAATCACGACAATTTAATAATGCCGCCGGGCAGTGTTGTTAAAAACGATGGTGAACCATATCAAGTATTTACGCCGTTTAAAAAACAGTGGTTGAGACAACTACAGAACAATTTGCCAAACAGCCATGCCAAACCTAAAGTTCAAACTGACAATCAACTGACCTTCGATAGATTTTATTATCCGTATTCAGTACCAAGCGAAACGCTTGACCAGTTAAAATGTTGGACAGATATAGAAGACGATGTAATCAATCAATTACGTGGATTTTGTCGAGAGCAGATTCAAGACTATGCCGATAAGCGAGATTTCCCAATAGCAAAATGTACCAGCCGATTGTCTCCTTATTTTGCGCTCGGTGTATTAAGCCCTCGCCAAGCGCTTAACCGAATTGTATTAGAACACCAAGAGCAAGTATTTAGTAATGATACAGGCCCAGGAGTGTGGTTAAGTGAGTTGATTTGGCGCGAATTTTATAAACATTTAACTGCTTATTACCCTGACATAAGCAAAGGCAAAAGTGTAAAAGCGCAGTACCAAAATATTCAGTGGAATACCGACCGCACAGTTTTTGACGCTTGGTGTAATGGGCAAACAGGCTTTCCAATAGTAGATGCAGCAATGCGCCAATTAAATGAATTAGGCTGGATGCACAACCGCCTACGTATGATAGTCGCAAGCTTTTTAATAAAAGACCTCCACATAAATTGGCGCTGGGGCGAAGACTACTTTATGCAAAAGTTAATTGATGGTGATTATGCCGCAAATAACGGCGGTTGGCAGTGGTGTGCCTCAACCGGACACGATGCAGCGCCATACTTTAGAATTTTTAACCCAACTACCCAAGGTGAAAGATTTGACGCCAAAGGCGCATTTATAAAAATGTATTGCCCCGAGCTAAAAGACATACCAGAAAAGTGGATACACAAACCACACGAATATGCAGAAAAATATCGTGTAGCAATAGATTATCCTAAGCCGATAGTTGACCATAAAAATGCCCGAGAAATAACCCTAGCCTTGTATAAAGGTTAGAGCTGGTTATATCGGCCAAAATATTTTTATTAGACGCTCTTGATAATGTTTGATTTAGACATATTATGTCTTTAACTCAGTTCAGATAAAGTTTCGCGGAGAAAATATGAAACGTATAGTCCTGTTCTTACTTACTAATATCGCGGTTATGCTAACCCTAGGTATAGTTCTAAGTATTCTAATGTCTGTGTTTGGTATACAACGCCAAAGCATGGGCGGTTTGTTGCTAATGGCTGGCGTATTTGGTTTTGGTGGCGCGTTTATCTCGTTGCTAATGTCTAAATGGATAGCCAAACGCTCAACCGGCGCATATGTAATTGAACAACCAAGAAACGCAACCGAACAATGGTTGGTTGAAACTGTACGTCGCCAAGCACAAAAAGCTGGAATAGGCATGCCAGAAGTGGCGATTTTTGACTCGCCAGAAATGAATGCTTTTGCCACAGGTGCAAACAAAAATAATGCATTAGTTGCGGTAAGCACAGGTTTATTGCACAACATGAATAAAGAAGAAGCTGAAGCCGTATTAGGCCACGAAGTTAGCCACGTAGCCAATGGTGACATGGTAACCCTTACGTTAATTCAGGGTGTGGTAAATACCTTTGTAATATTTTTAGCCCGTGTAGTGGCAGGCATAATTAGCAATGCAACCCGTGGTAATAATAACGAGTCGGGTATGGGCGGTTTAGCTTATTATGCAACTGTGTTTGTACTAGAAATACTATTTGGCATACTCGCTAGTATTGTCGTTGCTTGGTTCTCGCGCCAACGTGAATACCGTGCCGACACAGGCGGCGCACATTTAGCCAGTCGTCAAGGTATGATAGCTGCTTTAGAAAAGCTTAAACACTCGCAAGAAAGCCGTTTAGAAGGTTCAATGATGGCATTTGGCATAAACAGCAAATCAAAATTCGCCAGCTTGTTTGCAAGCCACCCACCATTAGACGAGCGTATTCAAGCCCTTAAAGACGCACGTTAGTTTTCAATCAGGTGTTGAAAAAATCCCCGACCAGTTCGGGGATTTTTGTTTCTATATTGTAGAGTTCGAAAATCTTCTTATTTTTTACATTTAATTGGGCTATAGTTTTGATTCCAATTATAAAAATTAAGAACCAAGATAATGACTCGCACTGTACAACTTCCGCAAGATGATGCTTTTTTAGATGATCAATTAATCCAATGGTGGTATTGGACTGGACAACTCACAACAGAATCAGGTCGGCGCTTTGGTGTTGAATTATGCTTTTTTGCTGTTGACGCGAGCGCGATTCATTTATTTGAAATGATTGCGCATAAAATTCATGGCGAAAAAGTAATGTCAGATTTCACGACTGTGCAAATGATTAATGCTGCAGTTACTGATATCGACAATGATAAATTTTATAGCAAAGTGACATACGTACCGGGTGCTCCAAAAGACGTTACCGACGGATTCGCCTTACATGATTTACTGAGAAATTGCTCTGCTGTTGGCGGCGGTGGCAATGACAAGCTACTGATAACTGTAGATGGCTTCAAGTTTGAGCTTAATCTTGAAGAATTACGTCCGGCTGTTATTCATTACGATGGACAGAAACACGAATACCAATTTGGCGGTTACACCTATTATTATTCGCGTGAAAGCATGCAAGCGATTGGGCAACTCACAACCAACGGGCAAACTGAAAATGTCAGTGGAAACCTTTGGTTTGATCGCCAATATGGTGAATTGGTGCAAGCTTCAATGTTGGTTGGTTGGCAGTGGTTTGCTATCCAGCTAGAGCCAAATACCCAGATAATGATTTTTTCTTACCATTGGGAATCAGAGCACATGGGCTCAATCACCAATGAACAAGGTGAAACCGTTGAACTTGGCCCCAAAGATTATTCACTAGATATTTTAGAGTGGTGGACTAGCCCACACACGCAAAGACGTTATCCTTCCAAATGGCATTTAAAAACCGGTGAATACGATTTAACTATAACACCTTTGGTTGCCGATCAAGAATTAGACGAAGCTTGGTTATGGATCAAGTATTGGGAAGGTGCCTGTGGAGTAACAGGTTCACATCAAGGTTCAGCATATGTTGAATTAGTTGGGTATCACAGAAAACATTGGTTGTAATTAGACAATAATAACGAAAAAAGGAAACTTTTATGGCTTTATACCAACATTATCTAGGCAATGTAGTATCTAAACCACCTTGTAAAATGACTAATGCAAATATGTATGGTTTTTTTATCGAAGGGCAACTTAAACAAATTCAAGCTTACCTAGATTCAACTCTAAATACGGTTGAAATTGAAAATACCCATTTTAAAGCTTTATCAAAATATTTAATGCTGACTTTTACTGATATTGAAAAAATGGTCAGCACAAATCCGCAATATAAAGATGCAGGTTGGAGCCAAGAAACAGACATTATTATTTGGGTGCCAGTAGCAAAAATAGTGAAACATAAAGTCGACCAAATATATTTTTATCCTGCTTATATCGTGGTTAATAACTTATATGCTTTGCTAAATGGCACTTTAACTTGGGGTTTCAACAAGTATTTTAGTAATACATTTGAGATGCCTGCAATTGGTGGCGAGCCAGATAAGTTTTCTTTAACGGTTGATGCATTTAAAACTTTTTCAGCAGATTCTACATTAAAGCCACATCAAATCTTTGAATTAAACATGGTTGAAAAGGGCGAAACTAAAAGTGTTTCTGGCATTGCTGAAATAATTAAAGAAGCGATAGAATTAATTTCCTCTTCCACTGAGTCGATTTTCGATTTCGATTGGAACGCAATTAAACAATCACTGCATCAATTAGTCTCACCCGAAATAAATCAAATTTTGTTTAAACAATATCCAGATGGCGAAGCGCAAGATGCACTGTATCAGGCGATTATTCATTCACCATCGAAAGTGGATAAAGTACATAGTGCCGCTATTTATACACATAAATATCAATTTAATATGCAGCATTTAGACTCATTCCCACTTGATGAAATGTTTGGCATTTCTACTGCAAGCCAACAACCATTGTTGCCGTTTAATGTGTTGTTTGATTTTAGCCAAGATGCAGCAATTGAAATTGCAAAAAATTAATAAGGATTTGTTATGACACAAAAGCAAAAAGTTGCCGTATTAGGCGGTGGTGTATCCGCAATGACTGCGGCATTTTATTTAACCGAATCGCAAGACTGGCAAGATAAATATGACATCACAGTTTACCAATTGGGTTGGCGCATCGGTGGTAAAGGGGCGAGTGGTCGCAATAAAGAGTATGGTCAACGCATTGAAGAACATGGTTTACATATTTGGTTTGGTGCGTATGTTAATTCATTCCGCACCATTGAGAATGTATATAACACGCTAAATCGTCCAAAAGATAAGCCATTGGCTACCTGGCAAGAGGCATTTAAGCCACAAAACTTTGTGGTTTTGCAAGAACACATTAAAAATGAATGGAAAACTTGGCCAAATGAATTTCCATTTATTCCAGGGAACCCAGCTGATAGTACTTTAGATTTAACTGTCTGGGAGTTTATTCGAGCTGCTTATTATTACTTAAAAGATTTTTTAACCGAGTTACATCAAATAAGTGGCAAGCAGCATAAAACTAATTTAGCTGAACACGAGCATGGTTCGTTAAAAGATATCGTGAGCCATTTGGCAACCCATTTAAAACAGGATGTCGTCGCAGTAGAACATGCGCTACAAAACGATATTATCCAATCAATTGAATTAATTAAGCAATTAGCTCATATACATGCTGATGCAGACGAGAGCCAAGTGCATACCCATGCATCGATTATCTCTCGTTTATTCCATGCGCTGAGAAAGTGGTTGCAGCATGAATTCGCTGAGTTACTTGATAATAATGATGAAATCAGACGCCTATTCATTTGCGCTGATTTAGGTTTAACCATGTTTATTGGTTTGATTGAAGATAAGGTGCATCAGCGTGGTTTTGGTTATTTAAATCAATGGGATTATCGAGAGTGGTTAACAATACATGGTGCAAATGTAGAGTTTACGGTTAACTCAGCGATTGTTCGTGGTTTTTATGACTTAGCTTTTGCTTACCCGAATGGTGACTTTGAACACCCAAATATTGAAGCGGGTGTATCTGTATTGGCTATGTTGCGTATGGCCGTCTGTTATCGCGGTGGCATAATGTGGGAAATGCAGGCCGGTATGGGCGACACCATATTTTCGCCATTTTATGAGTTGTTAACTCAGCGAGGGGTTAAATTTGAATTCTTTAACTGTGTAGAAGAATTAATCCCAGGCGATGATTCCATTGAACAAATTATTATTACAGAGCAAGTTCAGTTAAATAACCCGGACAAACCATATAATCCGTTAGTTGACGTTAAAGGTTTACCATGTTGGCCGTCTGAGCCTAAATATGAAGAGTTAAATCCACAGCAAGCAGCGTGGTTGCAAGAGAATGACATTAACCTTGAATGTTTTTGGTCTGATTGGGCAAAAGTATACAAAGAGAAAACCGGTGAGGATTTACCGCAAAAAACTTTAACTAAAGGTGTTGATTTCGATTTAGTGGTATTTGGCCCTTCAGTTGGCTCAATACCTCACTTATGCCCCAAGTTATTAGAAAAAGATCCAAAACTGGAACAAATGGCCGATAAAGTTAAAACTGTCGCAACACAAGCTTATCAGCTGTGGTTAACTAAAACAGTTGCTGAAACAGGCTGGAAATACTTACCAGAAAATGGCGAAAAGCCTGTCTTAAGTGGATTTGTCGAACCTTTTGACACTTGGGCTGCTATGGATCAACTGCTTTGCCGGGAAGATTGGCCAGCTGATCACGAGCCGAAAAATGCTAGTTATTTCTGTAATGCGTATCCGATTGATCATTATCCAGCTAAAGACGATTATCAATTCCCTGCTGAATGTAAATCACAAGTGAAAAGCAATGCAATCAATCAGCTTAAAAATGATATTTATAATTTATGGCCGAGTATTGCACAACCTGGTGAGTTTGATTGGAATTCATTATTAGCAAACCAAGGTGAACAAGGCGAAGATCGATTTAACAGCCAATATTGGCGATGTAATGTCGATCCAAGCGAGCGTTATGTATTATCAGTCAAAGGTTCAAGCGCCTATAGGCTTAAAACTGATGAAACGATATTTAATAATTTGTATTTAACGGGTGATTGGTTGAGTACAGGTGTTAATGCTGGCTGTGTAGAAGCCGCGACTATGGCTGGTATGCAAACATCTCGCGCTATTTGTGGCTACCCAGAGTCAATTGACGGTGAAAATGGCTTTGAACCAAAAGGAAAATAGTTAAAGGAATTAGCGAGGCGTAATAATTCGTCTACAATATAAAGAAATTACGCCTCTTATGATTCAAGTTTTAAGGTAATTAAATGAAAAAGAACATGGGTTTTGTCTTGCCACCGTTTTTATGTGTGGCGAGCGTCGGCTTTGTTTCTGCTAAAGGAATAGATGAAACCCAGCAAACTGAACAAGGTATAGAAGTCATCAAGGTTCATGCTGAAAAAAAAGCGAAAGAGTTATCTTCTGTATCTACGACTGTCAGTTTGTACACACAACAAGAGTTAGAAGATTTTAAACTGAAAGACACAACTGAACTGTCTACGTTAGCTGCTAACGTTAAAATAACGCAAAATGCAGCAGAAGGAACACCGCCGGCAATCAGTATACGTGGCGTGTCACTTTTGGACTACAACACTGCAAATACTGCACCAGTCGCAATATATGTTGATGATGCGGTTGGCGGTTCAGTTAACCATCAAATTGTAAACTTATTTGATGTTAAGCAAGTAGAAATACTCAAAGGCCCTCAAGGTACATTGTTTGGCCGCAATACCACAGGTGGTGCAATACTGGTTTTTTCTAATGAACCAGAACAAGATTTTTCCGCCCATGTTAAAGCTGGTGGAGGTAATCAGGATTATCGACTTTTAGAGGCGATGTTAAATCAACCTTTAACCGATAATTCTGCCGCACGTATTGTGGTGAACCATCAAGAATATGACTATTCAACAATCAATCTTCACCCGCAAAGCCCTAAAGCTGGTTTAGAGCAAACCAATATTAGAGCTATGTATAAGTACAATGGTGACAATTGGGATTTGTTATTAAAAGCAAGAGCAGAAGATTGGCAAGGCAATGTTAAACCACCAGCGAATATTGGTGTTGTCGATGCAAGTGGCAATCCTTGTGCGCCAAACGATGCTGGCTCAACCAAGTGTTTTGACGGTTTTGGTTACAATGTGGGCACCAATGATTTTCATGTAGTTAACGTAGATAACTTCAGCCCACATGAGACAGATGCGCACGGTTTTTCAGCAAAGCTAACGTTTGATTTAACTGACAATAGCCAATTAATTTATATTGGTGCACTAAATCATTTACAACGTTATTCGGCGTATAATTGTGATGCAAGTCCGGCCGAATTGTGTAAAGGTGCATTAGGCGTAGAAACAGATGCAATAAATCATGAAATTCGTCTAGAGAATAACTGGGAAAGTATTGCATGGACTATTGGTGCGTTTTATTTAAACGAAGAAATTAAGCAAGATAACTTTAGTGATATTTTCCGCGCATTTCGCGGTTTAGGTATTTTACCTAATGAATATACAACAACTTTTTTATACGACAATGAATTAGAAGTTACAGCATCTTCTTTGTTTACTGAATTCGAATTTTCTTTGACTGAAAAGTGGTTTTTAAACCTAGGTGGCCGCTATACAGACGAATCAACTGAATATCATACGGTTTCGAGAGTCGATACAATTTTAGACAATAGTTTAAACGATGATTCAATTCTAACTGCAATTGGTTGTTTTTCTACTGGTGAGTCACACGCTAGTTCCTTTGGCGCAAATTGTCCGAACTGGGATTTAACTGGAAAAGTTAGCGACAATAATTTATCTGGAAGCGCGTCTGTGCGATATCAATTCAATTCAGGTTCAAATGTATATTATACAGTCGCGAGTGGCTTCAAAAGTGGTGGTTACAATGCTGGGTTATTGGCAACAAAAGAAGAAGCTGAGCGCGCAGAATATGGTGCAGAGAAGTTGTTAGCTCATGAAATTGGTAGCAAAATTTCATTGAAAGAATATTCAAGCTTTATTCAAGCTAGCGCATTTTATTATGACTACACAGATCAACAAGTTTTCCAGAACCAACCGTCGGCAGTAGAAGGTGCACCACCCATTCAAGTGTTAGACAATGTTGGAAAATCAACTATTTACGGTGTAGACCTTGATTGGTATTTTAAAGCTTCAGAAGGTTTAAATACGCGTCTATCAATTGGCTATTTACCGAAAGCTGAAGCCGAGTTTGAAGATGCTGTTACAGGGGAAACTAAACGTAGCCGTCTACCGTTGGCATCCAAGTGGAATGTGGGAGGTAGATTAAATTATACATTTAGTGATCTGTCCGTTATGATAGGATTTGATCATCAATCAGATTTTTATTTCGACCAAAATGAAAACCCTTATGCTGAACAAAAGGCTTTTACATTGTGGAACGCTGGGTTGATTTATAATATCTCAGACAACTTTGCTGTTAGAATTTGGGGTAAAAACTTAACCGATGTTGAATATAGTCATCTGAAATTCGATTTGATCAATTTTTTGGGCATGCTTGAAGATTTTCGAGCTGAAGGCCGCCGATATGGGGTAGAAGCGACATTGAGCTTTTAATTTATTGTCTGATATAGGGGCTATTGGCCCCTACACGGAATTTCATAAAACTATATGCTATTGAACAAAAAAATTGGTAAACACATGGATAGTTTATTTGCCAATATAAAATACCTACTCGTACCCATTTTTCTTTTATTTATTAGTTTTCCTTCGGTTTCAGCAGAATCGTATTTCTTTTTAGAAAGCAAATCTTCAGAAACCAATCTACTTTCACTTGGAAATAAATATCCGGCTGAAAATGATACTTTTCCAGCTACATTAGATGAAGCTCTGTTACTAGCAAGTAAACCAAAGGACGTCGAGTTCATACCAAGCTCTGGTGCGCCGTACTGGTATATAAAGTCTTTTGTTAACCTAACAGACGCGCAAAATTGGATTGTCTATATTTACGGTGGTGCTTTTGAATCGGCTCGTTTCAAACTATTTGGTTTGGAGGGGATTCAAGAATTTTCTTTGGGCCATAAACATTACGAGTCGGATAGATTTCATTATGCTCACGATGTCCAACTAAAACCAAACCATGAATATGTATTAGTGGGTTATTTTGATAGCCCTTATTATTACGCGCCAATAAAAATGGTTTTGCAGGCAGAGACTATTTTAGCTAAAGAATTAGAATTAGAGTCTGTTGCTATCCTAATCTTGACCGGCATTTGCCTGAGTTTGGCGATATACAATTTGTTTGTTTTTATCGGTGCTCGAGACAAAACAAATTTGTATTACGCACTATACGTTGTTTTCTTACTGTGGAGTTGGTTACATATACTCCATGTACCAGAAGTTCTGTTTAATTTTTATAATAGTAATTTTCATTGGGCTGGCTTTTTATTGGCTGGCATATTTAGTAACTTGTTTGTAGTGAGTTTCTTACGTTTACAAGATACACGTCCAAAACTTGCAAAATTGTGTTTTGCTGCTGCGGCCATCAGCCTGGTTTGTTTACCTTTTGCATTGATCTCTGAAAATCATGGATTAGCATTAACAACCGCTAGCTCGACCCTCAATTTATTTCTGGGCTTATATGCGGGTGTAAGCAGTTGGCGCAGTGGCTATCGCCCAGCAAAGTTTTTCGTATTTGCATATTTAGCATTGTTTTCACCTAATTTTGCAAGCAACCTAGTTAATGCGGGTCTGATTGAATACCAAACATTAAACCTTTATCTAATTGGTTTTATGGGGGGGGCAATTGATGCATTGTTATTGGCTTTTGCTGTAGCTGACAAAGTTCGCTTGCTGAATGAAGAAAATATTGCATTAAACTCTAACCTTGAAAAGAAGGTTTCAGAACGTACAGCAGAATTGCAAAAGACCTCGGAAGAGCTTGTTAAAGCCAACGATTCAAAAAGTCGTTTTCTGGCGCAAATGAGTCATGAAATTCGCACCCCAATGAATGCGGTAATTGGCTTAAGTCAGTTAGCATTAAAAACTAACCTAAATTTTGAGCAGCGAGACTATTTACAAAAAATCTATCATTCTGGGGATGTGTTGCTGGGGATCATCAACGATATTTTAGACTACTCAAAAATTGAAGCAGGGCGACTGAACGTAGAAAAAGTCTCGTTTAATTTAGAACGAGTAGTGGAGCGGGCCACTAACGTATGTTCGTTAAAAGCGCATGCTAAAGGTATTGAACTCATTGTTGATTTAAAAACAAATGTACCTAAATTTATCGAGTCAGACCCACTGCGTATTCAACAGGTTTTAGTTAATCTAATTTCCAACGCTGTTAAGTTTACTGAGCACGGCCATGTTAATGTGCGTATAAATGCTAAAGAGCTGTCCGATGGTGAATATTTAATTGAATTTGCTGTTGTTGACACTGGCATGGGGATGTCCGAAAAGCAGCAAAAACAGTTGTTTAAACCTTTTTCTCAAGCTGATGATTCAATTACACGTAAATTTGGTGGCACGGGTTTAGGCTTGGCTATTAGCAAGCAGTTAGTTGAATTAATGGGGGGGGAAATCTGGGTTAATAGCAAACAAGGCTTAGGGTCCGCATTTCATTTTTCTATTAAATGTCGAAAAACGCATGAAGACATTCCAGCCAATACTATTACTGTTGAAGATAGACCTTTACGTGTTTTAATCGTTGATGACAACGCAATTGCTAGGCGCGTATTAATTGACATATTTACCCACCATAACGCGTTAGTCGTTGAAGCAGAAAATGGTATTCAAGCCATAGATAAAGTGCAAACAGCAGTTAAAAACCATCAAAAATTTGATCTGATTGTAATGGATTGGCGCATGCCCGAAATGGATGGTATTCAAGCTTCTAAATTAATTAGGCAAGATTTAGGCGTGAAAGATATGCCAGCCATATTGATGGTATCAGCCTATGATAAAGACGAAGCAAAAGTGGCTAA
>NZ_JH767523.1:128516-210692 GCF_000281085.1 Catenovulum agarivorans YM01
GTGAGGGCATTGGGATCGATGGCTTTATTGAAAAACCAGTTAATCAGTCAACCTTGTTTGATATGCTGCAAACTTGTTTGAACTTAGATGTCAAACGCAGTGAATTGATGGAAATGACTTGGTCGGGCGATGAGACCATAGATTTGTCGAATGTCAGCGTCTTGTTAGTTGAAGACAATAAACTCAACCGCCAAGTGGCCGTTGGATTTTTGAAAGAAGCAAATGTCCAAATAGATATCGCTGAAAATGGCATTGAGGCAATTGATAAGGTCATGCGGAATAATTACGACCTTGTATTAATGGATATTCAAATGCCAGAAATGGACGGATTAACTGCCACGCGAGAAATCAGAAGTTTAGATAAATTCAAAAATTTACCTATCATTGCAATGACAGCTCACGCTATGGCGGGAGATTCGAAAAAGAGCCTTAACGCTGGTATGAATGACCATCTTACCAAACCTGTCGATCCAGACGAGCTTTATCGGGTCATATATAAGTGGGTAGATAACGCTAAAGTTAAACCAGCTGCCGTTAGTGAAGAAACTACGCCCGAACTTTCTGAATTACAGTCGTTGAGTTTGTTAAATGTGACAAAAGCGCTTAAGCAAATGCAAGGGAGAACAGCGCTTTATTTAGACTTAATTAAGACCTTTGTTGAAGAAAATAATACGACAGCACAAACACTTGAACATGCTAGTTCAGCTGAAGATAGAGATGAGTTGTATTTAAAAGTTCACTCGTTGAAGTCAAATGCTGCGTATATTGGTGCAGACGATTTAGCAACGACCGCAGCACAACTCGAACAAGCAATTACCAATAAACAAGAGCATCAAATGTTATTGGTTAAAACCTGTAATAAATTAACCAATTTAATGCAGCAATTAACTCCATTTGTCGAAAGTTTCTTTAAACAAGAGGTGGATTTAGGTTCTTTTACTCAAATTGAAGTTGACGAAATGTTGGAAAAAATTGCAGAGCTACTGCAAGAGTCAAATGCTCAGGTTGAAGATTTTATACCTAAATTACAGCAGTTGCAGTATCATGTCGAAAATAGAAACGTTATTACTGAACTTATTCAGTGTATAGACGATATAGAATATGATGCCGCAATCGCTTTAATTGGGGAGCACCGACAAGCATTTGAGCTGTCAGCTTGATTTGGTTATGAATAGAATAAAACAAGACTTTAGTATTTTAATTGTTGATGATGATAAAACTAACCGCCGAATTTTAAAGGAGTTAGTTGAAGACGAAGCTAGGGTTTTGTTGGCAAAAAATGGGGCGCAAGCCATTGAAAAAGCGACTGACCTGTTACCTGATTTGATCATTCTAGACATTGTTATGCCAGATATGGATGGCTTTAAAGTTATTGAACAGCTAAAAAATAAACGGGAAACCCAGCATATTCCGATTATTTTTGTAACTGGCAATACCTCAATGGAAGCGGAAGAAAAGGGGCTGCGTTTAGGGGCAGTGGATTATATATCTAAACCTTTTCACGCCGGTATAGTTCAAGCCCGAGTGCATACTCAATTGCAATCTTCAGCTCAACGTAAAATGTTGGATGAGCTGGCACGTTATGATTCACTTACCGGCATACCGAACCGGCGATTTTTTGATGAAGTTATTGAGCGAGAGTGGCAAAATTGTGCGCAAGTACAGCAAGCTATTACGTTAGCAGTTATTGACGTTGATTTTTTTAAGAACTTTAATGACACCTATGGCCATTTGGCGGGCGATAAAACCTTAAGGGCTGTGGCGCAAGTGCTGCAAAGTCAAATGGTAAGGCCGCGTGATTTTGTTGCACGTTTAGGTGGCGAAGAGTTTGTTGTTGTATTACCAGAGACTGATAATCGTACTGCCGAGGATATACTACATAAGTGTATTAACGCAGTACGCGAGTTGGATATTAGTCATTCTTCATCCGATTGCGAAACTTGTGTCACCATCAGTATTGGCAGCTACACCGAACTGCCTGAGCAAAATTCAAATCCACTCGAAGCATTAGATATTGCGGATAAATGCCTATATTTTGCAAAAGACAGTGGACGAAATCAAATTCATAGTCAACAATTTAAGCAAGAACCGATTGCTGATTTTCATATCGTTTAAGTAAATTACTTGCTTATCTATCTGGTTATGAAAAGGAAAAGGTTGATCTAGTGGAATCTATTCTGATTGTTGATGACGAAAAACTTAACCTAAAGACGTTAAGTGCTTTATTAAAGCGCGAATATGTCGCTATTTTAGCGAAAAATGGTGAGCAGGCGTTAAGTAAAGCAGAAAAGTTTCAACCTGACTTAATTTTGTTAGATATTTTAATGCCAGGTATGGACGGCTTTGAAGTGCTAAGAAGACTCAAAAGCAATCCTGATACCAGTGACATTCCGGTAATTATTCTTACTGGTACTACGGCTATTGAGAAAGAAGAACTCGGACTTAACCTCGGCGCTTGTGATTACGTGCACAAGCCTTTTAATTCGGCTATTTTAAAAGCGCGTATCCGTACTCACATATCACTGCAGAAGCAGAAACGTAACTTAAACAATTTGACCGAGCAGCTAAAGCGAGCAAATGACGCGAAGAGCCGCTTTGTTGCCAATATGAGCCATGAAATACGCACGCCCCTTACCTCAGTGTTAGGATTTGCTGAAGCGCTAAAAAATGGTGAGATTAGCCAAGCAGAAGTAGACACCGTCATTCATCATATTGACAGAAATGGCCGCCACTTATTAAGTCTGATAAACGATATCTTGGATTTTTCTAAAATTGAAGCAGATCAACTTGAATTAATGCCTGCTAGGGTCGAGTTATTTGAGTTAATTGAAGACATAGAAACGCTAGTGTTGGGCATGCCAAAAAATCAACAGGTCGAATTTAAGCTTGAGTGTGAATTTCCATTACCTCGGCTGATATGGATTGATCTAATTCGGGTACGCCAAATATTGGTAAATTTGTTATCGAATGCATTCAAGTTTACCAAAGAGGGTAGTGTAACTTTAAATATTAATTACGATGCCCCTCAGCGCATTTTAAAGTTTCACGTGATCGACACTGGTATTGGTATAGAACAAGACAGTAAAGACAAATTATTTCAACCTTTTGCGCAGGCTGACTCTAAGGTGCAGCATCAATTTGGTGGTACTGGTTTGGGATTAAATATTAGTGCCTATTTAGCCGAGAAAATGGCAGGGAATTTATCATTAACCAGCGAATACAACAAAGGTAGTACATTTACTTTTGAAATGAATTTGATTGAATTAGACGACAACGACCTACTATTAGAACAACCTAGCTTGCTTTCATCTGTCGATAAATCGAGTGTCTCTAATTCTTTAACTGGCAGTGTATTAGTTGCCGAAGATAATCCATCTATTCAAAAACTTGTTGAGGTGCTGTTAAATCACCTAGGCATAACTGTGACTTTGGTCGATAACGGCGAACAGGCGATTGAAAAAATTATCGAACAACAATTTGACGCTGTGTTAATGGATGTTCAAATGCCGGTAATGTCTGGTACCGAAACTGTCGCTATGATACGTCAGTTGGGTTATACCGATTTACCGGTAATCGCTTTATCTGCGCATGTTGTTCGCGGAGAGATCGACAAATTTTATCAAGCTGGATTTGATGATTTTGTAGCAAAACCAGTTGAGCGAAAGCATTTGTTGTCAGTATTACTGAAACATTTGACCGCGCATCAAGCGATTGAAATTAATAAATTAGATATTACTTTGCCTAGTAATGTTGAAGATCAGTTAACGAGTGAGTTTGTAAAAGGTTTACCTGAACTTGCCAGCGCATTAGATAAGGCTTCAAAACAACAAGATTTACAAGCGTTAGGGAAAATAACCCATAATTTGAAAGGCTCAGCCAATACTTTTAACTTTGTCGATATCGGCGAGTTAGCGAGTAAAATTGAGCAATCTGCTATACAAGGCCAAAGTTGGCAAAGTATAGCAGCTGATGTAGAAAAGCTTATCCAGTTAACTAGCCGTGCCTAAACGACTAATCGCTCGAATATCTTCAGCAGACAAGTTACCCGCCGCACTTTTTAATCCGACAATCGCTTTAATATATTGGTAACGAGCACTGGCTAAGTTTCGTTTAGCATCGTAAACCACTTTAGTACTATTGAGCACATCAACTATAGTACGTGTTCCTACATTAAACCCAGCTTTAGTCGCATTTAATGCACTTTCAGCTGAAACAACAGATTGTTTTAATGCTTTTATCCGCGCAAGTGTCGCTTTTACATCGTTATAGGCACTACGTACTTGTTTTATAACACTGCGTTGAGTTTGTTCAAGTGCTTGGCTAGCCGAGACGTATTGATGCCTTGCCTGACGACTCTGAGCAGTGGTGGCTCCACCAGAGTATATAGGTACAGTGACCGAAACTGTCCATGTTATGCCAGTTTCATCACCTTGGTGAGTCGGGCTGTCAATATCTGTCCAACCATACCCTGCGTCTAAGTTGGCTTCAGGTAAATGATCCGAAGATGCGATGTCGATATCTTTTTTAGCGATTGCAACAGCAATTTTTTGTCCCAATAAACTTGGGTTGTTTGCTGCTGCAATATTTAACCAATCGTCGACATTTGTTGGGGTTAGCTCTGGCGGCGTAAAGTTCTCGGTATTGAGTGGGTCAACCGTTTGATAATACTGTCCAGTAATTTCACGTAACGCTTCTTTGGCGAGTTCTATTGCGTTAGTCGCTGATATTTCTTGAGCGACAGCTGCGTCAAACTGTGCTTGTGCTTCGTGTAAATTGGTAATCGCAGAGATACCAACTTTTAGTTGCTGTTTGGTTTTTTCTAGCTCACGCTCTATCGCTTGTTTTTCTGCTTGCACAAAGGTTAGGGTGTCTTGCGCTTGTAATAGATCTAAATAGGCAGAAACCACTCTATTGGTTAAGTCAAACTCTGCTAAGGTTAAAGTAAATTGCCCTTGCTGAATTTGTTGTTCACTTTTTGATAAATTTAACCAGTTAGAATGTTTATACAAAGATTGGCGTAAATTTATCCCTGCTCTTTGTGTTGTTGTATCAGATACATTATTTTGATCGTGCACTAAACTTGCATTTAATTGTGGTAGTAAACTCGAGCGAGCTAACGGATTGGCTTGTTTAAGTGCCATAAAATTCGCTTGTGCTTGGCGTATGCTCGGGTCTTGTTCTAACGCGGTTTGATAAATTTCAGTTATTGAGTTAGCAGAGGCTAGTGGTGTCAATAAAATAGTGACTAAACTCGTAAATATGGTGTTGCGCAATCGCATGTTTTTTCCCTGTTTAACTGTGTGTATTAGCTATATTATTTTGGCTATGTCAAAATGCGTATTTATAAACTGGTTTTGAGACCAAGCTATTATGCCTTGGTTCCAACTAATTGTTAAAGTGTAATTTAGTTAAAGGTTGTAGATGCGCAAATTAATGGATGACTTTCCTTATAGTTTAAAAAAACACGACGTTGAGGTTGTCAGTAAAAAAAGTTTGTTTTCGCGATTTTTTACTGTATCTCTAGTGTCATTTAAACATAAATTATTTGCCGGTGGCTGGTCTGACACTGTTGAACGGGAAATATTCGAACGTGGTGATGCGGTAGTGGTTTTACCATATGATCCTGTGCTCGACAAAATTGTTATGGTGGAGCAAATTCGTGTTGGATGCATGGAAAATGCCCAGCACCCTTGGGCTTTCGAGTTAGTTGGTGGCATGATAGAGCAGGGGCAAAGTATTGAAAGCGTTGCGCTGCGTGAAACTGAAGAAGAAACAGGCTTAGTCGCAACCGATTTAATTGCGATGCAAAGTTATTTATCAAGTTGTGGTGGCACCAGCGAACGTATATTTTTATACGTAGCCAAGGTGGATTCTACTCAGTGCGGTGATATTTGTGGCTTAGACTATGAACACGAAGATATTAAAGTGCACCAGTTTGATTGTGAACAGGTATTTCATTGGTTAGAAAATGGCAAAATCGACGCTGCAGCTGTCGTTATTGCCCTACAATGGTTTAAACTAAATAAACAGCATGTTTTAAATAAATGGGCGCAGATTAGTTAATGAATGCACGAAGAAAAAAATACGTACCAGACATAGCGGAACTTAACCGTGTTTGTGAGCATAATTTTATGCTGTTGGCGCGTATGGTAAATTCGTGGGAGCAGGCTGCTGTAAGCCAATTTGAAACCAGTCCGTTTGCAGTCTTTCAGATAAAAGTAACTGAAACGAGTAAATTTACCACGCATGTTGAAATGCGTCAGTTGTCGGCGAGTATGCCGGATTTAATGCAGCCCAAGGTACTCATTCGTGTATACCATGATGCGAAAATGGCCGAAGTTATTTCTAGCCAAAATGCATCGCGTATTCAACCTAGTTATTTGTACCCAAATCCACAAATGCATCAACCAGACGAAAAAATGCAAATAAACCAGTTTTTAAATGAGTGGTTAAAGTATTGCCTGCAATGTGGTTTAGCCATGCATAAACAGGTGTTTGGATAAATGCCGACCACTTTATTGCAAATTACCGATTGCCATTTAAAAGTAGATAAAGGCACGCTATTTCACGATATCAATCCATATCAACGACTAGCTAAATGTTTGGACTATGCCTACCAGAAACAAGCGAACTCTGCAAATAACGTCGGCGCGATTCTATTAACCGGTGATCTGGTTCAAGACGAAGTGGCTAGCAGCTACCAGCAGCTTGTTGAATTGGTTAATCAGTATCAATGGCAAGTGCCGATTTGTTTAGTACCGGGTAATCATGATGTGCCAGAGTTATTTACAGAGGCCAAACAAGCGATTGGCGCGCACAACCAGCCTTTACTAAAGATCGCTAATTGGCAAATTGTTTTGTTTGATAGTTATGCCGCTGACGGAAAAGGCGCAGGCAAGGTAGATGAAGTGCAAGTCGATAACATCTACCAGCTACTTAAAACTCACCAAGCAGATTATTTACTTGCTGTGCTACACCATCATTTAACACCTTATGGTGGTTTTATCGATAAATACCCCTTGCAAGATTCGCAATATTTTTATAACTGGTTAGACGAACAGGCAAAAAGCAAACAGAATAAACTAAAAGCCATTGTCCACGGCCATGTGCACTCAACTGATTGTAAATATTTAGCGATAACACCAGTATTTGCTGGCATTGCCAGTTGTTTGCAGTTTGTTCATGCAACTGAAGCGCTCAACACTAAAGAGTTTGGTTTGTCACAAATACAATTATTTGAAGATGGTCGTGTGACTAGTACTGCTATTTATTTAAACGACTAAATTTATGATTGGCACTAAATAATATCAATGAAAAAAATAATTTATCTTCACGGCTTTTTAAGTTCACCCTTATCACTCAAAGCACAACTAACTATAGAGTATTGCCAACAGCATTATGCCGATTCTATTCAAATTGTTGCGCCGCAACTAGCTAATTATCCAGAGCAAGTCGCCGAACAATTGGCTGAGTTGTTTGAAGATAAACAGAATATTCTAGGTTTTATTGGTAGCTCATTAGGTGGATATTTAGCAACTTATTGCGCTAAACAAACTGGCTTACCTGCGGTAGTTATCAACCCAGCTGCTTACCCTTATGATTTATTGGCTAATTATCTAGGTGAGCATCAGCATCCGTATAGCAAAGAATTTTTTACCATAGACGACAGTTTTAATTTGTCTTTACGCCAATTTGACGTTACAAAGCAAGAGTTGCAAGCTTTAAAAATTTCAGTATGGTTACAAACTGAAGATGAAACTTTAAACTATCAAGAAGCACAAGATAAATACCAGTATAATGAGTTAAACATTCAAGCTGGCGGTTCACATGCTTTTGATGACTATATCGAGCATTTGCCAGCCATGTTGCAATATCTGTTTAATTCACAAGCTTAATTAGAAGAAGATTATATGTCTCAACAATATAACGCAGAAGCGATTGAAGTATTAAGTGGTTTAGAGCCAGTGCGCCGCCGTCCGGGCATGTACACTGACACCCAAAGGCCAAACCATTTAGGTCAAGAAGTTATAGATAACTCGGTTGACGAAGCTATGGCGGGTCATGCTAATCAAATTAAAGTGATTTTGCATGAAGACCAATCGTTAGAAGTTTCGGATAATGGCCGAGGTATGCCGGTTGATATTCACCCTGAAGAGGGTGTACCGGGTGTTGAACTTATTTTAACTAAGCTACATGCGGGTGGTAAATTCTCGGGTAAAAACTATCAATTCTCTGGTGGTTTGCACGGGGTTGGTGTTTCTGTTGTAAATGCATTATCGACTCGAGTTGAAGTGACAGTTAGACGTGACGGCACGGTTTATCAAATTGCCTTTGAAAATGGCGATAAAGTGTCTGACTTAACTGAAATAGGTACTTGTGGTAAACGCAATACAGGTACCAGTGTGCATTTTTGGCCTGATGCGAGCTTTTTCGATTCTGCTAAATTTAGCGTTAGCAAGTTAATTCATGTACTCAAAGCCAAAGCGGTTTTATGCCCAGGTTTAGAAATTGAGTTTCAAGACAAAATCAACAAAGAAACACACAAGTGGTGTTTCCAAGATGGTTTACGCGATTATTTAACCAGCTCAGTTGAAGGATTTGAAACTCAACCTAAAGTACCATTTACCGGTGAGTTCGCCAGTAAAACCGAAGGCGCAGAGTGGGCGGTTACTTGGTTAATCGAAGGTGGTGAAGGGGTTTACGAAAGTTATGTAAACTTAATTCCTACGGCGCAAGGCGGTACGCACGTTAACGGTTTACGCCAAGGTTTGTTAGATGCAGTACGCGAATTCTGTGAGTTTAGAAACTTAATTCCACGTGGGGTAAAACTGACGCCAGAAGATGTCTGGGACAGATGTAGTTATATTCTGTCGGTAAAAATGCAAGATCCACAATTTGCCGGTCAAACGAAAGAAAAGTTATCGTCACGCCAATGTTCTGCTTTTGTTTCTGGCGTCGTTAAAGATGCCTTTAGTTTGTGGTTAAACGAGCACACTGATGTGGCTGAGTTATTGGTTGAGTCGTTTATTTCCAATGCGCAAAAACGTATGCGTGCCGCGAAAAAAGTGGTGCGTAAAAAAGTCACTTCAGGCCCAGCATTACCAGGTAAATTAACTGATTGTAGTTCGCAAGACTCAGGTCGCTCCGAGCTATTTTTAGTGGAAGGTGACTCGGCGGGTGGTTCAGCTAAACAAGCGCGTGATCGTGAATTTCAAGCCATCATGCCGCTGCGCGGTAAAATTTTGAATACTTGGGAAGTCGATTCCGGTCAAATATTATCCTCACAAGAAATTCATGATATTTCTGTCGCCATAGGCATGGATCCTGATAGCACGGATTTGTCTGGTTTGCGCTACGATAAAATTTGCATCTTAGCCGATGCTGACTCGGATGGTTTGCACATCGCGACTCTGTTGTGTGCTTTATTTGTTAAACACTTTAAACCTATGGTGGAAGCAGGACATGTATACGTAGCTATGCCGCCACTTTACCGCATTGATGTGGGTAAAGAAGTTTATTACGCGCTGGATGAAGACGAGAAAAACGGTATTTTAGACCGGATAGAAGCCGAGAAAAAACGCGGTAAAGTTAATGTTCAACGCTTTAAAGGTTTGGGTGAAATGAACCCATTACAATTACGCGAAACGACAATGGACCCAAATACTCGTCGTTTGGTGCAATTAACCATAGATGAAAGCCCAGCCACTTTTGAGTTAATGGATATGTTGCTGGCGAAAAAACGCAGTGGCGATAGAAAAGTTTGGTTAGAGCAAAAGGGCGACCAAGCGGAAATTTTGGCTGCAAACTAAGCTAACAAAACACGCATTGATATGCGTGTTTTTTCTTTCAGTGGAACTTGTCTTAGAGGATATAGGCAATGAAGCTAGTTGAAGTAATCACCAAGGCTGAAAATAAACAGAAGTTACAATCACTGTTAACGTCAGCCGGCTTTGAGAAATTTTTTCAATACGAATTAAATAACAGCGAATATTGCAGTGTGCGTTTAACTGTGGGTGACGATAAACGCCAATTGTTAACTGATTCCATTTTAAAAGTGATTAACCCCGCCGATGTACAAATAATTGTCTCTCCTATTGAAACTGTTATTTCAGAAGCAGACGAGGAAGAAGTTGAAGTTAAAAAGTCGCCAAATTCAACTCGCGAAGAGCTTTATTCGCGTATTGACAGTGGCACGCAACTAGATAGCAACTTCTTGTTTTTTGTTATTGCCTCTGTTGTTGTCGTGTCAGTTGGTTTATTAGAAAACAATGTCGCTGTCATTATCGGCGCTATGGTAATAGCACCTTTGTTGGGGCCTAACGTTGCGTTAGCATTTGCATCCGTTTTAGGTGATAGAGATTTATTAGTTAAATCGATAAAAATTAATTTCGCCGGTTTGTCGTTAGCTGTGCTTTCTGCCGTGATTATTGGCTGTATTTGGCCTGTAACTGATCCCAATTCGGAACTTATGGCGCGTACTAATATTGGTTATGACGGCATTATATTGGCGCTGGCATCGGGCGCAGCCGCTGTATTGTCGTTAACTAGTGGTGTTTCAAGTGCGTTAGTTGGGGTTATGGTTGCGGTTGCTTTATTGCCTCCGGCAGTGACCTTTGGCATGTTGTTAGCTTCGGGACAAACTTACTTAGCTTCGGGTGCTGCACTGCTTTTTGCCGGTAATGTAATCAGTGTTAATTTAGCCGCGAGTTTAGTGTTTATTCTAAAAGGGATTAAACCAAGAACCTGGTTAGAAAAACGTAAAGCCAACCAATCTATTAAGTGGGCTTTACTGTTTTGGAGTGGTGCTTTAGTCATATTGTTGTTGGTCATTTACTTTCGTAAAATTGCGGTAGAACTTTAAATTTCAATTAAAATACTGTTGTCTAACACTTCAATTTTATTCGGCTGAATGGTCAACCCTTGAAAATTCAGCTTTTTAAAATCTAACAACACGATAATCGGCAACGACTGATTAAATGCTTGCTGTAACCAAGTATTAATATCCTTTTTATTAAAACTCGACTCTTTAATATTTGCGTGAATCAGCCTTGGTTCAATAATCTGCAGCTTCTGGCTCGATTTATCATAAGCAATTTCCCCGTCAATCGACACTGTACCGCGAATAAAGTTATTTTGTTGTTGCGCATTAATATGCGCGTTTACTTGCAGTCGTTTATTTTTGCCCTTGATGACTAAATTGGCTTCTGTTAGCTGTATATCTGCGTATTCATAGTTAAAAGACACAGGAAAATAAGCGGTCAATAAGCCATTAATTTGCGATTCAGTTAATTGAATTGCAAAAGAGTGAGCTGAACTAGTTATCAGCAACAGGCATATGCTAAACAGCCATCTGGTTAATTTCATATGTAAACTGACTTCCTTATTCAAAATCTAACATTTCGCCTTCTTCGGTTAACGCATCGTTCATTTGTTCAATGTGCTCTACTACTTCACCTGGCGCTTCAAAATTAGCAACGTGGTACATGGCTTCACCTTCTTGAACCAGCGGAATATTTTGTTTGCCAATAATAACGCCACTGCGAGGGGCTAATAATGGTTCAACAAAGCTACCGCTCGGACTACAAATTTCCGCAAGGATTTCGCCTTTTTTAACTCGTTCTCCGAGTTTTTTCATATCCCGTACCATGCCACTGGTATGTGCGCGAACCCAACTACTTGAATAAGCAACAAAAGGTTCTATTTTTTCTGTTTTGGCTTTTTTGCGTTTTGGCACCATGCCAAGTTCAGCCATTACATTCATAATGCCTTTGATGCCAGCACGAATTGACAATTCGTCAAAGCGTAATGCTTGGCCTGCTTCATACAATAAAATTTTGGTGCCTTCTTCGGCCGCAATTTGTCTGAGTGAACCGTCACGTAAGTCAGAGTTTAACAACACAGGTACACCAAAAGCGCGAGCCAACATTTGGGTTTCTTCATCGGCTAAATTAGCCCTTACTTGTGGATAGTTACTGCGATGAATAGCGCCAGTATGCAAATCTATTCCATAGTCACATTTATGTACAATTTCATTTAAAAACATGTGTGCTAATCGCCCAGCTAGAGAACCTTTGGCTGAGCCTGGAAAACTGCGGTTTAAATCACGTCTGTCTGGCAAATAACGGCTTTGATTTAATAAGCCATAGACATTAACCACGGGGACCGCGATAAGTGTACCTTTGCTCAATTTGAACGATTTTTGTAACAATAAACGGCGGATAATTTCTATACCGTTTAGCTCGTCACCATGTATAGCTGCACTAATAAATAAAGTGGGACCCGGCCTACGAGCGCGTATAACTTCTACCGGCATGTACAAATTTGTATCTGAATACAAACTAGCAACGGGTAATTCAAGTTTTACTCTTTTACCTAAGCCAATATTATGTTCGCCAATTGTGAGAATGTCGGCCGTTTTCATGTTTAGAACTCTGATAATTAAAGCGGGATAATTAACGTGGTTATAGCAGATATTAGAAAAAAAGAAATTATAACTTGTGTAAATAAGCGCTAATTTACAGCGACTTACTAAAATTTGCAGTTGTGAGATTGAGAAGAGAAGGGCAATAAGCAAAAAAGCTACCTGAAACATGCATCTTCAGGTAGCTTAGGTATAACTTAACCGTTAATCCATAAATGAACCAAAATAGACAGGGCATAACCAAGTGCAATTGCCCAGCTCCATTTTAAATGGCCAAAGAAGGTGTACATGCCTTTAGATTGACCCATTAAGGCAACACCAGCAGCTGATCCTACTGACAACAAGCTACCACCAACACCTGCAGTCATAGTCACTAATAACCATTGAGTAACATCCATAGGCGGATTCATTGCAATAACGGCGTACATTACCGGAATATTATCGACGATTGCCGATAAAACACCCGCGGCTATATTGGCATATGTTGGATCCCAATTGGCATACATAGCGTGTGAAATCAGGGATAAATAACCCATAAAACCTAAACCACCGACACACATAACCACACCAAAAAAGAATAACAGGGTATCCCATTCTGCTTGGGCTATTTTAGTAAATACATCAAAAGGTACAACTTGACCTAAACGTTTTATGGCTTTTTCATCTTTACGTTTTTCCGCTTCCGAGCGTTTTTTCGCAAGTGATCTCGGTAAACTTCTACGTAGATAATAACCAAAGAATTTTAAGTAACCTAAACCTGTCATCATACCAAGCACTGGTGGCATACCAAATGAGCTATGAGCAATCACAGACGTTGCAATGGTTAAGATAAACAAAAACACGATGCGTTTTGCACCACGTTTCATTTCGAATTCTTCACGTATAACTTGGCTAGGCGCTGAGCTGATAAACAAGCTCATTATGGTTGCTGGAACGACAAAATTAACAACAGATGGAACAAACAATACAAAGAATTGTTCGAAGCGAACCAAGCCTGCTTGCCAAACCATTAGTGTAGTGATATCACCAAACGGGCTAAACGCACCACCTGCATTCGACGCAACGACTATGTTGATACAAGCAATATTGATAAAGGTTTTATTGCCTTTTGCAACCTTCAATACTATTGCACACATCAACATTGCTGTGGTTAGATTGTTGGCAAAAGACGAAATTGCGAATGCCATAATGCCGGTTAACCAAAATAAGCTACGTAAACTGAAACCTTTAGAAATCATCCAGACTCGAATTGCATCGAATACTTTACGCTCTTCCATTGCGTTTATGTAGGTCATAGCCACCAACAAGAATAACAACAACTCGGCGTATTCTAATAGATTGTGCTCAAACACTTCTTTGGCAACTTCTTGCATGTCGTGTTGCGTGTATATCCAACCCAACATAAACCAGATAATACCAGCGGCAACCAGTACAGGTTTAGATTTACGCATATGCAAATAGTCTTCAGCTATTACTAAGCTGTAGGCCAAGACGAAAATGCCAACAGCTAAATATCCAATCATATGATTTGTTAAATCTAATGCGGAATCATGACCTGCTGCGGCTGCCCATAAATTTGGCGAGATAAAAGCTGCAACTGCAGCAAAAACGTAAATTAAAAAATTACGTTTAGTTTGATTGTGTAAAGTTGGATGTGACATATCGAATGTTACTGCCTCAAACATTTGGTGGAACTTAGGTTTATGGCGCGCGACTTTACCACAGACGATAGTTTGAAGGTACGGCTAATTTGACATTTTTATGAATTGTTTTGTTTTAAAATGGTGCAGTGCACCAAAATGTATTTTTATTTGAGTTTATTGAATTTTATTGTGTATATATTGTTGTTTTGCTTTGTTTTAGTGCGAAAAGAAATGTTAAAACCTTAGCGCAGGGCTGTGAGAATATTTAGCCGAAAAACTTACAACAAAAATGTAAAGATTGCGTAAACTTAAGCTGACACGCTTTAAAAATTTTCCCATTTGAATAGGATAGCAAAAAGTATGACTATAAAATTAGGTAAGTGCCACTTAATGGGTAAAAAATTATTGTTCATTTGTATTTGCGCTGCACTGACTGGGTGTCAACAAACAGCGGAATACCAGCTATCTCAACAAATAAATCAACCAGAAAATTGGCAAACAGATATCTCGGCCGATGTTGAGGAAAAGCAGTATTTATATTTAGCGGATTGGTTGAAATCTTCGTTGTTAAAATCTTTGTTAGAGCGTGCGTTAGCTGAAAATTTTGACGTACAACTGAAAAGATTGGAGTTGGAAAAAGCTCAGCAGAGATTAATTCAAGCTGGCAGTAGTTTGTGGCCGGATGCAGATTTATCGTTTGGCAGCTCTCGTTCAAGCTCTAGCAGTGGTGAACCATCGACATCACACAACCTGAGTTTAACCGCAAGTTATCAGATTGACATTTGGGGGAAACTCTCCCGCGCAGAACAAATTGCGCAACTTAGTTATCAAAAGGCCAAAATTGAATTAGAAAGCGCTGAACTGAATTTAGTTAGCCAAGTAACTCAATTGTGGTTTAACAAGGCTGCGCAGGTACAAACTTATAAGTTGTTACAAAAGCGCTATGCTAATGTGCAAAGTAATTTAGATATTATCGAAAATGGTTATAAAAGTGGTTTAAATTCGGCGTTGGATGTTTATTTAACCCGCAATAGTTTAGAAAGCGAAAAATCAACGCTTGTTCAACAACAACAGGCAATTGAAGCAACCAACCGCAGATTACAAGTATTATTGGGTAATTATCCGCATAAAGATTTACAAACTGATATTAACCTTGACGATTTATCTTATTCATTTCCAAATGAGCTGCCGTCAGAGTTGATCAAAGCACGCCCTGATATTAAACAAGCTTGGATAGATGTATTGATTGATGATGCGTCGTTGGCGATAGCGCATAAAAATCGTTTTCCTGGCATACGTTTATCTGCATCTATTTCTGATTCACAAAACAGTTTGTCTGATTTATTGAGCAATGGTTTGGGTTGGTCGTTGGCTGCTTCTATCACTCAACCTTTGTTTCGAGCTGGTGAGTTAAAAGCAGAACAAATGATTGCTGAATTAAATCTTAAACAGACAGAAGTTAGTTATGTTAAAGCATTATATACAGCGTTTGAGGCTGTTGAATTAGCTTTGGCTGAATATCAAAGTTTGCGTCAACGTTTAATCCATAGCGAAAATTCGAAGGTGAATGCTGAAAAAGCTGAACAATTGGCATTTGAGCAATACCTTGCCGGTATAAGTAGTTATGCCACTTACCTAGAAGCGCAGCGCCGCGCATTTAATGCTAATAGTGATGTTATTGGCTTAAAGAGAGATATTATTTTAAATCAAATTGAGCTCCACCAAGCACTTGGTGGAGATTATGCTGTTGCTAGTTTACGAGGAGACTCGGGTGTCGAATAATTCTAAAAAATATGTTTTGCCTGTCATTTTAGTAGTTGTGATCGCAGCGATTATTGCTGCTTTAAATATATTTAAACCACAAGCAAAACGCGGCGCGCCACCACCTGTGGTTAATATTAGTGTTGATGTAACTACAATTAAACCTGCACCTTATCAAATTGAAATTGAATCTTATGGTTTGATTGCACCACGCATTCAAACTCAGTTGTCTTCTCAGGTTAGTGGCAAAATTATTTTTGTTGCTGATGCTGTGCGCAGTGGTGGCTTTTTTAATAAAGGTGACTTGTTGATTGAAATTGAAGACGTTGATTATGTCGCGTCAGTGCAAGCTGCTTATGCAAATATGGTAGAAGCAGAGCAAGCATATAAACAGCAACAAGCCCAAGCGGAACAAGCAAAACAAGATTGGCAAAGATTAGGCAAATCAGGTGAACCGTCCGACTTAGTATTGCGCAAACCACAGCTTGCTGCGGCAAAAGCTAAGTTTGATTCAACCAGTGCACAATACAAAAAAGCTCAACTCGATTTAGCCAGAACCAAAATTTACGCGCCATTTGATGGTCGGGTATTATCCCTTAAAGTTGATGTTGCTAAAGTTGTTGGGACAAATGCCGAACTTGCCGATATTTATGCAACGGATGTTTTAGAGGTCAAACTGCCGATTAAAAACAATGAAATTGCTTTATTGGATTTACCTGAGCCAAATAAAACAAATGTTAAAACTAAAGCGAATATTCTCAATACATTATTGAGTGAAACAAATCCGCAAGTGTGGTCGGCAGATATTGTCCGTACCAGTGCTGCAATTGATAGCAATAGTCGTCAACTCAATGTGGTCGCACAGATTAAACAGCCATACGCAGTAGAGCATGCTGATAAAATGCCGCTTAAAATTGCTCAATACGTCAAAGCTAAAATTTTTGGTAAAACCATAGATAACGCAATAGTGCTGGACAATCGAGTTATCTATCAAGGCCAGTATGTTTATTTGTATGAAAATGGCACTATCGTGCGCCAGCCAGTTGAAATTCAATGGCAAAACGCAGCTGTATCTGTCATTGCTAGTGGTTTATCTGGCGGTGAACAATTGGTTACTACTTCACTAGGTCAATTACCTTCTGGCACTCAAGTTAAGTTGCGCTCTGAGCAAGCTAACCAAGGTAAACCGTCAAAACGTGGTGAGGGTCAGCAATGATAGCTTGGTTTGCGCGAAATCATGTGGCGGCAAATATATTGCTTATTTGTATCGCATCAGCCGGTTTGTATAGCTTACTCAATCGTATTCCGCTTGAGGTTTTTCCAACCTTTGCGCCTGATACCATTAGCGTCAATGTGACCTTACGCGGTTCAACACCGGAAGATTCAGAGCTTGCGGTGGCTAGCCGTATTGAAGAGTCGTTAATTGATTTACAGGGGATTGAAGAAATTCGCAGCCGCAGTACTGAAGGTGGTGTATCAGTAACTGTGGAAGTTGAAGAAGGCTATGATCCACGTATATTGTTAGACGATGTTAAAATGCGTGTTGATGCGATTAATACGCTACCAGTTGAAGCTGAAAGACCCATCATCTCGTTAGCTGTGCGTTTACGTGATGTTATTGATGTGACTATATCTGGCAATGTTTCTGAGCGGGAAATTCGCCAATTAGGCGAACGTGTACGCGACGACTTACTCCGTATCGATGGTATTACTCAAGTTGAACTAGAAGCTGTGCGCAATTATGAAATAGCCATTGAATTAACTCAAGATACCTTACGCAGTTACGACTTAACTCTAAGCCAGGTGTCAAACGCAATTCAAAATAGCTCTCTGGATTTATCCGCAGGTAATATTCGCACTTTAGGTGGGGATATTCTAATTCGTTCTAAAGGGCAGGCTTATCGCCAAGATGAATTTGCTCAAATCGTTCTTAAACAACATGAAGATGGCAGCATTTTAACTTTAGGTGATATTGCAAAAATAACTGATGGTTTTGAAGAAACTTCGTTACGTACGCGTTTTGACGGTGAATTAGCCGCAACTGTTGGGGTAATGCGTGTCGGTAATCAAAGTGCGATTGAAGTTGCGGATAAAGTTAAAGATTACATTGCATCTATGCAAGACAAGCTGCCGCAAGGAATTACTTTGAGTTATTGGGATGATGACTCAGTTATTGTTAAAAACCGTGTTGCCACTTTGGTAAGTAATGCGGTGCAAGGCGGTATTTTAGTTTTAATCTTGTTAGGGATGTTTTTGCGTCCATCTGTCGCATTTTGGGTATTTTTAGGTATTCCAATCAGCTTTTTAGGCGCATTTGCCTTGATGCCTATAATTGGTGTGACTTTAAATATTATTAGTTTGTTTGGTTTTATCGTTGTGCTCGGTATTGTGGTTGATGATGCGATTGTCACTGGTGAAAACGTCTATAAACATTTAGAAAAAGCTGAAAATGGTTTGCAAGCCGCCATTACCGGCACACAAGAAGTTTCAGTGCCAGTTACCTTTGGCGTGCTGACTACAGTTGCGGCTTTTGTTCCTTTATTGTTTATAGAAGGCGGCAGAGGACAGATATTTGCACAAATTCCTATGGTGGTTATACCCGTACTGCTGTTTTCGCTAATTGAATCTAAATTTGTACTACCAGCGCATTTAAAATATTTAAAAGTGCGCTCACAACGCAATAGCCAGAACAAATTTTCTCAGTTTCAACAAAGGTTTGCGGATGGCTTTGAGGCGAGTATTCTCAAATATTATCAGCCAATTTTGAAAAAGTGTTTATCAAACAAATCCACCACAATTGTTGGTTTTGTTGGCATATTGATGATCATTATCGTTGCCGCACAAACGGGTTATACCAAATTTACTTTTTTCCCAAGAATCCCTTCTGAAACTGTTACTGCAAGTTTAGCCATGCCAAGTGGTACGCCATTTGAAGTCACGGATAGACATATTGAGCGCATGACCAAACTGGCGCAGGAGATTCAGAAAAAGTACATAGATCCGGTAACAGGCGAAAGTGTTGTTATTCATATTTTGTCGCAAACCGGCAATGGTGGTAATGCTGCAAACGGTCGTGTGCGTTTTGAAATTATGCCACCGGAAAAACGCTCATTAGCTATTACCAGTCAAGATTTGTCGCGAGAGTGGCGCAGTGCGATTGGCGAGATTGCCGGTGCAGAAGAGCTGACTTTCCGTTCGGAAATTGGCCGAAGCGGTGATCCTATTTCGGTACAGCTACGAGGTAACGACTTTGTGCAACTAAATAAAGTTGCTGAAGCAATAAAAGAGCGATTGGCGACCTATCCGGCGGTTTTTGATATTCGTGACTCTATGGCTGACGGTAAAGAAGAGTTACAAATTGAGCTTAAACCAGAAGCGCACGTGTTAGGCATTAGCCGCTCTGACGTTATTCGCCAAGTGCGCCAAGCCTTTTTTGGTATCCAAGCGCAGCGTATCCAGCGTGGTCGTGATGATATTCGGGTTATGGTGCGTTTTCCAATTGAAGAGCGGGATTCTATTGCGCAATTATCATCTATGTTAATTACCACTAGTTCTGGCACTCAAGTGCCGCTAGCGCATGTAGCCTATTTAGTACCGGGTAAAAGTCCAACTGCGATTTATCGTATTGATGGCAACCGAGTATTAAATGTCCTAGGTGATGTGGATAAAGAACAAGCGAATATGACTGTACTGATTGCTGATTTGAGCCAATACATTAAAGGGCTAGTAGAGCAATATCCAGGTGTAACCTATATGTTAGATGGTGAAGCTAAAGAACAAGCCGAATCATTTGCATCTTTAAACTGGGGTTTGATTGGTGTGTTGTTTACCATATATGCACTGCTGGCAATTCCACTTGCTTCGTACACTAAACCTTTGGTGGTGATGTCAATTATTCCATTTGGCGCAATAGGTGCCATGTTAGGTCATTGGTTAATGGGCATGGACTTAACCATAATGAGCATATGGGGATTATTGGCATTACTTGGGGTTGTAGTGAATGATTCTCTGGTGTTAGTCGACTACATAGGCAAAGTTAGAAAACGCGGTATGGACGTATACGAAGCCGTGTTAACCGCTGGTTCTGCTCGTTTTAGACCGGTTATTTTAACTTCATTAACCACCTTTTTTGGTTTGTTGCCTTTGTTGTTTGAAAAATCGACTCAAGCACAATTCTTAATTCCTATGGCGGTTTCACTCGCTTTTGGGATTGTTTTTGCCACGTTAATTACCTTGTTGTTGGTTCCAGTCAACTATTTGGTTGCCTACCAAATTCAAGAAGGGATCAAACGTGCAAAACTAGCTTGGGCACAAGCTTAGGTTAGTTTGTTCATTGTGGTGTAGGGCAATTAGCCTACACCACAACATTTCTTAAATTTCTTACCTGATTGACATGGGCAAGGGTCATTGCGGCCTAACTTCAAACTAATAAAGTCACTTTTGCCTTGTTGGTAATACCATTGATTATCTTCAAAAATAAAATCAGATAATTCGTTCAATTGCTGAAATTGGTTTTGCACTTTATAGACAGCGGTAAATTCAACTTGTTGCTGTTTATCATTTAACACTGTGTGCTGATGCACTTGTAAGTGCAGGAACTGAGTTTGTTCAGCAAAAGCTTGAATATCTTGTTTGAGTTGGTTGTCACGTGTTGCCGGGGCTTGTGTCTGATACAAATAATCAACTGCTTTGGTTGCATATGCACTGTAGCGAGAGCGCATTAATTGTTCGGCATTTTCTACGGTTTTTTCAGCTTTGATATAAGGTTGGCAGCAGGCTGAAAAAAGCTGCTTGCTGCCGCAAGGACAGAGTTGTTGGTTTAAATCACTCATATGAGTTTAAGTTATAAAGTTTTGGTTTGATTCAGGCATTGTACAACGTCGAAAATATTTTGCTGTATTTTTACTAAATAGGGATCAAGCGCTTTTTGCTCTGAATACACATAATTAAGTTTATGCGCACATTGACGATTGTTAATTTCACCGACCATAACACCAGACTGGCCTTCGTTAATGATTTCGACAGCGTAAGTACCGAGTTTGGTTGCAAGAATTCTATCGTAAGCAACAGGCGCACCACCGCGCTGAATGTGGCCAAGTATACAAGGGCGACATTCAATGCCGATTTGTTTGGTTAAAGTTTCGGCTAAATCTGTAACACCACCTGGCCATAAATGTTCGGCGATGACCATGATAATGCTGGATTTACCTTTTACTTTGCGCAGGCACTCAACGTGTTGCACTATGCTTTCTAGTTCTAAATGAGGGTCTTCAATACTTTCAGGAAAAAGAGCTTGTTCTGCACCACTGGCAACTGCGCTGGCCAATGCAATAAATCCAGCGTAGCGACCCATAACTTCAACTAAAAATATGCGCTCAAATGCATCGGCAGTGTCGCGTAATTTATCAATTGAGTCTAAAGCTGTATCTATCGCAGTTTGATAGCCTATGGTGTTATCTGTGCCGCTAAGGTCGTTGTCTATTGTGCCAGGTACACCTATTACTTGGCCATCCCAGTGTTTAGACAGCCTATCTAAACCACGTAACGAACCATCACCACCAATGACAATAAATGCATCAATTTCATTGCGGGAGAGGTTGTTTACCGCTGTGGTTAACCCTTTGTCTGTGGTAAAGGGCTCGCAGCGGGCACTTTTTAATATGGTGCCACCGAGTTTTATAATATGCTGAACGCTTTCAACTGTTAGCTCTTTATACTCATTTTCAATTAAGCCATTGTAGCCGTGTTTAAAGCCAATGACCTGATGGCCGTAACGATTGGCGGCCAAAACAATAGCGCGTACACATGCATTCATGCCTGGTGCGTCACCACCACTGGTTATCACTGCGATTTTTTTTCTCATACTCACTGTCCAATATTAAGCCAATGATACGCAAACTACTCGTCTCATTAACAATGTAGTTGAGAATTGAAAAAATGGTATGGATCTAAATCAAATTTACTCGGCTATTTCTTGCAAAATTTGCACGCACCAATCTTCGATGCGTTGTTGACTCAAATCAAACTGACGTTCGTCATCTAAGCTCAAACCAACAAACTGGCTTTTATCTTGGGTTAGAGCTTTTGACGCAGTAAACTCGTAACCCTCATTTGGCCAAAAGCCGATAATACGGCAATTATTGTGTTTGATGGCTTGGTAAAGCATACCTAAAGCGTCCTGAAACCAGTCACCATAATCTTCTTGATCGCCTTGGCCATATAGCGCAATGGTTTTACCAGATAAATCTAACTCGGCAACCTCTGACCAAATTGATTCCCAATCTTCTTGCAATTCACCAAAATCCCAAGTTGAGATGCCAAAGATTATATAATCGTATTGCAAACAGTCGCTTAACGGAAAATCTTTAATATTAAAAATATCAACAATGTCGTCGCCGATAAATTGTTGTATTTTTTCTGCTGTCATTTCGGTATAACAGGTGGTAGAGCCGTAAAATAAACCAATTTTCATATTATTTCATAACCCGATAATAAAATTCGCGCTATAGTATCAAACTCGAAGGGAGAATAGGGCAATAATATGCGACCATCTGCGCAGGCGATAATCACTTCACCAATTGGCAAAATTGCTGTGATGAATAATGAGCAAGCATTAACCCATATTGATGTGCATGCAGACAGTGTACCTTATGTGGTGATAGGAGCGAATAATCTGACAGCTGAGATAGTTGGCCAGCTAACTGCATATTTTGCTAAAAAGACCAATCAGTTTGATTTACCTATGCAAATTTCAGGTACTGTGTTTCAAGAAAAAGTTTGGCAAGCGTTAAAAAACATTCCGTTTGGAGCCTGTTTAACTTATGGTGAGTTAGCCAAAGAGGTGAATACCAGCGCTCGGGCTATTGGTGGGGCATGTCGTAATAATCCTATTCCTATTGTAATTCCTTGCCACAGAATTGTTGCCGCTAACGGCATAGGTGGTTATTCTGGTCAGTGGCGTTTAGGCCATAAAGTTGATGTAAAGCGTTGGTTGTTAAAGCATGAGCAAAGCGAAAAAGCCTGAGCAAGCTGAATTAGATTTAATTGAGCGATTTATTCATTTTTTATTATTTGAAAAAGGCTTAAGTGAAAATACTCGCCAAGCTTACCAGTCTGATTTAATTCAATTTGCCAGTTACTGCGCTAATGCGCCATGTGATTTTTATGCTGTCACGCAAGAACTGGTGCAAGCTTATCTTGTGTATTTAACTGAAAATGGCGTCAAACAGCGTAGCGCTGCACGCAAATTTAGTAGTATCAAAAAATTTTATAAATACCTGATTGGTGAAAAATTAATTGAGCGCGATCCGTGCCAGTTTGTTAAGCCCCCCAAATTATCTATCTATTTACCTAAAACCATTACTGAACAAGACGTCAATGCACTATTAGATGCGCCGAGCGAAGAAGATACCATTGAGTTACGCGACAAAGCCATGCTCGAATTATTGTATGCAACAGGCCTGCGGGTAACCGAGCTAGTGGGTTTAACCTTTCAACAAGTAAATGTTGAGCTTGGAGTGGTGCGGGTAATAGGTAAAGGCAATAAAGAACGTTTAGTGCCGATGGGCGAGTTGGCGCAAGATTTAATTACCAAGTATTTAGCTTACTCGCGTCCCGAACTGAATAAACAACAAAGTGAAGTATTGTTTTTAAGTAACCGCAGTGTGCAAATGACTCGGCAAACCTTTTGGCATCGTATTAAACATTATTGTTTACGTGTGGGTATTAGCACAGAAATTTCGCCGCATACTTTACGCCATGCTTTTGCTACCCATTTAGTTAATCATGGGGCTGACTTGCGCGTTGTGCAGTCGCTATTAGGCCATAGTGATTTATCCACCACTCAAATTTATACCCATGTGGCTAAATTACGATTGCAGCAGTTACATCAAGCCCACCATCCAAGATCTGGTTGACCCCAATTGAAAAAAATCTATTACAACAATTGATTTTTCCGGTTTGAGACCAATGTCTATTTATACCATTATTATCTCAACCTAAACGCGGGATAAGATTTAATTAAGTAAATTGGAGAACTTATTATGAGCATTGATATTGGTATTAACGAACAAGATAGAGTTGCAGTTGCTGAAGGACTAAAAAGATTATTAGCCGACTCTTATACCTTATACCTACAAACACACAATTTTCATTGGAATGTAACAGGCGCACAATTTCGTGAACTACATTTAATGTTTGAAGAGCATTACACTGAACTAGCTGTCGCGGTAGATGATATCGCTGAACGTATTCGTACTTTAGGTGTATATGCGCCAGGCACATATAAAGCATTTGCACAGTTAAGTTCGATTGAAGAAGTAGACGATATTCCAGCTGGCAGCGCTATGGTTGAGATATTAACCAAAAGCCATGAGCAAGTTGTGAAAACAGCACGTCAGGTATTAAAAACTGCGCAAGACGCTAATGATGAGTCAAGTGCGGCATTGGTGTCTGATAGAATGCGAATTCACGAAAAAACCGCGTGGATGTTACGAGCAATGAACGCTTAATCGCTTGTTTATTTAATAGTAGGGCAAGTGACCTAGGTTTGGTTACTTGCCTAATTTGCATCAGGAGTGAGTTTAGCTATTTTGTTTGTGTTTACGCATTTCCAAGCGTTTTTGCCAGTTAGACTTAACATTAGAGCGCCACAATACGTTCATAGTTAAATAGCCGATAACTGAAAATGTGACTGCACAAATAGCACTTCCGGTCATTAATGCAGGTCCTATAGTCGACATACTTTCAACTAAAAAATTCCAACTTAATTCAAAATTAAAGTCTTGGCTTTCTTGGCCCAAAACAAATGTACCAAGTAGGTAGCAACCGAAAAATATCGGTGGTATGGTGAAAGGGTTGGTTATCCAAACTAAACCTACTGCCAGCGGTAAATTTACTCTAAATAAAATTGCTCCAGCTGCGGATAACCACATTTGAAATGGAACTGGAATAAAAGCATTAAATAAGCCAACAGCAAATGCACCTGCAACAGACTTTCGATTCAGGTGCCAAAGGTTTGCATCGTGCAACAGAGTACCAAAAATCTTCAGTGATTTTTGATTCTTAATTGTATGGTGATCTGGCAGATACCTTTGGATAAATTTCTTTGGCATAAATTGTTATAGTCCACTTATATTAGGGTTAACACATGGAAGCGTGCCTGCTAAGTTTTATTGTTGGGAATATTCTAGCCAACAACTTGCCGATTCTATTCAACGTAAATGAATTATTAGTGACAATGCTACTAATTGGTTGTGCAATTATACTGCGTTACTACAAAATTGCATCTGTGCTAATTGGCTTGTGTTCAGTATCAGCATTTATGCAGTGGCAAAGTTTATCGCCAATTGTTGCGAATAATCAAGCCCAAAGCCTAGTGATTCAGGCACAAATTGACCAATTATCTGTACAAAGCTTAGCTGGCGGCAAAAGCCAACAAAAAGTTAATGTGACTGTAAATTGTATCTATCAGACTGAAATTTGTTCTCAAGCATTTTGGCTGCCAACAAGCAAATTACGTTTGAGTTACTATCGCGCTGAACCGTTACTGCAATTAGATCAGTTGGTTAAACTTAAAGTTAAAATTAAACCTGCGACAAGTTTTAATAATCAGGCTGGTTTTGATTTTAAAAAATGGCTGTTTGGACAAAATATTTTTGCTACAGGTTATATACAGCAGGTTGAAGTTTTATCTGACCAGCCATCACTCAAACACATATGGCACAGCCAGTTGCAAAAGCTGTTTGTAGATTTTCAATTTGGCGATTTGATGTTGGCTTTGACAACTGGCGACAGGTCTTGGATTGAACAAAACTGGGACGTTTTGAAAAATACCGGCACGGCACATTTGTTGGCAATTTCTGGGCTGCACATAGGACTGGTTTTTCTCTGGTGCTATTGGTTAGTGTTGTTGATTTTATTGCCCATGCGTACCTCACATTATTTTGCTTATCAAACATTAGCCAAAGTGACCGCCTTGATGATGATTTGGTTGTTCGTATATTTTTGTCAGCAATCTATTCCAATAATTCGCGCTGCAATATTTATCAGTGTTTGGGTGAGCCTCAGTTTGTTCAGGCTAAATTGGTCTAGCCATCAACGTTTTGTTGTTGCTTTGTTTGTTGTATTACTGCTGCTACCCTTAAGCCCGCTGAGCATTTCGTTTTGGTTAAGTTTTATCGCCGTGGCTTGCGTATTGTTAGTTTGGCGCTGTATGCAACTATTTTCGCTAGACCAACACAATCTTTGTTTACGCATTATTTATCTGCAAACTGGGATTAGTCTTTTACTGTTACCCACCCAAGTGGTGTTTTTTCAATTAATTCCCACTGGTAGTTTATTGGCTAACTTAATCGCGATTCCTTGGGTCTCTTTTATTATTTTGCCGCTATTAATGTTGGCATTGATGTGCCTTTTGGTAATTCCGGCTTTATCTTTGCCGTTGGTGTGGCTTGCCGACAAAAATTTAACTTGGTTGTTTGAAACTTTAGCTTGGTTTGAAGGCCATTTTGTTGCGTTAAACGCAAGCCAACTATCGCTGATTTTTGTTGTATTAATCCCAGCCGGATTTTTGTTTGTGTATTTATTAAGATATATGGCATTTGTTAGACGAAAGCTCATGTTGGCTGGGCTGGCGCTTATTCCGCTAGCAATTGCTGTAAGTTTTCAACTACAGCAGCATAACAAAGGCTGGCGTTTACATATGTTGGATGTTGGTCAAGGTTTGGCCATATTGTTAGAGGACGGAACATCCGCTGTGTTATACGACACTGGTGATAGGTTTAATTCGGGCTTCAATTTGTTCGAAGCTGTTGTGCAGCCGGTTATAATCGCTCGTGGTTTATCGCTTGAGCAGGTCATAGTAAGCCATGCCGACAAAGACCATGCAGGTGGTTTAGAAGCAATTGGCAGAATATGGCCAAATGCACACATATATCAGGGCAAAGTCGGCTGTGAGCAAGTCAACCAACAAACTTGGTTAAATTTAACTTGGTTTAGTTGGCAAAATGTTTTGGCCGATAATAAAAACAATGCGTCTTGTGTCGTTTGTATCTCAGATCTGCAACATAAAGTGTGTTTAACCGGTGATATTGAACAGCAAACTGAATCTTGGTTATTAACACAAAGTCAGTTCAGCCAATTGTTACCCTTGGATGTGCTGTTAATTGCCCATCATGGTAGTCGAACTTCAAGCACGGAAAACTTCATTCAAGCGAGCAAAGCCGAATATGCCTTGATTAGTCGCGGTGCCTTTAACCGTTTTAACCATCCACACCCACAAGTTATTGAGGTTTTACAGCGAAATTCTAAAGTTGTTATTGATTCGGCTGTGGATGGCCAAAGCATATTTTATTTTAATCCAGAAGCTGAAATTGAGGTTAAAAGCGAGTTAGCTGGGATTTGCTTACCTTGGTATAAACAATCAATTAAGCAGGCCTCTGGCAAATTAAGCGCATTTAGGGATGATCTTTTGTAATGCTGCGATTAGAATAGCCGCACTTGACTATCTAAATGATTGAATATGCATTCTGTTTCTCCCACACAATCAAAAGCTTTGTTTAGGCGCTTATTAACTTATACAACTCAATACCGTACCGGATTAACTTTTGCCATTATCGGCATGTTGTTGTATGCAGGCATAGATGCTTTTTTCTTTTCGCAAATTCAAACTTTTATCGATGAAGGTTTAACCCAGAAAAACTACGATTTGTTATTTACTATGGGCTTGGCCATTCCAATTGTTTTTATTGCTCGTGGGATTGCTAATTTCCTCGCAACTTATAGCTTGAGCTGGGTTGGCACTAATGTTGTTTGTGCTTTACGCCAAGAGGTGTTCAATCATTTAATGAAAGTACCAGTGAGTTTTCACGATCAAACCTCAACAGGTGACCTCATCGCAAAAATAACTTTTGATATTGAACAAATTCAAAATGCTTCAAGCAAAGCTTTAATGACCTTAGTCCGTGAAGGTGCATTTGTATTAGGTTTGTTGGTGGTAATGTTTTATTTGAGCTGGCAACTGTCATTAGTGTTTATGTTAATCGGGCCAGTTGTTGGTGTGATTGTGAGTTATGTCAGCAAAAGATTTCGCACTGTCAGCCGCCGCATTCAAAAAGCAATGGGTAATGTCACTACCTCTTCTGAACAAATGTTAAACGGCCATAAAGTTGTGGTTATGAGCGGCGCGCAACAATTAGAAGCCGACAAGTTTTCCAATATTAATAATCAAACCCGTCAGCAGCAAATGAAGTTGGTCAGCACTAAAGCCATTAGTGTTTCTGTGATACAAGTAATTGCATCTTTAGCTTTGGCATCTGTGTTATTAATTGCCAGTGATCCTGAATTTTTAAGCACCTTAACCACAGGTACTTTTACCACAGTATTAACTTGTATGATGACCTTGTTACGACCGCTTAAATTATTAACGACAGTCAATGCTGATTTTCAACGGGGTATCGCTGCATGTGGCAGTGTGTTTGCTTTGTTAGATGAAGCAGTTGAAAAAGATGAAGGCAAAACCGAACTCAAACGTGTTAATGGCCATATTCAACTTAAAGATGTTAATTTTACTTATGCTGGCAAAAATGAACCTGCATTGAATAATATCAACTTAGATATAGCCGCTGGCTCAACCGTTGCGTTAGTTGGTAAGTCGGGCAGTGGTAAATCGACTATTACCAGCTTATTAACGCGCTTTTATGATTTTGAACAAGGGCAAGTATTGATTGATGGTCAATCAATCAAAGATGTCACGCTGGCATCTTTGCGTGCACAGTTTGCTTTGGTGTCGCAGCACGTTATTTTATTTAACGATACCATCGCCAACAATATTGCATATGGTATTGAAGGGGATGTCACCCGAGCACAAATTGAAGCCGCAGCAGAAGCAGCCTATGTAACAGATTTTGTTAAAGATTTACCCGAAGGGTTAGACACACATATTGGCGAAAATGGTATGAGTTTATCTGGTGGGCAAAGACAAAGAATTACTATCGCAAGAGCAATCCTGCGCAACGCCCCCATATTAATTTTAGATGAAGCAACTTCTGCGTTAGACACCGAATCTGAACGCAGAATTCAACAAGCAATTGATGAGTTGAGTGTTAATAAAACTGTGATTGTGGTTGCGCATAGATTATCCACCATTGAAAAAGCCGACAATATTGTAGTGCTCAATCAAGGACAAATTGTTGAGCAGGGCACGCACACAACTTTATTAGAGCAGCAAGGTATTTATCGCCAGATTTATGATTTGCAATTTGCTGGTGGCGCGTGAATTGGATTGAACGCGGCTGGTATAAACAGCACAAAGGCACCTACTTACTTTTGCCATTAACGCTGATTTTTTGGCTCTTGTCTGCGCTGCGCCGATGTTTATTTAAGTTAGGGATAAAGAAGTCTTACCGCAGCAGCAAACCTGTTATCGTAGTTGGCAATATTACCGTGGGTGGCACAGGTAAAACGCCATTTGTAATTTGGTTAGTTGAATATTTACAGCAACAAGGTTTAAAACCAGCGGTTATTTCGCGTGGCTATGGTGGGCAAATAAAGCAGGGTGCTCATTTAATAACAGTAGAAGATAGTGCTGAATTAGTTGGGGATGAAACATGTTTAATTGCCGATCGCACTGGTGTGCCTGTGGTGGTAGGGGCAAATCGAGCTGATTGTTGCAAATTGCTTGAACAACAGGCTGATGTCGACATTATCATTTCAGACGATGGATTGCAGCATTATGCACTGCAGCGGGATATTGAAATAATTTTGCTTGATGGCAATAGGCTGTTAGGTAATGGGTTATTGTTACCTGCCGGGCCTTTGCGGGAAGGTGCTTGGCGGCTTAACAGTAGTGCTTTGGTGATTACCAATGGCCAAGTATCTAATCCCTTCACCACAGATTATTTTGTGGTTGAGCCTCAAGGATTAAAAGCGGTTAATCCAAAATATAATAATAAAGTTTTTTCTATTGATACCGCTTATCATGCGGTATGTGCAATTGGTAATCCACAGCGGTTTTATGACTCTCTTGCGCAAGAAAATATACAAATACTTGAATATCATCATTTTCTCGACCATCATAAATTTAACGCAGCTGATTTTGATTTTTTAAATGAGCAGCCGGTGATAATGACTGAAAAAGACGCGGTTAAATGCCAAAATTTTGCGAAAGACAATTGGTGTTATTTACCAATAGGCATTCAACCCAACCAAAACTTCGTTGAAGAATTAACAGCTAAACTTAAACAAACTCGGAAAAACTATGGCATTTGATACAAAATTGCTCGATATCCTTGCTTGTCCAATTTGTAAAAGTGGCTTGCATTACAAAAAGGATTTAACTGAATTATGGTGCAAAGCTGACAGATTGGCCTATCCTATACGTAATGATATCCCTGTGTTGATGGAGCCCGAAGCTCGCGCACTAACATTGGATGAGGTTCAATCATGAGTTATACCATAGTCATTCCTGCTCGATACGCTTCTACGCGTTTTCCTGGTAAACCTTTAGTCGACATGGCGGGTAAAACCATGTTGCAACGCGTTTATAAACAATGCAAAAAAACCAAAGCCAATAAAATTGTGATTGCGACCGATGACGAGCGTATATTCGCCGCCGCACAAAGTTTTGGCGCTGAAGTGGTCATGACAAGTAATAACCATGATTCTGGTACCGCACGTATTGGTGAGGTGATTCAGCTACTGGGTTTAAAAGAAACAGACGTGATAGTTAACGTGCAAGGTGATGAGCCTTTCATTCCACCAGCAATTGTTGACCAAGTCGCCAATAACATGGCTTTGTACACAGAAGCCGATATGGCAACTTTGGCTGTACCAATTGAAGACAAAGAAGAATTGTTTAACCCAAATGCGGTTAAAGTGGTGATGGATAAAAATGGTTATGCGCTGTATTTTAGCCGTGCAGCCATACCTTACGATCGAGATCGTTTTGCAAAAGCTGATACCAGCGATGATATTGCACGCCATTATTACCGCCATATTGGCATTTATGCCTACAGAGCTGAGTTTGTTCGCCAGTACTTAAACTGGGAAGCAAGCCCGCTAGAAGAGCTTGAGTCGTTAGAGCAATTGCGTGTGTTATGGCATGGTGAAAAAATTCATGTTGGTGTTGCTACTGAAACGCCACCTGCAGGTATAGATACGCCTGAAGATCTTGAGCGTGCGCTCGAATACATTAAAAATAAGAAAAAACAAAAAGAGAAAGAAAAGGCTTAAACCATGGATAAATCCAAACAAGATCAAATTGAAGCGGCAACTTTCCGTCGTTTATTATCCCACTTAGACAATAATAAAGATGTGCAAAATATCGACCTGATGATTTTGGCCAATTTCTGCCGTAACTGTTTAGCTAAATGGTATAGTGCTGAAGCGGAAAAGCTCGGTGAATCAGTTGATTATGAAGCTGCGCGTGAAGTTGTTTATGGTATGCCTTATTCTGAATGGAAAGACAAACATCAACTACCAGCAACGCCAGAACAAATGGCGGCTTTCGAAGCAAAACAAGCTGCTAAAAAATAAGTAAAATTTACGACTAAGTTTAAATAAAAAAGCCACTTTAACTAAATTGTTAAAGTGGCTTTTTTGTTAGAGGGAAACTGTTTATTTCAGTTTAGCAAAATTACTTGTCCAATAGTGTGGCTATTTGCGCACTTGCCATAATGAAAGGACCTGTCCCTTTTGGATCGTCAGCTAAGACTGGCTCATCCATATAGTAGTTATAGCTACCATCACGACCAAAACCTAAACCAGCAACAAAACACATATTGGTTAAACTCACGCTTCCGTCTGGATGTGGTTCAACAAATACATCTAACATGCCTTGATACGCTTTGATTGCGTTTGCTTTGTATTTTTTCGGTAAATAACCTTTGTTAACTGCTTTAGCTAAGAAATAGGTGTACATAGCTGTTGCTGATGATTCTTTATAGTTACCAATTTCATTTGGTTTGTTTGGTATTTGATACCAAGTACCAGATTCTTCATCTTGGAATTTAACTAAATCAGCGGCAAACTCTTCGATTATGTGTAATAACTTTTTACGGTTTTCTTTATCATCGGCTGGTAAAAAGTCTAAAACATCTACGCTTGCCATAGCTAACCAGCCCATACCACGCGCCCAAAACTCTTGTGATAAGCCTGTTTCAGGATTTGCCCAATATATTGATTTAGACTCGTCCCAGCCATGGAAATACAAACCTGTGTTTGGATCACGTAAGTATTCGCGGCTTACTTCAAATTCATGGATAACTTCATCAAATGATGCACCATCTTCAAATAAAGCTGAGTATTGCGCTAAGAAAGGCATACCCATGTAAACACCATCTAACCATAATTGATGTGGGTAGATTTTTTTATGCCAGAAGGCACCATTTGAAGTTTTTGGGTGATCTTTTAATTGATCACGCAAATGGTCTGCTGCGATACGATATTTTTCTTCACCGGTTTGTTCATACAAGCGCAAAATCATTTTACCAGAGTTGATTTTATCGATATTAAAATCAGACTTTTTGTAGGTAATGATTTTGCCATCTTCAGCGATAAATGAACCAACAATAGTTTGTGCAGCTTGGCGATATCTAGGATCTAAAGTCGCTTGGTACAAGTCGTCAAACGACATAGCTAACAAACCTGTTGTATAGGTATATTTAGAAGGGCGGTGACGCATTTTGTCATAACCACCGTTTACATAGTCATACGCTTTACGACGCAACTCTGAATCGGCTAAGCGCTTGGCAACGTCTAATGCTTTTGCACTGGTTAGTGGCATAGCATTTTCTTTTGCTGCTAGCGCTGTAGTTTTATTTACACGTATGGTGCGAGTTAAACGCTCACTGGTTTGTTTTAAGTAAGTTTCAAAATCAGCAAGTGAGGTAACACCGTTCGGCTCTTTATCCCAAGCTGCTGCAAAATAATAACTTAAATCTTTGCTGTTACTTTTGCTAACAATTACATAATTGTTTTTGTCTTGGGTGATTTCTTTGATGTTCATTTTTTTAATGAACAATGCCATGCCTAAGTTGTCATTATTTAAACTTTGTTGGCCATAAGAAGCAAAATAAACCCATGCAGTACCTTGAATGTCAGTTTCACCTTGGATCCATTGTGTACCTTTATGTTTAACTAAACCAATCGCTAGATCATCAACTTTCTCTGTGGTCGATAAATCAACTTTAACTAGACGGCTACCAGCTGTCATAGCCATTTTGGCAGTTAAGTCAACTTTTTGATCCTTTACTTGCCAGCCTTTGTAATTGATTTGAATAGATGAATAAATTGGACCATTATCGACAATTTGTGCTTGCCAGTTATCAACTTTAGATACGCGTTCAACTTCGCTACCATTCCAATAACCGTAGCCACCCATACCTAGAGATTTACCTACTTTAAGTATGTCCATGCCCCAATCTTGCATTTCATGGTAGCTTTGGTAACCGTCTAAACCAACTTTGTGCAGTGATATTTCATCTTTAGTTTTACCAAAAATATCAAAGCCGTTGCGCCAGTCTAAATAAATACGGTAGCCAACTTGATCTGACTCAATGCCAATACCTTCATAACGAATATATTCGCCATGATCTGTGTATTGTTCAGGCACAACTAATTTAGTCACGTTTTTAAATTCGCCACCAATATATTTAGAGCCTTTCCATTCGCCGCCTACTTTATGGGCTAAATCGCCTTGCGTACGTTTTACAAAATTAGCCGGTTGACTGGCTTTTTTGATGACAAGCTCATGACTTTGGCCGATGGCAAATTGGTTTAAGATAGCTAGATGATCAATTTCGCCATTTTGGTCCATGTCAATTGCTTGACTTGGCACCAACTGATTATTTTCATTGTAAACAGCTAAATTTTTCGCCAATGGCACTCTGGAGTCGATGCCAAGAGCAGGGAAGCTAAAATAGGTAATCTCATCGTTTCGTGCGAATTTTGATGGATTTCTCAATGTCATTTTAGCGACATAATCTAAATTATCTGTTGCAGTGGTGGTCGCGTTTGATGCTGAACTCTGCGTATTACCACAACTCACTAGGCCAGTGGACATTGCAGTTACTGCAGATAACAACCACATGTTACGAAATTTATTTCCCATGGTTTCACCTAAATGTTAATCAAATTGATCTTTTGTTAGAGTTTATGAAGCTAATTAAAGCTTCTCAAGTAAATACGATACTTGGTTGCATATACTATAGTGCTAATTTACAATAAATGCTACCGGTGGCATTTATTTTATTTTAACATTGTGTTATCTATTTAAAAAAGATAACATCAAAAATGATGCTTCTAGTTTACAAAATACGGTTAGCATAAAGAAAATAACCAATTAGTGACCTAATATTAGTAATTAAAACAGTTTAGTGTGTCTTTGGTATTTATGCTACCGGTGGTAATAATTGATTGGAGAGTGTGCAAATGAGCAACAGTGATATTTCAGCGTTTGATTTAACTGGCAAAACTGCGCTAGTAACCGGCGCAAGTAGGGGCTTAGGCCAAGCCATAGCTATTTCTTTGGCAAAAGCGGGTGCAAAAGTTGTGTGTAGCGCATCAAGTGTGAATGGCTGTGAGCAAACCGTAGAAAAAATTCGTCAGTTAGGTGGAGAGGCTATTTCTGTTGCTGCTGATTTAAATGATGCTGATTCAGTTACAGCAATGGCAGAACCAGCAATTGCTTGGCAAGGCCAAGTGGATGTATTGGTAAACAATGGCGGTACGATAGCGCGTTACCCAGCAGATGAATTTCCACAAGACGAATGGTTAAAAGTTATTAACGTTAACTTAAATTCAGCATTTTTGTTAAGCCAAAAAATCGGTAAACAAATGATTGAACGCAAACAAGGCAAAATTATTAATATCGCTTCAATGCTTTCGTATACGGGTGGTATTACAGTACCAGCTTACACAGCAAGTAAACACGGTATTGCTGGTGTAACTAAAGCTTTGGCCAACGAGTGGGCACAACACAATGTGCAAGTAAATGCGATTGCGCCAGGTTATTTCAGAACGGATAACACTCAAGCTTTGCAAGATAACGCTGAGCGAAATGCTGAAATTCAAAAGCGTATTCCTGCAGGTCAGTGGGGTGAGCCAGAACAACTAGGTGGTGCTGCGGTCTTTTTGGCATCGAGCGCGAGTGATTATGTAAACGGTCATATTTTGGCTGTTGATGGCGGCTGGTTAGCCCGCTAATTAAGCTTGGAGATAAATATGACTACTGAATATACAAATCGTTATGCCATTGGCAGAGAAGAAGTAAAAACTTTTACAGCAGATAAACTAAGAGAATCTTTTTTAATCGATAACATAATGGCAGAAGACAAAATTGTTTTTGTTTATACCCATTACGACCGTTATATGGTTGGTTCTGCCGTACCTAAATCTCAAGCATTAAAATTAGAAACAATAGATGCGTTGAAAGCTGAGCACTTTTTAGATCGCCGTGAAGTTGGTGTGATCAACGTAGGCGGTACTGGACAAATTACTGTTGATGGCAATGTCTATAAGCTAGAAAACAAAGAGGCTTTATACATAGGTAAAGGTGCAAAAGACGTTGTGTTTGAAAGTGATAGTTCAGATACACCTGCTTTGTTTTACATCAACTCAGCACCAGCCCATCAAGCTTTCCCAAACAAAAAAGTAGGGATGGAAGATGCGAATATTTTGCATATGGGTAGCAAAGAAACCTGTAACGAGCGCAAAATCCATCAGTTATTAATCAACGGTATAGTTGAAACCTGCCAATTACAAATGGGTGTTACTTGTCTACAAGTAGGTAGTGTTTGGAACACTATGCCAGCTCATCAACACGACAGACGAATGGAAGCTTATTTCTACTTCGACTTACCTGCAGATCAAGCTGTTTGTCACTTTATGGGTGAGCCGAAAGAAACTCGCCATATTTGGGTTCACAATCATCAAGCGGTTGTTTCACCACCTTGGTCAATTCACTCTGGTGCCGGTACTTCAAACTACGCATTTGTTTGGGGCATGGCGGGCGAAAACCTAGCATACGATGACATGGACAAATACGGTCCGTCTGAACTGCGATAGAGGTGCAATATGCGTTATTTTTCAATAATTAAATCAGCCTTGTTGCTCAGCTTGTTGTTTTTAACAACCAGCTGTAAACAGCAAGATGATGTAGTCGTGCTGCGTATGGGTCATACATTAGATATGGAACACAGTGTGCACAAAGCTATGGTGCACATGGCGGACAAATTGCGTGAATATTCTAATGGCACTATGGAAATTAAAATTTATCCAAACGCCCAATTAGGTACAGAGCGGGAAATGGTTGAGCTTCTACAAATTGGTAGCTTGGCTATGACCAAAGTATCGGCTGCTGCGATAGAAGGTTTTGTGCCGGATATGAAAGTTTACAGTGTGCCTTATTTATTCCAAAGTCGTGAACACAGATGGAATGTATTACAAGGTCCTGTTGGGCAACAATTGTTAGATTCAACCCGTAAAGCACGTTTTGTAGGTTTGGGTTATTACGATTCAGGTAGCCGTAGTTTTTACATGACCAAAACCAAAGTTGAGCAACCAAAAGACTTATCTGGCCAGAAAATACGTGTAATGGAAAGCCAAATGGCGGTTAAGATGATTGACGCATTTGGTGGTGCTGCAACACCTATTTCATTTGGTGAACTGTATGCAGCTTTACAACAAGGTGTTGTTGATGGCGCAGAAAACAATCCGCCGTCTTTTTACTTGTCACGTCACTATGAAATTTGTAAGTACTATGTGCTAAATGAACATACATCTATACCTGATGTAATTTTAGGTAGTGCGCATATTTACGATGGCTTAAACGAAGAACAGCAAGGCTGGCTGAAACAAGCGATTGAAGATTCAATTGAACTGCAAAAACAACTCTGGTTAGCGGGTGAGCTAGAAGCGTTAGCTGAAGTCGAAAAAGCAGGCGTTCAAGTTATTTACCCAGACAAAACACCTTTCTTACAGGCTGTGAAACCTTTTCATAAGAGCTTTGATGGCACATTAATTGGTGACTACTTAGCTGATATTTCAAAGCTTGCAGAAACGCAATCAAATCTTGATAGCACAAGTTCTATTCAACAAGCGAAGGTACAACCATGAAAGCAATATTGGATGGTATTGAAAAAGTTTTAGTATATTTGCTGACAGCATTGGTTGCCTTGATTGTTGCGGGTGTTTGTTGGCAAGTGATCTCTCGTTATATTTTACAAGCGCCTAGTTCTGTAACTGAGGAATTAGCGCGATTTTTATTAATCTGGATAGGTTTGTTTGGTGCGGCTTACGCATATAAACAGGACTCTCATCTAGGGTTAGATATTTTAACCAACCGAATGCAAGGTTGCCGTAAATTCATCGCAACTCTGTTTGCACATTTATGTGTGTTGACTTTCTCGGTTGTTGTTATGTGTATCGGTGGTGTTGCCTTGGTTAAGTTAACCCTAGATCCGGCACAAACCTCAGCCGCTTTAGAGGTTCAGATGGGTTACATATATGCTGCTGTGCCTTTATCAGGTTTATTAATCAGCCTATTTGCAATAGAAAAAATTATCAATTGCAAACAAACTCAAGTTTGTGAGCAAGGGGAATAATGATGGAATTTTCAGGTTTATTGTTACTCGCAGTATTCTTCTTTTTGTTAGCGCTGAATGTACCAATTTCATTCAGTATTGGTTTAGCTACCTTAGTGACTATGCTTTACAGCATAGATTTTATTCCCGCCGCAACAACAATTGCACAGCGTTTAGCTGGTGGTATTAATAGTTTTGCTTTATTGGCAATTCCTTTCTTCGTATTGTCCGGACTCATTATGGGGCAGGGCGGTATTGCTCGGCGGCTAATTGAATGTGCTATGGCATTAATTGGTATGCTACCGGGTGGCTTAGCTTTAGTTAACGTAATGTCTTGTACTTTATTTGGTGCGATTTCAGGCTCAGCGGTTGCAGCAACCAGTGCAATTGGTAGTTTTATGATCCCACAAATGGAAAAGAAGGGTTATGATAAAAACTTTGCAGCTGCATTAACTGGTGCTGCAGCAACTACTGGTATGTTGATTCCGCCAAGTAATATCTTAATTATTTACGCGATCGCCAGTGGCGGTGTTTCAATTGCTGCATTATTCGTAGCTGGTTATTTACCAGGTATTATGGTTGCTTTAGCCTTAATGTTGGTTTGTGCGGGTTACGCAAAAATTAAAGGTTATCCAACAGAAGACCGTTTGCCACTGAAAATTGTAGCGGAAAAAGTTTTAGCGGCTGTTCCAAGTTTATTACTTATCTTTATCGTTATCGGCGGTATTATTGCTGGTGTGTTTACCGCAACTGAAGCGGGTGCAATCGCGGTAATTTACTCTTTGATTTTGAGTGTGTTCTTCTATCGTGAAGTTGCGATGAAACAACTTCCGGGTATTTTACTTAAATCAGCTGAAACCACAGCTATTGTAATGTTGTTAATCGGTGCATCTTCTGCGATGTCGTGGATTTTATCTTATGAAAATATTCCACAAACCATAAGTGAATTTTTGCTGCAGTTGAGTAATAATCCATTCTTGATCCTATTAATCATCAACTTAACGCTAATTGTGGTTGGTGCATTTATGGATATGACACCAGCGGTACTGATTTTTACTCCAATATTTTTACCAGTTGCAACTGAGCTAGGTATGTCGCCGTTGCACTTCGGTATTATGATTGTGCTTAACTTATCTATTGGTTTATGTTCACCGCCGGTTGGCTCGGTTCTCTTTGTTAGTTGTGCCGTGGCTAAAACGTCCATTGAGAAAATAATTAGGCCACTTATGCCTTTGTATATCGCTATGTTTATCGTATTGATGTTAGTGACTTACATTCCAGGTATCAGCGAGTGGTTACCTAAATTCTTCGGTTTACTTTAATCTATACTGCTCTACATAAATAAACGCTTGGTTTTGGATTCATTTGTTCAACCAAGCGTTTTTTAATTCTGAAATTTATTACAAATCCAATTTGAGTTAATTTAACTTTTTGTCTATAAATATTTAACTATAAGTTGACCAATTGCCACCGGTGGCATATAGTGTCTATATAGTTTGAATTAAATGCAACGCATCAATTATTCTTGAATTTGTTCAAGTAACTAATAAAAACTGGGGTGAATATGACGGACTTTAGTAAACGTAAAACATTAAAAGCTATGGGCATAGCTTCAGCGGGCGCTATGACTTTTGCTGGTTCTAGTCTGACTGGTTGTAGCCAAGTCGCCGATATGGTTCCTGTTAGTGGTTCGGAGCAAGCAGATAAGTGGACTCGCGAAGTTAAGCGTATTAAAGGCAAAATTAATTTGCCAGTTATTCCAAATCAAGACTTTGTAATTACTGATTTTGGCGCAAAAGCAGATGCTAATTTTGTCAATACAGCGGCAATCGCTAAAACCATTGAAGCTGCCAGTAAAGCTGGTGGTGGTCGTGTTGTTGTACCTGCAGGTACTTTTAGAACTGGTCCAGTGCACTTAGAGTCAAACATCAATTTACATGTTAGCAAAGGTGCAACCCTTGCTTTTATCCCTGAACCTGAATTGTACAAACCATATGTGTTTACCCGTTGGGAAGGTACAGAGCTAATAGGTTATTCTCCTTTAATCTATGCGTTCAAAAAGAAAAATGTCGCGATTACCGGTGAAGGTATCTTAGAAGGTGGTGGTAGCAACGACACTTGGTGGCCTTGGAAAGGTAAATGGAAAAAGTCTGATTGGGAAATCAGTGACGTAGAAAATCAAAAACACACGCGTGATGCGGTACAAAAAATGGCAGAAGATAATGTGCCAGTTGAACAGCGTGTCTTTGAAAATAACTACTTACGTCCACCTTTCATTCAACCGTATTTGTGTGAAAACGTATTAATCGAAGGTGTTACTGTTCGTAATTCTCCATTCTGGTTATTGAACCCTGTGTTATGTACCAGTGTGACTATACGTAAAGTACATTGTGACAGCTATGGGCCTAACTCTGATGGTTGTGATCCTGAATCTTGTAACTATGTGTTAATTGAAGATTGTATCTTCGACACAGGTGATGACTGTATCGCAATCAAATCAGGTCGTAATGCTGATGGTCGTCGTGTTGCTATGCCATGTCAAAATATCGTTATTGAAAACTGTCAGATGAAAGCGGGTCATGGCGGTGTGGTAATTGGTAGCGAAATTTCTGGTGGTGTACGTAATTTATATGCACAAAACTGCCAAATGAGCAGTCCAGATCTTGCGCGTGGTATTCGTATTAAAACCAATTCAATCCGTGGTGGTTTGTTAGAAAACTTAAACTATCGCAATATTGAAATAGGCCATGTTAAAGACGCGGTTGTGGTTAACTTCTACTATGAAGAAGGTGACGCTGGTAACTTTATTCCAGTACTAAAAGATATTCATATTGATAACCTAAAAGTTGAAAAAGCAAAACGCGCGTTTGTTGTTAGAGGTTATCCACATACACCAATTTCTGGCATTAGTTTAACTAACATTGATATCAAAGAAGTGACTAATGACAGTGTAATTGAAAATGTTAAAGGTTTAATCCAGTCAAATATTATGGTGAATGGCAAACCATTTACTATTTAATTGGCTTACTCGTTTTTGTCGTTCCATGTGTGTGTTGTACAGTGTGCCTAGCTGCGCAAGCGGCTAGCGCACTGCTTTTTTGACCTAGTTTATACAATTTGATGGGAGTTGCCTGGTGCAGTTAATAAACAAAGTAAACTTAAATGTATTGTTCCCAAAGGTTTTAATTGGCTGTGTATTTCTGTTGTTAACACAGGTACTACACGCACAGGAAACACAACAGACCCAAGTATTTATTATCGGTGATTCAACCGCCAGCTTTTACAAAGCAAATAAATATCCTCGTACAGGCTGGGGGATGCGTTTGCAGCAACATTTAGCTGATTCTGTAACTGTGCATAATTTGGCCGTTTCAGGCCGAAGCTCTCGAAGTTTTATTAACGAAGGTTACATTTATCCTATTTGGGAACAAATAAATGCAGGTGATTATTTATTAATTCAATTTGGTCATAATGATCAGAAAAAAAATAATGACCGCAATACCTTACCTTTTTCAAGCTACCAATTTTATTTAAGCTATTACATTAATAAAGCACGAGAATTGGGTGCAACACCTATCTTATTAACTTCTATTAGCCGCTATAAATATGATGAGAATAATCAAGCTGTCGATACACATAAAGATTATCCAGTCGCTATGCGTCAGTTGGCTACAGAACTTGAAGTACCTTTGATAGATTTAACTGTGAAAACAACTGAGTTATTGAATAAACTCGGACCGGTAAAGGCAAAAGAATTATTCTTGTTTTATCAGCCAGGTGAATACCCTTCGTATCCGAAAGGCGTTTCCGATGGTACGCATTTATCTGAGTGGGGCGCTGATCAAGTTGTCGGTTTATTTGTAGATGATCTTAAGCAATTAGCTCCGGAGTTGTTCTAATGAAAATGCCTTTGTTAACAAGCGTTATTGCTTGTGCTTGTATTGTTCTTACCGCGTGTAGCAATAAGATTACAGCTAGCCAAGTGAATAATAATGAATTAACCGAGTTATATGTTGTGAGCAACGAGTCTGAAAAGAATAAACTGGTTGATGATGGGAAATACGCTTTTACTGAAATCCAGCAGGCCGTCAACTTTGCGCCAACCCATGGTGCAACTATTTATATTGAACCTGGTGTGTATCAACAAAGGGTTGAAATCAATAAACAAAATATTAGTTTAATTGGTAGAGATCGTGACAACACAGTTATTGAATATGGTTTGTACGCTGGATTTATTGATCCAGAAAAAGGTAAAAAAATTGGCACGTTTGGCACAGCGACCTTTCGTGTGACCGAGGCAAACTTCACAGCGAAAAACATTACCATAGCCAATAGTTTTGATTATCCAGCTAATGAAAAATTGGATAAAACAGACTCTAGTAAAGTAAATGGTGAACAAGCAGTTGCACTGCAAATATCAGGTAACGCAGACAAAAGTTTATTTATTAATGTGTCTTTATTAGGTTATCAAGATACGCTATATGCCGACAGCGGCCGTAGCGCATTTATTGACTCGAAAATAAGTGGTCATGTCGATTTTATATTCGGTGCAGGTACAGTATGGTTTGAAAACAGCGAAATTCAAAGCCGTCGTCGCTATAAAGATGTAAAATACACTGGTTATATCACAGCGCCGAGTACCAGAATTCAAACACCTTATGGTTTTATTTTTTACAACTGTAAATTGACCAGTGAAGAGGGGGTTACTGATGGGTCTGTGCCGCTTGGTCGGCCTTGGCATCCAACGACGACCTTTTCTGATGGACGATATGCTAACCCGTATGCAGTGGGTAATGCTGTATTTATGCGAACTTCAATGGGCGCTCATATTGCAACTGAAGGGTGGAGCTCAATGGGTGGTACAGCTAAAGACGGTGGTAAAAAAACACAATTTCCCCCAGAAACAGCCCGTTTTTTTGAATACCAAAATACAGGTACAGGTGCAGAGTATGACAGAGAAATCACACCTGAAATTAGACGTCAGTTAACTGATTTCGAATTTGAACAATTTTATAGTAAATCAGCTGTTTTGAGTGGCTGGTTGGATTAATTTATCAAGAAATGCCACCGGTGGTATTTCTTGTAACAGATATGCAATTTTTATAGAGAGATGTGTTTATGAGATTAAATGAACAGAACCTTGCCGCTAAACTTGATTCATTACCTGCTAATGTTCAAGTTGCTCGCTATTCACGTAGTGCAACTAAGATTGGCATTGTGCACTTAGGTTTAGGCGCGTTCCATCGTTCACATCAAGCATTATTCACTGAGCGCGCGATGAACGAGTGTGGTGGTGATTGGGCCATCTGCGCTGTATCAATGCGAAATGAAACGCTGCAACAGCAACTTTCAGGACAAGATAATTTGTTCACTGTTGTTATGAATGATAAAGATACTGATTACCAAATTGTTAGCGCAGTTAAAGAGGTGTTGGTTGCTAAAAATCAACTTGACCAAGTGTTAGCGCGTTTGACTTCTGCTGACACTAAGCTGGTATCTTTAACTGTAACTGAAAAAGGTTATTGCTTAAATTCAGCTGGTGATTTAGATACCGAATTAGATGCTATAAAAGCTGATTTAGCCAATCCGTCAGCTCCTACCACTGTAGTTGGCATGTTGGCTTATGGTTTGGCACAGCGTCACGCCGCTGGTACTAAACCGTTTCACGTAGTTGCTTGTGATAACTTACCTGGCAATGGTGAAAAACTTAAAACTGCAGTGGTGCAATTTGCCAAAGCGGCTAATGCAGAGTTAGCAGAGTGGATTGAGCAAAATGTTCAGTTCCCAAATACTATGGTGGACTGTATTACTCCGCACACTGAAGATAAAACTGTGCAATTGGTTAAAGATGACCTGGGATTAGAAGATTTAGCGCCGGTTAACCGTGAAGCTTTCCATCAGTGGGTTATTGAAGATACTTTACCTGCTGAGCGCCCAGCGTGGGAAAAAGTTGGAGTTATCTTTACCAATGATGTAGAAGCATTTGAGAATACTAAGTTAAGAATTTTGAATGGCTTGCATTCTATTCTTGCCTATATGGGACCTTTGTTAGGTTACAAGAGTGTTTTTGAAGCCGTTTCTGACAGCCGCTTAAAAGCGTTTTTACAGTCAATCGCAGCACAAGAAGTTATTCCAACTATTGAAGCGCCAGTTGGGCTTGATCTGCATGAATATGCAGCGCAAATTGTGCGTCGTTTTGAAAATCCAAAAATTTGTCACTTGTTAGAACAAATAGCTTGTGACGGCACAATTAAAATTCCTGTTCGTACATTACAACCAATATTAGATAACCTCAAAGCCGGTCGTAGCAACAATAATAAGTTGTACTACGTGGTTGCCGCTTGGTTATTGTTCTTGGTCAATAAAGTTGAAACCGAGCAAACCATTAACGATCCAAAAGCGGCACAATTACACCAAATTATTTCAAATTTTACTGGAGATATTGCTCAAGACGTTAAAACGTTTATGACAGCGGAAGGTTTGTTGCCAGAAGCTGTACGTAGTAACTCTGAAGTTATCAACAAAGTCACGGAAGCTTACAAAGTAATTTTGCAGCACAGAACTGATATCCGAGCTGCATTGCCAATGTAAAGGAATAGCTATGAAGCGAGTTTTATGTTTTGGTGAAGCAATGATCGAAATGGCGCCCGAATTATCAGGGCGCTACAAATTAGGGGTTGCAGGAGATACATTAAACATGGCTGTTTATTTAAAACGTTTGGCTGGTTTGGCCGACGTTAATTGCCAAGTTGATTACGTATCTGCAGTTGGTCAAGATCAAGCTAGCCAAAAGATTATAGATTTTTGTTGGGATGAATTACTCGGTATAGAGCATTTGTATCGTTTGTCAGGTTACAGCTGTGGGTTATATATGATCTCAACGGATGAATTTGGTGAGCGTAGCTTTAGTTACTGGCGTAGTAACTCAGCCGCTAGGCAAATTATGCAGCCACTGGCGATGCAACATAGTTTAAATAACTTGCTTCAATCAGATATATTTTTCTTTTCAGGCATTAGCTTAGCGGTAATTACTGAACAAAGTCGCGACAATTTCTTTGAGCTGTTACATAAACTTAAAGAAAGTGGTGTGACTGTTGTTTTTGATCCTAACTATCGTCCAGTGTTATGGCACAACAAACAAGAAGCTAAAGAGGCTTTTATTCGAGCGTTTAAATGTTCTGATATCGTATTGCCGGGAATGGACGATTTACGTGAAGTATTTGCCTGTTACACCAGTAAAGATGTTTTGGCGTTATTTGAGCAGTTTGCTTGTCGTGAAGTCATTATCAAAAATGGCAGCCAAAGTGTTGTGGCTAAATGTGGTCAAGAACTAACAGAGTTTACCATTACTCCGGTTGAAACTGTTGTAGACACAACTTCGGCTGGAGATTCGTTTAATGGCGCTTACATTATGGCGAGAATTCGTGGGGATTCAGTCATTGAAGCAATAGACTTTGCCGCACAGGTTGCAGCTGAAGTGATTCAGCATAAAGGTGCCATTATACCCAATCAGGCATTGAAAAGTTTTTATTTAAACACTCAGTCTGTCAATAGTTAGCTTGTTGCAAATAATACAATATAGGGATGATGTAAACCCTATATTGTCTCTCTTTAGTCGCCTTCGTTTTATACTTTGTGGGTAATTCTTTCTTGTTTTAGTTCAATACGCGCCTTGCGTTTATTCACAGTATCTATTAATAAAAGCAGCATGGGTACTGCGATGAGGACTACATGCGAGGTGATCGCCAGCCAAGCTATATCTAACAACACACTAATAGCCTGTAAGATTACACTGACTACTATACTCAGGGTAAGGCTTTTAGTCGTCAACCGCTTATTCGACTTACCGGAAAGAATAACCTTTAAGCCCATTTGGCAATGGGGGCATAAAATTCTCTGCCGTATGTTATTTCTGTCTAGGTCGTAGGTTTTTGTTTCATTTATTTGTTGTTGGCAACTAGGACACTGCAACTGCATAACAACATCACCTCGCGATAACAAATGGTTGAGTAATACCAGAACTGCGAAATATACAAATTGTTATATATCATAGTTTTATCAAATGTTAAAATTATTTTAACCAGAACTCTGGATGAGAAATTAGCTAATACCTTGTCATTTAATAAAGTTTATTCATAACTCATCTGGGGGAGGTAGTTATTCTTAGAGCAAGGTGAATTGGCATATGTAATAGCAGGCTATTACTAGTGAATTCAATGCAGCTATCAGGATAAATAGCTCCTAGAAAGCAAGCTGTTATCTAGAGTTAAGGCGAGTTTAAGCTTGGTTGTGTATGGTTGACATTGTGCTGGATATGGCCGTAACAGGGTAGTTTAGAAATAACTACCCGGTTTAAATAAGAGTTGTTGTTCAGCCTGCATTGATAAACTGAATTGAAATTTTCTCTTCGTCTGCTATCTGATCGTCTTCTGCATATAATTCAGTATCAATTTGGGGGGGCTCAATACTTGGCTTGTCAAAGGCTATATCACCTTCTTCGTTTTCGAGTTGGCTGGTTGAGCGCAAACCTTTAAAGTCGTATAAAGTTGGATCTGCTAAATGTGAACGGCTGACATTTTGCACTGCATTAAACATAGTTTCCAAACGGCCTGGATGTTGTTTATCCCAACCTTGCAGCATTTCTTTAATGACTTTACGTTGAAGGTTTTCTTGTGATCCACATAAGTTACATGGAATGATTGGAAACTCTTTAATACTCGAATATTTAGCTATATCTTTTTCACGACAATAAGCTAGCGGGCGAATAACAATGTGGTCTTTGTTATCACTGATAAGTTTAGGAGGCATGCCTTTTAATTTACCGCCATAGAACATGTTTAAAAATAGCGTTTCTAAAATGTCGTCTCTATGATGACCCAAGGCAATTTTTGTCACTCCTAACTCTTTCGCCGTCCGGTATAAAATACCTCGACGCAGTCTTGAGCAAAGTGAACAGGTCGTTTTACCTTCTGGCACTTTGTCTTTAACTATGCTGTAAGTGTCTTCTTCAATAATCTTATATTCAACGTCAATTGAGTCTAAGTATTTAGGTAAAACATCTTCTGGGAAACCAGGTTGTTTTTGATCTAAGTTAACAGCAATAATCTCGAAGTTAATCGGCGCTCTTTGACGTAAAAACATCAAAATATCTAACATAGTGTAGCTGTCTTTTCCGCCGGATAGACACACCATAACTTTGTCACCATCTTCAATCATGTTGAAGTCTTCAATGGCTTTACCAACACATCTACGTATTCTTTTTTGTAGTTTGTTGAAGTTATACTGGTTTTTTGCGGTTAAAGTTTGCATGTTGCGCCTCACTAAATTAGAGGCGCGGATTATAGCAAAATTCAGGAAGGTGTTAATCTTTACTTTTGTTTAGCGTGACTGGGCTTTGAAAACCGTAGGGTTTTAATGCTAAAACATCACAGTTAACGCCATCCAATAGGTGCTCGGCTGTATTACCTAATAATGCGGCAGAAATACCACTTCGGCCTATAGTTCCTAATACAATCAGCTCTGCGTCTAACTCCCTAGCGTATTGAGTAATGGAATCTTCCGGTAAGCCTTCGGCTAAAATACAATTGTCTTCAACAATATTGAAGGCTTCTGCGTATTTTAGCGTCGAGTTTAAATGATGTTGGCGTATAGCTTCGCGATAAGCTGTTGGATCAAATTCAGGGATCTCCACAGCTAAACTGACGGCACCTGCAGGGTAACAATTGAGTAACTTTAAATTGGCTTGCAGCAGGGTTTGCATGTACTGGGATGTACTAATGATATTGTTGTTCAGGTCAATATGTTGCTGTTCATGGCTCACACTATTAATCGCAGCCAGTATAGTGCCATTTTCTGGCCAATCATGCTCTTTAACCAAGAGTACTGAACAAGGACATTTGCGCAGCAGGTGCCAATCAGTTGGGGTAAATATGACCGCACGTAATACGCCATGCTCATGAGTAGCTTTAACCACCAAATCATATTTGTATTGAATAACTTGTTTAATGACAGCTTCGAAGGGACGGTTGTGCCATTCAACTAAAGGACGAATTTGTGAGACTTGATTGGCAAAGGGTTCTAAGACGTCTTCTAGCCATTGTGTGCGCTCTTCTACCATACAGCGGCGCATCAACTCGCGCTCTTCAGCCGACAGCATAGTCGTCATCTCATAAGAAAAATCGTATACCGCGAGATAGGCAGTTATGGTTGCACCTGTTTTATGTGCAATGGCTACGGCGCGTTGTAGTGCTTTTAATTTTTCGTCGTTAGGCTCAATAACAACGAGAATTTTGTTTACTTCTCTCATCGCTAAGCTCCACAGCTTGTAATTTATTTGAGTTTAGTTCAACCCGCGGCGCTTTGCTTAAAATTTTAGGCAGAATATAAGTTATTTACAGTCAGGTTGTAGACTAAATTCGGCGATGTGTTTGAGGTCGTTGAAAGACTCAATTGTAATGAGTTTACGTTCAACATTAATGATACCAGCTTGATTAAAGCGACTAAATAGGCGACTTATAGTTTCAACCGTTAAGCCTAAATAGTTACCAATTTCGCCTCGAGTCATGGTTAAACTAAATGTTTTAGACGATAAACCACGTTGTTTAAAGCGGTTCGATAACTGGAGTAAAAAGCTAGCTAAACGTGCATCAGCGGTTTTTTTGTTAAGCAAAAACAACATATCTTGATCGAGTGATATTTCATTACTCATTAACCGCAATATTTGTTGGCGTAGCTTTGGCATAGTGGCACTAAGTTGGTCCATTGTATCGTACGGGATTTCGCATATCATTGCCGTTTCAAGTGCTTCGGCAAAACTAGGGTGACTATGTGCTTGAATGGCATCAAATCCGATAATATCGCCTGGCAGGTGGAATGCAATAATTTGTTCTTCGCCACAGTTCGAAACAGTATAAGACTTAAACGAGCCAGAACGAACAGCATATAATGATGTAAAGGTTTGCCCAGCTTCAACCAATTTCTGTTTTTTTTGGTAAGGTTTTTTGCGTTGAATAATATTATCGAGTTGGGTGAGTTCGTTGTCATTCAATGCAAAAGGTAAACATAATTGACTAATGCTGCATTTTTGACACTGGATGCTTGAAGTAAATTTTGCTGTTGTGTCCATTTGCCTACTATCTAAAAATTGCTATCAAGCAATACTAACTCAATACGAATTGCATTACACCCGTCACTAACATGTATATTGCAAATGCAATCAAGCTTATCGCGATAATGTTGCGAACGAGCATTTTATTTAAAAAATGGTGCATTTGCTGAGCGATTGACGCCGATAATAACAAGGCTGGCCAAGTACCCAAGCCAAAACAAAACATAAGGGCTGCAGATTTAAAAGGGTTAGCAGACGCCGCTGCCCATGTGAGTACACTGTAAACCAAGCCACAGGGTAACCAGCCCCAAACCGCTCCGGCGGTAAAGCGACCTAGGTAACTTTTGTCTTTAATCAGGCTCTGTGCTGTGGGTGCCAGTTTAGCCCATAATTTAGCAGAAATTTTTTCAATTTTAGTAATAGAAAAATTCCATTTTGCTATATATAAAGCTAGGTAAATTAATAGCAATGCGGAGAGTATTTTTAAGATATATAAAAAGGGTTTAAAGCTAACCGTTAACCAAAAGCCCACAGCACCAACCAGTAGGCCAATAAAGGCATAACTTGTAATTCGACCTAAACTATACAAAAACGCGTGGCTGAAGCGACCGTTAATGCCAGATGCAATCGCTAAACCCCCACACATGGCTATGCAATGGCCTGCGCCCATTAAACCTAGAATAAATGCTGTGATAAACTCAGGCATTAGATAAAAGCTTATTTATCTTGTGGTTTATCATCGTCAAACAATATGTCATGGCCTTGGCGGTCTAAATCATCAAATTGATTCTTTTTCACCGCCCAAAAAAACAGGACAAGTGCGACAACAATAATCACAATCGCCAACGGAATTAAAACGTAAATTACATTCATCTTTTCAGTAATCTCATTGAGTTGCTAACCACAATTAGTGAGCTTGCCGACATGCCTATCACGGCCATCCAAGGCGTTAATATGCCAAATACCGCCAAAGGCAATGCTAAAGCATTGTAACCAATAGCCCAAACAAAATTTTGTTTTAAAATGCGGTTAAGGCGCTGCGACATCTTAACTAACTTTGCAACACCAATAGGTTGTGAGTTGAGTAAAATCACATCGGCTTTATATTTTGACAGTTCTGCACCTTCATCCATGGCCAATGAGATATCGGCAGTCGCTAAGACAATTGAGTCGTTTACACCATCCCCAAGCATAGCAACGCTGCCGTATTCATCTTGTAGCTGCTGTAGTTTTTGGCGTTTGGCTTCAGGCGTTAAGCCTTTATGAAATTCGATGCCAAGCGTTGCAGCAATTTTATCGACCAACAGGCTATGGTCACCGGACAATATCACTTTCTGTGTCGGCAACTCTTGCATACATTCGATACTGCTGCTCTTAAGTTCATCGGTCAGTTCGATTGCACCTATGCAGGTGGTTTGTCTAAACACGTAAATTTGAGCGTTTTGCCAACGTGCGTTCGGCAGAAGTCGCTCGGCTCTAGAAAATAAACTTCTACTGCCAATTGTATATTCAACCCCGTCTATTGAAACTCGTAGACCTTGATGGGCAATGGTTTCGACAGACTCTAATTTTATACTTGAACTATCTATGTCAGCAAACCCAGTTGCTAATGGGTGACTGGATGCTTTTTCCGCTGCAGCGACTATTTTTAATAACTCATCTTGGTTTATATCTTCACTGCAGTGAACCTGTGCACGTGAAAATTTACCTGTAGTGAGTGTGCCAGTTTTATCAAATGCTATAACCTTTAACTTATCTGCTTGTTCTAGAGCATGACTTTCTCTGATTAATACACCTTGGACTTTCAGCGCATTACTTGCCGCGGAAATGGCGGTTGGCAACGCAAGTGATAGCGCACATGGGCATGTGGCAACTAGCACAGCAACGGCAAACCATAAGCCATTTTCACCGAGTAATTCCCACCCTAGATAAGTTGCGATAGACAAGAATAAAACAGAAATTGTTGCTTGTTTTGCCATTTTATCTGCCACATTGGCTAATGGGCTTTTCGATTGGTTTATTCGTTCTTGATGTTTGGCAATTTGCGCAAGGCGAGTATTTAAATATACAGATTCAACTTCAACTTGAATAATTTGGTTGTGGACTAAACTACCCGCAAAAATAATGTCACCTTGATTCTTGTCAATGGGCAAACTTTCGCCGGTTAGTTGTGCTTCTTCTACCGTACAATGTTTGGAAATAAGTTTGCCGTCGGCTGGTACTTGTTCACCTTGCTTAACTTGAATAATGTCGCCGATTTTGAGCTCATTAGCATGAACTGTACTGACAGTATTATTGTCTAATTTGAATGCAACTATAGGTAGTAGCTTAAGTAAATTAGCTGAGGTGATCGCGGCTTTAGTTTTAACTAGATGTTCTAGATATCGGCTGGTCAGTAGCAAAAATACAAACATGGTCGCTGATTCAAAATACACTTCGCCAGTGTTGCTGTAAGTGGCATATGCACTGGCGATAAAGGTACTGTAAATAGCAAAAACTACCGGTACATCCATGTTTACCGAGCCTTTACTCAGTGCTCGATAGGCAGATGTGAGCAAGGGTAAACCGCTATACAAAACGACAGGTGCAGACAACAATAAACTTATCCAACGGAAAAAATAAGCGAAAGACTCCTCAATCACATCAAAATATAGCGCAAATGCCAACATCATGACTTGCATGGTGAATAAGCCAGCGACTGCTAGTTGTTTTTGGTAGTTTTTGCTGATGTTTTTGTATTCGGTTTCTATCTGACTAATTTTAAATGGCGAGGGGAGATAGCCGATAGATTTTATTGCATTAAAAATTTGACTGAGTGGTATTGTTGAATTGTCCCACAATAACTCTGCTCTAGCATTGGTCAGATTAACCCGAATTGAATCTACCCCGTCTAGTTTAGTTAGATACTTTTCAATTAACCAAGCGCAAGCTGCACAATGCATACCTTGAATGGATATATCTGCCGCGTGTTGTTGGTTTGTCGGATCAATTCGGACAAATTCTTCTTGCACACTTGGTGCATCAAAAGCTTGATATAGGTTATCTGGTTGGTTAGCCTGCTCAACAGGTTTTTCTGCTGAGCTTTGACGGTATTTATAATAACCATCAAAGCCGCCTTGTAAAATTACATTGGCGACAGCTTGGCAACCTGTACAACAGACCGCTTTATTTTCGCCATTTACCTGAATGGTTAACCGGCAATCTAGCGGAATTGGCTCGTTGCAATGATAACAACTGCTCATAAATTACGGGGTAATTAAAATTTTACCAGTGTAGGGCAGTGCTATGGTTTTTTGCACTTTCCACTTTTTATCATGTGGCTCTATGGTTAATTGCCATTTACCTACAGTCGATTTATCTAACAGTGCAGAAAATTTACCGTCGGCACGGCGTGTTGCCATAACACTTTGATCTTTAGCTGACTGAGTCGCATGATAAAAGGAAACAATTAAGTTTGCTGGCTCTGGTGCTTTGCGGTTTGCGTTTAAATCCAACAATATGCTGTCGTCTGTTACTTCGGCAAAAATAGCTATGCCATATTCTGCTGCGAGTTTTTCACGATCAAATTCCTGGTTAATGGCTTTACCTTTTTTGTAGTAGTCATCAACGACCATTTCTACTTTATATTCTCGGTAAATCGATAAGCGCACAGCGGCAACCAAAACTGGAATAAGAATTATCGCAATTAAAACCCAAGGCCATGGTTCTTTGTACCAAGGTCTGCTATCAACATCAGTCATATATATTTCTCTGTTTATGTGCCCGTGGGCAAAAAAAAGCCCCGCTAAAGCGAGGCTTTTCCTCTACTTATCTGTTTAATTTGACAAACTATAAACGTAAGCAGAAATTAAGTGAACTTTGTCTTCACCTAAAATATCTTTCCAAGCTGGCATAACACCCGCACGGCCATGCGCAAGCGTTTCGCTGATTGCTCGCTCTGAACCACCGTATAACCAAATATCATCGGTTAAGTTAGGCGCACCAAAGGGGAGGTTGTGCGCAACACTACCTTTACCGTCAGCCCCATGACAAGCAGCACAAACGGCGAATTTAGCTTCGCCAGCTTTAGCTAAGCCAGCATCTACGTCACGACCACTTAAACTGATAACATAAGCAGTTACTTGTTTTACACCGTCTTCACCAAGTGAGTCTATCCAGCCAGGCATAGCTGCTTTACGGCCGTGTAAGATAGTCTCTTTGATTTTTTCTGGGCTACCACCGTATAACCAATCATTGTCAGTTAAGTTCGGGAAGCCTGTACCACCACGCGCATCAGACGCGTGACACTGTGAACAGTTTTGCAAATATAGACGTTTACCAATTTCTAAAGCTTCTTCATTTTTAGCTAAAGCATGAACGTCTTGAGCTGCAAATTGTTTGAAGATTGGACCAAAAGTCTCTTCCGCTTTAACCAATTCTTGATCGTATTGAACTCGAAATCCGTCAGCTTTAGCTTGTTCTACCGCTTCGCGTGATTCAGCCAAGCTGGTAATACCTTGGTTAGAACTTTTCCAACCTAAGAAACCTTGATAGTTACCTAAACCAGGGTAGGCTAATAAATAATATGCAGCCCACACTGCGGTTAACCAAAACATTTTGGTCCACCAACCCGGTAACGGGTTGTTTAGTTCTTCAATGCCGTCGAATTCATGGCCCATTGACTTGCCTTCTTCAACGCCAGCATAGTTTTTCATGTTCAGGTATAAACAAGTAAATACCAGAACCAAACATAGGATAGATAGAATTGCTACCCACAAACTCCAAAAGGTACTCATGATGAATCCTCTAATCTCTGTGAACTTGTTGTTCTTCTTTGCCGCTATTCTTTTTATCTACATCTGAATCATCCAGAATAGAATTAGCCGCATTATCAAAACGTTTTTTACTCTGCTTACTATAAGCCCACCAAATAATGCCAATAAACACTATTAACACTATTATGGTGTATATGCCGCGATAAGTACCGTAATCCATAACTATTTTAAAGCTGTACCAAGTGTTTGTAGATATGCAATCAATGCATCCATCTCTGTTTTACCTTGTACTGAAGCTTTTGCTTGCGCAACATCTTCGTCTGTATAAGGCACACCATAATAATCTTTAAATACAGTTAATTTTTTCGCGATGAGTTCGCCATCTAATCTATTTTCTTCAAGCCAAGGGTAACCAGGCATGATAGATTCAGGCACAACATCACGCGGATTAATCATGTGGACTCTATGCCAATCGTCAGAGTATCGACCACCAACACGCGCTAAATCTGGACCTGTGCGCTTAGAACCCCACAAAAATGGATGTTCCCAGACAGATTCACCAGCAACAGAGTAGTGACCATAACGTTCTGTTTCAGAGCGGAAAGGACGGATCATTTGGCTATGACAACCAACACATCCTTCGCGAATATAAATATCACGACCTTCCATTTGTAATGCTGTATATGGTTTTAACCCTTTAACTGGCTCAGTGGTATCTTTCATGAACATTAAAGGGGTAATTTCAACTAAAGTACCAAAGCTAATCGCAATTACCGCAAAAATTGCCAGTAAACCAATATTCTTTTCTACTATTTCGTGTTTATTAGCCATGATTATCTCCTATGCGTTCGCTACTACAGGTTTAGTGGCTAAACCTTCATCAGCTACTTTCTCTGATTTAATTGTGCGAATTACGTTGTACAACATAGTGAGCATACCGGCGACAACACACAATCCACCCATCCAACGCATAATGTTGTAAGGTTTCTTCTGCGCAACAATTTCAATAAAGCTGTATGTTAACGTACCGTCAGCATTTACTGCACGCCACATCATGCCTTCCATAACACCTGTGATCCACATAGCTACTATGTATAAAACAACACCAATAGTTGCTAACCAGAAGTGAACGTTTATCAACTTAATGCTGTACATTCTTTCACGACCAAATACTTTAGGAATTAGGTGGTATAAAGAACCAATTGAAACCATAGCAACCCAGCCAAGCGCACCAGAGTGAACGTGACCAACAGTCCAGTCAGTGTAGTGTGATAACGCGTTTACTGATTTGATTGCCATCATAGGGCCTTCGAACGTAGACATACCGTAGAATGAAAGCGAAACAATCATAAAACGTAAAATAGGATCGGTACGCAATTTATGCCAAGCACCTGAAAGTGTCATAATACCGTTGATCATACCGCCCCATGAAGGTACGAATAAGACAACCGACATCACCATACCTAGTGACTGAGTCCAGTCTGGAAGTGCAGTATAGTGTAAGTGGTGAGGGCCAGCCCAAATATAAAGTGATACTAGTGACCAAAAGTGAACAATAGATAAACGATAAGAATAAACAGGACGCTCTGCTTGTTTTGGTACGAAGTAGTACATCATGCCTAAGAAGCCAGCCGTTAAGAAGAAACCAACAGCGTTATGGCCATACCACCACTGCATCATAGCGTCTACAGCACCGGCATATATTGAATAAGATTTGGTAAAGCTAACCGGTATTGCCATGCTATTACCGATATGTAAAACGGCAACGGTTAAGATAAAGCCACCGTAGAACCAATTCGCAACATAAATGTGTGAAGTTGTACGTTTAACAATAGTGCCAAAAAATACAATTGCATAGGCTATCCAAACGATAGCGATCAAAATATCAATTGGCCATTCTAATTCAGCATATTCTTTAGAAGTCGTGATACCTAAAGGTAAAGTGATCACTGCACTAACAATAATTGCTTGCCAACCCCAAAAAGTGAAGTTTGCTAATTTGTCACTAAAAATACGAGTTTGACAGGTACGTTGTACTACATAATATGAAGTAGCAAATAACGCACAACCACCAAACGCGAAGATTACCGCATTGGTATGTAAAGGACGTAATCTTGAGTAGGTAAACCAAGGTGTGTCGAAGTTTAATTCTGGCCACACTAACTGAGCAGCTATTAGAACACCCGCGGACATCCCAATAAGCCCCCATACGACCGCCATAAAGGCAAATTTTTTGACTATGTCAAAATTGTATATCGGAGTTGCAGAACTTGTTGCGCTCATTTTATATCTTCCAAAGTTCTCAGGCATAAAAACTAAATTTGTTTAAACTTGATAAACCCATCACTAAGTTTGCCAAGCTAAAAATATAGATAATAGCCTTTTTTGCTCAAAAACCATTCAATTTGAGTGGAAAAGCAGCAAAAATATAGTTGACTGACTAAAATCGCGCAAATTGTATGGTTTTTATGGCAAAAAATACAGCCGAGTTTTAAAAAAACATGATTTAGCTCAATAACAAGCGAAATTGCGATATTATTATGTATCTGTTTTTTCGAGCATTTGATTAGATATGCCAAATACATTAAGAGTTATTCTATTATTTGTTTGCATTATTTTGTTGGCTAGCATAGTTTTTTGGCAACCGCAATTGGTGACTTCTCATCAATTAAATGCCAACAACAATTGCCAATTAAATCGACAACAATCTTGTTCTTTGACAACAGAACAAGGCATGAATATAAATTTAACCAGTTATCAAACAGAATTTACACTTGAACAAAAAAATACCGTTGCTTTAACCATAAATAACGCCAAGCATAGCTATGATGACGATTGGCAAGTTCAAGCATATTTATCTGGCATTAATATGGACATGGGTAAAATTCCTCTCAACGTAATACATCAACAACAAGGTTACCTGATTGAGGTGGTGCCTGTTATGTGTGCTGAGGCAAATATGCGTTGGCAGATAGAAATTAATTTGGTTAATGTGCAGCGGTCAGAAATCGTTAAGCAGTCCGTTTTTGCAACTTTTACTACCCATTGGTGAGGATTAGATTGAGTTAAAAAAGTTGCTTGTAAAAACAAGGGTAAACGTTTTACTTTTTTCCTTGTGTTATTTATTTGTAAAGCGTATGATGTGTCAAAGTTTGTTATTTCTTATCGGCCATTATATATGGCTTATGGCATTTTTAGGTTAAATTACACAAAGAGGGTAAACGTATGACCACTGAGTTTGATCCAACTGAACACCCGCATCGCCGTTACAACCCTATGATTGGCGAGTGGATTTTAGTTTCTCCTCATAGAGCTAAGCGTCCTTGGCAAGGCCAATCTGAAGTTTTAGATGAAGAACAAAAGCCTAGTTACGATGAAAGCTGCTATTTGTGTGCCGGTAACAAACGTATAACGGGCGAGTTAAATCCTCAGTACGAAGGCACTTTTGTATTTACTAATGACTTTGCAGCATTAAAAACAGAGTCTCCAGAATTTACAAGTGATGATGCCTTGTTCAAACAAGAAACAACGGTTGGGTGTAGTCGAGTAATTTGTTTTTCGCCAGATCACAGCAAAACGCTACCAGAAATGAAAATTTCTGATATTGAAAAGGTTGTTGACACCTGGCAAGAGCAAACTGCCGATTTAGGCCAAACTTACCAATGGGTACAAGTGTTTGAGAATAAAGGCGCTATGATGGGCTGTTCGAATCCGCATCCACATGGACAAATTTGGGCTCATCAACATATTCCAACCTTACCAGCTAAAAAATGTGATCGTTTTACCGAATATTTCAACAAGAATGGTCGCAATATGATAGCTGATTACGTGCAGCGTGAACTTGAATTAAAAGAACGCATTGTATGTGAAAACACAGATTGGGTTGTTGTAGTACCTTATTGGGCTGGTTGGCCATTTGAAACCTTGTTGTTACCTAAATTTACAGTTTCTCGTATGACTGAGTTGAACCAAGGTCAAAAAGCAAGTTTGGCAGATATCATTAGTCAAATTACCATTCGTTACGACAATTTGTTTAATGCATCTTTCCCATATTCTATGGGCTGGCATGGTGCACCATTTGATGGTAGTGATGACCACCCAGAGTGGACTTTACATGCAACTTTTTTCCCGCCGCTGTTGCGTTCAGCCACGGTCAGAAAATTTATGGTTGGTTACGAAATGATGGCTGAAGCTCAGCGTGACCTAACCCCAGAACAAGCTGCTGACAGATTAAGAAATGTTAGCCCAGTGCATTACAAAAATAAGTGAGTTTGACCATGAGTAGACAAGATTTAGTAACAGGTTTATACCAAGACAACTTTAACGCACAGCCACAAGCTGTGATCCATGCGCCTGGCCGGGTAAATCTAATTGGCGAACATACAGATTACAACGGCGGCTTTGTACTACCTGCTGCGATTAACTTTGGTACAGACATAGCTTGTACTTTACGTGATGATAGAGAAGTGAACATTTTAGCGGCTGATTTGGAAAAAGAAGTCATTAAATTTAGCTTAGATGATATCCAGCGTGACGAGGCGCATAGCTGGAGTAACTATGTTCGTGGTGTGTTGCTATCTTTAATGAAAGTTTACCCAGACATTAAAGGTGCAAACTTAGTGGTTTCAGGCAACGTGCCGCAAGGTGCTGGTTTAAGTTCTTCAGCTTCTTTTGAAATTGCTATTTTAAAAGCCTTTAGTCAACTTAATAACTTGGACTTAGATGGCATCAAAGCAGCGTTGATGGGACAAGAAGCAGAAAACGAATTTGTTGGTTGTTCATGCGGTATTATGGATCAGCTTATTTCAGCTATGGGCAAAAAAGATCAAGCTATGTTGCTTGACTGTGAGTCATTAGAAATTCAATACACTAGTGTACCAACTTCATTGGATTTAGTGATTATAAACTCAAACGTAAAACGTGGTTTAGTCGACAGTGAATACAATACCCGTCGTCAACAATGTGAAAACGCAGCAAAAATTATGCAAGTAGACACATTGCGTGGCGCTGATATGGCGAAATTAAATGAATTTAAGTCTCAATTATCAGAGCTTGAATACAAGCGAGCGCATCACGTAATTACTGAAAATCAACGTACATTGGATATGTTGGCAGCGTTAAATGCGGGTGAGTTTTCTAAAGTAAGTCAATTAATGAAAGGTTCGCACGCGTCTATGCGCGATGATTTCGAAATCACCACAAGCCAAATTGACTACTTAGTTGAAATTGTTGATCAAGTGATTGGTGAGCAAGGTGGCGTACGCATGACAGGTGGTGGATTTGGTGGTTGTGTTGTAGCACTTGTGCCGAAAAACTTAACCAGCGCTGTTAAAGCAACTATTGCTGAAAATTACTTTAACAAAACTGGCCTAAACGCAGATATCTTCATTTGTAGCGCAGAACAAGGTGCTTTTGCTTAATCAAAGGTACACAGAGTCGTAATGCCAATTTGATTTGACATACTTATTCAACGCTTAAGTATGGGTTTGAGAGAAGCTTTGCTTCTCTCTTTTTTCTAATACATCAGTGGACTATTTTAACGCGACTGAAACAGACTCTCGTTTTACTATGGTCGGAGTATATTTGTGGGTACTTGTGTGTTCAGCTTGCGGCTTTTTAGTCGCCAGTGATAAAGCTAACTCAGCGGCTTTAACGCCCATCATTTCAATTGGGTATTTTAATGTGGTTAATTTAGGTCGGCAGTAGCGGGCTAAAATAACGTCATCAAAGCCGATTACAGAGACTTCAGTTGGTACTTGCACACCGTGATCCAACAACATTGACATGGCACCAGCAGCCATAGCGTCGTTGTAAGCAACGACAGCTGTAAATTCAATGCCTTTACTCAGCAGGTTTTGCATAGCCGCTTCACCACCTTCTTGATCCGGCGTTGCTAACTCTATTGCAGCTTTTTCTATGCTGATACCAGCCGCGTTTAATTCATCTTCAACGCCTTTCAATCTAAGAATCGGGTCGTCAATTTGGTATTGGCTGGTAATTATGGCTACTTTTTTATGACCAAGACTCAATAAGTGTTTTGCAATGCTTGCCCCGCCAGCATAGTTATCTAGCCAGACACAACGGTCAGCAATAGCTTCAATGTAGCGATTAATTAACACAAAACCCGGAATTTCTTTAGCGTAACCAACTAAAACGTCGTCACTGAGTGCTTTGCTATGTACTACCATAGCTTCACATCTATGCTCCATTAAAGTATCAATAGCCTTCATTTCAGTTTTTGCTTGAATGGAGCCAGAGCTTAATAAAACTTGCATGTCTTTTTGGCGTGCGACACTTTCGATACCATGCGCTAAAGTTGCAAAAAATGGATCGGATAACTCAGCTAAGACCACGCCTAACGACGGGTTTCGTTGAGTGACTAATGCCCTTGCATTGGCATTAGGGCGGTAGCCCATTTCTTTCATTATTTCTTTAATGCGCGCGCGCGTAGCATCACCTACTTTAGGACCATTGTTTATAACGCGCGAAACAGTCGCAAGTGAAACACCTGCAGCACTTGCAATATCTTTTATTGTTGCCATATTTAACGGGGTACAACGTTTTCATTGTGATTTGATACGAATGTTACTAAATTAAGTCAATTGGTAACAGCGTTAATTTTGTCAAAGTTGCATACTTGTCCTATGCTCTAAGAAAAGGAGGGAACGTGAGCAGCCTTAGTTTACCTAACATTATTGATGTTGAAGCGTCTGGTTTTGGACGAGGTAGCTACCCAATTGAAGTTGGTGTGGTTTTATCGTCAGGCAGGCGGTTTTGCAGTTTGATTGAACCTCATGAATCTTGGCAACATTGGCAAAGGACAGCTGAAGATACACACAAAATCTCATTGCAAGAGGTATTATTATTTGGCAAAGATATTAAATGGGTGGCTAACCAATTAAATACTGTGTTGGCCGGACAAATCGTTTATTCCGATGCTTGGGGCAATGATTCAAGCTGGGTTGCTAAATTGTTTGAACAAGCTGAGGTAAGTCAGCATTTTAAAATTGATAGCATAGTCAATGTGTTAACTGAGCAACAAATGGAAATTTGGCACGACACCAAAGAAGCGCTTGCAGCAAATAGCAAAGAGGCTCGACACAGAGCCAGCAATGATGCTGTGCTTATTCAAAATACGTTTTACCAAACGCAAATTAAATTGGGCTTAGTGAATAAAATCGACGTAGCGTAATCACTCACCAAGCAATTTACGTGCGAGCAATTGTTGTTGCACTTTTTCGTAACTAAAACCGTAACGCAACATAGTTTCTTCTGTAATATCTACTATATCCCCAACAGCAGTAACCGACCATAAATCTTCTTCTAGCTGCTTAGCCTTGTGAATAGCATATTGGCTTACATACGCCAATTCATGGGCGATATAGTCAGTATCTGGACGACCTGTACGCGATAAATAAATACGCAGCGAAAAAAACAAGACATTATTTTGAGTTGCTTTTTGAATAAAGATTTTTCTGGCTGAGTTACTGCGCATTTCCGAAGCGAGAATGGTTTCAAAGCGTGTTGTTACATTAGTTTCTTGCGCTCTAACTCTGACAAACAAATCTTGGTAAACAGGCAGGGAGTCACGTTGTAAACGCCTTAGCATATTAATAATAAAACTGTTCAAGTAGTTGTTGCGTAATAATGGATAAAGGTTGAAGCCAGTTTCGTTATCACTATTAAATAATTTTAACGCCGTCGAGTTTGCATTAGTGTAAGCAATATTTTTGAGCTCGTGACGGATACCGCGTTTGTGAATGAAAAAGCCAATATTGTTTTGTGCGCGAATATATAGGTTACGCAAGGCTTCGGCTAAACCTGGGATCACATTGCCCATAAACGCAGCTTTTAGTTTGTCTTTATTTTTATCAATTAATTGCTCGAAAAATTGTTTGCCTACATGCGCTTGGCCTCGCTCTTCAAACGCACGAAGGTTAATGATTGTTTTGGCTTTATTGAAACCCATGACCTCGTAAACTAAATTTTTCAGTTTAAACTTGCTGGATATTTGCTGTAAGTCGGGTAGTTCAATTTTAAGTTTTTCATATTTTTCGACATTCATAGACTCTGGACATTCTATTTGCATGCCGTTGATTGAGAAATCTTTTGTTATACCCGATTTATCTACATATTCAGTAGATAATACCACTGCAGTTTTGTAGATGTAGCGAGTTTGCGAGCGCAAGTTGACGTATTTAAATGCCACATCTTCAACAGGTAAAATTGGGTCGGTTTTAGCGTGGCCAAACACTTTGAGCTCGTTAACTTCATTTATTTCAAAACTATTGTTTTGTTGGTATAAGGCTTTGGAGTCTTCATCGTCCACTGGGGTTAATACCAATACGTATTTTAGTTTGGAGATATGGCTAAGCACACGTGGAGATGGGCGATTTTTATCTTTAAACGTTTTGTGTTCAGGTGTAGGTGGCAAAGTTGCGGGTAAATACGCATTTTCTACCGCAATGCTATTTAGTTGCGCTTTGTAGACCATCCAGTTTTTTTTGCTACTACCAAACGCCAAAAAGATTCGTTTTAAATTGTCGTCTGCGGCGAGTTCTTCCGCAGAGGCAGAATAAAAATAGGTACGCCCTTTGGCCACGTGGGTAAAAGCGTAAAAGCTAGTTTCTTTTTCACTGTGTGTTTGATTTAACAACTCAGTAATACGTTTGTGGGTGAGTAGTTGGCTGATACAAATTTGGTTATTTTCGTCTAACCAATTACGCACTAAATTTTTGTTATGGTCGTTGCTCAACATCATAACAGGGTAGAGCGCACCATTGTCATGTTGGGCTATAAATACAGGTAGTGAGGTGATACGTGGAAGGTAATATTGTTCGTAACCTTTGATCAAAACCGCATCAACCGAATTATCTAAATTGAGTTTATAGCGTCGCTTATTGCCATTAATAAAATTAGCGAGAAACTCATCAAACGAGTGGGTTTCAACATCATAAGTTCGAACACAGGTCGGGTATATGTAACCTTGTTTCTGTTCGACATTAATGACTCTGTATTGAATTTTATCTTTTAGGCCTAAAGCGAATTCTTTTTCTAAACCAAGAAAACGGATATAAACCAATTGACCAGGTGTTACTTGATATTTGCGCTGTAATTTTAAGCGGCAGCCACTAACTGATATATCTGTGGTAACCGCTTTAAATAAGTCGGTTACGCTGGCTTCAACTTCAATTTGCATCGTGTAATTCATGCGCTCTTCTTCGCGCATTTGTCGCTCACCAAATTTAAGTGCGACCGCTGGGTAATTTGCAATTGTGCCGCCGCTGTCAGCCGTACTATCTGAGCTGCTTGTTGTATCACTATCTAAATTTGTATTGCGGTTTTTCTTTTGTTGTCGGCTGCGATCGGTAATATCTTCGAAGATGCCATTACAATAGAGGCCATAAATTTCTATACCTTTTTCGAACCGTTCAATGCTGTGCATATCTAAATAATGCACGATACCTTGATGGTCGTACTCTGTGCATTCTTCGTCGACCAAACCGCGAAGATCAATACGACGTGCACAAGGGGTGGCAAGGCGCTTAAGCTCCATTTTTATTAAAAATCGTTTTGGTTTTGGTATATCAGACGCCAACAGATTCAATACTTGATCAAAATCAGGTGCTTTGACACTCGGTTTTAGTTTTTCAATGATTGATGCAAATTCAGCAAGTGTTGGATCTTTTTTTGTCATACTTATTGTTGAGTCCAAAATCTATGGCTTAAAAATTAGGTATTTACCTTGTGCGACAAATTATTATCGTCATTGTTGTAAACAAGTTTATACCTAAATTACTGGAAAATGTAGAAAAGGATTAATTTTATCTATTGCTAGAGCCTGATAAACTTGCAGAAAATTATCAGAAGTTAAATGAGTTTTATGGCGAAATCTAAAACTGCTTGGGTTTGTAATGAATGTGGCGCTGACTTTTCACGCTGGATGGGGCAGTGCAACGAATGTAAGTCTTGGAATACCATCACAGAATATAAAGTTGCTAAATCTACCAGCCCGAGTGTTGCAAAATTTTCAGGTTACGCAGGACAAGTTACTGCCAAAATAGAAACTTTAGAGTCAATTGAATTAACTGAATTACCTAGAATATCTAGTGGCCTACAAGAGTTTGATCGAGTTTTAGGTGGCGGAATAGTGCCAGGCTCTGCTGTGTTAATAGGCGGCTCGCCAGGTGCTGGCAAAAGTACTTTGTTATTACAGACTATGTGTCATTTAGCTAAACATATGCCAGTGTTGTATGTAACGGGTGAAGAATCGTTACAGCAAGTGGCGATGCGTGCTGATCGCCTAAAACTCCCAAAAGACAAACTTAAATTATTATCAGAAACCAATGTTGAGAATATTTGTTTATTAGCGAGTGAAATAAAACCTTCCATCATGGTCATTGACTCAATTCAAGTTATGCATATGACGGATATTCAGTCAGCGCCGGGGAGCGTTTCGCAAGTACGTGAAACCGCTGCATTTTTAACCCGTTACGCTAAACAAAATCATGTCGCAATTTTTATGGTCGGACACGTAACAAAAGACGGTACCTTGGCCGGCCCTAAAGTGTTAGAACATTGTATCGACTGCTCTATTTTGTTGGATGGCTCGACGGACAGCCGATATCGAACTTTGCGCAGCCATAAAAATCGCTTTGGTGCAGTGAATGAACTTGGGGTATTTGCTATGACAGAACTAGGCATGAAAGAGGTGAAAAACCCGTCGGCGATTTTCTTGTCTAGAGCAGATATTCCAGCGGCAGGTTCTTTAGTTATGGTTATTTGGGAAGGGACAAGGCCGCTGATGGTTGAGATCCAAGCATTGGCGGATCACTCTATGTTAGGCAATCCAAGGAGAGTAACTGTTGGTTTAGAGCAAAATCGTCTGGCGTTATTGTTGGCAGTGTTACATAGGCATGGCGGTTTAGCTTTGGGCGACCAAGATGTGTTTGTCAATATAGTTGGTGGTGTCAAAGTCAGCGAAACAGCTGCTGATTTAGCTTTGTTGGTTGCGCTCGTATCTAGCTTTAAAAACCAAATACTTGCGCAAGATTTAGTGGTGTTTGGCGAGGTTGGTCTTTCAGGGGAGATAAGGCCAGTGCAAAACGGTATTGAGCGCTTAAAAGAAGCGGCCAAACACGGTTTTAAACGTGCGATTGTGCCAAAACAAAACGCACCCAAACAACCAATTGGTGATATGCAAGTAATTGGTGTGAGTCAGTTGTCCGAAGCGCTTGAAGTTATCTAACTGAACCAGAGTTAAGTTAATTTATTCATTCGCTACGGTGAAATCCATATTGCTGTCATATTCATGTAAGTGAAAAGAAACATGGATTGCGTTACAGCAAGCGGGGCAATCTTCATAATAATCTTGGTCACCATTTGAGTCGTCTAACATTAGATGAATATGGTGACCGCAGTGTGGGCATTCAGTTGCCTTATCAATTAAGTAAGTAGCCATGTGACCCTCCATTAAACAAATAAAATTTGGCTGTCCTTTGTTAAAGTTAGGTCAAAATAGCCCGAGTTAAAAATCCTGACGGAGATATTTTTCCGCGAATATTTAGAATTCGTATTTATAAATTTACATTCGAGCTATTTGCAGTAAGTACTCTTTACTTTGCTGAATATAACTACCAGCGAATAGGTTTGCATGATTGAGGATATGGTAAAAATTATAGATATGTTTTCGTTTGTTGTAGCCAGCCTCTAACGGACTGATTGATTGATAACCTGTATAAAACTCTTCTGGGAATCGCCCAAATAGTTCTGTCATTGCAATATCCGTTTCAGGATCACCGTAATAGCTGGCTGGATCGAACAATACAGGGTCTTGCGCGCAACCAATATTGCCTTGCCATAGATCACCATGTAGCAGCGCTGCCGGCGGTTTTCGTGATTTTAGTAACCCATGGATAATCGCGACAATTTCATCAATATCTCCAATTGAAATGCCTTTTTCTTGCAATAGCTCTAATTGAAAACCAATGCGTTGTTCGGCAAAAAAAGTTGACCAATTGGTATGCCACTGGTTGTTTTGAAGGGTTTTTCCAATGAAATTGTTGGCGTCAAAACCATATTGAGCTTGCACATCTTGTTGATGTAATTGGGCTAGTTGTACACCTGCTTGTCGCCAACTATTCATTTTAAAAGGGTGAAAATCTAAAAACTCCAAAACTAAATAACTATGTAATTGGCTAGTATTCAGCACAAGTACCTTGGGTGTTTTAATACAGTTTGTTTTGGCAATTTTTGACAGCGCAAGCGCTTCGCAGGCAAAATTTTCATAAAAGTCGTGCTGATTCACTTTTACAAAAAAGTCACCAGCATTGGTATTGATGACAAAAGCTTGGCTAATATCGCCGCCACTTATGCTGTGTTTATCGAGTATTTTTACTTCAGCACCAAGATGTGCTGACAAGTCAATTTCTACCTGATGCCACATAGTGATAGTCTACTTTATTGCGGTTAGATCAAAGTATAGTCTAGCCAAGCTGCTTGGCTAACTATTTTGTTGGATTTTATGTAAAATTTGTTGATATACCTGTTTTAAACCGTTTGCTCTTGATTCGGATAGGTGATTGGCAAGATGATATTTATTTAGGCTAGTTGATAGCTCAAAATTATCTAAACCAACCAAGTTAATTTCGTGCAATATGATAACTAATAACCCTCGGACAATTTTTGAATCGCTGCTGGCTTTGATGACAGGGTGGCCGTGTTCAATTTTGTTCACTAGCCAAACCTTGCTTTCACAACCGCTGACAAGGTTTTCATCTATTTTATCTGCTTCATCAAAAGGTAAATTGTCTATCGTGCCTAGCTTCATTAAAAAGCGATAACGGGATTCCCAATTATTTGCCTGTAAAATTTGCTCTAACTGTTTTTCTAACAAAATGAATTCCTAACTAACGCTGAGTTTAATCAATAAACTCAGCCAATTTTTTGATACATTCAACAAAATAATCTACTTCTTCAACTGTATTATAGGGAGCTATGCTAACTCTAAGGGTACCTTGTCCTGACAATTGACTAACAATTGGCATAGCGCAATGAAATCCCGTCCTAATGGCAACGTGCATTTGTCCTAGCAGCTCTGAAGCGTCGGTTGGGTGCATACCATCTATGGTAAATGACACTGCAGACAGTTGTTGTTCACCCAGTAAATTGATAAATGCGAGTTCACTGAGTTTTGCTTTAGTTCGCTCAAGCAGAGAATGTTGATAGTGATGCAAAGCTGACAAATCACACTTTTTTAACCAGTCTAATGTGGCTGCAAACGCGTGCACTGCTGCAATATTTGGGGTTCCAGCTTCTAGATAATAGGGCAGACTGTTGTAGTTAACTTCAGTGTAACTGACCCTATTAACCATTTCACCGCCATACAAAGGGGCTGTTAACAAACTCAAACTTTGTTCTTGACCTAATAATACACCTAAGCCTGTGCCTGAATACATTTTATGTGCCGAGAAAAAATAGAAATCAACTGCTAACTCTGTGAAGTTTACTGGCTGATGACAAACAGCTTGAGAGCCATCAACAATCAGTTTTAGATTGGGAAATGGTTGGCAAATTTTGCTAATAGTCTCTATTGGTTGTAATACACCTGTTGAGTTAGCTACATGGCTGATTGCGACCACTTTTGTTTTTTCAGACACTAAATTTGTCAGTGCTTGAGTATCCAACTGTAAATTTTTATCTAGCGGAATGAATTTTAGCTCTAGTTGATATTGTTTAGCCATTTCTATCCAAGTGACATGGTGGGCATGGTGTTCACCCGCACCTAATAATACTTGGTCGCCCACTTGTAAGAAATTATTACATAATCCTTTTGCAATAATATTGGCAGATTCAGTAGCGCCTTTGGTCCAGATTACTTGTTTTTTATCCATAAGGTGAAAATAATCGGCAACACGTTGGCGGCATAACTCAAATTTGTTGGTATTTTGTTTAGCACTGTTGTGGGTCGAGCGATGCACAGTTGCATGTTCAAATTGATAATAACGATTTATCGCATCTAAAGCGGCTTGGCAGATATGGGTGGTAGCAGCATTGTCTAGGTAACATTCTTTAGTTTGTTTAAAAAAAGGAAACTGGCTGCGAAATTCTGTTACGAATGATGGAGTTTGCATAATAGGCTTATTACATCCAGTTATGATTGCGGATGAGTTTGTCGGTCAGTTCAGGCGCACTCAGGGGTTTAGAATACCAAAAACCTTGTGCATATTGGCAATTGTGCTCTTTTAGAAAGTTGATTTGCATTTTATTTTCAACACCTTCGGCCACAACTTTTAAATTCATGTTAGCTGCAAGGTCTGAAATTGCTTTAACTATAGCAACGTCATCGTCATTCATTGGCAAGTCTTTTACAAATGAGCGATCAATTTTCAGTGTGTCTACTGGAAAGTTGCGCAAGTAGGCCAGCGATGAATAACCAATACCAAAATCATCAATCGACAAAGATATGCCTTGATCAACCAAAGCACGCATAAAAGTTTCGTTGTGTTCTATGTTTTCAATAAATACTTCTTCGGTTAGTTCAATTTCAATATGGTGTGGGCGCAACCCTTGTGCCTCATAATTTTTAACGATTTGTTGAAATAGTCGCTGTTGCTTTAGCTGTTTACCTGAAATATTAATGGCCACATGTAACTGAATAAAACCCAATTTATGCCAAATGCCGAGTTGTCGGCACGCTTCTTCAATTATCCAATCACCCAATGGGACGATAATGCCAGACTCTTCTGCTAATGGTATAAACTCTTGTGGTGGTATCCATTGTTTGCTTTCTTCATCGAACCAACGGATCAACGCTTCTACACCAATTATTTTGTCGCTTTGCAAATCAATTTTAGGTTGGTAATGAAGCTCAAATGCTTGGTTCTCAAAAGCAGTGTTTAACTTTTTCAGCAGATTTACCTTGTGGATAATCGCAATTTCTAAGCTTTGATCAAATGCCTGAATGGTATTTTTGCCGTGCGATTTTGCTTTGTTTAGTGCAGAATCAGCTTTGCGGATAAGGTCGTCGACTGATACCGTATTAACATTGGCTATGACATAACCTATGCTTGCAGTGGTATAAAACTCGTATTGGTCTAATACGAATTTAGTATCTACGGCTTTTAGAATTTTTTGGGCAACGCGATTAATTACACTGACCGCTGCTACATCATCTATAAAAATTGCAAATTCGTCACCACCAATTCGAGCTAGGTAAGAATTTTTATCAATCACCTTATTTAATCTAGCTGCAACTTTAACTAGTAATTGGTCGCCGATATTATGGCCTACAACATCATTCACTTGTTGAAAAGCGTCTAAATCAATCAAGAGTAATGCAACATCTCTATTGGCCTTGTGGTGTAACCTTTCTTTTATATGGCAGTATATTGCGTTGCGATTATTCAGACTCGTTAACTCGTCTTGGCAAGCCATGGTTAACATTTCATTTTCAATGCGTTGTCGCTCGGAAATTTCAGTGTTTAATTTTCGGTTTGTTGAGGTTAAATTTTGATTGAGTTGTTTTGCCGCTGAGATAAGTTGAACTAGGGTGCTCAGTAAGCAACTAATTAATAAACCTACAATAAATACATAGGTTGAAATTGGATCGTGTTGTTGTTCAATTTTTTGCTGAGTTGGCCATAATTCTAAGTGCCATAGCTCGCCCATTAGCTCAAAAGATACACGGCTTGAATGATATTTAACTGTTACCGTGTCGAAGTTACTTGCCGCGCTAGAAAATACTTTCTCGTCATTCAAGTAGACGTTGGCGTTATAGCCATTGAGTTTGGTGAGTTCAATGGCTGAGTTAAAAAAGCTATGCTGTTTAACTACACCAATAATATAGCCTTGCAGTTGCTCTTGTTTGCCTATGGGTACATAGAACAATATGCCTTTAATACCTTGTACCAACTTCCAGTTTGCGACCGCCACCCAACTACCAGTTTGTCCTGCTTGTGTTATCTTGTCAGCAATTAAAGGGATTGTATTTAGATCAAGTTGATAAGCATTTTGATTGCCGATTAAGGGTTCTATCCAACGTATTACCCCTTGTTGGTCTGCCCATTCCACAGCTTGAACATAGTCTAAGCTTTCGACTATATGCCTTGCTTGTTGGTGCCACAAAAAAGGTTCAGGTTGTCCGTAGCTGTTCCATTGTTTGGCCAACCAGTTAAATAGAAATATTTGTTGCTCAATTTGTTTATGTATTTGTTGCACGGCTTTCGCTGCTTCGTTTTTGCTTTGTGCAACAATGGTATTATCCGACTTTATTAATAACATCCACACAGTTATTGCGCAGACACACATGCAGATAATGAAGGTAAATATAGCTGGGCGGTATTTTAGGAACAATCCCATAAAAAATAATCATTAATTAATTTCACAGGCAAATTATAGCCGAAAAGCCTATTTATTTAATTGAATTTTAAAAATAAAAAAGCCCAGTGGCGAATTCAACCGCTACTGGGCAAACAAGAGCACATTTTTCACTAGCAATTATTCAGACCGGCCGATTTTACTTTTGTTCCAATAAAGTTAAATATTCTTAAAAAAAATTAAAACTCTGTTTGACATTGACTGGTTTTAAACATAAATTTTAAACGGTTGTTTGAAATTTTGTGAGGCTTAGGTGTCAAAAGCAAATACCAAAACAAAAATCCTTGAAGCTGCAGAACAATTATTTGCAGAGCAGGGTTTTAATAGCACGTCATTGAGGCAAATTACTAATGAGGCCAATGTTAATTTAGCATCGGTTAACTACCATTTTGGTTCAAAAAAATCGCTTATACAGGCTGTACTAGCCAGATATTTAGAAATCTTCATGCCAATACTGAAGCGAGAATTAGATAAAGTCGCTGCTGATAAGGTCTCTACTGAAGCTATTATTCAAGCCTTCGTCCCACCTTTGTTTGAACTGAATAAATTAGGCAAACAAAGTGCAAAACATTTTACCGTCATGATTGGCCGTGGATATTCGGAAACGCAAGGGCACTTACGTAAATACATAGTTAATGAATACGGCGAGGTGCTAACACAAATAATTGAGCTATTCTCGCAAGCTTTACCTAAACTAACTAAACAAGAATTGTTCTGGCGGTTGCATTTTTCTTTAGGTGCGTTGGTGTTTGTAATGAGCTCTAGCGGTGCGCTTGAAGAAATCGCAATGTCAGATTTTTTCGAACAGGCTTCAACCAAAACAATAGTGCAAAAAGTTGTGCCATATGTGGCAGCAGGATTAACTAATCAACAAGGCTTTTTGCCAAACCAATTTACCACCGACCAAATTGGGGGGTCATTATGAGTATTTTAATTATTTTATTAATTGCTTGCGCAGTTGTACTTGGTGTCGCTGAGATCAGGCAAAAGTGGGTGACTAAACCTATCTTTAAAGTTTTTAAAAAAATATTGCCGCCTATGTCGACCACAGAAAAAGAAGCGATGGAAGCGGGGGATATTTGGTGGGACGGTGAAATTTTCTCAGGTAAACCAGACTGGCAAAAATTGCATCAGTATCCCGATGGTAAATTAACCGAAGAAGAGCAGTCATTTATCGACAACCAATTGGAAACTTTGTTGGGCATGTTAGATGACTTTTCGATTGTACATGAAACCAAAGACTTACCTGAAGATGTGTGGAACTATCTAAAACAAAATGGTTTTTTTGCCATGATAATTCCCAAAGAGTATGGTGGTTTAGCTTTTTCAGCCACAGCTAATTCAACAATAGTGACCAAAATCGCCACACGCAGTATTAGCACTGCGGTAACTGTGATGGTGCCAAATAGCTTAGGTCCAGGGGAATTGTTAACACATTATGGTACACAGGCGCAAAAAGACCGTTGGTTACCCGGCCTTGCAAATGGTCAAGAAGTACCATGTTTTGCTTTAACTGGGCCAGAAGCAGGCTCTGACGCTGGTGCGATCCCTGATAAAGGAATAGTGTGCAAACAGGAGTTTGAAGGTAAAGAAACTTTAGGTATTAGAGTTACTTGGAACAAACGTTATATCACTTTAGCGCCAATTGCGACCGTATTAGGTTTGGCATTTAAACTTTACGATCCGGACAATTTATTGGGTGACGAAGAAGATATCGGCATTACCTGTGCGTTAATTCCAACCAATCACCCAGGTGTTGAAATTGGAGACAGACATTTACCTATGGGTCTAGCTTTTATGAATGGCACAACTTATGGGCAAGACGTATTTATCCCAATCGACTGGATTATTGGTGGGCCTGAATATGCTGGAAAAGGTTGGCGTATGCTAGTTGAATGTTTGTCTGCGGGACGGGGCATTTCGTTACCTGCATTAGCTGCTGCAATCGGCCATTTATGTACAAAAACAACCTCAGCCTATTCATATGTGCGTAAACAATTTGGTTTGTCTATCGGCAAATTTGAAGGGGTGCAAGAAGCATTAGCACGGATTGGTGGTTCATGTTACATGGTCGAAGCTGCAAGAAGATTTACCACTTCAGCACTTGATTCAGGTTATAGCCCTTCAGTCGTAACGGCTATTTCTAAGTACCACATGACAGAATTGGGCCGACAAATCGTTAATGATGCGATGGACATTCAGGCTGGTAAAGCTATACAAATGGGACCTAAAAATTATTTAGGCCACATATTTTGGGGTATACCAGTTGCGATAACAGTAGAAGGCGCCAATATACTTACACGTAATTTAATGATATTTGGCCAAGGCGCAACCCGTTGCCATCCATACGTTTTTAAAGAAATGGAAGCAGGGGCCAATCCTGATTTTAATCAAGGTTTAAAAGAGTTCGACGCATTGTTGGTTAAACATGTTGGATTTACCATGCGTAACTTAGGCACAGCATTATTTAATGGTTTAACCTTGTGCAAATTTTCAGAATCTCCAGTTGCAGGTGAAACTGCACAATACTACAAACAAATGAATCGTTTAAGTGCCGGTTTAGCTTTGTGTACTGACGTGTCAATGTTGATTTTAGGCGGTGCGTTAAAACGTAAAGAAATGATTTCGGCGCGTTTAGGCGATGTTTTAAGCCATCTTTATATGGCTTCAGCTGTATTAAAACGTTACGAAACAGATGGCCGTCAAGTTTCAGATTTACCATTTGTTCATTACGCAGTACAAACCTGTTTACAAAAAGCTGAAATAGCCTTTCAAGGTTACTTTGACAACTTTAGACCACGTTGGTTAGCACATGCTTTAAAACGCATTATATTCCCATACGGTGTAAGTGCTAGAGGGCCAAACGATATACTAGCCCGCCAAGTTTGTCGCTCATTACTTAAAACGGGTGATACTCGTGATCGCATTACTAACTTGTGTTACATGGGGAAAGACGAAAACGATGCAATTGGTGTTGTTGAAGCAGCCTTCGTTGCTATGCATCAGTGCCAAGCAATTGAGTTAAAAATACATGGTGCACAAAAATCAGGTAAGTTGCCTAAACGAGTACCATTTGACGAAGTTATCGCCAAAGCACAAGAGCAAGGGTTGATAACTGAAGTTGAAGCGCAACAAATTTTACGGGCCGATGAGCTACGTAAAAAAGCAATTGCAGTGGATAGCTTTTCACCTGAGCGTTTTAAAGGTGTGCAGATAGATGCTAGTGATCAAGAAAACGCTGCTTAACTAGTTTCTTGTCAACAATACTAACAAATAACGCTCTTATAATTAGAGCGTTTTTGCTACCAGGCGTAATCTAGCCGAAGGCCAATAAGTGGAATAAGTGGTTCGGCTTCGCTATCGTCTTTCACTTCAACGCCGCGGCGGTAGTCAAACTCTGAGTCATCGCTTGAAGATGCAGCGGTAACGTTAATTACATCAAGAAATGCTGTTACATCTATCGGGCCAAATGCACGGCGATAGTCGACACGAACGTTTAACAAGCCTGAACCACTTTTGCGACCGACATTTTGTTCAGTGATCTCTTTCGAGTAACGAAGCGGTTGTCCCGGCCCGAGCACGTCTGAATGAATAATAAACTCATCGTTTGGTCTGCCTGAAAGGTATTTATATCGCCAAGCAATTTTCCAACGATTATTGATTTCCCAAGTCAAACCTAGTGTAGCAACATGCTCTCGACTGAATTCAGCCGCAACATCTCCTCGACCATCTTGGCGATCGACAACTGCATTATTGTACGAATAAGTTGCTGTCGTATATAAACCTTCGAGGATAGAGCCGTTTAGCACAATATCTATACCATAAGAAGAGCCGTCACCAATGTTTGCAAATGTGCCATTTGCACGGTCAAGATCTACCACTAGCTCGTCGAGGTTTTGGTAATAGGCCTCTGTCAACACAGACCAATTTTTGCTCGGGAAATATTTAAAACCGACACTCGCATGTGTGATAACTTCAGTCTTTAGATCGTTTGACTCGTTAGCTGCTAGTTCTAAAAACCTTGGCGATTGATGGAAGCGCCCGGCGGTCATAAAATACCTCACCGTATTGTTTGGCTGCCAGTTAACAGCCAATCTTGGTGACACAAAGCTCTCGTTTGCAAAGCCATCATGATCAAATCGCAAACCCGTGGTAAAATCCCATTCATCAAGTTCATATGTTTGCTCTAGGTAGCCAGCATAGCTGGTTTCTTTTTGTTTTACCGACGCGTTAATGCTTTCGGGCGTTAGCACAATATAATATTGTTGTGGATCAGGTCTAAAATCATCATAGTCATAGACAAATCTGTTCCAATCACCATCCAAGACGGTATTGTAGTCTAGTTCAATTTGTGTGACTCGAACACCTGCACTGAATACACCCAATTGGTTAACCGTTTCAAAATCGCTGCGCCAGCCTATTTCGGTTTCTCCTTCTGCAATGGTGATAATGTCCTCTCGCACTGGAAAACTAGAAGGTGGCGAGCCAGCAGGCACTTGCTCGGGAAAGGCTTCACCCTCTGAGCTGATTTTGTCACTATTTCGGTAATAAATCTTATTGGTCCAAACAGCTTTTTCACCAACTAATGATTGTAGCGTCAGGCCATACAAGTCACTATCTTGTTCAGAATTTTGCAGCGCTACATCTTCGAAATTTGGCGAGGCAAATACATGAGTTACATCTCGGCTATAGACTTCGTGTGTATCTATTAGAAGAATTTCTATCGTGTTGGTTTGATTGATTGGTATAACTGACTTGACTATGATGTCTCTTAAAACTGGTTCGCCAATGTCTAGTTCTTCGATGGTTTCAAATAAAGCACCGAAGTCTAGTCGCCGAGCGGAAATAAGCATAGTCGCATCTTTAGCAATTCCGGTTGGCCCATCATAACCAAGTTCATATCCAGCAAGATCGTAGCGCAGGCTTGCCGAAGGACTTGGGTTGCCATCGGCTACTTCAAGTTTAAGTAACGAAGCCGCTCGGCCTGCATAAGCAGCCCCCCAGCCACCAGGCGAGAACTCAGCTCCACTGATAACATTTGGCGCAAAGATCGAGAAACGGCCGCCGCCACCGACATCTTCCTCTTCACCCAATGTCGCATCGAAGTGTACAGCTTTATCAAAAGGGAAGTCGTCAACAAACAACAAATTATCTCTTGGCCCTCGGCCTCTCACACTAAAGCTGGCAAACTCGCTTGCAGATGCCAAGCCGGGCAAACCATCCAACGAAAGCAGTGGATCAGCACCACCACCTACAGCGCTTCGCAACGCTTCTCTGTCAAGATAGGTACTAGAAGCCGATGCAAATATATCAGCTTGCTGCCCTCGAACTACTACAACTTCAATTGGGTTTTCTTTTAGTTCGAGTTCTATCTTGATGTGTTTGCGCGTAATTACCCGTATACTAGGTTCAAATAACGAAGAAAAACCGCTTTTACTTGCATTGACGGAGTAAAGGCCGGGTGCTAGTTGCTCAACGATAATTTTGCCTTGGTTATCGGTTACTAAAGTTTGTGTGGACGCGTTTTGCCGTTGTTTGAGTATGATCTGCACATTTGAAAGTGGCCGGTCAGTATTTTGATCTTTGACAATAAGGGTAAGTGTACCTGGCGCTTCGGCCGCGTTGGCGAAAAATGGCAAGCTGACGATATACGCCGATAACGCCAACCACAATAGATGTTTTAAGTTGCTGTTCATATTGACCTGCCCCCAATAGTAGAAGCTTTTTGAAATGCCTGAGCATGTTGCCAGCCTCTAGCGGATTAGTACCGCTAACAAGTTCTCTGAGTTGTAGATTTGATATTAGGTGACATATGCCAATACAGCAATTTTACGCAGGCAGGAGCTGCGATTTACCGAATCACCATCCGAGAGTCTTACATTCATTTACTTCATGCTTTCCCGCCAGAACGAAAAGGTCAGTCTAGAGCGGTAGGCAAATTTCGTGTATTTATTCGCTGTAGACGCTTTGTAATTATTTATTAGTCATTTGCGAACGTCCAGAGTAGTATGAAGGTGCACCAAGTATTTATATGGCAACATGGCCTTTATTACTTAGGGCAATTACAATAGTTTGGTATTTAAGCTGTTTATTGCTTTTGGCTGATTTCGATAATGCTAAAAGAAAAGGCGTTTCTGCTGGACGGTTTATAATGGTTCATGGACAACAAAATTGATTGGGGTGGTTGTCTAGGATTACACAAAGTTTTAATTGGACAAGTGGTTGTATTGTTTTAGCAAATTCAGAAGTGGATAAATTTATGGATTTAGTTAAAGCGGGTACAAAAATTCAAATAGAATGGTAATTGGCGTATTGAGCATGGAAGATAATAAATTTTTTAAATTAGTATGGCGTTTTAATTGTTTAGTTATTTCGGTTGCTGGAATTCTTGCAATTGGGGTACTTTTGTTTGTTATGTTGCAAATCTTCACAGAAACAACGAGAGAGCGTAACAGGCAAAATATTGTTAATATTGACGAAAACGAAGAGGTAAAAGAAAATTGGAGGCTAGGTCAAGTAACGAACTTATTAAGTCATAAAACGCTTATGATCTCTTTAAATTCTGATCAAAGCTTCAATCGTGGTTATTTTAGCAAGTCTTCAAATTCAACTCGAAATTACCTCTTTATAAACACTGAAACTAACTCAGAACAGTGGCTATTCGATCACACAAACTACCTGATTGAGAGCACTAACCATTTACGACTTGGTGATTACAACTCCAAAGAAGTTGTTTTAGCAATTCTTTATAACTTAGTTAAATTAGACTCAAACAGTGATAATCGCCTTACGCCAAGTGACTTAACAACAATTGCTATTTCTAAACCTAATGGCTCGGGTTACAAAGAAATATTGACTGATGTAGAGCAAGTTATTGGTAACACTCTTTTATCTGAAACTGAGCTATTTATCATCTATCAGTTAAACGGTAAATCACTTAGTTCTATTATCAATTTAACTAACTTTGAGCTTAGCAACACAAAAGAGCTGCCTAAAGTCAGCTTATAAAGCAATAATTAAGGGCATAAAAAGCTAAGGCAATGATTAAAAGATAAAACTAATTTTCTTGAAAATAAGAATTGGTACCACCGAGTGGACTCGAACCACCGACCCTGGTATGGGTTATAGAAAGAGGGGAGTGCTCTATTCTTGGAGCATTTTGGTACGACCGAGTGGACTCGAACCACCGACCCCTACCATGTCAAGGTAAGGTTTCGTTACTTGCTGAAATAACCAGAAATATAAAATAATTTAATATCAGTGATTTAGCTGTTTTTGTTGTTGCTTGTTATTTCACAAAATAGCTGTTAATTTACCACTAATGTTTGCATATTGTTTGCAGATTTTAAGGTGGTTTTTAAATGGCTAATTCAAGTATAACGGGGCTTAGCGCTGCAAAGTGTAGCGAGCACATAGCTAAATCAAGCTACAGAAACGAGCTTGCTTGTCCAAAAATCTTAGGTTTTCATCTACAAAAGCTAAAAAATGGCGGTTGTTGGCGCTTTCGTTATCAGGATTTTAGCGATACCAGACGCTTAATTAATTTAGGTAAATATACAGGTGATACTGCTAACCGCTTAGAAGCCGCAGAACAGGCCGCCAAATACCGAAAAATGTTAGCCGAGGGAATCGACCCGCTGGCAGAAAAAGAAAGTAAACGTGAAGCTTACCGCCAAGCCGAAGCTAAAAAACAATCAGGCTTATTAGGTTTGTATTTAGACGGTATTTACACCCAACACCAAAAGCGCAAAGCGGGCGAGGGCAAACATACCCTAGCCATGATTAAAAAACACTTTGCGGACTGGTTAGATAAACCCATGCAAAGTATAACAGTGGCAGACCTTAAACACTGGCAAGCACAAAAAGAACAAAGCGGATTAAGCCATGCCACTATAAAGCGCACATTTGGCGCATTGCGTACCATGTTACGCCACGCAGTACGCGAACACGTTTTAGAGGTTGACCCGTCCGCCAAATTCCAATTAAGCCCACCAACAGCAAACGAGAAAGAGAAAAGCACACAGGGCGATAACTTAAAAACTCGCAGAATGTTAACCCGTGACGAATTGGAAGGCATAGCGCAAGGTTTAGAGGCTTATAAACAACAATTAATTGAGCAGCGCGAGAATAGCCGCAAACATGGCAAACCCGATTTACCCAGCCTTAAAAACTTAAAGCACCCGCACTGGTTTTTTCCGTTTTTTCATTTGGCAAGGTATAGCGGATTAAGGGCAGGTGATTTATATAGCCTCAATTGGTCTGAACTTAATTTAGCGTTTAAACGCCTGATCACTGTACCTAATAAAACCAAACATCATAACGACCCGATAAAAGTTGATTTGCCGTTAAATACCGATATTTTGCAAATTATGATTGATTGGCATAAACAGCAAGGCGAACCGCAAACAGGTTTAGTTTTTCCGTCACCTGTAACAGGTAAAAAACTGGATAAAAAAGCCCATATAACGCACTGGAAGCAAGTATTAGAGCTAGGCGGCATAAACACCCCATTAGATTTTTATGCGCTTAGACACCACTACATAAGTGCGATGGTAGCTGGTGGCATTGCCTTATTTACCGTTGCCAGATTAGCGGGGCATAAATCGGTAAAAATGATTGAACAACACTATGGACACTTAGCACCCCATGCCGCCACTGACGCGCTGGAACTGGTAGCAGGTGGTTTTAATTTACAAGGAACGAATAAGCAAAAAGGAGTGGTTTAGATGAGCAAGAGCAAAAAGACCTACAACATAAAAACGTTAGGGGAAATTGGACGAGAACTTAATAGCTTTAAGTTTGAATTGGAACATTGGGAAAAAGACAATAGTTATGGATTTGATAGATTCGAGATATATAAAAAAATTAAAAAGCTAAATATAAAGGAATGTGACAAGATTTTTTTGTCTAATATTTTGCACGGTAAAGTAAAGTTTAGAGGTTCTCGAGCTAACAACTTTCGCACGAAACTTTTTAAGTCGATGCCTGCAATGGGAATTTGTATTGCAACAGAGGTGCTAGAGCGTGAAGAAGCTATTAGCAATAAGAAAAAAGGAATTAAAATATTACGTGGTGATCTGACACCCAGAGAAAAAGCGAAAGAAGAAATTGCAGAAAAATATGGTGTGAGTGTCAGAACTATTGAGAGGGAATTAACCCGATTTAAACTACGCAAATTAAAATAAATATTGCCGCCAGAAGGTATAGAGCATTAGGCGGAGCATGTTATTTCCACACGGTTTAAGCTGACAGCAGAATTTCAGTAAAAACCAGTAAATGTGAGGTTATAACAATGACACAAAGTACGCTTGAACAAATAAAAAATGCTCTTGAAAACAAGAAAGAGCAAGAGGTATTAAGGCTTAAAGATGCTGCCAGTTACCTAAATATAAGCCTTACAAGTTTATGGCGAATCTGCCAAAACGATCCACTAGCCCCACCCAAAATACGTATTACAAGCAGATGTTGTGTAATGCGAAAGGCTGATCTAGACGCTTACCTTGAATCAAAAAAGGGGGCGTAATTATGACTAAATTAGCCCTTTCAACTTTAAACCAACAAATAGTGGTTGCTAAGCATATTGTTAAGCATGGCTCTATAAATCGTTATGAAGCTGATGCAATAGGAGTTTGCCACTTAGCGGCCAGAATAAAAGAACTTAAATATAAAGGTTTTCCATTTGGTTGGATTGATCAACAGGTTATAGACCCTCACGGAATTAAACACAATGGCGTTAGGCGTTATTGGTTTAATTTGAGTGTGATGACCGACGAACAAAAGCAGTTATTAAATAAGCTCATTGGAAGCTAGGCCGCCCAACTAAAAATTATTAGTTGAGCAACCCTTAAACTTTGCTGGTGGTGAAAGTTTGCCGACCCAACCACCAGCGTTCTAAATGGTAGCTTATTTATGCGCTTTCTTCATTCGATTTTTATTCTTTTAGCACAAAACACCCCTGCAAACATTTGGCGGTTTTGTCTTTGGCTTTATTTGGCGGTTTTGACTTGGCGGTTTTGTCTTTTCAATTATGCCCTAAGCCTAACAGCTATAAAGGCTAGCTGGTTTTTAGTTACCGCAAAAACGAGCGGTTATTTATATTATCCCTTAAATATACCCTGTTAGTTTATGCAAAAAAGAAAACGTAAAAACACGACAGGTCGAAAATATATTTCAATGGCGGCCACTATTTTACATCGTGGTGAATTAATCCCTGTTAATGCGAGTGGCTCGGGTTGCTACACAAATATGCTTAAAAAATCATTTGAACAATTTGATGTTGGTTTAGATAAATGGAAGCGACAAATATTGATAATGATTGAATTACATCAAGAACACCCGACCAATGACAATAAACGCATGACCATATTTAGAAAGCGTTTAATGACACGTATAACCGCGCATTATGGTATTACTGAAATTGGGTATTGTTGGGTACGTGAACAGGAAAAAGCCAAAGCACAACATTACCATGTAGCGTTATGGGTAGATGGTGATAAGGTTAAAACTTCACATATCATTGCAAAATTTGCCCGTGAAGTATGGGAAGATATGGGCGGCTTCTATTCCGTTAATCGTAGAAGCTTTATCTATGTTGATTCGCCCGAAACAAGGTTGCAGGCGTTGCACTGGTTTTCTTATTTGTCTAAAGGCCGTGGAAAAGGCTACAAAGATGCACAAACCAACGACTATAGTACTAGCAGGCTAAAGCCGACATAATATTCGGAAGTCATATTACGCCACAAATGTTATATTGTAACAATTAAAGCCTAACAAAACTGTTAGTTTTAACCTGTTTTTCGTATCATTATTTTTGCTGGTGGCTTATGGCGTGTTATTACAATATTCATCAAAAGCGATTTTATACAGGGCAGTATTACCGTATTTACGCAAAGTATTTTAAAGAGTTGCTAAGTGCTACAGTCGATAATAACAACGTTCAAACCTATCGAATAAACGCTGATTGGCTAGGTGATGAACACCGCCAGTTTAAACTGTATCAAGCTGACGAATGGCCGCGAGTAATGCTATTCAAAATTAATGAGCAAAAAATACCAGTACCACTTCAAACTGACAACCGCAGTATAAGTAATAAGCTTTATTTGATTTGCCCATATTGCGGAAAACAAAGACAACACCTATTTGTAACTAAATACAGTTTCAAATGCCGCGACTGTGCAAACCTTCATTACCTTAGCCAAAGTGAAAGCAAACCAGATAGGTTAGCGAGACGCATTAGAAAAATACGCGCTCAAGTTTGGCCTAATAGTTTTCCCGACCGTGATAACTTATTTGATCAATCATATTTTTGGCCTAAACCTAAAGGCTGGCACTATTCAAGGTTTGAAAAAATCAGGGCGCAGTTATTAAAGTTAGAGACTGAATATTGGCAATTACACACAGATAAATTAAACCGAATGTTTGGCGAATATACGACATTTTATTAATTAACAATAGACGACTAATGTTTGCATATTGTTTGCAGATTTGAGTTTTTAGGATTTTTGTTAGTGACTACTTCGGCTGAAAGCCTTTAGAATTGGTACGACCGAGTGGACTCGAACCACCGACCCCTACCATGTCAAGGTAGTGCTCTAACCAGCTGAGCTACGGTCGTACATTTGGAAGCTGTTGTCTAAACAACGGCGCGAATGTTACTGGTAAGTTATCGCTTTAGCAAGGGAATTTTGAACAAAAAAGTTTGATTGCGGTTTTTTTAATCATTAACTACAGTCGGATAGCAAATTTTGCCAAGCTTGTTGATGTGTAACATTGGCTTGGGTGAATTCACTATAAACACTGCCGCTGGTTAAAGTGAAATATCGCTCAAAATATAGCGGTGAGTGGCTTAAGTGGTTAAATAGTTTAATAACGGTTGGCATAAGTTCATGTTGTAAGCGGCTTAAATTTGCTAAGTGAGGTTGTAACTTAATCACAAAGAATTTGTGTAGTACATTTTCAAGGTAGTCGATTTCGATTGGTCTGGTGTTAGCACAAACTTGTTGGCTGGTTAATTTGTTTAGTACAGTTGCTGTGTGTTGCAAAACCTGCGTTGTGTATTCAAGTGTATACAGGTATTGGGCTAATAACTGACTGTTGTGTATTTTGGCGGAGCTTTTATTAAAGTTTTCAACAATCTTGTGTTTAGCGGCTTGCTGCGGTAACTGCACCAATTGATTTGCAGCTTTAAAATAGGCTGCTATATCTATTATGCCTTGGCTGTCGTGTATTAGCATTTGAGTTGTTGGCTGAAATAGTTTTTTATGTATTTCACTATTTAGTAAAAAGTAGTCAACTTGTTGCTGCCAATTTTGTTGTTTAAATTTGTGTATCTGAGTTAATTCTGGCGCTTTGGCAGCATTATGGTAATCGCAGTAATTCAATTGATTTAATAAACTTGCTTCGTAAATAAAGTGGTTAGCAACACTTTGTACTTTACCTAAACTACTATTTTTTTCACCTATGTATGCTTGCAAGTTACAAGTGTGGATAGACAAGGCCTCTAATAATTCGAGCTGAAAGGCTTGTGGCTGTT
>NZ_JH767523.1:210770-342118 GCF_000281085.1 Catenovulum agarivorans YM01
CTAGTAATTTTTCAGCCAGTGTCGCAATACGTTGAGGATATTTTTCCCATTCGTTTACCACTGGATGTTGCTGGCAAGCACTGACGCTAAATAAAATGAGCGCCAGCGCTGCTAGTCTTGTTTTACCAAACACGTTTAAGCCTAATGAATAACAATAAACTGGTACAGCTTAGGCCAATTAATAAACCTTGCCAATATCCCTCTGGTCCTTGGCTTGCTGTTATCCAGTCAGTTTCACTTAGTATTAACCCCAATGGAAAACCGATTAACCAATAGGAGATAAGCACTAATACAAAAGGTACTTGAGTGTCAGCATAACCGCGTAAACAAGATGCAAAAGTGGTTTGTATAACATCTGGAAGTTGGAAGATCCCAGCCCATATTAATAAAGCTGTCGCTAGGTGGAATACCTGTGCGGATGGTTGAAATATGCTAGCTAGTATATCCCTACTTAAAATAATAGTGCTGGTAGAAAAAGCAGCAAAGGCAATAGATACAATTAAGGTACATTTCACCCAAGCTTTGGCTGCGGCTACATTATTTTGCCCTATGCTTTGACCAATCAATACTGTAGCTGCCATACCAATGCTTAAAGGTATCATATAAAAGTTAGTTACTACGTTTAGTGCTATTTGATGTGCTGCTGCTGCTTGTGTTCCATGGGTGGCAATTGCGAGCGCAACAGCGGCAAATAGCGCTATTTCTAAAAATAAAGTCAGGCCAATGGGGCCGCCAAGTTTAATCAATTTTATTTGTGTGGGAATTTCAATTTTTTCAAAGCGTAAGTTGCGTATAAGTGTGCGAGTGTAACCCGACATTTTACTGTAAACGTACAAGGCTGAAAGAATAAACGCGTTGACCAAAGTTGTCGCAATACCACAGCCGGCGCCGCCCATTTGTGGCGTTATGGCTGAACCATAAATAAATAGGTAGTTAAGAGGAATATTGCACAATAAACCAATAATGCTGACATACATCAAAGGTTTAGTTTGTCCAAGTGATTCATTGAGGTAACGAAATACCCCGATAAAACAAATAAATGGGATGCCAATGCCTAAATACGTTAGATAGTTTTGCCCTATACTAACTAGTGGCGTGTCTAATTTTAGCAGTGGTAACAAAGGCATTGATATAAACAAGGCGACAGTAAACAAAGCTGCTACCAAAATTGCAAACCAGAGAGATTGATTTAAATCATGCTGAAACGCTTGAGTATTTCCTGAACCATAACTGCGTGACAACAATGGCGCTAATACCATCATACATCCTGTGGCAAAAAAGCTAATTGGGTGCCAGATTGCTAACGCTGTGCCGACCGCGGCCATGTCCGCATCACTGACTTGCGCCGACATAATTAAGTCGATAGTGACCATTAAAGTTTGAATAGCTTGGGTGATCCAAATAGGCCAAGCGAGTTTTAACAGGCGAGAATATGGGTTTTGCAAAATGATCCGAGTTCTTGGGCTGAAAATTTCGCGTAAGGGTAGTGGAAATGCTAGAAAAAGAAAAGCTCGCCGTAGCGAGCTTTTATAAACTTAAGCTAAATTGGTTAACTTAGTCTTTGGTAATTGGGCTAAATTCGCGTGGTAATTCGCCTGTGTATAATTGACGTGGACGGCCAATTTTAGCACCTGGTTGGCTAAGCATTTCATGCCAGTGAGAAATCCAACCAATTGTACGAGACAAGGCAAAAATAACTGTAAACATGTTAGTTGGAATACCTATAGCTTTTAAGATGATACCTGAGTAGAAATCTACATTCGGGTATAATTTTTTGCTAATGAAGTACTCGTCTTCTAATGCAATTTGCTCTAAACGCATTGCAACTTGTAACAATGGATCGTCTATGCCTAAAGCTTCTAAAACTTCGTGGCAAGTTTCGCGCATTACTTTTGCACGAGGGTCGAAGTTTTTGTAAACACGGTGACCGAAGCCCATTAAACGGAATGGATCTGATTTGTCTTTCGCTTTAGCAACATATTCGTCGATACGGTCAACAGAACCAATTTCTTCTAACATGTTTAAACAAGCTTCGTTAGCACCACCGTGCGCAGGGCCCCAAAGTGATGCGATACCAGCAGCGATACACGCATACGGGTTAGCACCTGAAGAACCGGCTAAACGAACAGTTGAAGTCGAAGCGTTTTGTTCGTGGTCAGCGTGAAGGGTGAAAATTCTGTCCATAGCTTTTGCTACTGCAGGGTGAATTTCATAGTCTTCAGCTGGAACAGAGAACATCATGTTTAGGAAGTTTTCTGAATAGCTTAATTCGTTTTTAGGACATACGAATTTTTGACCTATGCTGTATTTGTAACACATAGCAGCAATGGTTGGTAATTTTGCAACTAAGCGCGTAGCACAACGTACACGTTGTTCTGCATCAGTAATATCTAAATCTCTATGATAGAAAGAAGATAACGCGCCAACAATACCACACAACATCGCCATTGGATGAGCGTCACGGCGATAACCTCTAAAGAAGAACTCGATGCCTTCGTGAACCATAGTGTGTTTGTTAATGATGCCAACAAACTCTTTGTACTCTTCAGAAGTAGGTGCTTTACCGTGTAACAACAAATAACATACTTCTAAATAGTCAGCTTTAGTTGCTAACTCAGCAATTGGATAACCACGGTGTAATAACACACCTTTTTCACCGTCGATGAAAGTGATTGCAGATTCACAAGAACCGGTTGCTAAGAAACCCGGGTCGAACGTAAAGTGGCCAAATTTACCTAAAGAGCGCACATCGATAACATCGTGACCCATGGTGCCTGATAGAATCGGTAGCTCTACCGAATTACCGTCAATCGTGAGGATGGCTTTCTTGTCAGCCATAGAATATCTCCTTTCGAGCAAGTCATGTGACAGGTTTAGTTATTTATTAATACTTGAAACTGACGTATAAAGTCAATTTATACTGCGAAATAAAAGCAGCAAAGTAATTAAATTTTCTATTAAAACGCTTCACTAACATCAGAAAGCTAAATAAAGCTTACTACAATACAATTTTAGTAAAATTAAACTCAATAACAGAAGTTAATTATTAGGCTAAAATCTATTAGCAAACCATTGACAAAATGGTAGCCTAAATCGGCCTGCAGCCCAATCTAAATCGCATTCATTCGACAAATGCGTCTAATTCATTAAAAAAATGAACTTGAATAAAAAAAATCCTGTATAAAATCGCAAACTATTATTTTTTAAGCTAATGTTGTTACAATCATATTTGTAGCGAAATAGCCTACATAACTAGATTAAATGAGCAATAGATATCTTGTTGGTAGTAAGTTTTGTTACGATACGATCAAAGACATTTAATAATTTTAATAAAGTTATCAACTTAAGTGGGTAGAAAACTCGTGAACAAGCAAAGACCTATCAATCTGGAACTAAATACCATTAGTTTTCCAGCTTCTGCAATTGCTTCAATCCTTCACCGCGTTACGGGTGTCATCATGTTTTTCGCGATGGGCATTCTAATGTATTTGTTGGCTGTATCATTGGGTTCAGAGTCAGGTTTTGACTGTGTGCAACAATGGTCATCTTCATTCTTCGCTAAATTCATATACTGGGGCATTTTAACTGCTTTAGCGTATCACTTGTTAGGTGGTTTACGTCATTTAGTTATGGACTTAGGTTTTTGGGAAGAAATTCAATCAGGTAACTCAAGTGCGCAAATTACTATCGCCTTGACCCTTGTATTATCAGTATTAGCAGGAGTTTGGTTATGGTAACAAATGCCGGAACATTAGGCCGAAGCGGAGTTCACGACTTTGTATTAATTCGTGCAAGTGCATTGGTGTTAACCGCATATGCAATTTTCATGGTTTGCTTTTTTGTTTGTACGCCACAAGTAACTTACGCAGAGTGGACTGGGTTGTTCAGCCAAACTTGGGTTAAGGTATTTACCCTTATTACCCTAATTAGTTTGTTAGTTCACGCTTGGATTGGCTTATGGCAGGTTTTAACTGATTATGTTAAGCCTGTTGCCGTAAGAATTTTTCTGCAGTTTGTTTTAAATATTGCCGCGCTTGCTTATTTAGTAACTGGCATCGTAGTTTTGTGGGGTGTGTAAGTGAATATTCCAGTAAGAGAATTTGATGCCGTAGTAATCGGCGCTGGTGGTGCAGGCATGCGTGCTGCATTACAAATTTCGCAATCAGGTAAAACCTGTGCTTTGTTATCAAAAGTATTTCCAACTCGTTCGCATACAGTATCTGCTCAAGGTGGTATTACAGTTGCACTCGGTAATGCACACGAAGATAACTGGGAATGGCACATGTACGATACTGTTAAGGGCTCTGATTATATCGGTGACCAAGACGCTATCGAATATATGTGTAAAACAGGCCCTGAAGCTATTATCGAATTAGAGAACATGGGTTTACCTTTTTCTCGTTTTGAAAATGGTCGTGTTTACCAACGTCCATTCGGTGGTCAGTCGAAAAACTTTGGTGGTGAGCAAGCAGCTCGTACTGCTGCAGCAGCTGACCGTACCGGCCATGCTTTATTACACTTGTTGTACCAACAAAATGTTAAAAACAAAACAACAGTGTTCAGTGAATGGTATGCGTTAGATTTAGTTAAAAACCAAAACGGCGACGTTGTAGGTTGTACAGCAATCGACATTGAAACAGGTGAGGTTGTTTATTTTAAAGCTAAAGCAACTGTTTTAGCTACTGGTGGTGCAGGTCGTATATTTGCATCAACGACTAATGCACATATTAATACTGGTGATGGTGTTGGTATGGCATTACGCGCTGGTGTACCTTTACAAGATATGGAAATGTGGCAATTCCACCCAACTGGTATCGCAGGTGCAGGTGTACTAGTAACTGAAGGTTGTCGTGGTGAAGGTGGTTACCTACTGAATAAAGATGGTGAGCGCTTTATGGAGCGTTATGCGCCAAATGCTAAAGATTTAGCTGGCCGTGACGTAGTTGCACGTTCAATGATGACGGAAATCCGTGAAGGTCGTGGTTGTGACGGCCCTTGGGGTACACACATTAAACTAAAACTTGACCACTTAGGTGCTGAAGTTTTAGAAAGCCGTTTACCAGGTATTTGTGAATTATCTCGTACTTTCGCGCATGTTGATCCAGTTAAAGAGCCAATTCCAGTTATACCTACATGTCACTACATGATGGGTGGTATTCCAACTAACGTAAATGGCCAAGCTATCACAGTTGATAATAGTGGTAACGAGCAAGTGATTAATGGTTTATACGCTTGTGGTGAAATTGCTTGTGTAAGTGTACATGGTGCAAATCGCTTGGGTGGTAACTCATTATTAGATTTAGTTGTATTTGGTCGTGCAACTGGTTTGTACTTAGGTGATGCATTAAATAACTATGAAGTTCAAGATGCGTCGGGCTCTGATGTTGAAGCTGCATTAGCGCGTTTCAACCGTTGGGAAAATACTCAGCAAGGTGAAGACCCAGTACAAATTAAGAAAGATTTACAAAAATGCATGCAATTAAACTTCTCTGTATTTAGAGAAGGTGATGCAATGGCGCAAGGTTTGAAAGAATTAGGTGAAATTCGTGAGCGCTTAAAAACAGCGCGCTTAGATGACACAAGTTCAGATTTCAATACGCAGCGCATCGAATGTTTAGAATTAGATAACTTAATGGAAACTGCTTATGCAACTGCGGTTGCGGCAAACTTCCGTACAGAAAGCCGTGGTGCACATAGCCGCTTCGACTTCCCTGAACGTGATGATGAAAATTGGTTATGCCACAGTATTTACAAGCCAGACACTGAAAGTATGTCTAAGCGCCAAGTAAATATGCAGCCAAATACACGCGAAGCATTTCCACCAAAAGTTCGTACTTACTAAAAGGATGGTTATCTAATGAAACAAGTATTTTCGATTTATCGTTACAATCCTGATAAAGATAACAAACCTTTTATGCAGGAATATGAGCTAGATACCGAAGGCCAAGATGTTATGGTGCTTGATGCACTATTAATGTTGAAAGAACAAGACCCAAGTTTATCTTTCAGACGTTCATGTCGTGAAGGTGTTTGTGGTTCTGATGGCTTAAACATGAATGGTAAAAATGGCTTAGCATGTATTACACCTTTATCAGCGTTAAAAGGTCGTAAAATTGTTATTCGCCCTTTACCTGGTTTACCAGTTGTTCGCGACTTAATTGTGGATATGAGTCAATTTTATACTCAGTATGAAAAAGTTAAGCCATACTTAATACCAGATCCGAAAAACGTGCCAGCACGTGAGTTTTTGCAATCGCCAGAAGAGCGTGAAAAATTAGACGGTTTATATGAGTGTATTTTGTGTGCTTGTTGCTCAACCTCTTGTCCGTCATTCTGGTGGAATCCAGATAAATTTATCGGACCTGCAGGTTTGTTGCACGCTTATCGCTTTTTAGCTGATTCGCGTGACGGCGCAACTGATGAGCGTTTAGCTAATTTAGATGATGCATTTAGCGTTTTCCGTTGCCACGGTATTATGAACTGTGTAAACGTATGTCCAAAAGGATTAAACCCAACCAAGGCCATCGGTAAAATAAAATCGATGCTCTTGAATAAGGCTGTTTAGAAACTAAGCTTAATCTTTATCAAGATTAAAAATAATCTGAATAGCCATTCTTTTGTTGCAAAGAATGGCTATTTTTTTAACAATCAATAACACAAGCAAAGAGCGGAATAGGACAATAATATGCACGAAGGGTCCATGAAAGCCTGGCTCGAATCTTCCCAGTTCGCCGGCGGCAATGCCACTTATATCGAAGAGTTATACGAACAATATCTCGATAATCCGCAAAGCGTTAGCGAAGAATGGCGCGCTTTATTCGACCAATTACCTTCAGTAGAAGGGGTAGAGGTTGAATCCAAACACTCAGATATCCGTGAAGACTTCAAAGAAGCTGCGAAAAAACCTCATCGCGGTCAAATTATAGTCCCTCAAGTTACTTCTGATACTAAACAAGTAAAAGTTTTACAGCTTATTAATGCTTATAGATTCAGAGGTCATCAACACGCGAATCTAGATCCGTTAGGTTTGTGGAAGCAAGAGCGTGTGCGTGATTTGGAGCTTAGTTATCACGAACTTGAGCAAGATGACTTAGACAAGCCTTACAACGTTGGTTCGTTAGCTGTTAGTGAAGAACACTTAAAGCTAAAAGATATTCAAAGCCTATTAGTCAAAACTTATTGTGGTTCAATTGGCGCTGAATATATGTATATTACTTCCACTGAAGAAAAGCGTTGGTTACAGCAACGTTTAGAGTCAGTGCAATGTAAACCAAGCTTAACTCAGCAAGACAAAGTAAAACTATATAAAGAACTTGTTGCAGCTGACGGTTTAGAAAAATATTTAGCCAGCAAATTCCCTGGTGCAAAACGCTTCTCGTTGGAAGGTGGTGATGCGCTTATCCCGATGTTAAAAACTTTAATTAGCCGTGCAGGTGAGCAGGGTGCTAAAGAAGTTGTTATCGGTATGGCACACCGCGGTCGTTTAAATGTATTGGTTAATGTGTTAGGTAAAAACCCATCTGTACTATTTGACGAGTTCTCTGGTAAACATGATGAAACTTTGGGCGCAGGTGATGTTAAATACCACATGGGTTATTCATCCGATTTTGCAACACCAGGTGGTAATGTTCACTTAGCATTAGCATTTAACCCGTCTCACTTAGAAATTGTTAATCCTGTGGTAATGGGGTCGGTTCGTGCTCGTATGGACCGTCGTAATTGTCCAGATGGTTCGCTAGCTTTACCTATTACTATTCATGGTGACTCGGCAATCGCTGGGCAGGGTGTAGTACAAGAAACTTTCAACTTATCACAAACTCGCGCATATTCGGTTGGTGGTACAGTTCGTATCGTTGTTAATAACCAAGTCGGCTTTACCACGCATAACCCTAAAGATACACGTTCTACTCAATACTGTACTGATATTGCAAAAATGGTGCAGGCACCAATTTTCCATGTGAATTCAGATGATCCTGAAGCTGTGGTTTTTGCGACTCAAGTGGCGTTAGATTTTAGAAATAAATTTAAACGCGATGTGGTTATTGATTTAGTTTGTTACCGTCGCCATGGTCATAACGAAGCTGACGAGCCAAATGCAACTCAGCCTTTGATGTACCAAAAAATCAAAAAACATCCAGTTCCTCGTCAAATTTACGCTCAGCAGTTAATCGGTGAACAAGCGATAACTGACCAAGATGCGGAAAGAGCTGTTGATGAATATCGCGCTGCTTTAGATCACGGTGCTTGTGTGGTTGAAGAATGGCGTCCAATGATGGAGCACTCGGTTGATTGGCGCCCTTACTTAAATCATGACTGGGATATAGCTTATGATGCCGCGTTATCGTTAGATAGATTAAAGATGTTAGCGCAAAAAGTTAGCTCTTACCCTGAAGATGTTAAACCTCAGTCTCGAGTTAAAAAGATCTATCAAGACCGTGCCGCTATGGCTTTAGGTGAAAAACCACTAGATTGGGGTTTTGCTGAAACCTTGGCTTATGCTGATTTAGTTGAAAGTGGTAATAGAATTCGTATCACAGGTCAGGATTGTGGTCGTGGTACATTCTTCCATCGTCATGCTGTGATCCATAATCAAAAAGACGCTTCAACTTATATGCCTTTGCAAAATGTAAGTGAAGAACAAGCGGTTATCGAAATTTATGATTCAGTGTTGTCAGAAGAAGCTGTACTCGCTTTTGAATATGGTTATGCAACAGCTGAGCCGAAGACGTTAACTATTTGGGAAGCGCAATTTGGTGATTTCGCCAATGGTGCACAAGTGGTTATTGACCAATTCTTAAGCTCAGGTGAAGTTAAGTGGGGTCGCTTGTGTGGTTTAACTATGTTGTTACCGCATGGTTATGAAGGCCAAGGCCCAGAGCATTCGTCGGCTCGCTTAGAGCGTTTCTTGCAATTATGTGCAGATCACAACATTCAAGTGTGTGTACCGACAACACCGGCGCAAGTATTTAATATGATCCGTCGTCAACAAATCCGTCCAATGCGTCGACCTTTGGTTGTTATGTCGCCAAAATCTTTGTTACGTCACCCAATGGCGGTATCAACGCTTGAAGAATTATCAGATGGTATCTACCACAATGTAATAGATGAAACAGATGACTTGCCAGCAGAAAAAATTGAACGTGTAGTTATGTGTAGCGGTAAGGTTTATTACGACTTGTACGATGCACGTAATAAAGGTGAAATTACCAATGTTGCAATTATCCGTTTAGAGCAGTTATATCCATTCCCACAAAAAGAAATGGAAGCTGTAATGGCTAAATATGCGCACGTTAAAGATTTTGTATGGTGTCAAGAAGAGCCGCAAAATCAAGGCGCTTGGTATTGTAGCCAACATCATTTTTGGGACGTTATCCCAACAGGTGCTAAATTAAAATACGTTGGTCGTACAGCGTCTGCTTCACCAGCCGTTGGTTATTTAGCGGTTCATAACAAACAGCAAAAAGACTTAGTGCAGCAAGCACTAACCGTATAACAACGAGAGAACTAATATATGGCAATTGAAATTAAAGTACCTGTATTACCAGAATCAGTCGCAGACGCCTCTATTGCAACTTGGCATGTTAAGGCTGGCGACAAGGTAACGCGTGATCAAAACTTAGTTGATATTGAAACGGACAAGGTTGTTTTAGAAGTTGTTGCACCACAAGATGGTGAAATTCTTGAAATTATTCACGCTGAAGGTGACACAGTTCTAGGCGAACAAATTATCGCAAAATTAGGTGAAGCGGGTGAAGTGGCTGCTGCGCCAACTGTATCAAACGAACAAAGCTCAGCGCCAGTAGCTGACAAGCAAGCAAAAGGTGAAAAAGTGCAAATAAAAGTTCCAGTTCTTCCAGAATCAGTAGCAGATGCAACAATTGCTACTTGGCATGTTCAACCAGGTGACGCGGTAAAACGTGACCAGAATCTTGTTGATATTGAAACTGATAAAGTTGTTTTAGAAGTTGTAGCACCAGAAGACGGTGTTCTGTCTGAAATTTTAGAACAAGAAGGTGCTACTGTATTAGGCGAGCAAGTTATTGGTGTATTGGCTAAAGGCGAAGGTGCGGCAGCTCCTGCACCAGCTGCAAGTGAAGACGCTGAGACAGAAGAAACTTCTGATGCATTAACGCCATCTGTACGTCGTGCATTGGCTGAAAACGGCATTAGCACTGAAGAAGCGAACAAGATTAAAGGTACTGGTGAAAAAGGTCGTTTAACCAAAGAAGACGTTGCAGCTTATGTTAAAGCTAAAGCACAGCGCCAAGCGACTTCAGAAGCGGTTAAACAAGAAACTTCATCTGCTGCAGCTGTTGGTGAGCGTTCACAAAAACGCGTACCTATGACTCGTTTACGTAAGCGTGTGGCTGAGCGTTTGTTAGATGCGAAAAATTCAACTGCAATGTTAACGACATTTAACGAAGTTAACATGAAACCTATTATGGATATTCGCAAGGTTTATCAAGAATCGTTTGAGAAGAAACACGGTATTCGTATAGGATTTATGTCGTTCTTCGTTAAAGCGGTAACCGAAGCATTAAAACGTTTCCCGGAAGTAAATGCTTCAATTGATGGCGACGATATTGTTTACCACAACTTCTTTGACGTAAGTATTGCTGTTTCTACACCACGTGGTTTAGTTACACCAGTATTAAGAGACACAGATCAACTTTCTCTAGCTGAAATGGAGAAGGGTATTCGCGATTTAGCGATTAAAGGTCGTGACGGTAAGTTGACGATTGATGAAATGACTGGCGGTAACTTCACCATTACTAATGGTGGTGTGTTCGGTTCATTGATTTCTACACCAATCATTAACCCACCGCAAACAGCGATTTTAGGTATGCATAAGATCCAAGAACGTCCAATGGCTGTTAACGGTAAAGTAGAAATTTTACCTATGATGTACTTGGCACTTTCTTACGATCATAGATTGGTAGACGGTAAAGAATCAGTTGGTTTCTTAGTAACAATTAAAGAGTTATTAGAAGACCCTACACGCCTGCTATTAGATCTGTAATAAGACTTAAGCCGGCAATATAAATCTGTATTGTCGGCATATAATCGATAGGTTATCTAGATATAACCTGCTTAACCCCAAAGAAAATGGAAAAACTGTCATGAATTTGCATGAATATCAAGGCAAGCAGTTGTTCGCTCAATACGGACTACCTGTTTCAAAAGGTATCGCAGCTGAAACACCAGCTGAAGCGGTTGCTGCTGCTGACCAATTAGGTTACGACAAGTTTGTTGTTAAAGCTCAAGTACACGCTGGTGGCCGTGGTAAAGCTGGTGGTGTTAAAGTTGTTTCATCGAAAGAAGAAATTAAAGCGTTTGCAGAAAAATGGTTAGGTAACAACTTAGTTACTTATCAAACAGATGCAAATGGTCAGCCAGTAAGCCGCATTTTGGTTGAAGACGTTGCTGATATTGATCGCGAATTATATTTAGGCGCAGTTGTTGACCGTTCAACTCGTCGTATCGTTTTCATGGCATCTACTGAAGGTGGTGTGGAAATTGAGAAAGTTGCAGAAGAAACGCCTGAGAAAATCTTAAAAGCGACAATTTGCCCATTAGCTGGTGCACAGCCTTACCAAGGTCGTGAGTTAGCGTTCAAATTAGGTTTAGAAGGCAAACAAGTATCTCAATTCGTTAAAATTTTCTTAGGCTTAGCTAAGTTATTCAAAGAAAAAGACGTTGAGTTAATTGAAATCAACCCATTAATTACCACTGGTGCAGGTGATTTACACTGTCTTGACGCTAAAGTTGCTATCGACAGTAATGCTGTTGGTCGTCATCCAGATATCAAAGAAATGCACGATCCAACCCAAGAAGACGCGCGTGAAGCAAATGCGGCTAAATGGGAATTAAACTACGTTGCATTAGACGGTAACGTTGGTTGTATGGTTAATGGTGCTGGCCTTGCAATGGGTACTATGGATATCGTTAACTTAAATGGTGGCCGTCCAGCTAACTTCTTAGACGTTGGTGGTGGCGCGACTAAAGAGCGTGTTGCTGAAGCTTTCAAAATCATCTTATCTGATAGCAATGTAAAAGCTGTTTTAGTTAATATTTTTGGTGGTATCGTACGTTGTGACATGATAGCTGAAGGTATTATCGGTGCAGTGAAAGAAGTTGGTGTAAACGTACCTGTTGTTGTTCGTTTAGAAGGTACTAACGCAGATAAAGGACGTGAAGTTCTTGCAAATTCTGGTGTTGATATCATTGCAGCTGAAAGTTTACAAAACGCTGCTGAATTAGTTGTTAAAGCTGCAGCGGAGGCCTAATAATGTCTGTTTTAATTAATAAAGATACTAAAGTTATTTGCCAAGGTTTCACTGGTTCACAAGGTACTTTCCATTCTGAGCAAGCAATTGCCTATGGTACGCAAATGGTTGGTGGTGTTACACCTGGTAAAGGCGGCCAAGTACATTTAGGTTTACCTGTATTTAACACAGTTAAAGAAGCTGTTGCTGAAACGGGTGCGGATGCATCTGTAATTTACGTACCAGCTGCATTTGTTAAAGATTCAATTTTAGAAGCTGCAAATGCGGGTATTAAATTAATCGTATGTATCACTGAAGGTGTTCCTACGCTTGATATGCTTGACTGTAAAGTTAAGTGTGACGAGTTGGGTGTACGTTTAATTGGTCCTAACTGCCCGGGTGTTATCACGCCAGGTGAATGTAAAATTGGTATCATGCCTGGTCATATTCATATGCCTGGTAAAGTTGGTATTGTTTCACGCTCTGGTACTTTAACGTATGAAGCTGTTAAACAAACAACAGACGCTGGTTTTGGTCAATCTACTTGTGTTGGTATTGGTGGTGATCCAATCCCAGGCACTAACTTCATTGACGTGTTAGAAATGTTCCAAAATGACCCTCAAACTGAAGCAATCGTAATGATTGGTGAAATTGGTGGTACAGCCGAAGAAGAAGCTGCTGCTTACATTAAAGCAAATGTAACTAAGCCTGTCGTATCTTACATTGCAGGTGTGACTGCACCTCCAGGTAAACGTATGGGCCATGCTGGCGCTATCATCTCTGGTGGTAAAGGTACAGCTGACGACAAATTTGCAGCATTAGAAGCGGCTGGTGTTAAAACTGTTCGCTCATTAGCTGAAATTGGTAAAGCATTAGCAGAAAAAACTGGCTGGTAAGCTCTGGTTTTATCTGATTAAAAAGCGACTTAGGTCGCTTTTTTTATACCTGAAATTTAAGATTGGGCAGTTATTGTCAGTGTAGGCTTAGCAGCTTAGTGGTGACAAGTTTTATTAGAGACAAAAAAAGCGGCCTAAGCCGCTTTTTGTAAATTCATTGGCAATGAAAATTAGTTAACTTTAACTAATTTTAATGTGTTGGTTGCACCAACAGTTTCCATTGCATCACCGTGAGTCACTAAAATTAAGTCGCCTTTTTCTAAGTGACCAGCTTCTTTTAATGTTGCTAAAACATCATTGCTTAAAGATGCAGGGTTAGACTTAGTTGAGTCGAAGAAATAAGGTTGAACACCACGATATAAAGCACAAGTTGTTAATGTTTTCTCATGACGAGATAAAGCAAAAATACGAATACCTGAGCTAATGCGTGACATTAATTTAGCTGTGCTACCAGTTTCTGTTAAACAAACAATCGCTTTAACATCACCTGTGTGATTTGCAGCGTACATTGCTGAAAGTGCGACAGTTTCAGAGATTGAAGTGAATTTTTCATCTAATCTGTGTTTTGAAGCTAATACACTTGGGTGTTTTTCAGCACCAATACAAACACCAGCCATAGACTGTACAGTTTCTAATGGGTATTTACCTGATGCAGTTTCACCTGACAACATTACCGCGTCAGTACCATCTAATACAGCGTTCGCAACGTCCATCACTTCTGCTCGAGTTGGCATTGGGTTTTCAATCATTGACTCCATCATTTGAGTCGCAGTGATAACCGCACGGTTTAATTGACGTGAACGAGAAATTAATTTCTTTTGTTTGCTAACAAGTGCAGCGTCACCAATTTCAACACCTAAGTCACCACGAGCAACCATAACTACATCACAGTTTGTGATAATGTCGTCAATGGCTTCGTCAGTTTCAACTGTTTCAGCACGCTCAACTTTAGCGACGATTTGTGCGTCTAGGCCAGCTTCTTGAGCTAGTTGACGAGCATAACGTAAATCAGCACCTGATTGTGGGAAAGAAACAGCTAAGAAATCAACGCCGATTTTTGCAGCTAATTTGATATCTTCTTTATCTTTATCAGTTAAAGCTGGTGCAGATAAACCACCACCTAATTTGTTGATGCCTTTCTTGTCTGATAATTTGCCACCAATTTTAACTGTGGTTAAAATTTTATTGCCTTCAACACCATCAACAGTTAGTTGTACACGGCCATCATCCAATAATAAAGTGTCACCAGAAACAACATCTTCAACCAAAGCTTTGTAATCAAGACCTACTGATTCTTGAGTACCTTCGCCACGACCTAAATCAGCATCAAGAATAAACTTGTCACCGATGTTTAAGAAAATTGGGCCATCTTTAAAGGTTGAAACACGGATTTTAGGACCTTGTAAGTCACCTAAAATACCAACATGGCGACCTAAAGACTTAGCAATTTCACGAACATCTTCTGCGCGCTTTACATGATCTTCTGGCACGCCGTGAGAAAAGTTCATGCGAACTACGTTAGCACCTGCTTCAATAATTTTACGTAAATTTCCATCACGGTCAGTAGCTGGACCTAATGTAGTTACAATCTTGGTTCTTCTAAACATTCGCTTGGCTCCCAATTATGCGATTTGTGTGTGGGATTAAATTATAAGGTGTTAATTATACTCAAAAGTAACACTTTATTGAATTAAAAATAAGTTACAGAAATTAATGATCTCTCATTCCTTTACTGTATCTGGATTCTTTGAGCCCATCTTTGACTCGTTTTAAATTTTCTCTAAATTTACTGCCGCGTCGCAGGGTAAAACCAGTTGCTAATATGTCTATTAATACCAATGCTGCAATACGTGACGACATTGGCATATATAAATCTGTATCTTCACTGATCTCTAGAGATAAAACCAAATTACATTCTGCAGCTAATGGGCTAGTAGCGTCAGTGATACCTATAACTGTTGCATCGTTATTTCTTGCGAGCGCAGCACTTTCCACATGACTTTTAGTTCGTCCTGTATGCGATATAAATACAACCACTTCACCTTCAGTGCTATTGATACAGCTCATACGTTGCATTAATACGTCATCAAAACAAATAACCGGAATATTAAATCGGAAAAATTTGTTTTGTGCGTCGTGAGCAACTGCCGCACTCGCGCCCAAACCGAAAAAAGATATCTTTTTCGCTTGGGTAAGTATATCAACGGCTTTATTGATGCTGTGGGTATCTAAATGATGGCGAGCGTGTTCAAGTGCTGCCATAGTAGAGTCGAATATTTTTTCGCAATAGGCGTCAGGGCCGTCTTCTTCATCGACATGTCGATTTAAATAAGGTGTGCCACTTGCTAAACATTGCGCAAGATGAAGTTTAAAATCTGGGAAACCTTTAGTGTCCATTCGCCTACAGAATCGATTTACTGTGGGTTCCGATACATCGGCCGCTTTGGCTAAATTAGCAATACTGCTGTGCATTGCACTTTGCGGTGATGCCATAATAACTTCGGCAACTTTGCGTTCAGATTTGCTAAACGTATGTTGAGATTGCGCAATCTTTTCAAGAATATTCATAACCAAATGGCCAAACTTGTTAATATTTAGCCTATTATGCATTAACTTCAGTCGTAATTTAACTACAAAATAACACGAAACTGATATTTTTATGTAATTCAACTACATTTTTGGTTACAATACAGAATATAACAAGTTTGAATACGTATTCGGCTAGGGCAAAATCATTGCATAAGTTGTAATGTAACTGTTTTTAGTGTTCAATACCGCGCTTAAATTGCGCTTAGGCGCACTGGCTAATTCTTATCTTATTTCACTTTAAACGGGGAGTTATCATGGTCTCGCAAACTCATAAGCCATGTGATCTTGTATTATTCGGTACCAAAGGGGATTTGGCACGCCGTAAACTTTTACCTTCTTTATATCAGTTGGAAAAAGCAAACTTATTAGACGAACAAACTCGCATTGTTGGTGTAGCACGTAATGAAATGTCTCAAGCAGAATACGTAGACATGGTACGTGAAGCGTTGCAAACTTTCATGAAAGAAGAAGTTTGTGAAGAAACTTGGGGTCGTTTTTCAGCTAAATTAGACTATTGCAAAGTTGATATGACCAATGAAGAAGAGTACAACACATTAGCGCAGCATGTAGACCAAGCTAAGCGCGTAATGGTTAACTACTTCTCTACGCCACCATCTATTTTTGGTGCTATCTGTCGTGGTTTAAAAGCAGCAGGTTTAATCAACGATGAAACTCGTGTTGTATTAGAAAAACCAATCGGACACGATTTAGCATCATCAAAAGTTATTAATGACCAAGTAGCGGCTTTCTTCAAAGAAGAACAAACATACCGTATTGACCACTACTTAGGTAAAGAAACAACACTTAACTTATTGGCGCTACGTTTTGCAAACTCTTTATTTGCAAATAACTGGGATCACAACTGTATCGACCACGTACAAATTACTGTTGCTGAAGAAGTAGGTATTGAAGGTCGTTGGGGTTACTTTGACGATGCTGGTCAAATGCGTGATATGGTGCAAAATCACTTATTGCAAGTACTAAGCTTAGTTGCAATGAATCCACCAGTAAGCCTAGATGCAAGCAGCGTACGTGATGAAAAAGTACGTGTAATGAAATGTTTGCGTCCAATCACCAAAGAAAATGTTAAAGAAAAAACTGTTCGAGGCCAATATTCTGCTGGTGTAATCCGTGGTAAATCCGTACCTGGTTACTTAGAAGAAGATGGTGCAAATACTGAAAGTAACACTGAATCATTCGTTGCTTTACGTGTAGATATCGACAACTGGCGTTGGTCAGGTGTACCTTTCTATCTACGTACTGGTAAACGTATGCCTGAAAAGTTAACTGAAATTGTTATCCATTTCAAAAACATGCCGCATAACATCTTTAAAGAAAGTTATGGCACTTTACCTGCAAACGTATTAACAATTCGCATGCAACCACGTGAAGGTGTTGAAGTTAAGATGTTAAACAAGGTTCCAGGTCTTGACGATCACATGGTATTGCAAGAAACTAAGCTAGACTTAAGTTTCTCTGAAGCATTTAAAGACCAACGCATTGCTGATGCATATGAGCGTTTGTTATTAGAAGCGTTATTAGGTAATCAATCATTGTTCGTACGTCGTGATGAAGTTGAAGCAGCATGGTCATGGGTTGATGGTATCTTTAAAGCTTGGGATCAAACTTTAGACAAACCTAAAGCATACCCAGCGGGTACTTGGGGTCCTGAAGGCGCTGCATTGTTATTGGCCAAAGATGGTCGTGAGTGGGATTAATAGGGAAAACTTATGCAATTTTCAGAATTTCAAAGTACTGAACAATTAAACACAGCATTTGCTGATCGTGTTGCAAGCTTGCTTGCTAACGCGATCAACAATAAAGGTAAAGCTAGCTTGGTAGTTTCAGGCGGTCGCACACCTTTACCTTTTTTCAAACAACTTTCACAAGCTGATATTGACTGGTCAAAAGTTTCAATTACATTAGCTGATGAACGTTGGGTTGATAAATCGCACGAAGCAAGTAATACTGCATTAGTATTAAATAATTTAATTCAAAACAAGGCAGCAGACGCGACTTTTGTTGAACTTAAAACATCTGAAGAAAGTGCATTTGGTGCAGAAGCTTCTGTTAAACAGAGCCTGCAAAATTTGTCTTTGCCGATTGATGTTTTAATTTTAGGCATGGGTGAAGACGGGCACACAGCTTCATTGTTCCCATGTTCTGAGCAAATTCAACAAGGTTTAACTTCAGAAGATATCGTTTTGGCAGTACAGCCAACAACTGCGCCACATGAGCGTATGTCGTTTACGTTGAAGACATTGCTTGAAAGCCAACAGATTTTCGTGCATCTAGTTGGTGACAGCAAAAAGGCTGTATTAGACAAAGCGTTAGCAGGTGATAAAGTTGAAGAAATGCCAATTCGTGCAATTCTAAAACAAGATAATACACCTGTAGAAGTAGTCTGGGCTGCTAAATAAGCCAGGAGACTAACTGTCTATGAACTCAATTGTGCAGGAAGTAACAGAACGCGTAATCGAACGAAGTAAAGAAACGCGCCAAGCGTATCTTAACAAGGTAGAAAGGGCCAGAGTTAAAGGTCCTCATCGAGAAGTTTTATCCTGCGGCAATTTGGCACATGGCTATGCAGCCTGTGCCAAACACGATAAAAATACATTAAAACAATTTACTAAAGCCAATATTGGCATTATCACATCATACAACGACATGCTATCTGCTCATCAACCATATGAGCACTATCCAAAAATAATAAAAGACGCAATTGCTGAAACCGGTAGCGTTGCACAGGTTGCTGGCGGCGTTCCAGCTATGTGTGACGGTGTAACTCAAGGCCAACCAGGAATGGATTTGAGTTTATTAAGCCGTGACGTAATTGCAATGGCATCATGCATAGGCCTATCTCACAACATGTTTGATGGGGCATTAATGCTAGGTATTTGTGACAAAATCGTACCCGGTTTAGTAATGGCTTCATTGTCATTTGGTCACTTACCTTTCGTATTTATACCTGCTGGACCTATGTCTTCTGGCATTCCAAACTCGGAAAAAACACGAGTACGAATGCTGTATGCTGAAGGCAAAATTGGTCAAGAAGCTTTATTAGAATCTGAGTCGGCTTCTTATCATTCAGCTGGTACATGTACATTTTATGGTACTGCAAACAGTAACCAACTTGTTGTTGAGATGATGGGGTTACACTTACCGGGATCTTCATTTGTTGAAACCGATAGTGTACTTCGCCATGCTTTAACCCGTGCTGCCGCAAAACAAGTGACTAGAATCACACATTTAGGTAACGACTACACACCAATCTCGAAAATAGTTGATGAAAAATCCGTGATCAACGGCATTATTTCTTTGTTAGCCACAGGTGGTTCGACCAACCACACCATGCATTTAGTTGCTATGGCGCGTGCTGCTGGAATTATTGTTGATTGGAATGATTTTTCTGATTTATCCAATGCGACGCCACTAATGACGCGCATTTATCCTAATGGAACAGCCGATATCAACCACTTCCATCAAGCTGGTGGCATGGCGGTATTATTCAAAGAATTATTGGATGCAGATATTTTACACAATGATGTAAATACTGTTTGTGGTAAGGGTCTTGAAAAATATACCAAAACGCCTGTATTGCAAGATGGTGAGTTAGTTTGGGTTGACGAGCCAACACGTTCAAAAGACTTAACCGTTATTGCCACTGCGAAAAAACCTTTTAAACCAAATGGTGGTTTACAGGTTTTAACTGGTAACTTAGGTCGAAGTGTTATGAAAACTTCTTCTTTACCACAAGGTGATGTCAGTTTTACTGCGCCAGCCAAAGTGTTTGAAAGCCAGCATGAGCTAGAAAAAGCTTTTAAAGACGGTAAATTGGAAGGTGATTTTGTAGCCGTTGTTCGTTTCCAAGGCCCTAAAGCCATAGGTATGCCTGAATTGCATAAACTGACACCACCTTTAGGTGTATTACAAGACAGAGGGCAGAAAGTTGCATTAGTAACTGATGGTCGTATGTCTGGTGCATCAGGTAAAGTGCCAGCTGCTATTCATATGACACCTGAAGCTATCGATGGTGGATTAATCGCTAAAGTTGAAGAAGGCGATTTAATCTTAGTTGATTCAGCGAATGGCAAGGTTGAATTATTAGTTGAACAGGCAGAACTCGACAAACGTCAAGCAGCCATACCACATTTAGTAACACAAGAACGTGAAGGTATGGGACGTGAATTTTTCGGTTCAATGCGTTCAAGAATGACAGGTGCTGAAGAAGGCGCATGTTGTTTGTTTTATCAGGATTAAATAAATGACAAAAATAGTAGCGGATATCGGCGGTACCAATATGCGTATCGCGCAAACGGATGGTATTAATAGCATTCGTGATATTAAAAAGTATAAGGTGACAGATTTCGCGTCACCTGTGGATACGATCAAAGCTTATATCCAAGACAGTGGATGTGCCCAGCCTACACATGTGTGTATGGCAATTGCGTGTCCGGTTGCGGGTGATCAAATTACCATGACAAATCACTCATGGTCGTTTTCGATCGAACAGAGTCAGAAAGAGTTGGGTGTACAAGCACTTTATGTGATCAATGATTTCACTGCGGTTGCTTTGTCTGTGCCATTTCTTGCTGATGAACAAAAAATTCAAGTTGGCGGTGAACAACCTCAATTGGATAAACCGATTGCAGTTTACGGTGCCGGCACTGGCCTTGGTGTTGCTCATGTTGTTCCTTTGGCGGACAAGTGGGTACCATTACCAGGTGAGGGTGGCCACGTAGATTTTGCAACAAACACAGAAGTTGAAGCTAAAATTTTAGCATTTTTAGCAGACGAACTGGGTCATGTTTCGGCAGAAAGAATAATATCAGGACAAGGTATAGCGAACATTTACCGCGCCCTAGCTCATATTAACGACGCAGACATAAAATCATTAGAGCCAGCAGAAGTGACTGAAAAGGCACTTGCTGGAGAATGTGACTTGTGTAAACAAGCGCTTGATGTATTTTGTGACACGCTCGGTAGCTTTGGTGGTAACTTGGCGCTGAATTTATTAACTCAAGGTGGTGTTTACATAGCAGGGGGAATTGTTCCGCGCTTTATCGACTACGTTGTGCAAAGTGGTTTTAGAAACCGTTTTGATGCAAAAGGCCGCTTTGAGAAGTTAAATAAATCTATACCTGTATACATAGTCACGGAAGAGCAACCCGGGTTATTAGGCGCAGCAGCTTACATTGCGCAGAACACATAAGGTTTAAGTAAATGGCAACAAGAAATTGGGCTATGCAGCCCCTTGACGTGATGAATGCAGGAAAAGTAGTACCTGTATTAGTATTTAAAAAACTTGAGCATGCAGTTCCAGTAGCTGAAGCTTTGATGGAAGGTGGTGTTAACGTTTTAGAAATCACCTTACGTACAGAGTGTGCAGTGGACGCAATCGAGTTAATTTCTCAGAAATTACCAGAAGCTATCACAGGCGCAGGTACGGTAATTAATGCGCAGCAACTACAAGCAGTTGAAAATGCAGGTGCTAAATTTGCAATCAGCCCGGGTTTAACACCTGGCTTGTTAGAAGCAGCAAACAAAAGCAAAACCGCATTAATTCCAGGTATTGCAACTATCTCTGAACTGATGCTTGGTATTGAACACGGTTACGACTGTTTCAAATTTTTCCCAGCAGAAGCAAACGGTGGGGTGAATGCACTTAAATCTATTGGTGGTCCATTCCCGCATATCAATTTCTGTCCAACTGGTGGTATTAGCCCAAGTAATTTAAAAGATTATTTGGCACTTCCAAACGTTCGTTGTGCGGGCGGTTCTTGGTTAGTACCACAAGATGCTGTTGAAGCTGGTGATTGGAAACGAATCACTGAATTAGCAAAAGCTGCTTCACAAGCATAATCTTATGTCGCTAGGGGAATGGCTTAGTTGCTAATTCCCTTTAAGATACAAAAAAGCCGTCTAATCAGACGGCTTTTTTATTGGAATCAAACCAATTTTAGTTTTTAGCAATATGAGCTACTAAATCTAAAACTTTGTTTGAATAACCGATTTCGTTGTCGTACCAAGATACAACTTTAACGAAAGTATCAGTTAATGCGATACCTGCTTTAGCATCGAATACTGAAGTACATTTTTCACCGATAAAGTCGTTAGAAACAACTTCGTCTTCTGTGTAACCTAAAATACCTTTTAATGCACCGTTAGAAGCATCTTTCATTGCTTGACAGATTTCTTCGTAAGTTGCAGGCTTTTCTAAGTTAACTGTTAAGTCAACAACAGAAACATCTGGAGTAGGTACACGGAAAGCCATACCAGTTAATTTACCATTTAACTGAGGAATTACTTTACCTACAGCTTTAGCTGCACCAGTTGAAGATGGAATGATGTTTTGGCTAGCACCACGACCACCGCGCCAATCTTTAACAGAAGGGCCATCAACAGTTTTTTGCGTTGCTGTTGTTGCATGAACAGTTGTCATTAAACCGTCTTTAATACCCCAAGTATCATTTAATACTTTAGCAAGAGGTGCTAAACAGTTAGTTGTACAAGATGCATTTGAAACTATGTCTTGGCCTTCGTAAGCGTCTAAGTTAACGCCACATACGAACATAGGTGTCGCATCTTTAGAAGGTGCAGACATTACAACTTTTTTCGCGCCAGCTTCAATGTGCTTACGTGCAGTTTCGTCAGTTAAGAATAAACCAGTTGATTCAACAACGATTTCTGCGCCAATCGCATCCCATTTCAAATCTGTAGGGTTACGCTCAGCAGTAACGCGTACAGTTTTACCATTTACAACTAAGTTGCCGTCTTTAACTTCTACTTCACCTTGGAAACGACCGTGAGTTGAATCGTACTTCAACATGTACGCCATGTATTCAACATCGATAAGGTCGTTAATACCAACAACTTCGATATCGTCACGCTCTACAGAAGCGCGGAAAACGAAACGACCGATACGGCCAAAACCATTGATACCTACTTTAATAGTCATAGTGGTTCCTAATTATTTAATTTGAATCATTATGTGTTACCCAACTTTCAACCCGCTTGTTGCAAGCTAGAGTGACATGGATTTTGTTATAGCGTAAAAAACTGCGCGCATTATACAAAAAATAGTGAATAAAAACCCGAAATTTTTTGCTACAAATACATATATATTCACTATTTAGCTAGTTTTTGAATTCGTATGCGAAAACCGAATAAATCGTGAAAAATCTGTATTTTCGTTTATGCTAAACACAAACAGCTAACTAGGATTCATGATGAACAACGAACTTATTGAGCATATAGCTAAGGCTAGGGGCATTGAAACCAAATATATAAATGCTTGGGGCAAGGAAGAAAGTGTTGATGAAAGCAGTAAAGCTAAAATATTACGCGCTATGGGATATGCAGTAGACGACCAAGCTGAACTACAAAAGCAGTTAGAAAAAGAAAAACGCGATTATTGGCTTGGTTATGTTAACCCTGTGAAAATTGTTCGCGAGCACGAAGATATTGAAATTGAAGTTAGAGTTGCAATTGTTCAAGCAAACAGTCAGTTTAAATTTAAATTACTATTAGAAAATGGCGAAACAATTGAGCACGTATTCACGCCCGTTGCTGGTGAAATGTTAGATGTTGCGCTGATACAAGACATAGAATATCAAGAATACCTTATATCCATTCCGCAAACCCTACCTTGGGGTTACCATGAACTTGAGCTTATTGATGATGAAAACAATCTGTTATCAGCTCAGTCGTTAATTGTTGCGCCAACTCGCTGTTACGATGCAAACGCCATAGCAGAAGGAAAAAAGATTTGGGGTACCAGTATTCAGTTATATTGTGTTCGCTCCAAACGCAATTGGGGTATAGGCGATTTTACGGATTTAACTTTTTTAATTGAAAAAATGGCTTTGCGTGGTGCCGATTTTGTTGGTTTAAACCCTATTCATGCTTTGTATCCATCTAATCCAGATAGTTGCAGCCCATATAGTCCATCGTCACGCCGTTGGTTGAACTTGTGGTATATAGACCCAGAAATGGTTGATGGTTTTACTCAATCAAATCAAGTACAAACCCTCATCGCGAGCGAGAATTTTCAGCAAACTAAACAGCATGCGCGTGAAGTTGAATACGTTGATTATAGTGCAGTTGCACACATTAAACTGCCTGTACTAAAAGCCTTATTTGAATACTTTAAACAGAATTGTCCGCAGCAAGAGTTTAACCATTTTGTTGAACAAGGTGGTGAATCTTTACAGCAACAAGCTATTTTTGATGCGGTACAAGATAACTTGCAACAACAAGGTATTTTTGCTTGGGGTTGGCCAAGTTGGCCTGAAAACTTAAATGAATATTCAAAACCAGATGTCGCAAAGTTTGCTGAGCAACATCCAGACTTAGTCAATTTTTATGCTTGGTGTCAGTGGATTGCAGCACAACAACTAGAAGCTTGCCAACAAAAAGCTAAAGAACTTGGCATGACACTGGGTATTTATCGTGATTTAGCTGTGGGTGTAAGTTCGGGCAGTGCTGAAGTTTGGGCTAACCGAGACTTATACTGTGCCGATATTAGTGTTGGTGCGCCACCTGATCCGCTTGGACCACAAGGGCAAAGTTGGGGTTTACCTCCTATGGAGCCTAACAAGTTATACGATCAGGGTTATCAACCTATTATCGATTTGTATCGAACCAATATGCAGTCATGTGGAGCATTGCGTATTGATCACGTAATGGCCTTGTTGCGTTTGTGGTGGGTGCCGGGAGGCGGGCATGCAACACAAGGTGCCTATGTATATTATCCATTAGATGATTTGTTGGCCTTGCTGTGTTTAGAAAGTCATAGAAATCAATGCATGATAGTAGGTGAAGATTTAGGCACTGTGCCTGCTGGTATTCGCGATATTTTTGCTGAAAACAACGTATTGTCATATCGGGTATTTTTCTTTGAAACAGCACCAGACGGCGGCTTTTATTCGCCGTCACATTACCCAGAACAAGCTATGGCAACGTTAACCACGCATGATATGGCAACGCTCAAAGGTTTTTGGCACTGTGATGATCTAAAATTGGGGAAAGAACTTGGTATCTATAAAGATGAAATAGAGCTAGAAGGTTTATTTCATGCTCGACATGTTTCAAAACAACGAATTTTAGATAGTTTGCATGGGCATGGCTCAATTCCACATTATATATCGCATGATGCTCATCAAGTTGGCATGACCCAAGAGCTTAACTACGCAATGCAGGTTCACATGGCCAAAGCTAAATCTTCGTTGTTAGCTTTGCAGTTAGAAGATTGGTTAGAAATGGATAAACCGGTAAACGTGCCAGGCACTTGTGATGAATACCCAAATTGGCGCAGAAAATTGACTATGGATGTTGAAGATATTTTCTCTCTACCGGAAGTAAATCATTTAGCTCAAGCGTTAAAAGAAGCGAGAGCAAATACAATTTAACTATACCCGAGCTATTTACAGATGTAATAGCTCTTAAACATGTGTTTTATGTTGCTTGGGTTCAAGAGTTTGAAACCACGTGAATCAGCTGTTTAAAAAATGTTCGCGTGGTTTTAAATATTTATACATTAAGCAAAAATTAGACGATTAACTGAAATTTAAGCGCTATAGGGGATTGAAAGCTAAAGCATTATCACGCAAACTCAAATGGTCAGTTTCTAAATTCGATTTAGGGCAACTACACGACATACGCATTTGCGCAGCAGGAAAAAATTCAAATTTACTAGAAACAGTACAATAGGAACTTTGTATGCTTGTAAACAAACTCGAACAAGTCAATTTACACAACCCTTTCCACTATTTAGGTTTAACAGAAAATAACAAACAAGGCGGCTTTAACCTCAACGCTTGGGTACCAGGTGCGGTTAAAGTAGAAGTAGTCGAACTGGGTACAGAAAAGCCACTCGGCTTTTTGAATCAAGTTGAAGACAGTGGTTTGTTCGAAGGCGTATTTGACGTCAGCGAAGCATTTAACTACAAGTTACGCATTTCAAATCCAGAACACACATATGAAGTAATAGACCCATACCAATTTAAAGATGAAGCGTTTCATGCGGTCCATTATGTCACCATGAAACCACAAAACCTTTATGAGCAATTGGGTGCTCAATTACTTGATGTTAAATTGTTGAATGGCAGCACAATTCAAGCAACACGCTTTGCTGTGTATGCACCAAATGCCACTGCAGTGAGTTTAATTGGCGATTTTAATTATTGGGATGGACGCATGCACCCAATGGAAAAAACCAATTGTGGCCACTGGGTATTGATTGTCCCGGGCATTCAAACGGGCACTAAGTATAAGTATGAAATTAAAGATCCTATGGGTAACCGCTTACCACATAAAGCAGACCCAGTTGGTTTTTGCGCTGAGCAATATCCGTCGCATGCGTCAGTTGTTTTTGACCATAGTAAATATAAATGGAATGACCAAGCTTGGTTAGAGTCACAAGCTAAAGTTGACCGTTACAAAACACCTATGTCAATTTATGAATTGCATGCCGGCAGTTGGAAAGCTAAATACGATAATAATGGTCGTACGCCATTAAGTTATCGCGAAATGGTCGACGAGTTAATTCCTTACGTTAAAGATATGGGCTATACACATATCGAGTTTTTACCTGTATCTGAGTTTCCGTATGATGGCTCTTGGGGTTACCAACCCGTTGGTATGTTTGCACCGACTAGCCGTTTTGGTACGCCGGATGATTTCAAATATTTTGTTGATCAATGCCACCAAAATGAGATCGGGGTTATCGTTGACTGGGTACCAGCTCACTTCCCTGAAGATGGTCACGGTTTAGCCCGTTTTGACGGTACTTTTGTATACGAATATGAAGATCCGCGTCGTGGGTGGCATCCTGATTGGAACTCATGTATTTACGACTTTGGTAAAGACAATGTTCGCCAGTTTTTAGTCGCAAGTGCGTTATTCTGGTTAGATAAGTTCCATGTTGATGCCCTGCGTGTAGACGCTGTTGCCAGTATGTTGTATTGGGACTACTCACGTAATGAAGGCGAGTGGGTACCAAACGTCGATGGCGGTAATGAAAACTACGAAGCTGTTAGTTTATTACGTTGGTTTAACGAAGAAGTTTATAATAATTTCCCGCATGCATTTACCATAGCTGAAGAGTCAACGGCGTTTGCTAAAGTGTCGCGTCCAGTATTTGAAGGTGGTTTAGGCTTCGGCTTTAAATGGAATATGGGCTGGATGCACGATAGTTTACATTTTATCGCTAAAGATCCTGCGTACCGTAAATTCCATCACAATGAAATTACCTTCTCTATGGTGTATGCCTATAACGAGAATTTCATTTTGCCAATTTCGCATGATGAAGTGGTGCATGGCAAAGGTTCAATGATGAACAAAATGCCAGGTGATGAATGGCAACAAGCTGCGAACTTACGCAGTTATGCTGCATTTATGTTCGGTCACCCAGGTAAAAAACTTAACTTTATGGGCAATGACATTGGTCAAGGTCATGAGTGGAATCATGAATCATCAGTTGAATGGCATTTACTTGAATATCCCAAACATAAAGGTGTGCAAGAATTATATCGTGATTTAAATACGCTATATAAAACTTATGCTCCTTTATACCAAAAAGACCATGAACCAGGTGGTTTTGAATGGATAGAACATCAAGACGCAGGTCAAAGTATTTTATCTTTTGTACGTAAAGCAGATGGTACTAACCAAAAAGTTTATGTGGTTAGTAACTTTACCCCAGTCCCGCGAGATGGCTATAGATTAGGCGTCAAAGACAAAGGTAATTATAAGTTGTTATTATCAACTGATGATAAATCTTATTGGGGCAGTGGTTATGGCAATAACAGTGAGTTCCAAGCAGAAGATAAAGCATGGCAAAATCAATCACATTCAATATTGGTAGATTTGCCACCATTGGCTACGCTGTACATAGTTTTTGAAGACTAATGGAGTAATAGACGCGTGAATATGCCTGCTCAAGATATTTTATTTGAAGTAAAAGGATATAAAGTTTCGCTTGGCTCAGCAAAAGTGCTAGGGCCAACTTATTTTACCGGTAAGGGGACTAACTTCGCAGTTTATTCTCCTTACGCTGATAAAGTAGAACTTTGTCTCTTTGACAAAAATGAAGAAGAAATTTGCCGCATAGATATGCCGGGCAAAAAAGGGCGGGTATGGCACGCGTTTGTTGAAGGTGTAGAGCCTGGTCAGTTTTATGGATATCGTGTTGTTGGCTCTTGTGTACCTGAGCAAGGCTTATTTCAAGATAATCATAAATTGTTGATTGACCCTTATGCCAAGGGGTTAAATCGGCCTGTAGAATGGAACGAAAGGCTTTATCAAGGTGATTCACAATACATGATCCCTAAATGTATTGTGCAAGACGCTTGTGAGTTTGATTGGCAAGGTGCTGAAAAACCATATATTCCAGATTCAGATACTGTTTTATATGAGCTGCACGTAAAAGGTTTCACCCAAATTCATCCGCAGGTCAAAGATGAATTTAAAGGGAAGTATTTAGGTTTAGCTCAGCCTAAAGTTATCAAGTACCTAAAAGAGCTCGGCGTGACTAGTTTGCAGCTTATGCCTGTTATGGCGTTTATGAGTGAACCACGGCTTGCCAAACTAGGATTGTGCAATTATTGGGGTTATAACCCAATTAACTTTTTTACCCCAGATCCTCGTTATGCGAGTACTGATTCTACCACTGAATTTAAAACCATGGTGCGTGAGCTACATAAAGCTGGCATAGAAGTGATATTAGATGTGGTGTTTAATCACAGTGCTGAAGGTGGTTTTGACGGTCCTATTCTTTCTTTTAAAGGTTTTGATAACCGCAACTTTTATATGTTTGAACAGTTTGACGGCCATAAAGATTATAGCCGTTATGTCAACAATACAGGTTGTGGTAATAGTATTAACCTAGATAACCCTTATGTATTGCAGTTAGTTACTCAATCATTGCGTTATTGGGTTGAAGAGATGCAAGTTGATGGTTTTAGATTTGATTTGGCAGTCAGCTTAGCGCGTGAAGGCAATGACTTTGATAATTACTCAGCGTTTTTTAAAGTTTTATTCCAAGATCCTGTCTTAAGCCAAGTTAAATTAATTGCCGAGCCTTGGGATATAGGCTGGGGTGGTTATCGCCTTGGACAATTTCCAGAAAACTGGCATGAGTGTAACGACAAATTCCGAGACACTGTGCGTGGCTTTTGGGCTGGCCAAGAAGGTTTGTTGCCAGATTTTGCTACACGTTTAATGGGATCGCGAGATGTATTTTTAAAAGGTTTACGGACGATAAATACCAGCGTCAATTATATTGCGTACCATGATGGATTTACTCTGCATGATTTGGTCAGTTACAACCATAAACACAATGATGCTAATGGTGAACAAAACCGCGATGGCCACGGGCATAATTTATCCAATAATTATGGGGTAGAGGGGCCGACCGAAGATAAAAAAATTAATAAACTGAGGCAAAAACAAAAACGCAATATGTTAGCTACGCTATTTTTGTCGCAAGGTACACCACACTTTTTAGCCGGTGACGAAATAGGTCGTACTCAGCTAGGGAATAATAACGCTTATTGCCAAGACAACGCCATTAGTTGGTTAAGCTGGCAATTAAAACCTGAAGATAAAAAATTACTCGAATTTGTTAAAAGACTGATTAGTTTGCGTCACGGATGTTCATTGTTGCATTCGTTAAACTTACAAGATGACGACTATTACGGCAGTAAAAACAGTCACAAAGTATGCTGGTTTAACGATGCTGGCGAACTAATGCACGATGGCGATTGGCACAATCCACATAACAGTGCAATCGCTGTTGAGTTGTCTTGGGTGGACAATGAGCATGAGCAAGACACAGACAGGGTGTTGATTATTATTAATGCGAGCCATACAGATGTGCATTTTAAACTGCCACAGTTACCACAAAATCATAAATGGAGTTTAATTTTTGATACAGCTGTAGAGGATGGTTTGCAAAAAAATGCCACTCAACTCGAAGCGGGCTATTGGCAAGAAGCACACAGTATGAGTTTTGTTGTGCGCCGCAAAATTGTTTAATCTTTTCTTACTTGTAAAGTAACGGTGGTGGCAAGGTAATTAAACTGTTAAATACCTTGCCATTATTAACCGCATTTATCGAACTTATTATCTTTATAATTCTACTTTATCCATTCTTGCTTGTTTTCAGGCCAATCTCTATGGTCGCTAAAGCCCTTTTTAGCTAGAATACTTCGCAGTTTTCAAAGCAGGCAAACAAATAGGAAAGAATATGTCGAGCACGACTCAACAATGTCAGATCGGTCTGATTGGTTTAGGCGTAATGGGTAAAAACCTAGGTCTTAACCTTGCAGACAATGGCTACTCAGTAGCAGCTTTTGACTTAGATGCAGAAAAAGTTCAAGGCATCTTATCTCAAGACGAAGTAGAGCGTGGTGATCAACCAGCTCGTATTACTGGCTGTACTTCATTCGAAGACATGCTAAGCAAGTTAGAAAAGCCTTATTTAATTATCTTATCTATTCCAGCTGGTAAACCAGTTGATATCGTATGTGGTAAGTTAATGGAATGTGGTTTATCACAAGACGACATCGTAGTTGATACAGGTAACAGCTTATGGACTGACACTGTAGAGCGTGAAGCGCAATACAATGGCAAGTTCATCTTCTTCAGCTGTGCAGTATCTGGTGGTGAAGTTGGCGCACGTTTCGGACCTTCATTAATGCCTTCTGGCGACCAAGCAGGCTGGGCACGTTTAGAGCCAGTATTAGAGGCTATCTCAGCAAAAGTTGACCCAAATACAGGTCTTCCATTAGTAAACAATGAGCCAGGCAACCCGGTTAAAGAAGGTGAGCCGTGTGCAGCATATATTGGTCCAACAGGTGCTGGTCACTATGTAAAAATGGTTCACAATGGTATCGAATATGCTGACATGCAATTAATCTGTGAAGCTTATGATAGTTTACGCAGTGCGTTAGGTTTAACTCCTAAAGAAATCGCGGCAATTTTCCGTGAGTGGAACAAAGGTCCGTTAAACAGCTACTTAATTGAAATCTCTGCTGAAGTATTAGATCAAGACGATCCGGTAACTGGCGAGCCTTTAGTTGATAAAATTTTAGACGTTGCTGGTCAAAAAGGTACTGGTTTATGGACTGCTATTGGCAGTTTAGAAGTTGGTTCTCCGGCTATGGCTGTAACTGCTTCAGTATATGCACGTGCATTATCTGGTTTAAAAGACAACCGTGTTAAAGCTTCTGGTATTTTAAAAGGCCCAGAGGTTACTCAAGTTGCTGATAGTGAGAAAGAAGCTTATATCCAACGTGTACACGATGCTTTATATTGTTCAAAAATCTGTGCTTACGCACAAGGTTTTGAATTAATGAAAACTGCCGGTAAACAACAAGGTTGGGACTTGGATTTTGCAGCGATCGCTAAAATTTGGCGTGCAGGCTGTATCATCCGCGCAGTATTCTTACAATCAATCACAGATGCATTCAACAAAGATAAAGAATTACCAAACTTGTTGATGGATGATTTCTTCGCTGGTCAAATCGAGAAATTCCAGTCTAGCTGGCGTGAGTCAATTGTTGATGGTGTGCGTTTAGGTGTTGCTATGCCTTGTTTCACTTCATCATTGGCGTATTACGATTCTTATCGTAGTGAGACGACAGCTGCAAACTTATTGCAAGGTCAACGTGATTTCTTTGGTGCTCACACGTTCGAACGTGTTGACCAACCACGTGGTCAGTTCTATCATTTGAACTGGTCAAGTGACAGAGAAATCGTACGCATTAAATAATGAAAGATGATAAATATTGGTTAGAAACACTCGATGCTGAAACGTATCGAGTGACACGACAAGGTGGTACTGAGTACCCTTTTACTGGCAAGTTATTAAATAACAAGAAAACCGGTATTTATCATTGTATATGCTGTAAAACGCCGCTATTCACATCTGAACAAAAATATGACTCAGGGTGTGGCTGGCCGGCGTTTTTTGATGCACTAGATAAAAATAAAATAAAATTTTTAATGGATGACAGCCATGGCATGCACCGTACCGAAGTACGTTGTGCAGAGTGTGATGCCCACTTAGGCCATGTATTTGACGATGGACCAGATCCGACAGGCATTCGTTACTGCATCAACTCGGTTTGTTTAGACTTTAATCAAGCTGATAATGTCAAGCCGATTAAAGGTTGAGCTTGTTTATTAGTCGTTTGCTAGTTTTTGCCAAAGTCCTGCAACGTTTTTTCGCACTTCAAATTTTGCCCAAATGATAAAGTTTGCTTTAGTGCAAACACCGCGCTCATTTTTACCCATACCTTCTATGACTTTGTAGTGAACTTTGCCAAGCTTACTGACATACAGCACTTTTCTGATTTGCCAATTTATACCGAGCTTACCATTACTATAAAAGCGTTGGACTTGTATTTTTTCCGGGTGGTGACTATCCACCTCAGCATGATTGGCCGCTTTGTCGAAAATATCCATCCAAGCGTCAGCGGATAGGTCAATATATGAATCGTGATCTTGCAGCGCTTTAAAAAAATCTTCATTGGTAATTTCATTTTTCCTGTCCGCAGGACTCACTATTGTTTTACGTGAATTACGGAAAAATAAATGTGCTGGGTATCGGCGCCAATTGAATAGGTAATTAACTGCAAATGCGACTAAGACAATGGTTACGCAACTAACGAGTGTAGGGTAGATAACATAGCCATAACCAATAGTTGAAACAACATCTTCACTAAATACGGCGCCTAGCGCTGTTGCACCGCCAGGAGGGTGGATACAACGTAACTGTTGCATCAGCAATATTGCAAGTGATACAGCAACGATTGCTGCCAACAAGTTATTTTCGATATACGTAGCACTGGTTACACCTAATATTGCACTGATTAAGTGCCCACCAATGACCGGCCAAGGTTGAGAAAAAGTGCCATGTGGAACTGCAAATACTAAAACTGCAGTTGCGGCTATCGAGGTAACAACATAGGAATTTTGCTCAACTAAAGCTGTTGAGCCAATTTCACTACCAATTAATTTTGCAAAATATAAAACACAAGTAATCCCCACGACAGATGTGAGTGCCGTTGCAACTACTTCAGACTTTGAAGCGCGTAACTCGGTTGCTCCAAAATATAAATAAATATGCTTAAATAGATTTTTATTAATCATTTAAATTTAGCGCTCTAAGGCAAGTTAACCTAACAACATAAGATACTTTGAATATTGCAGGTAATATCATAATTGAAATATGACCAACAATTTGTTGAGTTAATGAGAGGTATCGTTCATATCCATAGACTAAAGTTATTAGCGCCAGTGTCATCACTGTGCAGAAAAGCATCACTCTATTGGCGATTTTTAATCGCTGCAAATTAATTGAATTTTTACCCATAAATCGCATGCACCTTGGTGGTGATTATTGCACTGAATTGGTGTTTTTTTATTGTATGGATTTATATGGTTTAGGTATAATGAATATATTTGCGAATTAATAACAAAAATAATGATATTAAAGAGGCGTGTATGGACTATGTAAATGCCAAAACATTCTTAACTATTTGCCAGGTGCACAGTTTTAGTGCTGCGGCGCAAATGTTACACGTCACTCAAACCACAGTAACAGCTAGAATCAAAAATCTTGAACAGCAATTAGGCTGTAAGTTGTTTGTACGAAATAAGGGCGGCGCTAAGCTCACGGCCAATGGGCTGCATTTAGAGCCATACGCTCGGCAAATCGTTGAAACTTCATTGGCGATCAAACGTAATATTCCATTGACCTATAATTTGGATAATCGGTTGGCGATCGGGTGTGACTTAACATTATGGAATCCAATAGCTGCAAAATGGTTGACAGCTATTCAAACATATTGGCCAGACTTAGTTGTTACCATGGATGTGAATGACTCAAAACACTTGTATGAAAAAATGCAAGATGGTTTGATTGATATCATTATTTCACATCAAACTTTTTATAGTAAAAATACTCAAATAGACCACCTACTTGACGAAAAGTTAGTTCAAGTCCAGTCGTGTGATAGTCCGCTGCCGTACATATTTATTGACTGGGGAGAAACTTTTAAAAAACTTCATGATCAAGCGTTACCTGAGCTTGCTATCAAAAAGCTGTCGATTTCTTTAGGCCCAGTAGCATTACAAATGATTTTAGATAGTGGAGGAAGTGGCTATTTTAGAACGCGTGTAATTCAGCGCTACCTGCGCTCTGGACAGCTAAAATTAACACCGCAAGCGCCTGAGATCTCATATCCTGTATATTTCGTGCACAATAGGCGCAACGATATACTGTTTGAACAGCTAAAGGTGCATTTACTTGAGGTGTTTGAGCAAATGGATAATTGGTTTTAATCTTGCCAAATTATTTGTGCTTGAGCATTGGCGGCTGCTTTTAAAATTAAAAGTGGCTGTGGGTTATTGCCATCAAAGCTAATGCTAGATGCCATCATTAAATATGAATCGGCAAAATGATTGACCCAATGTGCCGTATAAGGTGCGTCTAATTGCTGTATGTTTGTGCGACTCGCTTTTGTGTGTATATCAAAACTTCTGTTTCCCCAGTTTGCCACGAGTAAGGTGTTGTTGTGGTAATCAATATCGAAAATCTGATTGCGATTGAGTGGGGCATTTTCGACTGTTTGACTAAGTAAGTTTGCCCATTGTTTTTGCACTTTGCCTCGCTGGTTAACTAACCAAGCTTGGTTTTCTCCCAACAATAACAAACCTTGTGCTACTTTTCTCAGCCGCTTGACTGGATGCGGGAATTCAAACGCTTTATCGACTGAGCCATCAGCTCTGTGTATCAACACATCTGGATACTTTACAAATATGATCTGTTGCTCTGATTGAAGATGAAATCCACCTTCACCTAATCGCCATTTGTCTTCAAACCATGGCCAAATGGTGTTTGTGCTATTGTCAGTATTTAACTTTAATAACTTAACATAATTTTTGCTGCTACTTTGTTCATACCTGCGCTCAATAATATATAGGCTATTATTTTGTGCAGACAACATAAAATCACTGGCGTTATGTTTTGAAGTTAAAATCACATTGACTTGCCTGCCAGCTTGCCAACTTAGTACTGATGATTTGTGGCCTGTATGGTCTATTGGAAATACATAAGGAAAGTAGGCTGTGTCGCCAATAGAAACAAGATTACCGGTTGGGTGGGCTCTCGCTGTACTAACTGCAGCCAAAGATAGCAGCAAGCAAGTTATCGAAAAAATACTATGTATTAGTTTAGCTGAAGGTTTCATTCGCAGAATTTATTGGCTTAAACGGAAATCAAGCTGGGTTTCTTGCCAAACTTTAACCGCTTTGCCATCAACAATACTTGGTTTGTATTTCCACTTTTGTACTGCTTTAATTGCTTGTCGGTCGAAAATAACTTCTGGGACAGATTCTATCACTTCAACATCATTTACTGAGCCGTACTCGTTGACGATAAATTTAAGTTTTACATAACCTGTTATGCCATCGCGAGCCGCTTGGGCTGGATACCTTGGCTCAATTCTCACAATTGGCTGCACTTCAGCTGCAAGCTCTGACGCTAGATAAACTTTGGCGCTGGCTGTTAGGCTAGTAAAAGATAAGGTTGAAATGAGTAATAGAACAAACATTTTCATAGCTTGATTCCTTGCTAGTTAGTGTGCACAAATAATGCACTTATTTGTATTAATCAGTCAAAGGTTTATTTTATTGTGCTTAAAACTGCAATTTATATCCGGCAGTATAAACAGATTGAATCAGCTCTTTATCGGCAGAGACTAAATTTGGTTTTCTGCACAATTAATCACCACCACAGCCGCCACCACAACTACTACCGCCACCATCTGAACTGCCACCGCAGCCAGATCCTGAACCACAGCCAATATGCGAAGCACAATATTGATTACTACCTTTGATACTGCAATTAACTGAATATTTAAAGCCGTCTTCAATTTTTAATAGTGTATCTAGCGCGAATAGGGTTGGTAATGCAGTTGGTGTTTTTGGATTAATCCGCTCTCTTTTGCAGGCTATTTTCCACGTATTTTTTATACCATCTTGCGCCAAGGTTGGTTTTTCCATGGCTTCTGCTGGTGTGTGGTGTAAAAAACGGCCAAAGGCTTTTTTACAAAAATGATTATATTCTTTAGTAAATAAAATAAACTCATGCCAAGCAACATCAACAACTTGTGAGGGCATAGCGACAAATTTTTTATTGGCATCTAAACAAATGTGAAAATATTCACGCAAGCCTTTAATGACACTTTGTATTTGCTGCTCGTCTAAATGTGGATATTTATTGGCAACTTCATCACTGAGCTTTTTCGGAAAAGTGTATGTGTTGATAAGTCGTTGTCTGTATTTGTACAACCTAGCTTGATTTAACAAATATACTGCGAGTAGGCAGATAACTGCACTCAGCGTTATAAAGATTATTTTTAACATTTGTTCTTCCCGAGAGCACAGAATGGTTGAAATTCATCCAATCAGTGCACTAATGTATTTTAAATTGTCCTTCAATGACAACTGAGTTTAGTGCAAATCATGTATTTTGTTCAAGCGTTGCGCAAATGCATGTTTCAACAAGTTGTATTTAGTTATTGACGTTAAGTTGAGCTCTGATTTGGAATGTTTCACCTCAATCGCATTAATGATTTAGGCTCATGAGGTGAAAAATATGCTATTTGCTCAATGATTATTGCGTTTGTTCATCAGGTAACATCAACATCCAAGATATGCCAAACTTGTCTTTTACTTGGCCAAAAAGAGGTGACCAGAATGTTTTTTCAAGTGGCATTATTATGTTGCCGTCTTGAGCTAATGCGTTGAATATGCGTTCAACTTCTTCAGACTCTGTTAAGGTTAATGCTATGCTAAACCCTTGTGGTTGTTCGTCTGGAGCACAACCGTCAGAGATAAATAACTCGTGATCCGCTACTTTAATTTGTGCATGCATGATTTTTTGTTCGTAACCCTTAGGCAACATACCTTCAGGTATAGGATCAGGTGATTCATTAAAACGCATCATTAGAGTTAGTTCAGCACTCAAGTGTTGCTGGTAATAAGCAATTGCAGCTTCAGCTTGCCCGTTAAAAAACAGATAAGTGTTTAAGTTGGCTTGGTGCATTTTAATGGTTTGATTTAATTTTTGTTCGCGTTGCGCGACTGCTTGGTCAGGATCATTGTCGGCAAAATCAGCCATTTCGTAAAACGAGCGTATTTCAATGTCAGAAGTTTCTTTCATTGGATTAGGGCATTTTTTCACCCACTCTATCGCTTCTTCCATACTTTGTACTTGCCATATCCAATAGCCAGCTATAAGTTGGTTGGTTTCGCTAAACGGGCCTTGAATAACAGTTCGGTCGTCACCTTCAAAACGAATTCGATAGCCTTCACTGCTTGGTTTTAATCCGTCACCACTCATCATAATACCAGCTTTAACTAATGCTTCATTATAACTGGCCATGGCTGTTAGTAACTCTTGACTAGGCAACTCACCAGCTTCTGAACTACTTGATGCTTTAATAATCACCATTACTTTCATCTTCTTCTTCCTTTTAATTTTTAGCTAATAACCCAATTGTAAAGGGCGTGTTTTTAATCGAGTGAAATCAATTTTCCATAAAACCATTTTGTTTTGATTCAGCCATAGTACTCCACAACATTTTTCGACATATAGTAAACGGATAAACTCAATCTTTTTTCAAGTTTATCTGCTGGTATAGATTAGTCTAATTATGCTGAAAAAACGTCAGCTTATGTAAAAAACGCAAAAATGTTAAAAAGGATGATTTAGTGCAGAGGTCAGTGTGCCTGCGGAATTTTGTTCAAGCGCTTGCTGGCGCTCTTCTTCTGTCAGTATGCCTGTGAATGGGGTATTTCTGCGCCAGCGGCGAAGCTGTGGGGTGTATTCAGTAAAACCTAAAATGAATGTATCAGTCAGTTCAAAATTGTCTAAGGTACTGAGCCAATGCAAATATTCGCTATAACTCAGCCGGCCTTGTTTAAATTTAGCTTCTATTTTGTCGCGTGCTAACTGTCTAAGTTCCGCTGAATTTAATAGCTTCTGTGCTATGGCTGCATGAATAACCTGAATTTGCCTATCTATGTTTTCATCTAACAAGCTCAGTTTTTTACTGCGCGGCTTAGTTTGGCGGCTGTGTTGTGAGCTTTTGTTGCGAGATGAAAACATAAAAATTTGCTCTAGTTAATTCGATACGCTTCAGCGTTTACGTTAATTAATCTTTGGTCTATTAATGATAGTTGACCTTGGCATAAATCTTCGCCGTTGCCGCTAAATTCAAAAGCAAATTGGCTATGCCATTCAATTAAATTGCGTTTAAACAGCTTAATACGAGTTTGCTTGCGGCTAACAGATACAAATTGCAAACCGTTACGCTCGCAATAATCTTGTGCATATGCAAGCGCTGCTTCGCTTTGTTTACGTAGTAGCCAAAACTGCAAAATAACGGCAACAAGTAGTGCAATTACTAAAATATCAATGAGTTGTACCATAACTTGCCTTTATCATATTACTAACGGCTACACGGGTTTTTGGTAATGCACTGGGGTTTTGCATTAAAGCTAAAATAGGTCTGCGCAAACTGGGTAGCGCAATTGCATCTCTAAATAATGCCTCAAAATTATTGGCTGGCAGCTCTGCTATTTTTTCTAAATACACAGTCAGCAATAATGGATCTTTTAATGCAGTCCAGCAGCGCGCGCCTAAAATCATCAATAGGTCTAACATTTCAGTGGCAGGTTTACTTTCAGCAATTTGGCTTGTTAGCCAAGTTTGCACCTTGGTTTGTTCACTGTGACCAGCCAATAAACGCAAAATTGCCAGCTGTTGAGCTGGGTTTTGCTCTTTTTCTAATTGGCGAATTGAGATATTAACTAAAGCCCTTGGTAACTCACAGTGCTCTAAAATTGGAATGAGTTGGTTTTGTAACTCGATTGGCAATAGCCAAAATTCATTTTGGATTAAATTTTGAATTTTAGGATCTGCCAATTGTACCAATACATCTGCCCAACCTTGCACTGTTAAGTTTTGCCAGTTGTTTTTATCCTCTTGCTGTAAAAAGTCTAAACAGGCGAGCGCAAGTGATGAAAATTCGCGTTTAAATTTATCTTTAATGCGGGCGTTTACTAAAGCAACTTTGTTTTGTTCAGGTAACTTTATATATGGGTTATCCGGTAATTGTTGTTGCTCGTCACTTTGTTGTGCGAAATCGCTGCCCAAAGGTTCTTGAATGATAGCGACAAAATGATTGCGCGAGCCAGGGACAATTTGACTTTCTTCATCTAGTGGTAGGTTTAAAAACCAAATGTATGGGTTATCTGTTTGCCCCATAGGCCAATAAACCAATGCAAATTTTGCATGACTTTGAATTGGGTAAGGATAAGCTAATTGACCATTTTCAAATTGTTCAAAGGTGGTTTTGTCTATTTCAACCACGCGTCTACCCACATCAAAAATACAATAGTCACAACCAGCAAATTGTACTAGTTGGTATAAGCATGAAATGTTTTGCATTAATCAGCCCAATAAATAGTTCAAAGGCGTTATAATACCGTTTTTTTATTGGGAGCGCATTGCTTTGACTAAACATCAGCAAGTTGCAGATTTATTGCTTGAATTAACTGACGGATTAAAAGCTGCTGATTTATGGCAAGACAGCCGCCCACCAGAACAAGCTTTGCAAAGCCAACAGCCATTCGCGTTAGATACTTTAGACTTTCATCAGTGGCTACAATTTATTTTTATCGAAAAAATGCAAATTATTGTGCAGCAGCAACTTTCTATGCCAAGCCTGTTGTGTTTAACGCCAATTGCAGAAGAAGCTTTTAGTGGGCAAACAAGTGACAAGATAACTGCAATTCTCCAAGTTATTAAACGTATAGACCAGTTGTTTGAATAAGGAATAAGTGTGTTAGAAATTTTGTATCAAGACGAGCATTTAGTTGCGGTGAACAAACCTTCGGGTTTGTTGGTGCACAGATCTTTAATCGACAAACACGAAACTCAATTTGCCATGCAAATGGTGCGCGACCAAATAGGTCAATATGTTTACCCTGTGCATAGGTTAGATAGACCAACCTCTGGTGTATTGTTAATGGCACTCAGCTCAGAAACCGCTAAATTAGTTTGTGCAGTTATTGAAGCGCGTAAAATGAGTAAAACCTATTATGCAATTAGCCGTGGGCATACACCAGAACAAGGTATAATTGACAAAGCTTTAATTGAGCAGCCGGATAAAATATCCGATAAAAAAATGCAGCTGAATCCGCCTGCAAAAGAAGCTGTCACTCAATTTGAAACTTTAGCTAAGTCGACGCTTGATATTGAAATTAATCGCTATCCACAATCAAGATTTAGCTTAGTTAAATTAATGCCAATCCATGGGCGAAAACACCAAATTCGTCGACATTTAGCCCATTTACGTCATCCAATTTTGGGCGATGTGAATTATGGCGACAATAAATATAATCGTTATTTACGCGACCAGCTAAATCAATTTAGACTGGCATTACATGCAGCTAAGGTTGAAATTCCACACCCAATTACTGGCGAGATGCTGACGATAACAGCTGGGTTTGATCAAAGCTTTCAACAAATATTACAATTAACTCAATTACCTATGATTAACGAGGAAAATTTATGACAGATATCGCAATTTTATACGGCTCAGTATATGGCGGTGCTGAAGAGTTAGCTGAAACTTCAGCTACTCGCTTAGAAAATGCAGGTTTTGCAGTAAAACTTTTTTCAGACTGCGATTTAGATGATGTACTCGCCGCGAACGCTGCGAACTGGTTAATTATCAGCAGTACAACTGGCTCTGGTGATATTCCACAAAATATTGAGGATGTGTATTTAGGGTTGCGTGACAATGCACCTAACTTATCAAAAACCGGATATGCGGTTATTTGCATGGGCGATTCATCTTATGGCGAAACCTTTTGTGAAGCGGGTAAACAGTTTGATGAAGTGATGAGTGAAACTATGGCTAAACGTATGCTAGATAGGTTAGAAATTGACGCGTGCGAAACTATGGATACAGCGGCCGCATCCGAAGCTTGGATTAGCCAACTAGTCGACAAAATTAAACAATAAAAGTAGAAATAAAATAATTTCTATCAAAAACATAGCTATCTTTTTTCTTTCTACTACTATTTAAAGAAACAGCGGTTGTTTTCAAGTGGGGAATGCATATGAAATCACTAAAAGTAGAAGATTACATGAATAAAAGACCGGTGACATTTTCTGTAGATATGAATATCGCCGAAGCTGTGGAACGTATTTTAGATATAGACCAATCAGGTGGGCCGGTATTAGATAGCCGTGGTAAAGTGGTTGGCTTTTTATCTGAGCAAGACTGTATTACGCAGATGATAGAGTCGACTTATTATCGAGAGCAGGTTGCTAAGGTCGGTGACATTATGGCTACCGAAATTAAATCGGTGAAACCTTATACTTCAGTGTTAGAAGTAGCGCAAAAAATGGCGTTGTCACGACCGCGTATTTACCCTGTTATTGATGATGATGGACATTTACTTGGTACTATTACCCGTCATCAAATAATGAAAGCGATTGATACGCATCTACACGAAGCCTACAACATGGCTTAATCAGTCACCGCATATATTTATAAATTGACTCGATTTTGGTAGCATACCCGCGATTTTTATTCGGGGGTATGTTTCTTGTCAGAGTTGGTTAAAAATTCGCTTAAACTTTTAAAAAAGGTTTATCCGGCTGATTTCTTTCGGCTAAAAAATAAGCTTTATCGTATCGACAAAATCAAACAAGATGATAAAAAGCAAAAGGCTTTTGATACTTGGATGGCGTCGGTAGAAAGCTCTTGGCAGTTTTATCAAAACCGCATCAATAACAAACCAACTCCAACGTATCCTGATTTACCTGTTAGCCAAAAGCGTGATGATATAGTTGCGGCCATTCGTGATAATCAAGTGGTGATTATTGCAGGTGAAACTGGCTCTGGTAAAACCACACAGTTACCAAAAATGTGTTTAGAAGCTGGCTGTGGTGAGCGTGGCTTAATCGGCCATACTCAACCACGACGACTCGCTGCTAGAAGTGTTGCGACTCGTATCGCTGAAGAAATGCAATCACCACTTGGTGATGTTGTTGGTTATAAGGTTAGGTTTAACGAACAAGTTAAAAACACCTCATATATTAAGTTGATGACAGACGGTATTTTGCTTGCGGAAATTCAACAAGATAAGTTTTTAAATCAGTACGATACCATCATTATCGATGAAGCACATGAGCGCAGCTTAAATATCGATTTTATCTTGGGTTACCTGAAACAATTATTACCACGTCGCCCTGATTTAAAACTAATCATAACTTCAGCAACCATAGACGTTGATAGATTTGCCCAGCATTTTAATGATGCGCCTGTCTTTGAAGTTTCAGGTAGAACTTATCCGGTAGATATTCGTTATCGACCCATTGAAGATTTAGACAACGAAGATGCTGAAGACAACGAACAGTTAGAAGCGATTTATGCAGCTGTGCGTGAACTAACTAAAGAAGGTTTAGGTGACATACTCATCTTTTTAAATGGTGAGCGTGAAATTCGCGACACAGCGGATGGTTTAAACAAACTGAAACTGCGCAGCACAGAAATTTTACCCTTGTATGCAAGGTTATCTGCTGCGGAGCAAAATAGAATATTTCAGCCACATGCAGGCCGCCGCATTGTATTATCGACCAATGTCGCAGAAACCTCGTTAACAGTGCCAGGTATAAAATACGTTATTGATCCTGGTACTGCGCGTATTTCCCGCTATAGCACCAAAACTAAAGTACAGCGTTTGCCAATAGAGCCTATTTCTCAAGCGAGTGCTAATCAAAGATCAGGTCGTTGTGGTCGTGTATCTGCTGGTATTTGTATTCGTTTGTACAGCGAAGATGATTTTAATAATAGGCCTGAGTTTACCGATCCTGAAATACTGCGAACTAACTTAGCTTCGGTTATTTTACAAATGCATGCGCTCGGTTTAGGTGATATAGAATCCTTTCCATTTATTCAGCCACCAGATAATCGTGCCATAAACGATGGTATTTTATTACTACAAGAAATTGGTGCGCTGGAGCAGCATAAAAATAAACAGCAAGCGGGTTTAACTCAGTTGGGTAGGGCAGTTTCACGTATTCCAGTTGATCCGCGTTTAGCCAAAATGGTGGTAACTGCTAACGACAATAGCTGTTTGCGCGAAGCCATTATTATAATTGCAGCACTCAGCATTCAAGATCCACGTGAACGTCCAAATGAGAAAAAACAAGCGGCTGACGAACAACACAAAAGATTTGAAGACAAAGATTCGGACTTTTTAAGCTATCTAAATTTATGGTTTTACATTGAAGAGCAACAAAATGAATTGAGCCAAAATCAATTTAGGAAACTGTGTAAAAAAGAATTTTTAAACTATTTACGTGTACGGGAATGGCAAGACATAGCTTACCAACTAACAGAATCAACTAAAGAGCTAGGTTGGAAACTAAATTCACAAGACGCTGAATATCCGGCTATTCATCAGGCCATACTATCTGGATTATTAAGCCATATAGGTAACAAAGATAACCAGCAAGGTTATTTAGGTGCTCGCAACAGTCGTTTTGTTGTTTTCCCTGGCTCAGGTTTAGCCAAAACTAAAACCAAATGGTTGATGGCGGCAGAATTAGTCGAAACCAGCCGTTTATTTGCGCGTGAAGTTGCAAAAATAGAACCTGAATGGATAGAGCCTTATGCCATGCATTTGGTTAATCGTAACTACACAGAGCCGCATTGGGAGAAAAAACGCGGTTCAGTTGTTGCGTACGAAAATGTGGTGCTGTATGGCTTAACCATAGTGCATAAGCGCAAAGTTCAATATAGCCGTATCGACGCGCCTGCTTGTCGAGCTATTTTTATTCGTGAAGCTTTGGTGAATGGTGAAATTCAGCTAAATGAAACCTTTATACAGCACAATCAAAATTTACTTGATGCAGTACACGATTTAGAAGCCAAGTCGCGCCGCCGCGATATTTTAGTCGACGAAGAAGATTTATTTGAGTTTTACAACAGCCGAATTCCTGATGATGTATTCGATACAGTTAGATTTAAAAAATGGTGGAGTAAAGCGAAAAAAGCAGATGCTGAGCAACTTAACTTTAACCTAGATGACTTGATGAAGCATGATGCCGCGTCAATCACCAAAGATGCCTTTCCCGATACTTGGAATCAAGATGGTTTAGTATTAAAACTCGAATATGTGTTTGAGCCTAGCCAAGATGCTGATGGAGTAAACCTGCTTGTGCCACTTGCTTTGCTGAATCAATTAAAAGATACAGGTTTTGATTGGGGTATAGCAGGCTACCGACACGAACTGGCGGTAGCTTTGATAAAATCTTTACCAAAAAATGTCCGCAAGAACTTTGTTCCAGCGCCTGATTTTGCCACAGCGAGTTTGCAAGCGATTCAACTGAGTGATGAGCCTTTTGTAAATGTATTGGCTAAACAGTTGTTGCGCATGACAGGTACTAGAATAGATCCTGAACAATGGGATTATAGCCAAGTGCCAAGCCATTTACGCATTAACTTTAAAGTGGTTAATGAAAAAGGTGCGGTATTAGGTTTAAGTAAAGATTTAGCCGAACTTAAACGCAAATTACAAGGCAAAGTGGCAGACACCTTAACTCAGGTCGCCGAAGAAGGTATAGAGCAGCAAGGTCTACGTGAATGGTCATTTGGTGAATTAACCGCTGAATATACTAAAAAACAAGCACATTACGAAATTAAAGCTTATCCAGCATTGGTAGATGATAGCCAAGAAGTATCAATTAAACTGTTTGATAATCAAACCGATGCTGACTGGAATATGCTGCAAGGCGTTACACGTTTATTGTATTTAAACTTACCGTCTCCACGCAGTTATTTGCAGGAGAAATTACCGAATAAAGCTAAGTTAGGTTTGTACTTTAACCCATTTGGAAAAATAGACGACTTATTGCAAGATTGCATTTTCGCAGCCATCCAGCAATTTTTAGCAGCCAAAGATTCAATTCCGCGTGATGAACAAAGTTATAATCAAGCTCGTGAAGATATTCGTGGAGAAGTTGCCGAACGTGTATTGGAAATCACTAAACAAGTTGAAGCTATTTTAGTTAAAGTTAATGCGATTAATAAATTACTAAAAGGCAAAACCAGCTTTGACTTAGTCCAAGCGCAAGCGGAAATTAAAACACATCTGTCGCAATTGGTCTTTAAAGGTTTTGTCACCCGCTTTGGTGCAAATAAACTAAAAGATATCGACCGTTATGTACAAGGCATTCAACGCCGTTTAGAAAAACTGCCGATAGATCCGGTTCGAGATAGATTAAATCGCGAACAAGTAAACAAACTAGCACAAAATTATTCAGCGAAACTCGAAGCTAATTTGCAAGGACAAGCGGTTAATCATACGCTAGAGCAATTGCGCTGGATGTTAGAGGAATTGAAAATTTCTTTGTTTGCACAAAACTTAGGAACCAGTATGCCAATATCATCTAAACGTGTGCAGCAGTTTATCGATTCCGCGAGTAAAGATGGGTTACTCTAGCTAAAACATACAGGTCTAGCTTGTTAAAAAGTTGTTTACACTCGCAGTTTTAAAAACTAACATGAAGTTGCTTAGGATTTATAAACCATGTTTGAGAGGGTTGGAATGATAGGAATAGATGATCAGCGTTCGTATTATCGCATGATGGTAAATGCCGACTGTATAGTGGTAGTAGATAATCTAGAAACACCTCAAGAATTTTCGGCGATATGCCGTGATTTAAGTGCCAATGGATTAGCAATTGAACTGCAAGAGTCGATTGATGTCGGCCAAGAAATTAGTGTACGTATAAGCTCTGCCAGCGAACAAATACCATCTTTAACTGCAAGAGGTAAAGTTCTGCGCTGTATTCCAGAAACTTCGACTACTTTTATTGTCGGTGTTGAGATTATAGATTTAGCTTAGTCGTTTAAATATAGAGTTTATAAAATTAAAAGGTTCAGCATAAAGCTGAACCTTTTTCGTTTGTGCTTGCCTGCAAAACAAATTTTAAGTTATGCGCTTGGCACAACTGCTTTTAATTTATTTAATTTCGCTTTGATACCAGCATCCGTAATAGGCGTATTGTTGATTAGCACAACCACACCGTTAGCTGGTACAGAGTAGCTTAAGCTACTGCCTACATTTATAACTTCGCCGCTAAAGGCATCTTTGTAGCTGCCTTGGTGTAAAGAATCAGACAAAGTTACTGTTTTAGCAGAATCAGATTTGTTCAATAAAACTAATGCATTTTCTATCACACCATCGTGCTGGTAGATACGATAGAAAGACGCAGTGTCTTGAGCAAATTCTAAATTAAGCTGCAAACCTCGTTGTAAAGCGACAGAGCTTAAACGCAGATTGGCAATTTTTTTCATTGATTGTGCAACAGGGTGATTAGCCGCTTGTTTTACGCGCTCAATGCCATAGTAGTTGCGGTTGCCACCGTGTTCTGCAGTACCAGCCATAAAAGCAGTTTCTGAACCGTAATAAATAACTGGAATACCACGGCTGGTGAAAATCCAGTTATTGGCATTGATAAACCCATTATCATCCGCGTTCATACGTGCCATGTCATGGTTGTCGTAGAAAGTCATTAAGTCGTACGGGTTGTGATATGGGCTTTGCTCTAAATACAAATAACTCAAAATATCAGAGTAGGCTTTTTCACTTTCACCTTCTTTAGGTTTACCAAACACGCCGGTAATTGCTTCTTGGCCAGGGAAATCTAACACACTAACTTTGCCGTTTTCAGGCAGTGTATGTTGGGCGATAAAGTTGGCGTCATATACAAAACTCTCACCAAACATAAAGAAGTCAGGGCGCTCTTCACGAATGCGATCGGCAAATTTCTTCCAGAAGAAGTGCGGCATATGGCGAATGGTGTCTATGCGGAATGCATCAGCACCTTGATCAACCCATTGTAAATAAGCTTCAACAAAATACTCTAGCACAGCTGGGTTATCATAGTTGGTATCAGATAACTGAGCTAAATCAGGTTTTTGTTTATAGAAGTGTTCTAACGGATCGTTGTGATCAAGTTCGGTCGGATGTTTATTTTTATGATCAGCAATTAATTTACCGTTTTTGTCATATAGTTCGCCGTATTTAGGCTGGTCTTCTGGCATGGTATAAGCAGGTGAACCGTGGTTAGCCACTACGTCTAACACGGTTTTAATGCCTTTGTTTTTCATTGCCTTGGTGTAGTCTTTAAACTTAAAGTTGTCAGACACAACATGCTCGTCTTCAACAAAGAAGTTTACCCCCCAATAGCCGTGGTAACCCGTTTTGCCACCGTCTTTAAACATACCGCCAAATTCGATGACTTCACCACCGGTAAAAGCCTCGTCTGGATTATCAACAATTGGCGTGATCCATACTGAAGTAAAGCCTAAATCTTTAATATAATCAGCTTGTTGATAGACGCCTAATAAATCACCGCCCATATAACCCACATTCGCTTCTTTGCCGTCTGGGCCTTTTAGTGGACGATTAAAGGTGTAATTTACTTCACCACCTTGCTCTGGGTAATTGTTGTTTGGATCACCATCAACAAACCTGTCAGTTAAGACAAAATAAACATTCTCTTGAGCAAAGGGTTCTAAAGTCCCGTAGTAACTGTTGTCATTTTTGCTAGAGGTTTGTGTGCTAGAGTCAGTCATTGAACATGAGGTTAATAAAACTGCTGAAGCAGACAAAGCTACTTTAATCGCCTGAGTAATAGCTTTTTTCTTCATAATTGTGAGATACCTAGGAATTGTTAAAAGTGTCAACTAAATAGTAGTAACTCTTTTACAAAAACGAAAATACTTGCATACGTATTCAGCTCACTCAAACTACTCTTTAACAATCAAGAAACATACAATATGTAGCTGTTGTTTTAGAAATTAGACGTGTTGGCACGTTTTTGAATCATGAGGTTGTTTAATGTCAGCTAATCTTGACTGGTGGCGCGGTGCCATTATTTATCAAATTTATCCACGCAGTTTTATGGATAGTAATCACGATGGTATCGGTGATATTCCGGGGATTAACGCTAAGTTAGATTACATTGCTAGTTTAGGGGTAGATGCTATTTGGGTTTCACCTTGTTTTAAATCACCTATGAAAGATTTCGGTTATGACATTAGCGATTATCGTGCAATCGACCCTATATTTGGCGATTTAGGTGACTTTGAACAGCTGATTGAACAAGCTCATGCTCGTGACATTAAAGTCATGATTGACCAAGTGTTAAGTCATACTTCTGATCAACACGCATGGTTTGAACAAAGTCGCCAAAATAAAACTAATGATAAAGCTGACTGGTATGTATGGTCAGATCCTAAACCTTGTGGTGCACCACCAAACAACTGGTTATCTATTTTTGGCGGACCTGCGTGGCAATGGGATTCACGCCGTCGTCAGTATTATTTGCATAACTTTTTAGATAGTCAGCCAGATTTAAATTTCCACAATCCAGAAGTTCAACAAGCTGTTTTGGATAATATAGAATTTTGGTTGAAAAAAGGTGTTGATGGTCTGCGTTTAGATGCGATCACCTTCTGTTTCCACGATCAAGAATTACGTGATAACCCTGCAAAACCTGAAGACGAAAGAGCAGGGCGAGGTTTTAGTGAAGACAACCCTTACGCATATCAATATCATTATTACAACAATGATAGACCTGAAAATATCGGTTTTATCGAACGTTTACGCGCTTTGTTAGATACTTATCCTGGCAGTGTATCTTTAGGTGAAGTTGCTTCAGAAGATTCGTTGGCAACTATGGCGGAATACACTAAAGGTGATAACCGTTTACACATGACTTACAGCTTCGAATTATTAACCAAAGATTATTCAGTTGATTATATTCGCAGCACAGTTGAAACATTAGAAAATGCATTAGGTGATGGCTGGCCATGTTGGGCGGTTGGCAACCATGACGTTGAGCGTGTAGCGACACGTTGGGGTGATATTGCGAATGCAACCGCGACACAAAAAGCACGTTTTGCCAAAATGATCACTGCTACGGTGTGTTCATTACGTGGCAGCGTTTGTTTGTATCAAGGTGAAGAGTTAGGTTTAACTGAAGCTGATGTAGCTTTTGAAGATTTACAAGACCCATACGGCGTTGAGTTCTGGCCGACCTTTAAAGGGCGTGATGGCTGTAGAACGCCTATGCCATGGGAACACAAGGCTATTAATGCAGGTTTCTCTAATGGCAAACCTTGGTTGCCAGTTGATTCAACTCATGCTGATATCAGTGTCGATTTACAAGAATCAGATGAAAACTCAGTGTTAAACACCTATCGTCAATTTATGGCGTGGCGCAAACAGTCGCATGTATTAACCAAGGGTGACATAGAGTTTATCGATTTGCATAAAGATGTTTTGGCATTTTATCGTATTGCTAATACGGCAGACGGTAACCTTGAGAAAGTCTTATGTTGTTTTAACTTAGCTAATAGCGACATTAATTTAGATTTAGGCGAAATTGTTTGTAAGGCAGATATGACGCCACAATGTTTACATACAGCAGACTTAGATAAAAACTCATTGTATTTGCCAAGTTTTGCGTGTTTTTACGCGCTCATCTAGCCAGACGTTCGAAATAAGGTCTGTGTTTGTATATTCACTGACCTTATTTCAATTATACAGGGCGTTCGCTTGTTAGTTCCGAAATAAGACAATATTGAAATTAAAGTGTCATAAAATATTGGCAGACTAAGCGCAGTTTTGTTTCGGTAGCTAAAATTCAAATGGCGAATATTCGCATCTTAATTACTTTTTCGTTAATACTTATCTTTTGGTCATTTCACTTGGTGGCCGTTAGTCAGCCGGTGCTGAGCGCAGAGCAGAATATTTTTGATATTTTTAGTGAGGTGTTTAATCTCATTTTTTTGCTCGGAATGTTAGCTTTTAATATAAGCTTGGCTAAAAAATCTTACGAAACTTCCGAATCAAAGTGGTTTTTTGTCGGTTTGTTATTACTCTTGTGTGGTCATACGCACGACTTGTTAGACGAATTTATATCAATCCAACCTCTCATCATTTCATTTGTCTTTGAAAACGCAGCAAATAATTTAGGTGTGATTGTTTTAACTTATGCTTTGTTTAAATGGTCTATTCGCTACAAAAGCCAAATAAAAACATTACAAGAGCAAAAGGTCATTCTAACTTCTGTGAGTAATAAAGATCCAATGACCCAATTGTATAATCGTAGATTTTTAAATGATGGCTTTAAAAAACAATTAGATGAAGTTGATTTTTCGCAACAAAACTTAACATTAGTCATGATTGATCTAGATAAATTTAAGTCATTTAACGATAGTTATGGGCATTTGCATGGCGACAAGCTCATTCAGCATGCGGCAAAAATAATATCTGAGCAGATCCGAGAGCAAGACTTCGCTTTTCGTTATGGTGGAGAAGAGTTTCTGGTAGTCATCGAAGGAGACCATGGTACAGCGAAAAAAGTAGCGACCCGGATATTAAATACCTACAGAAATAGTCCATTTTCGGTAAATGATGAGCGGATTGAAAAAACATTATCAATTGGTATCAAGCAACTTGGGTGCAAACTCTCATTCGAAGAATCACTTAACGACGCTGATGAAGCATTATATGCCGCAAAACAAACTGGACGTAATTGTGTAATTGTTGCACATCATGAAAGTGAGCTCAAAAACCACTCATCTAATGTCAATCCTCTGCGGGCCGAAGTATTACCATCTTAAATAATACCTATATAGTTTAATTAGATAATTAAACTTGCACTGATCTGATACCGAGTTATACTGCGCGCCTAATTTGCGTTAGCAAAGCTATTTTACCTTCCTTACTATCAATTTCTAATTAGGGTTAATACTTGAGTGTTTTACTAGGGTAAATACTTGACTAAAATACTCGGAAAAGCGATAATAGCAGCTATCAACTTAGAGAAATGGAAAATTAATATGCGATTAACATCTAAAGGTCGATATGCTGTGACCGCCATGTTAGATGTGGCTTTACATGCTAAAAATGGTCCAGTTCCTTTGGCAGATATTTCTGAACGCCAAGATATTTCTCTAAGTTATCTTGAACAATTATTTGCCCGTTTGCGTAAACAAGGTGTTGTGTCTAGCGTTAGAGGTCCAGGTGGTGGGTATCTATTAGGACGTGAGCTAGATGACATTTCAATTGGCCAAATTATCGTTGCAGTTGATGAATCAGTTGATGCAACCCGTTGCCAAGGCAAAGAAGGCTGTCAGGGCGGCGTTCAATGTTTAACTCACAGCTTATGGCGTGAGTTAAGTGATCGTATCGCCAACTTTTTAAACGAAATTACCTTGCAGGAACTTGTTGATAAACAAGAGGTTAAGCAAGTTGCTGAGCGCCAAAATAAAAAACAGCGCACACATTCAGCGTTTGCGCTCGGTCAAATTTCGTTAGACGAATTAGATGTAGACCCGCGCGTGTAATCGCGTAAACAAAGTTTTAAGCGGAGATTTTAATGAAGTTACCTATTTATCTAGATTATTCAGCGACTACACCGGTCGATCCACGTGTTGCAGAAAAAATGATGCAATGCCTAACTATGGATGGATATTTTGGTAACCCTGCATCTCGCTCACACAGATTCGGCTGGCAAGCAGAAGAGTTGGTTGATATTGCGCGCGGTCAAGTCGCAGACTTAGTTAATGCTGATCCTCGTGAAATCGTCTTTACTTCTGGTGCAACTGAATCTAACAACCTAGCGATTAAAGGTGCTGCTAATTTTTACAAGAAAAAAGGTAAGCACATAATTACGGTTAAAACCGAGCACAAAGCTGTGTTAGATACTTGCCGTGAATTAGAACGTCAAGGTTATGAAGTTACTTATTTAGAAGTACAAAAAGACGGTTTAATTGATTTAGACTTATTCAAAAAGAGCTTGCGTGAAGACACTGTGTTAGTGAGCGTAATGCATGTGAATAACGAAATTGGTGTGATTCAAGATATTGAAACCATTGGTGAGTTATGCCGCGCAAACAAAACCGTATTTCATGTAGATGCAGCGCAAAGTGCAGGCAAAGTAGACATTGATTTAACTCAATTGAAAGTTGATTTAATGTCTTTCTCTGCGCATAAAATTTATGGCCCTAAAGGCATTGGTGCTTTGTATGTTCGTCGTAAACCACGTATTCGTTTAGAAGCGCAAACACACGGTGGTGGCCATGAGCGTGGTTTCCGTTCAGGTACACTAGCAACTCACCAAATTGTTGGTATGGGTGAAGCGTTTCGTATTGCTAAAGAAGAGATGGCAAGCGAAAACCAACGCTTATTAGCATTACGTGAAAAGTTATTGGCGGGTGTGCGCGATCTTGAAGAAGTTTATGTCAATGGCTCGTTAGAAAAGCGTGTTTCAGGCAACTTAAATGTAAGTTTCAACTTTGTTGAAGGCGAATCCTTGATTATGGCATTAAAAGATATGGCTGTATCTTCAGGCTCTGCTTGTACATCTGCCAGTTTAGAGCCGTCGTATGTATTGCGTGCGTTAGGTCTAAATGATGAGTTAGCACATAGCTCAATTCGTTTCAGCATTGGTCGTTTTACGACCGAAGAAGAAATTGATTACGTGGTGAGTGTAATCAAAGATGCAATAGACAAATTAAGAGAAATGTCTCCGTTATGGGAGATGTTTAAAGATGGTGTCGACTTAAATAGTGTTGAGTGGGTCCACCACTAAGAAGTGAGGATAGTATTATGGCTTATAGTGATAAAGTAATAGATCATTATGAAAATCCACGTAACGTGGGTGGTTTCGATAAAAATGATCCAAATGTTGCAACTGGTATGGTGGGTGCACCAGCTTGTGGTGACGTAATGAAGTTACAACTTAAAATCTCTGATGCAGGTATTATCGAAGACGCTAAGTTTAAAACTTACGGTTGTGGTTCAGCGATCGCTTCTAGCTCATTGGTAACAGAATGGGTTAAAGGTAAGTCTTTAGATGAAGCTTCGCAAATTAAGAATACTGACATAGCGCAAGAGTTAGCTTTACCGCCAGTTAAAATTCACTGTTCAATTTTAGCTGAAGACGCTATTAAAGCGGCAATTGACGACTATAAAACAAAACACAGTTCGTAAGCGGAATATAGGAGTATACATATGGCCGTAACCATTACAGAAACAGCAGCAGCTCGTGTCAAACACTTTCTCGATAATAGAGGGAAAGGTGTAGGTTTACGTTTAGGCGTAAAAACTTCTGGTTGTTCTGGTATGGCTTATGTACTCGAATTTGTTGACGAGGTGAACGAAGATGACCAAGTGTTCGACCAATATGGTGTAAAGGTTATTGTTGATGCCAAATCTCTATTATACATAGATGGCACAGAGTTAGACTTTACCAAAGAAGGTTTGAACGAAGGTTTTAAGTTCAACAATCCAAATGTATCAGACGAATGTGGTTGCGGAGAAAGTTTCCACGTTTAAAGGCGAATAAGTGAGCTTATGAACTTTTTCGAAATTTTTAACTTCGAGCCAGACTTTAACTTAGACGTCAATTCTCTGTCAGCCCGTTACAAAGATTTGCAACGGGCTTTCCATCCTGATCAGTATGCGAGTGCGAATGAATCGCAGAAGTTGTTAGCGTTGCAAAAAGCAACCGAAATAAATGACGCGTACGCCACTCTTAAATCAACAGTTAGTCGTGCTGAATACTTGCTTAAATTAGTTGGGTTAGATATTAGCCATGAAACAACCACGGTAAAAGACCCTAGCTTTTTAATGCAGCAAATGGAATATCGTGAAAAGCTTGAAGACATTAGTGCGCTATCCGATCCGTATGATGCCATCATCGAATTTGAACAAGAGCTAGAGCAAGAGCAAGCAGAGTTAGAGGCTACTATCGGACGCGAATTGAAGTCTGCCCATTATGAGCAAGCGGCAAATGCAGTGCGTAAACTAAAGTTTATTAAAAAACTGCAAGTTGAGTTAGAGCGTTTAGAAGACGAAGTTAGCGATATTTAACCCACAAAATAAATTTTCTATCACTATGGCATTATTACAAATTTCTGAGCCGGGGCAGTCAGAAGCTCCGCATCAACGAAGATTGGCTGTTGGTATTGATTTGGGTACAACCAATTCATTGGTAGCGACAGTTCGAAGTGGCGAAGCAACAACACTTGCTGACCAACAGGGTAACACCATTCTACCTTCTGTCGTACGATATAGTGCAGAGCAGGTACAGGTAGGCATTGAAGCTTTAGCAAATGCTGAAGCAGATCCTGAAAACACCATTATATCTGCCAAGCGTTTTATGGGGCGTTCGGTTGAAGATGTGGTGAAAACCTATCCTGAATTACCTTACCAATTTGTTGGAGAAGCCAAAGAGCTTGCTCGCATCGCAACAGCAGCCGGTAAAAAATCACCAGTCGAAGTTTCAGCGGATATTTTAGCTGTGCTTAAAACACGTGCAGAGAACAGTCTTGGCGATGAAATTCAAGGTGCTGTGATTACAGTTCCCGCTTATTTTGATGATGCGCAGCGTCAATGTACTAAGGATGCAGCTCGTTTAGCTGGGTTAAAAGTTCTACGTTTACTCAACGAGCCGACTGCTGCAGCAATTGCTTATGGTTTAGATTCTAAACAAGAAGGGCAAATTGCTGTTTATGATTTAGGCGGTGGTACCTTTGATATCTCAATTTTAAAACTTGAAAAAGGCGTGTTTGAGGTTTTATCGACAGGTGGTGATTCCGCACTTGGTGGTGATGATTTTGACCAAGTGATTGTTGATTGGATCAAAGCCTCTGGAAAATTACCAGCACAGCTTTCTTCGAGAATGCGTCGAGTAGTTAAAGAGACAGCTAAAAAAGTTAAAGAGCAGTTGTCTGATGCGAGTTCGGTCGATTATTCTATAAAACTAGATGATCAATCACAAATCCAATTAAGCCTAACTAAAGCAGAGTTTGAATCTTTAGTTGAACCTTTAGTTAAACGCACATTGATTGCATGTCGCCGGGCGTTAAAAGATGCAGGTTTAAAAGCGGAAGATATTAAAGACGTTATACTTGTTGGTGGTTCAACACGTGTGCCATTGGTTCGTAGCCGTGTGGCAGATTATTTTGCTAAAGAGCCATTAAGTTCAATTGACCCAGATCAAGTGGTGGCAATTGGTGCAAGTTTACAAGCGGATATTTTAGTTGGTAATAAACCAGACTCAGATATGGTGTTGCTGGATGTTATTCCGTTATCGCTCGGTTTAGAAACTATGGGCGGTTTATGTGAAAAAATAATTCCGCGTAATACTACAATTCCTGTTGCTAAAGCCCAAGAATTTACTACGTTTAAAGACGGTCAGACGGCTATGGCTGTGCATGTAGTCCAAGGTGAACGTGAACTGGTAAAAGATTGCCGTTCACTGGCTAAATTTGAATTACACGGCATTCCTCCTATGGCGGCAGGTGCTGCTCATATACGTGTGAGCTTTCAAGTTGATGCTGATGGTCTGCTTTCTGTTACTGCGATGGAAAAATCAACTGGTGTGCAATCAAGCATTCAGGTCAAACCAAGTTATGGCTTGGAAGAGAATGAAATATTACAAATGTTGCAAGCATCGGTTGCAAACGCCAAAGATGATGTAAAAGCACGCCAATTAGCTGAACAAGTTGTTGAAGCTCAGCGAATGCTTGAATCTTTAGGTAATGCGATTACTCAAGACAAACATTTATTGAGCGAAGAAGAGTACAACAGCTTAACAGGCGATTTAGCTAAGCTAGCTGAGTTGTGCCAAGGCTCAGATGTTGATGCGATAAAACAACAAATTGAATTAATAGACAATAACAGCCAAGATTTTGCTGCAGCACGAATGGACCAGTCAATTCGTAAAGCACTACAAGGCCATAAAGTAGACGAGATTTAATCATGCCACAAATTATATTTTTACCCCACGACGAGTTATGTCCAGATGGTGCGGTTGTTGAAAGCGAAAACGGCGAATCAGTGTTAGATGCGGCTTTAAGATCTGGCATTGATATCGAGCATGCTTGTGAAAAATCATGTGCTTGCACAACTTGCCATGTAATAGTTCGTGAGGGGTTTGATTCGTTAGCAGAAAGTGATGAACTAGAAGATGATATGTTAGACAAAGCTTGGGGCTTAGAGCCTGAATCTCGCTTAGGATGTCAAGCTTGTGTTAACAATGAGGATCTAGTGATCGAAATTCCTAAATATACCATTAACATGGTCAGCGAAAATCATTGATTTGGCGCAAACTAGGATAAAATTGCTAAAAAATACAGTTATATAACTGTTCTTTCCCATCACAATGTTGTTATGATGAGGGTGTGTTAAACAATATCAGGACGTATACATGGCTATTGAACGCACCCTTTCTATAATCAAACCAAATGCTGTTGTTGATCATAACATTGGCGCAATAATCCACAGACTAGAACAAGCAGGTTTAAAAGTTGTTGCTATGCGTATGGTTAAATTAACCTTAGAGCAAGCACAGGGCTTTTATGCTGAACATGACGGCAAGCCGTTTTTTGAAAAACTGATTAATTTTATGACGTCTGCACCTGTAGTTACACTGGTGTTAGAAGGTGAATCAGCCATCAGCGCATACCGTGAAATTGCCGGCGCAACCGATCCAGCTCAAGCGTTACGAGGGACATTGCGTGCAGATTTTGGCGGCGACAATGTGACCTTTAATGCTGTTCATGGCTCAGATAGTCCAGAAAGTGCTTCTCGAGAGATAGCCTACTTTTTTGCGGATAGTGAAGTTAATAGTTATTAACTGTATGAAGGCCAACTAACTTGGCCATATTCAGTCGCTAGAACACTTTGCAATCGCAAGGGAATGCCGTAAAATTGCCAACCAAATTGAAGTATAGGTAATTTTAGATGTCAGCATCCCCCTCAAAAATAAATCTATTAGACTTATCGCGTCAGCAAATGCGTGAGTTTTTTGCGTCGTTGGGCGAAAAGTCGTTTCGTGCAGATCAGGCAATGAAATGGATTTACCACTATGGCATGGATAATTTTGAGGAGATGAATAACTTCAGTAAAGCTTTGCGCGCAAAGTTATCTGAGTTATGTGTGGTTGAAGGGCCTGAAATAGCTGTTAAACAACAAAGTAGTGACGGCACCATTAAATACGCAATGAAATTGCGTGGTGGTCAGGAAGTTGAAACCGTTTGGATCCCAGATGGTGAGCGTGCAACTTTATGTGTATCTAGCCAAGTAGGCTGTGCACTTGAATGTACGTTTTGTTCAACTGCGCAGCAAGGTTTTAATCGCAACTTATCTGTTAGTGAAATTATTGGTCAAGTTTGGCGTGTTGCTAAAGATATAGGCCCAGTAAAAGTAACCAACAAAAGACCTATTACTAACATAGTTATGATGGGCATGGGTGAACCATTACTCAATATGACTAACTTAGTGCCAGCACTTGAATTAATGATGGACGATTTAGCATTCGGTTTATCTAAACGTCGAGTAACAGTTAGTACATCTGGTGTTGTCCCTGCGCTGGATAAATTAAAAGAAAAAGTTGATGTGGCTTTGGCTATCTCATTACATGCGCCTAATGACCAACTGAGAGATGAAATTGTACCTATCAATAAAAAGTACAATATCGAAACCTTTTTAGCTGCATCACGTCGTTATATCGATGGCTCTAAAGCCAACGAAAAAGTAACGGTTGAATACGTGATGTTAGATCACATCAATGACAGTATGGATCAAGCGCACGAGTTGGCCAAAACCTTAAAAGGTACACCGTCAAAAATAAACCTAATTCCATTTAACCCTTTCCCTGGTAGCCCGTATGGACGCTCTAGTAACTCTCGTATTGACAGATTTGCAAAAGTACTAACAGAATATGGTTTTACTACCGTTGTACGTCGCACGCGTGGTGATGACATAGATGCAGCTTGTGGCCAGTTGGTTGGTGATGTTGTTGACCGTACCAAACGTATGCTGAAAAAAAGGGAAAAAGGCGAAAACTTGAATGTTAAGATTGTTTAATCCATTAGCGGCTATCACAATTTCATTCATATTAGCTGCTTGTGTAAGTCAAAAGACTTATGTTGGTAGTGATAAGCCTGTTGTTGAAAAACAATCAACGCCAGTGGAAGCTGCGAAAAACCGAATTGCTTTAGGTTTAACCTATTTGCAAAAAGGTAATGCAGCTCAAGCAAAATATAATTTAGACAAGGCGTTAGAGTTTGCGCCTAAACTACCTGAAGCTCATTATTCATTGGCTTATTATTATCAAACTGTTGGTGAGATAGATAAAGCTGATGCAGCATACAAAAAAGTAATTTCGTTGAACAAAAAAAATGGCGATGCATTAAATAATTATGGTGCCTTTTTATGCCAGCAAGGGCATTATGCGCTAGCAAAAGATTATTTTTTACAAGCGGTTGAAATTGACAGCTATATTCGCGTTGCCCAAACATACGAGAATTTGGGTTTATGTTTGTATGATTCAGGTCAAGCAGAATACTATGGACAAGTTGAAAAGTATTTAACCAGCGCGCTTGGTTACAATGCTAAACTGGTAAAATCTCTCACTACTTTGGTTGAACTACACAAAAATAGTGGTGATATTGCTAAAGCATATCGTTATGTCCAGCGGTTAGATTTAGTCCAACAAAACAATCCGAGTGTTATCTATAGTGCCTATCAACTGGCCGAACAGGTGGGTGACAAGCGTGCAGCCAGCGTGTATGCCCGGCGTCTATTTGTCGATTTCCCACAAAGTTCCGAAACTCAACAATTAAGGCAAGCGTTGACTCAATGACAGAATTGACAGAACAACAAGAGAGTGCAGAGCCACAACCAACTGAAACGGTTGGAATTGTATTGCAAGCAGCTCGAATTAAACTAGGTTTGTCGGAGCAGGATGTCGCAGGCAGCTTAAATCTTAAAGTGACGGTTATTCAAGGTATCGAAAACGACGACTTTACTTTGATCCCTGTACCAACTTATATCAAAGGTTATTTGCGTGCCTACGCCAAGTTATTGTCACTTGATGAAAACCAAATAATTGCTTTGTATTACCAACAGCAGCCAGTTGAATATAAACCAGAAAACAAGTTAAAAAGCTTTTCGAAAAAAACCAGTCAACAAGCCCATGATAGTCGCTTAATGCTAGTGACTTACGGCATTATTTTGGTGTTAGTTGCACTTATTGTGGTTTGGTGGGTACAACGTGAAGCTGTTGTTGATGATTCTGCTGGTATCTTACCTACTTCTTCAGCTGCGAATCAAACCTTGCCAACAACAATTAGTGAGCAACAAGGGCCGATTCAAGCGCAAGCCGAAGTTGTCGCAGAGCCTGCTATATTGGCAGAGCCGGCCGCCGAAGATTTAAATCAAGGTGATTCAGATTTGAATGAATCCATTGTTGAAGCCGCACCTGCCGTTGAAGAAAACCTATTAACTGAAGCAGAAGTTCATAATTTGCAAATGACTTTTACTGGCGACTGCTGGATAAATGTTGTTGACTCAAATGGCGAAAGAGTAGCTTATGGGGTGAAAGAGCAAGGGCGTATTATTTATTTAAATGCCGCACCACCATATGAAATTACCTTAGGTGCGCCAGAAGTAGTTGATATAGTATTCGAAGACGAATCTATCGACATGAATCAATTTAAAAAAGGCATGGTAGCTCGTTTTAGTTTACCGTTAGGGCTTGAATAATTATGTTTAGTGAAACACCGATAAAACGCAAACAAACTAAAAAAATCTGGGTTGGTAAAGTGCCAATTGGTGGTGATGCACCAATAGCTGTGCAAACTATGACGAATACCTTAACCACGGATGTTGATGCAACTGTTGCGCAAATCAAACGCATTCAGGATGCAGGTGCAGATTTAGTTCGTGTATCTGTACCAACTATGGATGCAGCAGAAGCATTTAAATTAATCAAACAGCGAGTTGATATTCCGATTGTTGCAGATATTCATTTTGATTATCGCATCGCATTAAAAGTAGCTGAATACGGCGTTGATTGTTTGCGTATCAATCCAGGGAATATTGGTAATGAACAACGTATTCGTGCTGTGGTTGATTGTGCGCGCGACAAAAATATTCCAATTCGCATTGGTGTAAACGGTGGTTCACTCGAAAAAGACATTCAAGAAAAATACAAAGAACCAACAGCAGAAGCTTTATTAGAATCAGCAATGCGCCACGTAGATATTTTAGATAGGCTTAACTTTGACCAATTTAAAGTCAGTGTTAAAGCATCTGATGTATTTTTAGCGGTTGATTCATATCGTTTATTATCAAAACAAATCGACAACCCATTACATCTAGGTATCACAGAAGCGGGTGGTGCACGTACAGGTGCGGTTAAATCTTCAATTGGCCTAGGTATATTGTTAAACGAAGGCATAGGTGACACTTTGCGTATTTCGTTAGCAGCAGATCCAGTAGAAGAAGTTAAAGTTGGTTTTGATATCTTAAAATCACTTCGTATTCGCTCGCGCGGTATCAACTTTATTGCTTGCCCAAGCTGTTCTCGTCAAGAATTTGATGTAATTTCTACGGTTAATGCGCTAGAAGAGCGCCTAGAAGACATCACCACTCCTATGACAGTTTCTGTAATCGGTTGTGTGGTAAATGGCCCTGGTGAGGCGCTGGTTTCTCACGTTGGTTTGGCTGGTGCACAAAATAAAAGTGGTTTTTATTTAGACGGCGAACGACAAAAAGAGCGTATCGACAATAGCAATATTGTTGATACCTTAGAAAAACACATTCGGGCAAAAGCTAATAAATTAGACGATAGCAAACGTATTGAAATTCATTCAGTTGAATAACCACTTGTACCTTTGCCGTTAACTTTTCTATAATTCGCGGTTTGGCTAACACAAGCCGCGATTAAAACGATTTATCACAGGATTTCATAGTGTCAAAAAATATCCAAGCCATTCGAGGTATGAACGATTGTTTGCCGGAGCAAACACCAGTTTGGCAGAAAGTAGAAAATGTCTTACGTAATGTTGTTAGCCGTTATGGTTATAGCGAAATTCGTATGCCGATTGTTGAAATGACAGAGTTATTCAAACGCTCAATTGGTGAAGTGACAGACATAGTTGAAAAAGAAATGTACACTTTTGAAGACAGAAATGGCGACAGTTTAACTTTACGTCCTGAAGGTACAGCTAGCTGTGTTAGAGCTGGTAACGAACATGGTTTATTGTACAACCAAATTCAGCGCTTATGGTATATGGGGCCTATGTTCCGCCATGAACGTCCACAAAAAGGTCGTTATCGCCAATTTCACCAATTTGGTGTTGAAACCTTTGGTATGAACGGACCTGATATTGATGCTGAAGTGATTGCTATGACAGCACGTTTTTGGCGTGAGTTTGGCCTTGCTGACAAAGTGAAACTTGAGCTCAATTCTTTAGGTTCTAACGAAGAAAGAGCAAATTATCGCGATGCGTTAGTGAACTTTTTGCAACAACATGAATCAATTTTGGATGAAGATTGCAAACGCCGCATGGTAACCAACCCATTGCGTGTGTTAGACACTAAAAATCAAGAAATTCAGGCAGTACTAAAAGATGCACCTGTGTTAAATGATTATTTTGGTGAAGAATCTAAAGCACACTTTAAAGGTTTATGTGCCCGTTTAGACGCATTCGGTATCGAATACACTATCAATCCTAGACTGGTTCGTGGCCTAGATTATTACAATCACACTGTATTTGAGTGGGTAACGGATAGTTTAGGTGCGCAAGGTACTGTGTGTGCGGGTGGCCGTTACGATGGTTTAGTTGAGCAGCTTGGTGGCAAAGCAACACCAGCCGTTGGTTTTGCTATGGGGTTAGAGCGTTTAGTGTTAATGCTTGAAACTTTAGGTTTAGACAAAGATGTACGCAAAGCTGTTGATGTATTTGTGGTTATGTTAGGAGAACAAGCTGAATTGCAAGCACCAGCTGTAATTGAGCAGTTACGTGATAGCTTGCCAGATACCAGAATTCAATTAAACTGTGGCGGTGGCAACTTTAAGAAACAGTTTAAAAAAGCGGATAAAAGTGGGGCTGATGTCGCACTTGTATTCGGTGAACAAGAAATTATCGAAAATAAAGTGACAATCAAACCACTTCGCAGCAGTGAAGAACAAACAACAATAGAACAAGCGCAGCTTGTCGATTATTTAAATAAAGCGCTATAAGAGGTTATTAATGGATATTTATTCAACTGAAGAACAACAAGAAGAAGCGATTAAAAAGTTTTTATCAAAATATGCTAATGCGCTTATTGGTGGTTTTGTTGCTGGCTTAGTGGGTATCTATGGTTACAACTGGTATCAAGATAAAACAATCGCAGACCAAGAAGCTATGTCGCAAAAGTTTGCCAAAATTGAACAAGACAATACTTTAGTTAAAGCTGAAGCTGAATCTTTTATTAAAGAAAATGGTGATTCTGGTTTTGCTGTATTGGCTGCATTTAAATTGGCTAAATCTTTTGTTGAAGAAAAGCAATTTGAAAAAGCAGCAGAGCAACTTAAGTGGGTTGTTGCTAATAGTAAAGATCAAGCTGTTGTTGATTTAGCAACTTTGCGTTTAGCGCGTGTACAGGTTGCTTTAGGTCAATCTGAACAAGCGTATAAAGCGTTAACAGCCTCAAAAACTGAAGCTTTCACCGCACAATTTGCTGAGCTAAAAGGCGATATTGATTTCCAAGCGGGTCGTATCGAACAAGCGCGTGAGCAATATCAACTTGCTGCGGATAATGATGGTTTAACCGGTAATCCTGGCCTTAAAATGAAGTTGGATAATTTAGCTACTGATAATGGTACGGTTGCATTGTAATGATCAATACTAAAGCCTTAGCTAAGGCCGTAGTGCTAATGTCCTTATTGGCGGGTTGCGCTTCTAACGACGAAAACCCAGATACTCAACCAGCACCACGCCCTGAAATTAATAATCAGATTTCAGTTAAAAAGGTTTGGAATAATAGTGTCGGCGATGGTGTTGAAGGTTATTACTCCAGATTAAAACCAGCATCAGGTTACGGAAAATTATTTGTTGCAGACCGCCGAGGGGAAGTTGTTGCTTTTGATGCCAAAAGCGGTGATGAAGTTTGGCAAATTGATGTGCGTAAACCTGACGGTAGTTGGTTAAACTGGTTTGGTATTAATTCTACACCTGCAGTTCGAATTTCTGGCATGGTCGCCTCGTATGAACATTTATACGTAGGCACAGAAAACGGCCAAATTATTGCGCTTGATGAAAAAACGGGCGAAGAAAAATGGCGTGCCGAAGTTGAAGGTGAGGTGTTAGCTCCTGCTATAGCTGAAGATGGTAAAGTTATAGTTAATCTAGGCTCAGGCAAAACTGCGGCAATTGATGCTCAAGATGGAGAGGTGCTGTGGACCTCTATTTCAGATGTCCCTTCGTTAACCTTGCGCGGCGTTTCATCTCCAGCATACACCCAAGGCGGTGTTTTTGTTGGTAGTGCCGGCGGAAAAATCATTACTTACAATGCCAAAAACGGTCAGTTAGCATGGGATTTACCTATTGCTAAAGCTCAAGGGGCAACCGAACTTGCGCGTATTGTAGATATTGACGCAACTCCAATTATTTCTGGGTTTAACCTATACGCGCTGTCTGCTGGTGGCTCTTTAAGCATGGTAGATATTCGAAATGCGCGTTTAGCCTGGAAGCGTGAATATCGTGGTTATCAAAATATGTATTTAGATGCTGGTTCACTGATTATCAGTGATGATCACAGTGTAATTTACGCAATTGATAGTCGCAACGGTGTAGAAAAATGGGCCAACACTAAACTTAGAAATCGTCGTGTTACAGCCGCAGCTGTGTTAGATGGATATGTGATTGTTGGTGATTTCGAAGGGTATGTTTATTTATTGGATGTTAATTCCGGTGAGATAAAATATTCAACACAACTTAGCTCACAAGCGTTATTAGCACAAGCTGAGATTGTTGATGACATCGCATACATACAAACGCGTGAAGGCAAAGTTTATGCGCTACGCATAAAACAAGATGCAGCCCAATAGCGCTACAACATGGCCAATGCAAATCATTGGTCATGTCTCTTCTCCTTATAAAGAAAAGTTTTCGATTCCCCGTCAACCTAACTTAGTTCAGCACGCTAAAGGTTACATAGAGTTTTTACCCGATTTCAGTGATATAGATATGCTCTGTGGTATTGAGGCGTATAGCCATTTATGGTTGGTGTTTATTTTTCATCAAACAGCCGAGCAAGGTTGGAAAGCAAAAGTACGTCCACAGCGTTTAGGCGGTAATAAAAAAATGGGGGTATTAGCAACACGTTCTACCTTTAGGCCCAATCCAATTGGTTTATCTTGTGTTGCTTTTGATAAAGTCGAAAAACTTAAAAACGGCAAAGTACGCTTACATATTGAAGGACTAGACCTAGTTGACGGCACGCCTATTGTCGATATTAAGCCTTATGTACCTTATGCGGATGTTATCTCACAAGCTACTAGTGCCTTTGCTGCAGAAGCACCAGTAAGTAAGATGAACGTAGAGTTTGCCGAAGCATTAACCGACAAACTAGTCATCTGTGAACAGAAATATAGCAATTTTAAACAGTTTGTCATCCAAGTTTTAGCTCAAGATCCTCGACCAGTCTATAAACAAGGTAAAGCTGATAACAAAATGTATGGGGTTAAATTGGTTTATTGGAACCTGCAGTTTAAGATTGAAGGCGACAAATGCATGGTATATTCAATAGAGGATATTTAGACGGAGCTTCAGACAATAAGTCAGTTGAAGTTTTAAATTGTTTAATCACTTTTCTGCATCGCACTTTTATAAAAGGTTCGGCTTACAAACAACCCCGCCGCCGCAATCAAAAAGAATACTAAACGGCTATTTGAACTATTTGATAAAACAATCTGATCATGCGCTTGCTGCATCTGGCTTAAATTAATTGAAGCACGTAAGTAACCAAGGATCTTGTGTTGTTGTTTGAGCTCTATCACAATTGGAATAAGCTTAATACCATCAACGTCTAATACACCAGATTGCATTAAAATATCATCGTTGGACTGATCAAATATTACACGCCCTTGCATGTCGTGCACACTAATATTGTGTAGCCAGGCTGGTTTTTGTGTAAAATTTAAAATTTGATTGGCACTGTCGGCTAAATTATCTAAATCAAGTTGGGCTACAAAGGTAGTCGCCAATGCATAGCCTGTTTGATAATGAATTTCGCGCATATGCGCTCTTTGTTCTAGCTGGTGTTGCACCCACACAGCCGAAGCAATAACAATCAACGCAGCACCTAGAATAGCTTGAATAAATTTACGTGCCACCCAGCGTTTGGGGCTGGTAGTTTCTACCGCATAATCTCTAGACACCAAATATCACTCGTTAACTAGTTTCTGTATATAGCCATAGGTTATATGAATCCAACCGAATATTCAGTACAATTAGCGATAAAATTTTTAAATAGAGTATAAGCGTGGAAAACTTTCAAACTTTTGCAGTGCCTGCTGCAAACATAGTGTTAAATCAAGCTTTGATCGAATCATTAAACATAGCTGCCAACCAACAAGTGCTTATTAACAAAAACGCACTAGATCAATATCAGGTACAAGATTACGCAGGTCACCAAAATAAAGCAGAGTTAATCGCTTTTGCCAATGAGATAAGCGCGCAACAAGTAACAACTATTAGTCAGATAATTTCTGACCAGACAGTTTCTGATGCACTGCGGGTTATTTCGTTGCGGGATAGCGAGCAAGGTATAGGTTTAGCATGGCCTTTAACGGCTGCTCTTAGCGACGAACAGACGAATCAACTGGTCGAATTGGCTACACAAACTAACATCGAAATTTGGTCAGCAGCGGTACGCCCACAAATCCAACAACCAGGTTTAGTGTTGATGGATATGGACTCAACCACAATAAAAATTGAATGCATTGACGAAATTGCAAAGTTAGCGGGTGTCGGTGAGGAAGTTGCGAAAGTAACCGAGCTAGCGATGCAGGGCAAACTCGATTTTGCCGAAAGTTTACGTGGTCGTGTTGCGACGTTAAAAAATTGTCCGGTAGAAGTATTAGATACAGTAGCGAATAACTTACCACTGATGCATGGCTTATTGCGTTTAATTAAGGTGTTAAAACAAAATGATTGGAAAGTTGCAATTGCTTCAGGTGGTTTCACCTATTTTGCCGATAAACTTAAAAATGATTTAGGTTTAGATGCGGCAGTTGCCAATACGCTCAAAATAGCAGATGGTGTTTTATTAGGTGAGGTTGAAGGCCGAATTGTCGATGCACAAGTCAAAGCTGAAACTTTATTGTTGTTGGCTGAACAATTTTCTATCCCACATCAACAAACAATTGCTATGGGTGATGGTGCCAATGACTTAACTATGATGGCCGCAGCGGCGCTCGGTATTGCGTTTGAAGCTAAACCTATAGTTCAACAAAAAGCAGATGTTGCGATTAATAATCATGGTTTAGACGCACTTTTGTACTTAATTAGTTAAAAAAACTTTAATAATTCAAGCCGCTTAGCTAATCTTATCTAAAATAGAATAAGTCAAAGGCGGCTTTTTTATGTCGAATAAAAAACAATCAGTCTTATTAGACCAAGTAGAACAACTCATTCAAGCCAAAATTCCAGCAGAACAAGCTGATGTCGTGCGCACATTTGCTCGGCTTATTTACCGCGATATTGCCCCAGAAGATCTTACCAACCGTAATGATAGCGACTTATATGGTGCGGTATTAAGCTTGTGGCACACTTTCAATGCTAACTTACAAACTGTGCCGGGTATTCGTGTATTCAACCCTGAACTATCCCAGCATGGCTGGCAAAGCAATCATACAGTGGTTGAAATTGTCTCCGATGACCAGCCTTTTTTAGTTGGCTCAGTGCGTATGGCGCTAAATCGCCTTGGGATAGCAGCACATTGGTTATTATATCAAAGCGTAAGTGTTGAAGTTGACGAAGCTGGTTTAATTACATCCATTGAGAGTAGTCAGGCTGAAACTGCGGAAAACCGACGTACGGTATTTTTAATCGAGATTGATAGGCAGTCGGATAAAAAACGGTTAGACAGCATAGAAAAAACAATTGGTGATGTGTTAACTCAAGTTAATTTGACAGTTTCCGACTGGCAAATAATGCAAGATAAATGTTTGCAAATTATCGAAGAATTAAAAAATTTACCTAAGCAAGTTGCGAAACACCAAGTTGATGAAGCTAAACAATTTTTGTCTTGGATGGCTGACGGTAAATATACCTTTATGGGATACCGCCAATACAAGTTAGATGCGGTAAAAGGTGATCATAGTCTAGCTCGACTAAATGATACGAGTTTAGGTTTGATGAAAAATAGCAGCGGCAAGGATGTTCGCTTATTGTCTGAAATGCCTGGCTCAGCAAAAACTCAAGCGCTCAGTCATGATTTGATGGTAATGACTAAAACCAATCGAAAATCTCAAGTACATCGACCTGCATATATGGATTATGTTGGCATTAAAATTTTTGATAACAAGGGACAGGTTTCAGGTGAACACAGATTTATTGGTTTGTTTTCATCAGATTTTTATAACGACAGTGTTTTTGATATTCCATTGATCAAAGATAAAGTTAATCGAGTGATTGAAAATACAGGTTTCACCAAAGGATCACATTCCTATAAAGCCATCCACAATATTTTAGAAACTTATCCTCGTGAAGAAATTTTACATGCCAAAGAGCAAGAAATTTCCAATATCGCACTGGGTATCATGCAAATGCAAGAGCGTGGTATGTCGAGATTGTTTGTTCGCAAAGATATCTACGGACGTTATTTTTCATGTATGGCTTTTGTGCCTCGTGACCGATATACCACCCAACTAAGAAAGTCGACGCAAAAGTTGTTTCAAAATTATTTGTCATCTAATCGAGAGGTTGAATTTAATACTTATTTATCTGAATCGACCTTAGCTCGAACTCATTACATGGTCAGAGTAGAAAACAATAACTTTGATATTAACGAACACCAGTTGCAAACAAATATGATTGAATTAACTAAGTCGTGGGAAGATAAATTAGAACGTAGTTTGTTGTCGTTATATGGCGAAGAAAAAGGCCGAGCATTAGCGCGTAAATATGAACAAGCTTTTACCCGCAGTTATAAAGACAATGAACTACCTAATACAGCGTTAGTCGATATCGAAAAGCTTGAGAGTTTAAATCAAAATAACACGCTCGAGATGCTGTTGTATCGCCCACAAGAGGACGCAGACGAAAAACATCTAGTTAGACTAAAGCTCTTTCATCGTGACAAGCCTATACATTTATCGGACGTATTACCTATGTTAGAAAACTTTGGTTTGCGTGTGATAGACGAAAGACCATACAAAGTGACCTGTTTAGACGGTCATGTAAATTGGATTTTAGACTTCGCTATGTCGACCAGTGACGACTATGAGTTAGATTTAGATACAAGTCGAGACAATTTCCAAAATGCCTTTACCAACGTTTGGTTTAATCAACTCGAAGATGACGGTTTTAATCGTTTAGTACTGCAGGCAGAAATGTCGGGGCGAGAAGTTGCAATATTGCGTTGTTATGCAAAATATATGCGCCAAATTGGTAGTAGTTTTAGCCAAAGTTATATTGAAAATGCGTTAGCAACTTACCCTGAACTGGCAGGTATGTTGGTTGATTTATTTCATTTGCGCTTTAATCCTGAAAGCAAATTTAGCAAAGACGATCAAACTGCGTTAAACATTAGAATCGAACAAGCATTGGAGGAAGTCGTCAATTTAGATGATGACAGAATTATCCGACGTTTTGTCGATATGATGATGGCAACCCTTAGAACAAACTATTATCAACAAGGTGAACTAGGGCTTAAGGATTACATTTCAATCAAATTGGTGCCAAAAAAAATCCCAGAAATCCCAAAACCTGTACCTGCTTATGAAATATTTGTTTATTCGCCTGATATTGAAGGTGTGCATTTGCGTGGTGGTAAGGTCGCGCGTGGTGGATTACGTTGGTCAGACCGACGGGAAGATTTTAGAACTGAAGTATTAGGTTTAGTTAAAGCACAACAAGTTAAAAACACAGTTATCGTGCCAGTTGGCGCGAAAGGTGGTTTTGTGTGTAAACGCAATATCAAACCAACAGATAGAGCGGCATTTTTAGCAGAAGGTAAGCGCTGTTATCAGATTTTTATCCGTGGTTTGTTAGACATTACCGACAATATTTTACAAAACCAAGTGATCCCACCAGATTCTGTTTATCGTCACGATGAAGACGATCCATACCTAGTGGTTGCAGCTGATAAGGGGACGGCGACATTCTCTGATATCGCCAATGCTATTTCAGAAGAATATGGCTTCTGGCTTGGAGATGCATTTGCATCAGGTGGTAGTGTCGGTTACGACCACAAAAAAATGGGCATCACAGCAAGAGGTGCGTGGGAGTCGGTTAAACGTCACTTTAGAGAAATTGGAATAAACTGCCAAACCACTGATTTCACTTGTGTTGCTGTTGGCGATATGGCTGGAGATGTATTTGGCAACGGCATGTTGTTGTCAGAGCACACTCAGCTACAAGCGGCATTTAACCATATGCATATTTTTATCGATCCGACACCCGATGCCAAAACAACCTATGCCGAACGTAAACGCTTGTTTGATGCTGTGCAAGGCTGGGGCGAATATGACACAAGTCTAATTTCAAAAGGTGGTGGTATTTTCTTACGCTCGGCCAAGTCAATAAAATTGACTGCGGAGATGAAAAAAATGCTTGGCACCACAGCGGATACTTTAGCGCCAAACGAGCTTCTACAATTAATTTTACAAATGCCAGCCGATTTATTTTGGAACGGTGGCATAGGTACTTATATTAAAGCCAGCAATGAAACGCATGCAGATGTAGGCGACAGAGCAAATGATGCTGTGCGGATAAACGGTAAGCAGGTTAAATTTAAAATTATTGGTGAAGGCGGAAATTTAGGCTGTACGCAATTAGGCAGAATAGAAGCCGCAAAAAGAGGCGTTAAAGTTGATACCGACTTTATCGACAATGTTGGTGGGGTTGACTGCTCTGATAAAGAGGTAAACATTAAAATTCTCCTCAATTCATTAGTGCAAAACGGTGAATTGACTCTGAAGCAGCGCAATAAACTCTTGTACGATATGACGGATGATGTGGCGAAAATTGTTTTGAAAGACTGTTATCGCCAAACTCATTCGTTATCTATTACCGAATACAAAATTAAATCCAGCTTAAAAGAACAAATTCGTTTTTTACATGCATTAGAAAAAGAAGGTTATTTAGACAGAGAGTTAGAGTTTTTACCCTCTGACGATGAATTGGCTGAACGCCAAGCGGCAGGACATGGCTTAACTCGACCTGAGCTTTCAGTGTTAATTGCTTACGCCAAAATGGTGTTAAAACATAAACTCAATATTGGCGATATCACAGATAACAGCCACATTGGCAAACTACTAGTTAACTACTTTCCAAAAGCGCTGCAAAGCAAATACAAAGCAGCGATGCAAAATCATCCACTACGTAGTGAAATTATTGCCACTGAAATTACCAATCAAATTGTTAATGATATGGGCATGAATTTTGTTCACCGCATGGGAGAAGAAACAGGTGCACCTGTTGGCGAAATTGCTATTTGTTATACGGTTGCGCGCGAGATTTTTGGTTTGGGTGACATCTGGGCACAAATCGAAGCTTGGGATAATAAAGTATCGGCGCAAATTCAATCCGATGTTTTGTATCAGTTGCGTCGAACAATCCGCCGAACAACACGGTGGTTTTTACGCCATCGCAATAAAAACATCGGCATAGAAAAAACCATCGAGAAGTATCGTCCAGTATTTGTTGAGCTAAGCGAGAACTTAGATAAATATTTAGTCGAATCTGAACTTGAGTCTTTAGCAGCGTCAGCAAAAAAATTAACTGAAGCAGGGGTTGATGCTGATTTTGCGAAAAAAATATCCTATATCAGCACCTTATTCTCAGTTATGGATATTGCTGAAGTGGTTGAAGAAAGTGCGCGACCCGTCGAGTTGGTTGCAAGTGTTTATTATAAATTGGGCGCACAAATGGACTTACATTGGTTCTTGGAACAAATTAATAAACAGCCTGTAGCAAACCATTGGCAAGCATTAGCGCGCGCGGCTTATAGAGAGGAGCTAGATTGGCAACAAAGGTCTATTTCTTCAGTGGTTTTACGTGGATGTACAGAGCAATGTTCGGCCGAAGATATGTTAAATGATTGGAATGAAAGGTACGCCGATATTCTAGCTCGTTGGAAACATATGTTGGCTGATTTTCGCGCAACTCAAAGCCATGAATTTGCAAAATTTTCAGTTGTTTTGCGTGAATTGATGCTGTTGAGCCATCATTGCGATACAATGCAGTAAATTTTAGGACAGGGGTCTTAGCCAGGTTAAATTGGCTCGAAAGACCTCTGCTGTTATACGCCAGTAGAGGGCAGCATGTATCCGTTATTAAGATCATTTTTATTCACTCAAGACGCTGAGTGGTCGCACGATTTCACCATTAAAAATTTAAAAAAATTACAAGGTGGCCCGTTAAGCTGTTTATTTAGCCAAAACGTGCCGAATAAACCTGTAAACGTCTTTGGCATTGATTTTAAAAATCCAATTGGCTTAGCCGCAGGGTTAGACAAAAACGGCGAATGTATCGATGCTTTTGCAGCTATGGGATTTGGCTTTGTAGAAGTAGGTACAGTTACACCTAGACCACAACCAGGTAACGACAAACCTAGATTATTCCGTTTGCCAGAAGCGCATGCCATAATCAATCGTATGGGTTTCAACAACAAAGGTGTCGACTACTTAGTTGAGCAAGTTAAACAAAGTAAATACGACGGTGTGTTAGGCATCAACATAGGTAAAAATAAAGATACGCCAAATGAAGAAGGCAAAAATGATTACCTAATTTGTATGGATAAAGTTTACGAGCATGCAACTTATATTACGGTAAATATCAGCTCGCCAAATACACCGGGTTTACGTAGTTTACAATATGGGGAAGCGTTGGACGACTTATTAGGTGCAATTAAAGAAAAACAGGCGTTATTAAATCAGCAATATGGGGCATACCGACCTATACTAGTCAAGATTGCACCGGATATGGATGACAGTGAAATTGAGCAAGTTGCTAATAGCTTAACTCAAAATGAGATTGATGGTGTTATTGCAACTAATACCACGTTAGCTCGTGACAAAGTAAAACATTTACAACATGGTGAAGAGGCTGGTGGATTGAGCGGCATGCCGGTACGAACACAAAGCACTCATGTTGTTAGTGAACTGAAAAAATTAGTAAACGGTAAAATGCCAATTGTTGGAGTAGGGGGAATTAGCAGCTCACAATCGGCCAACGAAAAACTGCAAGCAGGGGCAGATTTGCTGCAAGTTTATACAGGCTTTATTTATCGAGGTCCAAATTTGATAAAAGAAATCGTTCAAGGACTTGAATAAACGATAATTTTTTGACATCTTGAACGCAATCTAACCATAGGAACAAGGTTTTCATGCTCCAAGCAAAAGCAGACTGGTACTGGTTTTACGACCTAGAGTCTCATTCTTTGCGTTTAAATATGACTGAGTTTACATTTGTAACAGCTTGTAAACCGAGCAAGCTGTTACCACATGCTAAACAAACTCAATCTTTTAGCGTGGCAGACAATCAAAAATATTGTGAATATTACGCAATTGTTGAAGAGCAGTTAGCAGCTTCCGAGGCGGCTTGTGTGCAAATTGCCTTGAATGCGGTAGCACAAACAAAATTTGTTCGCCCTGAGCAGCCAAAAAGCTGGTATTTTTTGCCGCAACACAAAGCAGCTAAGCGTACTCTATTTGATCAAGTTGTTGTGTTGCAATCAGATTATGCTAGCGCTGAGTTTCTGATACTGGAAGAAAACAAAGACTGTGCTAACTTAATGTTATTGTCGAAAGAATTACAGCTAGATGAAAGAAAAACCATGCAACAGTTTGAATGTGTAAAAGTTCTCCAAGACAGAATTGCATCTCTATCCAAACCGAATTTGTCTCACGGCAAATGCCAAGCTTAAATAATTCTCCAATTTATTATGCAAACTAAAAAACTAGAACAACTGTTAAATCAGTGGTTAAGCCCTGAAATAATTTCCGACTATTGCCCAAATGGTTTGCAGCTCGATAGTGAAAAAACTATTGAAAAAGTGGTAACTGGCGTTAGCGCAACACAAGCTTTAATTGACAGTGCAATTGCCTTGAAGGCTGATGCTATATTGGTACACCATGGATATTTTTGGAAAAGCGAACCAGCGCAAATTGTTGGTATGAAATATCAAAGGCTTAAGAAACTAATTAAAAATGACATTAGTTTGTTTGCTTATCACTTACCGCTAGATGTACACCCAGAGTTTGGCAACAATGTTCAATTGGCGAAACTGTTTGAATTAGAAGTAATTGATCCGGTAGAGGGGATCAAACCCAAGGGCATATTAATGCAAGCAGAAACTAAATCTGCAACCGCTTTAGCTGACTTTGCTAGCCTAGTCGAACGTAAATTAGCACGTAAACCTCTGGTAATTAGTGGTGGAGATTTTTTGATCAATAAAGTGGCAATTTGTACTGGTGGCGGTCAGTCTTTCATTGAACATGCATTAGCCGCAGGTGTCGATTTGTTCATTACAGGCGAAGTCAGTGAACAAACTGTGCATGTAGCAACGGAAATGGGCATCCATTTTATTGCTGCTGGTCATCATGCAACTGAGCGTTATGGCATTAAAGCTTTGGGTGAATATTTAGCTGCTAACACTGATATTCAAGTTGAATTTGTTGATATAGACAACCCCGCTTAAATTGAGAAACTGAATGAAACGTCGTTGTAAAAAGTCACCCCATCCGCAGTTATTGTTAACTATGGCTCGCAAAGCAATATGGGCAAGATGGATAGAATTAGAAGAAATTAAACCCTTTGATCGATGGTTGAAATCTCAATTTAAACAAAGCGGTAACTTATCTCGTCACGACAAGTTGACCATAAGCAAAGAATTATTTTTAGCAGTAAAGTTTGCCCAAGCCGCAGATTATTTTGAAACCTGTTTTATCGCCAATGAATTAGTTGAGCTTGTAGAATGGGATAAAACTTGGTCGTTATCTTCGGCTAAGCACATCCAAAACAATGAGTTTTGGTTTTGGTTAACCTTGTTGCAAGGTGAAGAACCTAAGGTGACCAATGGTGAAAACAAGCGCCTACAATGGTTTAAAAATCAAACGGGTAAAATTAATGCAAGCCTTGAATTATGGGCGGTTCGTTTTGGTATAAGGCCATGCTGGTTGCCTATGTTAACACAAAGAGCAATTGCCAGTGGCTGGGACGATAGTCAGTTAAAACAGTTTATTCAGCAACAAGCCGACTCTTTACCCGTGTATCTGCGCGCAACAGCGACAACAAACATTAGTCAGCTATACAAAGATTTAAATGCACAAGACATTTTAATCAGCAAAGATGGCGATGTGTTAAGTGTTGATGGCGGCGCTGATGTCACTCGCACTAGCCAATTTGCGTTAGGTCAGTTTGAATTACAAGATTTGGCGAGCCAGCAAATTGTCCAAGCAGTTGATGTTAAACCCGGGATGAAGGTATGGGATTGCTGCGCAGGAGCGGGTGGAAAAACCTTAGCGCTTGCAGACAGGCTTAACAATAAAGGCTCAGTGACTTCTACTGATATCCATAGTTATAAGCTGGATGAGCTTAAAAAACGTGCGAAACGCGCTGAATATTTTAATATTCGCACTTTTGTTTGGAGTGGTGATAAAGCGTTAGATTTACCCAACGATGTAAAACGCCAAAATGGCTTTGATCGAGTGTTAATTGATGCACCATGTACCTCAGCTGGTACATGGCGACGTAACCCTGATGCTAAATGGCGTTTTAGCCAACAAGACAGTGATGAGCAAATAGCCATTCAACAAAGTATCTTAACTAATGCGCAAGCGTCCGTGCGTAAAAACGGTAAATTAGTGTATGCAACCTGTAGTTGGCAAATAGCCGAAAACGAGGCGCAAGTCAGTTGGTTTTTAGCTAAGTTTGCTGACTTTAGGTTAGAATCTCAAACTTTGTTGGGCGGCATCGAACAGGCGTCCGATACCATGTTTGTTGCGGTATTTTGCAAAGTGAATTGATTGACTGACAGCAAAATGGTTTATCCCATTTTGCTGTTGTTTTCTTCCATCAATGCTAATTGTTTGTCAGTTGCGTTAAATACTGACTCGTCTAATTGCTTCTCAGACTTGGCAATTAAACAAGTAACGGCCGCATCACCCGTTACATTGACGGCAGTGCGAGTCATATCTAATAATCTATCCACTCCCAAAATAAGTGCTATGCCTTCAACCGGTAAACCAACTTGTTGAAACACCATTGCCAATAATATTAACCCGACACCTGGCACACCAGCGGCGCCGACAGACGCTAGGGTGGCGGTAATCAATACAGCAACATAATCAGCAAAGGATAAGTCAATACCATATACTTGGGCGATAAAGACTGTGGCAACGCCTTGCATTATCGCTGTTCCATCCATATTAACTGTTGCGCCTAACGGTATGGTGAAAGATGCAACTGAATTATTTGCGCCTAATTTTTTCGTTACTGTGTTTAACGTGATTGGCATAGTTGCATTACTGCTTGCAGTACTAAAGGCAAACATAAGTGTGTCTTTCATTTTTATTAAAAACGGCAGTGGGTTAAGTTTGCCGAGTAAAATCATTAAACTCGGATAGGTAATCAGCGCATGCACAAACAGCACCACTAGAACTGTTATAAAATATTGTGCTAGTTGAGCGATTTCTGCTAGTTCTAAGTAGGTAAATAACTTAGCCATTAAACAAAAGACCCCGTATGGTGCTAATCCCATTAAAATGGTCACCATGCGCATCACAACTTTGTTCAAATCTTCAAATAACCCAGCGATACGTGCGCCAGCACTGCCTGATAGAGCCATAGCTATACCAAACAAAAGGGAGAATACAATAATTTGTAACATATTGCCTTCAGCCATGGCATTAATCGGATTGGACGGAAACATGTCTATAATCACTTGCGCAAAGCTCGGTGCTTGTTTGGCATGGTAATCTTGTGCTGGGGTTAAATTCATCCCTTCACCAGGTGAGATTATTAACGCAATTGATATTGCAAAGGTGATGGCGATAGCTGTGGTAAATAAATACAAACCGATTGATTTTGCACCTAATCGGCCGATTTTGGCCGAGTCATTTAACGAACAAACACCACAAACTAAAGAAATAAATACAAGTGGTACAACCAACATTTTTAAGCTGGTAATAAAAATACTTCCCCCAACGTTAAAAAGTCCTTCAACAAAAAATTCTTTGAGTGAAAGATTAAAAACAATTAGGTTTATCAAGGTGTCGTCGGTTTCCGATACGCCTAAGCTAAATAGCCGACCGATAATTATGCCTAATACCATGGCAATAAGAATATGCAGAGTTAGATTTTTATTTATGTTTTGCAAACTAGTCCCCTAAAATCTTTATCAAATTGTAAAATAGTTAGCTATTTTAGCGCTCAATGATTGTTACTATCTAAAGTTATGAGCTAATATTACCGAGATTACAACAATTTAAAACTTAAGACCATGGAGTGCAGAGAATGCTAAAGCAGTATCGCTACTGGTTCGTTTCTATCTTGGCTATGATAATGGTGGCTTGTGGGGGCGGTGGCAATTTAGATAATGGTAATGGAGACTCAACTGAGGCGACCTACCAAATAAGTTTAACTGCGGTTGATTCTACAGGTGCAGCGTCTAATCAAACAAGTCAGAATAATCCTCTCACAGTAACAGCAACACTGACGTTAGATGGTGTAGCCGCCTCTGGACAAATTATTAGTTTTTCTACTCAAAGTGGTGTACTGGTGCCGGCAAGTGGTCAGGTGGTGACTAATTCTAGTGGCCAAGCACAGGTCATTTTAAAGCCGGGTATTGAGCTAACGGCTGACTCACTTATAGCCCAATTTAATAACGATGGACAAACGGTAAGCCAGCAACTTAATTATACCAACCAAGGTGATGGCGAGGAGGTGTCGGAAGATACCTACACTATTAGCGTTGATACCTATATTTGTAATACAGCTAGTTTTGATACTGTCGCGGATGTTGAAGCAAACTGTACTCAAGGTGCGATTGTCACAAGCACTACCCCCCTGTATTTTCTCGTCAGTGTTCTGCAAAACTCTAACCAAACAGCAGTATCAAATAAATTAATACGAGCAACCGCCGGTACTGGTACTTTGTTACCTGAAAATGGCAATGCCATATTGAATAATGGTACGGCGATTTTTAAATTGTTTAGCGATGGCACACGCGGATCAGATGAAATTAGCCTGACTTTTGATGACCAAACACAAACCCAAGTTTATCAAATTAATACTAGTCAAGTGACGCCAACACATGGTTACGCTTTAGCACTCAGCTTAACTGATGTAAATGGTACAGCAATAGCTGAAAATGAAATCTCTAAAGCAACCTCGGGAGTACTGCAAGTTACCCTTACGTTGGATGGGCAGGCTGTTGCTGGAGAAATTGTTACGGTAACAAGTAATGTAGGCGTATTAAAACCTGCATCAGGTAGCTTATTAACAGATACTAATGGTCAAGCCAAATTAGTTATTGGTGCCGGCAGCACACAAAGCTCAGGCACCCTGTCTGCGTCAGCAACCATTGCTAGCGGCACTCAACAAATAGAACTTGAAGAGTCATTAAATTTTAAGTCAGCTGGTGATGATATTGCGCAGGCGCCTTCAGATTACACATTAGACATCAATTTGTTTGCATCAGACGAAGTGACACCATTAACCAATGTATCTCGTGAAAATAAAGGTATTTTGGTGGCAACTTTAAGAGATAGTGCTGGAGATCCAGTAGAAAACGAAGTGGTTACATTTACAACCTCGTTGGGCGGTTTATTTCCAGCGTTAGGCACGGCACTGACTGATAATAATGGTCGAGCGACGATTGAACTTGAAGCTGGTGAAGTAAAAGGGGCAGGCAGTGCAACTGTCACTTATTTAGATGCTTCACAGAGTGTAGCTTTTACCTCTGCTGGTGATGCAAATGTAGCAGCGGAAGAACATGATATTACTATCACTATTTTTGACTGTAATGGAGTAGATAACCCAGTAATTCCATTTACTAGTTGTGCTCAAAGTCCAAACGTATCTTTAACACGTCCAGGCAAAGTATTGGTTAGAGTCAACAGAAAAGGCAGTAGTACTGATGTTATAGCGAATAGCTTAATTACAGCAACGGTTGATGCTGGTTCGGTTAGTCCAACCAATGGTCGTGTGGTTACAAATGCGCAAGGTTATGCAGTATTAACTTTATTAGCAGGTGAAGATGATGGGGCAGGCCAATTAACCATTCAAACGTCAACATCAACTCAAAACGCTTTTTATACAATTAATACGGTAAATATTGCTATGGGTAATGGCTCAGAAGCAAGTTTTGAAGAAGGTGTGATCGCCTCTGATTTAAATGGTGGTTCGTTAGCTGTTGGTAATACCACAGTATTAACTTTATCTATTGTTGATAAAGATAACAATAACGAGCTATACCAAGACCCAGTTACCGTAAGTCTAAGTTCTGCTTGTGCGAGTCAAGAGCCAGCAAAAGCATTTATCGACCAAACAGTGACAGCGATAAACGGCATAGCAACAGCCATATATAGAGCGGACGGTTGCCAAGGTAAAGACAGTATTTTAGCTCAGGCAAGTGCTGGTACCAGTTCTTTAAGTGCAACTTTATCTATCGATATTGACCAGGCCCCTGCTTCGTATATCAAGTTTGTCAGTGCCGAAGTTGATGGCGATCCTGAAGCTAGAATTATTACTTATCCAGGCACTGGGCGAACTGAACAAGCGAACATAGTATTTCAAGTTATTGATAGCAACGACAACCCATATGCTAACCAGACTGTAAACTTTTCCGTTACTGCTGAAGGCGCAGGGATTACTGTTACACCTTCAACTGCGAAAACAAATAGTAATGGTGAAGTTACAGTAACGGTTCGAGCTGGTAAGTCACCCACACCTGTGCGGGTAATTGCTGAAGTCGTTGATAGTAACGGTGATTCATTGTCGCCTAAAATCCAATCAACTTCTGATTTATTAAGTGTTTCGTCTGGTTTACCAGACCAAAATAGTTTCACATTGGCAGCAGAGACATACAACATCGAAGGTTGGGATTTTGTCGGTGATGAAACAGCTATTTCAGTTTATCTATCTGATCATTTTAATAATCCAGTTCCAAATGGTACATCAATCAGTTTTGTGACAACCCATGGGCAAATTCAACCTGAGTGTGTTACCGATAATGGGCGTTGCAGCGTGCAATATACTGTTACTCAGGCTAAACCAGGTAAAGAAAATGTATCTCGTGTTGATGAGATCGCGCAAGACTTATCCAATGGTATGTGTGATGTAGGTAATGACGATGATCCGACTAATGATACAACCGCGGCGGATGGACTACCTTGTTATGGTATTTCCAATACTACGTCGGGTGTGTTAGGCCCATTAAAATTAACCGGCTACAAAGCAGGGCGATTGTCTGTGTTAGCTTATGCTGTTGGTGAAGAAAGTTTTGTTGATGCCAATGGTAATGGTCAATTTGATTCCGGAGAGAGCTTTGTCGATGCTAACGATAACGGTCAGTATGATACTGGAGAAAGTTTTGTTGATGCAAACGGTAATGGTCAGTTTGACGCTGGGGAATATTTTGGCGATATGAGTGAAGCTTTCATTGATTGGAATGAAGATAATCTTTATTGTGGTCGCTTGGCTGATGGCACAGCTGCTTCGGGAGCTGAACCTATTACTAACCCAGCCACAGCTGCGGCGGATTCAACACCTGATGGTGCTTGTTTACCAGGTGGTGATGATGAAGAATTTATTGATTTTGGTGGTGATCAACAAGGTAATTTAGACTTGCCAAATCAACAGTTCGATGCAGCAGACGGTATTTACAACGGTATTTTATGCCAGTCGGACGATGGTAGCTGTAATCAAGACTTCATCCATGTACGCCGTGATATCACTATAGTATTGTCTGGTAGCACGCCTTACTTTAGGGTTATCGACTCAGCGACAGATGCAGATTTGACCGTGGCAGATTTGGTTAACAATACAAGTGTTAGTTTTATCGCTTACATTACGGATGAAAATAGTAATCCAATGCCAGCTGGCACAACAGTGACTATTTCTACTGACAATGGAGTTGTGTCCGGTGTAAGTAGCCACACTTTTGGTAATACAACAGATCCAAGACCGTCGGGCTTTAGTTTTACTTTGGGTCGAGAATCTAGTCCAAATAATAAATCCTCAGGTACTGCAACTATAACAGTGACAACGCCAAAAGGATTTGCTAAATCACACCCTATCTCTGTGATAGACGCAGGCTAAATTCTATAATCATCTAGTTTAAGCGAAGCCAATTCGGCTTCGCTTAATACCACTCTTAAACGCAAACAGGCTGGCCCGCCGCCATTTGCCATACTTTCAGACAAATCTAGGTAATAAATCTGTTGAATCGGATTGTCTTCATTTAGTAATTTATTCAAGACAGCTTGTACGGCTTGATTCGCTTTACATTCGTACGGCGCTATTAAAGCCATATACTCGCCTTTTTTATCATCTACGCATACCAACTGCGAATTAAACAAATAACTGCTTACAGCTTGTTTTAGCGATAAATCTGATGCTTTTATTTCGATAGGGTAAAAAGTAGAAGTAGGGTATTTGCTTGAATATAATTTTTTTAGGGTTTCTATCGTATCTTGTGTGTTTATAAAAGCTTGCTCATGAAACAGTAGCACGTTTTTATTTGCTACCGAAATAACATCGTTATGGAAAACACCGGCATTGATTGCTTTGGGGTTTTGCTGCACAAACAAAGTATCTTTTGGATTAAGTTTATGGTTACGCGCAATAGCTTCACTTGCTTGTAGAGATTGGCGCGATGGAAATTGCAATTGCTCGGTTGATCTTTCGCAAAATGAATCATGCCCATAAACAAAAATGTTAATAGCGGAGTGTCCATAATCAGGGCAGATCCTTAAATGATTTGCCGAACCCTCATCATAAAACCATGGATGATTTGGCAAAGGGGCGTGATGAATAAAATATTCAGAATCAAATAGTCTAGTTAAGTTTTTTTGCGTTTGTTCAACTTCAATCAAACGATGAAAAAAATGGGCTAAATTTGCCGGGGTCACATGCGCCTTTCTATCTAAGCTGTCACACGAAGGTGTTATTGTTGCGGCATTTGCTGCCCACATAGCAGAAGCTGAAAGTAAAGCGGATTTTAGTTTGCTCGGACAATTTTGTAGTTGTGCTTGAGTTAAACCAAGTGTTTTTAATACATTAGCATCAGGCCGTGTGACTAATGGCAGTTTGAACTGTTTAATCCCCAAAGAAGCGATTAAGCTGACTTTCTGTTGCCATTGTTCTATTGCTCGGCTGTGGTTAGCTGCTAACCCTTGGTGTTGTGTAGAGGCAATATTACCCTTTGATAACCCAGCAAATTCATGGGTTGGTGCGATTTGTCCGTCAAAATTAACTTCGTAATATTTCATAGCTGCACCTTTTAAAATACAAAATAGCCACTATAGTTCGCATTATAGTTGAAAAAGCGAGCAATTAAGCTTGGATATAAAAAATGTTAAGGAAATTGCTTGCTACTCAGCGAATTTGTCGATATATCTTTAAAAAAGAAGCGTGCAGTCATACACCACTGTACTGGATTAAATTTAAATAGTATTTGATATCTAATGGGAAAGTCACTCGTAATAGTCGAATCGCCAGCAAAGGCAAAAACGATAAATAAATATCTTGGTAATGACTATGTAGTTAAATCAAGCGTTGGTCATATTCGTGATTTGCCAACATCTTCAAAGGGAAAAACTAGTCCAGCAGTTAGTACTAAGGGCATGTCACCTGAAGAAAAAGCAGCACATAAAAAGAAAAAAGAAAAAGCTGCATTAGTTGCGCGTATGGGTGTTGACCCAGAGCATGACTGGCATGCTGAATACGAAATTTTACCCGGCAAAGAAAAAGTCGTCGCTGAATTACAAAAGCTTGCTCAAAATGCTGATACAGTTTATCTCGCAACGGATTTGGATAGAGAAGGGGAAGCTATTGCTTGGCATTTACGCGAAGTAATAGGTGGTGAAGACACTAAATACAAACGTGTTGTTTTTAATGAAATTACCAAAAATGCGATTAAAAACGCCTTCTCTCAACCAGACGAACTCAATATTGATAGAGTAAATGCACAACAAGCAAGACGCTTTTTAGATCGTGTTGTTGGTTTTATGGTATCACCACTATTGTGGAAAAAAATCGCACGTGGTTTATCAGCGGGACGTGTGCAATCTGTTGCTGTGCGTCTTGTGGTAGAACGTGAACATCAGATAAAAGCATTTGTTCCAGAAGAATTTTGGGAAGTAAATGCCGATACTACAACGCAAGGGAAAGCCAATTTGCGTTTGGATGTTGCTAAGTATCAAAACAAAAACTTCCGCCCAACCAGCAAAGCTGAAACCGATAGTGCATTAGCACAGCTAGAATCGGCTAAATACACAGTTGCAGATTGCGAAACTCGCCCCACATCGAGTAAAGCCAGTGCTCCATTTATTACTTCAACGCTACAGCAAGCCGCGAGTACGCGCCTAGGTTTTGGCGTTAAGAAAACTATGATGTTGGCGCAACGCTTATATGAAGCGGGTCATATTACCTATATGCGTACCGACTCAACCAATTTGAGTAGCGAAGCTGTTGCAGCATGTCGCGATTATATTCAGGACGAGTACGGCAGCGCTTATTTGCCTGAAAATCCAGTTATCTATGGCAACAAAGACAATGCACAAGAAGCGCATGAGGCAATCCGTCCTTCACAAGTAGGTGTATTTTCTGGACATCTAGGTAATGATTTAGACCCAGATGCTAAACGTTTATACGATCTAATTTGGCGTCAGTTTGTTGCATGTCAAATGACACCTGCAAAATATAAAGCAAGCACTATCACAGTTGCTGCAGCTGAGTTTGAATTAAAAGCTAAAGGCCGTGTATTGGTATTTGATGGTTGGACTAAAGTTCAGCCGCCAGTTGGTAAAAAAGGCAATGAAGACCAGTTATTACCGGATGTTAAAGTTGGTGAAACTTTGTCGTTAGAAAAACTCAATCCTAAACAGAATTTTACCAAACCACCAGCGCGTTTCAGTGAAGCTGCTTTGGTTAAAGAGCTAGAAAAGCGCGGCATAGGTCGCCCATCTACTTATGCATCTATCATAAGTACGATTCAAGATCGTGGTTATGTACGGTTGGAAAATAAACGTTTCTACGCTGAAAAAATGGGTGAGATTGTTACTTCTCGTTTGTTGGATAATTTCAGTGATTTAATGAGTTATGACTTCACCGCAAACATGGAAGGTCACTTAGATGACATTGCTGAAGGTGAATTAGACTGGCACAAAGTACTAGATAATTTTTACACCGACTTTAAGGGCAAATTAGATTTAGCCGAAGAGGATGCTGATAAAGGTGGTATGCAGCCCAATCAGCCAATTCCTGTGGCAATAGATTGCCCTGAATGTAGTCGTGAAATGACCATTCGAACTGCGTCGACCGGGGTGTTCTTAGGATGTTCTGGTTATGCGTTACCACCAAAAGAGCGTTGTACTAAAACCATCAATTTAACTTCTGGTGAAGAAGCTGTTGATGCTAACGACGAAGAAGCTGAAACTCAGGCATTACGTGCTAAACACAGATGTAAAAAATGTGGTACGGCGATGGATAGCTATTTAATTGACACAGAACGTAAATTACATGTTTGTGGTAATAACCCGAGCTGTGATGGTTACGAAATCGAGAAAGGTCAATTTAAGATCAAAGGATATGACGGCCCTGTTATCGAATGTGATAAATGTAGCGCAGAAATGCAGCTCAAAAATGGCCGTTTTGGTAAATACTTTGGTTGTACCAATGATGAGTGTAAAAACACTCGTAAACTATTAAGAAACGGTCAACCTGCGCCACCAAAAGAAGATCCAATTCCATTACCAGAAATGCCATGTGAGAAATCTGATGCGTATTTTGTATTGCGTGATGGTGCAGCAGGGATCTTTTTAGCTGCGCATAATTTCCCGAAATCACGTGAGACACGTGCGCCAAAAGTATCTGAATTAGTGCGTTTTAAAGACAGATTACACGATAAGTTTAAATATTTAGCCGAAGGCCCTGAAACTGATAGTGAAGGTAACCCAACAGTGGTTAAATTCAGCCGCAAAACTAAAGAGCAGTATTTAGGCTCAGAGAAAGACGGTAAAGCAACCAGCTGGTCAGCTAAATATATTAACAACAAGTGGGTTGTTGAAGAGAAAAAGGCTAGGGCGACTAAAGCTAAAAAGTAATGTAGTTCAGATATATTTAAATTCCCGATAAAGATAAGGCCAGCAATGCTGGCCTTAATTGTTTTTAGAAGTTATCTTCTACTTGCGGTCTTAATACTAACTCATGCATATGAGTATTGGTGTCTGTATCCAGTGTATGCAAAATAGCTTTTGCAACTGCTGCCGCAGTTAAGTACTCTGGCCGTTCGGCCGCTCTAAACTCAGTATCTACACCACCCGGATAAACGGATAACATTTTAATATTGTCAGCTCTAAGTTCTTTGCGCATTACTTTTACGTAGTGATCAAGCGCTGCTTTTGACGCTGTATAAGCCGCAATACCTGGGTTAGCAAATAAACATACGGTTGATAATACATTGACTATAGTCGCACTGCCGTTTTGATTAGCTGCTTGTTTCAAAGAAGGTAAACATAATTGCATCATTTGCACTGGCGAACAAAAATTAATTTTCATCATCCATTCCAAATCAGCAATTGATATCTCTTCGCCTTTGCCACGAGCCGTGTTAATGCCAGCACAGTTAATTAAAATATCAAAATCGCCCATTTTATCTTTTGCACTATCGATAAAATCAGTTAAAGCGGCTTGGTCAGTAACACATAAACTACGACTAAAATGTTTGGTATTGATTGTTAGACTATCTTGGGTGCGTTGTAATTTATCTGGGTTTCGGCCGGTTAAACTCAGTTTGTAGCCAAGTTTACTTGCTTGAATGGCTAATTCACGGCCTATGCCTGAAGATGCGCCAGTAATTAAAATATGCTTCATGTTAGTCCTAATAGTTATTTGTTTTCTTGTTTTGTATTGCTTACAAAACTCATAGTTACTTGTGGTTGTTCTGGCCAATTTACAAATTGGTAGCGGATCTGTTTATTATTATTTTCGACAGGGCGTAATTTCCCCAAACTGCCTAAACTAATTTTGTCCCCAGCTTTTAAAGCTAAACCTTGCTGATTAAACTTTTCAATTAACCAAGCAAGTGCATTTAATGGATGACGTAATATAGATTCAGTATCTGCGGTTTGAATCAGCTCTTTATTCTCATCTGTTACTAAAATCCGTGTATTGCCGAGTTTATGGGCAAACTCTTCAGTTGCTGTTACTTTAATTGCATCACCCAATACAAAATAAACTGACATGATATTATGGGCAATCAGTTGATTAGCATTAACTTGTGTTCGAATTTTTTCATCTTTCATATTAAAAGGTAAGGTGACTAATTCAAATGCCGGGTATAGCTTGGAAATATGTTGTAATAGTTGAAGATGCGAGCTTGCTTGCATGATTTTGTCAGATTTAATTTCAATGACTAAATCGGCTTCATACATAGGGTTTACTGCAAAATTAGTTGGGATCTGGCTGTTGTTCGCTAAAAACTGACCAGTAAAAATACTCGCATAAGCAGGCTCTTTTGTATCAAACATTTCTTGGACTTTTACATGGGTAAAGGCAATTTTGTATCCCGCGGTTAATGTATTGCTATCTTGCTTGTGTTTGATAAAAGCTTGTTGCAGGCAATAAGCCTGTGACGGCCGATTAATGTTTATAGGTTCAATTATGTTATTTGGTAGCAGTGTGGCGGCTAGTTGAATCTGTTTTTGCTGGGTTTCGTCTAACTTACATTCTAATAAGTTAGCTTGAGCGCCCGAGCCCAATAACAAAAGTGCTGTGCTATAAATAAGTGAAAAAATATTGATTTTGCGCATATATAATAAGAGTTTGTGCAGTCAGTCCTTAACAAAGATGATAGCATTATCTTTGTTTAAAATATCAGGTAGTTAATCACAATATTCATGGGTTGTTGTTTTAGTTGGTGTGCAAAGCGACTTATATATCCGTTAGCCATTTTTATCCTAGTGCTAACTCAGCCTGTATTTGCTCAGCAAAAAGTTTATGTGGCTGTGGCGTCTAACTTTATTAATGTATTTGAAAAGCTTAAAACCAGTTATATTTCACAGCAGCAAGACGAACCATCAGATGCGGGAGCAGATGTCGAAATAGTTGCTTCGTATGGCTCATCCGGTAAGTTATTTGCACAAATTGTTCATGGTGCACCTTTTCATATATTTTTATCGGCCGATACAGATAAACCAAAAAAATTAGTCGAATTAGCGCTTACACAAAATCAAACTGTTGATACTTATGCGTTAGGTCAATTAGCGCTTGTGGCCAATAACTCTGAAATATCCCCAATAGATATGTTAAAACAACAAAAATTTAAACATATTGCGATAGCCAACCCTAAATTGGCACCCTATGGATTAGCTGCTCAAAATGTTATCGATAGTTTAGGGCTGAAGATAAATCGCCGACAAATAGCAATGGGGGAAAATATTTCACAAAGCTATCAATTTTTTACCAGTAAACATGCACAACTTGCATTTGTTGCTTATGCACAAGTTTTTGATCAACCAGAGATAAATCTTTGGTTAGTTCCAGATAATTTATATCATCCGATAGAACAAGGTATGGTGTTGTTAAAATCGGCTGAACACAATAATGCGGCAACTCAGTTTTATCAGTTTTTACAAAGCCAGCAGGCGCAATGTTTAATTGCTTCGTTAGGCTATAAGAGTCAAACATGTTTGCATTAACACACGAAGAGCTACAAGCCTTATGGCTAACGGTAAAACTAGCAAGTTTAGTGACTTTTATCTTACTGCTAATAAGTACGCCTTTAGCTTGGTGGTTGGCAAAGAGTCGTAGTCGATTTGCACCAAGTATATCAGCTTTAGTCGCATTGCCTTTAGTTTTGCCACCAAGCGTGTTGGGGTTCTATTTTCTCATTGCTTTTGCGCCTCAAGGGCCTATTGGGCAACTTAGTCAGTGGTTGGGGTTAGGTAGCTTAGCTTTTAGCTTCACTGGGCTGGTTATCGCCTCTATTGTTTATTCTTTACCTTTTGTTGTTCAACCCATTCAAAATGCTTTTAGTACTTTTCCACATGAGCAGCTTGAAGCTGCTGCGACTTTAGGCGCTAGTCCGTTTAAAGTGTTTTATTCGGTAGTTTTACCTAATGTTAAAGTAGGGTTGATAACTGGCGCTGTTTTAGGTTTTGCGCATACTGTTGGTGAATTTGGTGTCATATTAATGATAGGCGGCAATATACCGGGTGAAACCCAAGTGGCGTCGGTGAAGATATACGAATACGTTGAAGCTATGGATTATTCGCAGGCACATAGATTATCGGCAATTTTATTGGTGTTTTCTTTTGTTGTGTTATTGGCGGTTTATCGCTTTCAGAAAAAAGTGAGTGTGACAGGGCGTGACTGAAGCTAACAAAAATTTCATTAATTTTAACTTTGAGCATGCTTATACAAACTTTGATTTTTGTTTTTCAGCCGAGGTACCAGCTCAAGGTATAACTGCAATTTGGGGGCAATCAGGTTGTGGTAAGTCAACTTTGTTGCGCTGTATTGCGGGTCTAGAGCCACAAGTAAAGGGTGAACTTTCAATAAACCAGCACTGTATGCAAGATAAACAGAATTTTGTCCCTGCGCATCAACGCAATATTGGTTATGTATTTCAGCAAGGCGCTTTGTTTGCACACCTTAATGTTGAAGAAAATTTAACCTACGGCCTAAACAATTATTTAGCTAACAACAAAGCTAATTCTCAACAGTTAACTTTTACGCTTGAAAGTTTAGTCGAGTTGATGGGTTTACGATATTTATTAAGGCGCTCGGTCGATAAGCTGTCAGGTGGCGAGCGCCAGCGTGTTGCAATCGCTCGAGCTTTATTGTCGCAACCAAAATTATTGTTGATGGATGAGCCTTTAGCTGCACTTGATCAGCAGAATAAACAGGCATTGCTCAAACTGTTGGAACAAATAAAACAGCAACTGAAGATACCAATTTTGTATGTTAGCCACGACATAAATGAAGTCTGTCGATTAGCAGACCATTTATTAGTTATCCAAGATGGTAAAATTGTCGAGTCAGGTGATTTAAATTCTGTGCTCGCGAGCTTAAGTCAATATCAATGGATGCAAGAGCAGGTTGGTGTTGTGTTGCAAGGGCAAGTTGTTGCAAATATCGCAGACTGGCAACTCGACAAAATAAATTGCCATGGTACTGAGTTATTGTTGGCTAATACGCGTGCTGAAATAGGTGATAATATTCGTATCCGCATTTTGGCTAAAGACGTCAGCATTAGTCGTGAGCAACAAGCGCAATCTAGTATAGTCAATCGGATTGCATGCCGCATTAAAGCTTTTGCAGAAACGGCGTCCTCTACCAATATGCAGTTGCAGTTAGTAATTGAAGATAATCAGGCAGAATCAGATGACGCTTATCTATTGTCGACCATTACCCGTTATTCACTAGAACAACTTAATTTACAAATTAACGATTTGGTATACGCACAAATTAAAGCTGTCTCCATTGTTAGCTAAAGCCAGAGGGTTAAGCATACTTTTAATTGGTTGGAAAAAATTATGGCACGCAAAAATAACGACGAGCAATACATTCAAATAATCGAAGCGGCAATTTTTGCCTATGGCAAACCTATGCCTGTTAAAGAATTGTCTGAAACAGTATTGGCTGAATTTAAGTTATCACAGCGTAAAATTACTGGCTTGCTGAAAACTTTGCAGCAAAAGTACCAAGAAGGTCATGGTATCGAATTAGTTAAGGTTGCCGCAGGTTATCGCTTTCAAACTAAATCGACTTTAAGCCCGTGGATTAGTTTATTATGGCAAGAAAAAGCGCCTAGGTATTCTAGAGCTATGTTAGAAACACTTGCACTTATCGCATATCGCCAGCCTATTACCCGTGGGGAAATAGAGCAGGTTAGAGGTGTTGCTGTATCCAGTAATATAGTGCGTGCTTTACAAGAGCGTGGTTGGGTTAAAGTTATCGGCCATAAAGAAGTTGCCGGTCGGCCAGCTTTATTTGCAACAACCCCATCGTTTTTGGACTATTTTGGTTTACAATGTCTAGAAGACTTGCCTCAAGTCACAGAAGCTTTAGTGAATGACACTAAAGGTATTGCTAATTTGTCAGATTCGGGAGAATCAGATGTCTGAAAAAATTCAAAAAATCTTAGCTCGAGCCGGTAAAGGTTCACGTCGTGAAATGGAAAAAGCCATTAGCGATGGACGTGTTAGTTTAAACGGCACTGTGTGTGCTTTGGGTGAACGTGCAACAGAGCATGATGAAATTCGTTTTGATGGTCATATCGTCAAGTTTAAATCTGAAAATGATATTCCGTGCCGAGTATTAATTTACAACAAACCTTTAAGTGAAGTATGTACGCGCAACGATCCAGAGCAGCGTAAAACAGTGTTTGATCGCCTGCCAATTTTAAAACAAGGGCGTTGGATAGCAGTTGGTCGTTTGGATATTAATACAACAGGCTTGTTGATATTTACAACGGATGGTGAACTAGCTAATAAACTTATGCATCCATCACACGAAGTTGAACGTGAGTACGCTGTGCGTGTATTTGGTGAAGTAACCGATAATACCATTCAAGCTTTGCGTCAAGGTGTTCAGCTTGAAGATGGGCCTGCTAAATTTAACAAAATTTCATTTGCCGGTGGTGAGGGCATTAACCGTTGGTATCACGTGACTATTAGTGAAGGTCGTAATCGCGAAGTTAGACGTATGTGGGAATCTCAAGAGGTTCAAGTGAGTCGCTTATCACGTATTCGTTACGGCGATATCGAACTACCACGAACTTTACCTATGGGCGGTTGGGCTGAATTAGAAGTTAAAGAGGTAAACTACTTACGTAAATTGGTAAACATGAAGCCAATTGAAATGCGTAAAGAAGTAGGCCGCAATAATAAAATTAAAAACCTCAAAGCAAACCGTATTCGCAAAGCCATTCGCAAATCTGAATTGCGCGAGCAAGGTGTTAAACCTGCCAATAAAAGACGTCGCAAAGGAAGTTAAATTTGTCGGCTGTTAAACCTAAAAAATGGCTTGCTGATGTTAGTTATCAGCAAGCTGATTTATCCAAAGGTATATATCAAGATTTAGCTGTTTTATATACGGATTTACTCAAGCTTGATAATTTTCCTATGCCAGCACAACTAAGCAAACAGATTGCGGATAAAGCGCCAGCTTTCGCAATTGCACAGCGCAAGTTTGTTGAGCAAGACGAAGATAGCCCTGAATTGGCTGAATTAGGTTATGAGGCTTTTATTAATCAAACAGGGCTTATACCAACTCGCAAAGACAATTGGCACGACTTTTTTAACGCTTTGATTTGGGGATTGTTTCCTGCAAGTAAACAAGCCATCAATCAATTACATGTAGCAGATATAAGTGAACATGGTTTAAAAAAACGCACCAAACAACGTGACGCTTTAACTTTATTTGATGAATGCGGAATTATTTTAGCTTATACACATGATGAGCAAAAAAATGCGTTGCGCAATCATATGTGGGTGGAAAGTTTTTGGGATAAGCGCTCACAATGGTATCAAAGCATTCGACCCTTTGTGTTTGGTCATGCAATGTATGAAATGGCGTTGGCACCTTATATTGGTTTAACCGCCAAAGCCTATTTTATAAAAGTAGACCCCTGCTTTTTTTCTGAAACTTTATCTAATCAATATCGGATTTTAGATAGCTTGTTAGCTAAAGAAATGCGGGTGGACAAAACTTTGAGTGACAATAAAAAATTGTCCCCTTTGCCTATTTTAGGTGTGCCGACTTGGTATCAAGATAACCAGCAACAAAGTTTCTATTTAAACACCAATTATTTTAGGCCGAAAAGGCGAGTTAGCGACAAGGGTTAGTCTTCTTTGTCTTTATCCTGATCATATCCTTGGGTATTTTTAAAATCTTTTGGCATTTTAAATTTGCCCGAGCCCATCAAACTGACAATAGGTCCAAGAATAAATAATAAAGCCAAAATGATAATGGCTGCGATCGCCCAACTAGACATAATACGCCTCGACATAGGTTTGATATAAATCAGCTAAATTATCTAGCAGAGTTTGTTTATATGCTAGAGGTTGCTCAGATAAAATTTGTGTACATTCCGACAGCTTGAAAGCTTGTTGAGCAATTTTCGCCGTTGGTAAATGGCTAATATGCCAAGGCTCAGCGGCAACCCCTGTTTGTTGATTATCTGTATATACGTGAACAAAGCCAAACTGACTCATATTTTCTAATAGCCACAGATACATAGGGTAGTTTGGGCCACCTGATTTATATTCATCAGGTGTAAGCTGAGGGCGGTTTTCAGCGTCAAACTGCTTAGCGTCGTACACATCAAAATCTGTTCCCCAATGATGGCGACTGAATCCCGGAATGGCACTATAAATACAGATCTTGTTTATCGCATCAATTTCAGAATATTTGCTTAAATCAACTTGCTGTTGCTGGCGATTAAATACAGGACGTTTACCTTGTGTTTTGTCGTTCCAAATAAGCTGCTGGCGGGCAAAACTTCTAAAACTGCTGGCTAGACGCAAATCAAAACCTGCTTGTTGTGACGCAAGTTGCAAAGCTTTTATTGGCTCCGCAACTTGCTGATGTACAAAATGGTTTGGATACAACTCGATTAAATGACTTGTATCCAACCCCATTAATTGCAGCTGATTAAAAACCGGCTTAGTCATTTGCCAATAAGTTAATCAGAATTTTTTCGTACATGTCGGTCAACAACTCAATGTCTTCCATTTTGATACATTCATTGAGCTTATGAATGGTTGCATTGACAGGGCCTAGCTCAACTACTTGCGCACCAGTAGGCGCAATAAAACGGCCATCAGAAGTACCGCCTGTGGTTAAAAGCTCTGGGGTAATATGTGTGGTGTCTTCAATTGCTTTTACTGCAGCTTCTACTAATAAACCTTTGTCGGTTAAAAAGGGTAAGCCGTTATAAGTCCAATCTAAATCATAGTCTAAACCGTGCGCATCTAAAATGCTGTGTACACGTTCGACCAAAATTTCAGCTGTTACTTCTGTGCTATATCTAAAATTAAATTGTACATGCATTTCACCTGGAACAACGTTAGTTGCACCTGTGCCAGCATTGATGTTAGAAATTTGGAAGCTAGTTGGAGGGAAATAATCGTTACCTTTATCCCACTGAATTTGTGATAACTCAGTCAATGCAGGCGCTGCCATATGCACAGGGTTTTTTGCAAGGTGGGGGTAGGCAACGTGCCCTTGCACACCTTTTACAATTAAGTCGCCACTTAATGAACCTCTACGGCCATTTTTAATCACATCACCCACTTTATGCGTGCTCGAAGGTTCACCAACCAAAGCCCAAGTGATTTTTTCGTTACGCGCTTCTAATGTATCGATAACACGGGTCGTACCATTGATAAAAGGGCCTTCTTCATCGCTGGTAATTAGAAATGCGATAGAGCCTTTATGATCTGGATGTTTTTCAACAAAACGTCTTGTAGCCACTAACATAGCAGCCAAGCTGCCTTTCATATCGGCTGTGCCACGGCCGTGCAGATAACCATTGATTTCAGTTGGTTCAAATGGCGGTGTATGCCATTTATCTAGTGGCCCTGTTGGTACAACATCAGTATGGCCAGCAAAACAAAATACTGGGCCTTCTTTGCCTTTGCGCGCCCACATATTGGTTGTATCGTCAAACACCATAGATTCGATATCAAAACCTGATGCTTTTAAATAGTCAGCCATAAACTCTTGGCAGCCAGCGTCTTCAGGGGTAACTGACGGACGAGAAATAAGGTCTTTTAAAATATCAATAACTTCAGACATGAAAACTTACTCGCTTAAAAATGCTTTGTCCCAATCTTGGGCTTTAAAACCAACACTAAATTGACCTTGGTTATCAACCACAGGGCGTTTAATAATAGACGGATTTTCCAGTGCCAGTTCAACTGCGACTTCTGCGGTTAAATTCTGTTTAGTCTCGTCTGGCAAAGCGCGCCACGTTGTACCACGTTTGTTGATTAACATGTCGGCTGGGATTTGACTCAACCAAGCTTCTACTTGTGTTTTATCCACACCATCTTTTTTAAAATTGTGGAACTGAAATTCAATATTGTTTTCTTCTAAATATTTTTTTGCTTTTTTAACTGTATCGCAGTTAGGAATACCATATACAACTAACACGTTTGCTCCTGAGATCGGTCTGCCGGTGGATAAACTTCTATACAAAAGTCTTGTGCGGCGGTTACTTTGTTAAAGTGGCATTGTACTACATATTGGCTAGGTAAGTTAGGTAGCGTCATGGATAGGTGGAGCTTTTTATTGCTGTGTAGTTTGTTTTGCAAACTGAGCAGTTTTTGCCGGTGGAATGTCAATAATACTTGGCCTGTTGTTACTTGTTGCTGCTCGGCAGCCATCAGTTTAAAGCCGTTACGCATCATATCTTTGACTATGTCTGGTAGCCTAATTTCAACTATCAAGCCTTTAGTAGTTTTTATCCGTAACATAGTTAATAGTGGCTCTATAAATACAATTACGCCATCAACCGGGCTAACTAATTGCTCTCCGTATATTTCAATACATACACCTTCACCCGCTAACTGGTGGCTTATCAAATTACTTGGATGGTTAGATATATTGTTCACATGGCCATTACATGGCGCGGCAATTCGCCATAGGGCTTGTTGGGTTAATATTGCGGTCTGATCTGAAAGTGCCATTAGGGTGTACTAGCAAAAATAAACAATTGTCGTAGATTGCTAATCTACAGGTATTAGTGATTTTTTTAAAGGCTCGAATAAGTTCATAAGTGGCTTATTCACAGCAGCTTTTCAACTGACTATTTACGAAGGTTAAGTTTAAAACTTAGTCGAAAATATCGCCAAATTGTTCAAGGAATCTTGTGGGTAATGTGGATAACTTTGCGCTATTTAGCCTTTTTAGGGATCTTTACTCACAAAAGACAGTTGTTGAAGAGTAAATTAGCATAACTTCATCAGAGTTATAAAATAACTAACAGAAACTGTAGATAAGTATGTGTATTAGCTAGTGGGTAACTTTTAAGTTGTTGAAAATAAACAATATAAAAACTGATCAAAAAGTGATCGCCTAATCTAATTGCTCGATCTATACCTAGTTTTAGAGTCAAAAAATTGCTCGGTTTGGTCAATAATTAAACCAATGTTATTAACATATTTAGCTTAAATGAGTGAATTAATAATATATTTTAATTGTTATCTCTCACTGGTGAATAAATATTCAGGTTTGGTGGTAAATTAATCGAGTGTTCGCGCGTATAAATTGTTTATCCACTAAAGGTGTGGATACTTTTGTGGGTTTATATGTGATTATGTTTTAACTTATTGAAAAATATGATAAAAAATAAGTGGTTGAATTTTGATCAGCGTTTGAATCTACGATTTTTATACCCAAGCTATTTGAAGATGCGCATTTCAGAGCTATCACAGCGTTTTTAGTACAAGGCATGTTAATGAGGGAATGTAGGCACCTTTCAAATTAACATAACGCAGTAATAGAAACGATGTGAAGCTCCCGAAGGGCAAGGCTAAAAAGCATTTATACTGCGTTATTGATTTTGAACAGGGATAACCATTATCTTCAATCAATGCCTTGTCTAAATGCTTTTTATTCTTGCTGAAATCTCGCATCTTCAAGTAGCTTGGGTATCATTGCTTATGATAAGCTTGTAACATTATGAAATTTAAAGGTGTTTAGCATGGAATTTTTATACGATTATGGTTTGTTTTTAGCAAAAACCATAACTTTTGTTGTCGCTATCGTGGTTATTTTGGTTGCTGCGGCACAAAGCAAAAAATCTGCAAAAAATAAAAAGGGTGAGTTGGAATTAACCAACCTTTCTGAAAAGTTTAAAGAAATGAAAGATGCACTAGAAGCACGTCTTTTGACTAAAGAGCAACTCAAACACAAAGAAAAAGCCGCTAAACAAGCTGAGAAAGAAGCGCAAAAGGCAGCAAAAAAACTAGCAAAAGAAAATGCGAAAAAATCAGATGATGAAAAGCAAGCAAGCAACAATGATAAAAAGCGTTTGTTTGTGGTTGAGTTTAAATCTGGCATTGATGCACAAGAAGTTGAAAACTTACGCGAAGAAGTCACAGCTATTTTGGCGGTTGCCACAGAGCAAGACGAAGTATTGATTAAATTAGAAAGTGGTGGTGGTGTTGTGCACGGCTATGGACTAGCAGCAAGCCAGTTAGCACGCTTAAAACAAAAGAATATTCCGCTAACTATTTCAATTGATAAAGTAGCTGCAAGTGGTGGATATATGATGGCGTGCGTTGCAGATAAAATTATTGCTGCACCATTTGCTATTGTTGGTTCAATTGGCGTAATTGCCCAACTACCAAACTTTAATAAAATTTTGAAAAAGCATGATATTGAGTTTGAACAAATCACAGCGGGTGAGTTTAAACGCACCTTAACTATGTTTGGTGAAAATACCGATAAAGCGCGTGAGAAATTTAAAGCTGAATTAGAAGAAATTCACCAATTGTTTGTTGAACACATAGGCTCATTCCGTCCTGATTTAGATGTGAAAAAAGTTGCAACTGGTGAACATTGGATGGCTTCACAAGCTAAATCGCTTGGTTTGGTTGATGATTTACAAACCAGTGATGATTATCTGTTAGCACAAATTGATAATGCAGACGTATATCAAGTGAAATTTGCAATTGCAAAAAATGTATTGGAAAAATTACCTTTTGCCGCGTCAGCAACCATTGAAAAGGTGATTTTAGGTTTAGCTGATAAAATGCGTAATATACGTTTCAGTTAAAGAATAAAGCTCATGTCGTACAGCCTAAAAGGTAGTTTACCTTTTAGGCGGTTCAAAAGTTCCTGATTCTAGCGAAGCTTCATATTCACTTGCTAAGTCATTTAGTTGTGAAATTGGCACGCCTTCGGTTCTCAATACAGCTCTAAGCGGGGCTAAATCTATATCACTAACACCAAAGTCTTTAGCAAGTTTGCCCCACACATAAGCATGTTTAAACTTCTCTTCTTTTAAATACAAAGTGCTCAGTGTATTTAAAATCTCTGGGTTGATCTTGTCGCCTTCGTTATAGAGTTCCAACGCCCGATACAAAGTATCTATGGTTAAATCCCGGTCAAATTTAACGTAATAGGTCGCAAGCTTAAATTGTAATTCTGGGGTTTGTAAAATACCGCTATCGCGTAACCCGAGAAATCGGCTCATTGCATCTTCATCACCGTTACGTGACCAATGCCAATACAATAAGTTTGGATCTTGGCTGTCAGCTGTTACTTTAGATAAGCGCTCTAACTCGCGCACAGAGGTTACAAACCCTTTAACCCGGCCAGTTTGTTTATCTTTAAGTTTGATGTGTTCAATAAATGAGGCTTTTTCGACACAGCTAGAGTACTTTTCCAAATCCATAATGAGTTTAAACCTTACTTGGTCACTCGGATTTATCGATTCGTTATAACGACCGAATATCACTTCTTTACGTTCTTTTTTACACCAAGCGTCGTCATTTAAATCTTCGCAAAATTGTGCTGTGTTTTCACAAATTGATTTTAAGGTAACACCTTGGTCACAACCGAATAAAAATGTTAAAGGTAGAAAGCAAATAGGCAATAAACGGGTCTTGTTCAAGAGACTCTCTCCGTTGTTTTTAATTATATAATGCGGCAACTCGTAGTTGTTTAGAACTAAGGATAAACCAAAATGTGGTTAAAAAGAATTGCAAAATGGGCGTATGAAGCGATTTTTATAATATTAATAATGGTGGCTATTTTCTGGTTTCAGTCGCGAAATATGCTGGAGTCAGGCCATCAAATCGACCAGCTAACAGTTCAAGGTCAAATTGATCATAATTTAACAATTCAATTGGCAGAAGTGAATATACAACTGCAAAACAATAAAAAACCAACTTTAGTTTATTTTATAGCACCTTGGTGTAGCGTTTGTCATATAAGTATAAATAACCTGCAAAGCTTATACATGTCGCATCAGCGAGAGGTCAATCTGCTGGTTGTTGCGTTAAGCTATCAAACAGTCGATGAAGTTAAAGATTTTGTTGCAAAACACGAGTTAAGTTTTCCTGTATATCTAGGGGAACAAAGTGTCGCCGAAGCATTTAATGTCAGCGCTTTTCCAAGTTATTATTGGTTAGATGAAACCGGCACTGTCACCGCAAAAGCTATGGGCTACACCACAGAAACCGAATTAAAACTAAAGCATTGGTTTTATTTTTAAATATGCGTTATCTAGTCGCAATCTAAAGCAGCTAGGGTATAATGCCGCCTCAACATTATTGAGGTAAACAATGGCAAAGTTTTTAGTCACAACATCCAAAGGGTTAGAAAACTTACTTGAAAGTGAATTAACCGCACTTGGCATCGAAAATATAAAACTCTCAGTATCTTCAGTTTGGTTTGAAGGCACTATGGAGCAGGCCTACCGCCTTTGTTATACCTCAAGATTGGCCAATAAAGTATTGTTAGAGCTTGCTAGCGGCGATTGCGTAAATAAAAACGATTTATATAAAATTACTCAATCAGTTGATTGGCCTATGCAATTCAACGACAAAGTGACTTTGAGTGTTGATTTTAACGGCACCAATGATGCTTTGCGCAATACCCAGTTTAGTGCCCAAGTGATTAAAGACGCTATTTGTGACTTGTTTAACGAAGAAATTGGCCGTCGACCAAATGTTGATAAAACAAACGCAGATATTCGTATTCAAGGTCGTTTAATTAAAAAACAAGCGCATATCTTTTTAGACTTTTCTGGTGCGAGTTTGCATCAACGCGGTTATCGCACGCAAGCAGGTAGAGCGCCAATCAAAGAAAATATCGCAGCCGCTGTAGTTATGCGCAGTGGTTGGTTGGATAATCCATCTGCGCCGTTAGTCGACTATTTCTGTGGCTCAGGTACTTTGTTAATTGAAGCTGCACAAATGGCTTGCCAAATGCCTGCGCAACAATATCGCCGTAAATGGGGATTTGACGCATGGCTTTCGCACGACAAAGCTTTGTTCGAACAAATTAAAATTGAATACGATGAAAAAATCATAGCTGATGCAGATTTTCAATTATACGGTTTTGACATTAATAACCGTGAATTAACGGTTGCAAGGCAAAATGCCGAAGATGCAGGTGTTGCAGGGTATATTCATTTTGAACGGCAAAATGCTGTTGAACACACGTTAAAAGTAAAATCAGAGACAGGTTTTATTATCTCTAATCCACCATATGGTGAAAGGTTAGAAGACCAAGTAGCTATTGCGCATTTGTATTTAGATTTTGGCCATAATATTAAACAGCAACATGCTGGTTGGTCATTAACTGTTATTTCATCGGCAGTTGATGCGTTGCGTTACTTAAAACTCTCGGCTAATAAAAAATACAAAGTTAAAAATGCCGCGCTTGATTGTATAGTGGCGAATTACCAGATAGAAGCTGCGCAAGATGCAAACCATCCGCGTGAAGGTTTGGCGCTTGAGTTTCAAAACCGCTTAAAGAAAAACTTTAAACAATTTGCCAAACAAGCACGACAAGCCGATACCGAATGTTACCGCGTATATGATGGTGATTTACCCAACTACAATGTCGCTATAGATATTTATCAAGACACATTAGTTGTTTATGAATATGCTGCCCCTAAAAGCATTCCAGAAGAAAAAGCCCAAGCTAGGTTAAACGAAGTACTGTTAACTGCGCCATTTGTATTAGGAACTGACCCTAGCAAAATTGCGCTAAAAGTGCGTAAAAAACAAAAAGGCAACGAGCAATACAAAAAAGCCGCAGATCGTGGCGAAGTAATGACAGTGCGCGAAGGCCAAGCGCTATTTAATGTAAACTTATATGATTATTTAGATACAGGTTTGTTTTTAGACCACAGAGATATGCGCAAACTGATTGGTCAAGTGAGTCGTGGTAAATCTGTACTTAATCTATTTTCATATACTTGTAGTGTCAGTGTGCATGCTGCTTTAGGTGGTGCAACTCAAGTGACTTCGGTTGATTTGTCGAAAAAGTATTTGGACTGGGGTAAACAAAATTTTGAGTTAAATGGCATTAACGCCGCTTGGCATCCGTTTGTTGCTATGGATAGTATCGATTGGTTAAAACGCACCAACAATCAGTTTGATTTAATTTTTATTGATCCCCCTAGCTTTTCTAACTCGAAAAAATTAAGTAATGACTTTGATGTACAAAGAGATCATGTGCAATTAATCCGTTTAGCATTGGAGCACTTAAAATCGGGGGGGGATATTTATTTCTCAAACAATTTACGCTCGTTTAAGTTAGATGAAGAAGCGTTAGCGGAAATGGGATTACAGTGGCAAGACTTAACCCATAAAACTATGCCGTTCGACTTTAAGCGTAAAGCGAATATCCGCCAAGCTTGGCGCTTATTTAAGCCTCAGAAATAACAATGGAACAAACACAATTATTATTGCTAGGCACAGAAGGCTGCCACTTGTGTGAAGTCGCCTTTAAGGTATTGGCTAATATAGGCTTAGCAGAGCATATCGTTTTAATAGATATTGCAGATGATGAAAAAATGGTTGAGCAGTTTGGTAAACGCATACCTGTATTGCAAGATAGCTTAACTAAAGAATGTTTAAATTGGCCGTTTGACGAGCAGCAAGTGATTGAGTGGTTAGATAACTAATATGAATTTATACCGAATTACCAATGGTCATTTAGCTTTTGGTGACCATGCACTTTTAAATGGTGCTGAGTTACAAATAAACAAAGGTGAAAAAATTTCAATTTTAGGCCGCAACGGCACGGGTAAATCAACTTTACTTAAAGTGATCAGTGGTGAGCAGAATTTAGATACAGGTGAAGTAAATTTACGTGCAGGCACTGTGATTTCACGTTTGCCACAAGATCCACCGCGTAATACTCAAGGCACTGTTTATCAATATGTCGCTGAAGGTTTAGGCGAAGCTGGCAAAGCATTAGGCGAATTTTATGCGTTGAGTAGTCAAGCTGATGCCTGTTTAGATAAAATGTCAGCCGTACAACAGCAAATTGAAAAATTGGATGCTTGGTCATTAGAGCCAAAAATTCAGCAAGTTATTTCTCGCTTGAGTTTGTCATCAGATACTTTGTTAACCTCAATGTCAGGTGGTTGGTTGCGCAAAGTCGCTTTAGCTCGTGCTTTGGTGATAGAGCCGGATATTTTATTGTTGGATGAACCAACTAACCACTTGGATTATCAATCTATTGCTTGGCTAGAAAACTTCTTAAAAGAATTTAACGGTGCAGTGGTTTTTATTTCGCATGATAGGGCGTTTGTCCGTAATTTATCAGATTCTATTTTAGATTTAGACCGCGGTAAGCTGATCCGTTTTGAGCGTGGATATGACCAGTATTTAGTTGATAAAGCTGAATATCTAAAAATAGAAGAAGAAACCAATAGAAAGTTTGATATTAAACTTGCCCAAGAAGAAGCTTGGATACGTCAAGGTATTAAAGCTCGACGTACCCGTAACGAAGGGCGTGTTCGCCATTTAGAACAAATGCGCCGTGATAGAGCCGCACGTCGTGATGTGCAAGGCACAGCAAACTTGAAGTTAGAAGAAGACAAACGTTCAGGTAAGGTTGTTGCTGAAATTCAAGGTTTAAATCATTCGTTTGCTGAGCAAAAAATTGTTACTGACTTCAACGGCTTAATTCTACGTGGTGACAAAATAGGTTTAGTTGGGCCAAATGGCTGTGGTAAATCTACTTTTATTAAATTGATTTTGGGGCAATTAGCCCCAGATTCAGGCACAATTAAAGTCGGTACTAATCTAGATGTAGTTTATTTTGACCAATATCGTTCGCAGTTAGACGAAGAAAAGTCGGTGATGGACAATGTTGCTGATGGCAAACAGGATGTGGTATTTAACGGCCAAACACGCCATGCATTAGGTTATTTACAAGACTTTTTGTTTAGTCCACAGCGCGCACGTTCACCGGTGAAATCATTATCTGGTGGCGAGAAAAACCGTTTATTGTTGGCTAAATTGTTTTTGAAACCAGCTAACTTATTGGTGCTCGATGAGCCAACAAATGACTTAGATGTAGAAACCTTAGAATTACTCGAAGAGTTATTAGACCAATATTCAGGTACTTTGTTGTTGGTATCGCACGACCGTGAGTTTGTGAACAATACAGTTACTTCAAGTTATTACTTCCATGGCAATGGTGTGATTGAAGAATTTGTTGGTGGTTATGATGTTATCGTGCCAACAATAACGCAAAGAAACCAATCGCTAGGACAAACAAATAAAAAAACAGATAGCAAAGCTGAACCAAAAAGCCCTGAGCCAGTCGAAAAAACACAAAATAACAAAACAAAACTGTCGTATAAGCAGAAACGTTTGTTAGAATCTTTGCCACAAACTATTGAACAACTTGAAAGTAAGATAGAAACTTTGCAATTAGAAATTAATTCAGCAGAGTTTTTCAGTAAAGAACAAAGTTACACCCAAGCTAAATTAGATGAATTAGCCAAAGTTGAAGCTGAGTTAGAAACTGCTTTTGAGCAATGGGAAGAATTAGAAAGCTTACAGAATAATTAAATGATGAATAAACTAACAAAATTATCGATTGCCTTAATAACCGCTAGTGCAAGTGCATTTGTGCAAGCAAATGCGATTAACTACAGCTTAGAAACTATTAGTACAGCCGAAGAGTTTAAAGATAGCTTCCCGATTGACATGAATGACAGTGGCGAAGTGATTTCGGCTAATTTAAGCATTTTTGAACATCCAATCGATTTGTCTTTGTTGGATTTAGATGACAGAGATTTGACCTTAGCTGCAACTTTAGCTTCAGGTGGTGTTAATAATGTCAGCTACCTAGAGAGAGTAAAAAAAGGTAATTTTGATGCCGCTAGCTTACGTGTTGTGCTTGAGTATATACGCACTAATGCCAATGATGGTCGTTATCAACAAGCCGCTTCGTATCGTTCTTCCTTTGCAGAAGATAATGAAAGCGAAGAGTTAGTGATTTTTGATTCAATTAACCCAGAAACAGAAGAGTTATCTTATTTTAATAACGAACAAGCGCGCGCCATCAACAATCTTTCCTGGATAGCAGGAGATTCAAGTTCGACTTTTACCAAAGCGGAATTTAATGATGAAACTTGGTTAATGCCAAACTTTATCCGACGTGGTTTTGTCAAAACGAAAAATCGAGTAATAGAACTTGTTCCACCTTACGATGAGATTGTCGGTGGTGTTAGTTATGCAACCAATGTGTCTGATTCTGGTTGGGTTGTTGGTTATGGTTCAGTTGCAGAAACCAATAGTATTTTGTCGCTAGAATTAGCTTGTAAAGCTGGCGACGACTCAGATTTAGATAACCCAAGACCAGAAGATGTTTGTTTGTGGGGCGTGTTTAACGGTAATGTCGCGAATCAACGAAGCTATTTCAAGACTCATGCATTAATGTGGAAAGTGAATGCCAATGGTGAAGTGTCGCAGCCGATTGATTTAGGTATAGCGCTAGATGATAGCGCCGCAGTCAACTCTGCTAGTTATTTCAGCCGAGCATTTGCGGTGAACAATGATGGGTATGCCGTTGGTGATTCACATGTGGTTACGGTTGATGATGTCGTCAGGCTTCAAGCTGCACTATTTCATAATGGGAATGTGCACATAATTACCAATCCTCAAACTTATCGCGAAAGTAGGGCGGTTGATATTAACGACAATAATATCGTTATAGGCACCATGATAGACTTGGCCGGTTTAAGTTCTGTTCGTAAGAGCTTTTATTACGATCTGAATTCCGCTGACACAGTTGTACAAAAAATTGATGATTTTGCAGTAGGCGCTAATACATCAGCTAGAGCAATTAATAACCAAAACGTTATTGTTGGTCAAACTGAAACTTCGACATTATCAGGTGGCTTAACGCCCAAACATGGTTTTGTTTATTACACAGATACAGATGAAATGTACGATCTAAACGACTTATTAACTTGTGATACAGACATGACAATAGTCGATGCGGTTGCGATTAATAATGATGGTTCAATATTAACTCATGCATCTTTTACTCAAACCGCTCGAAATATTATGGGGCAGCAACTGGTTGACTCTACAACTGGAGAGTTTGTTCGAGAGCAGGTTGAATATAGTGTGCGGTTAGTACCCGATGCGAAAGGAACATTTGATTGTGTATTGCCGGAAGACGAAGCGAAAATAAAACGAAAGGGTGCTGCAAGCTCTTGGTTTCATTTGGGTTTATTTTTTATTACATTTTTGTTTAAAAACACCTTTTCTAATAGAAAAACGATCTAACGTAATTGACCATAGGTAAAGTGGTAGAAACTTCCATTTAATCAGCTGGTTACTTAACATTCTGTTTGTTAAGTAACCAGTGTCCAGCAAAATTCCCTGTTGCAATACCATACTAATTTAGCTAATTTGAATTTGAAGACGCAGTAAAAGCGCTACTTCAAATCAAATATCCAAAAACCAAAAACGGATTAAGGAATTGCTTAAATGAAAAGACAAAAGCGTGATCGTTTAGAAAGAGCTCAGTCTAAAGGCTATCAAGCAGGTCTAACTGGTAAAACTAAAGAATGTTGTCCGTATCAGGAAACTGATACCCGAGCCCAGTGGTTGGGTGGATGGCGAACGGCGGTAGATGACAGAGTTTCGTTTTTTGGAGGAAAGTAAGAAAAAAGCCCGCAAGGGCTTTTTTCTTATCTGGCACTAAATTTTATCTAAGTAAAATTAAAAACCAGAAGTGTCTTGGAATAAACCAACTTTTAAATCTTTCGCTTCGTAGATTACTTTACCATCTACCGCAACAGTTCCGTCAGCCATACCCATAAATAATTTACGCTTAATTACACGTTTCATATCTATACGGTAAGTAACTTTTTTAGCGGTTGGTAAAATTTGGCCAGTAAATTTAACTTCACCTACACCTAATGCACGGCCTTTACCAGGTCCACCAGACCAACCTAAGAAGAAACCAACCAATTGCCACATAGCGTCTAAACCAAGGCAACCCGGCATTACAGGATCACCTGGGAAGTGACAATCAAAGAACCATAGATCTGGTGTGATATCTAATTCAGCTTCAATGTAGCCTTTATTAGCAACACCACCTTCTTCATAGATAGCAGTAATGCGATCCATCATTAACATATTTGGCGCAGGAAGTTGGCTATTACCTGGGCCGAAAAGTTCGCCACGGCTACATGCCAATAGGCCTTCTTTATCAAAACTATTTTGTTTCATATAGGCTAAGTCAATATTTGTTTAAAATTCGGCGCATACTTTAGCGAACACGTGTGCGCTAAACAAGTCTGAGCAGCTAATTAATTACTATTTATTAAAAATCTTGGTTAATTTATGCCAAATAGAAGCTGTTTCTTCATGTTGTTGGCTAAATTTATCTAATTCGGCTCCAACCAAATCGAACAGACCTTTATGGTCGTCCGTTTCGGCTACTTTACCAGTTAGCAGTTCTGCTGCCTGAGTAACGTGGTCAATTGCATAAATTTTGAAAGTACCATTATTGACCGCTGTTTTTATTTCACTGGTTAGGTTTAAATTAGCAATGTTTGCTTTAGGAATTATGACAGCATGCTCCTCAGAGGGGGCTTTAAGTTTTGCTAGTGTATAAAAACCTTCAATTTTTAAATCGACACCACCAACTGCTAATACATTACCTAGTTGATCCATAGCGCCGGTCACAGCAATGTTTTGTTTAATTGGCACATTAGCAATAGCAGATAACAAAGCATAAAGCTCTGCAAGTGATGCACTGTCACCATCTACTTCGTGATATGACTGTTCAAAGACTATGTTTGAAGAAATAGGTAAGGGCTCGTTTCTAGCAAACACTTTAGAGACGAAAGATGACAAAATCATCATAGCTTTTGCATGGATATTTCCGCCCAAATCTGACTTGCGTTCAATATCGCTAATATCACCTTCACCGACAAATATATTGGCAGTGATACGCGAAGGCTCACCAAATTCAGCTAAGGCTGTTTCAACAACGGTTAAGCCATTTATCTGACCAATAACTGCGCCGGTAAAATCTACCTTGATACTATTATTTTTAATTTGTTCATAATTAAATAAACGTGCGGTTGCGTTAAAACCTTCTAATTCACGCACCACTTGTTCTATTGTGTGTTGGTTAATACTTTGGCCAATGCGTTGTTGAATCTGTTCTATATAATTTAAGTCAATCGACATCCATTTTTGGTCTTCGCATTTACGCGCGAGTGCCCAAACCAAGGCGTTAAATGCAGTATCGTCAAACTTGTGAGATAAATCAGTCAGTAGGGCGTAAAGCGCATTTAATGTTGTTTGATTTACTTCTACAGCGTAATCCGCTTCGTGAATGCGCTCATGGCTAATTTGTACAAGTGCAGGGCATACGTACAAGAGTTGTTGGATAGATTCGTAATCACCCAAAATAATTATAGTTTTATCTAGTTTGATTTTACTGTGTCTAAGTTGTTTAAACTCAGCTTGTTGGTAATCTTTAGTTAACCATTGAGTATCAAAAACATCGGCGACCGCAGTTTTAATCAATAAATCGGCACAATCTAAATCTTGTAATAATAGGTGAGCGGAGAAAATAAGGTAGTCATTGTCACTTTCAAAAATCTCGCCAGTAAAAAAATGTGCTTTACCACTGGCTGTATGTTTAAAGCGGCCAAATAAGGTTTCTTTACCACAATTTGAAATAAGCTGGTTGTCTAAGCCCAACCAAGATAGTAGTTGGGCTGTTTGTGGTTGGCCACACAACAAATGTACTGGCTGAGTTACCTTTTGGGTAATGCCAACAAAAGCACTCAGCTGGGGTAATAAGGCTTTTTTGCTTATGTCTTTGCTTGAGTATTCAAAGTTTGTTAATTTTTCCTCAATACTCAATTGCTCAACTGTCAATTCAAGTTTTGCAATATCATTTAAGTTCGACATAAGTACTAACCCGTCCATACATTTATTTTAGGCGGCGCAATATAACAAATATAAGTCAATATACCCAATCAATTTGAATATGCATATTTCTAGAAAATTATCTAACTTGCTTGTTTTAATTGCTTTTAGATATGAGTATCATACTCGGCTTCGAAATTCTGCTAACTAATATAAACAAGTGGCACTTGGTAGGTGTCACCACTGGTAAAGGAAAGACAATGCCTATTATCACTCTTCCTGATGGCTCAACAAGAGCTTTTGAGCAAGCTGTAACAGTAATGCAAGTTGCTGAATCAATTGGCCCTGGTTTGGCCAAAGCAACTATTGCTGGCCGTGTAGACGGCCAACGTGTTGATGCATGTGACTTAATTGAACAAGACGCTAAGTTAGAAATTATCACAGCCAAAGATGAAGATGGCTTAGAGATTATCCGACACTCATGTGCGCATTTATTAGGTCATGCAATTAAACAGCTTTTCCCTGACGTAAAAATGGCAATTGGTCCAACCATAGATAATGGTTTTTACTACGATGTCGATTTAGACAAGTCTTTAACTCAAGAAGATATCGAAGCGCTTGAAAAACGCATGTTGCAGTTGGCCAAAACTAACTATGACGTTGTTAAAAAGCGTGTGAGCTGGCAAGAAGCGCGTGATGCCTTTGAACAGCGTGGCGAACCTTACAAAATGGAAATATTAGATCAAAATATTTCTAAAGATGACAAACCAGCGTTGTATCACCATGAAGAATACACAGATATGTGTCGTGGTCCACACGTTCCTAATATGAAATTCTGTCAGCATTTTAAATTGATGAAAGTTGCTGGTGCATACTGGCGCGGTGACTCTGACAATAAAATGTTGCAACGTGTATACGGCACAGCATGGGCAGATAAAAAGCAATTAAAGTCTTATATAAACCGTTTAGCTGAAGCTGAAAAGCGCGACCATAGAAAAATTGGTAAAGCCCTCGATTTATTCCACTGGCAAGAAGAAGCACCAGGTATGGTGTTTTGGCACAATGATGGTTGGACTATCTACCGTGAATTAGAAGATTTTGTTCGTGAGAAATTACGCGAATACGATTACGAAGAAGTGAAAGGTCCAATGATGATGGACCGTGTGCTTTGGGAAAAATCAGGTCACTGGGATAAATACGCAGAAAACATGTTCACGACTGAATCAGAAAAGCGTGAATATGCAATTAAACCAATGAACTGTCCTGGTCACGTACAAATTTTCAATCAAGGTTTAAAATCGTACCGCGATTTACCATTGCGTATGGCTGAATTTGGTTGTTGTCACCGCAATGAACCATCGGGTGCATTACACGGTTTGATGCGTGTACGTGGTTTTACCCAAGATGATGCACATATTTTCTGTACTGAAGAGCAAGTTCAAAGTGAAGTGAGTGATTGTATCCGCATGGTTTATGACACTTATAAAACTTTTGGTTTTGAAAACATCGCGGTTAAATTATCAACTCGCCCTGAAAAGCGTATTGGTGATGATGCTATGTGGGATAGATCAGAACAAGCGCTTTCTGAAGCATTAACAGCCAATGGCATTGAATTTGACCTTCAGCCAGGTGAGGGCGCATTTTACGGCCCTAAAATCGAATTTACTTTGTACGATTGTTTAGATAGAGCATGGCAATGTGGCACAATTCAGCTAGACTTTGCGCTACCGGGTCGTTTAGGTGCAAGTTATGTATCTGAAAACAACGATCGCCAAGTTCCGGTAATGATTCACCGTGCGATTTTAGGTTCAATTGAACGTTTTATCGGTATTTTAACTGAAGAGTATGCGGGTCATTTCCCTGTGTGGTTATCACCATGTCAGGCGGTTATTCTCAATATTACCGACAAACAAGGCGAATATTGCGAAAATATTGCTAAAATATTGAACAAAAATGGATTTAGAGCCAAAGCTGACTTGAGAAATGAGAAAATTGGCTTTAAAATCCGCGAGCATACTTTAAAGCGTATCCCATACATGTTAGTTGTTGGGGATAAAGAATTAGAGAATGGTCAAGTTGCAGTACGTACACGCAAAGGTGAAGACCTAGGTGTTATGTCGATAGATGATGCTGTTGCATTATTAAAAAGCGACGTTGACTGTAAAAAATTATAATTTTCGTGGAGGAATGAACCATTAAAGGTGGTAGAAAAAGCCCAGAGGCAGGCAAAGCTCGTATTAACGATGAGATCGATGCTAAAGAAGTGCGCTTAATTGGCGCGGATGGTGAGCAAGCTGGTGTTGTTAGTTTGCGTCAAGCACAAGAAATGGCAGATGAAGCTAAGTTAGACTTAGTTGAAATAAGTCCGAATGCGGCACCGCCAGTCTGTCGAGTGATGGACTATGGCAAGTTTCTTTACGAAAAAAGTAAATCTGCTAAAGAGCAGAAGAAAAAGCAAAAGCAGGTTCAGGTTAAGGAAATTAAATTCCGACCTGGAACTGATATAGGCGACTATCAGGTAAAACTACGCAACCTGACGCGCTTTTTAGAAGATGGTGACAAAGCTAAAGTAACAATTCGCTTCCGCGGTCGTGAAATGGCACACCAAGAGATCGGTATTGATATGATGAATCGTATCAAAGACGACTTATCTGACTTGGCTCAAGTGGAATCTTTCCCGACTCGAGTTGAAGGTCGTCAAATGATCATGGTGTTGGCACCAATTAAGAAGTAGTAACGGCTTAAAGTTGTTAGTTTTTAACTAACACGCCTTGCTGCATAATGTAAATTGACAATGCGGAGTAAACTCAATGTCAAAAATCAAAAGCCATAGAGGTGCTGCGAAGCGCTTCAAAAAAACTGCTAATGGCGGTTTTAAATGCAAACAATCACACTTGCGTCATATTTTGACCAAGAAAAGCTCTAAGCGTAAACGTCACCTTCGTGCGAAAACTCAAGTTCATCAAAATGATGTTCCATTGATCGTTCGCATGTTGCCATACGCATAAGATAGGAGACTGAATAATGCCTAGAGTTAAACGTGGTGTAGTTGCACGCGCAGCACACAAAAAAGTATTAAAGCAAGCTAAAGGTTATTACGGTGCTCGTAGCCGCGTATTCCGTGTAGCTACTCAAGCTGTAACTAAAGCTGGTCAATATGCATACCGTGACCGTCGTCAACGTAAACGTCAATTTCGTCAATTATGGATTGCACGTATTAACGCTGCTTCACGTCAAAACGGTTTATCATACAGCTGTTTCATCAATGGTTTGAAAAAAGCTTCTGTTGAAATCGATCGTAAGATTTTGGCTGATATCGCAGTATATGACAAAGCAACTTTTACTGCTTTAGTTGAAAAAGCGAAAGAAGCTTTAGCTTAATTCGTTTATCAAAATACTGATTTTTGTTGAAAGGGGCGTGGTTAACACAGCCCCTTTTTTGTGTCTACTCCACCTCACTTCTCTACCTTTCCAATACTCAGAAACCCCTTTTCCGACTAATCTCAGCTAAATCGCTAATTTGCTGATATTTGACTACATTTTTACGTTAAATCAGTTAAAATACGCGGTTTATTTTTCAAGCTAATTCTGGGGAAAATTCTTAATGAATTTAGATGCTATCGTAGCAGCGGCAGAGCTTGCTATCACAGAAGCAAATGACCTAGCAGCACTAGATGAAATTCGAGTGCAATATTTGGGTAAAAAAGGTCTTTTTACCGAACAAATGAAAACTTTGGGTAAATTGCCACCTGAAGAAAAGCCCAAAGCCGGCCAAGCCATCAATCAAGCTAAGCAGCAAGTTCAAGCTTTGTTAAACGATAAGCGTGATGCGTTCCAACAAGCTGAATTAGACAAAAAATTAGCTGAAGAAAGTGTTGATATTACTTTGCCAGGCCGCGAACTAAATGCGGGTGGTTTGCACCCAGTGTCAAAAACCATTCAACGTGTAGAATCGTTTTTTGCTGATTTGGGTTTCCAAACTCGTGTTGGCCCTGAAGTTGAAGATGACTGGCACAATTTTGATGCATTGAATATTCCTGATAATCATCCAGCGCGTGCTGATCACGATACTTTCTACTTTAACCCTAAGTTAGTTTTGCGTACGCAAACTTCAGGTGTGCAAATTCGCACTATGGAAGCTGAGCAACCGCCACTTAGAATTATTTCTCCTGGCCGTGTATATCGCAACGATTACGATCAAACACACACGCCAATGTTCCATCAAATTGAAGGTTTATTGGTGGATAAAGATGTCACTTTCGCGCAATTAAAAGGCATTTTGTTTGATTTCTTACAATTCTTCTTTGAAGAAGAGTTAGAAGTTAGATTCCGTCCATCATTCTTCCCATTCACTGAACCTTCAGCTGAAGTGGATGTAAAAACTAAAGATGGCAAATGGTTAGAAATCCTAGGCTGTGGCATGGTTCACCCTAACGTTTTAAAAGGCGTAAATATCGACCCAGAACAATACACAGGTTTTGCTTTTGGAATTGGGGTAGAGCGCTTAACTATGTTGCGTTATGGCGTTAACGATTTGCGTTCATTTTTTGAAAATGACGTACGTTTTTTAAAACAGTTTAACTAGGAATTGTCGGAGAGAATATGAAATTTAGCGAATCTTGGTTAAGAGAATGGATTAATCCGAACGTTAGCCAGCAAGAATTAGTCGAACAAATTACTATGGCCGGCCTAGAGGTTGATGCTGTAGAGCCAGTTGCTGGCGAATTTAGTGGTGTGCTAGTGGGTCACGTTGTTGAATGTGGGCCACACCCAGATGCAGAAAAATTACAAGTGACCAAAATTGATGTTGGTCAAGACGAGTTATTAGATATAGTTTGTGGTGCTAAAAACTGTCGTTTAGGATTAAAAGTTGCGGTTGCTACTATTGGTGCTGTGTTACCAGGCAATTTTAAAATTAAAAAAGCTAAACTACGCGGTGTGCCTTCGTTTGGTATGTTGTGCTCTGAAGCTGAATTAGGTTTAGCCGAAGAAGCTCCTGGCATAATTGAATTGCCAGCAGATGCGCCAATTGGTCAAGACATTCGTCAATATTTAAAATTAGACGATGTATCAATTGAAGTTGATTTAACCCCAAATCGCGCTGATTGTTTAAGCATTCAAGGTTTAGCGCGTGAAGTTGGCGTATTAAATAACCATGACTTAACGCCTGTGGCTATCTCACCAGTTGTTGCGAGTATCGACGCGCCTGTATCAATTGAACTTGCTGCTGAGCAAGCTTGTGCTAAATACGCTGGTCGAGTGATCAAAGGAGTTGATGTAGCAAAAGCTTCACCATTGTGGTTAGTTGAAAAATTACGTCGTAGTGGCATTCGCTCAATTGACCCAATTGTTGATGTAACTAATTTAGTTATGTTGGAGTTAGGCCAACCAATGCACGCGTTTGACTTGAACAAAGTTGAAGGTGGCATTGTTGTACGTTTAGCGAATGACGGTGAAAAGCTCACTTTGTTAGACGGCCAAGAAGTTAGTTTAAAAGCTGATACTCTAGTGATAGCCGATGAAACTAAGACACTTGCTTTAGCGGGTATTTTTGGTGGTCAAGACTCAGGTGTAACAGAATCGACTCAAGACATTTTATTGGAAAGTGCATTTTTTGCGCCTGATTTTATGATGGGTAAAGCACGCCAATACGGTTTACATACAGATTCATCACACAGATTTGAGCGTGGTGTCGACCCAAGTATTCAGCGACAAGCCATTGAACGTGCTACCCAATTAATTTTAGATATTTGTGGTGGTGAAGCTGCGCAAGTGTCTACTGCTGAAGTTGCAAGTGCATTGCCTCAAGCTAAAAGCGTAACTTTACGTGCGGCTAAACTTAAATCTAAATTAGGTATTGAGATAGCAGCTGATACTGTAACTGAAATGTTGACGCGTTTAGGTTTAACTGTTGAAACAACCGAAGCTGGCTGGAATGCAGTTATTCCAGGTTATCGTTTTGATATTTCGATTGAAGAAGATTTAATCGAAGAAGTTGCACGCATTTATGGATATAACAATATTCCTATGCAGCGCCCAGTTGCGCAGTTGAATATGAGTGCTAAACCAGAAGCGGTTAAGTCATTAGATTTCGCCAAAAGCTGTTTGGTTACTCTAGGTTATCAAGAAGCTATTACATATTCGTTTGTTGATCCGAAAAAACAAGATGCCTTGCACAACAATGCTGAAGCTTTAGTGTTACCCCATCCGATTTCTGCGGATATGTCGGCAATGCGTTTGTCTTGTTTAGCTGGTTTGTTAGGTGCTGTTATTTATAACGCTAACCGTCAACAAAGCCGCTTACAGTTATTCGAATCGGGGTTGATTTTTACCCCTGATAAAGATGCTGAGAACGGTATTCGCCAAACACGCGTATTGGCTGGCGCTATCACAGGTTTACGTCATGGCGAGCACTGGACATTGGAAAAACGCCCAGTTGATTTCTTTGATATCAAAGGTGACGTTGAGGCTTTATTGCAACAGCTTGATAATAAAGCTGAATATGAATTTAAAATAGAATCGCATTCTGCCTTGCATCCTGGCCAATCTGCTGCTATCTATAAAAATAGCCAGTATTTAGGATTTATTGGTGCAGTACACCCAGAAGTGGCGAAGAAAATTGGTTTGAAACCAAAAACTTTCGTATTTGAACTATTAACTGATGTATTGCTAACAAGTCAGGTACCGGCTGCTCAAGCAATTTCTAAATTCCCGTCTAACCGACGCGATTTAGCTTTTGTAGTGGATAAATCTGTCCAAGTTGGTAAAGTGTTAAACGAAATTAAAAAAGTTGGCGGAAATCAATTAGTTGAACTAAACTTGTTTGACGTCTACCAAGGAGAAGGGATAGCTGCTGATAAGATCAGTTATGCGATCGCTTTAACATTGCAAGCGGTAGAGAAGACGCTAGAAGAGAAAGAAATCTCGGCAATCGTTGACAAGGTTGTTGAACACTTAAACACCCAATTTGGTGCTACATTGAGAGATTAGGTATGGCATTAACAAAAGCCGAAATAGCAGAACATTTGTTTGAAAAGCTTGGTATGAATAAACGCGATGCCAAAGAATTAGTTGAAATATTCTTTGAAGAAATTCGTGTTGCTTTAGAAAGTGGTGAACAGGTTAAATTGTCTGGTTTCGGCAATTTTGACCTACGTGATAAAGGTGAAAGGCCGGGTCGTAACCCTAAAACGGGTGAAGATATTCCAATTACTGCTCGTAGAGTTGTAACTTTTAGACCGGGTCAAAAACTGAAGAGTCGCGTAGAAAACGCCGAACCTAACGAAGAGTAGCCTACTAGCTTGTTTTAAATAAGACACGGTTAAACAACCGTGTCTTATTAGTACTATGAGTTATTGCTAACTTACTTCTGCTTGAAAGTCTGAGCTTGTTGTCCTTCAGTGACGACCATAACAAAACCATCATTTCCTTGTAATGATACTTTGGTTTTTGCACCGATTTGCATATCAAACATGATCATATTGCCATAACCTTCACCTGACTGAATAATACGCCCTGTATTGCTGCCAAGAAAGCTTAGATCTAGCTCAACATCTTTAGCCGTAGTTTCACCGTTGATACCAGCTATATACCAGAGGTTGCCTTTTTTACGTGCAAATACCGCGAGTTTGCCTGGTGTGCCAGCAATGTATTTAGAATCATCCCAGCTGGCAGGTAATTGCTTAAGTAAATCTATCGCATAATATGGCGCTGATGGCATACCATCAGGTGTTTCAACTATATGTTGTACGCCTGATACAAATAACACTGCTTGTGCTAACTCTAATGCATTAGTGGTTTTACGCTTAATTTCACCAGTTAATTCATTAAAAGTTGTTGGTGTGTAATCCATAGGATCATATAAATTACGCGTAAATGGTAAAACAGTACTATGGCTTGCCGCTTTATCCGCTGAATTTTGGAAGAAGGTGACCATTTCTAAACCGTGTACAGCTTCAACTGTCATTAGGTTAGGGTAGGTACGGTTTAACCCTCTAGGTAAAGTTGCACCGTGGAAGTTGATCATAAGTTCAAAATCAGCTGCGTCTTCTAAGATATCTATGTAGTAATCAATCATAGATTGGCCATCACCTGCAAAAAAGTCAATTTTAAGACCCGCAATGCCCATTTTCTTTAATTCAGAAAATTCAGCTAGTCGTTGATCTTTGTCTAATAACTTGTGTCTTGGTGTGTATGGTGTTTCGTTCCACTCACCAGATGAGTTATACCAAACAAATAATCCAACATTTTTTGTTTTTGCATAATCTGCCAATTCTTGCAGTTTTTCAAAACCGATTTTTCTATCCCAATCCGCATCGACTAGCGTATATTGCCAGTTCATATTCGCAGCGTGATCGATAAATTCTTTTTGCACCGAATAAATTGTGTAGTCGTCTTTTAATAAACCCCAACTCCACGAAGATACACCTGGCTTAACAAAATCGATATTTTCTAGCTGGTTGGCTTTGGCTAAATCTGTGCCTAAAGTTGATTCGGCAACTGTCGCCAAATCACCTAAAGAGATAATTCTCCATGGTGATTGATACGGGAAAGTACCATTAGCCAATAGTTTTTTATTGGTGAAGACTTCAGCCGCCATAGGTTGGTCTATTGTATAAACCCCTTCAGGTGATTCAGGTGCTAGGCGACTTGCATGGTGATGTCTATCAATACCAGTTTCAGAGATAGCTAACCAAGTGTTGTCAGTTTTGTATAATGCCGGAAATACCCAACCAGCACCTGTAGGTGACTTAGTATCAACAGCTACATCAATTAAATAGTGTTCTTCATAACTCGGGTTGGTATTCGACCAGCCAGTTTGCGCTACAGCGATGGGTTGAATAAACGCGCTTGCATCTGCTTTTAAATCAAATTCGGTGAGCTCATCAACAAATTGATAAGCTTGTTCAGCTTCACCTTCAATTGAATATTTAAATGCAACACCGTCGTTTGAAACATTAAAGGTAATCTGTAGTTGTTGGCCTTGTGCATTGTTTAGGGTCAAACTTTGGCTGGTTGCTGTGTATTCAATATTGTGTTTTTTTGCAGATAATAAGCTGTAGTTATCTTGATAAATTGTTGCTTTTGATTTGTCAGTAACTGTGAGTGTTTTGTCGAAAGTGTAACCTTCGAGCATAACCCCAAGCTTAGATGGTTCAAGCACCAATTGACCTTGATTATAAACGCTATATTCCACTTCACCTTGTTTATTTAGGCTGACATCTACTTTGATGTTTTTGTTTGGACTTTCAATCGAAATTTGCTGTGCAGTGTTGCTGCCACAAGCGGATAATACGGCTGTTAGCGCCAGCGTGATGGCTGATAGTTTGATTTTATTGGTCATATCTATCTCTTTGATTTGTTGCTTTAATATTAAGTTTTATAAGAGGCCGACAATAAAAACGGGCTTGCGCCCGTTTCTAAATTTTATTGAATTTTTTAAGCTTAGTTAGTTGAAAACTTAAAGCTCATTTTCATTTGGTACACTTCACCCGGATTAACTTGAGTAGAAGGGAAGTGTGGTTTGTTAGGGCTGTCAGGGAAATGTTGTGGCTCTAAACATAAACCCGTTCTATGTTCAAACGTACGGCCTTTGCCTTTAGCTGTGCCGTTTAAGAAGTTACCTGAGTAGAACTGAATAGCAGGCTCAGAAGAATAAATTTCTAATACACGGCCTGATTTTTCATGCTCTAACTTAGCCGATAATTTAAATTCCCCCGTATGCTCTTTATTCAGCACCCAGTTATGGTCGTAACCCAAACCATATTCTAGTTGTTGATCTTTAGCATTGATTTCTTTGCCGATAGCCTTAGCTGAAGTGAAGTCAAACGGCGTGCCTTGTACTGGCATAAATTCACCAGTTGGGATCAAACCAGTATCCACAGGGGTAATATATTGAGCTGGGATGGTTAATTTGTGATCTAAAATATCACCTTCGCCTGCTAAGTTAAAATAGCTGTGTTGAGTTAAATTGATATGGGTTTTTTTATCGGTAGTGGCTTTGTAATCCATGATTAATTCATTACCAACTAAACGATAATCAACTTGAATAGCTGCATTGCCTGGGAAACCACCGTCGCCATCTGGGCTAATTAATTGCATTTTTAAGCCAACATGACCGTCGGCTTCATACGGGGTTACCGCCCAGTTTTTACTGTCGTAACCTTGATGACCACCGTGTAAATGATTTTCACCATTGTTAGTGTCTAATTGGTATTTAACCCCATCAATAGCAAATTGACCTTTACCAATACGGTTGCCGTAGCGGCCGATTAACGCACCAAAATAATTGGTATCAGTTAAATAACCATCAATAGAATCGTAACCCAATACAACATCGGCTAACTTACCGTTGCGGTCTGGTGCTTTTAGTGAGGTAATAATACCGCCGTAGCTAATAATTGATACTTCTAAACCCGCATCACTGGTTAAGGTGTATTCATTTACAACTTCACCATTAGGTAAAGTCGCATAATAACTAGATTTAATATTCATAGGACCCTGAACTGCAGTAGCAGCTGTTTTTGAATCAGTCGCATTACAGCCAACCAATAACGCCGATAAAATTGGCAATAATTTTAAATTCTGTTTGTTTAGCACTTTCATTTGTATTCCTTATAGCTCGTTAATATCTAACCAAAGTCTTTTATCATCAAACGGGGTACTGCTAGGTATATTTGGATTGTTAATTTCAAACATCACACGGTCTGTTAAATTTGCTTTAGCAATTACATCTTTAATCATAGGGTTACTAAAAAAGTAGTCGTTAAAGCTGCCATCTTCAATCGCTTGCATCAGCCCGTCGTTAATTTTGTTTGCCAAGGCAACATTGTTTTTATTTACAAATAAATATGCTGGCATTGGATATTTAACCAATATGTGTTTTTCAACTGTTAATGGCAGGTGAGGGCGTGCACTTATTTCCGACCAAGGCTCATGCACACCACGTGGGAAATAATCGTAACGCCCACCTTCTAACATATAGAATAAGTTTTCATATCTACGCGTACCTATTACGGGTATGCCAGCACTGCGCAATATTGTGGTATCTGCCCAAGTGCGCTCTTGTGCAGCGGTAAAGGTTTTTAATTGTTCGAAGGTGTTTATTTGATCAAATCTCGCTTGATCACCTTGGCGAATAATAAAAATTCTATGGCCTAACAAACCTTTGTATAGTGGAATGCGGATAGGCATTAGCTGTTGTTCTAACTCGTTAGAGGTGCCGGTCCAAGCAACATCAAGTTGACCTGATTTGATCTGCTCAATCATAGTGATTTGTGGCAAGAATCGACTTGATTCAACAAAGTTATAACTGTTTTCTTTATCATAGCTTAACGCAAGCTTTAACAAACCAAATTGGTACTCTTCTTTGGCACCAATACCAGCAACTTTGTTATGTTTTATTTCTATGGTTTTGGCCGAAACATTGGCACTAAACCATGCAAAAACGAATAGCAATGTTGCCTGCACTGCTAATAAAACCATTTTTACATGTAAATTTTTCACGACTAACCTCAATTTAAACTTTTAATATCTGTTAAAAACCTTAACGAGATTTTAACTTTCAATATGGTAATAAAGTATTACTAATACTTCAAGCGCTAAATGTAAAGGATATGAAAAAGTTTTGCGCAAGCTAACAGCAAGTTCGGAGGTAGTTAAGAGAGAGTTAAGAGGGAGTCTGGGAAATGCGTGGTGAGATGTTATTAACAATAAAAAAGGTGCCAATTGGCACCTTTATGTTAATAGCTAAAATCAGCTGTATAATTAGAAGGCTGCGGTTTTTGGTGCACGTGGGAATGGAATAACGTCACGCACGTTTTGTACGCCAGTTACATAAGCAACTAACCGCTCAAAACCTAAACCAAAACCACCATGTGGCACTGAACCGTAACGGCGTAAATCGCGATACCAGTAGTAATCTTCTGGGTTTAAGTCAACTTCATGCATACGCGCATCTAGTATGTCTAAGCGGTCTTCACGTTGGCTACCACCAATAATTTCACCTATGCCAGGTGCTAATACGTCCATAGCTGCAACAGTTTTACCGTCGTCATTTAAACGCATGTAGAAAGCTTTAATGTCTTTCGGGTAGTTTTGTAAAATAACTGGCCCACCTACGTGTTTTTCAGCCAAATAACGCTCGTGCTCAGATGATAAATCTATACCCCATTCAACAGGGAATTCGAATTTTTGGCCTGATTTTAACAAGATGTCGATAGCATCTGTGTAATCCATACGTACGAATTCAGATTCACTTAAAGTTTTTAAGCGCTCAACCACACCTTTTTGTACACGCTGGTCGAAAAATTCTAAATCATCTAAACGCTCGGCTAATACAGCTTTAAACACATACTTCAACATATCTTCAGCACACGAAGCTACAGTTGCTAAATCCGCAAAAGCAATTTCAGGCTCTACCATCCAAAATTCAGCTAAGTGACGGCTGGTGTTTGAATTTTCCGCACGGAAAGTTGGGCCAAAAGTGTAAACTTTAGATAAAGCGCAGCAGTAGGTTTCAACATTTAACTGACCAGATACAGTTAAGAAAGCCTCTTTACCGAAAAAGTCTTCGCTGTAATCCACTTCACCTTTATCTGTCATTGGTGGGTTAACCGCATCTAAAGTTGATACGCGGAACATTTCACCAGCGCCTTCACAGTCAGATGCTGTGATGATTGGTGTTGCAATCCATTGGAAGCCATTTTCGTGGAAGTATCTGTGAATTGCTTGTGCTAAACAGTTGCGTACACGTGTTACCGCACCAATTAAATTTGTGCGCGGACGTAAATGTGCATGCTCACGCAAATATTCTACCGAGTGGCGTTTAGGTGCCATAGGGTAAGTATCTGGGTCTTCAACTAAGCCGATAATTTCAACTTCAGTTGCTTGAATTTCAAAACTCTGGCCTTTACCTGTTGATTCAACCAAAGTACCAGTAATTGCAAGTGAACAACTGGTTGTTAATTTTGCGATTTCGCTATAGTTTGCTAAAGCGCTGTCGGCAATAACCTGAATAGGGTCGAAACAAGAGCCATCATGTAAATTGATAAAAGCAAAATTTGGATTTGCACGAACGGTACGAACCCAGCCTTTAATGGTTAGAGTTTCATTTAATGGGTATTTACCCGCTAATACATCACTGATTGCAGCGTGACTCATGTCAATTTTGCTCCGGCTAAATAAATCTTCTATTGTTATAAAGAGCGATATGTTACTAAAGCCAATATGAGAAACAAGCAAAAAGACACTAATTTTGTTCAAAATGAACGAAGAAAAGGCGCAGACTGGGTAATTAAGTCTATTTGGGCTGCTAATTTAGTAGCCTGGCTGAGTTTTATTATGGCCATGGTGTGGTTTAGGTTGGCTCGCCCAGAAAAATTGACTGGCTATGCTAAATACAAAAAGATAGAAGATGAATATAGGTTAGACTGGGTAGAGCAGTGGACTGAATTTTTATTTTGGCAATTACTTATCTGCTGCGCCATTACTTTAATTGCTATGTTGATTAACTTAAAAAGAATGAAACGCAAAAGTGATCACTTTCATTATAACTTGGCTGTTTTATTAGTAGTTGCAGTTGCGGCAGTATTGTATGTGTATATCCAAATACTGCCGCAGTTTTAGATTGATTTAGCAGTTAATCATTAAACAACCAAGCTTCAATAGCCCCAGCCAACTTTTTAATATGCTTTTCTTCACTAATAAACGGCGGCATTAAATAAACCAATTTGCCAAAAGGTCTGATCCACACACCCTGTTTTACAAAAAAGGCTTGAATTTGCTCCATTGGCACAGGTTCTTTAAGCTCAACTACACCAATTGCGCCTAATACCCGCACATCAGCAACTTGGACAAATTCAGCGATTGGTTGTAAATACTGGTTTAACCAAGTTTCGATATTGGCTACTTGCTGTTGCCAGTTATTTTCAATGAGTAGGTCAAGAGAGGCGTTAGCAACCGCACAAGCAAGTGGATTGCCCATAAAAGTAGGGCCGTGCATAAATACACCAGCTTGGCCATTACAAATTTGTTCAGCAACTTTGGTGGTGGTTAAAGTTGCGGCCAATGTCATATAACCGCCTGTAATGGCTTTACCAACACACATGATATCGGGAGTGATTTTCGCCCATTCACAAGCAAACATTTTGCCTGTACGACCAAAACCAGTGGCAATTTCATCGGTAATTAGTAGTACATTGTATTGGTTGGCTAATTGACGCAAAGCTGTTAAATATTGCGGATGATAAAAACGCATGCCACCAGCACCTTGGACAATAGGCTCGATAATAATCGCCGCGATATTATGGTGGTTAGTTTCTAATAACTGAGTGATTTCTGCTAAATGCTCTTGAACGAAACCTGCATTATCTAACGCCTCATCTAACTCATCTTTATCTTTTGGAAATATAGGACTTGGCGCGCTGGCAAATAAATGCTGATTGATGGTTTTACTAAACAGTGTGTGCATACCATTGACTGGATCACACACCGACATAGCGGCAAAGGTATCACCGTGGTAACCATTTTTTACGGTTAAAAACTTATGTTTGTCAGCTTTGTGTTCGCTTTGCCAATATTGAATGGCCATTTTCATTGCCACTTCTACACTTACAGAGCCTGAATCGGCTAAAAAAACTTTATCAAGTCCATCCGGTGATAACTCAACTAGCTTTTTACATAAATCGACAGCAGGTTGGTGAGTTAAACCACCAAACATAACATGCGACATCTGCTGGCTTTGTTCAACAAGTGCTTGATTGAGTTTTGGGTGATTATAACCATGCACGGCTGCCCACCAACTGCTCATGCCATCAATTAGCACTTCGCCTGTTTCCAAAAAAATTTCAACACCGCTGGCAGATTTTACTGGATAGGTTGGGAGTGGATTGGTTAACGATGTGTATGGGTGCCAAATATGTTTACGATCAAACTCTAAATCAATACTCATGCTTAATATTTATACAGATGTCAAATTTAATGAAGCGAATGATTGACAGTGTAACTAAGGTAAATAAACTATCAAGCAAAATTCAATTAGAGAAAAGAGCATGCAAGCTGAGATACGCCACGATTGGACAACTGAAGAAATTCAAGCCTTATTTGATTTACCATTTAACGATTTGTTATTTAAAGCCCAGAGCGTACATCGCCAACACTTTAATCCAAATGAAGTACAAGTAAGTACTTTATTGTCGATTAAAACAGGTGCATGCCCAGAAGATTGTAAATACTGCCCACAAAGTGCACGTTACGACACAGGCTTACACAAAGAAAAGTTAATGGAAGTACAAAAGGTGTTAGAAACAGCTGAGCTTGCAAAGAAAAATGGCTCAACACGTTTTTGTATGGGCGCTGCGTGGCGTAACCCGAAAGATCGTGACATTCCTTACATAGTTGAAATGATTAAAGGTGTGCGCGAAATGGGCATGGAAACTTGTATGACGCTTGGCATGTTAACCCGTGAACAAGCCATTACCTTACAACAAGCTGGTTTAGATTATTACAACCATAACTTGGACACTTCCCAAGAATTCTACGGTGATATCATTACCACACGTACTTTCCAAGACAGATTAGACACATTAGAAAACGTGCGTGCATCAGGTATGAAAGTATGTAGTGGCGGCATTGTTGGTATGGGTGAAGAAGCTAAAGACCGTGCTGGTTTATTAAAAAGCTTAGCTAACTTAGAACAACACCCTGACAGTGTACCAATTAACATGTTGGTACGTGTTGAAGGTACACCATTTGCTGACCTTGAAGATTTTGACCATTTTGAATTTGTCCGTACCATAGCGGTAGCACGTATTTTAATGCCTAAATCGCATGTGCGTTTATCAGCGGGTCGTACTGAAATGAATGAACAAATGCAGGCTATGTGTTTCTTTGCTGGCGCGAATAGTATTTTCTACGGTGAAAAACTATTAACCACTGAAAACCCAGAAGCAAATACCGATATGCAATTGTTTGCTAAATTAGGTATTGAACCAGAAAAACGCCAAGGTTATTCAGACGAAGTAACAGAACAAGCCATATCTGAAGCGGTTGCAGAAAGCCAACAAACGCCACAGTTTTATAACGCAGCTGTTTAATGTTACCCAGCTTTATTGAGCAAGAGCTTGCTGCCAAGCAAGCTCAATACGCTTACCGACAAAAAAATACACTAGTTACCAGTAATCAATTTATAATTCATAACCAGCAAAAATATTTAAATTTTTCTGGTAATGATTATTTGGGTATTGCTGCGTCTGGTTGTTTGCAAGCTGCGTGGGTGAATGCGCTTGAGCATAATTTGTCTGGCAGCACTGGCTCACCATTAATTAATGGTCACCATGGTGCACATCAAGCATTAGAAGACGAGATTTGTGATTGGTTAGGGTTTGATGCCTGTTTGTTGTTTAACAGTGGTTTTTCTGCAAATAGCTCAGTTTTAAAAACGCTACTAAAAGATCAAAATCAGCTGATCATTCAAGATAAATTAAACCATGCATCTTTGATTGATGGCGGTCTACAAAGTACCGCTAAAAATTTGCGTTTTAAACACAATGATATTGAACACTTACAACAAAGGCTGCAAACACCAGCTGACTACAAATTGGTAGTGACTGAAGGTGTGTTTAGTATGGATGGTGATGCTGCGCCATTGCAGCCAATTTGTCAGCTGTTGGCTGAACAAGACAACGTAGGGCTAATGTTAGACGATGCGCATGGTATTGGTGTATTTGGCGAGCAAGGTCAGGGCAGTTTAGCTAAACAAAATATATCAGCGAATAACATAGATATATTCACTGCTACGTTTGGTAAAGCGATTGGCACAAGCGGTGCATTTGTCGCAGGCTCAAAACAGTTAATTGAATATCTAGTTAATGAAGCACGTGCATATATTTTTAGTACTTCTTTCTCGCCGATATTAGCTGAGGTAACTCGACAAGCCATTATTAAAATTCGCAATGAAAATTGGCGGCGCGAAAAGCTAGAGCAGAATGTTTTTCACTTTGTTGAAGGTGTCAACAAACTCGGAATAACCTTGCCTTGTGGTGGAAATGTCAGTGCAATTAAACCTGTGGTTATAGGCAGTAATGAAGATACATTGAAACTAGCTAAAATATTGCGTAACCAAGGCATTTGGGCAACAGCGATACGTCCACCAACTGTGCCTCAAGGACAAGCGCGTATTCGGTTTACTATTAATACTTTGCATGACATTGCTGATATCGATCAAGCCTTACAGGCATTAGAAATTGGCTTGCAAACTTTAAGCAAAAGCCAGAGCTAGGAAGGTAGTTTTGTCGTTATCAAATAAACAGCTTATCTCTGAGCATTTTTCTAAAGCCGCTGCTAGTTATGACGGTGCTGCACAGCTGCAGCTTGCGGTTATAGAACGCGCCTCTAAATATTTGACTTTATCAACGAAATCGAAAGTATTGGATGTTGGTTGTGGTACAGCGAATTTGGTTAAGTTTAGCCAAGGGAATCTTTACCAAGGCTGTGATATCTCACAAGGCATGTTAAAAACCGCTCAGCACAAAGTTGCAACTTGTGCTGACTATAAAAACAACTTTCGCCAATTTAACTTTGAGCAAGCTGACGCGCATGATTTACCGTTTGCCGATAATAGCTTTGATGTTGTTTTTTCATCGCTTGCTTGGCAGTGGTGTGATTTAACTAAAGTTATTCAGCAAGCCTATAGAGTATGTAAACCGGGTGGACAAGTTGTATTTACTACTTTGTTAGCTAATACCTTAGTTGAGCTTAAACAAGCATTTGTTGCGCTTGATACCAATAACCATGTAAATAACTTTTTGACCATAGAAGAGGTCAAACAACAAATAGCACAGGCAGAGGTAACTTGTGATGTGCTTGAGGTAATTGATCATCAAACACATTACGACAGTGTAAAAGCGCTTTTGAAAGAATTAAAAGCAATAGGAGCTAATACAGTAGTGAACCGCGACAAGTCGACAGGGCTAACGCGTGCTAAATTACAAAAATTAGAAAATGCCTATCCACGCCATTCAAATAAGGTAACCGCCAGTTGGCAAACTTTATATTCTTGTATCAATAAACCATTGAAATAAATTATGAGTCGAAAAAGCTATTTTGTGACAGCTACAGATACTGAATGTGGCAAAACCTTTTTTTCTAGTGCATTGATTGGCTATTTAGCTAAACAGGGCAAAGCAGCAGGTTTTAAACCTATCGCAGCTGGTTGTGAGTTAATTGATGGTCAGTTAAAAAACGAAGATGCGCTGGCATTACAACAAACAAGCAATGTTGAATTGGTTTATTCGCAAATAAACCCAATTGCACTTGAACCGGCAATTGCACCACATATTGCTGCGGCAGAAGCTGGTATTGAAATAACCAATAACGAGTTAACCCAAGCGTATCAAAAATTTGCCCAAGATAATCTAGATTATTTAGTGGTCGAAGGTGCAGGTGGCTGGAAATTACCTTTGGGCAATAACAACTATTTATCTGACTGGGTAGCCACCCAGCAACTTCCGGTCATATTGGTTGTCGGTTTAAAATTAGGCTGTTTAAACCATGCACTATTAACCCAAGAGTCAATCAAAGCATCAGGCTGTAACATCGTTGGTTGGGTTGCCAATGCATTACATGGCGACATGCCTTATATGCAACAAAATATACAAACTCTGCAGCAAGCAATTGATGCACCTTTGTTGGGTGTGTTACCTAAGTTAAAAAATCCAACAGAAAGTTTAAACTTTTTAAATTTATCTCAGTTGTTGTAATGCTGTTTTCATACAAGTTGTATAAAAAGACTCACTGCCCCTTGTTTGTTTTTAAAAGCTAAGATATAACAAAAGGGCAGTATAGCTAAGCCACCTGAAAATACCGGATTTCAGCAAGAGATAAAAAGCATTTTCAACTGGCTTGGGTATAAACAACAAGTTAAAAACTAAAAATCACCATACATACACTACTCGAAAATCAAAACCGTTAAGGAAAGTCATAGATGGCGTTGCATGAGAGAGCTGGTAAGCCGGCACAAAAGCAAGATTTAGTAAATATCCCTCGTTTAGTTAGCCAATATTATTTAAATAAACCAACAGCAGCACAAGGTGTTAGCTTTGGTACATCTGGGCATAGAGGTTCGTCTGAAAACTCAACATTTACCGAAACCCATATAGCAGCAATTTGCCAAGCTTTGGTTGAGTACAGAAACGACAAACAAATTGATGGGCCTATGTATGTAGGTATGGATACCCACGCATTATCTGAATGTGCATTTGCGACAGCGGTTGAAGTTTTCGCGGCGAATGGTGTAAAAGTAGTTGTACAGCAAGGTAGAGGTTATACACCAACACCAGTTATCTCACACGCTATATTAACTTACAACCAAGGTAAAACCTCTGGTTTAGCAGACGGCGTAGTAATAACCCCAAGTCATAATCCGCCACAAGATGGTGGTTTTAAATACAACCCACCAAATGGTGGCCCAGCAGATACAGATATCACTAATGCCGTACAAGCACGCGCCAATCAAATTATTGCCGGTGGTTTAGCTGACGTTAAACGCATCGACTTCACGCAAGCGATTGAATCTGAATTTGTTACTGAATACGATTTTATTAAACCTTATGTTGATGATTTAAAAAATGTAATCGACATGGAAGCCATTGCGAAGTCAGGTTTAAAAATTGGTGTTGACCCACTAGGTGGTTCAGGTATCGCCTATTGGGATGTTATCGCGCAAACTTATGGCATTAACATCGAAGTGGTAAACGACAGTGTTGACCCAACATTCTCATTTATGACGCTGGATAAAGACGGCAAAATTCGTATGGATTGTTCATCACCATATGCAATGGCTGGTCTAATTGGTTTAAAAGATAAATTTGATGTTGCCGTTGCTAACGATCCTGACTACGACCGCCACGGTATAGTTACAAAATCAGCTGGTTTGATGAACCCTAACCATTATTTGGCTGTTGCTATTCAATATTTATATACCCACAGAACACAATGGGCTAATGGTTTAGCCATAGGTAAAACTTTAGTTTCTTCCAGCATGATTGACCGTGTCGCAAATTCACTAGGTAAAAACTTATCAGAAGTACCAGTTGGTTTTAAATGGTTTGTTGATGGTTTATATACAGGCACCTATGGTTTTGGTGGTGAAGAAAGTGCAGGGGCGTCATTTTTAAGAATGGACGGCACTGTATGGTCTACCGACAAAGACGGCATCATCTTAGCTTTATTGGCAGCTGAAATTACTGCAGTTACAGGTAAAGACCCAGCACAGTTGTATCAAGAGCTTGTCAGCCAATTTGGTGAGCCAGTATACAACCGCATTGATGCACCAGCGTCAAAAGCACAAAAAGACGTGTTGAAAAACTTATCAGCAGACGATGTTGAAGCATCAACACTGGCAGGTGAAAAAATTCTTGCTAAGCTTACGCATGCACCAGGTAACGGTGCTGCTATTGGTGGCCTTAAAGTGGTAACAGAAAACGGCTGGTTTGCAGCAAGACCTTCAGGTACTGAAGAAATTTACAAAATTTATAGTGAAAGCTTTTTAGGTGAACAACACCTTGCGCAAATTATTGAAGAAGCGAAAGAGATTGTTGGCCAAACATTTAAAAAAGCAGGTTTATAAGCTGTAATTAGCACGCCAGTAGGGTTGTCTATTAACAATTTTACTGGCTATTTGGCTGATATTTAGTTAAATTTAGCCGCAAAACATAATAACAATAATCGAAATTGGACTATTTGATTAACTCCCTAATATCAACATTTAGTCTGCATGCGGAGCGCGTAACTGACTTAAAAATGCGTTTTTAAGTACATTTTTAAGTTGTGAAATTAACATCAACTTCATTTGATAAACGGTTTAATCCGTCAATCAGTGAATAGGATTAAAGATGACTACAACACGCCGTACTAGCAAAAGTAAGACAACAACTTCAAAAACAACATCAGCTAGCAAAACAGCTGCAAGCAAAGCTGCACCTAAAACAGCCGCAAAAACTGCAACCAAAACACCAACTAGACGTAAAAAAGCAGCATCAGCTGTTACGGCTAGCCTAGAAAGTTTTGGTATGACACCAGAACAATTTAAAGAGTGTGTCGTTCGCCACTTACACGTAACGCTAGGTACAGACGAAAATAAAGCCAGTAAAAAAGCATGGTGGAATGCAGTTTGCGCAGCGGTAAACGAAATGGTTTTTGAACGTGCAACAAAAACCCAAAAAACACACTTTCAAAAAGATACCCGCGCAGTTCATTACCTATCATTAGAATTTTTGATGGGACGCTTTTTAAAGAACAACCTAACCAACATAGGTTTAACTGAAGTTGCACAACAAGCATTAGAGCAACTCGATCTAGACTTCAATGAAATATGTGAAGAAGAGCCTGATATGGCTTTGGGTAATGGTGGTTTAGGCCGCTTAGCTGCTTGTTTTGTTGACTCATTAGCAACCTTAGGTTACCCAGCAATTGGTTATGGCATTCACTACGAGCATGGTTTGTTCACCCAAGAAATTAAACACGGTCGCCAGCTAGAGCGTCCTGACTCTTGGCGTGAATACGGCAACCCGTGGGAAATTTGTCGCCCAGAATCTATTCAAGAAATTCCACTCTACGGTTATGTAGAAACTAAATACGATGAAAATGGCCGCATCCACAAAGAATGGCATCCGGGTCGTATTATTAAAGGTGTACCTTGGGATATTCCTGTCGTTGGTTATGGCGCAAAAACAGTTAACATTCTGCGTTTATGGGAAAGTCGCGCGTCCGATTTCTTTAACTGGGACGTATTTAACGCAGGTGGTTATTTAGATGCACAAGTTGAAAACGTGCAAGCTGAAACCATCTCTAAAGTATTGTATCCAAACGACAATACAGACGCGGGTAAAGAGCTGCGTTTAATTCAACAATACTTCTTCTGTGCATGTTCAATTAAAGACATTATTCGTCGTTACAAACGTGCGCACGGCGATAACTGGGACAACTTCCCATCGCAAGTTGTGATGCAATTAAACGATACACATCCAGCTGTCGCTATTCCTGAGTTGATGCGTATACTAGTCGATCGCGCTGAACTAACTTGGGATAAAGCTTGGGGCATTTGCCAAAAAGTATTCGCTTATACCAACCATACTTTATTGCCAGAAGCGTTAGAAAAATGGTCGGTGCGTTTATTCGAAAAAGTATTACCACGCCATTTAGAAATTATTTACGAAATTAACAGCCGCTTCTTAGAAGAAGTAGTTGAGCCTGCATTCCCAGGCGATGATGAAGTTAAACGCAAATTATCTATTATCGAAGAAGGCCATGAAAAAATGGTGCGTATGGGTAACTTGTGTGTAATCGGCAGCTTTAAAGTAAATGGTGTAGCGGAAATTCACTCTAAATTAGTTAAATCTGATTTATTCCCTGAATTCGATAAAATTTGGCCGGGTAAATTAACCAATGTAACCAATGGTGTTACACCTCGTAGATGGTTGAAGTCTTGTAACCCTGCGTTATCTAACTTAATTAGCAAACATGTTGATGAAGATTGGCCGGTACATTTAGATAAATTACAAAAACTAAATGACTTGGCGGATGACAAAAAATTCCAAAAGGAATTTATGCAAATTAAACATGATAACAAGGCGGAATTAGCCAAAGTTATTAAAGAATTAACCAATGTTGATGTTGATCCAACTGCCTTATTTGATATTCAAATTAAGCGTTTGCATGAATATAAACGCCAACAACTTAACTTAATTCATATTATGGCTTTGTATCGTCGTTTATTGCAAAATCCAGACTATGATATGCCAAAACGCGTATTTATCTTCGGCGCTAAAGCAGCTCCAGGTTACTACATGGCGAAAGAAATTGTTTATGCAATTAACAAAGTAGCTGACAAGGTAAATAACGATTCGCGTATTAAAGATAAACTTAAAGTGGTGTTTTTACCTAACTATCGCGTATCGCTAGCTGAGAAAATGATCCCAGCGGCTGATGTATCAGAGCAGATTTCACTTGCGGGTAAAGAAGCATCTGGTACAGGTAATATGAAACTTGCATTAAACGGTGCGGTCACAATTGGTACATTAGATGGTGCAAACATAGAAATTGCTGAAGAAGCGGGTGAAGATAACGTGGTGATATTTGGTTTAACCGTCGATGAGGTTAAAGCGAAAAAAGCCGCAGGTTATAACCCTTGGGATTATTACTACGCGAACGAAGAGTTAAAAGCTGTATTAGACTGGTTTGATACAGACTACTTCACCCCAGGTAAACCTGGTGAACTCGCTGAAATTAAACGCAGCTTGTTAGACTACGGCGATACCTATATGACGCTTGCTGATTATGCGTCTTACTCTGATGCACACAAGAAGATTGATGCTTTATATCAAGATTCAACAAAGTGGGCGCGTATGGCAATTACCAATACTGCAACTATGGGTAAGTTTAACTCAGACCGTTCAATTCAAGATTATGTGAACAATATTTGGAAACTTGATCCTTGCAATGTTGAATAGAGTTAACGTTAGTAGATAGGCGTTTTTAAAATAGCTACAAAGAGCGTTCAATTGAACGCTCTTTTGCTTTGTAGACCTAGTTATTACAATCGGTCAAATGGGCTGGTGACGCCTGCTTGGTTTAGACCAATTACATGAGTATATATTTGAGTGGTGCGAATATCTTCGTGACCTAAAAGCTCTTGAATAGTACGTAAATCAGTACCAGCTTTTAATAACTCAGTGGCAAACGAGTGACGAAAAGTATGGCAAGACGCTTGTTTGGTGATCTCTGTTTTTCGAATTGCTGCTTTAACCGCCTTTTGAATTGAACTGACGTGAATGTGATGTCGTTTAGTTCTTCCGTCTGCTGGATCTGGCGCCAACTTATCCGCCGGAAATAAATACTGCCAACCGAATTGTTTTAACGCATGCCGATACTTGCGCGATAAAGCTGGCTGAATAGATGCTAAACCAAAACCTTTTCCTATATCCTGTGCGTGTTGTTCCTTTATGGCTTTCATGCGCGTTTTTAAATCGTCGATAATACCGACAGGCAGAATACAGATTCGATCTTTACCGCCTTTACCTTGGCGCACTGTAATGGTTTGTGTTTCAAAATTGATATCTTGAACACGTAGCCGTGCAACTTCTAATAACCGCAAGCCGCTACCATACATTAAAATTGCAATGGTTTTGTACGGGTATTCTAAATGAGAGATAACTTGTAATGCTTCATTATGGGAAAACACAGTTGGCACTTTTTGTTTTCGCTTAGCGCGAATTGCGTTTATACCGGCTAACTCAATATTTAAAACCTGCTGGTAAAGAAAATTAATCGCGTTGAAGGCGATATTTTGTGTAGATGCACTAACTTGTTTGTTTACTGCTAGGTGAGCTAAAAACGATTCTATATCTTCTATAGATAGTTCTTTGGGGTGTTGTTTACCATGAAAAAGAATAAATTTTTTAATCCAAGCCCAATATGTTTGTTCAGTACGAATGCTGTAATGTTTTAACTTAATAGCTTGATGGTACATTTGCTGAAGTTTGGGTTCAGCGTTAGTTGTAAGATTGCCCATAATCACATCCCTTTTGTATATTATCGTTTGATAAATGTTCCCTTTGCATGTCCGCTGATAGGTGGAATTCTATCTATCACACAGAATTGCTAACTTGCGGGTGGTTGATTAATAAATTTTGATACTGTTTTTATATACATGTTTTATGCGAAAGTAAATTTATTTTGGTGATAAATTTTATCAAATTTGTAAAAATTGACAGTTGTAACTGAATGTTTTAGTTTACTTAAATATTATTTAATTTAGATCGCTGGTGGATGGAACAAAGGGCTTTGGTTTTCGGTGTTCTGTCTATATAGCGTTAGTAGGCGTTTTGATCTTTTAAAAACGCGCTGCGAAGGCATTACATTTACAAGGCAGTTATTCATTCTTTCATACTGCCTAAAATGTCACCTCTTCGCACCCTTAAACCGCATATATTGCACTATGCAGGTTTACAATTTTTGGGTGGTACATCATTTCTTTTATGAGTACCCTATTTTATAATTCATCGTATTGGCAAGTTTGTCGCCTGTCAGCTTTATCGCTCTTTTTGGGCGGCAAGTCTTTAAGCTGCGCTAAGCGGGTTTAAAGTGCGCCAATACTAACAATACGCTATAGTCGTGCCAGCAAGCTGTCACTCGGACGCAACTTCGTTGCGCCGCTAAGCTCACAACGTTAGCTAGAAGTTTCGTTAGTTAATAGTAGTTAAACAGGTGGTGTTTGTTTTC
>NZ_JH767524.1:0-4791 GCF_000281085.1 Catenovulum agarivorans YM01
AGAAAATTTCTGGCTAAACTATAAAACCGTGGCCAATTTAACTTGACCACTACAATGAACGACCTTCATAGCTCTTTCCGCAAAGTTAAGCAGCTCCCCATCAATAACCTGAACCTGATCAGCTGCAGGATTAGTATCATGATGGAACTGGCCAGCATAGCGATTGATTTCATTAAGCTCCGCAGTAATATTTTGCGCATGAACTAAAGGACTGGGAAGCTGAGCAATATTAATTTGGTTTACTATCTCCCCAAATAGTAAACCGCTATTAATCATTCCAGGGAACCTTCTGTGCAAATACCCCTCGAGCATCGGTCTTATGGATCTAGCTATCTCCATACTGCTTTGAGCATTTCCTGCCATATATTCATCAAGCATCCTATGACATTTGAAATATGCACTCTCACATTCTTGGTCAAGATTTATTTCATCAAAGTCGCTATAGCGATTTGCAACCGACTTTAATTTTAAACACTTAATATTGTTTGGGTTTTCTGTGCGAAGCACATCATCACGGAGGTTTCGAAGAAAATGAACATCATGTGCGAGAACTATTATTTGCTCACAATTATCATGTAATCGTTTTAATACAGTGCGTGTTTGTTGTTTTCGATTAAGATCCAAACTACACATTGGATCGTCAATTACAATTATTTTAGTGGCAAGATCAGCGTCTGCCTCGGCTGATGCAATAAAGAATGCAAAGGCTAAAGTTCTCTTATCACCTTCGCTCAAAGAAGTCTTAAAATCTGGCACACCACCATTTAAAGCAATATTGGCACCGCGCATTTGCAATACATAATCACTTCTCAAACCACCTCGGTAATTAAAATCTATATTAGGAATAAGAAATTGAGCACCAAAACCGCGTAAAAGTTCATTAATACGATCTTTATAGCTTTCAAGTGTTGCTTGCATTATTTGATTCAGGACATCTTTTTTGCTCTGCTTTTCAGTTTTCGCAGCTACATCTAGACTTTTATCCAATGCAAGCTGTGAAAATAAATCTATAACATCTTGCCTGTACCGTGTCTTAGCCCACTCCAAATCACGGATTTGATCACGCAAATTGTCAATACTCATAGCGGCCAAATTATTTTTGTAGTCTGCTATCACTGTTGTAGCATTTGAAATTGGGTCGTTACATGCAGCAACAATGTTTAATATTTCCTGCCATTTTCTATCAACTTCGTTTTTATCCTCTTCAGAGCCAACAGAATCAAGCAAATTAACTTCTTTGTTCTCTCTCAAAGTGTTTAAAAGATTTCTAATACTAGAAAGAGCATCCCTTGCCGAGCTTTCATCGAATGTTGGCGGTGTTATCTCTACATGTTCCTGCCATCCATCAATGACAGCGCTGGCAGTTTCAAATCGTGCCTTTAACCTGTCAATTATCACATTAGCGCAGCTTGCGTTAATATTGCTTTTCAGCCGAGAAACATCTGATTTAAGCTGATTATAGTCTTGATTAAAGTAACTGCGATATGCTTGGATTAATTCGACTCCCTCAAGAGGCTGGTTACAATACAAGCAATTACCTTCTTCACCATATGCATGCCCGTCACTTATCCACTTCTCCAAACGATTTTTATTGTGGGTATTTAAATGTTCTTTAACTTGCTGTTCTGCAGCTAGATCAATATTTTCAAGGGATGTACATAAAATATTGAAAACATCGTCCACATTAAGTGTCGGCATTACTAATTCTTGAGGCAATGCTTTAGCTTGAATAAGACCTATGTTTTGTGCTTCAGTGATCTTGCTATTAAGAACTGATATTTGATCATCTGCATCTACAACTTCAGCTATTCTTTCAAATTGAGTTTGCGTCAAACCTCTGTGCAGCACTTCCAATTGGTTGCTTGTTTCTCGTAAAGAACTGGCTGCAGTTCTCGCATTATTATCTGCAAGATCATATTCTTGTTGCGCAACAACTGCATTTTCGCCAAGAGCAAATTGCAGTAGGTTTTTTCGTTGATCGGCAGTAACTTGTCCTCCTGCATAAACATTTTGCTCGACGAAATCGGCATCAAATACTAAAAGCTCTGGGCGTCCAACATCCCAACTACCATTTTGAAAACTGGAACGTTGCCCATTAGAAAATTGAAGAATCGCTTCTTGGTCGTTATTACCATCAATAGTACGGCGGTTTATAAGCAATTCAGGCTTATTTGTTGAACAAGAACGAAATAATGAAGCTAGTGTTGATTTACCCCGTCCATTATCTGCATAGATAAAGCTGGCTTTCTGTAACCCATGGGCTCTTGCATCAGCATCATGTAAAAGCCCTATTCCTTTTATTCTATGTATTCTTTCTAACATCTATATCCCTTTTGTATTTCAACACTTAAGTATGCCAACTTGCCAAAGCACATAACAATTTGTTCTCACGCGATTTGCCCGTCGTTCAACCAAATCTGCGCGCATATTTCTACTTGTTGTATTTTAAGCACATGAGCTAACGTTTTGCCAAATATATTATTTCTCTAACAACATTAGTTACTTAACTAAGAAACATACATTCCAATATTTTACTTGTTTCATCAAATTGTTGGGATTCACTTCGTTCGACCCAACCTACATTGGCGGCTAATAAGCGCCTAAAAATAACAACTCGTTGGCCAGCCACTGGCGATAATGCTAGTCGTTTTCACCGTCTTTGCGATATTCATAAGTCTTGGCGTTACCCATCCATTGTTTGCCCCTTTGAACTTTAAAACGCCGCAAATATATTCGCTGTCAATCGACCACTTTTTGGCTCTGTCGATAAATCTTTTGTTTCGTCAATTAAACCTGAGTGTAACAAAGTTCCGGGGTAAACCACTAGCCGGTTTGTTTTGTAGGCAATTGAGCCAAGTAGCTCGTATTCGTCTGTGCTGCTACTAATGTATTGTTTCTCTGCCCTGCCCCATGCGACGGCTTGGTCTTGCTGTACTGCTTGATAATGTTGAATGTTTTGTTGGTGGATATTTTCACAACCTGTAGGTTTGTGCCTAAAGAAACCCGTGCCCGAATAATCACCAGAATTGAGATAATGCATAATGGCAAATTGCTTGGGGTTGAGTGCATCAAAGTGCGGTATGCATTGTTCAGGTGTTAGCTGTTGGCTAGGTTTAGCCACCAGCGAGAAATAACAACTGTCTGATTTAACAGGCCGGTTTTGCTCAATTGCATAATATTTACAAATAACAGGTTTTAACTGTGACAATACAAATGCCACGTAGTTATCTGGCAATGCGGCGCGCACGCCCGGATAATAGGTTTGCTGTTCTTGAACAAAGTTAGCTTGTGTGGCAATTGTTTGTATGTGCGCTAAATCTGCTAAAAAGTTATCAACTAAAATAACCGGTGTTTTTTCGTGGCCAATGCGCATTAAATGCCATTTAGCTTGTGGATTCAGTTTATATTGTATTGGCGGCTTAATCATAAATACTCTTTGCTAATATTACTTTCTAAACACGCTAACAACACAAATAGAGGGTAACCCCTCTATTTGATAATTCAAAAGCTAAACTCTATAAAAAATATTAGTTTACCGAGTTAAAGTACCACTTTTGCAAACTGGTGTTTTGCTCGTTCGCCGCTTGTACATTCGCCCCATTATTAGCACTGTTGGCTTGTAATACTTGCGAGCTAGCTTGCGAACGAATATGGTACAAGCCATCTGTCAGTGGCTCTATGTAAAAACGTTGGTTTTGGTTGCCAAAACATTGCCATTGCTGGGCATTCTGGCTGCCTGCGTCTACATCTAAACACAAGCTGCTGTTTAAACTAACCAATTCAAACAAGTTGTCGGATATTTGATTTAACTGCCATTGTTGGTTGGCCGCGGCAAAATAGTCCCAAGTGTGAATATTGCCACCATTGGTGGTAGATACACCTGCTACATCTAACACCTTGCCACTTGCTTGATTAACAATGTAATACTGGCCTGCTTGCAAAGGCGATGTTGCGTTTGAATTAGCGCTAAATTCAAACCAGTTAAAGTTAAAACCAGCACTAGTAAAGTTTAAACGCATACGGTAAGTGCCTTGCTCGATATAAGCAGAGGTAGATACAGTTTGCCAATTTTGCCAACCACCGGTTGCAGCTACATCAACCGCAGCAACCCAATTATTGTTTAATAACATTTCAATGCGGCCACCGCCGTTTGGGCTAGCTACTCGAAAGTCTAATTGATATTGCGCAGTTTGGTTAAAATTTACTTGAAACTCCACCCAGTCACCAGCGTCGATCCAACCTAAATTTTCACCACCATCTGTATCAGACGTTGCTTCGTGTTCAATGCCATTCATATCACAATAATGTTCAGCTTGAGTTTTGCCTGGTGCCGTATGGCTGGCACTACCGCTACAACCCGCCGCTTGAGGATCTGGCTTAACTGCATCATAAAAGCCTTGGTGCCATTGGTGGCTACTGTGGCCGTTACGGCTGTTGTTTTGCGCAAAGCTGATCATCGCATCATATAAATGAGTGGGTGGTGTACCGCCGTTATTGATATAAGCTTTTACTTGTTCATAGTCAGCATTGGTCGGAACAGTCCACAAAGTACGATCGTGCGACATTTTTTTGAACGACCATGGGAAATAACCCGCTAAATTTTGTTTAGCCCAACTGGTAATAGCCGCAATATTGCCATTATCCGACTCACCATACTCACCTATGATTAATGGGATATTTAAGTTGTTGGTGATATTTTCACGACCATAAGTATCAGCCGCAGGGCCATAATGGTGAATTTGATAAACTAATTTATCGTCCCACTTATAGTTAATGCCGGTATTGGCTTTT
>NZ_JH767524.1:4862-187085 GCF_000281085.1 Catenovulum agarivorans YM01
GCTACCTTCAGCAACAATAATATGGTTGTTGTCTACTTCACGAATCGCGTTACGCATAGTTACCAGCGATGGCAATAACTCGTATTCCCGACCGGCTTGCGGTACTGGTTCGTTAATTAAATCGTAACCCCAAACTACAGGTTCGTCTTTGTAGCGATTAGCAATATGTCGCCAAATAGTTGCGGCTATTTGCACATTGTTACCATCCCAAAAAGTAACAGAGTCTCTTGGTTGACTGGCATTCGAATTGACATTGTCGGCATGGTCACCTGGATTTTGATAACCCGGTGCACCGTGCATATCTAATAATACGTACATGCCACGTGTACGGCACCAATCAATAACACGGTCAAAATATTCAAAACCGTTGTCGCGTAGTTGGCCATTCCACCAAAATAAGTTGTAGTTAAAAGGTACACGAACCGAGTTAAAACCAAGTGCTTTTAAATCAGCAATTGCTTGTTCGTCGACATAATTTAACCGCCATTGGTATTCAAAGTTTGCCGCTTTGTCAGCACTGCCAAATGCCGATGATAGCTCGTTAAAAAACTGCGTGTGGGTACGGTAATTAAAGTCGCCCATCATTAAGTAACCTTCCCATACTAGCCAGTTACCTAAATTGATACCACTTAAGTACAGTGGGTTACCATGTTCGTCTATTAGTTTAGTGCCGTTTGTTCTTACAAAATTTGCATGCAAGCTGCCGGTTAATAAAAACGTTAGTGCCGTAGTACAAATCAGTTTTTTTAACAGCTGTCTTGCCTTGTTGTGCGATGGTCGCATAAAACCCCCATTGGTTAATTTGTGTGATGCGTTTTCCTTGTGTTTAAACGCAACATAAAATTAACAAGGGGGTTGCAATTTAGCGTGCTAATACCAGCCAAAACCTAAATTAGAACGTTCGATTTAGCGCTTTAAATGTTCCAACATTATGCTGTATGCAGGGTGAACCATATTGCCGTGATGAAACCCGTCCAGTTCAAATATTTTTGTTTGGGTATGCCCAACCACTTGCATAATTCGCCACAACAAGGCGTTTTCTTCGTAACGACCTAACATTTCTAATTCGCGATCACCTGTGACTAACCATAAAGGTGGTGCATCTTTCCGTACATGAAAAAGTGGCGCGTATTCATCTACCACCAGTTGGGTATCTGCAATACCTTGCTCTTCTCTCACAGTAAAATGTGTAACGGCATGACCACTAAATGCAAATAATCCAGCCAGTTGATTGGCATCGATTTTATGTTTAGCTAACCAAGTTTTATCTAACCCCAACATGCTAGTTAAATACCCGCCTGCAGAGTGGCCAGCTAAATATATTTGTTTTGTCAAGCCAGCAAATTTCTCTATATTGTTAAACACCCAAGCAGTCGCCGCTGCTGCGTCTTCTATATAAGTTGGATTTTGAACTTTTGGATGCAACCTATAACCTACAGCAACCACAGCTATACCCTGTTGTTTTAATTCATCCGGAATAGCTTTATAGCCGCCGCGTAATCCACCACTGTGAAACCACACAACTGTTTTAAAATTTTTGCTGTTTGTTGGATAGTATAAATCGAGTTTGCACTGGCTGTTTTGATATTCATCTTGAATTTGCGCTGGCGAATAATATGCAATATCCGTTTGGCTAGTATATTCAGTTTGGCCATTTGCACTGCCGATAGATGCTAGTAATAAACTCAGCAAGGCAAACAAGTTGGTTTTAAACATTATGAATTTCCTTTATATTTTTGGACGATTTAACCAGAACTCTGGATAACTATTAACGAATCAACTGGTGTTAATGCACTAACCCCAAATAAAAAGCCAGCAATAAGCTGGCTTTGGTGTGTGTTGTTTTTAATTATTAGTTTTTAGTAAATCTAAACCAGTTCAGGTTCCATTCATCATCAACGGCTTCTAACACTAAACTTTGTTCGCCAGTTGTTGTGATATTTACTGTCGTTGAAATAGTCATCCAAGTCTGCCAACCGCCGGTTGCAGGTACTGCAACTGTGGTTAAATCAGTTTCACCTAAACGCAAGATAAAACCTTGTGAGCCTGGCTCGGTTGCAACACGGAATTCAACTGTGTATTCGCCTGCTTCTGCAACATCAACAGTGTATTCTAAGATATCACCAGGGTTTGCATGACCAGTATTTTGGCCGCCACCATCGTCTTGTGAATTTTCAAGCTGCATACCTTCTTGGTGTACAAAGTTCTCCGCTTGGATTAACCCTGGGATAGCAAATGCAGTAAATGCTGATGCAACTTCTTTTGAGTAATAACTTTCATCCGTAGCGTTAGTTGCAGTTACCACATAAAAGCCAGTGACACCTTCAGGTTTAGTCGTATCTGTGTAGTAAGGTGTTTCGACACCTTCCGCTACCAATTGGTAACTTGCACCAGATATTGCTGAACGGTATACATTGTACTTAGCACCATCAACAGCTTTCCAAGTTAAATCAATAGTGTTGTTTTCCTCGTCTTCAACTAAAGATAAATTCACTGGTCGATATGGCACATCTAAAATTTTTGGAGCTGTTTCTTCGGTTAATGCATCAATCACCCATTGGTTCTTATCGTATTCAATGGTCGATTGCATAGAGAAGTAATTTTCGATCTCTTCAAGGCTTGAGTTATTCAAATCTATGGTTGGCATAGCCGAACCACTTACGTCTTGACCATTAACTGGTGCAGCTGGTAATAAGTAGATTTCAGCCCAAGTGTTTACAGAGCCCATATCAGCAAAATGGCCTGTTAATAAATAAGATTCTCCACCTTTAAGCTCAACTGTTTGATAAACACCACCATTGGCAAACTCTGTGCCTGGCAATACGGTAAAGTTAAGCGCAGAATTATCCGAACCTTCGGCTGTATTTACTTGTGCAACTAATCCATCGTCATCAATTGAATCATTAGTTGCGCTCCACTCTAACCAAGAATCCATAGAATCAAATGAACTATTTGCCAGAACATTGGTTTCGGTCGATTGAGCAATAAGTTGAATGTCGTCTAAGCGTAAATCAACTTGATAAGGATCTGGTGCGCCCCAACGACCTGAACCAACTTTAATTACCAAATGATACGTTTGGTCATCGTCTGTAGGAGTCACAATTTTAGTGCCTAAACCACAAGCTTCAGCGAAACTGCTATCCCAGCCAGCGCAAGCCCAAGTATCCGCTTTGGCGAGTAATCTATCCCCTTTATTGGTGACTAAACCCCAAGTGCCTTGCCCTTGACCACCATCACGAGTAGTAACCTTGTACGACCAAGTAGTTGCAGCCCAACCCATTTCATTATATTTATCGAAAGTAGCACGGGTAATTGCACCACCGGTTTCACCTAAACCAGTCCAAGGTTGCATTTCACCGATTAGAAACGGTACCTTGTGTTGCTTTTTAAGTTGGTCTTGCCACTCGCATACACCTTCGTCTGAGAACAAACCACAAGTTAACCAGTCTCGGTGAACTTTATAACCAATTTCACCCCAGCCAAAAATACCTGGGTAAAAGTGCATTTCTAATGCAGCATTGGTAATTCCTTGCGCTGGTAAATCGCCGTATGAATCTGTACCTGAATTATGCCCCGGTAATACCACAATAGTATCTTGATCGACTTCACGTATCGCGTTATACAATTCAATTGAAACTTCAGCTAGCGTGTCTGCGTCGGTTCCCCAAGGTTCATTTAATACACCGTAAGCTGCAACAGCTTTTTCATCTTTATAACGTGTCGCAACTTGTTGCCACAACCACTTTGCTCTGTCTTGGTTTTCCGCTGCTAAGGCTGTGTCAGGGTTATCTTGGTCGCCGCCCCAAAATTCATTTTTACCTTCACAACCACTATGGTGCTCCCAACCTTGACTGCCTTGTGCACCATGTAAATCTAAAATCACATACATTTCACGTTCTTTAGCTTCAGCAATTGCTAGATCTAACCATTCCCACGCATCTGCACGTAAAGTTTTTGGGTTATTCTCATCTTCAATAATGTGATATGGGAAAGGCAAACGAATTACATTAAAACCCGCTTCGGCCATGATGTCCCAGTCGCGATCTGTAATGTAGTTGCTGCGGTACAAGTCCATTAATCTTTCAGTTTCAGCATCACCAAAGCGCTCAACTAATTTGCCTTCAAAACTACATTGGTCGTGAATGCCTTCACCAACTGGGTTTTCACCTGAATTCATCATCCAAGTTTCTAACATTAGCCAGTTACCTAGATTTAAACCGCGTAAAGATACAACTTGATCTTGTTCATTTACCCAATAGGTGTCTTGTTGACGTAGCGCACTATATTGCTCTTGCCCAGCTTTAGGCATGGCCATATTGTGCTCAGGTTCAGGTAAATATTCAGTCACCCCATTGTGTTTATCAGCATCTGTGGTGCTTAAATCACAACCTGTGACAGTTGCGGCAATTAAACCCAGCGCTAAATATTGGGCAATCGGTTTTAGTTTAAATTTTGTTGTTTGTGTGTTTTTCACGATAAAGCTCCAACCCTTGTGTTGTCATTAAACATACTTGCAACATAAATTTAACCCTAGCGATTAGAGCTTACTTCCTGCTCCACCACGTTTACCTTAATTAAAACGTTCTTGTTAGCGATAGAACCCAAACTTGCACTTTTGTGTACAATACAATCTTGCATCCAATAAAATTAATAATCTTAAAATCAGTAAGATATAAATGACCGTCAACCATTAACACAAAAATTTGTACTTGCATGCATTTTCATTAAATAGGTAAAAAACACTGCTACAATCAGTTTTTTAGCTGATTGAAATCGGCTGATTTGCAGCTAGACTTAAAACTATAGATGTTTATTAAAGAATCCACATGTACAAATTGCTACTACGCTGGATGCTGCTAATTTGCAGTTTATGCTTTTTTAGCCTAGCTGCATCAGCAAGCTGCAAACCCCATAATCCAAATTTACATGTACTTGCGGTAGTATCTGCCACAGAGCAAGATTCGTTCTGGTCTATGTACAGCACAGCTTTATCCGAAGCGGCGAAAGATCTAAACGTCTATGTAGAATTTTTATATCTAAACAACCATCAAGATAATAGGTTTATTTTTACCGATACGTTAAAACGTCGGCTTGAACAAGCAAAAAAACCAGATGCGGTTCTCACTACCTTATTTTTAAATGCCGAAGAAAGCGCGCTTGATTTATTAGCCAGTCACAATATCTACCACATTATTGTTAACACCAGCCTACAAGCAAACCTAATAGACAAAATTAAACAACCGCGCGAACGCAACCAATATTGGCTTGCTTTGATGACGCCAAATGACAAATTAGCCAGTTATCAACTAATGCAAGAATTACTTATACGCCACAAAAACAAATCCACAACTAAGCCTATTGTTGTTGCCTTAGCTGGCGCGCATGCCAGTACTGTGAGTGAAAATAGAGTATCGGGTTTAAACCAAGTGTTAACTGAACAAAACTTAGCAATTCCCTCACCTATGTACACTGATTGGAATTACGCATCTGCACATCAGTCGATTAGCGCCTTGTATCGTCGTGTGCCTGATATCAATATTATTTGGACAGTTTCATCAACACTCGCTCGCGCAGCCAGCGATCACATTGCTGAGCGGCAGATTACCCACCCAATCAGCATAGGTACATTTGATTGGACAATTGAAGCGCTTGATTTAATTCGTCAAGGCAAAGCTGATGTGTCAATCGGCGGTCATTTTTTAGAAGGTGCATGGTCATTATTACTGCTATACGATTTTTTACATGGACAAGATTTTATCGATGACCTCGAACCAATAATCCAAACTGAACTAACATTTACTGACAAAAGCAATGTTGAAAAATTTACTAAGTATATTACCCACACTAATCTTGCTAATCTGAATTTTGCGTTAATGAGCAAATGTTTAAATCCAAAACTGCAAAATTATGACTTCAACATTGAAACCCTTATCGAGCTGACTGAAGCTTTATAACTCTCGCCATTAAATTGTTACATTGACGCAGCGGCCGAACACTTCTATTTTTATATAAGGTAATAACAAGTGACATCTGCGCTATGCACGCTTTATTGGAATCAATACTTTTACACATTAGCCAAAGCGAAGATATAGACAATGGTAATCTAACTGCTGCTTCAAGGCTGATATTAGACTCTATTTGTCGTGGCCTGCGCATTTCTCGCGCTGGCATTTGGCTACTTGACCCTTCGTCAAATAGTATCAGTTGCAAACTCCTCATTGATGCCGGCAGAGAATTAACCAGCCAAACTATCCTGCTAACCCGCGAACAATTCCCTAACTATTTTGAAGCGCTTGATAGTGAACGAACTATCGCAGCTGACGATGCACATAATCATGTGGCGACGGCTGAGTTTAGTGAAGTCTATTTAGCGCCGCTCGACATATCCTCTATGCTGGATGTACCACTGCGCCATCAAGGAAAAATGATAGGCATTATCTGTTGCGAACATAGAGGAATAGATAGAATTTGGCGGGAAGAAGAGAAAGTATTCGCATCTGCGATAGCCGACTTGTATGGACGCGCAATCAGTGCACAACAAAAAGCTGAGTATGAACAGAAACTCATATCTATTAATCAAAACCTAGAGGCTTTGGTAGCAGAAAGAACCAAAGATTTAGAAGCGACCTTAAACCAATTAAAACAAACTCAAAGCAAACTGGTTGAAACGGAAAAAATGGCGGCTTTGGGGAATTTAATCGCAGGCGTGGCGCATGAAGTAAACACGCCACTCGGTACAGGCTTAACATCTGTTACTCACTGTTTAGAATCGCTAACAAAACTGCAGTCAGCAGTAACCAATAAAACTTTAGGAAAAAGCCAACTCGACAATTTTATTCAGGATACAAGGGGCGGTTTGCAATTAGCTGAACAAAGTTTAAATAAAGCCTCACAGCTTATTCGTGATTTTAAGCGCACCACGTCCGACCAAATAAGTGACAAAATAGAGGGGTTAGACCTGTCTTTGTATTTAGCTCAAGTCGTCAACCCAATTAGCGCACATATAAAAAAACAATCTATTCAACTTAATTTATCTTTAGAGCCAAATTTAATCACTAAAACTTACCCTGGCGTGATCGCACAAATCACCACAAATTTAATTACCAATGCGATTCAACATGCATTCCCAGAGCAAAATGCAAACAATGAGATAAAAGTTATCACAAGTAAACAAGGTGATAATTTTGTATTTGAGATCCGCGACAATGGTGTGGGTATAAAGAAGCAAGATCAAAAACAAGTATTTGAACCCTTCTTCACCTCCAAACGTGGTGCCGGTTCTTCGGGCTTAGGACTATCGACAGTTTATAACTTAGTTTCAGGGAAATTGGCTGGGCAAATTGAACTTGTTTCTGCGCCGAAACAAGGCACGCGATTTATTATCAAGTTTCCATCTTTGGATTAATATAAAAACCTATATGCTAAAAATACAAAAGGACGCCTAAGCGTCCCTTTGTGTTGCATCTGGATATAATATCTTATTCAGCTGCTTCTGTAGCTTCATCAGCTTCAACTTCAACCGCTGGGCGGTCTACTAACTCGATGTAAGCCATAGGTGCGTTGTCACCAGCGCGGAAACCACATTTTAAAATGCGAGTATAACCACCTGGGCGAGCTTGGTAACGAGGACCAATTTCGCTGAACAATTTACCAACAACTTCTTTATCACGAGTTCGTGCGAAAGCTAAACGACGATTCGCTACACTGTCTTTTTTTGCTAAAGTAATTAGCGGCTCAATTACACGACGCAATTCTTTCGCTTTAGGCAAAGTAGTTTTAATAACTTCGTGACGAACTAAAGAGCCCGCCATGTTGCTAAACATTGCACTGCGATGACTGCTATTTCGGTTGAGCTGACGGCCACTTTTACGATGACGCATAATGCTATCCTTCTACCAATAACTATGTAGAACAGGGTTAGTCTTTATCAGCGATACTGGCTGGAGGCCAGTTTTCAAGACGCATACCTAAAGACAAGCCACGAGAGGCTAAAACGTCTTTAATTTCAGTAAGCGACTTCTTACCAAGGTTAGGAGTTTTTAACAACTCAACCTCAGTACGCTGAACAAGATCACCAATGTATTGGATCTGCTCTGCTTTTAAGCAGTTAGCAGAACGTACAGTTAATTCAAGATCGTCAACTGGTCTTAACAGAATTGGATCGAATTCAGGTTTTTCTTCTTTGCGCTCAGGCTCAGATACATCACGTAATTCTACGAACGCATCTAGCTGCTCAGCTAAGATAGTTGCAGCCCTGCGAATTGCTTCTTCAGGCTCAATCGTACCATTCGTCTCCATATCAATGACCAACTTGTCAAGGTCCGTACGCTGTTCAACACGAGCAGATTCTACCGCATAAGCGATACGCTCTACTGGGCTGAATGAAGCGTCAACCAACAAACGGCCAATTGGACGATCATCTTCTTCAGAGGAACGACGAGCAGAAGCCGGAACATAGCCACGTCCTTTCTGAACTTTGATGCGCATGTTTAACTCTGCGTCACCAGTCAAGTTACAAATGACATGATCCGGGTTTTTGATCTCAACATCACCATCGTGAGTGATATCAGCTGCAGTAACAGGGCCCGCACCTTTTTTACTTAAATTCAGTGTCGCTTCGTCTTTCTCTTCGATACGGACGGCTAAACCTTTTAAATTAAGCAATATTTCAATTACGTCTTCAATAACGCCTTCTTTGGTGCTGTATTCGTGTAGTACACCGTCGATTTCCACTTCGGTAACCGCAGCACCAGGCATTGAAGACAATAATATACGTCTTAACGCATTTCCCAATGTATGACCAAAACCGCGTTCCATCGGTTCTAAAGTCACTTTTGCACGAAAAGGACCAAGACTCTCGATATCTACCAATCTCGGTTTAAGGAACTCAGTAACAGAACCCTGCATCGTTTCCTCTCTATTTTATTAACTTTACTTAGAGTAAAGTTCAACAATTAGCTGTTCGTTGATGTCTGCTGACAAGTCGCTACGCTCAGGTAAACGCTTGAAGACACCTTCTTTCTTCTCTGCATCCACTTCTAACCAAGTTGGCTTTTCACGTTGACCAGCCAACTCTAATGCAGATTGAATACGTGCTTGTTTCTTAGCTTTCTCACGAACTGCAACCACGTCTTCTGGCTTAACAGAAAAAGACGGAATGTTAACAACTTGGCCGTTAACAGTAATTGCTTTGTGACTAACCAATTGACGAGCTTCTGCACGAGTTGAAGCATAACCCATACGATAAACAACGTTATCTAGACGTTTTTCTAATAGGTTTAACAAGTTTTCACCTGTGTTACCTTTTAAACGTGCAGCTTCTTTATAGTAGTTACGGAATTGCTTTTCTAATACACCGTAGATACGACGTACTTTTTGCTTTTCACGTAACTGTAAACCGTAGTCAGATAAACGACCACGACGTGCACCATGTTGACCAGGTGCTGTTTCGATATTACATTTTGAATCGATTGCTCGAACGCCGCTTTTTAAGAACAAATCTGTTCCTTCACGACGACTGAGCTTCAGTTTTGGCCCTATATATCTTGCCATCTTTCTTCTCCGTTATCAGAGGAACACAATTAAACGCGACGTTTCTTAGGTGGACGACAGCCGTTATGAGGAATCGGCGTTACGTCTGTAATATTTGTAATTTTGTATCCAGTTGCATTTAATGCACGGATCGCAGACTCACGGCCTGGACCTGGACCATTTACAAATACTTCCAAGTTCTTTAAACCATACTCTTGAGCAGCAACACCTGCTCTTTCAGCAGCAACCTGTGCAGCGAAAGGAGTTGATTTACGTGAACCACGGAAACCTGAACCACCTGAAGTAGCCCAAGATAAAGCGTTACCTTGGCGATCAGTAATAGTTACGATTGTATTGTTGAAAGATGCATGGATATGAGCCATACCGTCTGCAACTTGACGTTTTGCGCGCTTACGCGTGCTACGTGCTGGAGCTTTAGCCATTATTCACTTCTCCTACTTATTTCTTAATAGGTTTACGAGGACCTTTACGCGTACGAGCGTTAGTCTTCGTTCTTTGACCGCGAACAGGCAAGCTACGACGATGACGTAGACCACGGAAACAACCTAAGTCCATCAAGCGCTTGATATTCATTGAAACTTCACGACGCAAATCACCCTCAACGGTGAACTTTGCAACCTCTTCACGAAGCAGGTCTAACTGAGCTTCATCTAAGTCTTTAATCTTAGTGTTCTCAGCAATACCAGATGCAGCACAAATTGCTTTTGCACGGGTTTTACCAACACCGTAAATTGATGTTAAACCAATTACTGTGTGCTTGTGTAGAGGAATGTTAATGCCAGCTATACGGGCCATTTAACGCACTCCTAATTTATTAGCCTCAGCCGAAAAGCCCGTAAGGATACTCAAGCCGAGACTAGATTTCAAATAAAAAGACGAATTTCGTCCGATTTTTTAACCTTGACGTTGTTTGTGCTTAGGATCTGATGAACAAATCACACGAACAACACCATGTCTTTTGATAACTTTACAGTTACGACAAATGGTTTTAACAGATGCACGAACTTTCATTTTCCAACTCCGTTAATGGGTTCGGCCTATCGGCCATAACCCTTTAAGTTAGCCTTCTTCAGCACAGATTCATACTGACTAGACATCAGGTGAGTTTGTACTTGAGCCATAAAGTCCATAATTACAACAACTATGATAAGTAATGAAGTTCCGCCAAAATAGAACTGAACATTCCAAAATACCATCATAAACTCTGGAACCAAACATACGAATGTAATGTAAAGTGCCCCCGCTAAAGTTAAGCGAGTCATAACTTTATCAATATAACGTGAGGTTTGTTCACCTGGGCGAATACCCGGGATAAATGCACCAGACTTTTTCAAGTTGTCTGCAGTTTCTCTTGGATTAAATACTAATGCTGTATAGAAGAAGCAGAAGAATATAATCGCAGCAGCGTACAACATCATATACAAAGGTTGTCCTGGTGATAGCACTATGGCTATTTGAGCAATTGCTTCTGCAAATGCACTGTCACTTTGGCCAAACCAAGTCGCTATTGTACCTGGAAACAACATAATACTAGAAGCGAAAATTGGTGGAATTACACCAGCCATATTCACTTTTAGTGGTAAATGGGTACTTTGCGCTGCAAATACCTTGCGACCACGTTGTTGTTTTGCATAGTTAACCACGATACGACGTTGGCCACGTTCTACAAACACAACAAAATATGTAACCGCACAAACAATAATACCTATGATTAACAATAGAATCAGAGGTAACTCGCCCTGACGTGCTTGTTCAGCAGTCTGGCCGATAGCTGTTGGAAGACCAGCCACGATACCAGCAAAGATAATCATAGAGATACCATTGCCAATACCGCGCTCTGTAATTTGCTCACCTAACCACATTAAGAACATGGTACCGGTAACCAAACTCACAACAGCTGTGAAGTAAAAAGTAAAGCCAGGATCAATCACTAAGCCTGGAACCATGTTCGGCAGGCTATTGGCTATTGTGGTGGACTGGGCAATCGCTAACAACAGCGTTCCGTATCGAGTGTACTGACTGATTTTTTTGCGACCTGCCTCGCCTTCCTTTTTCAACTCTTGAAAAGTAGGGTGAATATGGGTCATCAGCTGCATAATAATAGATGCAGTAATGTACGGCATAATACCCAATGCTAACACTGACGCGCGCTCAAGTGCACCACCTGAGAACATGTTAAACATTGCTAACACGGTGTCTTTTTGTTGCTCAAACAGTTGTGCAAGTACAGTTGGATCAATACCTGGGATAGGTACATATGAACCAGCTCGGAAAATCACTAATGCTCCAAATAAGAACCATAAGCGACGTTTTAATTCCGAAAGTCCGCCTTGCGTGCTGTTAAATTCCAGTCCTGGTTTAGCCATGGATCAATTATTCCTCGATTTTACCACCGGCAGCTTCAATCGCTTCACGTGCACCTTTAGTCACGCCTAAACCTTTTACAGTAAGAGCGCGAGCTACAGCACCAGATTTTAAAACCTTAACTGCCTCAATATGCTTCTTCACCAAACCAGCCGCTTTAAGTGAAGCTAAGTCTACTACATCACCTTCAACTTTAGCGATTTCAGTCAAAGTAACTTGATCTGAAACTAAAGATTTGCGTGACGTAAAACCGAACTTCGGTAAACGACGTTGGATTGGCATTTGACCGCCTTCGAATCCTGGCTTAACAGAACCACCTGAACGTGATTTTTGACCTTTGTGACCACGGCCACCTGTCTTACCTAAACCAGAACCGATACCACGACCAACACGTTTTTTGCTTGGTTTTGAACCAGGAGCAGGACTAAGAGTATTTAAATACATGTATTAATCCTCCACCTTAACCATATAATAAACTTTATTAATCATACCGCGAACAGAAGGAGTATCTTCTAATTCAACAGTGTGGTTAATCTTACGTAAACCTAAACCACGTAACGTTGCTTTATGCTTAGGTAAACGTCCGATAGAACTTTTGACTTGAGTCACTTTTACAGTTTTACCAGCCATGATGTTTACCCCAGAATTTCTTCAACGCTTAAACCACGCTTAGCAGCTACTTGAGCTGGAGACTTCATATCAGCCAAAGCGTTGATTGTAGCGCGAACTACGTTAATTGGATTGGTTGAGCCATAGCACTTAGAAAGTACGTTGTGTACGCCTGCAACTTCTAAAACTGCACGCATAGCACCACCTGCGATGATACCTGTACCTTCAGATGCTGGCTGCATGTATACTTTTGAACCAGAGTGACGACCCTTGATAGGGTGTTGTAACGTCTGACCTTTCAACTGTACAGTAACCATGTTACGACGAGCTTGTTCCATTGCTTTTTGAATAGCAGCAGGAACTTCACGTGCTTTACCGTAACCAAAGCCAACGCGACCGTTACCATCACCTACCACAGTCAAAGCTGTGAAGCTGAAGATACGACCACCTTTAACCACTTTAGAAACGCGGTTAACAGCGATTAGTTTTTCAGACAACTCTGGGTTGTTTTTAACTTCTGCATTATTAGCCATTGTTTACCCCTAGAATTGTAAGCCAGCTTCACGAGCTGCATCAGCTAATGCTTGAATGCGACCGTGATATTGGAAACCGCTACGGTCAAATGCAACTTTAGTTACACCTTTTTCAATTGCACGTTCTGCAATTGTTTTACCGATTAATTTAGCAGCTTCAACGTTGCCAGTGTATTTGATGCTTTCGCGAATGGTCTTTTCTACTGTAGAAGCAGAAGCCAATACCTCACCACCAGTCGGCGCGATTAATTGCGCGTAGATGTGGCGTGGAGTACGGTGAACGACCAATCTGTTGGCACCCAATTCTCTAATTTTTGCGCGTGCACGAGTTGCACGACGTAAACGAGATGCTTTCTTATCCATCGTATTACCCTACTTTTTCTTAGCTTCTTTACGTAGAACAACTTCATCAGCGTAACGTACACCTTTACCTTTATAAGGCTCTGGTGGACGGTAACCACGGATGTTAGCCGCTACTTGACCAACCAATTGCTTATCAGCACCTTTAACCAAAATTTCAGTTTGGCTAGGGGTTTCAACTGTAATGCCTTCTGGCACTTCATAGTCAACTGGGTGAGAGAAACCTAATGTTAAGTTTAAAGTTTTACCTTTAGCTGCAGCACGGTAACCAACACCGATTAACTGTAACTTACGCTCAAAACCTTTGCTAACACCAGTAACCATGTTATTTAACACAGCACGTGCAGTACCAGTTTGAGCTTGTGCACCTTCAATACCTTCACGAGGCAAAGTGCGTAAAACATTCTCTTCAACAACAACTTCAACAGCTGGGTTAACGTTCAATACTAATTGACCGTTAGCGCCTTTAACTGTTACGTCTTGTCCTGCAATCTTTACTTCAACGCCTGCAGGGATAGCGATAGGAGACTTACCTACTCGAGACATAATATTTCTCCTTACGCTACGTAACCGATGACTTCGCCACCCATGCCCGCTTTACGCGCTGCACGATCTGACATGATGCCTTTAGAAGTAGATACGATAGCTACACCCAAACCACCCATAACTTTAGGTAGGTCATTAGCCTTCTTATAAATACGAAGACCTGGGCGGCTAACACGAGAAATAGACTCGATTACTTCTTTGCCATTGAAATACTTTAACGTGACTTCAAGTTCTTTTTTCACGTCACCAGTTACCGCATAATTTTCGATAAAACCTTCTGCTTTTAAAACTTCAGCGATAGACACTTTAAGTTTTGAAGAAGGCATAGTCACAGCCACTTTACGTGCAGCTTGACCATTACGAATGCGGGTGAACATATCCGCGATTGGATCTTGCATGCTCATAATTCGTTACTCCAGTCTGTAGCCGCTTACCAGCTTGCTTTTCTAAGTCCAGGGATTTCACCACGCATGCAAGCTTCACGTAATTTAATACGGCTTAAGCCGAATTTACGTAAATAACCATGCGGACGACCAGTTACGTTACAGCGATTACGCTGACGTGCACGAGATGAATCACGAGGTAAGCTTTGCAATTCTAAAACTGCAGCCCAACGCTCTTCTTCAGTTACGTTTACGTCGCTAATTGTCGCTTTTAATGCTGCACGTTTGTCAGCATATTTTGCAACTAAGTTTGCACGTTTTGCTTCACGTGCTTTCATTGATTGTTTAGCCATAACTCTACACCTATTTCTTAAACGGGAAGTTAAAGGCAGCCAGCAACGCACGACCTTCCTCGTCAGAACCCGCAGTAGTAGTGATAGTAATATCCATACCGCGTACTTTATCAACTTTATCAAAGTCGATTTCTGGGAAGATAATTTGCTCGCGTACACCCATGCTATAATTACCGCGACCATCTAATTTAGACGGTAAACCACGGAAGTCACGGATACGTGGAATTGAAATGGAAATTAAACGCTCTAAGAATTCCCACATACGCTCGCCACGTAGAGTTACTTTACAACCAATTGGATACCCTTCACGGATTTTAAAGCCTGCTACAGACTTACGAGCTTTACATACAACTGGCTTTTGACCTGCGATAGCTGTTAAATCAGCTACTGCAAATTCTAAAGCTTTTTTGTCTGCAATCGCTTCGCCCACACCCATATTTAGGGTGATCTTTTCGATCCGAGGGACTTGCATGATACTTTTGTAACTGAACTGTTTGGTCAATTCAGCAACAACTGTATCTTTATAAAAATCATGCAGTTTCGCCATCGTTATACTCCAAACAAAATTAGATTAATTCGTTATTAGATTTGAAGAAACGAACTTTCTTCTCGTCTTCTACACGAAAACCTACACGATCTGCTTTACCCGTTGCTGGGTTGAAGATCGCCACATTAGAAACATGTAAAGGTGCCTCACGGTCAACTAATCCGCCTTGTTCACCCGTATTCGGGTTAGGACGAACAGCTTTCTTAACCATGTTGATACCTTCAACAACTATTTTATCATCGCCTGTTGAAACAGATAAAACTTTACCAGTTTTACCTTTATCTTTACCAGCGATTACAATGACTTGGTCATTACTACGAATCTTTGCTGCCATAATAAGCTCCTATAGAACCTCTGGCGCCAGAGAAACGATTTTCATGAACTTTTCTGTACGTAGTTCACGCGTTACTGGACCAAAGATACGTGTACCGATTGGCGCATGCTGTGTATTTAAAAGTACTGCAGCATTACCATCAAAACGGATCAAAGAACCGTCTGGACGACGAACGCCTTTTCTGGTGCGAACGACCACCGCGTTGTATACGTCACCTTTCTTAACTTTACCGCGAGGATTTGCTTCCTTCACAGTAACTTTAATGATGTCGCCTACACCTGCGTAACGGCGGTGCGATCCACCTAGAACCTTGATACATTGAACGCTACGAGCGCCGCTGTTATCAGCAACACCTAGCATTGTTTGCATTTGGATCATTTCGTGCTCCGCTTCTATTAAAAAAAACACCCACTTTTAGGCCTGGCTGCCTTAAGGGCGCGGCATTATACCACAAGTTTTTAAAAATCATAGATAAAAAAATGACCGGAACCAAAAAGGTACCGGCCATTTTCAATTTTGTTCTAAGCTAAGGTAATTATTAAGCTTTTTGTGCTTTTTCTACGATATCTACCAAAGTCCAAGATTTAGTCTTAGAAATTGGACGACATTCGCGAATAGTCACTACATCACCTTGGCCACATGAGTTTGACTCATCATGTGCGTGAATTTTAGTCGTACGACGGATAAATTTACCGTAGATTGGGTGTTTAACAAAACGCTCAATCGCTACAACGATAGACTTGTCCATTTTATCACTAATTACACGCCCTTGAAGCGTACGGATACTAGATTCGCTCATTACGCACCTGCCTTGCTATTTAACACAGTTTTTACACGTGCAATATTACGACGAACTTGCTTCATTAAATGAGTTTGCGAAAGTTGACCTGTAGACTTTTGCATACGTAAGTTAAATTGCTCACGTAATAATTCTAAAAGTTCAGCTTTTAACTCTTCTACTGATTTGTCTTTTAATTCGTTCGCGTTCATTACATTACCGTCCGAGTTACAAAGGTTGTTTTAAATGGCAACTTAGCTGCTGCTAAAGCAAAAGCTTCACGTGCCAAACTCTCTGGAACACCTTCCATTTCGTATAACATACGACCTGGCTGAATTTGGCATACCCAGTATTCAACACTACCTTTACCTTTACCCATACGTACTTCAAGCGGCTTTTTAGTAATTGGCTTGTCTGGGAATACACGGATCCAGATTTTACCTTGACGCTTAACGTGACGAGTCATCGCACGACGTGCAGCTTCGATTTGGCGAGCAGTCATACGACCACGCTCAGTTGCTTTTAAACCAAATGTACCGAAGCTTACTTTGTTACCGCTAGTGGCAGCACCGCGGTTACGCAATTTAAACTGCTTGCGAAACTTGGTTCTTTTTGGCTGTAACATTAACGATCTCCTTGCGGCTTACGAGATTTGCCTTTTGGCTTACGCTCGTTTTTCTTAGGCTCTTCAACTTGTGCGTTAGCTAGTGGTAAACCACCTAATACTTCGCCTTTGAAGATCCAAACTTTAACACCGATGATACCGTAAGTTGTTAAAGCTTCCGCTGTTGCGTAGTCAATGTCAGCACGTAAAGTATGTAGAGGTACACGACCTTCACGATACCATTCAGAACGTGCGATTTCAGCACCGCCTAAACGGCCGCTTACTTCAACTTTGATACCTTTAGCACCAATGCGCATTGCGTTTTGTACAGCGCGCTTCATAGCACGACGGAACATAACACGACGCTCTAATTGGCTTGCGATGCCTTCAGCTACTAACTGAGCATCTAATTCAGGCTTACGAACTTCGCTAATGTTGATCTGAGCAGGTACACCTGCTAATTGAGCAACTTTAACGCGTAATTTTTCTACGTCTTCGCCTTTTTTACCAATTACGATACCAGGACGAGCAGTGTGAATAGTCACACGAATACTCTTAGCTGGACGCTCAATAACGATGCGTGAAACTGAAGCTTTTTTCAATTCTTCAGTTAAGTACTTACGTACTTGGAAATCGCTATTTAACGTGCTAGCAAATTCTTGAGAACCGGCGTACCAAGTAGCACTCCATGGTTTAGTGATACCAAGGCGAATACCGGTAGGATGTACTTTCTGACCCATAATTATTCTCCTTGCTTATCCGCTACAACCACAGTGATGTGGCTAGTACGCTTGATGATACGGTCAGCACGGCCTTTAGCACGTGGTTTGATACGTTTCATTACCGGGCCTTCATCTACAAAGATTTTGCCTACGAATAATTCATCAATATCAGCACCTTCGTTGTGCTCTGCGTTAGCAATAGCAGACATCAAAACTTTCTTGATTAAGTCAGCGCCTTTTTTAGGGCTGAAAGTCAATAAGTCTAATGCTTGTGCTACAGGCAAACCGCGCACTTGATCTGCAACCAAACGACCTTTCTGCGGAGAAAGGCGGGCAAATTTGTGTTTAGCTAAAACTTGCATCATTCACCCCTTACTTCTTCTTCGCTTTTTTATCAGCAGCGTGGCCGCGATAAGTACGAGTTGGTGCAAATTCACCCAATTTGTGACCGATCATTTCATCAGTAACAAAGACTGGAACATGTTGACGGCCATTGTGAACAGCGATGGTCAATCCGATCATATCAGGAATGATCATTGAGCGACGAGACCAAGTTTTGATAGGTTTCTTGTTCCCGCTTTCCACCGCAGTTTCAACCTTCTTCAACAAGTGTAGGTCAATAAATGGACCTTTCTTGAGAGAACGTGGCATGGTGTTTCCTCACAAATTATTTATTACGACGACGTACGATGTATTTATCAGTACGCTTGTTCTTACGAGTTTTGTAACCTTTAGTAGGTGTACCCCAAGGTGATACTGGATGACGGCCACCAGAAGTACGACCTTCACCACCACCGTGTGGGTGATCAACCGGGTTCATTGCAACACCACGAACTGTAGGTCGCACACCACGCCAGCGTTTTGCACCAGCTTTACCCAATTGACGTAACATGTGTTCAGCATTACCAACTTCACCGATAGTTGCACGGCAGTCAGCTAATACTTTACGCATTTCACCTGAACGTAAACGTAAAGTTACATATGCACCTTCACGCGCTACGATTTGTACGTATGCGCCAGCAGAACGTGCGATTTGCGCACCCTTACCTGGTTTTAATTCAACTGCGTGAACAGTTGTACCAACTGGGATGTTACGCATTGGTAATGTATTACCCGCTTTGATTGGTGCATCAACACCAGAAGCGATTTCATCACCTGCACTTACGCCTTTAGGAGCAAGAATGTAACGACGCTCACCGTCTGCATAAAGTACTAACGCAATGTTTGCGCTACGGTTTGGATCATATTCCAAACGCTCAACTTTAGCTGGGATACCGTCTTTGTTACGTTTGAAGTCGATAACACGGTAGTGATTTTTATGACCACCACCAATGTGACGTACCGTAATACGACCATTGTTGTTACGACCACCAGACTTTGAATTTTTTTCAAGCAAAGGAGCGTATGGTGCACCTTTGTGCAACTCTGGGTTTACCACTTTAACTACATGGCGACGACCCGGAGAAGTAGGCTTACACTTAACTATAGCCATTTGTCATATCCTCCTGTTACTCAGCGCCGCCAACGAAGTCTAACTCGCTACCTTCAGCAAGTTTAACGTAGGCTTTTTTCCAGTCACTACGGCGACCGAAACGCGCACCGAAACGTTTAGTTTTACCTTTCACGTTTACAGTTGTTACGCTTTCAACTTTTACGTCTTCGAATAAAGCTTCTACAGCAGCTTTTACTTCTGCTTTAGTTGCATCTTTAACTACTTTAAATACGATTGTATTTTGAGTTTCAGCTGTAACTGTTGCTTTTTCAGAGATGTGTGGACCTAAAATGACTTTTAGACAACGTTCTTGACTGATCATGCTAACGCCTCCTCAAGTTTCTTAACCGCAGCTGCAGTGATTAACACTTTCTCAAATGCAATTAAGCTAACAGGGTCGATACCTTGAGTATCACGTACGTCAACTTTAATTAAGTTACGCGCAGCTAAGAATAAATTTTCTTCAATCTCTTCTGCAACGATCAATACGTCGTTTAACTCTAACTCGTTTAACTTAGCAACTAATGCTTTAGTTTTAGGAGAGTCAACATTGAACTGTTCTACAACAACTAAACGCTCTTGACGAACTAATTCAGATAAAATGCTGCGGATAGCGCCACGGTACATTTTACGGTTAACTTTTTGGCTGTGGTCCTGAGGACGAGCAGCGAAAGTTACACCACCAGAGCGCCAGATTGGGCTCTTAACAGTACCAGCACGTGCACGACCTGTTCCTTTTTGGCGGAAAGGTTTTGCAGTTGTAGCTGTAACTTCTGCACGAGTTTTTTGTTTGCGCGAACCTTGGCGAGCTGCTGCTGCGTATGCAACTACAACTTGGTGTACTAAAGCTTCGTTAAACTCACGTCCAAAGGTAGCGTCAGAAACTTCAAGCGCGCCAGATGCGTCTTTTAATGCTAATTCCATCATCTGTTTCCTCTAGATTAAGCTTTAACCGCTGGTTTAACGATAACGTTACCGTTGTTAGCACCAGGTACAGCACCTTTAACTAACAATAAGTTACGTTCTGCGTCAACGCGAACAACTTCTAAGTTCTGAGTAGTTACACGCTCAGCACCCATGTGGCCAGCCATTTTCTTACCTTTGAATACTTTACCCGGTGATTGGTTTTGACCAATTGAACCAGGAGCACGGTGAGAAAGTGAGTTACCGTGAGTCATATCTTGACGGTGGAAATTCCAACGCTTGATTGCACCCGCGAAACCTTTACCTTTAGAAGTACCAGTAACGTCTACTTTTTTAACTTCAGAGAAAAGTTCTACTTTAATCTCTGAACCAACTTCGATGCCCTCGCCTTCGCCGTCTTCTAGACGGAATTCCCATAAACCACGACCAGCTTCAACATTTGCTTTAGCAAAGTGACCTGCTTGTGCTTTATTTACGCGACTTGCTTTCTTCGCGCCTGTGGTAACCTGAAGTGCACGGTAACCGTCTGAATCGACAGTTTTAACCTGAGTGACACGGTTGGCTTCAACTTCGATGACCGTAACAGGTACAGAAGCACCATCTTCAGTGAAGATGCGAGTCATACCTACTTTACGTCCGACTAAACCAATAGCCATGTTTAAAACCTCTTAACTTTCAAATTGCTGTTAGCCAAGGCTGATTTGAACATCAACACCAGCAGCCAAATCTAATCTCATCAATGCGTCAACTGTTTTATCAGTTGGCTCAACAATGTCTAGCATGCGCTTATGAGTACGTAATTCGTACTGGTCGCGAGCATCTTTGTTAACGTGAGGTGAGATCAAAACAGTGAATTTCTCTTTGCGAGTTGGCAAAGGGATCGGACCACGCACTTGTGCGCCGGTACGTTTAGCTGTTTCAACAATTTCCATCGTTGATTGGTCAATCAGACGATGATCAAATGCTTTTAATCGAATGCGAATTCTTTGATTTGACATTGACCAAGCTCCAATAATAAAGAACAAAATAAATAAACACCGCCCTACGCACAAATTAATTATGTGTGGGAGTGTTCGGCATACTATTGAATCCCTATCGGATTCGTTGTTTCTCCATTTGTGCCCATCTGGTTTAACTACCTTGGCAGCTACTTCAGAAGATACGCAAATGTCCGTTGTGTTGAGTAGTAAAACGAGTCACTACAAACGGTGGTCGCGAATTATACAAACTTTCTTGGCTAATGCAACTTTAAATTACGCTGTTTTATATTTTTTATTGTTGTGGGCCAGTCAATTTAGCTGGTCAGCTCATTGGATAAAATCTCGCAATTTCAAGCTGCTGGGGTATACTCAAAGTTAATCTGCACTCAGGGATTTATAGTTACGATGCCCGATAATCTTTTTTATCAAAATCTCACCCGTTTATTACGTGAAATACACCAAAGCACGCATTTCGCCGATATTCTGCCAAAACTAGAGTCGGAAATATTGGTTTTATTTAATTGCGAGCGTATGACGGTTTACCAAAGAAATAAAAATAGTTATGACATAGTCTCGCGGCATAAATCTGGCAACGAATTAAAAGAAATCCGAGTGCCGATTGGCCCTCAATCGATTTCTGGTTATGTGGCTTTTAGTAAAGAGCCTCTTATTATTAAAGACCCTTACGACGTTGCCGAATTACAACTGATTCACCCAAAACTTAGATTTGCTTCTCGTTTTGACAAACAAACCAATTTTAAATCCCGTAATATGTTGGTAGTGCCTATTATTGCCAACGATGTGTTATTGGGTGTACTCCAGCTTATTAATGTCACTAACAAAGAATGTTTTGACGACACTGATAAAGAAAAAGCTTTTGAGCTTGCGTCATTTTTAGGGCAAAAGTTTAGGTATGAACTTGGTGGCACTAAAGCTCCCTTTGAATATTTAATCCATGAACAGCTTATTAGCCAAAAACAACTAACCGCCTGTGAAGAACAAGCGAAAGACTATTCAGATTTAATTCGCCGTTTATTGGAAGATGTAAAATTACAAAATGCCGATATTGGTAAATCACTCGAAGTTTATTACCAAGTTAAATACATCAACGCCAATACAACGTTACAACCCCACCCTGCCAACAATCATTTAAATACTCAGTACAAACGTAAAAATCTGGTGGTCATTTTAGCCAACCCAGAAATGCACCCTATTATAGTGATGGCGCAACCAACCAATGCCACTTTGTTACTTGAAGTTGAAAGTGCCACAGGTCTAATTAATTACGAACTTTGCGTCGCTTTGCCTGATGATATTTTAAAACTGATAGGTGGCTCAGGTTCAACTGACGAAAATTCAGCAGAGCTAGGGGAAATTTTAGATGAGATAGAAGATGCCACCGACGATGGTGACATTTCAGACGACGACAGTCCAAATGAAGAAGCGCCGGCAGTTGTGCGTTTAGTTAACCGCGTACTACAAGATGGCAAACGCTTAGAGGCGTCAGATATTCATATAGACCCAGGTAAAGGTAAATCACCAACCAAAGTAAGAATGCGTATAGATGGTGTTTGCCAAGAAATTATTCAGATCCCACATTCACATCACGCAGCGACTATAGCAAGAATTAAAATTTTAGCGCGTTTAGACATAGCCGAAAAACGTCTACCACAAGATGGTAAGTTCGCGGTGAAAATAAGTGGTAATTTAGTTGAAGTGCGGGTTGCGACTATACCAACCGTATTTGGTGAAGGTGTGGTTATGCGTATCTTAGCCTCTGGCGGCGCATTACCCTTTGGCGCACTTAACCTATCTAAACGCAACCATCAAATGCTTGAGCAGCTTATTCAACACCCACATGGGATATTATTAGTTGTTGGACCAACTGGCTCAGGTAAAACCACCACCTTGCATGCAGTGTTAGGCAAACTAAATACGCCTGATAAGAAAATTTGGACAGCAGAAGATCCGGTAGAGATCACTCAACCTGGCTTACAGCAAGTGCAAATGAACAACAAAATAGGTTTCGACTTTAAAACCGCACTGCGCGCATTTTTACGTGCCGATCCAGATATCATCTTAATAGGTGAAATGCGTGATAGAGAAACCGCACATGCTGGCGTTGAAGCGTCACTAACTGGTCACTTAGTATTATCAACTTTGCATACCAACTCGGCACCTGAAACCATTACACGTCTACTTGATTTAGGTTTAGATCCAGTCAACTTCTCAGATGCCTGTTTAGGTATTTTAGCCCAGCGTTTAATTAGAACCTTGTGCAAAGAGTGTAAAGTTGAATATCAACCCGATTCGGTAGAAATAGAGTTTTTACGTCGTCAATATGGCGAACAACATTTTGACGAGCTGGAGATTAATCCTGCTGAATTAAAATTATACAAAGCTGGCGGTTGCGATAATTGTGCCCACTCGGGTTATAAAGGTAGAACCGGCATTCACGAATTACTCCGCATGACACCGGCACTACGACAGCTGGTATATAAAGAAGCATCTGTTCCCGAAATGAAACACCAGTGTATTGAAGATGGTATGCGTACATTAGTGCAAGACGGCATTATAAAAGTGTTACAGGGCGATACAGACTTCGCACAACTGCAAAAAATAACCGCAGCTGAAGATTAACCCAAGCCATGGAGCATGAATAATCTAAGATGCTTGCAAACAAAAGGGTAAACATTTACCCTTTTGTGAAATTAATTTACCCAACATATGAGGTATGCATGCTTAGGTTTATTCTTGCCGCTGTACTGGCGACCCTATCAGTTCACAGTGTAAATGCACAAACACAATTTGATTCATTTAATTTTGCTTGGCAATTCCATCGAGGTGACATTAACAATGGCCAGTCACCTCAATTAGATACAGATAGCTGGCGAACAGTAAATTTACCACATGACTATTCAATTGAAGATCAACCTGGCACAAGCAGTCCATTTTCAGCAGATTCACTAGATGCGTACGACACGGGTTATACCCTTGGTGGCATTGCTTGGTATCGCAAAGAGTTTGTTAACACCAATAAAAGTGGTCGCACAGTTATTTATTTTGATGGCATCTACATGCTGTCGGAAATATATGTAAATGGCACAAAAGTAGGTGGACAAGCCAATGGTTATACAGGTTTTTACATCGACATCACTGAACATTTATACTCAGACCAAAGCAAAAACCTAATTGCGGTCAAAGTAAATAACCCACACCTTAATAGCCGCTGGTACTCTGGTTCGGGGATATACCGCCCGGTTAAGTTACTGCAATTACCACAAAACTATATTGCACCTTTTGCTAAACACTATCAGGCGGTTTTATTAAGTAACAACAATGCTGAGTTAAAAGTAACACTAGAACTAACCAATACCCAAGCAGATATCCAAGCCACACAGTTGGATACGCAAATTGTCGCCAGTAACGGCAAAGTAATATATCAGCATCAACAAACTGAATTTAACCAGCAGACGGCACAAATAACTCAATCACACCAACTAGCAGGTATTCAAACATGGTCAGCTGCAGCACCTAACCTATATACAGTTGAACAGACAGTTACTTTTAGCAATGGCCAACAACAGCAATTGCGACAAAAAGTTGGTTTTCGTTCGATTCAGTATAGTGCAACTCAAGGTCTACTCATTAATGACCAGCCTGTATTGCTAAAAGGCATGAACATTCACCACGACCATTACATGCTAGGCGCAGCTTCGTGGCCTGATGCTGAATATCGCAAATTATCCATTATCAAACAGGCTGGCTACAATGCTATTCGTTTGTCACACAACCCGCCTGCGTCCTCTTTATTAGCTGCAGCAGATGAAATTGGTTTATATGTAATTAATGAATCATTCGATAGTTGGAATAAACCTAAGTGGGATCACAAAAACGATTATTCAGCGCACTTCGCCAATGATTGGCAGCGCGATCTGAGCAATTTTATCAAGCGAGACATTAACCACCCAAGCATTATTATGTGGTCAATTGGTAACGAAATACCTGAGCAGGTTGATGACTTGGGTGTCGCAACAGCACAAAAACTTATCCAAGCAGTGACAACACTCGACACTACAAGACCTGTCACTATAGGCGCAAATGTAAGTGATGATTGGGCTGATAAACTGCTTAATCAGTTTGATATAGTTGGTTATAACTACCAAGAAAAGTTTTACCAAAAAGATCATCAGCGCCAGCCTAACCGAGTTATGTACGGCTCTGAAACCTACCCGGCACGAGCTTTTGAATATTGGCAATTCGTTGAACAACACCCTTATATTATTGGTGACTTTGTCTGGACCGGCTGGGACTACCTAGGTGAAGCTTCTATCGGTTGGACAGGTTATGCACCCGAATGGAAAGGTTTAGCGCCCTACCCTTGGCATCTGGCGTATTGTGGCGACATTGATGCATTAGGCAATAAAAGACCTGCTGCTTATTATCGAGACTATTTATGGCAGAGCGACCACAATGGCCTAGAAGTGTTTGTAAAAAGCCCACAACCTTGGTTAGAGCCAACACCAAACCCTGACTGGATCTTATGGTGGACTTACCCTGATATTCACCCAAGTTGGACATGGCCAAATGCTGGCACAAAACCATTAGAAGTCACTGTTTATACCAGGTTAGCTAAAGTGGATTTACACTTAAATGGGCAATTAATTGCAAGTAAAACCATAAGTGCAAGGGACGAGTATCAAGCCCACTTTCAACTGCCTTATCAAGCTGGCGATCTAACTGCACTCGGTTATAACCAACAAGGTGAGTTAGTGTCAGAGAAACGCTTAACCACCCACAAACAAGCGCATACAATTAAATTGTCTGCCGAGAAAACAGCAATAAATGCTGATGGACATTCACTAGTATATGTACAAGCGCAATTGTTCGACCAAAATGGTGTGCCGATTTACCACTTAAGCCAAGATCAACAAATCAAATTTTCCACAACTGGCTCAGGTAAGCTAATGGCCATTGGTAATGCCAACCCAACATCAACTGAAAGTTTTCAAACAAATACTCGTCAAAGCTTTCAAGGTAAGTTAGTGGCAGTCATTCAAAGTAAACTTGCTGGTAGCGAAGACATAACAGTCACAGCAACGGCTGCAGGCTTGCGCAGTGACTCAGTTAGCATCAAAATAAACCGATAGAAAAAATCGATTAAGTTGAGCGCAAAAACCCTAACACTTGGTGGTTTTTGCGCGTTTGTTTAATTGTTAAACTACACTTCCTGCTAAATTTTAAAAATCCGCAGCCAAACCGCACTTTTTATGGTATAAAGTGCGCCCTTTTTGAACAGAGTAATGATCTAACCAGCTATATTTGGAGTATGAATGCCAACTTCTATGCCTGACATCGCCAACCAATCCGCAGCCCAACACGAAGGGGAATTAGATTGGGTAGGCATGAGCGAAATTGAAGTGCCAATAATGATTGCAGCAAAAGATGAAAACGAGCGCGCAGTCAGTGCACGAGTTGAAGCTTTTGTAAATCTAACGCAGGCTAAAGCAAAAGGCATTCACATGTCGCGTTTATATTTATTGCTGGATCAACTGTCAACTGAAGGTAGTTTAACTAAAGAAAGTTTAGCTCAGTTACTAAATGACTTTATTGAAAGTCACGAAGAGCTTAGCGACAAAGCTTTTGTTAAATTTACATTTGACTACCATATGCGTCGTCGTTCATTAATTAGTGGTAAACAAGGTTGGAAAGCCTACCCTATTACAATTATTGGTTACTTCGCTGATGGTCAAATAACTACCGAAATGCAAGTAGATGTACCATACTCATCTACCTGTCCTTGCTCTGCAGCACTTGCACGTCAACTTATTCAACAAGCTTTTGCGAATAAGTTTGGTGATGAAGGTGCGCTAGATGCAAAACAAGTGAAACAATGGTTAGGTACAACAGAAGGTATAGTCGCAACCCCACATAGCCAACGCAGTGTCGCTGAGGTTAAAGTGAAACTTGCAGACGAAGTGACCGAATTCCCTATTATTGATTTAGTTGATGCAGTTGAACAAGCGTTACAAACGCCGGTACAAGCAGCAGTTAAACGTGAAGATGAGCAAGAATTTGCACGTTTAAATGGGCAAAACTTAATGTTTTGTGAAGATGCGGGTCGTCGTTTAAAACATACGTTAAATCAAGTTGCGGGTTACCTAGATTTTTGGATCAGGGTAAATCATTACGAATCATTGCATGCGCACGATGCTGTGAGTGTTTCAACCAAAGGAATAGCGGGCGGATATAGAGCCTACTAGAATATACATATTCAAATTTAATGAATGTTTATTCATTGAATTTGAATTAAAATTAGTCAACTGCAAAAAAATGATTTAACGGAGGCATTTTAGCCAAACGTCATTTTAACCGAAGTTAGCTACATTTTAGCCGAAATAAGCGGCAACATAATCACTAAAATCGACACAAAGGCGTGTTGAGAGACAAGTATTGCAAGATCGAATAGATTGATTTTAATGCGAGAAAACATTATCGTATTAGGTTCTGTCGAAAATTTAACTGAATGAAAATACATGGTAGCGATGCGCACGCAATCTTGTGGTAATTAACTTTACACACAATATTGCAAGTTGTACGCGGAAACCCATGGGCCTCGGAGGTTTTGAATGAAACTATATGACGCTAGCCAGTCAAAAGATAACTGTGGATTTGGCCTAATCGCGCATATGGACGGTGAAGCGAGCCATAAATTGGTTCGCACTGCGATTGGTGCGTTAGATCGAATGAAACACCGTGGTGGTATTGCTGCCGACGGTAAAACAGGTGATGGCTGTGGTTTGTTAATGCAAAAGCCAGACACCTTCTTTAGAGCTATCGCTGAAGAGAATAACTGGAAACTCGCCACTAACTATGGTGTAGGTACAGTATTTTTAAGCCAAGATGCAGAAAAAGCTGCATTTGCTCGTAAAGTAATTGAAGAAGAGCTTCAGCGTGAAACTCTGACTATTGTCGGCTGGCGTGTAATGCCTACCAACAACGAAACTTTAGGTGAAATTGCTGCATCACAACTACCACGTTTTGAGCAAATTTTCTGTAATGCACCTAATGGTTGGAAAGACATAGATTTAGAGCGTCGTTTATACATTGCGCGTCGTCGTATTGAAAAACGTATGACTGACGATGCAGACTTCTACATTGCAACTCTTTCAGGCTTAGTAACTGTTTATAAAGGCTTAGTAATGCCTGCTGATTTGCCTGCTTTCTATGAAGATTTAGCAGATCTTCGTATGCAATCAGCTATTTGTGTATTCCACCAACGCTTTTCGACAAATACATTACCTCGCTGGAAACTGGCACAGCCTTTCCGTTTCTTAGCGCATAATGGTGAAATCAACACAATTAAAGCTAACCGCCAGTGGGCACTTGCGCGTACTAGCAAGTTTGCATCACCTATTTTACCTGACATGACAGACGCTGCACCTTATGTAAATACAGAAGGTTCAGATTCATCGTCATTAGATAACATGTTAGAGCTATTATTAGCCGGTGGTTTAGACTTATTCCGCGCTATGCGTTTATTAGTGCCGCCAGCATGGCAAAACAATCCTGACATGTCACAAGAGTTAAAATCATTTTATGAATTCAACTCTATGCACATGGAACCTTGGGACGGCCCAGCGGGTATCGTTTTAACCAATGGTCGCCACGTAGCTTGTAACCTTGACAGAAATGGTTTGCGTCCTGCGCGTTACGTTATCACCACTAACCGCTTTATCACGCTTGCGTCTGAAGTTGGTATTTGGGAATATTCACCTGACGAAGTAGTTGAAAAAGGCCGCGTAGGTCCAGGTGAAATGTTGGCTGTTGACACCAAAACGGGTCAATTATGGCGCAGCAATGAAATCGACCAAGATTTAAAAGATCGTCATCCGTACCGCGAATGGTTGGACGAAAACGTTCGTCGTTTAACCCCACCTTCAGAGTGTGATCCTTCACTTGCGGGTAAACGTGACTACGACGATGTACAACTAGCTGTTTACCATAAGTTATTTAACTACAGCTATGAAGAAATCGATCAAGTTGTCAAAGTATTAGCAATTAATGGTCAAGAAGCAGTTGGCTCTATGGGTGATGACACCCCTATGGCTGTATTGTCGCGTAAACACCGCACAGTATATGACTACTTCCGCCAAATGTTTGCTCAGGTAACCAATCCACCAATCGATCCATTGCGTGAAAACCATGTAATGAGTTTACAAACTTGTATTGGTGTTGAACAAAACGTATTTAGTGAAACCACTAGCCACGCAAATCGTATTTTATTTGAATCGCCTGTATTAATGTATACTGACCTAGTTCAATTAAAAGCGACTGACAATACACATTACGCAACTGAAACTTTCAGCTTGAACTATGATCCTCAGAAAGAAGATCTGCAAGCTGCTATTAAACGTATCGTTGCTGAAGCAGTAGCTGCAGTTAAAGAGCGTAACGTTGTTATTGTAATCTTGTCAGACCGTGATATCGCTAAAGGTACATTACCAGTACCAGCGGCAATGGCTGTTGGTGCACTACAACAAGGTTTATTAGACAACCAAGTGCGTTGTGACAGTAACCTAATTGTTGAAACTGCGTCTGCACGCGATCCACATCACTTTGCAGTATTAATAGGTTTAGGTGCGACTGCTGTTTACCCTTACCTTGCATACGAAACAATTGAACAATTAGCGGACAAAAAAGCCATCAATATTGATGCTCGTACCGCAATTGCAAACTACCGCAAAGGCATCGGCAAAGGTTTATTCAAAATCATGTCGAAAATGGGTATTTCTACCATTGCTAGTTACCGTTGGTCGCAATTATTTGAAGCAATTGGTATTAGCGATGAAGTTATGGAAACCTGTTTCCGTGGTATCACTAGCCGCATTCAAGGTGCAGAATTCAGTGATTTCCAACAAGACTTAATTAACCTAGAGCGCATTGCATGGTTACCACGCAAGAAAATGACGCACGGTGGTTTATTGAAGTTTGTACACGGCGAGGAATACCACACTTATAACCCTGATGTAGTGAACACATTACATACAGCGGTTCGCAGTGGTGAATACTCAGACTATTTAGAGTTTGCAAAAATTGTAAACGAGCGCCCTGTATCAACAATTCGCGACTTGTTTAAAGTTAAACCAGGTCAAGCAATTGATGTAAGCGAAGTTGAAGCTGCGGAAAACTTATTCCCACGTTTTGACACTGCGGCTATGTCAATTGGTGCATTAAGCCCTGAAGCACATGAGTCATTAGCAATTGCAATGAACCGTTTAGGCGGTAACTCAAACTCAGGTGAAGGTGGTGAAGATCCAAAACGTTATGGCACAGAGCGCAACTCAAAAATCAAACAGGTTGCTTCTGGTCGTTTCGGTGTAACGCCACACTACTTAGTTAATGCTAGCATTATCCAAATTAAAGTAGCTCAAGGTGCTAAACCAGGTGAAGGTGGTCAGTTACCGGGTGATAAAGTTAACCCTTACATTGCAACATTACGTTACTCTGTACCGGGCGTAACCCTTATTTCGCCTCCACCGCATCACGATATTTATTCAATTGAAGATTTAGCTCAGCTAATTTTCGATTTAAAACAAGTAAACCCAACTGCACTTATCTCTGTTAAATTAGTGTCAGAGCCTGGTGTTGGTACTATCGCAACTGGTGTAGCCAAAGCATATGCAGATTTAATTACTGTATCTGGTTACGACGGTGGTACAGCAGCAAGCCCATTAACTTCAGTTAAATATGCAGGTTCGCCTTGGGAATTAGGTGTTGCTGAAACTCAACAAGCACTTGTTGAAAATAACTTACGTCATAAAGTTCGTTTACAAACGGACGGTGGTTTAAAAACTGGTTTAGACGTAGTTAAAGCAGCCTTATTAGGTGCAGAAAGCTTCGGTTTTGGTACTGGCCCTATGGTTGTATTAGGCTGTAAATACTTACGTATTTGTCACTTAAACAACTGTGCAACTGGTGTTGCAACTCAAGACGAAAAATTACGTGCAAACAACTACCACGGTTTACCAGACATGTGTGAAAACTACTTCCGCTTTATCGCGCAAGAAGTACGTGAAATCATGGCACAGTTAGGTATCCGTAAGTTTAACGACTTAATTGGTCGCACAGACTTGTTAGAAGTAATTGAAGGTCAAACAGTTAAACAACAAAAATTAGACTTATCTGGTTTGTTGTACAACTGCGAGCCATCAGCTGCAACAGCGCGTCACTGTACTGAGAAGAAAAACCCTCCGTACGATGAAGGTGCTTTAAACTTGAAAATGTTAGCTGAAGTTAAAGACACTGTAGCAAACAAATCAGGTGGTGTATTCCGCTTCTCAGTACAAAATACTGACCGCTCTGTCGGTGCATTAGTCAGTGGTGAAATTGCTAAACACCATGGCAACACTGGCATGCAAAGCGCACCAATCACTATTAACTTAACTGGTACTGTTGGTCAAAGTTTTGGTGTATGGAATGCTGGCGGCTTAAACATGATTTTAACCGGCGACGCAAACGACTACGTTGGTAAAGGTATGGCTGGCGGTAAGCTAGTAGTACGTTCACCAAAAGGCGTAAGCTATAAATCTCACGAAAGTGCGATTATCGGTAACACCTGTTTATACGGTGCAACTGGCGGTAAATTATTTGCTGCAGGCCGTGCGGGTGAGCGTTTCGGTGTACGTAACTCAGGTGCAACAGCTGTAGTTGAAGGTACAGGTGATAACGGTTGTGAATACATGACTGGTGGTATCATGGTTATCTTAGGCTCAATCGGCGTTAACTTTGGTGCAGGTATGACAGGCGGTTTCGCTTACATTCTTGACGAAAAAGACGACCTAGCTGGCAAATTAAATAAAGAGTTAGTAGAAGCGACTTCATTCGAAGATAAGAGCATTCTAGTAGAACACTTACGTGGTTTAATTAACCAACACTTTGAAGAAACAGGCAGTGAGCGTGCAGGAGATATCCTGAAAAACTTCAACGCTTACTTACCTAAGTTTAAGTTGGTTAAACCTAAAGCAAATGATGTTAATAACTTACTTGGTCACATCAGTCGTTCTTCTGATGAACTAAGAGTCGAGATCAAGTAAGGAGATTGTGATGAGCAAAAACGTATATCAATTTATGGACGTAGAACGTATTGATCCGCCCAAAAAGCCGATTGATACGCGTAAAATTGAGTTCGTAGAAATCTACGAACCACTAAGTGATTCACAAGCAGCAGGCCAAGCAGATCGCTGCTTGGACTGTGGTAACCCATACTGTGAGTGGAAATGTCCGGTACACAACTACATTCCACAGTGGTTAGATTTAGCGAATCAAGGTCGTATTTGGGAAGCTGCAGAGCTTTCGCACAAAACCAATAGCTTGCCTGAAGTATGTGGCCGTGTATGTCCACAAGATCGTTTATGTGAAGGTTCTTGTACCTTAAACGACGAATTCGGTGCAGTAACTATAGGTTCAATTGAAAAGTACATTACTGACACAGCTTTCAAACAAGGCTGGCGTCCAGATATGTCAAACGTTGTTAAAACTGACAGAAAAGTAGCCATTGTTGGTGCTGGTCCTGCAGGTTTAGCAGCAGCTGACGTATTAGTACGTAACGGTGTAAAACCAGTTGTATTCGATAAATACGAAGAAATTGGTGGCCTATTAACTTTTGGTATTCCAGCATTCAAATTAGAAAAAGACGTTATTACTTTACGTCGTCAAATTTTCGAAGAAATGGGTATCGAGTTTGTACTAAACACTGAAGTTGGTAAAGACGTTCAATTCCAAGAATTGATTGACCAATACGACGCAGTATTTTTAGGTATGGGTACTTACAAATACATGAAAGGTGGCTTTGAAAATGAAGACGCTGAAGGTGTATTTGATGCATTACCATTCTTGATTTCAAACACCAACCGTTTAATCGGCTTAGAAAAATCACCTGAAGATTTCATTGATATGAAAGGCAAAAAAGTGGTTGTTTTAGGTGGTGGTGATACAGCTATGGACTGTGTACGTACTTCTATCCGTCAAGACGCGGAAAAAGTAACTTGTGCATACCGTCGTGACGAGCAAAACATGCCAGGTTCACGTCGTGAAGTTCAAAACGCACGTGAAGAAGGTGTTGAGTTTGAATTTAACGTACAACCTTTAGCGATTAAAGTTGACGCTAACGGTAAAGCTACTGGTGTTGAATTTGTCCGCACACAAATGGGTGCACCAGATGCAAACGGTCGTCGCCGTGCAGAAAAAGTTGAAGGTTCAGAGTTTGTAATGGAATGTGATGCTGTAGTTGTTGCATTCGGTTTCCAACCTAACCCAGCACCTTGGTTAGCTGACTACGGTGTAGAGCTTGACCAGTGGGATCGCGTAAAAGCACCTGCTGACGGTCAATTTAAATATCAAACCAGCAATGAAAAAATCTTCGCTGGTGGTGATATGGTTCGTGGTGCAGACTTAGTTGTTACTGCTATCGACGAAGGCCGTAAAGCTGCTGAAGGTATTTTGGATTATTTAGAAGTTTAAGTTAAATAATTTAAACCGATTAAAAAACCCAGCTGACGCTGGGTTTTTTGTTTGTTAACTTTGAAGTTTAGGTTTGACTACCCTTCCATAGCCGCAAAGGCACCCTCAAACACCTCAATACCATGCGGATAGTTACGTGCATTTTCACTTAAATAACGTCGCCACATACGCGCATTTGGTTGACCATTGAATAGACCCAACATATGTCTTGCAATATGCCAAGCGGTTGTTTGATAACCTGTATCTGAAACAGCCGTTTCGCGCTCTATATAAGGATACATTGCCTCAACGACTTGACGACGTGAAAGTATAGGCTGCTCACAAGAAAACAGCTTAGCGTCAAGCTCAGCTAACATATACGGGTTTTGATAAACCGCTCGACCTAACATTACACCATCAATGTGCTGTAAGTGCTCATCCACCTGCTCAAAAGTCTCGATACCACCATTAATGCTAATTTGTAGCTCAGGGAATTCCTGCTTAAGCTGATACACTCTTGGATAATTTAACGGTGGCACTTCACGATTTTGTTTAGGGCTTAAACCTTGCAACCAAGCTTTACGCGCATGCACAATAAAGTGTTCACAACCTGCATCAGCTACTTGCTCAACAAAGCTTTGTAAAAACGCATAATCGTCGCTGTCATCAATGCCAATACGGGTTTTAACCGTTACTGGAATATCCACTTCCGCCTGCATAGCTTTAACACAATCTGCAACCAACTCAGGTTTAGCCATTAAACAAGCGCCAAACATACCGTTTTGCACGCGGTCTGAAGGACAACCGACGTTAATATTAATTTCATCATAACCGTACTCTTGCGCTTTAATCGCAGATTTGGTCATATCAGAGGCATCACTACCACCAAGCTGCAAAACCACAGGGTGCTCAGCATCATCAAATTTAATGTAATCACCTTTACCAAATAAAATAGCGCCTGTCGTAACCATTTCGGTGTATAAAACAGCGTGTTGCGACATAACACGGTAGAAATAGCGGCAATGGCGGTCAGTCCAGTCAAGCATAGGGGCGACTGAGAATGTGTGGTTTACAGGTTTGATAGACTTCATGGTATTAATACTGTGCGGAGCTAAAGGCGAAATAAAAAATGCATTATACCTTTTGCTAAGCCACTGTGTCGAATCATCAACACTAACTATGACAATAACACCCCTTAGCATCGCTAATAATAGTTGCACCTAAATAAGCTTGTTCAGAGGATATATAGTTTTCAACTATACCTTGTTGAGGTGCGCAAAATAGGCCTGTTGCATACGGGCCTAAATACACTAAAAGCCCTTGCTGATTAAATACCGCAACTGCTGGTGTTGAGGGAATATAAGAAATTAAGGCTGAGTCACTGGTAACAGTTAGTTGGTTATTAATAAAACCTTGTTCAGTGGCGAGTTGTTTTACCGAATCAATATGAGGTTTAGCCACAGTTTGGCAATAACATCTTGTGTCCGCTGCAAAGTGCAGAGTTGTATTGCGAGTATCTATACCAGCAGATTGTAGCTTATTAACAAATTCGCGTTCAAAACTTGCTTGTGCGCTTAACAAAGTTAGTTGATTGTTTGGATCAAACAAACCAACTCGCAAATTAGATAAATACAAAATGCTACCAAGCAAGACACTCGCCCATACTACAATAAACAGACTAACCGCTTTAAATTTTGAAGCGCGCCATTTCTTGATTAAGCTGCTCGATATGTTTGTGCAATAGTGCAAAATTATCTCCGGCCATGTCGGCGTACTGTTTTAATTGTTCAGAGGTTAACGACAGTTCTTGCGTTGAATGCGAAATACTTTGCGATACATTACTCTGCTCTTCAACAGCGGTCGCAACATACGCAATATTTTCCGACACTTTGGCTATGTCATTAACCACATTCGCAATTTCAGCTTTAGCGGTTGCTGACGCCGCATCAGCAGTTGACGCCCGCTCTAAACATTCGTTCATTTGTGTTACTGACTTTTCAGCATCAGTTATCAAAGAGGCTGTAATATCACTAATTTGTTCAGTATTCTCGCGAGTACGCATCGCCAATTGACGCACTTCGTCCGCGACTACGGCAAATCCCCGACCATGTTCCCCTGCGCGCGCACTCTCAATTGCCGCATTTAACGCCAATAAATTGGTTTGCTCAGAAATCGACTTAATCGCCTCCATGACCTCTTTAATACGATTACATTTTGTCGCCAAAGAATCTATCGTGGTAGCCGCACACGACAACTCAGTTTTAAGCTGTGACATTTCTTGGCTGCCATTGGTAATCACCTTGTCTGCTTCATTAGCGCGCGTTAGCGCTGCTTCGGTAAAGGTATTCACATCAGCTGCCCGCTCGGCAACATCTGAGTTAGCGGTGGTCATTTCTTCAGTGGCCGTGGCAATTAAAGCCACCTGCTCGTTGGTTGTTTCGGTTGACTGTTCAACATTGGCGGTTAACGAAGCAACCTGTTTAGACAAACCAGCAACTTCTTGATTCACTGCACTTGCATGTGAAACAAACTGCTGAAAAGAGCTAATTAACTGATTAAAGCCGCGTAGATTGCGGTTCTTCTGGTCTAACTCAACACCTAAATTAAATTGACCTTGCTGTGCCAAAATTTTCTCGACGGTATTAGTTAACTGCAAACCAGCTTGCGCCTCGCGTAAGCTAGTTTTTGCGACAAACATTAATAAAGCTGCTTCTGTTACCGCGAATAATGCATGGATAATTAAGATATAAAATTGCAAATGCGATTGCTCAAATACATATATAGACATGCCTTGGCTTTGCAAAATAAAAAAGCTGATGTGGTGCAATGCGACCACAATCACGCTGGTTAAAATCACCGCCCAATCACGATAAAAACTTAAAAAAGCCAGCATGACGAATATTTCAAAATGGATTTCAATTAATCCTGACGTTTGGTGAATATGCAAAGCTGCAAACAACTGAATCGCTATACCAACACTATGCCGAGAAACAGCAGCAAAAGGCTGCGAGAATATTAAAAAAAGTGGTACGGCTAAGATAGCTGAGCCTAACACTACAGCTTCAGTCCAAGTGCCGGTAAAAAACGCGATTAAGAAAGATAAAATGAACTGGCCAATCAACACACCAGTGAAAATTCGATTTGATTTTTCAATCCAAGGATATTGCATTGTGACCTCAAATTTTGTTGGAGCATGTAGCTATACAGACTAGCCTTAAGTCTAGGCGCTTAAGTAAAATGTGCCAGAACAGAGTCGAAAAGATGTGGTGTTATACGCAAAAAATAAGAAAGAAGATCAAAACTTATATTAGATAAACTGTTACGAGAAATATGTAAGATTTAAGAGATTTGAATGGAACCAAATGGTGCCCAGAGGCGGAATCGAACCACCGACACGGGGATTTTCAATCCCCTGCTCTACCGACTGAGCTATCTGGGCTTTAAGATGTTTTAAATGGTGCCGACTGCCGGAATCGAACTGGCGACCTACTGATTACAAGTCAGTTGCTCTACCAACTGAGCTAAGTCGGCACATTTAAAAACTTTTAGATAAATGGTGCCCAGAGGCGGAATCGAACCACCGACACGGGGATTTTCAATCCCCTGCTCTACCGACTGAGCTATCTGGGCACTTATCTAAACCAGCATCTTAAGCTTCAAGCTGCTGCGGGCGTGTATTAAACGGATTTTGCGGTACTAAGTCAACCAATTTGTTTTATTTTTTTCAAAAAAATTAGTTTTTTAGTTTGTTTGCTTAAACTATGAACAAGATGGTTATTTTTTACCATAAATAGGTCAATTTTACGCCCCCGTTTAGCGGTAAACCTGGGCTAGAAATAACAGCCAATGCACCGGTAGAAGTTGGTGATGCAAATTTGTGAACATAATATTTTTCGTCTGTCAGGTTTTCGACCCACACATCGAGCAACCATTTTTCACTGTCAGGTGTAAATCTAATTTTGCTGCTCAATAAATGATATGCCGGAATAGCAGATATATCTAAATTTTCTGGCTCTTGGTAAGTTGTGCCTTTGTATCTATAACTCATATGCCATTCAAGGTGATAAGCATCAAACCAATTTGGGTAATAGCTCAGATTAACCGCATAAGAAGATTTAGGTGCGTTACGCAATTTATTGTCTTTAACATTTGGGTTTCCTTTAAAACTTTCATAACGGGCATTTAATAGTGCTAAGTGGCCACTAAAATGCCAATTAGGTAAAACATTGGGTGCTATCCCCCATTCAAACTCGACTCCCTTGCTAGAAGCTTCAGCCGCATTTTCAACTGAAATTGGGCTAACAGGCGCTTGAGATTCACGTTGTAATAAAACTTGTAAATCTTGATAGTCTGTGTAAAACACTGTAGCGTTTAATCTAAATTGATTTTGCCACCAATCAGACTTAACACCGATTTCGTAGTTATCAGCATATTCTGGTGCAAAACCCAGCTCTGCATCTGCTTTGGTTGGCGCGACACCTTGGTAACCACCACTTTTATAACCTTCAGCATACCTTATATAGCTATATAAATTTTGCTGCCACTGACTGGATAACATAAGTTGTAGTGTATTGGCGTTAAAGCTACGCTGATTGTTGGTTTGATAGACTTCATGAATAATCAACCCATCAACTTGATCTGTCACTTGTTCGACTTGCTTTTTTTCATATCCCACTCTATAGCCAACAGAAAGTTTGTGTACCGAGTCAAACGCATAATCCAAATTAAAGTAGGCTGCATAAGTGGTGTTGTCTGATTGCTGAAAATTGCTCGAAGCCGTAGATACAACAGTACCCGGAGGAACGGCTTGTGTTGGGGTAGATAATATTAAACTGCCCAAATCAAATGTGTAACTTTCACTGCGGTTTGCTTGGCTATCCATCCAATATAAACCAGCAAGCCATGCAACTTGAGTGTCGAATATTTGTTGGCCAAATAATCTAAACTCTTGGCTTAACTGTTGAGCATCTTCGTTAATGGCAATGTCCGCTGCAAAAAAATCACTATATTGGACATCAGCTCCAGATAACGGCTCTAACAAGTGGCTTTCAGACTCTTTATACGCTGTGATTGAGTGCAATTGAACCGAAGCAAAGTTGTGTACCCAAGTGAGTTGAGCACCAGAATTAGTGTTTTCGGCCATACCTGCATCTGAAGATAAAGTGTGATAAAAATCATTAAATACTTCTGGCTGAGTCAGTGAAATGATTTGCCCAAGCCCGCCTCCAGTAACAGTGTGACCTTTGGCATTTTGGTCGATATCATTGTATTCCAAGGCTAAATTTATCTGATCATCGGTTTTTATATAAGCGAATTGCAAATGCGCTGATTGTTGATTTTGATCTGAATAAACACCCCGACCATTTGCATCTTTAATATAACCATCACGCTGATGACTGCCAAAAGACACGCGAGCAGCAACCTGTTCACTCAATTGTTGATTCAACATTAAATCAAAATTATGCAGTCCCAAGTTTCCAACACCAACACGCGCTTTGTATTCATTGGCTAACACAGGTTTATTACGGATAAAATGAATCACACCACCCACACCATTTTTCCCATACAAAGTGCCTTGAGGACCACGCAATACCTCTATGCTTTGTAAATCAAAGCTATTCATATATACGCTAGACATTCGGTTTAGGTAAACCTGATCAACAAACATGGCTACAGAGCTATCCCCTGCAGCAGAATCGTCATTTGAACCTATGCCGCGAATATAGATCTGTGGCTGAATAATATTGATTGTGCCAAGCGCTAAACCTGGTACTTGAGTTTCGATATCTGTAAGGCTGTTCAATTCGCTGCGCTCAAACTGTAGTTTGCCAATTGCCGAAACAGCTAGAGGAGTCTTTTGTAAATTTTCTTTTTTATGTTGAGAAACAACTTCAATCGTTTCAATTTCATTTGCTGCGATAACAAGTGGTGAGATTATTAAAAAAGCAGCAGACAAAAGCATCTGTCTACCTAAGGTTGAATAACCAATAACAAAAGGGGATCTTAGTGCTTGTGGCATCTACACACTCATTCTAGTTTTATGCTAGTTTCAGTGTAGACGCCTATTTTTATTTTGTGAAATTAAGTTAACTTTTCAGTTAGTTATTTCACTTCTTCACCGGCAGCTTGTTTATCCGCATGGTAGCTTGAGCGCACCATAGGGCCACAAGCAGCATGGCTAAAGCCTAAATCTTTGGCAATGCCATCTAGCTCATCAAACTCTTTAGGATGAACATAACGTTTGACCGGTAAATGATGGCGCGAAGGTTGTAAATATTGACCTAGAGTTAACATATCAACATTATGTTCACGTAGGTCTTTTAATACTTCAACAATCTCTTCGTTGGTTTCACCCATACCCATCATTAAACCTGATTTAGTGGCGACATTAGGGTTATCTTCTTTGAAGCGACGCAATAACTCTAACGACCACTTATAATCAGCACCTGGCCTTGCCATTTTGTATAAACGCGGTGCGGTTTCTAAATTATGATTAAATACATCTGGCGGGCTGGTATTCAATATTTTTAACGCCACTTCCATGCGCCCTCTAAAATCAGGTACTAGCACCTCAATTTTAATTTCAGGGCTGTATTTACGAATGGCGTCAATACAATCAACAAAATGCTGTGCTCCACCATCACGTAAATCATCACGATCTACCGATGTGATGACCACATACTTAAGCTTCATTTCAGCTATGGTTTTACCTAGTTTTTCCGGCTCATTTTCATCTGGCTTTAATGGACGGCCGTGTGCCACATCACAAAATGGACAGCGACGTGTACAAATGTCACCCAAAATCATAAATGTGGCTGTGCCATGGTTAAAACATTCAGCTAAGTTAGGGCATGATGCTTCTTCACAAACCGAATGCAAATTATTTTTACGCATGGTTTGTTTAATATGCTCAATTTTTTCGCTGCTACGTGGCAACTTAATTTTAATCCATTCAGGTTTGCGCAACATTTCCGATTTTTCAGTTGGCAAAACCTTCACCGGAATTAAGCGCATTTTGTCTTCATCACGTAGCTTTTCACCGGCTACCGGACGTGCTGGTTTATTCATTTTCAAACCCTATCTTTTCGACCACATTGGTATACTCTAAGTGTTTTACAAGCTGTTGCGTTAACTCTTGTTTAGCCGCGGTTATATTTTGCGGCCCACCGAGCGCTGATGTTTGTGTCATTTGTAAACCTTGATACCCACAAGGATTAATTCGTTGAAACGGTGCTAAATCCATAGCCACGTTTAACGCTAAACCGTGAAACGAACAACCACGGCGAATGCGTAAACCAAGTGATGCAATTTTTTGCTCATTTACATATACACCTGGTGCATCCTTTTTAGCATAAGCCTCTATGCCGTCACCTTGCAGTAGATCAACTATGCTTTGTTCTATTGCGGTTACTAGATTACGTACACCAATGCCTTTGCGTTTTATATCAATTAAGGTGTAACCAACCAATTGACCTGGGCCGTGGTAAGTTACTTGACCACCACGGTCAACCTTAACCACAGGAATATCACCCGGCATTAATAAATGTTCTTCTTTACCCGCTTGCCCTTGGGTAAATACGGCAGGATGCTCAACCCACCATATTTCATCTATTTGTTCGGCGGCGCGAGTTTGGGTAAAGTTTTGCATTTTTTGCCAAACAGGCAAATAGTCTTGCGTACCGAGTTCGCGGACAATTAGCTCGGATGCTAATGCTGACTTAGCTTCAGTCAATTACATCACCATTCTAACTGAGTCGATATCAGCTAAATCTTTGTATAAGGTTTCTAATTGCTCTTTGCTTTGTGCAGTAATGCTAATGGTCACAGACTGGTAGTTACCTTTACCACTTGGTTTACTGGTAGGACGATAATCACCCGGTGCGTGTTTTTGTACCACAGCAACCACTTTTTCCATCAGTTGTGAGTCGTTGGTGCCTAAAACTTTGAAAGGAAATTGGCAAGGAAATTCTAAATATTCGTCAAACTTAGTTTTCATCTCAACCTTATTGCTGCGTTTGGACAAGAATGCCGCATAGTATAACGCATTCGCAGGGAGAGCTAAAAACAAAAAAGCACAGTGAAACTATTCACTGTGCTTTTTATGGTTATTTTACCGCCGTTATAAAGAAAAGCGCGGCAAACAAATTTAACGCAGCTATCAGGAAAAGCAGCAGCTAGAAATTGTTACTTAAATTGCATTTTTAGGTAGTCGATAGCTCGTGACATCAAACCACCTTCGTTAATGCTTTCTAATGCCACTAACGGGTATTCAGCTAAGTCTTCACCATCTAACTGTAAAAACAATTTACCAACCACAGCGCCTTTTTTAACTGGAGCAACTAACTCTTGATCAAGTTGAATATTAGTTTTTAAGTTTTTACGTTGACCACGTGGAATAGTGATAGCTGTGCTTTGGGCAATGCCTAATTTAACTGTGTCTTTGTCACCCATCCAAATAGCTTGGTCGGCAAATTTAGTACCCGCTTCGTACGGAGTAATAGTTTCAAAAAATCTAAAACCATAATTTAATAATTTTTTGTTTTCGTCTTTACGCGCACGCTCTGATTCAGTGCCCATAACGACAGAAATTAAGCGCATATCCCCTTTGGTTGCCGAAGTAACTAAACTATAACCAGCCGCTTCTGTATGGCCAGTTTTAATTCCGTCTACATCTAAACTTTTATCCCACAACAAGGTATTGCGGTTATATTGTTTGATACCGTTAAAGGTGAAAGATTTTTCTGCATACAAGGCATATTCATCTGGCGTATCACGAATAAGCGCTTGGGCAAGTGTTGCCATATCACGCGGTGAAGTAAAATGGTTCGCCGAAGTTAAACCATGGCTGTTTTCAAAAAATGATGAAGTCATGCCCAATTTTTCTGCATGTGCATTCATTAAACTGGTAAAAGCACCTTCAGTGCCGGCAATATGCTCTGCCATGGCGACACAAGCATCATTACCTGATTGAATAATAATACCGCGATTTAAGTCTTCCACAGATACTTGTTTACCGACCTCGATAAACATTTTTGACGATTCCGGAAAGTTTTTCGCCCAAGCTCGTTCACTGATAGTGACTAAATCAGAGTTTTTAATATTGCCACTTTTAAGTTCTAAACCGATAACATAACTTGTCATCATTTTAGTTAATGAGGCTGGGTCTAACTGCATGTCGGCGTTTTCACTAGAAATAACATAACCTGTGTTGTAATCAACTAGGATATGGCCTTTAGCGTTTACTTTTGGCGGGCTAGGTAAGATTGCCGCAGCATTAAATGCAACCAGACTGATCCCAACACTGAGGATCCCAACTGTACGTTTGATAATTTTTTTCATGATAAATTTTGCTGACTTCTGGATTTAGTTTTGAAAAATTAAGCTTTAAGCCAAATTAGCGCGTAGTGATTATACCCAAGCTAGTTGCAATTAACAGAGCCAATTTATTCCGGTAACTCATGCACAGGTCGAATATTGGTAAACTCTTGTGCATTTGTATAACCACTGCGAATTAAGTCTGCTACAACTTGCTCGGCTTGCGCCTGTTCTTCCATTGGCCCTGCAATTAGGTGAAAAGTTCCGCTATTTTCAACAATTTTAGTTGGTAATTGAAACAAAGCGGCAATTGCCGACGATTTATCCTGTAAGTTGCTTTTTACATCGCCTTTTTCAACTTGGATATAAAAACCTGGCGCAGAGTGCAAAGCTTCCACTTTGACATTGGCAGTGCCTGTTTGGGTAATACCGAGTTTAAAAGCGGCAGCATAAGATAAATCTATCACTCGCCCTGGATGAAATGGTCCTCTGTCGTTCACCCGTACAACAGCTTTGCGGCCGTTGTCTAAGTTGGTAACGCGTACATAAGTAGGTAAAGGTAAGTTTTTATGTGCTGCACTCATTGAGTACATGTCATATATTTCGCCGTTTGAGGTTAAATGGCCGTGAAATTTTTGCCCATACCAAGACGCAATACCGGTTTCGGTAAAACCTTCGGCACTTTTCAGCACTTGGTAATCTTTGCCCCACACTGAATAGTTTTTATTGCCACCTAAACTGGGTTGCTCGTAAATAGGCGTTGGGTCTATAGTTTCATGCGCAAGTGGCAAACGCGCTGGTGCAACATCTTGTTTTAGTGCATAGCGACTGCTAGATTCTTTGGTGTTTTGACAAGCCGACACAAGCATAAATAAAGGCAGAAGAATGATTGCTTGGTATGGTTTTAATATATGCAATTTCATCTGTTAGTTGTCTCGTAAAAAACGTCTATGTGTACCTATCGCCATTATAATACCGAAGCCAGCCATTATGGTCACCATAGATGTGCCCCCATAACTGACTAGAGGTAACGGCACCCCAACCACAGGTAATATACCCGAAACCATGCCCATGTTTACAAACACATATACAAAAAAAGTTAAGGTAATGCTACCTGCAAGTAATTTGGTAAATGCATCTGGCGCACGAATAGCAATAACCATTCCGCGGGCAATAATATAAAAATAAATAGCCAGCAGTGACAATACACCAACCCAGCCAAACTCTTCAGCAAATACAGCAAAGATAAAGTCAGTGTGCCGTTCAGGTAAAAATTCTAGTTGTGACTGCGTACCCTTCAACCAGCCTTTACCCCACATACCACCTGAGCCTATAGCTATTTTTGATTGAATAATATGGTAACCAGAGCCTAATGGATCTGTTTCTGGATTCAAAAAGGTTAACACCCGCTGCTTTTGATACTCGTGCATATAAAAGTACCAGAGAATCGGCGCTGTAATTAAGCCTAAAATGGTAAAACCACCAATTAAGTGCCAGCTTAATCCAGCTAAAAAGAGCACAAATAGGCCCGACGACGCTATTAATAATGATGTACCTAAATCCGGTTGTTTAGCAATCAGCATTGTCGGAAACATAATTAGCGCAAATCCGGCAATAGAATAGCCTATACTTGGCGGCAAAGGTTTACGTGCAATAAACCAAGCAATCATTATCGGCACGGCAAGCTTCATCATTTCCGACGGCTGAATTTTTGTTACACCTATGTCTAACCAACGCTGTGCACCTTTCCCCATTGAACCAAATAACAATACAGCGATAAGCAACAAACACCCACCAATAAACAAAGGTGGTGCCCAACGCAAATAAAAACTCGGTGGAATTTGCGCTACGACAAACATAACGCCCAATGCGATACTAAGGCGAGTAATTTGTCGGGTGATCAAAGCTGTATCTTGTCCAGAGGCGCTATAAATAATGAACAAACCTGCAACCATCAACACAACTAAACCAAGCAAAAGTGGCGCATCTATATGTAATTTACGTAATAATCCAGTTTGGTTGCCGACTTGCGCGTTCATTAAAAATTCTCCGGATAGTGGGCAAAATAATAATCCATCATAGTCCGAGCAACAGGTGCTGCGTTTTTACCACCACCACCAACGTTTTCTATTATCACAGCAACAACAATTTGCGGGTCGTCTACGGGTGCAAAACCAACAAATAATGCATTATCTCTATGGCGTTCTTCAATTTCGTCTGCGTCGTATTCTTGATCTTGCGCTATGCTAATCACCTGGGCTGTACCAGTTTTACCAGCTGCTTTATAACTGACATCACGATAAGCCGCATGGCCTGAGCCTGTTGGTTTAACCACTACACCTTCCATTGCGGTTTTAATAATTTGCCAATTGCGCTGTGACTTGATTTCTACCGGTTTTCTATCTATTGCAGGAACAGGTAATTCACCTGTTTGCGTTTTGGTGGTTTTAAGTAATTTAGGTTCGAAATGTGTACCTTCATTCGCCAAGATACTAGTTGCGAGTGCAAGTTGAATTGGTGTCGCCGTCCAATACCCCTGGCCTATACCTATACTTATGGTATCGCCTGCATACCAAGGTTGGCGAAAACGACCATATTTCCAATCACGCGAAGGCATAGTTGCACTAGTTTCTTCGTGAATATCTATGCCCGTCAATTCACCAAAACCAAACTGACTCATAAATTCAGAAATTGAATCCATACCTAATCGCACCGCAAGGTCGTAATAATAAACGTCACACGACTCTTCAATCGCCTTGTAAATATCAACCCAACCATGACCCCAAGCTTTCCAATCACGATATTTATGTTCAATGTCTTTAAGTTGATAATAACCCGGATCCCAAATACGTGTTTTTGTAGTAATTAGTCCTGACTCTAACCCAAGCAAACCTATGTGCGGTTTAATGGTTGATGCGGGCGGATATCGGCCTTGCGTTGCGCGATTAATTAACGGCCTGTCCTTGTTACTCAGCAGCGCTTTGTAATTTTTACTGCTAATGCCATGCACAAATAAGTTCGGGTCGTAACTTGGATTGCTGTAGATACTTAAAATGCCGTTGTCTTTTGCATCCAGTACCACTATGGCACCTCGGCGTTCACCTAACGCTTGTTTGGCAACTTTTTGCATTTCTATATCTAAACTTAAAACCAAGTCTTGCCCTGGTGTCGGCGGCTGCTCTGATAAAGTTCTAATCGGACGTCCGCGATTGTTTACCTCAACTTCTTGATAACCCACCTGTCCATGCAGCGTATCTTCATAATATTTTTCGATGCCAAGTTTACCTATATCATCTGTGCCTTGATAATTGGCGGTTTTCCCTTCCATTTCGAGGTTATTCGCATCTTTTTGGTTTATTTTCGCTACATAGCCAATTGCATGTGTGGTTAATTCGGCATATGGATAATGGCGTTTAAGGCGCGCTTCAATATAAGCACCATGCAGTCTATGTTGATTCACCGCGATAATCGCGGCTTCTTCTTCGCTTAGACGCGATTTTAAAACAACAGGTTTAAATTTGCGTCTTTGCTGACGGGCATTTTTACTAAAATCTTCAATTAAATCAGCTTCGAGTGGGATCAACTCAGTCAGTTCAGCAAGTAATTCATCCATATCATCCACTTGCTCTGGTATAATTTCTAAGCTGTAAAAAGAGGTATTTTCCGCAAGAATTCGGCCAAATCTATCGTAGATTAGCCCTCGATTAGGTGCAATCGGTAGTACTTTAATGCGGTTACCATCGGCGCGGGTTTGGTAGTCTTGGTGTTTATCAACTTGTAAGCCGCGCATATTCAAAGCGAGTATAGTGCCAAGTACTACAACCATAACAAGCGCAACTATGACCCGACGAGCAAATAAATTTGCTTCGGCCAAATGATCTCTAATTGCTACCCTGCGACGCCAATTTAACATCAACTATTCTCTGTGATACGGATGATTTTGGGTAACACTCCAAGCTCGGTATAAACCTTCAGCAACAATCACACGCACCATAGGATGAGGCAAAGTTAATGCTGATAATGACCATTTTTGTTCGGACGCAGCAATACAAGCAGGCGCTAGACCTTCAGGGCCACCGACTAACAAACTGACATCACGCCCATCTTGCATCCAACTTTCTAATTGTTGGGCAAGCTTGGGGGTGGTCCAGCTTTTACCTGTCACTTCTAATGTGACTATGCGGTTGCCTTTACCGACAGCCGCTAACATTAATTCACCTTCTTTTTCGAGAATGCGCTTAATGTCAGCATTTTTGCCACGTTTACCTGCTGGTATTTCAACTAATTCAAAACTGCAATCACGTGGAAAACGCCGCTGATATTCTTCAAAGCCTTGTTCAACCCAAGCTGGCATTTTTTGCCCAACCGCAATTAATTGGATTTTCATGCCCAGAGCTTTTCAATTTGATAATGGTCTCTTTGTTCTTCCACCATTACGTGTAAAACCAAGTCACCAAAATCAACTAATACCCACTCACCATAAGATTCACCTTCAATACCTAGTGGGCGAAAATCTGCATGTTTTGCTTCGTTGGCTACATGTTTGGCAATTGAGCGTACATGTTGAGTAGAGTTACCTGAACAGACAATCATAAATTGGGTAAAGGTAGATTTTTCACGGACGTCGATTTCAATAATATCTCGACCTTTCATATCATCAATTTTGTCGACTACAAACGACTTCAATTCTTCAATTTGCAAAAGAGTTAATCTCCAGTTTCGTAGAAAGATTTATAACTGATATAAATCATGTTTAATTATATATTCATTTACTGCAGCTGGCAGTAAACACAAACAATTGAGGCCAGCTTGATAACGCTGGCGAATTTGGCTAGAAGAAATTTCTAGCTCTGTGGTATCGGCAATAAATACATGCCCGCAGGGTTTACTGCTCAGCAGGCTGACATCTTGGGTTTCAACCTGTAATAAATATTGTGCGATATCCTGATTTAAATCTTGTTTACAGCCGCCTCTTGGCACAACCAATAAGTGGGCAAAGTCAGTGAGTTGCTGCCAATCAGCCCAAGTATCTAAGCTATTGAGTGAGTCCATACCTATCATAAACACTAAGCTATCGTCAGCAAATTCCCTGCGTAATTGTTTGAGTGTATCTATGGTATAGGAAGCTTGTTCGCGCAAAAGCTCACGACTATCAATTTGTAAACGGCTATCAATACTGCTTGCCAACTCACACATAATCATTCTTTGTTCTGGTGTTTCAGTTGGATTGCTTTTGTGCGGCGGAATACAGTTAGGTAATAAATGAATTGAATCTGCATTTAACAATTCAGCTACTTCGAAACTCGCTTGTAAGTGGCCGTTATGAATTGGATTAAAAGTGCCACCATAATAAATACGCACCTGCATTTAATCTGCACCCATTTCCGCTATCATCAATTGATTAAATTGATGAATTTGGCTTTGGCTGCTGAACAAGGCACAAATATGCGCAATATGTAAATACGGGCTATCCAGACCATGCGATTTATAATTTATTTCAAACTGTGCAAGTGCTTGTTGAATATTTTCCAATAAAGTTAAATTGAGTCGCTGTAATGCCTGGCGATATAAACCTTTACGGTTATCCCAAATGCGTAATTTTTTACACACAGCTTCAAACTGATTGCCCGCCAAGCAGAGCTCAATCAAGTTATCGACTTCACGCTGTAACATCCAAGTTAAAATAACCGGCTCTAACTCTTCACCTTCTAAGCGTTTAATTATTTGCACAACTTTCTGGCGATTGTCGGCCAAAATATCTTCAGCTAACTGGAATACAGTAAAACGTGAATGATCAGATACCGCCTCACGCACTTGTGCTTCGTCAATCTGTTGATTTGGATATATCAAAGATAAACGTGCAACTTCTTGCGCAGCACCAGCTAAATTGCCTTCAAATAAATTGCACAACAAGGCTGTCGCTTGTGGTGTAACATTCAGTTGATGTTGTTGAAACTGACCACGAAACCAATCCGGTAATTTGTTGCGCTCAATTTCATAAACAGGAATATACCAAGCTTGTTTATCTAGTTCTTTAAACCATTTAGTTTTGGTTTGTTCTGCACCTAGCTTGCCACCCCAAACAACCAACAAATGTTCATTGTCTGATATAGCACACCAATCTTTAAAAAAGGCTGCACCTTCTTTACCCGGTTTAGCATTGGGCATTTCCACTTCAATCAACTTTTTGCTGGCAAATAACGACAAAGCTTGCGCTTCATCTAATACAGTTTGCCAACTAAAATCTTCTTCACTATTAAAGCGCAAACGCTCATCAAAACCTTGGGCTAAACAGTGCTGACGAATTGCATCTAACGCTTGTTGCTGTTGGTATGGCTCGTCACCAAATACCAAAATAACTTTGGGTAGACTTTGTTGCAGCTGCCTTTGCAGTTGATTGAAATAAATACGCATTAACGATTTTCCATTGATGCGAGTTGTAACAATATTTGCTCAGCCGCATGGCGGCGCAATTCAGCCAACAAAATCTTCATTTCTTTTGATTTTGCTAATACAGCATCCGGATCGTCTTGGTAATCGCGCACTGCTTGTACATTAAGCACGCGCAGTTGTTGCTCTGGTAGTTGAAAGCTGTAACTCACTGTATATATGAGTTCGTACTCAGCCACCTGCGCGTTTGGAAAGAGTGATAATACTTCTCTGTCTAACTTAGCATTATTTATTTTCAAACGTGCACAGCTATCGTTGTTCACTAGGTTCACTTTTGAGCGAACTAAGCGCTTTTCAAGCTCCATGCCCAGCAGTTTAAATTCACCTTGGTCTAAACAAATATTTTGCAAAGAAGGCGGCAAAGCATAACTACCACGTAATTGAAAACCACAACTGATTAGAAACAACAGAGCCAGCATAATGCTGGCTTGTTGGAGTATGCGCTTAAAAGCTCTATTCATCTGTTGGTACTTATTAGTTAGCAACAATATTTAATAGCTTGCCTGGAATATAAATAACTTTACGAATGGTTTTATCGTAAGTAAAACGCGAGACGTTTTCGTCGGCTAAAGCTAAAGCTTGCACTTGCTCTTGGCTTGCATCAATTGCAACAGTAAATTTAGTTCTTAATTTACCATTTACTTGCACAACGATAAGTTTTTCGTCTTCAACCATAGCGCTTTTGTCAGCTTGTGGCCAAGTAGCATCTTCTAATGCAACTTGATTTCCAAGAGCTTGCCAAATTTCGTGACAAACATGAGGCGTAATTGGCGCCAACAATAGAGTAATGCTGTTTAAAGCTTCACGGACTAATGCGTGATCTTGAGCATTGTTCGCTTCAAACTTAGTTAGCTTGTTCATAAACTCCATGATCGCAGCAATCGCAGTATTAAAAGTTTGACGACGACCTATATCATCACTGACTTTTTCAATGGTTTTATGTAACTCTCGGCGCAAACCTTTTTGTTCGCTGGTTAAACCTGCTAAGTCTAGTGCCTCTACTTGAGCGGCCGCAGCTGTATGTTCTGCCGCTGCACGCCATAAACGACGAAGGAATCTATTGGCACCTTCTACACCTGAATCAACCCATTCTAAGGTTTGTTCTGGTGGCGCAGTAAACATCATAAATAAACGCACAGTATCGGCACCATATTGGTTAATTACCGTTTGTGGGTCGATACCATTGTTTTTCGACTTAGACATTTTGCTCATACCAGCGATTTCGACTGGTTGACCATCTGGTTTATAAATGGCTTTAGCTGGGCGGCCTTTGTCGTCGTATTCAACATCAACATCAGCTGGTGAATACCAAGATTTGCCACCATTGTCATCTTCACGGTAGAAAGTTTCAGCCAATACCATGCCTTGACATAATAATTTTTTAAACGGCTCGTCCGATTGCACTAAACCAACATCACGCAATAATTTGTGGAAGAAACGCGAATACAATAAATGTAAAATTGCGTGTTCAATACCACCAATATATTGGTCAACTGGCAACCAATAATTTGCTTCAGTCGGTTCTAACATGCCTTCTTGATATTGCGGCGAACAGTAACGCGCGTAATACCAGCTAGACTCCATAAAGGTGTCGAATGTATCGGTTTCTTTGAAAGCTGGCTGGCCGTTATATTCAGTTTTTGTCCATTCAGGGTCTGCTTTAATCGGTGACGTTGTTCCATTCATGACAACATCTTCTGGTAAAACCACAGGTAGTTGATCTTCAGGTACAGGTACAGCATCACCATTTTCCAAATTAAGCATTGGAATTGGTGAACCCCAATAACGCTGACGAGAAACACCCCAGTCGCGTAAACGGAAGTTTACTTTAACTTCACCTTTGCCTGCTGCTGCAAGTTTTTCAGCAATGGCTTTAAATGCACCAGCAAAATCTAAACCGTCAAATTCACCTGAGTTAACTAAAATACCTTTTTCGGTAAAAGCTTCTTTAGTTAAATCTGCAGTTAATTCACTATCCGCCGCAGGCTGAATTACTTGTTTGATTGCTAATTGGTATTTTTGCGCGAATTCATAATCGCGTTGGTCGTGTGCTGGTACTGACATAACCGCACCTGAGCCGTAGTCCATCAACACGAAGTTAGCTGACCACACTGGTACTTCTTCGCCAGTAATTGGGTGAATAGCAACTAAACCAGTCGCACAGCCCAATTTTTCCATAGTTGCTATATCAGCTTCAGCAGTTTTAGTGTTTTTACACTTGTCGATAAAAGCAGCTAACTCTGGATTATTTTCTGCTGCAGCCAAACATAGTGGATGCTGCGCGGCAAGCGCCACATAAGTAACACCCATTAAAGTGTCAGGGCGAGTAGTGTAAACCGTGAAAGATTCATCCGAGTCTTTTAATTTAAACTCAATTTCGACACCTTCTGAACGGCCAATCCAGTTGCGTTGCATGGCTTTTACTTGATCAGGCCATTCGTCTAATTGGTCTAAATCGTCTAATAACTCTTGCGCATAATCAGTAATTTTGACAAACCACTGAGGAATTTCTTTACGCTCTACTAGCGCACCTGAGCGCCAGCCGCGACCGTCAATAACTTGTTCGTTAGCCAAAACAGTTTGGTCGACCGGATCCCAGTTAACCGTCGCCATTTTTTTATACACTAAACCTTTTTCATACAACTTAGTGAACAACCATTGTTCCCAACGATAATATTCAGGTTTACAAGTGGCTAACTCGCGCGACCAGTCGTAACCAAAACCAAGTTGGTTTAACTGATTTTTCATGTAGTCGATATTTTCGTAAGTCCACTTAGCTGGCGCTGTGTTGTTTTTAATAGCGGCGTTTTCAGCGGGTAAACCGAAAGAGTCCCAACCCATAGGTTGCATCACGTTTTTACCCAACATACGTTGGTAACGACTAATTACATCACCTATGGTGTAATTACGTACGTGACCCATGTGTAATTTACCACTTGGGTATGGGAACATAGATAAGCAGTAGAATTTTTCTTTGTTTGAGTCTGCTTTAACTTCAAATACTTTATTTTCTTGCCAATACTGTTGAACTTTCTGTTCAATTTCTTGCGGGTTATATTGCTCTTGCATGCACTATTATCCGGATACTGTAAGCTTACATTAATACTAATTAAATTTTGTTGCATAGGATAACTTACCAGCAAAGACAACGCCAATATTCGAATAACAATCTATACTAAATATTGAAATAAAATTGCCATTTAACCTGAGTTCAGGTTTTTTCTTGCTGACAAAGGAGCGATTCACCATGAAAGCGAACAAATACCAAATGCTAATGGCTAAATTTTCAACTTGGTTAAAAGACAGTGCAGAACAAGAAACGCGTTCAATTGCTGAAGGTGTTGAGTTTTTAGAAAACTGGTTGCAAACAGGTTTAGAAGTTCATCAGCAAGAGTTCTACCATTCGTGGCAATATTTTCAACGTGATTTAGCCTACTTTATTGACGGATACCAGCAAGAAGCGAATGAATCCACATTTTATTTAACTGTAAAAGACAACCTATGGACCCTATTAGCAGAAATGACAGATAGAACTCAGCTTGAGTGGCGTGAGTTTTCCAGCGATTTAGATCATCAAGGCGTATACACAGCTGGTGAAGAAATCGCTTTTGGCCGCTTGCAATGTAGCCAATGCAAAGAAATTTTACTGATCAATCATGTACAAATAATCCATCCATGCCTTGAGTGCGGCTGTACTCAATTCTCTCGCTTAAACGCAGTGCCATAACTTTCTTATGGTGCTGTAACAATTTTTTAATCTATTTCACATTTATATCATTGACTTTAAGGGGCGTAGTCAGGCATGCTCACAAGCGCTTAAAAACTAAGCGTAATCTAATAATATTAAGGTAGAAGTTATGGAAAAACTATTAAAACAAATGTTCATCCCTTTAACCCTAGGCTTGACTCTGAGCACACCAGTTTCCGCACAATCTAACATTATTGCAGACGTAAATAACCCAGTGATTGGCTTAATTGGCGCAAGTTACGTCGACCCAGAAGCTGCTTATGGCAATACTGTCGGGCTAACTGCATTAAATGGTTCTTCGTATCGTGGTATCAATGATTTTTTAATAGGTGAGACAATTAACGACCCAACAGGATTAGTGTTTCGAGAAAAAGCAGAAGGTGGTGCAACCACAGACGGAGCAAACGGCTTTAACAGTATGTTAGGTCAAGCCCAAGAATTGTATGAGCACACAACAATGTGGGGGGATGGCTCTCATCTAAAAGCTGCGGTTTTGTTTCAATTTAATGATTGCAAACACACAATAGCCGGCCTTTGTCCTACAATGGAAGATGTTTTAGCTGGGCCAATTCAAAATACTTTGCAAACCATAGCTTATTTGCAACAAAACGATGTAAAAGTGTTTGTAATCAAGATGCCAGCTTACGAAGATTTAGACTTAGTTTTGACCGAAGAAATTTTTTCACAAGTCACACCAGGTTTTGCTGCAGCATCAGAAGAACAATACAGATTACTCCAACAAGCGTATGAACAACATGTCTATACTGCCGAGGGTGTTGTGTTGATTGATGCTTGGAATAAGTTTAAACACATGGGTGACGGACTGCACCCTGACTATAAAACTCGCAAAAAAGCGGCAAAAACAATTGTAAAATCTTTAAAAAAAGCGCTTAATAAAGATTCAAATTAATTTACAAGTTACACAATATTACAACAACAACGCACTTACACACAGCAAAGCCTAGCCACACACTAGGCATTTGGGCTACAGCAAACTTGTCTGTAGCTTTTATTTTTCTTTATTTAGCTTTGTTATCCGACAAATAAATCCCATCTTTTTCTATACGGATATACTTTTGTTTGTACAAACCACCAATGGCTTTTTTGAATGCACCTTTGCTCATAGCCAATTCTTGTTTGATCACATGTGCATCGGTTTTATCGTGTAAAGGCAAAAATCCATTCGCTTGTTTAAGCTCACTAATAATTTGTTTGGCATATTTATCTAAAGTTTCGCGGTGGCTTTGCAGCATTAAATCTATTTTGCCATCAGCACGGACTTGTTTGATAAAACCATCAACATGTTGGCCAAAACTCAAACGCTCAAACACTTCATTTTGATACAATACGCCAGAATGGCGGTTTTCGATAATCGCGTTATAACCTAAATCAGATTTATTTAGGATCATCAATTTTACTGGCTGGTTAGCTGAGTATTTGGCAGGCGTTCGGTTCAAATATTGATCAGTTTTATTCGAAGCTGCCATGCGTCCCGCATCATCTAAATATACATAAACCATATAACTGCGGCCAACTTCCATCGGCTGTTTTTGTTCAGATAATGGCACTAGTACATCTTTATCAACACCTATGTCTAAAAACGCGCCATATGGACTTAATGCAGATACTTTTAAACAAGCAAAGTCGCCGACTTGCGCTTTTACTCGGCGCATGGTCGCTGTTAAACGCTCTTTTGAATCGCTAAAAACAAAAGCTTCAACTTTTTCGCCAATTTCAGGTTTACCTAATGTCCACTTACGTGGCAAAAAAACTTCACCTAAATCTTCGCCATCTAACCAAAAGCCAATTTCGGCACCTTTTAATACAGTAAGCGACTGCACGCGGCCTAATTCAATCATTATTTGCTTCACGTAAAAAATTTGCCTGCATTATATACCCAAGCGACTTGAAGATACATAACACACGCTAGCATCTTAGCCTTGCTTGAGTATAATACGTGCAATTATTTAACAGTTGAGATTGTTATGGGAAGAAGTTTCGAAAACCGCAAAGCGTCTATGGCGAAAACCCACGGCGCAAAAACAAAACTATATTCAAAATATGGTAAAGAAATTTATGTTGTCGCTAAAAATGGCAGTCCAGATCCAGATGCAAATATTGCACTTCGCCGTTTAATTGATAAAGCGAAAAAAGATCAAGTTCCAGCACACGTTATTGAAAAAGCAATTGATAAAGCCAAAGGTGGTGCTGGCGAAGACTTCCAACCAGCTCGTTATGAAGGTTTTGGCCCTGGTAACTGCATGGTGATTGTTGACTGCTTAACTGACAACTCAAACCGTACTTTCGCCGATGTACGTAACTGTTTTACTAAAACAGATTCAAAAATGGGCGCTCCAGGTTCAGTTGTCCATATGTTTGAACACCAAGCCGTATTTGCATTTAAAGGCGAAGACGACGAAGCTATATTAGAAACTTTGTTAATGGCTGATTGTGACGTTGCTGATATTGAAAGTGAAGATGGCATGTTGACTGTGTTAGCACCACACACTGAATTCTACAAAATCAAAACCGCTTTAGCTGAAGAAGCAGGTATTGAAGAGTTTGAAATTGAAGAGATCACCTTCAATCCACAAACTTATGTTGAACTGTCAGAAGATGATATGGCTAATTTTGATAAATTTATCAATATGCTAAACGATTGTGATGATGTACAAGAAATCTATCACAATGCTGAAATTCCAGCGTAAAACCGCGAAAGCTGCTAGGTCTACGCTGACCTAGCAAGCGCACCAAAACAAAACAAAAACTAAAACCATCCGCACCACAAAAGAACAAAAACAAAATTAAATCACCATTTTAATGCAAAATATATCCAATAAAAGAGTAAATCGATAAATCAACTCCCCAACATAATACAACAAAAAGTTAATATTATGTTTTAATCTAATTAAACCTCTCCCTAGCTAAGTGCAAAAACCTCAACAGTTGCAAATAAAGTTAGCCAGATGAAAATCAATCAAAACACCAACATAGTGCACTTCCAACTTCACACATCAACTTAACACACTAAAAAATAAAGAAATAAAATCTAAAACCTCGCCATCACTGCAGAGAGATAATAGTGGTATTTATAAAACCACTTTAAATTTAGGCATTGATGTTGCTATTCCTTGAGTCTGATATTTTGGACCTTCATGCTAGAGGTAGAACATGAACCTAAAAAGTACCACCATGCACTTAACTGCCAAAGAAAAAAGCTGGTTACCCTGGTTTGGTAGCAATGGAAAATTTAGCTTAGGATATTCATGCTTAGTCAACCGCAGTACTTATCATGCAGTTGAACAGACCTTTGAAGGCATAGCGTCAACGCGGGTCAAAATATTACAACTGTGGACACATAATCAGTGGGATCATCTTAACTCGCTAGCAAATCTACTGGACTTTCAATCACTAGCAAATAACCAATCGTTATTGGTGAAAAAACTCAGTGCCGCCCCCGACTTTTCTGAAATTTTCATTGTAGATACTCATGGCGAGATTGTCTGTTCAACATACAGCCAAAGAGTGGGTCATAAACACACTCAACACAAAGCTTTATTTAAAGGCTTAGAACAAAAATTTTTGCATGGGCCGTATCAAGATACAGACACGCTCAAAATTGGTCCATCTAGCTCTAAGTTTCACGACGAAGTGACCTTGATGTTTTATTTGCCAGTACAAATAAATCAAGATGAAAAAATTGTTGTTTGCGGCCGTGTTCCAAACGATGTAATAGGAGATCTGATTCAACGTGAAGCAGGACATATTTACCGTGAGTCAGGTGACAACTATTTGTTTATGGTTAATTCGGTATTTGATCCAAGCATACCAGCTGGTGTTGCCTTATCACGTTCGCGTTTTGAAGACAGCACCTTTAGCCATGGCGAAAACCTAAAATCAGGTATTGATACAGGTTATGGCATAGTTCAAGTTCGCCAACATACCGAATTTGAAATTCACTTTACCGACCCGGCAACCGGACAATTACACCCAGGAGTGCGTGAAACCATCCGCAATGGTGAAAACCTCTACGTGCAATACCCAGGTTACAGTGATTACCGTCATATCCCAGTTATTGGTAAAGGGGTCACTTTCCAACTTGAAGGCTCGCCAGATACTTGGGGCATGATGTGTGAAGGTGATTTAGAAGAAGTGTATCGCCGCCGTTCAATCAATTTAAGTTTGATGAAAATTTATTTAGCACTCGTAACTTGTTTGGTTGGTCTCAATGCTGGTTTAAGTAATTTCACGGCCCTACCAACATGGGCAATTACTGGTGCAACAGGACTCGCTGCGTTAATTTCTTGTTTTGTATTTGCTCAATTAGGTACAAACAGAGTCTCCAACCGTCTGAATGAAATGACTCAAGTGATTCGAACCATAGCAGAAGGTGAAGGTAACTTAACCCAAAGGTTAGATCCAAGCCGGATAAAACAAGACGAAACAGGTGATCTCAGCCGCTGGATTAACAGTTTTATTGATAACTTAGATGGTATTGTCGGCCAAGTAATCAATGCGTCTATGAATGTAAAAGAAACCAACGAAAACATGCTGCAACGTAATGAAGAAGCTCATAACAGCTCTTACCAAGTGCATGAGTCGATGCAACATATGCAAAGCCTGATAGAAAAACAGCGTGAAGTTATTTTGCAAGCATCTGATACTGCAGAAAACATGAAACTAACTATGGCTAAAGTGGTCGAAAAAGCCAAAACTGACTATCAAGATGCGCGTTCAGGCACACAAGCCATTAGAGACATAGTCGAAACCACAGCATCAAGCGTACAGTCAATTGACGCGCGCATGGATGAAATAGGTAACATTATTAATGTGATTACCGAAATTACCAATCAAACCAATTTGTTAGCACTTAACGCTGCAATTGAAGCAGCCCGTGCTGGTGAACATGGGCGAGGTTTCTCTGTCGTTGCCGATGAAGTTAGAGGATTAGCCGCTAGAACAGCTGAAGCTGCACAAGATATTCAAAGCATGATCCATGGCTTGCAGCATCAAACTAAAGAAGCTGTCACTTTTATGGAATCAGGTGTTAAAGATGTTGATCAGAGTTTACGCTTAACTGAAGCCGCCTCAAGCGAAAATCAAGAGCTACATCACATAGTTGAACGTATGTTCGAAACCATCAATGTAATTGAACAAAACAGCGCACGCAATGGACAAACCGCCCAAACAGTGACAGAGGTTACACACAATATGGCAAAATCTATTGCCGAGCTGGCGGCTAGTTCAAATTTGGTTGACACCACTGCAAATAAACTCCAACAACTCGTTGGCATGTTTGAAGTTAGCACCCGACGTTAACCAGTCAACCGACTCCCAAAAAGCAACAGTCAGACGTTGTAGCGCAAGGATGCGCGCCTTTATAATTGATAACGCAATCGACTATATAAACTAGAAGAATCTGCATAATAATCCCACTGTGCGCCGACATCATTTCCTTTAAATAAGTTAACGCCAAACTCCCACACCCAGTACTGCGAAAAAGTTAGGTTATAATGTGCCATCAACATGCTGGACATTTGTTCAGTTGAAAATAAATTCGTCAGCGCGAGCGTTTGTTTATGATCAAAGTTGTATTGATATTCCACTCCCATCCAGTTGGATCGGTTATCTTTCAGCCATTGTAAACGCAGAAAATGTTTTGACGCATTGGCGAAAAATTCAGGAGCAAAAACAATTAAATATTTGTTTTGATCGCTAGCCTGTGCAACTGCAGTATGGCCGATTTCAACGCCAACCTCACCTACAGAAATATGTGTGGTTACACTCACACCAAAGTGTTTCAGCTTATTGTGTTTAAAATTTCCATCACTAAATTGTGGCTGCTTCTGATATCCCAGATGATAAAACAACGCCCAAGTTACCCCTGTTGATTGTTGGCTTAATCTCAACATGTGTTCAGATTTATCAACCGCCTCTGCAGCTAATTGCACACTCTGTTGCTCTGTTACTTTGATACGCCCTTCATCGGCATATGTATTCGCAGCAAAAAATTTCGCCCAAACCCAGTCGAATTGAAGCTCAGTACCTAATATATTGAACGCTGTAACTTGAGCACCATCGTTCACATCATCTATATCACCTTTGTCTCGACCTATAGCTGGTGACTGCCAATCTTTGGCAAAAAGATCGTTAACGTAAAAGTATTGGCCGAGCCCCCAGTTTAGTGTTTGTCGCCCTAGAGTGACCGCAATTTGTTCGTTTTCAAAACGCACGAACAACTCACACCAATCCGGGGTTGTCTCATCGAATATGCGATCAACAAATATCTCGGCACAAATACTGGCAGAAAAGTGTTCGCTTGAATACTCAGTTGCATATTCAGCACGAAACTCTTTGAGTAAACTAGCATCGCTTGCATGAGCAATTTCGGCGTAACCAGAAGTTGTCATATTGTGCTGTGCCGCACAAGGAAAAATACCTAAACAAATATTGACAAACACCAATGCAAAACGAGAACAATTTTCATTTTTAATCAATGACATAGCCTACTCTCTCAAAAATTGAGCATACAATTCATTAAAATGCAAAATTTGTCATTACGCCAGAAAAAAATAAAGTAAATCAGATTTTTATTAAAGCCTAGGCTTGCCCTGATAAGTTACATAAGATACCTTATGTTATTCGATGAAAGTCAATGTATTGGTAACAGAATATTTACTAAAAACTTGGCGCAGTTTTCAATCTCAAACTAAACTTAGTGACAGATAAAGATTAATTCCGACAGATGGAAGGGAGTAAAACTCTTGTTTGAAGCCAGCAATGTTACTTATTCAGTAAACAACAGTACAATAACTTTACGTGATGATAAAAAAGAGCTTTTATTAGTAACTCCACCTCAGTATAAGAACATTCACGTAACTCGGTACAGTGTAGAACTATCTGATATGCAGCCAGACAAACGCCCACATGTAAAAAACGTATTTTTACATGAAGTATTCAAGCGTGACAAAACCTTCTTTTTTGTCAAAGTTGGTGATACCGAATATCAAGTGGACTTGAAGTATCAAGAAAACCCAATTACAGCAATGAAATTCTAAATATCATGGATTGGTTAGTCGACAATAAGTTTTACCTTAATATTTTATTTTTGCTGCTAGCAATTATCAGTTTTGTGCTGATATTGCGTCCTATACTGTTTTGGTATTTTGGACAAAATAAAGTTTTAGATCAGGTTAAGAGCCTACAACAACAAATTGATCAGCAAAATCAAGCAATCGAAAAATTGTTAAACAAGGTTGAGAAAGCTCAGTCAAATAAGCAAGCTAAGGCTTTACCCGCCCCTAACCAACAGCTTGAAGCTAAGCCAGCTGCCGTGAGCAGTAATGTGGTGAATATCACTAAAGATAACTCAGCGGACAACCATAAAGAGATTTCAACTAACAAAAATAGTAAAAGTCACTTTGAACGCAAAGAGCCTACGATAAAACTCTAAGTAACTTTAAGTAAAAAAATCACCCGTGCTAAAACAAAAAAACCGCCTATTCGGCGGTTTTTTGTTTTATTTTAAATTAGCGTTTCAATACAAATTCTTTTGTTTGCACATCACCATTTAAGTTATCTATGGTGACACGGACTTTACCGCTCAAACCATCTTTAATATCAGCAGCCAAGACTTTAGCTCGATAAGTCGGGGTAAAGTCAGTTGCGGCTAATTGGTATTCACCTTGATGATTAACAAATTCGGTTGTTACCTTGTATAAACTAGGTTGCTGTTCAACACCAAGCAAATCATATTCAATATTAATAAAGTCTGGTGAACGTTTGTCTATTTCGGCAACCATTAATTTAACATCGCTAGCAACCACAGGTTTAACTTTGTCGGTTGCTTTGTAAATAACAAAACCAAGTGCAGGTACATTAACTGTCACTGAACCTGATTGCGCTTTAAGCGGCTGTTTGGCACCATAAATTGCTTGATACTGTTTGCTGCTTGCATCCAAAACCACTTTTTGACTTGAACTTGCAGAGTTAAACACCAATAAATATTCCAACTGTTCAGTTTCTTCAATTCTGGAAAAAGCATAAATGCCTGGCTCTTCATCTGCATGACGATTCAAATGAATACCTTTTCTAAGCGCAGCATGGCTTTTATAGATATCAGCAAATTCAGCGAGTTTTTGATAAATCGGATGCGTTTTATCAAAGTTGTCATCTGCTGTGGTTTTATCTGTACCCAATAAATTGTTGTCGTTATAACTTGCGGTTACCGAGGGCATCATATCTTCACGTGCTGCTTGGTCATTGCCATCACCGGTAAAACCTTGTTCATCACCATAATAGACAACCGGAATACCACGGGCAAAATACATAAAGGCGTGAGTTAAAATACTGCGCTGTGTTTTTTCAGCTTCGCTCGAATCTGGGAAGTTATTATTTAAGAATAAACCGATACGCCCCATGTCATGGTTAGCGATAAAGGTTAATAACTGATCAGGTGAGCTGTCGGCATCATTGTAATAGTCATCATCATCAAACAAGTTTTGTAACTTCTGTGGACTTTCAGTGTTAGCAAATACTGCATCCGCATTGCCTTGTAAACCAAAATCTAGGATAGCTGGCATTTTACCTATAGTAGTAAAACGACTGAGGAAAGCTGGGTCTCCATCATATACTTCGCCAAATACGTGGAAATTAGGTATGCCTTGATCTTTAGCGTGCTGCATAATGGCTGGTGAAAATTTTTGCCAGAACGACATATCTACGTGTTTTACCGTATCAATTCTAAAGCCGTCCGGCTTAAAGTTGGTGATAATATCTTTATAGATATCAATAAAGCCATCAACCACTTCTGGCATACGTGTATTTAAATCGTCTAAGCCAACAAAATCGCCATTAATTGCGCTTTCACCGTGCCACTCACTGTCGCCTTGGTTGTTATAGTATTTAGGATCGTTTAACCAAGCTGGAACTTTGAGGTTTTCTTCACCTTCAACAATAAATGGTGTGTACTTGTCACCTTTAGCCAGCTGCTCCATGTATTTATATTTACACGAATAGCTTTGGGTATCTCTGTGGCTACCATCAGGGTGATGACATTCTTTGTACTTAATCACATCTGCTGTATGGTTAGTGATGATGTCAAAAAATACTTTCATCCCTTTGCTATGCGCTGTATCAATTAAGTCTTTTAAGTCATCATTACTACCAAAATGTGGATCAAGTTGGGTGAAATCAACAACCCAATAACCGTGATAACCCGCACTTGGGCCTTGCATCGCGCGGTTGCGCAAAATCGGCGTTAACCAAATTGCGGTAATGCCCATATCTTGCAGGTAATCTAAACGATTTTTTAAACCTTGTAAGTCGCCGCCATGGAAATAACCTTTATGCGTTGGATCAAAACCACCACGTGAAATTGCGTCAGTTTCCGAGCCTTGGTCATTACTTGGGTCGCCATTTTCAAATCTGTCTGGTAATACAAAGTAGAAAATGTCGTCACGTACATCTCGATTTAAATAATCTTGGTAAATATCTTGTTGGTTAGATTTCGCCGCTTGAGTGGCCACAGTGTTACTTTGTGTTTGTTTTGTATCGTTGCAGCCAATTATCGATAGAGCTGATAACGCCAATACAACGGCAGTGCAGATAGGAGTATGTTTAAACATAGGTGAAAGTCCTAATTTTGAGGCTAATTTCGCTTGTTACTCAAATGTTATAGAACTTTTTCAAAATTTGACAACTACATACGTATGCAGCTTAGAAGATTTTTATTGGAGCTAATGCCGAGGTGTAAACCTCAGCATTAAACTTCAATCCAGCTTAAGCTTTTAACTTCCAGTTAATGGTTTGTCCACCAAAGAAAGGTACGATTGGATTACCGTTTGGCAAAATAATCTGTTCAGGGATAGTCCACTCTTCTTTAACTAAAGTAATGCTACCTTGATTACGTGGTAAACCATAAAAGTCAGCGCCGTGGTGACTAGCAAAACCTTCTAACTTATCTAGCGCATCTAGCTCGTCAAAGACTTGTGCATACAGTTCAATTGCACTCCAAGCACTATAACAACCGGCACAGCCACAAGCAGATTCTTTTTTGTGTTTTTCGTGTGGCGCAGAGTCTGTGCCTAAAAAGAATTTGTTTGAACCAGTTTTAACCGCCGCACGCAAAGCTTGTTGATGGGTATTACGTTTTAGCACAGGCAAACAATAGTTATGAGGTTTGACTCCACCGACTAATAAATCGTTGCGATTTAACATTAAATGTTGTGGGGTAATTGTCGCCGCTAAGTTTTCGCCACCAGCCATAACAAAATCAGCGGCATCTTTAGTGGTAATGTGTTCAAAAACCACTTTAAGCTGTGGAAACTTCTGAGTGATTTTTGTCATGTGCTCGTCAATAAAAGCTTTTTCACGATCAAAAATATCTATTTCGTGACGTGTCACTTCACCATGAATAAGTAACAATAAACCCACGTCAGCCATAGCTTCAAACACTGGGTACATAGCTTCCATCGCTGAAACAGCCGCGTCAGAATTAGTTGTTGCTCCTGCTGGGTACAATTTACATGCGGTAACCCCAGCAGCTTTAGCTTGTTTAATTTGCTCAACTGTTGTGTCATTGGTTAAAAACAAGGTCATTAACGGCTGAAAATCACTACCTTGTGGGCGTGCGGCTAAAATACGTTGTTTGTATTCCATAGCCATTTCAGCTGTAGTTACAGGTGGAACTAGGTTAGGCATAACAATGGCGCGCTTAAAACAACGCGCCGTCGCTGGAACTGTTTCTGGCAACATATCGCCATCACGAAAATGTAAATGCCAATCGTCAGGCGTTTGAATAGTTAACTGGGTCATAAATATCGCTCATTTTCAATTTGCGGCTATTATGCCTTAACTATCTACAGAAGTTTAGCGGCAAAAGCTCAACAATGTGAAGTACTATTGCCAAACAGAAAGTTAATAATGATCGTCCAGCACCGTTTTACCAATACCTTGATATCTTCCAAAGCTATATAAAGGCAAGGAATCATGATCAAAGTAATAAATGTAGCAAACAGTACACCAAAAGCTAATGAAACAGCCATAGGTATTACTATCTTAGCTTGTAAACTGGTTTCAGAAATTATCGGGATTAAACCAATAAAAGTGGTTAATGAAGTTAACATTATCGCTCTAAAACGGCGACCACCTGATTCAATGACCGCCTGTTTAATTGACAATCCTCGTTGCCGCGCTTTATTGACAAAGTCGACCATCACCAGTGAGTCATTTATCACCACGCCTGATGCAGCAATAATACCAAACACAGATTGGCTAGAGAGATCCATGCCCAATAGCATATGGCCAAACATAGCACCTATCACCCCAAACGGAATAACTGTCATAATGATTAAAGGTTGCAAATAAGATTTTAGTGGAATAGCCAACAAGGCATAAATCACTAACATAGATAAAATAAAGTTACGTGCTTGTTCATTTAAGCTATCCATTTGCTCTTTAATACTACCCGCCAACTCACTGCGTACTTTGGGGTATTTGCGCAACATTTCAGGCAAATAGCTACCACTTATGTCACCAGCAATTTTGTGCGCTTCGGCAACTTTAGTATCAACATTTGCCCAAACCACTAAGGTTCGACTACCGTTTTCACGGCGTATGGTATTCACCCCATCAACCACTTTAACATCCGCGAGTTGCGACAAAGGTACTTCGCCACCTTGTGGTGTTCTAATCAATACTTGGTATATTTGGCTGACTGCTTTGCGTTCATTTTTTGGATAACGCACCATAACGCGTATTTCGTCACCATTACGTAATATACGCTGTGCCTCTAAACCATATAAAGCAAAACTAACTTGTGAAGCGACATCAGATAAAGTTAAGCCGAGTGAATAAGCTAGCGGTTTGAGTTCAAATTGAATTTCATCGGTTGAAACTTCCCAACTATCGTTAATTTCACTCACCCCAGCAAGCGTTGCCAGTTTTTGTTTGAGCTCGTTGCCTGCAGCTCTAAGTGAATCACCATCGGCACTTAACAGACGGAAACTGATATCACCATCATTCATGCCACCACCGAACAGATCATCACGCACAGTGAGTGTTTTTAACCCCGGTATTTCTGGCATATTTTCGCGCCACATATTCGAAAAGGTGAATGGGTCAATAGGTCGAATGTCTGGATCAACTAACTTAACTTGTACATGTGCATTGGTACGACCACGTAAATCTACCAACAAGTTACCTATCATGCCTTGGCCGTTGTTATCGGCTTTAACCTGCTCGTCTAAGCGTCGCAACATAGACTCTACCGACAAAGCCGCTTTTAGCGTATCTGATTCAGCGGTCGCCGCATTCATTTCAATTTGTATAGTTGGAAAATCGTGCGGAATTTTTGGTGTGCCAACAAAACGTACTAAACCACCTTCTAATAAACCAACACTCATCATTAAGATTGCGATAAATACAGTTAACACAGCATATCTATAATAAACCGCGAATTGGATAAAAGGCCGATAATAATTTTCAACAAAACCTTTGATGCCTCTATCCACATAACCGCGGCAATAATCAAACGGATTATATTTATTGTGTGATTTAGGTTTCATCCCAGCTAAATGCGCAGGTAATATCAATTTTGATTCAACCAAGGAAAAGATTAAACACAGAATTACTACAAAACCAATTGCTTGCGAAAAAGCTGCACTTGGGCCGTCATCCATAACCATAGGCACAAACGCAGCAATTGTAGTTAATACACCAAAGGTGGCGGGTACAGCCACCCGCTGCGCGCCTCGAATTACATTATCTAGTGTTGAGCCTTTTTCTTCGGTTTCAGCTTGGATGCTTTCACCTATGACTATGGCGTCATCAACCACCACACCAAGTACTAAAATAAAACCAAACAAGCTGACCACATTGATGGTGACGTCAATTGACTCCATAGGCAAAAATAACAGTGCACCTAAAAAGCTAATGGGTAAACCCATCATCACCCAAAATGCCAGTTTTAATCTTAAGGTTAAACCTAAAATTAAAAACACCAATAAACCACCTGTCAGCATATTGGTTAACATCATATTTAACCGACCATCAAGGTAATAAGTTAAATCAACCCAAGGCTCTAATTGCACTGAAGGTGGCAAAGTTTGACGTTTATCATCTATATACTGGTTAACTATATTGGCAATGTCTGAGATGTTTTGATCAGGTGCTGCACCAACAAAAATAGTCACCGAATTGTCGCCATTAAACTTAGCATATTGAATGCCTTCAACAAAACCATCATTAACCGTGGCAACATCACCTAATTTAATTTGCGTACCATCCGCTAAATTGATCAGCGGCAATTGTTCAAATTCAAAACCTCGATAAGCTTGATTTTCAACCCTTACCGATACATAACCATTGTCGGTTTTAATTTGCCCAGCCGAACGATTTGCCGAGAAACTACGAATAGCATTCGACACATCAATAAACGACAGTCCATATTCACGCAGCTTGTCCTGACTAACTTCAACTGAGATTTCGTAATTCAAACCACTGTAATAGTCAGTGACATTCACTTGCGGCAGGTTACGAATTTCGTCATGAATGGTTCTGCCTAACTCTTTTAACTGCACGCTCGAAAGTGGCCCATATAAACTAATGTACATCACCTCTTGGCGAGGTTTAGCACGGCGAATAATTGGCCTTTCCATGCCATCGGGGAAACTTGAAATAGCATCAATTTGCAGTTTTACTTCGTCTAAAACTTGTTCGGCGTCGTAACTATCATCTACTTCAATGGCAAAATGCGAGTGGCCTCGATTCGAAAACGACATTACACGTTTAAGCCCTTGTACCGACTCCAACGCTTCTTCCATTTTAATAGTGATACCTTCACTGACTTCCTGTGGTGCCGCACCCGGATAAGAAGTGTCTATGTTGATCCAATTAATCTCAAACATAGGAAACATTTGTTTAGTAATGGTCAGTGAGGTTAATAAACCACCAACAATAATAAAAACCATCAATAAATTAGCCGCGACACTATTGCGCGCAAACCAACTGATTATGCCTTTTTTAGTATCCATTAATACTTGTCCTTATTTATCAGCTTGTTTGGCTAAGACAGTTTGTTCGTCAGCCTCTTCAGACAAGTTGGAAGGTGTGTCGTCTAAGTTAGTGGTTAACTTCATACCAGAAACAGGATAAGCAAGCGCTGAAACAATTACCTTATCGTCTTGTGCTAAACCTTGTTGAATAACGGCCAAGCCATCTTCCACCCGATAAACATCAACATGTCTAAACTCTAATTGATTGTTGCCATCCACTACAGCAATTTGGCCATCTTTAATCAAGTGGTATTCAACAACACTAGCTCGATCGAGTAATTCACCTGCAATTTTTGCCACCACATAGGTGCCAAATTCAATGCGTCCATGTTTTTTTCCAGCAGTCTGTAGTGCATAAGGATCTTCTATTTGTGCAACTAAATAATGCATACGGTTTAGTTTGTTTTTAATCCCTTCGCTGCCGACAATTCTCGCGTCAAAAACTTTCTTTTTGCCTTCAATTTCAGTTTCCAATTTTACCTTAGCACCAACACCTGCTTGAGGTAAAAACGCCAGTTGAGCTTCTGCAACAGGTAAACGTACTTCAGCAACACTCACTGCATAAATTTCACCGATTTGCCCTCCTTTGTTGGCATAACTGCCAGGGCTGACATGACGTGCCGAGACTATTGCATCATAAGGTGCAACTATGCGTGTGCGTTCTAAATCACGTTTTGCGCGTTGAATATGTGCTTTAGCAGCTTTAACTCGAGCGACTGCTTGAGCTAATTGAGGTTTGCGCAACGCAAGTTCTGAAGGTTCTAAATCTGAAATTTGTTGCCATTCTGCTTTTGCAACTTGCGCTTGGGCTTTTTCTTGCTCTAATTGTGCTTCAGCGGATGCTAGATTTGCTTCAGCTTCGGTTAATGCTGCTTGATAATCGCTTGGGTCTATTTGTGCGAGTAACTGCCCTTGTTTAACAAATCCACCTTTAACAAAAGCATCGGCTAATTCAGTAACAACACCGTCAACTTGAGCCACCAATACTGTGTGATATTTAGCTTCCACTTCGCCTTGAGAGCGCACATATACTTGATGCTGTTTTACTTGATTGAGTTGGACATCAACAAATGGTGTTTTATTTGTAGCAGGCTTCTCCTCTGGTGGCTTTTTCATGCTGGCAAAACCCATCATAGCAGCCGCACCAATCAGCAAAATAACAATAGGGAAAAGTACACGTTTGTTTAGAATTTGTTCCATATCAGTTTGCAAAACCAAGTTTGCACTCCTGTTTGAGCAAAAAAATAAAATTATTGACAAATATTACGCAAGTAAACCAACCAAGTCACCAGTTTGACAGGCACTGGTCAGACCTAATTTTAAACGAATAGTTCACATTTATTTACACTTGTTTTGTAACCGTTTGTAACCAATAGACATTAATGGAAAACGTTTTCTTTCACTTATGTTATTTAAGGACAAACAGCCGCTAGAAAGCAAGTTATTATCCCGAGTTCAGGTTAAATAGTTTGCCACTGTTGTTGCATGCGCTGGAGTACTTCATCTGGTACATTGTGTACGCTTTGCCATTTACCTTCGCAGGTGAAAACAGTGCAGCTAAGCTTCAGGCGTTTTGCTAATTGCAAGTAACCCTGTAACTCCCATTTACGTACAAAAGTATTCGCAACCACCACACTTTTTCCGCTTAACAATGCCGCTTTAGTCTTGTCAAAACAGTGCTGGTGGGCTTGTGGTAAATCTTGTGGATTAAACTGGTAGTGTTTGTCCGCTGAATAAAAATACTGATCAGCTTCAAAGTGGCAGAATTTAGGCTTGATTTGAACAATTTTCCGCGCAAGCGTGGATTTGCCCGAACCGGGCAAACCACGTAATAAAACAAGCTGCGGATTCGGTTTATGCCGGATCTGTTGCAGCAGCTTTTTTGTTTTTAGCCGATTCATTAGCAGGTGTTACGACCTCATTGCGGGCTTGCTGTTGCTCACCACTTTCTTTTTGAGTTTCAGTTGGCTTTGCTGTGATTGAATTAGTGATCCCAGTCAAGGCATTGCTACCTAAGCCTTCAATCCCTACTTCACGCAATAATGCATCAACTAATGGTGCTTGGCTGCGATAACGTAAAGCTGCATCAGCAACACTGTCCGCAACATTACTGCTCGGCACCATATCACCACCGCCATTTGACCCCATTAAACCACCGTTCATCTGCACAATTTTAATCCCATCAATATTTTCCATTGGTTTAACAGATTCACGAACAATCTCTGGTAAATATTTGTACAGAGCAAGTTTTAGCTGATATTCAATTTGCGCTTGTGACAACAAGTTATCCGCTTCATGCAAGGCTTTTTTACCTTCAGCTTCCACACGATAAGTTTCAGCTTTAGCTTCTGCTGCAATAGTTTCGGCTTTAGCTTGTGCTTCAGCCGCAATGCGAATTTTGTCCGCTTGAGCTTGCGCTTCAGTTTTTAACGCATCGGCTCTATCAAGCGCAGCGGCTTTTTCAGCCTCTGCAGCAACTTGAATTGATACAGCGGCTTTTTCTGCGGCTTCTTTAGCACGTAATAATTCAATGTTTTTCTGACGTTCAGCAATAGCCATTTCACGCACACTGATTACTTGTTCTTCAGCCGCTACCGCTGCAGATTCTGCTTTTTTCGCTTCTGCTTTAGCAGCTGACTCTTGTTCTGATTTCGCAGCAAGTGCAATTGCTTTATCTTGTTCTGCAATTTCTAACAAGCTTTGTGAACGAATATCCGCTTCACGTAAACGCTTTTTCTTTTCAATTTCTAACGCTTCAATTTCTTGCTCTTTAGAGATACGCGCTTCTTCAACTGAACGTTCAGCCGAAATGCGCGCAAGTTGCGCTGCTTGCTCTTGCAAAGCTTTATCTTTTTCAATTTCAGCGTTTTGTTTGGCACGGTTCATTTCAATGGCACGTTGTTGTTCGATGCGTGCATGTTCCGATTTTAAGCCAATTTCCAACTGTTGCTGTTCAGCTTCTAAGTTACGCTGTTTGATTAAGGTTTCGTTTTCACGCTCAATATCATTACGAACTTTTTTACGCTCTTCAGTGATTTTGGTCAGTTGTGTTAAACCTTCAGCATCAAACGCGTTATCAACTCTAAAGTGTTTTGGATCTGTTTGATCCATTGCAGTTAAAGAAACTGATTCTAGTTCTAAACCATTTTTCTCTAGGTCAATACGTACATTATTTTGTACCCGTTGGACAAAATCTGAACGCATTTCGTGTAACTCTTGCATACTCATTTCTGCAGCACTAGCACGTAATACGTCGACAAATTTTCCCTCAATCAAAGCTTTAAGTGCATCAACTTGTAAAGTTCGTTTACCTAAAGTTTGTGCCGCTGTGGCGATTGCTTCATGGTTTGGTGCTACGCGTAAATAAAACTCTACTGTAACGTCAACACGCATTCTATCTCTGGTGATGAGCGCTTGTTCAGCTGAGCGTTGCACTTCGAGTTTTAATGTATTCATGTTTACAGGAATAATGTCCTGTAATACCGGCAGTACAATTGCACCACCATCTTTTATGACCTTTTCACCCCCTAAGCCTGTACGAACAAAAGATATTTCTTTTGATGCGCGCTGGTATAGTTTAGAAAAAATCACCCCAATTAGGACTAAACTGACAATTGCTACAATTGCCACTAATCCAATAAAGTACAAATTGTCTAACTGATTTTGCATAATTGCTTCCTTGTTTTGTAAAAATTAATTTTGACCCCAATTTACATTGGCTAGTTTAAACAACACTTTAGTTGTGCAGATAAGTCATTTGGAAATCCCAACTAACCCGCTATAGTGCACTATACTCATAAGGTAGATGGGGTATTCCTCACAAAAACGCTTTGAACCCGTCCTTGGGCCGCTCGCACAAGATATCCCTATCTTGTGAAGTTTTGTTCGAAACACACCCATCTACCTTATTCACGGCATATTTCACTGCCGACAAATTATTTATTCATACACTGAACTAAATAGTGCCCTGCCTGTGCTCGTTCAACAATAACCACCTGACTACCAGTTGTGATTTCGCCTTGCTCAGGTGCCACCATTAAAAAATGCTTCTGCTGGAACGAGTCGATAACTTCGGCTTCGGCCGGAAAGTTTGGTTTGGCTGTGCCACGAATAACAGTTGCAGGCATACCGATAAAAGTCATGGTGCTGACCGCACTGGTTTCGTTTTTTGGTAGCAGTTGCACCAACTTTCTGCCAAAAAATCTCAAGCCAAATAAAGTGGCGACACTAGATGCCAGCAACACAATAATACTTGGTAATGGTAAAAATGCATTTAGGGTTAAGCCAGCTACTGCAAAAACACTCAATAATAAAGTTAACCAAATAAGAAAAGGTAAACGCCCCAAGTTTAGCCAGCTCATTAAACCCGCTAAAGTGCCGAGAGAGCCAGCGTCAATATCTGCATCTAAGTCTACATCGGGTAGTGCATCGTCTATTAACGACAATAAACCTACACCAATTAGCTGGGCAACACCTTCAAATAATGCAAGGGCAAATAAGATAGCTAACGCGCTGGTGTAAATTACATTTGCGTCGCTTAAGAGAAATTCGATCATGCCAAGTTCCTTTTACAAATTGCCTAACTGGAGAATGACATATTATGTCTGATTTAGGCAAGTCCTTTTTACGGTTTTGTTAAAAAATTATCGAGATATTAACACCACGCTTCTGATGCATTCAATTACGCATTGATGGGAAGCATCATACTAAAGCGCTGGAAGAGTGTGCAATATGCAAAAGCATTAAAGCATAACTTTCGCAAAACCGCTGTAAATACATCCTTGTACGCTTCGCTTTTTCATCCCTGAAAAAGAAATTTTGCTCTAAGTTATCGCTCTAATACTTTTTGAATAGTGGTGCTGCGACAATTACTAACCCAATCTGATCTCAAACAGCGTAACGGAAGTTCGATATGAGTTTGTTTGAATGCTAATTTTATAAAATTATGCTTCGAATAAGCTCATTTGTGCACAAACTTAAAACACTATAAACCAACGCTTTAAGCACCTAAAACTAATCAAACACCACAGTTTTATTGCCATTAATAATAACGCGATCTTCAATGTGACTGCGTAGGCCACGAGCAAGTGCAGACTTCTCACACTCTTTACCTTTACGCACCATATCTTCAACCGAATCTCTGTGACTTATGCGTACAATTTCTTGGTCGATAATTGGCCCAGCGTCTAAATCACCTGTCACATAATGGCAAGTTGCACCAATTAACTTAACGCCACGCTCGTGCGCTTGATGATACGGTTTAGCACCTGCAAATGAAGGTAAAAAGCTGTGGTGAATATTAATCACCTGCCCTGCCAATTCTTTACACAACTCATCAGGGAAAATTTGCATAAAACGAGCGAGCACTACAGTGTCAGCCTTGTATTGCAAAATAAGCTCGCGCACTTGATCAAACGCTGCTTGTTTTTCACCTTTGTTGAAAGGTACATAATGATATGGAATACCATGCCACTGCGCCATTTGGCGTAAATGTTCGTGGTTAGCAATAACTGCGACTATGTTGCAATCTAACTCACCACTGTGCCATCTATGTAATAAATCCGCTAAACAGTGTGACTCTCGGCTCGCCATTAATACGACGTTTTGTTTAACGCTCGAATCAACAATTTTCCAGTTCATCGAAAACTGCTCAGCTAACTGGGCAAATTCTTGTTTAAATTCATCTAAACCAAGTTCTATTGACTGCGCTTCAATTTCGTTGCGCATAAAAAACCATTTAGCTTGTTTGTCGCAATGATGATTTGCTTCAACAATCGACGCTTTGTGCTCAGCTAAAAAACGTGAAACGGCGGCCACTATGCCGACTTTATCAGGGCAATCTATCACTAAACGGTAACTTTTCATTGTCATGCTATTTCCAAAATAAGACTGTGATTATTTGGCAAGTTTATTCGCCATTTGAACACTAGCAGTATACCCAAGCTACTTGAAGATGCATGTTTCAGAGCTATCACAGCGTTTTTAGTACAAGACATGTTAATGAAGGAATGTAGGTACCTTTCGAATTAACATAACGCAGTAATAGAAACGCTGTGAAGCTCCCGAAGGGCAAAGCTAAAAAGCATTTATACTGCGTTATTGATTTTGAAAAGGGATAACCATTATCTTCAATCAATACCTTGTCTAAATGCTTTTTATCACTTGCTGAAATCTCGCATTTTCAAATAGCTTGGGTATATAATAGCGGCAAATTTAACAAATCAAACTAATTTAAGGAATAGATATGAGCTTATCTGACGTACCAGCAGGTAAAAATTTACCAGATGAAATTAACGTTGTGATTGAAATTCCAGCAAATGCTGATCCAATCAAATACGAAGTAGACAAAGATACAGGCACAGTATGGGTTGACCGTTTTATGGCGACTCCTATGTTCTACCCTTGTAACTATGGTTTCGTAAACAACACTTTGTCTTTAGATGGTGACCCTGTTGACGTATTAGTACCAACTCCATATCCATTAGTACCTGGTGCAGTTATTAAATGTCGTCCAGTTGGCGTATTAAAAATGACTGACGAGTCAGGTGAAGACGCTAAAGTTGTTGCTGTACCTGTAAGCAAGTTAACTAAAATTTACGACCACGTACAGGACGTAAATGACTTAGACGAGTTATTAAAAGCTCAAATCACTCACTTCTTCGAGCGCTATAAAGAGCTTGAAAAAGGCAAGTGGGTTAAAGTTGACGGTTGGGAAGATGCAGCCTCAGCTAAAGCTGAAATCGTTTCTTCTTTCGAGCGAGCTCAAGCTAAATAATCAAAATAGGCGGAGAGCTCTCTCCGCCAAAAATAACCAACAAGGACGAAAAATTGAAGACAGTTTCAAAAATATCTCTAGCAATTGCATTATCCCTTACTTCAACCTCCATATTTGCCAACCAAAGTAAAACTTACGACAAAACCGGTTGGTATGTTGGTGTACTAGCTGGGCAAGTCAAAAACCACAGTGCTGATGGATTAGGTCAAGCAGGCCTATATGGTGGTTACCATTTCACAGAATGGTTTGGCTTGGAGCAACAATATTGGCGATCTGAAGAAATCGGCAATACAGACATGGCGTTTAGTTCATTAGACATTGCGCCTAAGTTTTCTCTCCAGTTATCAAGCTTTGTAAGTTTATACGTAAAAGCAGGTGTTTCATTTACCATGTTGGACGATGGTGACTACGACTATGATGACGATGATGATGATGACGACCATGACTGGGATTGGTGGGACATTAGTAACCAGGACAGTTCAACTTTGGCTCGACCAGCAGCTTCATCTCGTACATCACAATACTTGAATAGTTACGACGAGTGGTCTGGTTTTACCTGGAACTATGGTTTCGGTGTGCAAGTATATACACCTGCAGGAATTAATATTGCACTAGCATACGAACAATACGAAGGGGAAATATCTGGCGAGTATTCGTATTCGCCAGACCTCAACATTGATATGCAAAGTGTAAGTGTACGCGTGCATTATCAGTTTTAACTGTTGTTTTGCATATAAGTAGTAGCCTATCAATTAGGCTACTACTTTCGTAACTAAACTCGCACGCTACACTTGAATATCTTCACACCAGCCTCTTTGCTAACTTTCGATTCAGTCTTCTTGATATCAATTTTATCTCTATTAAGCGCTTTTTTTGCTAAAGCAACAGCACCATCTATACATTTAGCATTCGACTCGTGATGCGTTTCGGTCGAAATAGCTTTGTACGAATATTTATATATCTGAGCTTTTTTATCCGAATCACTTTTTACCGCGTCATACAAATCTTTACCAGCTTTAACCGAATCAGATACTAAGTTTTCCGGAGCTTTGACCGTGATACACCCTGTTATGGAAAAAATACATCCAATTAGAAAAACATTTAATTTCATTTTTATCCTTGTTGTTGGTTAACTAAACTCGCTCTAGAATACTCTATAGCATCATGTTTACGCCGAATAATGCACGACTTCATTACAAATTCATACTCGTTTTTATTCAAAAAATTACATTCATGGCCGATACTTAACTTATCAACCAACAAATTTTATTACTGGCTCATGTTCAAGATAACTAAAATTCTAATTTTAATCTGCAGTTTATCTATTGTGTTCAACGCAAAAGTGGCAGCCGACGAAGCGGCTGAAGCTTCGCGCGCTATTGCTTGGATGCAAACATCAGCTGAGTATCAAGCTATTTTGTCACAAACCTTCAAAACTGCAGCGAATCAACTACAAGAGGCTGTGTTTGATGAAAGCTGGACAGCAGCGATTGAACAGTTTGGTCAAAAGGGCTTAAACCAACTGCCAAATGCAATTATCTTAGACTTAGACGAAACCTTGGTAAATACTTTGTCGTACCGCGCATCTTTGGTACTAAACAACAATGAGCACGAGGAGAAACGCTTTCAAAATTGGATGAATGTTGAGCGTGCACCGATAATCCCGCATGTGATGAAACTTATTGAAAAAGCCGCCAGTTTAGGTGTAACAGTTTTATTAATTTCAGACCGCGTCTGTAAGCCGACCCCTAGAGATCCCTGTCCAGTTAAAACCCAAACGTTACGTATGCTTAAACGCATCTCCATTGCCTTTCCAAAAGACCAAATGTTTTTCCGTGGCGAGTATTCCGACTGGAACAAAGACCAAACAAGTCGCCGTGAGTTTATTGCTAAACGTTATCGTATATTAATGATAGTTGGTGACGATATAAATCAAATGATCCCACAAGTTGCTACTTTACCTATGACTGCTCGACAAAAATTAACCGCCCAATATGACGAGATGTGGGGTAGCCGCTGGTTCATTGTACCAAACCCTGTATATGGTAGCTGGTTGGATGTTTTGCCAAACGACATTAAAAAGTCACTAAATCCTAAAACCCATACCCCTACAGGTATTAGATAAAATTTGCCTTGTAAATCAGCTTAGTTAGAATAAGCTTAACTAAGCTTTTCTTTTATCGGCAAATTTTAAATGGTTAAATTTTTCTCTGCACTACTGTTAGTTGGCTGTGTTTCCAATGCTTTTGCTCAGTTAACTTTTACTGATGCCACTATACGTTTATTGCCTCCGGGACAAAAACAAACAGCAGGCTACCTGACCATCCATAACAGTTCGAACACCTCAACCTCATTAACTCTGGCTAACAGCAACATTAGTGAAACAGTTGAGTTTCACACAACAATGATGCATGGTGAGATGATGCATATGATGCAAGTCACAGAATTAACCATTCCAGCGCAAGGAAAACTTGAATTACAACCAGGTGGTTATCATCTAATGTTAATCAATTTAGCTGATAATTGGTTTAACCAAACAGAAATTTGGTTGGAGTTTGTTGATACAAATAACAACAAACACAAAATACCTGCGCGTTTAAGTAAAATGGATGGTGCGGATCACAACCACATGCAACATGATCAGCATAAGCACCACCACTAAGGAGTTAATATGCAACGTAATATGATTAATTGGATCTTAGGTGCATTTGCCGCAATTGGATTATTGTTCTGGGTAATCAGTGTCTGGTGGAGCCAAGAGCCGGATGCAATGAGTATTCAGCAATTATCCCAACCACATGTTAAAACTACCGGTTATCCAACTTCCACTGCGCTGATAGAGGTTGCCAGTACCTTATTAAATAAACCAGGTGGTTTTACTGCAAACGATGTGCTGCCTCCATCATTATTTTTCGACAACATGCCCGCATGGGAATTTGGCGTATTAGAGCAAGTACGTGATTTAGCCTTGGCAATGCGCAAAGATTTTAGCCGCTCACAATCACAATCGCAGGAAGATATTGATTTAAAAGTTGCTCAACCACAATTTAATATCGACCATAATAAATGGGCTTGGCCGAGTGCGGAAGGTGAATATGAAAGTGCTATTGCAGCGGTCGCGCGTTATCGAGCCCGTTTAATTGACGACAACCAAGCAGATGCCCAGTTTTATTCACGAGCTGATAATTTACGCGACTGGCTAAAAGAAGTTGAAAAGCGTTTAGGTTCAACGTCACAAAAACTCAGTGCTAGTGTTGGGCAAAAACGCTACAACACCAACTTAGCAGGTGATGCTTCAGCAAGTCAGTCAACCAATGCGCCAATGCAAGAAAATGTCAAAACCAATTGGTGGAAAATTGACGATGTATTTTATGAAGCCCGTGGGACATGCTGGGCATTACTACACTTTTTAAAAGCAGTCGAAATTGATTTTGCCGATGTGCTCGAAAAGAAAAACGCTACAGTCAGTTTACGCCAAATTATCCGAGAGCTCGAAGCGACTCAACAAACGGTTTGGAGTCCGATGATTTTAAACGGTGATGGTTTTGGTTTTTTAGCCAACCATAGTTTAGTCATGGCTAACTATGTTTCGCGTGCAAACGCCGCTGTGATTGATTTACGCGAATTAATCGCACAAGGGTAATTTATTATTGTCTAAGCCCAGTTATTAGCAACTAATGACTGGGCTTTATTTGCCTGCCCTAATTTATTTAATCTAAAAAATAATCATTCGTAATGCTCAGAACGTCTAATACGTCTACAACATCCATACCTGCGTCTCGTGCTGCTTGCATGCCTGTTTGAGCGTCTTCAAACACAATGCAATCTTGGGCCTTTACCCCCATTAATTCTGCGCAACGTAAAAAGGTGTCTGGCGCAGGTTTTGGGTTGGTAACTTGATCTGCACCGACAACAAAGTCTAATAATTCATATAAACCACAAGCTTTTAGAATCATTTCCGCTTCTTCGGTATAAGCACCTGTACCAACGGCCATAGGGCGTTTACCTTTATTGGCAATGGCCAACTCTGCAAGCTTGGTCGGTTTAACATAGTCCAACATAGTTTTACGTACTATGTCTTCTTTAAAATCATTCATTTCTGCACTAGTGGCCGAAACTTCCACATTAAAATGTTTAACTAAAATTTCGACTGTTTCTTTGGTCGGAACACCTGCTAATGAACGCATTAACTGAGGATCTATTGGAATGCCATATTTGTTTAACGTTTCAACCCAGGCGTTTTGGTGCAACTGGCCACTATCGACTAGTGTGCCATCCATATCAAAAATAATTGCTTGGTAATTATCGTAAGTATTGGTCATGTTATTTGCGCGTTGTCATAAATATATAAAAATTAGTCATATTATACCTTTATACCGCAAGTGGATGACATAAAAATATAGTAATTGGATCTTTGTAAAATTAACCAATTGCAGCCATGCTTAAACTCAAAGTTTTAACTTTAGCAGGAGCACACTATGTTCATTCAGTTACTAAATTCAGTGTTATCAAGTATTTATCCAACTCAGGCGCAGCCAGATTACGAAGCCTTTGCAAAAACGCGCGCAACCAAAGATGAACTGCAAACACAGGCAACAAATAACAATAGTTACATGCTAGCGTCTTCAGACAGAGCAGCTGAAGAAAACTTAGACGTAAACACAGAATTTTACGATTACCTATTGGGTAAATGCCCCAATGAGTTAACTGAAGACAAATTAACAGAGTTTGTTGTTGAAAAAATCGTTGAGCTGATACATACACCACAAAAGATTTTAGTCGAAATGCCAGCAATGCCGACCTCGGTTACGAATTTAATGCAAGCACTCAGCGATCCTGATTTTGCACTTAATACATTATTGGACCAAGTTGAAAAAGAGCCAGTAGTAGCAGCAATGTTAATTAAACAAGCTAACTCAGCAAAATATAAGCGTGGGCTCAAACCTGTTAGTGATATCAAAACCGCTTTCATTAATTTAGGTTCGACTGGGGTCAAAGAAGGTGTATTAATGGGCTTTATTAAACAACTAACACCACCTTCCAACGTTTATTTTAAATTATTTGGTGAACGAATTTGGTTACATGCGCAACAATCTGCCGAGTATGCCCGAGTATTAGCGAAAGACTTATTAGATGAAGAAGATAGCGAAATCGCCTATTTTGTCGCGCTATTAAATCAAGTCGGTAAAATGATTATATTTAGGTTAATGATAGATGCTTTTAAGGTCGTCGACCCCAACACCCCACCCAATTCACGAGCGTTGAAAGCTTTGATGCATAAAAAAGCACATGAATTGACCTTAGCCTGCGCTGAATTTTGGCAACTACCGGAAGAAGTGCTCCGCGAATTCCCAAATCAACACAAAACCTTTATTAGCCCATATAGTATTAGTGCCTGCGTTGCACAAGCGATTGACATAAGCATGGTCATTAAGCTGGTTGAAGGGCAATTTATTGAAGCGAGGCAGGGGCTTGTCTATGCTAAAGAACAATTACTGTGTGACGAGGCTGAAAACTTATTAATTAAAGAAATCAGCCCTTTGATTGAAGGTGCACAAGCTTAACTCATATAAGTTAACCTTGGCCTGTACCACCGACAACTAACTCATCCAATTTTAACGTAGGTTGGCCAACCCCTACTGGCACACTTTGGCCATCTTTACCACAGACCCCCACGCCCATATCAAGCGCAAGGTCGTTGCCAACCATAGAAACTTTTTGCATCGCTTCTGGACCATTACCGATTAAAGTTGCACCTTTTATTGGCGCGGTAATTTTACCATTTTCAATTAAATAGGCTTCTGAGCTTGAGAAAACAAACTTGCCTGAGGTTATATCAACTTGACCACCACCAAAGTTAGGCGCATAGATACCTTTTTTCACCGAAGCAATAATTTCTTCCGGCTCATGTTCACCCGCCAGCATATAGGTATTAGTCATTCGTGGCATAGGTAAATGCGCATAACTTTCACGGCGGCCATTTCCTGTTGGCTCAACTCCCATTAGGCGCGCGTTCATTTTGTCTTGCATATAACCCTTTAATACGCCTTTTTCGATTAAAACGTTATAGCGACCTTCAACACCTTCATCATCCACATTTAGAGAACCACGGCGATTTAACATAGTGCCATCATCAACTATAGTGCAATGCTCAGATGCCACTTTTTGTCCTATTTTGCCGGCGTAAGTTGACGAGCCTTTACGGTTAAAGTCACCTTCTAAGCCATGACCTACAGCTTCATGTAATAAAACACCTGGCCAACCCGCACCTAATACCACAGGCATTGTCCCTGCTGGCGCTTCAATCGCCTCTAAATTAATCAATGCTTGATTGACTGCTTTTTTCGCATATTGATGGAAACGAATATCCCCATCAGCCAACTCAAAAAAGTAACCATAATCAGTACGGCCACCACCACCGCCCGAACCACTTTCTCGGCGACCATTCGCTTCAACCAACACAGTACAATTTAAACGCACCAATGGGCGAATGTCTGTTGCCAAAGTACCATCACTCGCGGCAATTAACACCTCTTCGTAAACCGCAGACAAGCTGGCAATCACTTGCTTTACTCTAGGGTCCTGTGCGCGCGCAACCTTTTCAACGTCTTTCAACAAAGCGACTTTTTGCTCAGGCGTTAAACTCGCAAAAGGATTGTCCCCGCCATAAGCTTGAATTGGCTTACTGCGTTTGAGTACAGGTAATTTAAAACTATCTGCCGCGCGTGTAATGCCACGAGCTCCAGTGGCAGCTTGGGTTAAGGCTTCAAAATTGATCTCATCTGAATAAGCAAAACCGGTTTTTTCACCTTCAACAGCGCGTACACCAACACCACGTTCAATGTTAAAACTACCATCACGCACTATGCCATCTTCTAATACCCAAGATTCATGTTGGCTAGTTTGAAAAAATAGATCAGCGTAATCTAATTTACGCTGATGCATAAAAGATAAGGTTTTTTCTAAATCACTAATATCTAATGATGATTGAACTAAAATACTATCTGATTGAATGCTCATTTAATCTACTTACAAAATTTTTCTATGTTGCAAATTGGGCATTTTGCGCCTAATTTGATTAACTCTGTCTAAATCTATTTCACTTTGACGTATACCACTTTGCTCACCATGTTGGTGGACAACTTCACCCCAAGGGTCTACCACAATTGAATGTCCATATGTTTCACGACCATTTTGGTGAATGCCGGTTTGGTTAGCTGCAACGATAAAACATTGATTTTCTATCGCACGTGCGCGCATCAATACATCCCAATGCGCTTTCCCCGTGACATGGGTAAAGGCACTTGGAATCACCATAATTTCTGCACCTTTTGTTTGCATTAATCGATACAACTCAGGAAACCTAACATCGTAACAAACTGACATGCCGATATTGGCAAATGGCGTGTGCACAACCACAGGCTCAGTGCCAGCAATGGTTGTTGCACTTTCACGGTACACCGCGGTTTTATCGGCAACTTCGACATCAAATAGATGAATTTTGTTATAACGTGCTTGGCATTGTCCATCCGGTGAAAACAATAAACTTGCGGCACTAATTAAAGCTGTATTTGGGCATTTTATTGGCATACTGCCAGCCACTATCCACAAATTGTATTTTTTCGCTTGATGGGCAATAAAATCTTGGATCGGGCCATTACCATAATCTTCAGCGACCATTTGTTGCGCTGAATCTCCCCCACCAAAACAAGCAAAACATTCAGGTAAAACCACTAAGGTATATTCAGCCCGTTCAACTTTACTCAACTGCTGTGCTAACCAGGTCAAATTATCTTCGACTTTTGGCGAAGAATGCATTTGAATTGTAACAATAGACACATTCATAACAACACCTCTTTACGGCTGTTTAGGTTTAGCTGGGCTAGCACCTGTTTTATTCGCTTTTCCTTTAGCGGCATTTAGTTTAACGGCTTTGCTTTTACGTGCAGTTTCTACAATAACAGGAGATTCTATGGTCCCGCTGATATCAAACTCAATTTGCGATATTACATCTGCAGACTCAATCACCTGGTCTATCGCTAATGCCGCAATACCTGTCACAGGATTCACCATCCAAGCTATTAAAATAGGTAAACTACTGGTCACTTTCGGGCTAAATCTCACTTGATAATTGAGTTCTTGTGTCACTAAATTAGTAGAGCCTGTTACTTCCATATTACCTGCAACACCATCCATATAAGTATTGCCCGTATATGCAACACCATTGGTCAATTTAATATCACCCTTCATTGAATTGTAGAACAAGCCTTTGCTAAAAACATCCCTAAAGTCTAATTTGAGCTTGCGCACTAAAGAATCTAAGCTCAAAACACTGAGTATACGGGCCCCTTTATCAGATACTTCAGTTAAATAACCTTCACCCAGTTTCCAGTTCATAGTGCCGTTTAAATCTGGGTAACCTAAGTCAACAGGTGACTTATTCCAATTTAATTGAAACTGTGCATCAATCGACGAATCTCTAATTGCAGATGTAAGCTGGTAATCACGTAACCACCAGCCAAAATCACTACTCGAGATCGAGCCTTGTAGCTTACTCAGGCTATTTAATTTATCGTCAATACGCCACAATCCTGTTGCATCGACTTTGTTGCCTCGATATCGCATGGTAAAAGACTTCAACGCAATATCTTTCGGCGAAGTACGAGCTATTTCCGCGTTTATTTCCCCGAGCTGTTTTTGATCTAACCGACACACTTTACAACTGAGTTTAATCGGTGGAATGGCGTCAAAAATTTGTTTAATTTCAGCTTTAGTTAGTGGGTTGTCGGCCTGCAAGCCTTTGGTGGTTTCAATAACAAAGGTCTCAGCAAAAATATCTATGCCTTTTTCTGATATATCGTCATGGATATTAATCAAACCGTTAAATTGTTGCGATTGAATTTGAGTTGACCATAAGCTGGTGGCTTTATTTATGTCAAACGACAGGTGACGCCAATTTAAAGGGCCAACGGCTAACTCTTGAATGCCACCGCGTATACGTTGCGGCAAACCTATAACACTGTCATCACTCGACGGCAACTTACTAAAATCGCTCTGCACTAGCGTAATTAGCTCAATATATTCCTGTAAATTGGCCTGAGGAAGGTGTAGCGCAATGTTGAAGCCAGTCGCTGGCGCTGACAATACATTTTGCCCTAACACTAAATAAGCACGACTAAACTTTTTATCTTGATGCGGTAGTACAGCGTTAAAATGAATATTCTCACCTGAAGTAAGCTCAAACAAAGAACTATCTTGATCACCAGATATCGTCAGGTTTGTTAGCTGTAAATGCTGCGCTTTTTTATCAAAAGGTTTAGGTAGCTGTAAACGAACACCGTGTAAATCGGTTGCTACGTCTAATCTATAGTCAAACTTATTTTTAGCAAACGACATGGCTAAATGGCCATCAATATCCGCATTACCTTTAACTCTGTCGGCTAAACTTAACAAACCTCTATGGGTCAATATTGCTTCAAGTGGCCATTTACCACGTAAATCTATGTTAACTTGGTAACCATCATCTTGTTGCTGACTAGCTAAGTCAATTTGATATGGCACAGGCCCCCAGTCAAAAGTCATTTTTTTCGACGACAGTTTATCCATATCAAATTCTAACAAGCCATTGACGTGTTCAAATTGAAAGCCGGTTGGATTAATCAAAACTTGATTACCAGCAAATAATACCGAACCACTCGCGTTTAACGCTTCAGGTTTTAGCAAAGGAATTGTTAATTGCAAATTGGTGTTGACCAAACCTTGCACAGACACTTCTTGTAATGTTTTGCCAACTGAATCAGCCAAACTGCCTTTAAGCATTACTTCGGTTGCAGCCTTGCCTGTTGCACTTGCATCCGCATTAATTGTTAACAAAGCCTGTTTGGAACCTAAATCATCAATATAAGCTTGAACTTTAGAAACCGAAACGTCCAACAAACGCGCTTGCTCACTTTGCATAAATAGCGCACTATTTTTGAAATCTAGCTGCAACTGAGTTTCGGTTAAACTTGGCCAATCCGGCTGAAATGCAAAATTAACTTTATTGGTGTGAACACGGGTATGAAATATACCTTGAGCTTGTTTATACGGAAAGTCATTTAAATGCCCTTGGAATATCAATTGCCCACCTAAAACGTCACCACTCACCAGTGCTCTATCTAAATACGCGTGGGTTTCTTTTCCCAATAAACTAGCAGGTAACCAAGGTTTAACTTGGCTGATAGTCAATTTCGGAATATTCAAAAACACAGCTAACTCTGGTGATAAACCCGAGTGCATATTCAGCGAAAATTGCCCGCTGATTTGCTCGTTTTCTGTGTTAACCGCCACATTCGGTGCATAAAATTGCCAACTAGTCGGCTGATTAGCAAGTTTAATTTTATTCTTGTTCGCCACTGGGTAACGAATATAACTATGCATGTTGACTGACATCTGCGACAGAGTATCTGGGTACAAAGACGGCCATAAAATATCTTGTTTAGGCAGTTGCCAATCCATTGTTATCAGTCCATTTTGTCCTTTAACTTTGGCTGATAAATTATTGAAATCGGGTAAATCACTAATGCCCTGCCAACTTAACTCTTCAACTTGTGCTGAAAATAACCAAGAGTCATCGGCATTTAACTTCAAATGCAGATTATCTATATGCGGCTCAGTTATTAACGCATTAGCAAATTTATCAATTTGCTCTGAAAAAGACGTCAGCGCCAGCAAAGGTTTTAACGGTGCTAAGTTAATTTCACGTGCATAAATGCGCCAACTGCCTTGGCGTTGTTCGCCTTGCACATTTAAACCGCCCCAGAGCTTATCCCCTTGAGCAAAACTAAAGTCATATAAATAAAGTTGTGGAATATTCTGATCAAGCCGAGCTTGTAATTGACCACTGACCAATTCAAGTTTGTGTTTCTTTTTGCCTAGATACCAAGTGAGCTCACTTGGGTCGATATTAAATAAAATTGAATCAAAGTGGCTTTGTTGTATATCTACCCAAGCCTCGAAACGCAATTTGCTTTGAAGGTTACGCGCATTTTTTGCGACATAAGGACGCAGCCAGGAGGCAAAATCGATACCATCAGCACTGACATAAAATTGCCCATCGTATTTATCATCCCCAACATCTTTTAAGTCTAAAATAAATGCGAGTTTTTCGGCTTCTATCCCTTCGAGTGAAAATTTACCAACCCCTTGGTGATCGGATGCTTGGTTAAACCATTTTAATTGATGAACTGTAATATCGTGGCTGTCCCCTTGTGGGGTAATAATAGTTACTAAGCTGTTTTGTACATCAAAACGCTGAAACTGTTTTAAGAAAATGGTTTCAAACAGCTCAACCACAGCAATTTCAGAGCCAGCCCGTTCAGCTGCGCGCATTTGCGCGAGATCAATTTCCACTCGCACACCATCTAATACAAAGTTTCGCACCACAGGTGATTGCTGTAACAAACTTTGCCAGAAGTCGAGTTCAAGGTTTACTTGGTCAATATTGACGACAACGGGCGCATTGGCGTCTGGTTCAATTAAAAATTCAAAACCTTCAAGCTGCACCACAGGGCCAGCGCCTTGCCAATCAGCAGATAAATCACGAATGGCAATTGCTTGATTAAATTGTTGTGTAAACCATTGAGTAATTTGTGGTTTAAAATGGTTAGCGTATGGCAGGCCAACCCGCACTGAACTAATAACCAGCGCAGACGCGACCAAAATAACCGCAAAACTAAACCAGAGTTTGCGGATAAAAGCGGATATCAATCCAGTTAATTTCACTAAATCATTACCACATCGTAATGCTCTTGCCCGTAGAGCGCCTCACCTTGTACTTTGATTTGTTTACCAATAAAGAGTTCAAGTTCAGCCAGAGCATGGGATTCTTCACTTAACATATATTCACATACGGCTGGAGAAGCGTAAATAACAAATTTGTCTGCGTCGTAAGCACGATTGACACGAACAACTTCTCGAAGAATCTCGTAACAAACGGTTTCAGCTGTCTTTAAGCTGCCACGACCTTGGCAACAAGGGCAGGCATCTGACAATATATGCTCTAAACTTTCGCGAGTACGTTTACGGGTCATTTCCACTAAACCTAAAGCGGAAAAACCATGTACGTTACATTTGGTTCTATCACTGGCTAACGCAAGTTCCAAACTGTGTAACACCCGGCGTTTGTGATCATCATTATTCATATCAATAAAATCTATGATAATGATGCCACCTAAGTTACGTAACCTCAGCTGACGCGCTATGGCTTGAGTTGCTTCTACATTGGTATTAAATATGGTGTCTTCTAAGTTTCTATGCCCGACAAAAGCGCCAGTATTAATATCAATGGTTGTCATGGCTTCCGTTTGATCAATTATTAAATAACCGCCGGATTTGAGCTGAACTTTGCGCTCTAAACCACGTTGAATTTCGTTTTCAACATCAAACAAGTCAAATATAGGTCTTTCACCTGGGTAATATTCCATTGCACGTTTAAGGTTTGGAATAAACTCAGTGACAAAATCTAGTAGCTGTTCGTATGCAAGTTTGGAATCCACTCGGATACGCTCAGGCTCAGTGCCAACTAAATCACGTAATATACGAAATGCTAGGGTTAGATCTTCATACAAACAGCGAATTTTGCCACTTTGTTTTTGCCGTTTAAGAATTTTGTTCCAAACTCGGCGTAAAAAGAGTGCATCTTGTTCGAGCTCTTCAGTGTCAACACCTTCGGCTGCCGTTCTGACAATAAAGCTGCCCTTCTCATCAGTATATTGACCAACAATTTCTTTTAAGCGCTCACGTTCAACTTCGCTTTCAATTCGTTGTGATACACCGACATGCTCAGCACCTGGCATAAAAACTAAATAACGTGATGGAATGGTAATGTCTGTAGTTAAACGCGCCCCTTTTGTCCCAAGTGGGTCTTTAACCACTTGCACAACAATGTTTTGCCCTTCTTTGACCAAATCTTTAATGTCACGCACAGGCAAATGTTCAGTTATTGCGTCTTCGTCACGCACTTCGTCATGCACTGTAATATCAGATGCGTGCAAAAACGCGGCTTTGTCTAAACCTATATCAATAAAAGCGGCTTGCATACCAGGTAATACCCGACTGACTTTGCCACAATATATGTTGCCGACAAGGCCTTTTTTACCTTGTCTTTCAATATGAACTTCTTGCAGGCTACCATTCTCAACAACAGCAACCCGAGTTTCAGTTGGGGTAACGTTAATTAATAATTCCGCACTCATAGCTGCTTTAAAACCTTTTGAATTAACTGTTTCGTCTCATATAAAGGTAGGCCAACTATGGCTGAATAACTACCCTGTATTGATTTAACAAACTGGCCGCCAATACCTTGTATGGCATAACTACCGGCTTTGTCTTGTGGCTCACCGGTTTGCCAATAGGCTAATATCTCTTGCTCATCCAGTTGTGCAAATTCAACATCACTCGAAACCACAACAGTTTCAATGTTATCTTGCCATTTTATCGCAACAGCGGTAATAACTTGGTGTTGATTACCCGACAATAAGCTTAAAGTGTTTAATCCATCTTGCTCATTTGCCGGTTTGCCCAACAGCTGGTTTTGATAGACCACTATAGTATCTGAGCCTAACACTGGCATAGTTTTATCGCAGTTTTGCCAACCTTGTTGTGCTTTTTCGCAAGCAAGTCGAATCACATAATCGATTGCGCTTTCATCCAGCAACTGACTTTCATCAATTTCACCATCAACGAGTTGATATTGGATATTCAGTTGTGAGAGTAATTCTCGCCGACGTGGCGAGCGTGAAGCCAAATAAATTTGCGCCATGATTTATCTATCTTATTCTAAGTTTACGGCGATATTTACGTAATAGTAGAAACGCCCAAGGCCACATTAACGCATTGGTTACGGTTGGCCATAATAGTTCAGGTAAAAAGTACACTGTGGTTAAAAAGTGTTGGATCCAATAGTCGACCAAATGATAAAACGCCGTAACCATAGCCACAATTAAAGCCTGTTGCCAAATAGATAAATTGCGTATAGTTAAATGATTAACCGCAGCAATATACACTACCAATGACAATAACAAGGCATTTAAGCCTAATACGTTGCCTAACAAGATGTCGTAAAGCACTCCAACGATAAAGGCACTGCCCACATTCACTCTATGCGGCAACGCAATTGCCCAATAAAACAATACAATTAACACCCAGTCAGGACGAAAGGCTTCAACATAATTAGGCAAAGGTGCCATCGCCAAAATAAGGGTTAAAAACAAACTAAAAGCGATTAGCGTGCGTGAACCTATCACTGAATAAGCTCCTTGGTTTCACGTTGTATTTCTTTTAAGCTAGATTTAGCCGGTTGCGAAGGTGCGTTAGGTGGCCACAGCAGCAATAAATAACGGATTCTATCAAGTTGGGCGATAGGTTTAGTTTCAATTTGCGCAAAAGGCAGGCTCTCGTTACTAATCACTCGAGACACTTCTGCAACAGGATAACCTTCAGGGTATTTTTGTCCTAAACCAGAACTAATTAACAAATCACCTGCGCGAATATCAGCTGAATGTGGCACATAATTTAAATCTAGGCGACTCATAGAGCCTGTTCCTGCCGCAATGCTACGTACTGAATTACGCGCAACCCGCACTGGAATTGCATGGGTAATATCAGTAATTAATAACACTCTGCTGGTTGTTGGCGCCACATCAACAACTTGACCAACAATACCATTTTCGTCTAAAACCGCTTGCCCTTCGTACACGCCATTCAATGAACCACGATTTAATAATACTTGATGGCTATTTGGATTACTGGTTACCGACATGACTTCAGCAACCATTTTTTGAATTTCTTGACGAACAGGCGATTCTAACAAAGCACGCAGCCGATTGTTTTCTCGCTGTAAAAATTGCATACGCAACACGCTTTCTTGCAATAGAAGGTTGGTTTCACGCAATTTAGCGTTTTCATCTAACAAGGAACGACGAGAAGATAGTGATTCAGCAGACCAATCTAACATGCTCTGCGGCAGGTTAGCCGCATATAAAATAGGACTAACCAGCGAATTTAAGTAAACTCGAATAGAGTCAAAACCTTTGAGGCGATGATCAACAAACATCAGCACAAGGGATAGCACCACAGCAACTATGATGCGTATTTGTAGTGCAGGTCCATTGGCAAACAGCGGCGTCATAAGCGTCTATTTAATCGTACGCAAATAAATCGCCACCATGCATATCAATCATATCTATTGCTTTACCACCACCTCGTGCAACACAGGTTAGTGGATCATCAGCAATTACCACTGGAATGCCAGTTTCTTCCATTAATAGTCTATCTAGGTCTTTTAACAGAGCACCACCACCCGTTAACACCATGCCGCGCTCACTGATGTCGGAAGCTAGCTCAGGTGGCGATTGTTCTAACGCGACCATTACAGCACTAACAATGCCTTGCAGTGGCTCTTGTAGCGCTTCTAAGATTTCATTACTGTTTAAGGTAAAGCTTCTTGGTACCCCTTCAGCAACGTTACGACCACGCACTTCGATTTCACGCACTTCATCACCCGGATAAGCAGAACCAATTTCGTGTTTAATGCGTTCAGCGGTTGCTTCACCAATTAAACTACCAAAATTACGCCGCACGTAAGAAATAATAGCTTCGTCAAATTTATCACCACCAATTCGCACTGACGATGAATAAACTATGCCGTTCAACGAGATAATCGCAACTTCTGTGGTACCACCACCTATATCAACCACCATAGAACCTGTTGGTTCTGAAACCGGTAAGTCAGCTCCAATTGCAGCGGCCATAGGTTCTTCAATCAAATACACTTCACGTGCACCTGCACCTAAAGCAGATTCTTTAATTGCTCTTTGTTCAACCTGTGTCGCACCACAAGGCACACAAATTAATACACGTGGGCTAGGACGCAAAAAATTGTTGTTATGGACTTGTTTAATAAAGTACTGCAACATTTTTTCGGTGACATAGAAGTCAGCAATTACGCCATCTTTCATTGGGCGGATTGCTTTAATGTTACCTGGCGTACGACCTAACATTTGTTTGGCTGCAGCACCTACTGCTGCAACACTTCGTTGACCACCCGCTCTTTCTTGGCGAATGGCAACAACCGAAGGCTCATTTAAAACAATACCTTGATCTTTTACATAAATAAGTGTGTTAGCTGTCCCTAAATCTATAGACAGATCGTTGGAAAAAACTCCACGTAGTTTTTTTAAAAACATTGGGTGGGATCCCTTAGCAATACTGAACGGCAAAATTGGCCTAACTTTACCAATGAGCCAGACAATCGGCAAGTAAAGCTAGAAAAAATAACAGCATAATCTTACATGAAGCAGGATCAATTTTGTTTAATCACTTTTTTATTTACAATCTGGCTAAAAATATCTTTAGGTTGCTCATTAAATAACTCATAAACCTGCTGGTAAGCCAAAACTGCTTTAACATATTCACGCGTTTCTTTGTAGGGTATCGTCTCTATCCAAATATCCAATGGCACAGCGTCATCTTCCGGTAGCCACTGTAACACCCTGTGGAAACCAGCATTGTATGAGGCGATCGCCAATGGTATTTGACCATTCATTCGTTCCGTTAACTGGGCGAGATATTCAGTGCCTAACTCAACATTAGTTTCAGCGGTAAATAAACGATATGGATTAAACTTACGTCCAGCTAATGTTTTAGCTGTTGCAGGCATAATTTGCATCAAACCGCGAGCGCCAGCGGATGAATTTGCATCGACCATAAATGAACTTTCACGACGACTGACAGCCATCGCCAAAGTTAAATCTATACCAGCTTGTTGGCTATATTTTTGATACAAATCAACATAAGCCTTTGGAAAACGCAAACTCACTTCGTCATGATAACCTGCTTGCGAAATTCCTCGTAGCGCTTGATCATACCAATGCCATTGATAAGCAAGATATGCCGCATTCGCTTGTTCAACTTTGTCCAAACCTTTTTTAAATTGATACCACTCACGCCGCGCTTGAGTATATCGCTCTAACATAAAAAACTCGTAAGCACGTTTAGCACTCGGCGCATTTTTTAAACGACTCATGATATCTAAATCAATTTCAACACCTTGATGATTTAACTGATATCTATTGCTGGTGCGGGCAGCTGCTAAAAATCCATAATAATGGCGAGTTTGCGCTAACTCTTGTAACACAGTGTCTGATTGAGTTTCACCCAGTTGTGCCTGTGCTCTTGCATACCAGTATTTATTCGCAGATAAAGATTGTAATTCATCGGATAAAGACTGATACAGTTCAACCACTTTTTGCCATTGCTTATTACGTAAATAAGTGGCTAAGTGCCAATGAACTATTTTGCTGTCTTTTAAATGCCGTGGAATGCGCTTAAGCCATACTTCTGCTTGCGCATGCCCTTTACTGGCAAGTGCTAACGCAAAAGTGTAGTGAATTTCGTCTAATGCTTGCGCTGAAATAGCAAAATGGTTAAGCATTTGTTGATAATGTTCAATTGCTTCATCCGGATCGCGCCAAATTAACCTTTGGATGCCATAAACTTGGATGGCTGCGTAATCTGCTGTGCTTTTAAAACTCGACAAACGTGTGATGCGAGCAGGATCACGCCTGATCCTATGCCATAACTTAGCCCAATCTTGTTCGCTCTCAGGTAACAATTTTGTCAAGTATGGTATTAAAGTGTGCGCACCGCCGTCTGCGGCTAATACGATACGCCGCTTCACCATATCATTTGTGCGTAATCCAGCATCAGCCCACATTTTAAATAGAGGATCACAAGCTTTGGGCTGAGAGTTGCCAACAACCCATAATGGCGCGATATCATCAGCCAAATCTTTCAGCTTACCGCCAATTTGTAGTTGAAACCTAAGCTTGTGGCAATTGAGTTCAGCATCTGAGGTAGGTTTAAAATCGTTCAAAAATAGGATGGCTTGATTTTTTTTCGCTAAATAATCTAACCATGGATGACGTAACGACCATTCTAATGCCGTACCTTCGTACAAATGCAGAAATTCACGAATAGCTTGTTTGTTGCTTAGATAAGGATGGTTACGTAAATACGCTAGCTCAATATATGGAAACAACGGATAGTCACCATGCGTTTTCCGCCACTGATTAATTTGTGGCATTGAAGCTCTTTTAGCTTTGTGTTCATGTTCGACAAACCAAACTCGCTGTTGAGTTAATAGCTCATTGGGCGACTCTACTTGGCTGCTAGCTGAACTAGATAAACTAGCAAATATAAACAAACTAGCAGTCAAGGTTTTGTGAATTAGCGGCGAAGAAAAATACATAAATTGGCACTTAAAAATAAAATTCACGGGTTAATAGAAAAATTCAAACAACCGTTTGAATTTTACAAAATACTGGTTACACTCTAATCAGATAACGCGTTTCTTAACATTATCTTAAACAAGTGAACGAACAAGTGTAAGTAAAGTTGCGAAATAATTTAGAACATTCCGGACTTTATCTATCCCAAAATAAACTATCAATGGGAGTAACTACATGTTATATCAAAGTGACAATATTCAGCTTGTCGAGTTAGATAACCAAATTGCTGAGCTAAAGCTGAATGCCCAAGGCTCGGTTAACAAGTTTGACAAACAGACCTTAGAAGCGTTCCGCTGTGCCATTGAAAAAGCCCAACAAAGCAAGTTACGAGCTTTAGTCCTAACTAGCAGTAAACCGGCTTTTATCGTTGGTGCAGATATCACAGAATTTTTAGCTAAATTTGCTTTACCACAAGAAGAGCTACTCGGCTGGATTAAATACGCCACAGATATATTCAATTCACTTGAAGATTTACCTTTCCCAACCGTTAGTGCGATTAATGGCTATGCTTTAGGTGGCGGCTGCGAGACTATACTTTCAACAGACTTTCGTATAGCCGACACACAAGCGCGAATTGGTCTACCAGAAGTGAAACTGGGGATTATGCCAGGCTTTGGTGGCACAGTGCGTATGTCACGTTTGCTCGGCGCAGACAATGCGATGGAACTAATTACCACAGGCAAAGAATTAAAAGCACCACAAGCGTTGAACCTTGGGCTTGTTGATGCCGTGGTTGAACCCGAACAATTGCGCGAAGCAGCGATTGATTGTGCTGAGCAAGCCGCCAATAATGTATTTAATTGGCAGCAGCGTCGTGCGCAAAAGCTCAATCCACTGACATTAAACAAAACAGAAACCGCCATGAGTTTTGCACTAGCGAAATCTATGGTGATGCAACAAGCTGGTAAACATTACCCTGCGCCAATTAAAGCGGTTGAAACCATTGAACAAGGCGCTGCGCATGGCCGCAAAGAGGCAATGCGCATTGAAAATAAAAACTTCGTCGCACTAACGCAAACACCACAAGCACAAGCATTAGTTGGGTTATTTTTAGCTGACCAATATGTCAAAGGTTTAGCAAAATCAGCGAAGAAACTAGCAACACCAGTCAAAACAGCCGCGGTATTAGGCGCTGGTATCATGGGTGGAGGTATTGCTTATCAAGCGGCTAGCCGTGGGCACAATGTGGTGTTAAAAGATATTAATGACAAAGCGCTTGATTTGGGCATGCAAGAAGCGGCTAAGCTACTGAATAAAGCCGCCACTTATGGCAAAATATCCGCAGAGCAAGCAGCGCAGTCGCTTATTCGAATTCGACCAACTCTAGAACAAGCGGCAGTAAAAAACGTCGATATAGTGGTTGAAGCTGTAGTCGAAAACCCTAAAGTCAAAGCCAACGTATTAGCAGAAACTGAACAAACTATCTCAGACAGCGCAATTTTGGCGACCAATACCTCAACTATCTCAATTGATTTCCTCGCACAAAATCTGCAACGAGCAGAAAATTTCTGCGGCATGCACTTTTTTAATCCAGTGCATAAAATGCCGTTAGTTGAAGTGATCCGTGGTGCCAAAACCTCAGATGCAACCATAGCAACAGTGGTTGAGTTTGCTAAAAACATGGGCAAAACGCCTATAGTAGTCAACGACTGCCCGGGATTTTTTGTTAACCGCGTATTGTTCCCATACCTTGCAGCTTTTAATCAACTAATGTTTGATGGCGCTGATTTAACCCAAGTCGACAAAATAATGGAAAAACAATTTGGTTGGCCTATGGGGCCAGCCTATTTGCTCGACGTAATAGGTTTAGATACAGCTTTTCATGCACAATCTGTCATGGCTGAAGGTTTCCCTGAGCGCATGCCAATGCCGACCAACAACTTATTAAAAGTATTGGCTGATGCTCAACGTTTAGGGCAAAAATCCGGCAATGGTTTTTATCAATATCAATTAGATAAAAAAGGTAAGTTGCAAAAACAACCGGATGATTTTGTTCAACAATATTTAGCGGATGTAGGTGTCAAACCTCAAACATTTAGCGACCAACAAATAATCGACCGTTTAATGATGCCAATGATCAATGAGTGCATTTTATGTTTAGATGAAGGCATAGTCGCCAGCGCCGAAGAAGCAGATATGGCACTGATTTACGGTTTAGGTTTCCCGCCGTTTAGAGGTGGTGTGTTTAGATATTTACATCAGTTGGGATTAAAAACTTATATCACTCGAGCAAAAAGTTATGAACATTTAGGCGCTGCTTATCAACTAAGTTCAAGCTTGCTGGATAAAGCCAAAGCCAACCAACAATTTTTAGCGACTAAATAGCGGAGCAAATATTATGAATACTAAAATTCAAGATGTGGTCATTATTGATGCTATTCGCACCCCTATGGGTCGCTCAAAAGGTGGCATATTCCGCAACGTACGCGCGGAAGATTTATCTGCGCATGTAATGAGTAGCTTGTTAACACGCAACCCAGAAGTGAACCCAAAAGAAATTGAAGATGTAATTTGGGGTTGTGTGATGCAAACACTTGAACAAGGTTTTAACGTCGCGCGTAATGCAGCCTTGTTAGCTGGTTTACCCAAAACAGTTGCAGGCGTCACTGTTAATCGTTTATGTGGCTCGTCAATGCAAGCATTACATGATGCTGCCCGCGCCATTATGACTGGCATGGGTGATATTTTTATTGTCGGTGGTGTTGAACATATGGGTCATATCCCTATGACGCATGGCGTGGATTTTCACCCTGGTTTAGCGAAAAACGCCGCCAAAGGTGCTGGCTCTATGGGTTTAACCGCAGAAATGCTTGCGCGGGTACACAAAATTGGCCGCGAGCGCCAAGATGAATTTGCTTGCCGTAGCCACCACAGAGCACACCAAGCCAGTGAAAGTGGCGCTTTTGCTGATGAAATCGTGCCAACCTATGGCCACGATGCAACTGGCAAACTAATTTTAGCGGATAAAGATGAGGTCATTCGCCCTGAAACCAATATGCAAGGTTTAGCCAATTTGCGTCCTGTGTTTGACCCTGTAACAGGCTCGGTAACTGCCGGCAACGCATCAGCCTTGTCTGATGGTGCCTCAGGTTTATTAGTGATGTCGGCAAACAAAGCAAAACAACTAGGCTTAACGCCGATTGCTAAAGTTAAATCTATGGCAGTCGCTGGCTGCGATCCATCGATTATGGGTTATGGTCCTGTGCCTGCGACATTAAAAGCGTTAAAACGAGCTGATTTAAGTGTAGAGGATATAGATTTATTTGAGCTGAACGAAGCCTTTGCCGCACAGTCTTTACCTGTTATCGATGATTTGGGTTTAACTGATGTTATGGACGAAAAAGTTAATTTGCACGGTGGTGCAATTGCTTTGGGTCATCCACTTGGTTGTTCTGGAGCACGTATTAGCACAACCTTATTGAATTTAATGCAGCAAAAAGATGCTAGATATGGCGTAGCCACTATGTGCATAGGTTTAGGCCAAGGCATAACCACTGTGTTTGAACGTGGTGAATAAATTAGCTTAAACCAATAACCCCACCTAAAATTAAGCTTGAGTTAATACTTGCCACTCTGAACAAGTGTTAACTCAATCGCTTTTTTGCCAATTTCCTACAATTGTCAAAAAGTCTTACTGGTAAATTAGTTACAATCCAATACAATTAAAACAAAGCGCGATTTTGAGCACTGCGCTTCACTCTTACCCCATTTATAAAGAAAAAGGGATCAACAATGAAAACACAGAACAAATTTAAACTAGCACTTTTAGCTTCGTGTTTAACAGCAGCAACCAGCGCCCAAGCTGATATGATTTTGGGTGTGTACGCGGGTGCACAATATTGGAATATTGAGCCAGAAGGTAAATTCGGTACAGAAAAAGACGACCAAGAAACTTTCAACTTTGATTCAGCAAGTAATGCATCTTTTTATGTCGCATTAGAACATCCAATTCCACTTGTGCCAAACATCAAAGTTCGCCATAACCAAATGGAAGATTTAACAGGTAATGGTCAAATCGACGGCGAATTCGACTTCGCAGGTAAAACTTACGCTACTAATACAGATGTAGATGTAAATGCCGATTTAACCAACACAGACTTTGTTTTGTACTACGAAATTTTTGACAATGGCTTAGTTAGTTTTGATTTTGGTATCAATGTTAAGCATATCGACGCATATATTGAAGCCACTGGCACAACCTCTTCTGGTAACGGTCAACAGACTGATAGCAGTGAAGAAGAGTTTAGTGGTTATGTGCCTATGGGTTATGTCGCAGGTGCCGTTGGTTTACCATTTACTGGCTTATCTGTTTATGGTGATATGAGTTTATTGGCTATTGGCGACCATAGCTTAAGCGATTACCAAGTTGGTATTGCATATGAGTTTATCGACAACCTAGCGGTAGATATGGAAGTACAACTTGGTTACCGAAGCTTTGCACTTAAATTAGACGATCTTGAAGGCATCTACACTGACTTAGACTTCAAAGGTGTGTACGCAGGTTTACAAGTGCACTTCTAAGTATTGAAACGCCGATACACTGAAATAAGAAACGCCCAACTGGGCGTTTTTTTATTGCTAAATTTCATTTAACTGTGTGCTTTCATGCATTGCATCGTATACATGAACAAGCCTAAAGACAGATTAAATAATTATTGGCCAGCCGCTCCAATATTTTCAGCAACCGCTTGCGTTAAGGTAATATCAGTCTGCTGCCAGTTGCTTTCTAACTCATCAGCATCCACAGCTTTTACGCGATAACAATATTTATTACCGGCAACAACGTCTGCATCAGAATGTTTTTGTTGGCTTGCGGTTACCACGGCCAATTGACGCCAACTAGAGCAGTTATCTTTGGCTTTTTCGACAATATAAGTGCTAATGTCAGGTTCGCTATTAGCCACCCACGATAACTCAACGAAACCGCTTGTTTCTGCGGCCTGCAATCCATTCGGTAGTGCCGGCACAGGCTTAGTTGTCGCAGCGATAATACGCGTACGGCCACCTTCAGCATCAAATGTATTATATGAAGATATTGCATATTGATACTCTTGCCCGTCAGCTAACTTGCTAAACAATGAGCCGTCATCAATATAGGTATTAATTTTTATATCCTTAATGGTTTTAATCCGCTCCATTTTACCGTCTTCATTTTTACGGTAAATGTAATAACCAGCAACATTATTATCGGTTATAGCCTGCCAAGTAAGTTGCACTTGTTTAACTAAACCTGATTGAACAGCAAAAGCATTTGGCGGAGACGGCAGAGATTTAGTTTTGGCAACAACCGGCATTGATGCTGGGGTTTCAACAAAACCGTCTATCGCACTAATTTGATACTCATATTCGGTTTGGTCATCGAGTTTTTTATTGTCTAAATATTCAGTGGTGAGCGGGCTATCAATTTGCACTAGCTTATTCCAATCCTGTGTATCTTTTTTACGCCGATAGATTTGATAACCAGTAATATTTTGTTGCACATTCCACTCTAATAGAACTTGGCGCAACATGTTGTCCTGTTTTACGCTTAACAACAAAGTAGCAGGATTTGTTACTGTATCCGACAATACCTCTGCACTTTGCAAACCAGCTTGGTCTTGCGTGATTAATTTATATTGTGTGTCCGCATAAGGTTTTAACTCTTTGTCTAAAAACCCTGTTGCTTCTGCAGGTAATACTGCAATTTGTTGCCAGTTTTGTTCATTCCATTTTCGTGAAAGAATGTATGTGGCTATCTCTGCTGATGTTGCCGCGGGCCAGTTAATTTGAATACTGAGCTCGTTAACCACCACGGACAACTGCCCTACACTTTTAGGTAAGGTTTTAGTGGAAGCGCTTGCAACATAACTCAAATCGCCACGCGCACCAAATTTATTAACCGCGGCAATAGCATAATGGTACTGCACGCCATCTTTGAGTTTGTCTGCGCCATCACCATCAACAAACTCATTGGTTTGAAAGCCTGGTATTTCATATACCAAACTCAGCTGGTCACCTTGTTGAAAGCCGTTGCCGTCGTCTTCCATTCTGTATAACTTATAACCAATTATGTCTGCGTCTTCTATTGCATTCCATGTCAATTTAACCGCTTTAACTAAACCACTATGTGCTTGTAAATTGTCTGGTCTAGCTGGTAAACCTTTAGTTTTTGCCGAGACTATATTTGAGGGATCAGACTCTCGGCCATTATTGACTAAGCTGACATAATATTCATATTCAGCCCCATCCAATAAACCTTGGCGATCGATAAAGCGGCGAACATCCGCTTGATTAACATCACCAACACGCTGCCATATTGTCGTGCCTAACACACGACGATAGATATAAAAGCCGCCTTTGCTATTTTCAACTTGCCAATCGAGTTCTACTTGGCGTAACAAACCATCCTGATGCACGGACAAATTGGGGGTTCCCGCAGAAAAAACCACTTCTGTACCGCTGAGTGGGCTTTCATAACCTTTGGCATTTACCGCAGACACTGAATAACTATACTCAGCGCCATCTTCAACATTATTTTTGTCGGTAAAGGAATAACTCAATTTAGGCTCATCCGAATTTAACGTGAGCGTCCCCACATGCAACCAGTTCCCCCCGGATGCACGTTTACGATAAATTTTATACTTACGTATAACATGGCCTTTAATTGGATTATCTAAATTAGGGACAAAAGTAATGGTTGACTGCTTGACGCCTGTATCGACAGATAAAATTGTTGGTGACAATGGACGCAGTTTAATAGCTTTATCTATATAAGTGACCTGCTGGATCGATACATCTTCGGCCTGCTCACCAGTTGACTTTTCAACAACTGCCAACTTATAAAAATAGCTAGTGCCACTTTTAACTTGCGAGTCTAAATAACTGTTTGCTTGCAAGCTGGCAATTTGAATATAGGGCCCTTGTTCGGCTTCGGCACGATATAAATTAAACACTTCAATGGTATCGGGTTCGAGCGCTGTCCAACTAATTTCAACCCCACCTTGCACAGCTTGGCTTACAAACTCAGACAAATATTGTTTTTTCATAGCCGCTTGTGCAGCTTCGGCTGCTAACGCTATTTTCGCTTCTGCCTTGGCGTCAACTAAACTTTGTGCCATAGCTTTGATCAAAGTATTGGCGAGTGCTGGCCCTTTATCATTAATATCGTTACGCCCGCTAAAAGATATTTTCCACTCTTTTGCTAAACGCTCGTGCACTATATCTAACATTTTAATTTCGGTCGCTATGCCACTATCCGACATCTGGACACTACCAAAAATGACAAACTCCACGCCAAGTGCCTTACCAATGTTAATGGCATCTTGGTTGGAGCTTCCCATAGATAAACCTTGACGAAACAGCTCAGATTCCATATCGCGACGCGACATCATTTGTACTTCACTACGCTTATCCAGATTGGAGCGCAATGCAAACTGAATGTCACCATCAAAACCAATGGAATCTATATCAAGCGGCTTTAAATTCAGCAGCGCTGTATTGTAAGCCGCCCAAAGTGGCGTTGTGCTTAAACAGATAAACAACAACACAACACTTTTTAGCTGTTTAATCATGACTAACTTCCTACTTAGAACTTGTAGTTCTTAAACACTTTATCAATGTACTGTAAAGATTTAACACTGATAGGTGAATTTACTGACTTAACTTTTTCGTCAAATACTGCGTCAGTAAATTTCTCGACAGCCGGGATAAATTCTTGACGGCGGTTTAACAGCTCTTCACCTTGTTGGAAGTATTCTTTTTCCAAATTCATTAACGGTTTTAATACTTCACGAGCTAATTGGTCAACCACATCACTGGTCATAGATTGAAGAATCTCTGTATCCGTTGGTACTTCCATTGGATCAAACTGAATGCCTGCATCATCTATACCTGCATTTGCACTATCTTCTTCAACTTTTTTACGCTCTAACGTTTCAACGCTAGTATTCACCCCAGTTGCAACATCAACAATTCGGTAAGAAATTTGGATAAAACCAACTTTCTTTTTGTTTTGCACTTCATAATCTTTTACCGCATATTTTGGTACTTTAATTTTCGCAACAGGCGCGGTACGTAATTCTTCTTTACTCGGGTTAGGGTTACGAGTTTTCCAGTTTAAATATTCAATGTTATCTTCGATAATTTCACCGATTTGATAACGTGCTGTTTTATTAGAAGTAGAAGCAGTTTCATCTACTTTAAACAACAACACACTACCCATAATCGCGATATCAATACCATAAATACGCCCCATCTCTTTGGCAGTATTTTCAGAAACGACACCAATTTGGCCTAACTTCATTTCTTCTAAAATCGATTTTAAGTTTTCGCGCTCAAGAATATTGATATCTTTAGAAGCATTATTAAACAAATAAGAAATCAGGTTGTTGGCAATCATGATGCCAGCATCATCATTGTTTGACGGGCTTCTAAAGTCGAATACCGCAATTGACTTACGTACACGCGTGTAAATCGCATCTTCAACTTTTTGTTTTTTACTGAATAAATCTTCAAATTGAGGATTTACGTCTTGAAGTTTGTTGTACCAATAATAAGCAGATCCATATCTATCATCTTCAATAAAACGTTCTACTTCTTGGTTAATTTTCGCCGATAAAAACGCTTGTAAAGCTTTTAACTGTACATTGTTATCCGCAAAAGAATATTCTTGTGCTTGTTTAAAGGTTTCAACTGCTTTAAACAAGTAACCTTGTGAAATATATGCGTTTGCTTGATTGACTAGCTGTAACTCTTTATTAACTCGCACACTTTTGAGCTTGCTGACCAAAACAGAATCAAATTGGTCAAAGTCTAGCGCTTTTAAGTAATAGCTTTCAGCGGCAACCCAATCGTTATCAACTTCTGCTTTATTCGCCTTCTTTAAATAATAATCTTTGTTGTTATTTTGTTCGGCTAATTTAAGCAAATTGTTCGCTTGGCTCAGAGATGGATTTAAATCTAACGCACCTTTTAACAAAGCAACAGCACTGGCAATATTATCTGCTTTTAACTCGGCTGTCCCCTGTTGCAATAAAGCATTTGCCCCTTCACTGCGAGCAGCGGTGAGCATTTGCATAGTTTGTTCATAGTTTGGATAAATGGTTTGCACATCTTTAAGCACGGCATTGGCTTTAATCCAATCTTTATTCGAAGCGTGTTCAACACCTTGTTGATATTTTGCTGAGACCAAAGCTAAAAAGTCAGTTTTCACACTATCTAACTTACTAGACAATCCAATTGCTTTACTTGAATCGTACTTTTTAACCAAGGCAATTTTTTCTTCAGCTTCATCTAACACAGCAATTGTCAGCGGCTGTGTAGCCAACAAAGTATCCACTTCGGCTGCTAACTGGCCAACTAATTTACTGGTGATGTCTTTCAGCTTGTTACGATATTGCGCGTTATCAGGCTCTTTTTTAAGAGCTTGTTGCATATATTGAATAGCCTGTTGATACTTCTCAGCTTGGCTTAATTTTAAGCCTATGTCGTACTCTTGCTGACCACTGGCACCACAGCCAGCTAAAATCAGTGCAGATAAGACTAGCGCCGCCTTTTTCATCTTGAGCTCCTGAAATTACTGAATTTTTATAGTTAATTGATTGCCAGCTAAACTGACCACTTTAGTGTGAAAATGCCTTTGAGAAAATGCAGCGGATTTAAACTCATCTGCCAACTGCTCGGGCCATCCTCGGTATTGCAACTGATACTCGGTTTTTGCAGATTCAAATTGAACCAGCTCAATATCTTTAACACCAGCTAACGTGCTTTTTATTGACTTAACAACTAATTGGGCTTGTTCCAATGAGCCTAAATCAACAATATTCAGCTGTATATTACGTGCTGCGTATTGTTCGTTTTCCCAAGATACAGTTAATTTTTTACGTAAATCTTGCCAGATTTCTTTGACGATTATTTTTGCCGCCCGTTTGCTTGCTTTTGAACTACTCGCCCCCGGCAAAGTTTTAATGCCAGAAGCAGTCGCCATTATTTTGCTATCATCCGCTCGGGTTAATCTGGCATTAATTGCGAGTTCATTTGAAGTTAACTTCATACCTTGGTAATCACTTTGACTTTGCTCTTTGGCAACATTTAAGTGAATGACAAAACCACCACGTAATTCAGTGTCATTAGTTAAATCGTAAACTGGAAATTTATCGTCAGACAATTGTTCTATTAAATAATTACGGACTTGCTCCGCTGAAACAGCACTGTTTTCAACGCTAAAGCCGTCAATCACCACTGTCACTCGTGGTTTTTTCTGCCATTTAAGTGCTTTCTGAAATTGATCTACTTGGTTTATCAATTCATCAACATCGGCTTCCGCCTGAATGGTTACTTGGTAAAGTCCATCATCGGTTTTCCCTTCTTCTAAAACACGGTAGTTTTTTAACCGACCACTTGCTGAAGTCATCACCTGATCACTTACCATTTGAAAGTTTTCAACCAAGGTTCTCGACTCAATAATGGTACCAACCGCTTGCTCAATGGCTGCACGCTTGGCGTTTTCTAAAGCCACTTTATAGGCTTGTGCAACTTGCCCAGGCTGAATATCCGCAACACCTTTTGCAACAACCACCTTTCCAGCATAACTATTTGCTGAAAAAACAAGCAGTAAACTTACACAAAGTGCGATTAATTTGCCTAGATATTTTGAATTGATCATCCTGATATCTAACTCCGCTTAATTACTTGGGTTACTGTTATAAAGTCTATCATCTATCAAATTATTATGTAGCGGAAAGTTAACCTTTTGTTCACTAGTACTCTTTAATAGCCAATGATTATCCAAGGTATGCATTAATTTCCGCGATGAAATTAAAGTATATTCAACTTCATCCATCAGGCGTGGTAAATCTGTTAACGTAAGTTCAGCAGTTTGGATAGCTGATTCACCTCGCTTGGCTGCGCTTTCAACCTGATTTAAAGCTTGAATGATTGGGCGCTCAAGCTCAGCTGCAGTTTGACCTAATTGACCAGTTAACAATTCGATTTGTTGCAAACTCTTATCAAATTGCTGAATCGCATTAGGCAGCACAGCTGCTGATTGTTGTAAACTTGCGGTTAGTTGGTCCGCTTGCTGTAAACTTGCAGCTATATGTTGCTGATTTTGTTCTATCGTTTGGGTTATTGCCGCTAAACTGTCGACAATAGAGGTTAATTGGCTAGCAATTTTCTCAACTTGCCACTGTTCGATTAACTCTTCAAACGACTTAGGCTCAATTACTTTAACTAAACTTTTATGCCCCAACAAGTTATTTGTATTTTGACTAGGTATAAAAGTCAATCCGCTACCCGATATGACTGTGCTTAAACCTAACTTAGAGTCTATTTGTATGACACTGTCCTTGCGATAAAAACTACGATAACTGCCATCTAACTGCATGCGAATTTCAACTTGACCACTTGGGGTCAATTCTACTCTTGAAACCTTACCAATTAGCACACCAGACAAGGTAACAGGTGAGTCTTCGACTATTCCATAGGTTTGATTGACATGCGCCCTTAACTCAAATTTCATACTGTGCTGGGGCGCACTCACTCGATTAAGGTAAATGGCATAGATAACCAAAGCAATTGCGGTTAAAACAACAATGCCTAATATTTTGTCTTGTAGACTTGTTTCAAACGCTTTTGGCTTAGCAAAACTCATTTCTATTCCAATACAATTTTTTTATTTTCAATTCGATACACTCTTTCCGCGATACTGTGACTATCACCAGCTGTTGTTGTCATTAATAAGCTGGCACCAGTTTCATTACAATACCGTTTGAGTATAGCTAAGATTTTCTCGCGCATTGCTGGCGACATCCCTGACTGTAACTCGTCAGCCAACAATAATCTTGGCCGAATAACTAATGCTCTTGCCAAATTAACTAAGCGTAATTGCACGTCGTTTAATTGATGAACGTCGTATTCGAGAATATCTGCTATCTCTAGCTGCTCGGCGACAAATTGAATGCGCTTCACAATAAATTCGTTGTCAAAATTTCTATGGTATTTCAACGGTAAGGCAATATTATTATAAACGGTAAATAAACTAACCAAGCCGCCACTTTCGTAACAATATGCGACTTTTCTAAATATTTGTTCGGGGGGCAATTGGTTAATATCGTCTCCATCTACCAGTAAAGTCCCACGTTGAAAAGGGACAATGCCAGCGCAAGCTTTCAAAAAGCTAGTACCACCGTCCAAAACACCTGTTGCTAAACAAACAATTTCACCTGCCGCTATTTCTATAGCCGCGTCTTCAAACAAGCTTAATTCATCAAACCCTAAATAAAAATTTGCGACATGCAGGCTCATAATTTGTATGCCATTAAACTAAGGACGACATTTAAGGTAAAAAAGGTAATAAGTTGTGCCGTTGTCGAACTTGAGATAGCGCGGCTAATGTCGGTAAAGCGACCTGCAACTCGCCCACAAAAATGCAAACTGATTAAGCCGATCAAGCTACCGCCAATTAAAGCTTTTGATAAAGTAATTACAACTTCTAACCCAGTAATTTTGGCTAAGATAGCACTCAAAAATACGGTAAAGGATAACGAAGGGTCATCTAACAAAATGACTAAATATGCCGATGAGATACTAACTGCATTAAAAAAGATAAACATCAATAATAAGGATAATGGGAAAGCGAAAAAAACCGGCAATAAAAAGATAAATATTGGGCTCATTTGTTGTGCTTTTAACACTTCAAATTCATTGTACAATTTTAGATGTCCAAGCTCGGCGGTAATGGCGGTCGCCGACCGAGCGATTAATATAACCCCTGAAATAAGCGGACCTAACTCACGAATAACCACAATCACAAAAAAGTTTGCATAAAACTCAACCATGCTTTTGCCTGGCGGTAACACTGCATATAACCTAGCCATCATTAACGAGCCGATGATTAACGCAATAGCTGTATTGATTCCAATCGCACGTACGCCTGTATTATATAACTGACGCTTAAACATCATCCAAAAAATATTGCGACGGGCAGGATGCAATAAGTGGCGAGATTCCTTGATTGTCAGTGCAAGCAAACCCGAAATATCTAAAAAATAGTTAAATACGCCACGTAGGTATGCCCCCAAAACCCCTATCATAAATTTGCCTGATGGTTGGCAGTAAACCATTGCTGCATAGGTTCAACTAACTGCGGGGCGTGTGCCTTAGCACTTATTAACGCAAGCGAAAAATACCATACACTAAGGTCATGCTCATTTTGTTGATGGTATAACTTACTCAGCATAAAAAGGCTGTCGGTAATCAATTGCACTAACTTATGTTGTTGTGCCAATTCTAACGCGCTAGCGAGCGCTGATACATCGGCTTGGGCATACCCTAATTGATAGTATAAATAGGCTGCATCTGCTGGATATAACTTTGCGATGGCATTTAGCTGTTTTGCTAAATTTTGCCAATCATTTTGATAAAAATGCCAATAACCAAGCTGACGTTGATTTAACTTGCTTAAATCGAGTTGCTGGAATAGTTCAGAATTTTGTGTATAACGAAACTCAATTAAATAACAATCCGCGAGATAATGGTTATATATTGTTGTGCTTGCTAACCTTTTGCATTGCTCAAGTGCATGCTCAGCTTGCTCGACCTGCTGATTAACATAATATAGGTCAGCTAAGACAAGTTCACTCTTGATGATATATTCTACATCAGCAAATACCGCAAAAGTTTTCTGAATTTGTTGATACTTGTTTATTCGCTCGGCTAATCCATGCTCAGAGGTTAGCTGATTAAAATTATGCCGAGCCGTTTGTAAATCAGGATGAAGCGGCTCAGTTGTTGTTGAACAAGCAGTAAGTGTAAAGAGTAACAACAAACATATTTTTGTTGCCGAGTTAACTTTCCTCTGCCATACGCTTTGCATCACTTTTTAGCATCCTAACAAATGTTTCCAAATGGTCTGGTCGGTTTACATACTCTTCTAGGATTGCAATCGACTCCTCGAGAGTTTTGTGTCTGAGCATAAACGCCATGCTCTCTCTCAAAGATTTTAATTCATTTGAAGATAATTGAATCTCTAATAAATCGGCGAAATCATCAAAGTCATTCGCCAAAAATAGTTTTTTACTATGCAGTCGAAAACGCCATCTAGCCACTCGGGCACCTATCGAGTTGAGTGTGGTACCTAACCAAATACCGATTACCAAAACAATAAAGTCGCCAATCTTATCACGTGCTACCGACTTCCATTCCTGTGACAAAACACTTTCAGACAACTCGGAGGTGGTGCGAATTTCTTCGATATATTTTTTTGCTACAGTATTCAGTGGGTTTAAATTAAGCGCTTGCATAAATCTAGCTTCTGCAGGACCAAACTTTTTAGCCAAATATAAAGCTTCACCTTGTAAAGCATAAATCATATCGTTGTCTTTGTAGCGTTTTAGTGCTTCAGTGGTTAGATGTTCGGCTTTGTCAAACTCCCCAGCTTCAATAAATTTTTGCGCCTGTACTACGACTCTGGTTTCTGACTTCAAGTGTTTATCCAATGATTCAACATCTTGAGCAAACAACTGTAGGCTTAATACCGTAATCAAGACAACAAAACTCTGTTTAACCATTAATCGGCCACCACAACCATCACACCAGCATTGTGCATTACTTGATAGATAGTTTTGTTATTCTGTAAAATTTTTGCTTCCGCATCTCCTATGACCAAGTCGGATTTACGTAACTTATAGGTGTTTTTAGCTTTAACTATCATTGGCTTTATTGCTACTCGAGTATTGCGAATAGCATCATCGACGTCAAAATCATAAGAAACTGGGCGTTTTTTTACTAAGTCATCATACGAAGTATCATCATTTGGGTAAATAATGTCGCCACTTTCACTGCGAATAGTTGGTACAGCGGCAATTTTAAAATCAGTGACACTGCTTGCGTCAATTAACAATCCAGTAAAGTTGGCGGTATTCTCAAAATCTTTGATAAAAGCATCTAACTGCATGGCTACTTTTTCAGCCCCTTGCACTTGCAACCAGATTGCCATACGTTTAGTAAATTCAGCTTCCTCCGCCGTGGTGATCACAAAAGGTTGTGGGGCGGCATACGCCTTAGTAATAAAATTCAAATCAAGGCTTTGTTTGAACGCGACCCAACTTGAATTAAATTGTGCTTGATAGAGTTCAAAACCACTCAAGCCATTTGCCGTTGAAGTTAAGCCACTTTGCTGTGTTTTACTTTTTGGAATAAAAGTTTCCATTAAGTTACCCGCCATAGGAATTTCCATAGTGACAGAAGCAACATCATTTTGATAATGATCTTTGGTCATAATGGCGCCTTTAATCACGGCTTCAACTTGGGTTCGCACAGTATCACTTGCTAACGTCATATCTTGCACTAAGGTTTGGGAGTTAACTCTAACCCCGTTAACAATTTCAGCTAGGTTTCGATATGCATCTAATTGTGCAGCTCTGCGTGCTAGCAAACGTGCTTTTGAACTACCAATTTGGTTTTGTGGCGCGACACCATAACCATGCGCGAATATGCTGCCTTGAGACCAGTTAACTCCCCCATTGGCAGTTTGTACAATAACTTCATCTGCCTGAGTTGTGTGAACAAACAAAATGCTGACACTTAGGACAAAAGTTTGGCTAATTTTACGAATAAGAGTCATACGCTGATTTACCTCTATACCTCATCCCATTTAGCGTAACGTTTTTTAGCTTTGGTTACTTTATCTAAATAACGCCGAGTTTCTAACGCCGGTAAATTTACCGATAGGTATTGATATACTTGTTCTGCTGTTTGTTTATTTATTATTTTAGCTGCTTTATTGAAATTTTTGCTGTTACCGGTAAATGTTTTTGCCACATTACCTACACCAGTATTGTAAGAAGCCACGGCACAATAAAAACGTGCTAGCGGGTCATCAACTTTACGCAAATAGCGTGTTGTTAATAAGTCAAAATAAGCAACACCTAGTTCTATATTTTGTTCACTGTCGTATAAATACTCAGGCTCAACAACACGTTTTTCACCGTATACATGTTTATAGGCATCAATCCCTGCAGTACGAGGAACCAATTGCATCAAACCAAAAGCCGGTACAGGAGAAGTTGCTCTGGGGTTAAAACTAGATTCTGTTTCGATGATCGCCAACACCAATGAAACGGGTACTTGGTACTTTTCAGAATAACGCTTAATCACAGAGAAATTACGTTCAATAAGTTCATTTTGATAACCCGACAAAAATGGAATTTTGATTTTAATCACTTTGGTCGGTTTGTTATCTATATTCACTTGACGAGTTTGAGCCAAGGCTTTCGTGTCTTGGGCTAGATTAGGTTCAAACTCACCTTCAGCTTCTAATGCCTCTAGCTCTTGTAGAACCTGCTCAATTTGCTCATTAGAAACTAAATCTTGCAACACAGGCTTATCCTTTACCGTCGAGCCTGCCATACTAGGTTGAGCCGGAGCACTGGCTTGGCGACTGGTGTCATCCGCCAGTTGTTTTTTTATCGCTTGGCTGAGCAAATCTTTGTCTTCTAATGTGGCAGGCGTATCAGTCTGTGCAGCTACTAATGCATTTTTAAGACGCTGAATAACTTGTTGCGGAGATTGTTCGGGTTGAATAATAGTTTCAATTGACAGTTGGCCGGATTCAAAATCCATCATTCGACGAGTTTGCATGTCTGGCGCATAATCAACCCATTCATGTGCCGAAGGTAGTTTTAACTCTTCAGCGCCCCAATTAACTTCAATCTTTTTCGAAAGTCCCTTAAGTGCGCGCTCTACCGCTTGCTCAACCGCATTAAAACGGCGTTCTAAAATAACGTCAGTACCCGCAAACTGTTTATCGAGCAGCGCATCGATTTCAGCAAAATCGTCGTCTACATCAGCAAAACTATCATTGGCAGCTAGATGTACAGGCAACATCAAAGATACAGCAATTGCGCCTATACCTATTAGCTTGTTTACTCGTTGCACATCCACCTCCCAATGTGTAATTAACAGTTTACCAACCTATTTACTTCGACAAAATAACCAAAATACCATCCATTGAATGGCGCTCTACATTTGCCAGTATTGCCGCAGCATCTTGGTTGGAGACAACTAAGTCACTGCCATTGATGGTTCTTTCAACTTTAATTTTCACCGGTAAAAAGCTATCAAACTCACTCGCATCTTGGCTCCACACAACTGATTTAGTTGGATGTTGTTCAAAATCTTTAGAAGATAAAACCAATTTTCCATCATTGGTAAACACTTGTGTCACCAATGATGCCGTATACGCTTGGGTGCTTGCATCAAGTATAAAAGCCGAATGAACTTGAGTAGGTTTAACCTCAGCCGAAGGGACATAAACTGGTGCTGCTGGTTCATTTGTTTTAGCCGGCAATGCATCAACTAGTGCTTGTTTCAAATTTTGTTTGTTGCGACATTGGGTAGATTGGGCATTAATACACACACCAACAGTTACTTCAGCAACATAAGTTCCATCTTCTTGTGATAACTTAGAATCCACAATAAAAGCCCCTTCCAACGTCCCTTTAACTCGGGTTGCAATTACATCGGAAGTCACTTCGTAATCTTCAACTGTTGTACCAGCTGTTAATCTTATGCCCCTGATTTGCTCTGCTAAGTTTCTTTGGGCGTCTACTTGCGCTGCACGTTTAGCCATAAAACGTGCTTGTACTTTATTAGCCACTTTACTCATGTCAACTGTGCCAAAGCCAGTTGCTTGCATAATCCCACTCTGAAACGCTTGGTTATCTGCCTGAGCACTAAAACTCAGCGAAGTTAAGCTTACGATTAAAGCTGCAAATACCGATTTCATACCAAATTCCTTGTTAAAAATGTTGACCTAATCATAAGTGTAAATCAATTGAAGCTGGGGTACAGCTTAGATCATCCAAAACGCAATAAAACAATGAACTAAATCACAATCTTTAGCTACGTCAGCTAAACGTTAGCGTGTTCCGTAAACCACCATGGTTTTACCATGAGCTTCGATTAAACCTTGTTCTTCAAGGTTTTTTAACACGCGTCCAACCATTTCACGAGAGCAACCAACAATGCGTCCTAATTCCTGACGAGTGATTTTAATTTGCATACCATCTGGATGGGTCATGGCATCCGGCTGTTTACACAAGTCTAATAAAGCAGCTGCAACACGGCCAGTCACGTCTAGAAACGCCAAATCAACAACTTTTCTTGAAGTATCACGTAACCTAAGTGCTAGCTGGCCAGAAACTCGAAAAAGAATTTCAGGGTGGGATTTACACAAATCTTTAAACTTGTCATAAGTAATTTCAGCGACTTCACATTCAGTTCGAGCTTTAACAGTTGCACTGCGCTCTTGGCCATCAAACAACCCCATCTCACCATAAAACTCGCCTGGATTTAGGTAAGCAAGTATTAACTCGCGTCCTTCTTCATTTTCAATACTAACAGCAACTGAGCCGTCTAATAACAAAGATAAAGTTTCTGGCTTATCGCCTGCACAAATCATAGTGCTTTTGGCTGGGTAACGTTTGCGATTACAATGTTTTACAAAGTGTTGTAACTCGTCATCGTTGGCTACATGGTATGGCATACTCATGGTTTTGCTCTCTTATTCTAATTGTGAACTTGTAGACATTTTTCCGATACTTTTTATATCATACAGTGAAATGAAGAAAAATCACTCACAACTCATAATTAATCTGTCATATAATGGGTTTGCTCTCGTTGTACACTATATCGCATGTAGAAGGATAAACTTTAAATCTTACCTAATGCCGTTCATATAATTGTGAGCATACGCCCAAATTCTTACATTTCTTAATCTTAACAGGAGCATGTTATGGAACAAGTCTTAGACTGGTACAATAACAATCAATCACAAATAAACGATTATTTACTCAATTTCGTTACCGCCATATTAATTTTCTGGATTGGTAGTAAAATCGCGCGCTATATTGCATCTTTGACCAAAAAAATGCTTGAAGCTCGTGGCATTGATAAAGCCGTAGCAAGTTTTGTCGCCAGCTTAGCCAATGCAATTATATTCGCTGCTGTTATTATTGCTGCGCTCAGCCAAGTAGGCATACAAACAGCCACCTTTGTGGCAATCTTAGGTGCCGCAGGTTTGGCAATTGGCTTGTCATTGCAAGGTTCGTTATCAAACTTCGCGTCAGGTATTTTAATCACTGTATTCAGACCATTTAAAGCAGGTGATTTTGTCGAAGCAGGTGGTGTTTCTGGTGTTGTAAAAGAGATCCAAATATTTTCTACCATATTAACAACCCCTGATAATAAATATGTAGTTTTACCGAATGCTCAAATAACGGGTGGTGCTATCACCAACTTTTCTCGCCACGATACCAGAAGGTTAGATCTGGTGATTGGTGTTTCGTATAAAGCTGATTTATTAAAAACCGAACAGGTACTAAAAGACGTTTTAGCTCAACACGAGTTAGTATTGCCTGAACCAACAAGTTTAGTTGCTGTATCTGCGTTAGCAGATTCTTCCGTAAACTTTAACGTACGCGTATGGGTAAAAACATCCGATTATTGGGCTGTTTTTTATGACTTAAATAAAAATATCAAAATTGCATTAGACAATAATGGTATTGAAATCCCATTCCCACAAATGGATGTCCATTTGCATAAAGAAAGCGTTTAAGTTTAGGAGATTTTATGAAGCGCATTTTTCAATTAGCTGTTATATCTGCTGCATTAACTTCAGGTTCGGCAATCGCACAAGCACCTGCTGAAGGTGAGTTTGAGTTAGGTATCATTGTTACTTCAGGTAATACAGAAACAACTTCGTTAAAGGGTAAAATAGCTTACAAACATGAGTTAGAAAATTGGAGTAATCAGTACCAATTAGATGCTTTGTACAAAAAAGATGAAATCGGTGAAGGTGATGAAAAAGTTTCACAAACAACCGCACAAAAATATTTTTTGTCCGGTCAAGGTGATTACAAACTTAACGATAAAAATTCAGCGCTATTTATTTTTGCTTCTTACGAAGACGATAAATTTAGTGGTTTTGAATACCAAAGCACTGTAGCTGTAGGTTATTCAGATCAATTATTTAAAACTGACCAATCTTACTTAAAATACAACGTTGGTCCTGGTTATACTTTTAATAAAGTTGATGGTGGCGAAAAGGACGAAAGCGCCGTATTACGTTTAGCCGCTGAATATCAGTACAAATTTAGCGATCATGCAAAATTTACTCAGAAACTAAGCACTGAAGCAGCGCTAGAAAGTGGTAAGAACACTAAAACTAAATCGGAATCAGCCGTATCGGCTAATCTGATGGGCAGTTTAAGTATGAAAGCCGCGTATACAGTGACTCATAATAGTGAAGTGCCAGACAACAAAGAAAATACAGATACTACAACCAGTATCACTTTTGTTTATTTGTTTTAAGTTTATCTGCAAACAAAAACACAAAAGGCGCTCTTCAGCGCCTTTTCTTTTAGGAGAGCACTTTAACGGCTAGATACTCGAATCAGGTTCGATTAACAATATTTGTTTGCGTACCACCAAATAAGAGCCAGACAAACCTAACCCCATACTGATCAACAATAAATTGACCATCTCAGCAACCGACAAACCAGATAATCTAAAATCTGATTGATATAAATCAGCAATCCGCACGATTGAGCCAGATAAATAATACAACATAATTTCTATGCTCAGCCATGCGATTAAACCACCAAAAAAGCCGTACCATAAGCCAGTAAACAAAAAAGGGCGCTGAATAAAACCATCTGTTGCACCCACCAGCTTAAGTACTTCGATTTCTTCTTTACGGTTAATAATAGATAAACGAATGGTGTTGCCGACAATCAACACGACAGATATACACAACAACACCCCCAAACTACCCATGGTATCTTTAATTAAGGATAAAACCGCATTCAGTCGACGTAACCACTCTATATCCAATTTACCAAATTCAACTTCACGCATTTGCTCTAGCTCTGTTAATAAATCAGCCGCGGGAGAAGCTAACGCATATTCAGCAAGCGGAATAACAATTAACACATTAGGGAGCGGATTAGCTTCCAACAAATTTAAGGCGTCACCAAAACCGGATAATTGTTCAAATTCATCCAGAGCTTGCTCATTGCTGACAAAAGTCACTTTTTCTACTTTTGCATGTAATTGAACTTGTTTTACGAAAGTTTGAATTTGTTTGTCGGATAAATCTGTGTGTAAAAATAGTGATATTTCTGCGGCATTTTGCCAGTGCTGTTCGACACTTTGGGCATTTTTAGCCACCACATACATAATGGATGGTAAAGTTAAACTCACACCCAATACAGCAACAGTTAAAATGGATGGAATTGGATCGCGCCAAATATCGCCTAAAGCGGCTAACCAATGACGAATATTACCAACAAAAAAGGCGATGATTTTTGCGACAATGCCCAATTTTCTTTGATTGGCACCGGCTGAATTGCGCTGTTTAAACAACAAACTCATAACTCAGCTCCTTGGTTTTCTTCCGCTTGTAAACCATCTTGTACCATGCGTCCTTTGGTCAAAGTTAAAGTTCGGTATTTCATCCGAGCGATCAAACCAAGGTCATGGGTTGCAATCAGCACACTCGTACCAACACTGTTAAATTCTTCAAACAAGCGCATAATTTCTAACGAGAGTTTTGGGTCTAAATTACCTGTGGGTTCGTCGGCTAATAAAATCGGCGGCGTGTTGACCACAGCTCTGGCAATACCAACCCTTTGCTGCTCGCCACCAGAGAGCATATTAGGATAGTAGCGGGCTTTATCGAGTAAACCGACTTTATCTAATGCAGTGTCGACACGTTTACGAATTTCTTTTAAACCATAACCTTCAATAATCAGCGGCAGAGCTATATTGTCAAATATGGTATTGTCACGCAGCAGCCTGTGATTTTGGAAAATCATGCCAATATCGCGACGAACATATGGGATTTGTTTACGCGATATTTTGCTTAAATCGTGGCCGTTAATAAATACATGACCAGCGGAAGGTCGCTCCATTATTGAGATCAATTTGAGCAGCGTACTTTTGCCTGCGCCTGAATGACCAGTTAAAAAGGCCATTTCACCAGGCTGAATATGAAAGCTAATTTTTTGTAACGCTTGCACACCACCTGAGTAGGATTTAGATACTTGCTCAAATCGAATCATACTATCCCCTGTAAATTATTTTTTAGTAATTATTTTATGCTTGCTCACTTTCTTCTTGAGCAAATAGCGCTTCAATAAAATCATTGGCGGCAAACGGGCGTAAATCGTCTATACCTTCACCTACACCTATATACCTAATTGGTACTTTAAATTTGTCGGCTATTGCAAAAATAACCCCACCTTTGGCTGTGCCATCCAGTTTAGTTAAACTAATACCAGTTAAACCAACCGCTTCACCAAATAACTTAGCTTGGCTAATCGCATTTTGCCCTGTAGTTGCGTCAACCACCAGCATAACTTCATGTGGTGCATCTGCATCAATTTTTTTCATCACACGCACAATTTTTTTCAATTCTTCCATCAAGTGTGATTTGTTTTGTAATCGTCCTGCCGTATCCGCAATCAATACATCAACGTTTTTAGATTTAGCTGATTCGTAAGCATCGTAAATAACCGAAGCACTATCTGCGCCAGTATGTTGCGCGACAACGGCAATATCATTGCGTTGCCCCCATACTTGTAATTGCTCGACCGCTGCCGCTCTAAATGTATCACCAGCAGCCAACATAACTGACTTGCCTTGCTGTTGATATTGTTTGGCTAATTTACCTATAGTCGTGGTTTTACCAACACCGTTAACCCCAACCATCAGCATAACAAACGGACCTTTCGACTTTTCAAGCTCTAGCGGTTGCTCAACCTCTTGTAAAATTTGCTGCATTTGCTCTTTAACAACCGAATACAAACCTTCCGCTTCTTTGAGTTGTTTTTTCTCTGCCGCTTCTGTTACCTGGTCGATAATTTTCATCGTGGTATCAATGCCCACATCCGCCATCAACAGCTGCGTTTCTAGGTCCTCATACAACTCATCATCAATTTTTTTGCCTTTGAATAGTGAAAACAATCCACTTCCGATTGACGCTTTGGTACGAGTTAAACTGGCTTTTAGCCGAGCGAATAAACCTTGTTTAGGTTTTTGTTGTGGCTCTGGCTGCTTTTGTTCGGCAGCAACTGGCGTGCCTACTTCTTCGACAGGCGTTTGCTCAGTTACAGCTTGTTTAGTTATCTCTTGTTCAATTACAACGTCTTCAACTTCAGTTTCTTCAATGCTTGCTTGTTCAACAGCTGGCTGTTGAGATTCAACCGGCTCTTTAACAACAAGCTCTGCAGTACTTTCAGTAGGTTCTGCTGGCGTTTTATCTGCTGTATTAGTATTTTGTTCAGCCTCTGGCTGAACGACAGCTTGCTCAATTACTTCTTCAGTGTTTTTTTGTTCAGACTTGCGTCCAAACCATCCAAATAAACCTTTTTTCTGACTCATTTTGGCTAACTTACTCTTTAAAAATCGCGTTAAATATGATGGAAACTGGCTCTAACACCCAGCTTTGAGGTAAAATATCATTTTTATATTAAATCTAGACGCCAATGGTATCACGCCCAGCCCGTAGACAAAATAAAGCAAATGCTAAAGCAAGCAAGAATCCAGGAAGTGTACGTATTATTTCTGGTTTATTTAAAGGAAAAAAGCTTGCTGTGATGGATATAGATGGTTTGCGCCCGACCACAGACAGAGTTAAAGAAACAGTATTTAACTGGCTAATGTTTGATGTGGCAGGCAGTACCACACTTGATTGTTTTGCAGGCTCTGGCTCACTCGCTTTTGAGGCGCTCTCTCGTGGCGCTACTGACGTTACACTTTTAGAAAAATCATCGGCAGCGGCACAACAACTGGAAAAAAATTTAACTAGCTTAAAATTAGCTGCAAATACCAACACTCAAGTTATCACAACTGATAGCCTGCAATATTTGGCAACTTCGGCAAACAAACAGTTTGATTTAGTTTTTATCGACCCGCCTTTTCGACAAAACTTAGTCAGCCAATCTTGTCATTTACTGGTAGATAAAGGTTGGTTAGCGCCTGATGCCCTAATTTACCTTGAATATGAAAAAGAACTCAATTTTGTAGATTTACCAAGCACTTGGCGCTTATTAAAAAGCCAAACTGCCGGCCAATCGAGCTTCCATTTATATCAACACACAGCTTAACTTTCGCTAGTTAGTGTTGCAGATAAAAAATTTTCATAAAAATTTAAAATATTGAGCGACATTTAACCAATTTAGCTGCTACAATGAATTCTGCGGTTTTTCGCAACTGAAAAGTTGTCAGATCCTGTGGCAACTTAGTTTTATTTTGTAAGAGAAGAAAATGTCAAATCAAGTTATCGGTACAGTAAAGTGGTTCAATGATGAAAAGGGTTTTGGATTTATTGAGCAAGAAGGCGGCAAGGACGTATTTGTTCACTACAGCGCAATCCAAACTGCTGGTGGACGTAGAACCCTAGCTGAAGGCCAACAAGTAACTATGACTGTTACTCAAGGTCAAAAAGGTCCTCAAGCTGAGAATGTTGTACCGGCATAATTTCCTTTAAAGGTAATTACGAATCTTAAAAAGCCGACTTGAGTCGGCTTTTTTGTATCTAAAATTCAAGCGCATCCCTTGGCGCAGCCTATTAAGCTTGTATAATCACCCCAGATTTATCTTAGTTTGACCATAGGAGCTTGCTTTGGAAAAGCAGTTAGAAAGATTGTTGTATGCAACACGATGGCTTTTAGCGCCAATTTACATCGGTTTAAGCTTGGCATTAGTCGCACTAGCAGTGAAATTTTTCCAAGAAATATTTCACCTTATTCCTCATATACTTGAAACCAAAGAAACTGATTTAATTCTGGTTATCCTGTCATTGATTGACATGGCGCTGGTTGGTGGCCTTCTGGTTATGGTGATGTTTTCTAGCTATGAGAACTTCGTTAGCCAAATCGACATTGGTGAAGGACAAGAAAAACTCGGCTGGTTAGGTAAAGTGGATGCTGGCACACTCAAAAATAAAGTGGCAGCATCAATTGTGGCAATTTCGTCAATTCATCTACTGAAAGTCTTTATGAATGCCGACAACATAGAAAGCGAAAAGATGTATTGGTATGTCATTATCCATTTAACGTTTGTCGCTTCTGCTTTTGCTATGGGTTATTTGGATAAAATTACCCGCAAAGGTCACTAAAGCGGTTGATGGCCCTTAAGCTAAAAGTAATCTAACGCTTTTAGCTTAAGTATAGCCGCAACACTAATTGAGTCATGAATTTTTCCGGCAAGAACTAACTCATATACATCGGCCAGCGGCATTTTAACCAATTGTAATTGTTCGGTTTCTTCTGGTTCTGCTTCACCTTCTACAATACCTGTCGCCAAATAGACTATCGCTTTGTCATCGGTAGAACTATTAGAAAGCGATAATTCCATAAACGGCATGAGCTTCTCTGCGGTTAATCCCGCTTCTTCCTTCAACTCACGTAGTGCGCAATCTTCTGGTTTTTCCCCTTTGGGGCAACCACCTTCAATAATTTCCCAACTGTAAGCTTCCAGTGGATAGCGCCACTGGCCGACCAACCAAGTATTACCTTGCTCATCAATTGGTACTATACCAACGGCTAAGTTTTGGAACTCAACCACACTATAAATACCTTGCGTATTCGCTGGTGTTGTTACTTGATCTTCACGCACTCTGATCCACGCATTACTATAAATTTCTTTGCTAGCATGTACTAACCAAGGATTACTTTCATCTTTTAATTCAATCGCCATATTTTGTCCTTTTCTGTTGTAACTGGTTAATCACTTACGCAATTTCGCCCAGCTTTTTTCGCTCTATATAGAGCTTCATCCGCCACTTTTAAACAAGCATCAAAACCACCATGCGCTTTGCTGCTAATACAATAGCCTAAACTTATCGTGACATTTACCACTTGTTTGCTCGCTTTAAGGTTCGTTTGGCGGTCTTTTTTGCTTTGATTTGGTCGTGTTTTATCACGGACAACCATGTCGTAATCAGCTATGCTTTGACGCAATTTCTCTAGCTCTGCGACCACTTTAGTTTGTTTATGGCCTTTAAACACTAATGTGAATTCTTCACCGCCATAGCGAAAAACGCGCCCACCTTGACCAACTTGATTGAGTCGGCTCGCAACCAGTTTCAGTACCTGATCTCCAACATCGTGGCCATAGGTATCGTTAAACTTTTTGAAGTGATCTACATCTGACATCACTACTATATAATTGCGTCCAAGTGAAGAAGCATATTGGTTTAACGCTCGGCGTGATGGTAGCCCAGTCAATTCATCATAATAAGCAAGACGATAAGCATGCTGAGCAACAAAAATGATAGCAGTTACAGCAACAGCTAAATAACTTAAAACAACCAATTGCACATTATCAGCCAATTGCGTGGATAACCATGCAGCACAAACTAATCCAATAAATACGCCTTCTTGCGCCTGTTTATATCGCCAACAAGCAAACAAGCTAAATAACATTGACGATATGCAAGCTATCAAGGCTGCGTATGAATAAAACGGAGCTTGCAGAGCCGGCTGATTTAACGCTACGAATAATGCAGTTAACTTAGTTGGTGCGAGCTGCCAACCAATATAACTCATGATTAACGGACTCAAACCAATAATTAACAACATCCAGCCTAACCAATGGCGTAAACTCTTATTCGGTAGGGCTAAACAAATGATTACGGCTGCAGATAGTGTGGTGAGCTTAGCCGCATTTTGTCCGGATAGGTCTAGCTGACCATGAGTATTCCAAATATCAAATTGCGGTAACAACAAAGCAGCAAGTATGCAGGCTAGCGCAACGCGCAACTGATTGTATTGTACAGCAAGGCCTAAAGCGAGTAATAAACATGCTTGAGGTAACCAGTCTAACGCCCTATGCCAAGCGCCAAATTGGTATAAATATTCTACGTGAGCAAGGTAACTTACTATGACTAGGGCAACCGGAATAATAAGCGCTTTTAGTAACATCTGGTTATATCAGTTCAAAACTCTGTTTTTTGCCAGCAGTATACTGACTTCCCCTAGAAAAAACACGTTTAACCAAGACTCAAGCGCATATATCCGCTATAGTTAACTGGTCGTACCATTTAACATCTGTAAATGTTTGGGGGAATCATGAGTGCCGTGTTAGACGAATTAATTGGTTTAATGTCGTTGGAGCGCATTGAGCAAGGAATATATAGAGGACAGTCGCAAGATTTAGGTTTCGGCGCAGTATTTGGAGGGCAAGTACTTGGCCAAGCTTTGTCTGCTGCACAACAAACGGTTGAAGCCGAGCGCGATGTTCATTCATTTCACTCATACTTTTTGCGCCCTGGCGATGTTAAACACCCGATAGTTTACAAAGTAGATGTAATTCGTGACGGTAAAGGTTTTAGTACCCGCAGAGTTGAAGCAATCCAACATGGCAAAACCATATTTTATCTTACCGCTTCATTTCAAATTGACGAGCAAGGGGTCGACCATCAAGCACAAATGCCTGATGTTGTTGGCCCGGAACTGCTTGTCAGTGAGCTCGAGTTTGCTAGGGCTAATCAAGAATTAATCCCAAGTTCAATTCGTGATAAATTTACTTGTGACAAACCAATTGAAATTCGCCCAGTTGAATTAATTAACCCACTTAAACCCGAGGTTTTACCACCACACAGGCATATTTGGCTCAAAGCCAATGGCAGCGTACCGGATAATATTGCCACACATAAGTTTTTGTTAGCCTATGCGTCCGACTTTAATTTCCTAACAACAGCTCTGCAACCACACGGGCGCTCATTTATGGACCCTAATATGAAAGTGGCCACCATTGATCACTCAATTTGGTTTCATCGTCCGTTTAAATTCGATGATTGGCTGCTTTACCAGATAGATAGCCCGTCAGCTTCAGGTGCTCGTGGTTTAGTAAGAGGCCAACTATTTAACCGTGACGGCCAACTAGTTGCCTCATGTGTACAAGAAGGAGTTTTGCGGTTTAAGTAATTAACTGGCCGCTTTTGTTTGATACCTTAATTCAGGTCGAACATAACCCGGTATCTTGTCCAAATCGACTTCGTCAATTTGTTCTGGGTTAAGAAACTCTTTGGCAAAGATTTTGTAAATCCCCGAGTCGACAAACACATCAAATAGATCTGGATCTATATGATTATCTTTTTTCATAAAACCCAATATTTTTAAACACTGGCTCAACGACTTAGCAGGTTTGTACGGTCTATCAGCAGCTGTTAATGCTTCAAAAATATCTGCAATGGCCATCATTCGCGCTGGTACCGACATCTGCTGACGAGTTAACTGTCGAGGATATCCTGTTCCGTCCATCTTTTCATGATGCCCACCTGCATATTCAGGTACCCGGCGTAAATGCTTAGGAAATGGCAGTGCTTCCAGCATATCTATGGTGATTTCGATATGACGATTAATAATCGCTCGCTCTTCATTATTTAACGTACCACGGGCAATTTGTAAGTTGTATATTTCATCGCTGGTTAACAACGGAGTTGTAGTACCATTAATAGTTACTTCCGCTTGCTGACCTATTTCCTCAACTCGTTTTTGATCTTCTGGCGTCATAAATTCACCGCCAATATTAGCGTTGCGCAGAAATTCAAAATCAGCGTCAAGTTGAGCAAGCGCCTCATTCAGTTCGGCTTCGTAATTGACTATAGTGTCTGCTTGGTTCGTTTTATACGCATCAATTATTTTTTGCTGATAACTTAATTGGATATCACGTTTAACAATTTCAAATCGACTTGCAACTAAATGAATTCTATCGGCAATAGTTTCTAATTTAGTTGCTTTGTCCATCACATATTCAGGCGTGCCAACTTTACCACAATCGTGCAACCAAGCGGCAATATTAAGCTCGTACATGTCTTTTTCTGTCATTGAAAAATCGGACAATGGCCCATAATCAACTTGATTAACGGCTTGTGCGAGTAACATGGTAATTTCGGGTACTCTACGGCAGTGCCCCCCCGTATATGGAGATTTTTCATCTATCGCTTTCGCAATCAATTTAGTAAATGATTGGAAAAGCGTTTGCATGTCGTCAATGAGCTGCCTGTTTGTCAATGCAACAGCGGCTTGCGAAGCAAGTGAATCAACTAAACGTTGGATTTCAGGAGAAAACGGAATTATCTCAGTTTCCCCATTTTCCAATATTTTTTGCGCATTAATTAATTGCAATACGCCATTTAATTCACCTTCATGGTTTTTCATCGGAATGGTTAAAACAGACTGAGTACGATAGCCGATTTTTTTATCCATTTCCCGTGCAGCTGTCATATCAAAGCCATCAAAAGGTTGATAAGCATCTGGAATATTGACCACTAAGTCTTTATTTGCAGCAAAAGCCACCAAGGCATTTAAGTTGGCTTTGCCTTCAATTTCTAATGGGATATTTGGAAACGGAATCGCTTGTCCGCTGGTGCCACCCATATACATGTTTAATGTATGATTAATGAGGGTCTCAAATTTAAGCTGGCTGTCTTCGGTAACTGAATAAATAGTACCGCCGTCAGCGTGGGTAAGCTGTTGTGCGGCAAATAATATTTGTTCGAGTAACTTAGTGGTGTCTTTTTCAGACGACAGCGCGACGCCTACTTTTATTAGGTGATCAACTTGCTCATGCAAGTCTTGCTGAACTATCTCTGAAATAGTTTCCGAAATACTCTCACTCATTAACTGCTCACTTACTTATTCACATTAAACATCCATGCGCCTCTTATATTATTTACTCGTATGGGTAAAACTTCCATCCCAATTTTCAATAAAGTCTTGCTCTCGCAATTCTTCAATACGTTCAAGGTAGATTTTATATAACATTCTAGCCGGATACTGGTCGGATAACTGACTAAAAACTTCTTCTGCCTGTTGCCACTCTTGTGATAAATACCAATCGTAAGCTTGTAAGTGCAGTGACAATTCGTCTTTGATATCTTCAGTTAACTCTGAAAACAAACAAATTGGCTCTACAATTGCCACGGCTTGATTTTTACCTTTAACTTTAACTCTGTCAATTGGTCGATAAACATAACTGGTGGCGAGCTCTTGTGTCGATTCACTTACCAATAGTTTGACACCATAAAACTTGGTTAGCCCTTCTAAGCGACTGCCTAAGTTTACTGCATCACCCAACACAGTATAGGCTCGTCTAAATTCGGAGCCCATATCACCCACATTCATCTCACCGGTATTAATACCAATACCAATTGCTATTTCAGGTAAACCTTGTTCGACAAAACTAACATTCAGCTCTTCAGTTATTTTTAACATAGCGAAAGCTGCAGTAATTGCATTATCTGCATGCTCTGGGTCGTCCAATGGTGCGCCCCAGAATGCCATAACCATATCACCTACATACTTATCTATCGTACCTTTGTGATCTAAAATGCTTTTAGTGATAGGTGAAAAATACTGATTGAGCAGTTGTTTCAGCTCTGTTGCTGACAGCCTTTCAGAAATAGTCGTAAAACTGCGAATGTCTGAAAACAGTACACTCATGACCTTTCTTTCACCATCAAACGATACACTGCTTGGGTCACTTAACATTTTGTCAATATGCGCAGGCGGCACATATTGGTCAAAGAACCCCTTGATCACTTTTTTCTGGTTCGACTCTGCTGCATATCCAATAGCGACATTCACAGCTGTTATTGTAACCAGCAAAGCGATTACGGTAAACAATGGTAATACAATACTAAAAAAATGCCATTGAACCAGATTAAACACTATACTGATTGCGATTAAAGTTGCGCCTGTCAATGCCATTTTGATTGAATCTAACTTAGGCATTAACCAACTCGTCAGCATACCGAGCACACATAAAATCAACACTACCATACCATTGGCAGTATCGGGTTTAAATTTGAGTATATCTGGATGTAACAAGGCCTCAGCAACATTTGCATGAATCTCAACCCCCGGATATTGAATACCAACTGGGGTTTCCCGTAAATCAGCTAAACCAACAGAAGAAGTGCCTATAAACGCAATTGCGCCTGCGAGCTTTTCATCACCGACTCTGCCTTCAATCACATCAGTCGCTGAGATGTATTCAAAGCTTTGTTTTCCGCCACGGTAGGGCACCAAAATGTGCCCATGTATATCTGTCCGTATATTTTGTTTATTTAATTCAATACCCACAATATTGTATTGACCACCTTCAGGCTCAGTTTTTACCTTAATAGTAGGTTCAAACAAATATGCGCGGACAGCTTCTAAAGCCAGTGAAGAGTAGAGTTTGTCTTGATGACGAATGACTAGGGCTGCACGACGAATCGAACCATCTTCATCTGGCATTGAATTCATAAAACCTTGAGAGATGATAAAACCACTTTGTTGTGCAGCTTGATACAAGGTATCAACAACCCCGACAAATGCAGGTTTTGCGACAGCTTTTGTTCTAGTAATGTCGACTTGTGGCTGCATAATAATAGGGCTATCAGGCAAATGCCCAGACATAGCGACTAGTTGATCTTCAAATAATGTCCCAAGAATCACATCACCTTGGCTAATACTTTCAGCTAACTGAGTATCGGGATCGAGCTGCTGCCGATACTTGGATAAATGCTGCTCAACTACATCTGACTTTGGCGTATTGGATAAAATAAAGTCAACCGGATTAACTTCTTCTTCGGAAAACATGACGTCGAATGCGATAACAACGGCACCCGCGTTAAACAATTGATCGACCATTTTTGCGGTTTTGACCCGACTCCATGGAAAGCGACCTTGTTCACGTATGCTTTTCTCGTCAATATCTATAACAACAATCTTGTTGTCCGAATATTGATTACGATAAGGTAATAAAAAGTTGAAACGCAAATCGTAGAGCAAACCATCTAAGCGATTTAATCCAGCACGAGTGTCTGAGTTGACGGGCGATAACTGCAGCAAAATAAAAGTTAGTGTTAATAATAACCCACAGAAAACAGCTAGTCTGTGGGAGGTAATTTTAATCATTTATTGGTGCTGCATCATCTGCGAGTTGGATCACCATACCTTCGTATGCGGCAAATATATGTGTTTTCGATTTTCTGCGCTCTAACATAGCTTGTATATGTGCAACTTGATGTTCAATATCTTCATCTGTGCGCGTGTAGTCATGGCTATATAAGGCACACTGTTTTACTTTAGCGGTAACGGCTAATTCAACCGCCTGGTCAACTAAGCTGTGTCCCCATCCGTGTTTATGTGGCATATCTTTGTCAATATATTGAGCATCATGGATTAATAAATCAGCCTCGCTAATAAACTCAACCCATTCTTCAAAGGTAGTCGATATTTGATATGGCGGGTACAGTTCATTATCTGTTACATAAGCGAGTTTGTAGCCATTTTCTTCGATTAAATATGCAGAACCACCTCCAGGATGGTTGAGCGATTTGCGTCGCACGGTTGCACTACCGACCTGCCAGCTATCTTGCCCTTCGTATGGCGTTAATTCGATATCAGCTCTAAGCTCATCCGATTTTATCGGAAACCAAGTACCTGACATTTGTTGTAAGACTGCATCATCTTCTCTGGGTGTGGTTAACCCGGGTGTTAAAACAATTTTACGCTTTACTTGGTATGCTGGAGTAAAAAACGGGAATCCTTGAATATGATCCCAATGATTGTGCGTCAACATTAAATGAATAGGTTTACCCTTAGCGAGCAACTCATCACCTAATTTAACTATACCTGTACCCGCATCAAGTATGATATCTGTACCGTCTTCAAGTTCTACATGAACACAAGCCGTATTGCCGCCATATTTTGCAAACTCAGCGCCTGCTGCTGGCATACTACCTCTTACTCCAAAAAACTCTACCCACATGCTTTACTACCTTTTGTTTCCATGTACTTACAGATCTGTTGCAATATCATCGCTTGCGACTGATTCATTCGTTTCAGTTAGCTCAAAGGTTCCTGAAGCATTAACTTCTGGGTTATCAACCTCATTTAACGCCACATTACCGTTTATTGTCTCGGATGTAGTAAAAATAGCGTCAATTTCGCCTTCTGCCAAGTTATCACCATGAGACGCATAATTAACACCTACATCTAGTTCAGCGCCGCGAATCGCCCCATTAAAACGAGCTAACCATTCCCCCCCTTCATCGGAGAATGATAAAAAGCCTCGCTCAACACTTTGTTGATCAAAGTTAATTTGCATGCTCACGGTCACATCTGATACGGCCCCTAAGCTACTAACAATTTGATGTTCGTCCAAACTAAAATTCGCGATGCCAACTCGGTCAGCAATCGGATCAAACGTTGGATCGTCGAAGTCAGGTTCTTTGTCAAATTCCTCCGGCAATGGGACTTCCGGCGTCTCATCTTGAGTTGGCTCAAATACAATTTCTGTGGGAGAATCGTCTTGCGCAGTTGGGCTAGCGCTCTGTTCAGACTCAGTCATTCCAACATTCAAAGAGTCCGCATTACCTTCGTTGCTTGCTAGCGTCGATGATTCATTCGACCCTGAATTATTGCTCTGCTCGCCATCATTCTCATCTTGCTCTGATTCAGTTGATTCCTGCTGCTCTGAATCCTGAGTTGGATCAACACTATGTCCCGAATCAAAAACTTCCGGAGCAGTCAACAACCCAGTTACTTGACCGTTTGCTTGTATTTTACCAAAACTAAAGTTTTCGTTAGCCCCAAAAGAAACTAAGTCAACTCCACCACCAACTTCAACATTAACGTCAATCGCGCCATCCCAAACGGCAATAAACATTTCACCATCAACCAGTTCAATCTCAAAATGAGTCCCGCGAATACCAATACTACCAACAGGTGTTTTTAACTGATATTCGCCATTGTCATTTTTTATTTTTCCACTAATAGTCCGAATGCCACCTGAAAGCAAATTCATTACGGCTGAGCCAGTATCTGTTTCTGGATCATACTCATAGGTTGAAATAATCAGTTGTGTATTCTCTTTTACTGCCAGCAAACCGCCATCCATCATTTTAAACTGAGCTTTGCTTTTAGGCCCGGTTGTTACCGTATCAACATCATACACAGCTGAACGTCGTTTTAATGGGCGTGTTTCTTCACCAACCGCCGCCACATCACCTAATGCGACTAAGGTGCGTCCAGCAATATCAGCAGCAGTGCCTAGTTGTGGCATAAATGCTAGAGGTAAAAAAACGATACGTAGACCAAAGTTAATTTTCATGAGTTACCTCTGCACTAAAACGTATATCGAATACCGCTGTTCACGACATTACGATCAAAGCTATAGACATATTGGTTACTGTTTTTACGACTAATTCTGGCTTGGGTACGCCAAGTCCAATTATTTGCAAATGGATATTCATAACCCAATTGGTAAATGATATTGTGATCTTTGCGCTTTTCAGCAAAAAACGGTGACACACCATCAAGATTTTTAAAACTTAAATTTAAATGCTGATGTTCTGCTTGTTGGTATTGCCAACTTAAACGTAGCATGCCCCAAGACTCAAATTTTTGCATCCAACTGGCGGAAATACCATTAATAGTTCGTTCGTACTGCTGAGATTGTTCAGTAAAACTCTTAACATTTTCATCTCTAAATGACGTACCAATAGCTAACCTAGCATTGTTTAACTGTTTAATATATTGGAGACGAAGGGTTGCGCTGTTGATATCTAAATTATCGTTTACCGCGTTGTTGATCATTGAGTAGTTGCCAGACAACTGAACACTAGTACTTTCACTGATGGATAAATTCGCGCTACCCATTACGGCCAGCATGTCGTGATATTTCTCACCACCATACCAAAATGCCTGAGCAAACGCATTTGCTCGCAGTTGCATCGCCCCCAGTTTATAATTGTAACCGGCGGCTAAATCTAAATTGGATTTATTAAAGTCAGTCAATTTACTATTTTGCGTATGCGAGACATTAGCGCTAGCAAACCAAGCGTTAAATTTAGCTGTTGGATAACGGTATGCAACATTTGCATCAAATTTACTAAAACTATCTGATTCAACTGGAAACTGTAGATCAAAAATACCAACCCCAGCAACAGGTATAGGATACAATTCGTCGCCCAAACCTGAATTGGCATTAGAATCATATCCTAGAGCCAAACCTGCATAACCAGACCAAACCGGATCTAGCTGTTCACTTTTTTTATCTATTAATAGCAGATACCGTTCGGCCTGTTCAGTTACTTTTGCGGTTGGTTTCAGTTTAAGTAGATTGACAAATTCACGTTTAGAAGCCACCAAGTTATTAACTTCAAAATAAGCGACTGCCAGCGCATATCGTGCGTTTAGGTTGTTCGGGCGATTAATTACCACACGCTCAAAAGCAAATATCGCTTCTTGGTGCATACCAATTTGCCGTGCAGCCAACCCGTATAAATAATCAAAATCTGAATCACCCGCATATTGATCAAACAAAGATTCAGCCAACTCAAAAGCATCTTGGTATAAACCTGCTTCAACAAGTTTTATAAGATATTTACGATCATCCGTTTGTGCATTTGCCGTATGGGCACACAACAATAAGCCCAGATATACAATTTTTTTAAGATTTTTCGCTGTCGAAAACATTGAATATATCCCTAGTGGATAGCCTAGTTTGTTCGCAATCGAGTGATTGCTGGATTTCCCAATAATTACTATTAAACTAACAGTATAAGTGTAGGCAAACAAAATAGACAATGATAGAGCTAAGTATTTGTTAATCTAGTTCATAAGTAAACCTAAAGGCTGATAGTTGCGTCACATTATTTTTATTCTCATCGGATTAATATTTTGCTACTCACATGATTTAAGTGGCAAACAATTGGCGTTTGAAAAACTTAAACAAGGTCAGCAAACCCAATTCAACTATGTGTGGCTAAACCACCAACAACAAAAGTTACAACTCAGCTTCGCCCTCGACAATAGACAACTATTTGGTTTATTTAGAAAATTCAAACTCTACCAACCCCATTTAGCACAAAGATATGTTTACGTTAGTATGCAAAAAGCTCTGGTTAGTTGGCCAAATAAAAAACAACGAGTGAAACTAATTTCTCGGCCTAATGACATAAAAATTGTTGCTTATGGTAGTCAAGATGAACAACCACATGAACTCATGCAACATCTACTACAAATCCAATATCAAGCACAACAAACCTACCTTGAGCAAAACACCTATAGCCAAATGACTAATGCTTTTGGTAATCAAGTTATCAAACCAGACCATATGCGTATTGCCAAAGAGTCACTTGAGTTTGTTCAGCCTATTGTTGAGCAAGTTCCACAAGAACTATCAGGTTATATCACCCGTGATTCAATTAATTTTTTATTGTCCTGGCTACAAAGCATACCTTATTCAGCACTTGAAAGTCGCAGCGAATCTATGGGGTTAGGCTTTAATCCACCGAATAAATTATTATTTGAAAACCAAGGCGACTGCGACAGTAAAAGTACTTTATTTGCGGCGATTATGCGCGCTTTTGTGCCTAATTTAGGCATAGTTATGGTTTATTTACCTAATCACGCATTAGTCGGTTTGCAAATCCCGTATTCACAAGCGGACGAATATATCGAATTAGATGGCAATTATTATGTGTTAGCTGAACCCACTGGCCCAGCTGTATTGCCGCTCGCAGAGATAGGTGTTGAATCAAAAAGAGCCATAGACGCTGGCTCTTTTAGTGCAGAGTCGATGCCTTAGATTAATCAATGACCCAAGGTTGTGACAACCAGTAAAAGCGCCCGTTTTGCTTAGTTTGCATGGTGCAGTTATAGCGCGAGCGTCCTTTTTCTAATTTTTGTTTTGCGCTGATTTTATACTCAGTAGCAGATAACTTTTGTAAATCCATTTCAGCTTTGCCACCAATAAAACAATTCAGCGGATTAACCGGCGCCGTCAATAATTTAAGCTGTAAACTTGGTGGGTTAGAATTTGGCTGTACAATAGGTGATGGCAACAAGTTATAATCCACCGGCAAGGCTTTCGTTAACAGCTTAGTTGTTAAGGTTTTTTCGTCTGCATAAATGCCAGAAGCTGGGAAACGTGGCAAGGCAGTAAAATCAGAAAACTGTGCCACGGCACCACTTTGCTGACCAAAAGTAACTAATTTTTGCGCTTTCAACCAATCTTGTATCCAAGTGTCGTATTCACCATATGGATACGCGACCAGCTTTTTACTGTAACCAATGTGCTGCTCAATCGCCAGCTCTGTTTTAGTAATAGATTGCTTAATCTTCTGTTGCCAACTTTGATTCGTGGCCGCATCGTTACGTACCCAATAATCGTGCTCCCACCCATGATTAGCAATGGTCATTTTATGTTTCGACCAATATTTCAATTCATCCCAAGTTAAATAAAAACTAGGGCTTTTTGTCAATAACCCAGGGTTAACAAAAATAGTTGCTGGCCAGCCGCGTTTTTGAAGTTCAGGTAAAGCTTGCACAGCAATATTTTTGTACCCGTCATCAAATGTAATCGCGACACTTTTATCTGGCAATGCTTTACCTGTTCGAACACTGTCAATCGCCTCAGCCAAATCAACCACAGTAAAACCAAGCTTTTCAATTAACTGCAAATGCTGAATAAATTTTTCATTGCTCAGGCTTGTTACATCAGGCGTCGTTTCATCAACATGATGATACTGCAAAATAACAAAACTGTTATCTATGGCACTTGGGTCTATAGCTGCGCAGGCAAGTTTGCTAAACTGTAGCCCAACCAAGCCCAATAAAATTAAGCAACTACGCTGAAATAATTTAACCATGCAACTTTCCCCTTCTTTAACTGCGTATTTGGCACTTGCAGTGCCTATGATAGTGTCTAATATTACCACACCTTTATTGGGCATTGTCGACACCAGTATCTTAGGCCATTTACCTCACGCCTATTTATTAGCGGGCGTTGCACTTGCCAATACGGTTATTACCGCTGTTGTTTGGTTGTTTGGTTTTTTACGCATGTCGACCACAGGCTTAACCGCACAAGCCATTGGTAAAAACAATCCCCTGCAAACAAGCCAACTATTGGTACAAGGCTTATCAATTGCAATAGGTGTTAGCCTAGCATTACTTATTTTGCAACCTTGGATTTTGCAAGGCGCGTTATGGTTTGCCGAAGCAGACGCGCAAGTAAATCAAGCTGCGAGCGAATACTTTTTTATACGCTTTCAAGCCCTGCCCGCTAGCTTAATCAACTTAGTTTTAGTCGGCTGGTTACTCGCACACGGCAAAACCAAAGCAATCATGTTGACACAAATTGCAATTAATTTGGTTAATGTAATTTTAGATTTAATCCTAGTATTTGTGTTTGATTTAGCCGTTAAAGGCGTTGCTTGGGCAAGCTTAGCGGCTGAGTACACAGGTTTAGTTATTTACCTGCTTATAGCATTTAAGCTGATAGTAACAACTAACTTACATCGTTCAATTCATCATTCGTTTGTGCACCTAAGTAAAATAAACTTCCGCCAATTTCTAGCAGTTAATCGCGACATACTTATTCGAACGCTAACTTTAGAATGTGCCTTAGTCTTTTTAACCTTTCAAGGCGCTAGAATTGGCGTAGATGTACTAGCTGCCAATGCTTTGTTAATGAATTTTTTAATGTTGATATCACTTGGGTTGGACGGCATTGCTTATGCGGCTGAAGTGCAAATTGGCAAAACATTTGGTGCAAACGATAAAACAAAACTTAAGCAGAATATTATGCTTGGCATGAATTTAAGCCTAGCTTTAGCCGCTGTTTATAGCTTAGTGTTTTTATGGTTTGACCAGCACATAATCGGCCTAATGACAGATATACAGTCGATAAAAACCGCAGCGCTCGCATTTAGTTTTTATATAATCATTTTGCCGCTGACAGCTGTATGGTGTTTTTTATTGGACGGAGTATTTATTGGTTTAGCTGACAGCAAAAGCATGCGCAATAGCATGTTAATGTCGGTTGTTGGGGTATTTTTTCCAGTTTGGTATACAGCTAATTATCTAGCAGAGATTCACAGTTATAATCCAAATCATGCTTTATGGATTGCCCTGCATGCCATGATGTTAACCAGAGGCATTACTCTTGCTCGGAAAATAACTCTTTATATTTAGCTTTATGAAAGCGCAAGTTAGCTATTCGTGTGGCAAATATGCCAACATAACCGTAAACAGCTAAAGCAAAAGCAATTAGTAAAATCGCCAGTAATGGATATAAGAGTATTGTTGGAATGTTAGAGATAAAAATAAATGCACTGGCGCATAACCAAAACAAAGCTAAGCCGATTAAAAACACACGCCAGCTGCGTTTGGGGTTTTGGCTGAGTTTGTCGCTCCAGTGCATTATTAAGTATTTTTAGCAGTTGTTAATAATAAGAGTGGTCGCCAGATTTGTGCTCTGTAATATCGCGCACGCCAGTCAACTCACCTGCAAATTTTTCTAACAATTGTTTTTCGATGCCTTCTTTTAGCGTCACATCAACCATAGAACAACCGTTACAACCGCCGCCGAATTGCAATATAGCAACACCGTCATCTGTGATTTCCATAATATCAACTTTACCACCATGGTTAGCTAATTGTGGATTCACTTCGCTAACCAAGACGTACTCTACACGTTCAATTAAGCTTGCACCTTCGCTAACTTTACGCATTTTTGCATTTGGCGCTTTTAAGGTTAATTGTGAACCCATTTGATCAGCGACAAAGTCAATTTCAGCGTCTTCAAGATATGGTGCTGAATCTGGGTCAACCACCGCATCAAAACCTTGGTAGCTGTATTTTAAGTCTTTGTCTTCAACCGCATCAGGTGGGCAATACGAAACACCACATTCAGCATTAGGTGTACCTGGATTAACAACAAAAATGCGAATTTGTGTGCCTTCTGCTTGGTTTTCTAACAAGCGGGCAAAATGAGATTGGGCCGATTCAGAAATAGAAACTAATAGCTTTGAGTCGCTCATAAAGTACCTGACTATTTTACTCAAGAAATAGCCATATCATACCGCAAAAATTGAATATTGGCTAAGAAACTGTATAGTTTGCCTAACTAAGTCAAATTGTTCCGTCGGAGCCTAACTTTGAGCCGCTTGAGCCATTTTTTCGTTGTTTTTTTAACCTGTATTTTCAGCGTCAGCATTTCCGCCAATGTTATCAGTCCAGAACAATATATCCCGAGCTACAAAGCAGACAAACACCTGCGCTTTAGTCAAATCACTAATTACCTCAATCATGTTGCACAAAATAGTGCCAACACTAAATTAATCCAGTTTGGTTGGAGTGAAGAAGGCCGACCTCTTTATTTATTGGCAGTATCCTCTCAGCAAAATATTCAAAATTTGGATGAAATTCGTATCCGCCACGAACAACTGAGTAATCCTTACGCAACTCGCCTCAATAGCAAAAATTTACCTGCTATTATCTGGTTAAGCTTTGCCAGTCATGGCGACGAACCAAGTGGTCCACACGCGGCAATAAAAATCATTCATTATTTAATTAGTAGCCAACAACAAGAAATACAATCTTGGCTAAATAACAGCGTATTGTTATTTGAAGTCGTAGCCAATCCTGATGGCTTTGACCGCTATGCGACGTGGGCAAATGCATTTTATAGCCAATACCCAAGCAAGCATGCAGAACATGCAAAAAACACTCAAGAATGGCCAACCGCCCGTGGCAATCATTATTGGTTTGATTTGAATCGTGATTGGCTGCCACAAACCCAAGTTGAAAGCCAAGCGCGTTTAGCTGAATACCACAAATGGAAACCCAATGTATTGGCTGATTTTCACGAAATGCAGTCTAATCAAAGTTACTTCTTCCAGCCTGGTGTGCAAGCACGCATTAACCCATTAACACCTGAAGACAATATCACACTAACCAAAGCTTTATCCGACTATACAGCTCGTGCTTTCGACCAACAGAACAAGCTATTTTATAGCGAAGAAAACTTTGATGACTTTTATATAGGCAAAGGCTCGACCTACCCTGATTTACAAGGTGGCTTAGGCATATTGCTAGAACAAGCTCAAAGCCAAGGGCAACAAATTGAAACCAGCAATGGTTTATTAACCTTTGCCCAAACTGTTGATAATCAAATGACTGGGGTAATTTCCATGATCCGTGCAGCCAATGCCAAACGTCAGGCTTTGATTGATTTTCAGCAAGATTTTTTCCGCGACAATATTAAACAAGCACAAAAAGACAAAGTATCGGGTTACTTAGTGCAAGCGCAATACGACCAACATAGTCTGGATGACTTTTTACAGTTAATGGCCGCACATCAAATAAAAGTCTATCCATTAGAACAAGACTACCAAGCGAATGAGCAGCTCACTTTTTATAAAAACACCAGTTTTTGGATACCTGTACAACAGGCACAATACCGCCTAATAAAAAGTATATTTAGCCAACAAACTGAGTTTAACGACCACACATTTTACGATGTAACTAACTGGAACATAGCTTTAGCTTATGGCCTAGAGCATCATACAATTGAAGGGCGATTCTTTGGGGTTAAAGCACACAAACAAGCTTGGGATATTAATCGTCAACCAAACAAAATAACTCAGCCCAACGACTATAAAACTGATGCGGTCGGTTATTTGTTAGATTGGCGCGACGGCGACAACCGCCATATTTTAGCTGAGTTGCTCAGGCAACAAATACAAGTTAGAGTCGCAAAAGCAGCTTTTAAAGGCGTAACCCCAAATGGTAGTCAAAACTTTGCTGCTGGCAGTTTATTAATTTTACAATCTGATAATTCACAGCAATCACTGCAAAACTTTAAACAGCTGATTGGCCAGTACAATTTAACCATCACGAATCTAACAACAGCACATACACCCGAAGGGCCAGATTTAGGTAGCGACAAAATGCAGCTAATACAGTTGCCAAAAGTGGCCACGTTAGCTGCGCCTTGGGTTCAACAAACTGAAGTGGGCGAATTTTGGTATTGGTTGGATAAAAAAATAAAACTGCCACTGATGATGTTGACTGGCGCTTCGGATACAAAGTGGCCATTAAAAGATTTTAGCCATTTGTATTTAGTTGATGGCCAGTATCAAAATTTAACCACCAGCCAAACTGAACAAATCAAACAATGGGTTGAACAAGGTGGCACTTTAATTACCACTAAACGGGCTACTGTGTGGGCAAGCCAAAATCAATTAATTAAAAATGATTATTTGTCAGAGCGTGATTTAACTTCACCTTTTAAACAAAATTATGATTATGTTGATAAAGAAAAGTTTTACAGCGAAATGCGCATATCCGGCACTGTTTTTAGTGGTGAAATAGACAACACCCACCCGCTTGGATTTGGCCGCATTAATAAAGCATTAAGTTTATTCCGCAACGACCGAGTGGTTTTGCTGGAATCAAACACAGCATTTGCCGACGTGGCGCACTACTCTGATAAACCTTTAATCGCTGGATATGCTAGCCCGGAAAACATCAGCCATATTCGCAACAGTGTCGCAGTTACCAGCCATAAATATGGCCAAGGCCGAGTCATTGCTTTTAGTGATAACCCTATATTCCGTGGTTATTGGTTGGAGACAGCTAAAATACTCACCAATAGTTTGTTTTTTGCCGAGTTGATTGATTAATTTTATTGTCAGCGCGCAAAATGCCAAATGAGGGATTGAGAGTTAGGGACAATATGCGGGAATTGCTTGAATAATCGAGGCATAGAAGGTCAAGGTAATTTAGGTGATTTTCACAAAATCGCTGCGAGGCCATCCATGGCACGCTCTCAAACGGTATCCCTACCGTTTGGAAGTTTTGTGAAAATCACCTAAACCACCTATCCCGACAACTTTATCGCTGGTTGACAAACACCTTCAACCAGCGACTCGATTTCAGGAAATCGCCAGAGCATAACTTTCGCAAAACCGCTGTGAATACAATCCCTGTACGCTTCGCTTTTTCATCCCTGAAAAAGAAATTTTGCTCTAAGTTATTGCTCTAACACTTTCCTCACATATGTATCGCTGCATTTTCCAGCTCCGAAAACTACGAAAATGCCAAATTAGGGATTGGGAGTTAGGGACAATGAGCCAACCTCCGATTACATGGATGTAATCGGCGAGCGACCACGGATGGCTCGAAGCGTTTGGTGAATTGCCCCGAGCTTTCAAGCCCGTGAACCCTAATCTTGTCGCTGGTTGTGAGGTGCAATATACAGAAATTGCCAGAGCATTTAACCCAATTTCGCCCAACTAACCGTGACCGCCGATACACTCGCAACTTCATATTCCAATAAACAAGCAGCCAATGAATTCAGCGTTGCACCCGTGGTAATAACATCATCTACCAGCAATAAACGTTTCTCCTTAACTTGCTGAATAAACTGTGACTTAACCGCATAAATATCTTGTTTATGTAATCTGCGTGCTTGACCGGTTAATTTAGCTTGATGTTTAGTAGCTTTAGTTTTTTGCAGTGCATGTAGAACAGGTACTTGGCTATAGATGCTAAACTGTTGCGCCAACCATGCAGACTGATTAAACCCACGAAACCACAGGGCCGAATAATGCATAGGTACAGGAATTAAATAATCGAACTTAGATAAATCGCCAAGCTGCGATAACTCACTATCGGCAAAACTTGCAGATAAAAGTTGTGACAATGCGGTGCGCGCCGTTAAATCACGCTGATATTTGTATTGAGTAATTAAATTAGCAATAGGTGTTGTATGTTCAGCCAAACAAAAAATATGCTCAAGTTCGTCAATTTGCATGCTTTTTTGTGCATCTAACAAAGTGGTTATATCCGACCAAGCTAAATAATTAGCACCTTGCTGCCAGTCGTTAACACAATATTGGCAAACTAAATGTCGTGCTTGAGTTGCACTGTTACAAGCTAAACATCGACTAGGTAGCTTTTTATGAACTTGTGTTAAAATAGCCGATAATTTTTTAAATCCATTAAAGTAGTTTTGCAGTTCCATGGCAAATAATCATCCAATTTATTTTATACACGGTTGGGGTATGAACCGTGCAGTCTGGCAACCGACATTTGAGCAATTAAGTCAAAAAACCAAGCGGCCGCTAATCGCACTCGATTTACCCGGTTATGGCAATAGTATCAATCAATTGCCAACTAACTATAACCTAGCTGAAATCAGCCAACAAGTTGCTACTCAAATGCAAACTCCTGGAATGATCCTTGGTTGGTCACTAGGTGGTTTAGTAGCGCAGCAAATTGCCATCTCTCAACCAGAGTTGGTAGATCAGCTAGTACTAGTTGGATCTTCACCGTTTTTTGCAGCTAGCGACAACTGGCCGGGCATACAAAATAAAGTACTAAGCAACTTTCAGCAGCAATTAAAATTAGACTATAAAAAAACCTTAGAAAGATTCTTAGCCATCCAAGCCATGGGCAGCGCGGATGCAAAACAAGATATCAAGACTTTAAAAGCCTTATTACTGACCTGTGAAGAGCCAAATGCAGAAGCACTCGCCGCTGGATTAGTCATATTACAAACAGCTGATTTACGTGGGAAAATTCAGCAAATAGCTGCGCCAACCTATCGTCTATATGGCAAATTAGACAGCTTAGTGCCAAAAGCGGCTATCAGCCAAATCGAGGACTTACACCCACAAAGTACGAGTTATGTGTTTGACAAAGCGTCACATGCGCCGTTTATTTCACATGCTGATGAATTTTGTAAATATTTGCAGACGCTGCTCAATGGTTAATTTGTCGTTTACAGCTTTATTTCCAACCCATTTTGATTAATAATTAAGCATTGGTTGAGTAGTTGAGGTGGTTTGATGGAAATTTCATCTGGGTCTTTATCTGGTGCTTTGCAAAGCAGTTTGCAAGGTTTACAGAAAAGCAGTGACGGCATAACAGAACATGCGCGAAATATTCGCGATAATAGCTTGCCGACTCAAGCGGACGCCGAGCAAAACCAACAAACAACTTCAGCGCCATCTACTACTGATAGTTTAGTCGGTTTAGTTGAAGATAAAAATTTAGCTAGTGCTAACATTAAAGCTTTGCAAACTGAAAACGAAGTTTTAGGCAGCATTATTGATATTAAGGTTTAACTCGCAATGAACATTGTGACTCAGTTTCCAGTTAACATTAACTTGAATATTGCCAACCCGCAAACTGAAGCGGCGCGCAAAGAAGCTTTGTCACGTGATGCTATTACCCAAGCCACTGAAAACGAGCAGTCAGCTAAAGAATCTGGTGTAGGCTCAGAGCGTGAACGTGCCCAAGCAAGGGCCAATCAACCAGTTACCTACGAATTTATAAAACATGAGCGCCATGAACAGCATATTGAACAGCGCCATGCCAAAGATCATTCAGAAGATAATCCAACTGAAGATAATTCCGAAAAACAAACGACAGACCAAAATCAACAACAAGCTAAACAACAAAAAGGCTCGGATGGACAACAATTATCCGGAGGTGAACAGCAAAAAGTTGATGATTTAGAAAAACGTGATCGTGAAGTTAGAACCCACGAACAAGCACACGCTAATATTGGTGGCCAATATGCTGGTTCTCCTAGTTACGAATTTGAGCGAGGACCCGATGGCAAAAGCTATGCGGTTGGCGGCGAAGTAAAAATTGATGTTTCAAAAGTTCAAAATGATCCACAAGCGACCATTCGTAAAATGGAGCAAGTGCAACGCGCTGCGTTAGCCCCAGCAGAACCATCAGCTGCGGATAGACGTGTTGCCAATGAAGCGGCACAAAAAGCCCAGCAAGCTCGCGCTGATTTACAGCAAGAACAAATTGAAGAAATTCAAAGTGTCAGCAAAGTGGCTGAGCCAACTCAAGTTGATGGCGTTGCAGCCAATAGAGAAATCAATCAAGCTGAAGCAATTGCAACCATCTTTGGGGTGAAAGATGCCATTCCTAACTTTGAACCAAAACAAAGTTTAAATATTGAAGAGACAGTACAACCGCGCACAGAAGATTACGACCCAAGCGTCAGTGCGCGTGCATTGCGCATACAGAAGTTTTACAACAGCACAAGTGTGCCACAATCCACTCATTTTACCCGTTACGCCTAGGGCCTGTTGACCTTTCGTGTACAAAATTTCTTGCTATACTTAGGATAAATTCAATTGAAATAATAGGTTAGGATGGCTATCTCAAAACAATTTTATCTAGCAATTGCATTTTGCGCATCATGGCTTTCAAGCGTTCAAGCAAGCACGCTCGCCAGCGCAATTGGTCCGCAGCTACAAAAACCTTGTAGTGAAATTACTAACAATGAAAAACGCCTTGCCTGTTTTGATGCGAAAAGCCAACAAAACAAACAAAAATCGTTACAAAAAGAGCGGCGAGAACTCGAAAAAGCCACCTCAGATACGCCGTTTATTATGCAATCATATCGCCCGAGTTATTTTTTGCCGCTCAGTTACAATCCCAAACAAAATCCAGTCAATCCAAACATTTTGTTCAATAGTCCAAAAGAAGGTATTAGCATTGATGATGTTGAAGTAAAGTTCCAAATTAGTTTTAAGTTACCTTTGGCAAAAAATGTCTTGATGGATAATGATGTGATTAGCATGAACTATACCCAACTGTCATTTTGGCAACTTTATAATAAACACGCATCAAAACCCTTTCGCGAAAACAATTACGAGCCAGAAATAATGTGGATGTTAGATTTTGACAATAAACAACCACCTAGTTTATTCGGTTTACCTATAGATAGTTTTGGTGTTTCGTTTAACCATCAATCAAATGGCCGCTCTAATAATTTTTCGCTTGGTTGGAATCGGGTGATCTTTCACTTAATGTTCAGCGATAAAAACTGGTTAATCGCCTTCAGGCCTTGGATACGCATGCCGGGGGATCATCTAAAAGTGCATGATACTTCGACTGACCACTATATGGGGAAATTTGATTTATCTGCTGCGTATAAGGTCGGTAAACATACTTTTTCAACTAAGCTACGCAACAACTTAAACACAACCAAAAATAAAGGTTATCTTGAGCTCAATTGGAGTTTCCCACTGCCCGTGAGTCAATTAAAAGGATTCGTACAATATTCAACTGGTTATGGTGAAGCTTTAATTGATTACAATCACAAAGTTAATCGCGTGAGCTTAGGCTTTTTACTTGCAGACTGGTTTTAATAAAAACAAGGTAGTCAATACTACCTTGTTTTCTCGGGGATTAACTAGGCGATGCCGTATTGAGCGCGGTACGCCTGAACTTTTTCTAAGTTACTTTGGCTTTGTGCGTCTTGGCTATTTTGTTTTAAATATTCAATTAAATCGGTTAATTGAATAATTGAGATAACTTGTGTGCCGAAGTCTCTTTCTACTTCTTGGATAGCTGACAATTCGCCTTTACCTTTTTCTTGGCGATCTAATGCGATTAGCACACCAGATAAGTTTGCACCTTGCTGCTGAATAATCTCCATTGATTCACGAATTGCAGTGCCAGCTGTGATCACATCATCAACCAACATAATGTCGCCGACTAAATCAGAACCGACTAAAGTACCACCTTCACCGTGATCTTTTTTCTCTTTACGGTTAAAACAGTAAGGTACATCTTTTTGATAGCTATCAAACAAAGCTATGCTAGTTGCGCTTGCAATAGGAATACCTTTGTAAGCTGGGCCAAATAACACGTCAAATTTAACCCCACTATCTTGCAAGGCTGCGGCATAAAAACGACCAAGTTGCGCTAAATCACCACCGGTTTTAAATAAACCTGCGTTGAAAAAGTATGGACTAGTACGACCTGATTTTAGGGTAAACTCACCGAATTTAAGTACACCGCGAGACAAAGCAAATTCAATAAAAGCTTTTTTGTAATCTTGCATTTCTGTCACCTCTTAAGCTAAAGCAGCTTTTTGGATATCAAAAATTTCTTTTAATGCAAGGCGCGCGTATTCCATCATTTCCTGCATTTCTTCAAAGCTGTACGGTTCGCCTTCAGCAGTGCCTTGAACTTCAATTAATTTGCCGTTTTCAGCCATAACTACATTCATGTCTGTTTCAGCATCTGAGTCTTCTAAGTATTCTAAATCAGCTATTACTTGGCCTTTGTATACACCAACAGAAATTGCCGCAATCATGTGTTTTAATGGATTGGTTTTTAGAATCCCTTTGCTACGCATATGCGCTAAAGCATCAACCAAAGCAACACAAGCGCCTGTGATAGAAGCCGTACGTGTGCCACCATCAGCTTGAATAACATCACAATCCAAAGTTATGGTGTTTTCACCTAATGCTTTTAAATCAACCGCAGCACGTAATGCACGACCGATTAATCGTTGAATTTCTAATGTACGACCACCTTGTTTACCACGAGCGGCTTCACGATCACAACGCGTATGAGTTGAGCGAGGTAACATGCCATATTCAGCAGTGATCCAACCTTCACCTTTACCTTTCATAAATCTTGGTACACCTTCAACAACTGAAGCGGTACAAATAACTTTAGTTTCACCAAACTCAATTAATACTGAACCTTCAGCATGTTTGGTAAAACCACGGGTGATAGTAATAGGGCGTATTTGGCTAGACGTTCGACCACTTGGGCGCATGAAACTCTCCTGTCAATTTTGAATTGGCGACATTATACCGAAATATGCTAACGCTGCGACTATATGAAAAAATTAAAAGCTAAATAAAGACTATTTCAACCAATTCTGTGCTTGCGCTTGATCACTTTCTTTCGCATCAACCCAATGACTGCCCTGCTCGGTTTGCTCTTTTTTCCAAAACGGCGCTTGGGTTTTGAGTATGTCCATAATGAATTGCCCAGCTTCGAAAGCCGCTTGCCTATGTTGACTAGTGACTCCAACAAATACAATTTGTTCACCGAGTTGCATTGTGCCCACTCTATGCACCACTGCAACACGGCCTAACGACCATTTTTCGCGCGCTTGTGCCACTATTTGTTTGAGCACTTTTTCTGTCATTGCTGGATAATGCTCTAGCGTTAAACTCTTAATACTTTGTTGCTGGTTGAAGTCGCGCACTAACCCGACAAAAAATACTACTGCACCATCTTGTTGGTTATTTTCAATCAGCTGTTGATATTGTTCTGCGACACTAAAGTCGTTGTTTTGAACTTTGATTAAGTCATTCATGTTAGCCCGCTCTTATCAGATACTAATAAACCTCATTTTAACGCTATTTATGCGCAATGTTGTGATATTCGATAAATTATTGAGACACCACAAAGATAAACATTCTCTGCATAACATCACATTTCATAGTTTTGCCTTTGACTATTCATACCGCTTGTATATCATGCGCGCTATAACATAAGGAATAAGGATCAGATGATGAAATATTCTCTAACCACACTTTGCGCATCTCTTTTAGTCAGTCACTCTGTTGCAGCTAACTATCTAACTGCAGATATCAGTAATGATGCGTTTAAAGCCGAAATAAGTTCAGATAAATTAGTGCAAAACGCACGAATTACCGCAACAGGTATAGCTACAGATGATGATGCAAACCTATTTGCTGTAAGCGCTGTTGTTGCAGGGCCTGTACAAGAAATAGAAAATGTAACCGCAGGTTTAGGTGGCAAACTTTATTTTAACGACGTTAACGATGAAAACATGCAGGCATTTGCCTTAGGTGGGTATGCTGAATACCAAGTACCAAATGCTAAAAACATTTCATTGTTAGCTGAGTTTTTCTATGCCCCTGGTATTACCGCTAGTGACGATATTGATTATCAAACAGACTTAAACTTGCGAGTAAGCTACCAATTATTGCCCAATGGTGCGTTTTTTGCGGGTTACCGCCGAATCCAAGTTAATATTGAAAATGGTAGAAATGTTAGTTTAGATAAAGGCTTACATTTAGGTTTTGAGTTTCAGTTTTAAGCTACACCGCTACGCACCATTGCAAACGATAAAAGTGTTTAGCGGAGTCTAGCTGAATGCTAATTTTTAAAACCTCTTTATCAGGGATGATAAAGCGGAGCGTCCAAGGATGGATTTACCGCGTTTTTAAAAATTATGCTTCAGCTAGGCTTGATTGCACTTTGTCGAGCAGCAATATCTAAGCTGCTTCAACTTCAATGCCACTATGGCGTAACAAAGCATCTACTTTAGGCTCTCGCCCTCTAAAAGCTTTAAACAATTCCATAGGCTCCTGCGAACCACCTTTTTGTAAGATGTGCTCTAAGAAATCATGGCCTGTTTTAGCATTGAAGATACCTTCTTCTTCAAAGCGCGAAAAAGCATCACTGGATAATACTTCAGCCCATTTGTAACTATAGTAACCCGCAGCATAACCGCCGGCAAAAATATGGCTAAAACTATGTTGGAAACGATTAAATTCAGGCGGTCGAACCACAGCGACAGTTTCTCGAACTTGATTTACTTTTTGCTGAATATCAAAACCAATATTAGGTTTAAACTCATGGTGCAATTCAAAATCAAATAATGAAAACTCTAACTGGCGCATCATCATCATAGCCGACTGGAAATTTTTCGCTGCCAACATTTTATCTAACAAATCTTGTGGTAAAGATTCGCCGGTTTCAAAGTGGCCTGAGATAAATCCAAGTGCTTCAGGCTGCCAACACCAGTTTTCTAAAAACTGACTTGGTAACTCGACTGCATCCCAAGCTACACCATTAATACCGGCAACAGCACTTACATCCACTTTGGTTAACATATGGTGTAAACCATGGCCAAATTCGTGGAATAAAGTTTCTACTTCGTTGTGCGTGAATAACGCTGGTTTATCACCAACAGGTTTGTTGAAATTACAGGTTAAATACGCAACTGGTAATTGTAAATCACCATCGTTTTTACGCATTTGCCCAACACACACATCCATCCATGCCCCACCGCGTTTGCCTTCACGCGCATATAAGTCAAAATAAAAACTGCCTTTCAACTGGCCGTCTTCTGAGAAAATATCGTAGAAACGCACAGATTCATGCCAAGTTTGCACACCCTCTCTTGGTTTAATTTCAATCGAGAATAAACGCTGTGCTGTGGCAAATAAGCCACTAATAACTTTTTCTTCAGGGAAGTATGGGCGCAACACTTCGTCTGAAATTGAGTATTTTTGCTGCTTTAGCTTCTCAGCGTAATAACTCATATCCCAAGCTTCGAGTTTGTCTATGCTGTGCTGCTCACGGGCAAACTCGATTAACTCGGCTAGTTCAGCTTGTGCTTGTTTTTTACTTTTGTTGGCTAAATCATATAAAAAGTCAGTCACTTGCTGTGGGTTTTCCGCCATTTTAGTCGCTAAACTTAAGTCGGCATAACTAGCAAAATCGAGCAATTGCGCTTTTTCATATCTAAGTTCAAGAATTTGCTGCATCACCTCTGAATTGTCCCACTTGCCAGCATTTGGACCTTGATCAGACGCGCGCGTGGCAAATGCACGATACATTTCTTCACGTAAACTGCGATCATCAGCATACATCATCACAGGCAAATAGCTTGGGAATTCAAGATTAAACAACCAACCATCAACTGATTTTGCTTCCGCCGCTTGTTTAGCAGCAGCAATCGCACTTTCAGGTAAACCAGCTAATTGTTGCTCGTCAGTGATTTCTTTGCGCCAGCCTTGGGTTGCATCTAATACATTGTTAGAAAACTTAGTAGTTAACTCGGACAAAGCTTGGCTAATTTCACCAAAACGCTTTTTCTTTTCATCCGGTAAACTCACGCCGGATAATTTAAAACCACGTAACGCATCATTAATCGCTTTTTGTTGCGCTTGAGAAAGAGCGACAAAATCTTCGCTATCGGCTATTTGTTGATAAGCTTGGTACAACCCCTGATGTTGGCCAACCCAAGTACTGTACTCAGATAACAAAGGTAAACAAGCTTCATATGCTTGGCGCAACGCTTCGCTATCCGCAACTGAATGCAAATGTGACACTGGCGACCAAATGCGACTAAGTTTGTCGTCTACTTCATCAATAGGTTGGACAAAATTTTGCCATGTATAATTTGATTGTTGCACCACTTGCTCGATAACTGCTTTGCAGTCCGCTATCGCTTGCTCTACCGCAGGTAAAATATGCTCAGGTTTAATATTGGAAAATTCCGGTAAGCTCGCTTCAGATAATAATGGATTACTCATTTAAGATCCTTTGTTGTTGTACGCTAGTTAGCTCTAGCCATATTATTCTTAGTTATTTGGTTGAAGAAGCTAAATTACAAGGTAGGTAAGCGGATCTTTTTATAAGTTGTAGGCAGCTATAAACAAAAAAGGTTTGCGTAAAAGCAAACCTTGAAACACAGAAAATGGCTGTGGCGTGAAGTTATTTCAGGCCATTTTGTAAAGTTAGAGTTGCGACGTCTGCGACAAAAGTAATTTTGATATTACGTTTGTTGTCACCCCAAACACATTGTTTAGTGCCTATCACTTCGGAGCACTCATCCGCAGTACCAATTATTGCTTCAACTTCTTCTAGCTCCATACCAACTTTAATTTTGTTGTAATTATCGGCGGTTATTTTGCTGCATCCACTGCAAATGCTTATCAAGGCAACTAAAATTGCTAAGCGCTTCAACATAACATCTCCTACTTTCTACCAAATCAAATTTAGGTCAAATATCTAACCACAAAAAAAGTAACAAGGATGTTAAATATTTTTTAAATTATTACAAGGATTAATTTAAAAAATAACTTAGAGAAATGTGGGTTCGCTTAAAAAGAAAACAATTTTGAGCAGGAAAAGTAAAAACGTAAAGTTAGCAGCCGCAAGTATTCACGGCTGCGGCTTGCAAGAGGTATTGATTAAGGACGGATCTGACCTTCGCCCTGTACAATAAATTTCTGTGTAGTTAGGCTTTCTAAACCCATAGGGCCATAAGCATGCAATTTAGAGGTTGAAATACCAATTTCAGCACCTAAACCAAGTTGGCCACCATCAGAAAAACGTGATGATGTATTCACCATTACAACCGCGCTATTTACTCGGCGCGTAAACTCGTTAGCTCTTTGGTAACTTTGGGTACAAATCACTTCAGTATGGCCTGAGCTGTAGGATTCTAAATGGCTAATTGCCGCATCAAAATCATCCACGATACGTACCGCAATTTCTAAAGCCAAGTATTCTGCATGCCAGTCATCTTCTGTTGCCAAATCAGCACCGGCAAAATAACCTATGCTTTTTTCACAAGCATGGATTTTCACACCTTTTTCGGCTAATGCATTAGCTGCAATTGGCAAAAAACTATCCGCTTGAGCTTGATGAACCAATAAGGTTTCTAATGCATTACACACACCTGTACGTTGGGTTTTACCATTCAACAATAAATCCAACGCCATCTTGTTGTCAGCATCTTGGTCAATATATAAATGACACACACCTTTAAAATGCTGGATCACAGGAATGCGGCTGTTTTCAGTAACAAAACGAATTAAACCTTCGCCACCACGTGGAATAATTAAGTCGATATCATCTGATAAGGTCATCAATTCATTCATAATGGCGCGATCAGGATCAGGCACAACACAAATTGCATTTGGATCGATATTTTGTTCAACCAAAGCTTCATGCAAACACTTTGCAATCACTAAGTTAGAAAACAAAGCTTCTTTACCACCACGTAACACCACAGCATTGCCTGATTTCAAACACAAGGCTGCAGCTTCCGCTGTTACATTTGGGCGCGCTTCGTAAATCATAGCAATTACACCTAGTGGTATACGCATACGACCAACACGCATGCCATTTGGTCTAATTTTTAAATCAGACACAGTACCAACAGGATCGGGTAAAGTAGTTACTTCAATTAATGCATTAGCTAAATCTTTAACTCGCTCAGGGGTTAAACGCAAACGGTCAATCATTGCATCGGTCAAACCGTTTTGTTTGCCTGCGTCTAAATCTTTTTGGTTTTCAGTTAAAATTAACTCTGTGCGCTCAATTAATTTTTGCGCCATTGCCGATAATGCGGCATCTTTTTGCGCTGTACTCAAATTGGCAACCGAGAAAGACGCTTTACGCGCATCTTTAGCCATTTGTGCAATTGAAAAACTCATCTTTATACCTTTATTTGTTACAGGATCACCAAATCATCTCTATGAATAATGACATCACTTGGGCAATAACCCAAGACTTGGATGATTTTTTGACTTTGTAATCCTTTAATTTTATCTAACTCTAAATCACTATACTGACAAATACCTTTAGCTAAAGTTTTGCCAGCTAAATCTTTAATATAAACAGCATCACCTTTATTAAAGCTGCTGTCTGTTTCTTTAATACCAATGCTCAGTAAAGAAGCGCCTTTGTTAATCAAAGCATTTGCCGCACCATTGTCTACTATGATTGCGCCTTGTGCTTTTAAGGTATATTGCAACCAATGTTTACGCGCTTTTATCGGGCTAGCTTGACGTTTAAACCAAGTGCCTTGTGGTGCATGTTGCAACAAAGCATCAAATACTTGGCCTTTGGTTCCGTTAACAATTAAGGTGTGTACCCCATTAACTGTGGCTTTTTCGGCTGCTTCTATTTTAGTGCGCATGCCGCCTGTAGCTATTTTATTGGTAGTGCCACCTGCAAGTGCATAAATTTCAGGGGTAATGCTTTCAACAGTTGGGATTAATTTAGCATCAGGGTTACTGCGTGGGTCGGCAGTAAATAGACCGTCTATATCACTGCATATCATCATCATATCCGCATCTGATACTTGTGAGACTAAAGCGGCTAAGTTGTCGTTATCCCCCACTTTTAATTCTTGTGTCGCAACTGTGTCGTTTTCATTGACTATAGGTAAAATGCCATTGTTTAACAGTTCTCGAATGGTGTTTTTAATATTGACGTAACGGCGGCGATCGGCCAAATCATCATGAGTTAATAAAATTTGAGCACAAGGAAAATCAAAAAAACGCGCCCAGTTAGCCATCATGCGCGTTTGCCCAACAGCAGCCATAGCCTGTTTTTCAGCAATAGATGGAATACCACTATGCGCAATAATGCCACGCCCAGCCGCGACACTGCCACTTGAGACTAAAACAATTTCTTTACCTTGTAACCGGCATTCGGAAATATAACGAGCTATGGGCAACAAAAACTGACCACTACAGCCTTTTCCGTCAGGTGCTATTAGTGCACTGCCCACTTTTATAACCGCTCTTTGCCAGTCAAACCAACTCATGTTGTGACAACCTACTCAAATATAAAAACAACATTATACCCTTATTCAGATTTTAGGTGCAGGGGGCGATAACAATTAATATGATATTGGTGGTAATTTAATCAAGGTTAAATTTGCTTGCGAATTAACTACAAACCATCTATGTTGCATTATGGCGAAACGATTATGATTGTTAGACACTTACATTGTGACAGCATGCTTCCAGAATATTCACATATTAAATTTGATGTAACGTCTGAAAAAAATATCACCCAGACTGAACACAGCCCACACTACAACCAACCTTCAATGGTGTTTTTTAGTGGTGGTAGTGCGTTAGCTGGATTTAGCCAAGCATTAAAACACTATAATCAAAACCATAGCCATATTATAACCACGTTAGATTCTGGTGGCTGCACAGCTAAACTACGCCAATGTTTTTTAATGCCCGCAATTGGAGATATTCGTAATCGACTATTAGCTTTGGCTGATGACAGCAGAGTCGATGTCGCCGCAATGACGCGAATTATGGCATTAAGATTTGCTAAACAAGGGAGTCCTGCAACGCTGCGCCAGTCATTGTGGGCATTTAGCAGCAGTGATCACCCTATGTATGCCCAGCTCAATAGCCAACAAAAAGTCGCTATTCAAAGCTGTTTAGAATATTTTGCTAAAGTTATCCCTGACGATTTTGATTTGCGTAATACTAGTATTGGTAATGTCTGTATTGCTGCAGCCTACTTAACTAACAATCGTAGTTTAACCGCAGCAATAGCCCAATTTAGTCAATTACTGGCAATAAAAGGTCAAGTTGTACCTATGCTGGATAATTATTGTCATTTAGCGGCGCATTTAACCAATGGTCAAATTATTCTCGGTCAACATAATTTAACCGGTAAAGAAGTATCGCCTATTCGTAGTAAAATTGCTCGAGTTGAGTTATCTAGCAGTGCTGAGTATCTATCACCACTGGTTTGCGCAACACCTGAGCATGTCAAAGATACAGTTAAACAAGCACGATTGATTTGTTACCCTCCTGGTAGTTTTTATTCGAGCTTAATAACTAACTTATTAACCCAAGGAATAGGCAAAGCAATTAGCCAAAGCAAAGCCAAAAAAGTCTATGTACCTAATTTACAAGACGACCCAGAACAAATTGGCATGAGTTTATTCGATTGCATTACAACTTTGTTAAATTATCTAACCAGCGAGTTGTCCGAGAATATGCCTGTTACATCCGTGTTAAATACAGTTTTAATTGATAAAAATGCGCAAAATCAATTAACTCCGGCACAATACCAACAACTATCAGAGCTTGGAATAGAAGTTGAAATATTACCTTTAGTCAGCCAACAATCGAGTCCTTTTTATGATCCGCATAGACTCAGCCAAGCATTACTATCTTTGTGCCGTTAACGCTTTAGCCAAAAACTGCGGTAATTGACTGCAAAGTTTATGAATATCAGGACTATAATACTGTAATTGCTCAGAAAAAGGCTGTGCTTCAGCGGCCCTAACATTGGCGAAATCTGTCGATTTGTTTGCCGTTGTGCACGACCAATTGCCGCTGGGATAAATAGGCAGAGGAAACAGCAAGGTTTGCAACTGTACAAAACCTGCATGCAACATATCTTCCCGGATGTTTTTTAGCTGTTGTTGGTGTAGCAATGGCGAACCACTTTGTTGAACTAACACCCCGTGCTCAGTCAGTGCAGCAAAACAGGCTTGATAAAAGTCTTGCTCGTATAAAGCTTGGCTATAGCCTGCAGCGTACGTTGAATCCACAATAATAATATCAAAGCTATTACTGGCTAATCCGCGTACATAATCAACGCCATTGGCAAATAAAAGCCGCGCCCTGTCATCTTGAGTATTGGTAGATAATTCTGGGAAATACTTTTTGGCGACCTCTGTGACTAGACTATCCATCTCGACTTGGGTAACTCGCTCTACTTGAGGATGTTTTAATACCTGTTGCAAACAACCACAATCACCTCCGCCTACAATCAAAATATTTCGCGGCTGAGAGTGACTAAACAACGCAGGATGTGTCATCATCTCATGGTAAAAAAAGCTATCGCGACTACTTAACTTAGTACAACCATCCAGCACCATCAAATAACCAAAATCCGTTGTTTGAAAAATTTCTACTTTTTGAAAAGGCGACTGTTTTTCCACAACCTTATGCCTTAACCTCAAAGCGACGCCAGCTCCGATTGCTTGATTTTGATCTGAATACCAATATTGTGTTGAAGTGTCCGCCATACAATGCCCTTGAAATTAACCAAACAAAGTTAAAAAACTAAATCAATTATAGCTCATACGGCATAATCAGATTACACTATTCGTTTTACTTGTTAAGACTCAATTTTATTCGCTAATGACTGATAGTTTGATTCAACACGCTAAACAAATATACAACGTCGCTAATTGGAGTGATGGTTATTTTGACATCAACAATCAAGGTGAATTGGTTGCCCAACCCAAAGGTAAACCACAACTGCAGATCGCCTTTAATAAGATTGTTCACGACCTTCAACTAGCAGGTTTACGCTTACCTATTTTAGTGCGCTTTACCGATATACTCAGAGATCGTGTGCAAGCGTTACAGTTAGCTTTTAAAGATGCAATTGCACAGCATGATTATTCGGGCAAATACCATGCTGTATATCCAATTAAAGTTAACCAACAGCACAGTGTCGTTGAACAGTTATTAAGGGTCACACCAAAAATTGGCTTAGAAGCCGGTAGTAAACCTGAATTATTGGCTATTTTAGGTGCGACAACAGAACCATTAAAAATTGTCTGCAACGGTTATAAAGACAGCGAATTTTTGCAACTTGCGATTATTGGTCAACAAATGGGCCATCAAGTTTATGTTGTTATTGAAAAATTATCCGAGTTAAAAACCTTATTAAAAGAAGCGGAAAAAATGGGTGCGGCGCCTGCAATTGGCATTCGTATTCGTTTGAATACAGTCGGTAAAGGTCGCTGGCAAGATTCAGGCGGTGAAAAAGGCAAATTTGGTTTAACTTCACATCAATTATTGCAAGCAATCGAGCTACTAAAACAACACAAGCAAACACACTTGTTTCAACTTATCCATTTTCATATTGGTTCACAAATTGCCAATATTCGTGATATTCAAGTCGCAATAAAAGAATGCGCGCGCTATTACGTTGAGTTAAAGAATATGGGCTTGGCGGTTGATACCTTAGATGTAGGTGGTGGTTTAGGCGTTGATTATGAAGGCAGCGGCAGTCGCAGCCAATGCTCTATGAATTATGATATGCACGAATATGCTCGCAACATAGTTGCCGGCATTAGCGAAACCTGTCACGCCAATGGCGTAGTTGAACCAAACATTATTACTGAATCTGGCCGTGCTATGACAGCACACCATGCAGTACTCTTATCTAATATCATCGACAGCGAACAACCTGTTCGTCTTGCAGCACCTTTTATTGCCAGTGCCGATGCACCAGCAGAAACTGTTGAGCTAATAAAACTCAGTGAAAGTGTTTCACCACGCCGAGCAATCGAATGCTACCACGATGCTGTGCATTATTTCGCCGAAGCACAACAAAAGTTTACCCTAGGGTTAATCTCGCTAACTCACTGGGCTGAATTTGAAAGTTTCTACTTTTCAATACTCTACATAGTTAGAGACAATCTAGATAACAATGCGCGTTCACACCGAGAATTACGCGTAGAATTAGATGAAAAACTTGCATGCAAACTTTTCTGTAATTTCTCATTGTTCCAATCTTTGCCAGATGCTTGGGGTATTCAACAAATTTTCCCTGTTGTGCCTTTAAGTCATATGGCACAACAATTGTCTGAACGCGCTATCGTTCAAGATATTACTTGTGACTCAGACGGACAAATTAAGCAATATGCTGACGGCATGGGGATTGAAAGTAGCTTGCCAGTGCCGAAATTTGATTCAGACAATCCCTACTACCTTGGTATATTCATGGTGGGTGCCTATCAAGAAATTTTGGGTGACATGCATAACTTGTTTGGTGACACTGACTCTGCGCACTTAGAGTTTGATGCAACCGGAAAAATGCGTATTAACCACGTACTCCATGGTGATACAGCAGAAACTGCATTAAAAACAGTACACTTCCAACAATCGTATTTGTTGGAAAACTATATGTCGCAACTGAGTCAATCTAAGCTAACACCAGAACAAAAAGACCAATACTATTTAATGCTAAAAACCGGCATTGAAGGTTATACCTATTTTGAAGATGAGCACAGCAGCTAGCCTGTGCTCACTTGCCGCCCCGCTCGCCATTACGAATTTTATCCGCCCAAGCCAAAGATTCTTGATAATATTCATGAATATCATTTATTGGCACTCGTATCGCCATAGACAAAGTTTCAGCTTCGTCCCATTGCGCTTTTTCATAATTAAGTGCCAATTTCAGATACAAACCTAAAACCCCTTTCTGCTCAATTAATCCCTGCTTAATTTCATCTGCAACAGGCAGTTTGGTCGCCAACGTATCCATAGTTTCATCTAACAGCGCATCAACTAAACTCAGCATGCCAACTAGAAAGGCCATAGGTGGATTTTCATCATCCCCCCGAGCCTGTGCGATATGACTACAAAAACGTGCACGCGCTAACGACAACACCATAATTTCATCTGGTTTGTCACCGCTTAAATTAGCTAAGGCCAATAAAGAAATAAACTTTTTAACCTCAGCTTCGCCCATATAAACAATGGCATGTTTTAGTGAAGTAATTTTTTGATTGGAATTAAAACCAGCACTATTGATAAAACGCAATAATTTATAAGATAAAGCAACATCCTGCGCCAAAATTTGGCTGATTTTATCAATATCCATATCGATACGACTAGCTTGTGAAATAAGCTGCAACAAGTTAAGTTTATTCGCTTTAATTTGTTTAGATTTCAGCACCTCAGGACGAGCAAAAAAATACCCTTGATAATATTGAAAACCTAAGGTTTTTAGCTGCTCAAATTCCTCACGGGTTTCTACTTTTTCAGCTAGCAGTTTGACGCCAAATCCAGCAATACGGCGTACATATTTACTAATTTGTAAAATATTAAACTGACGGACATCTACTTTAATAGTATCTATATAGGGCAGGAAAATATCCCACACAGGATCAAAGTTATGGTCATCTAATGCCAACTTATATCCCTGCTTTTTTAATGCTCGGCAAGCATCAAGCAACTCTTCACTAATTTCGACACTTTCTAAAATTTCAATTACAACACTTTTAGGGTCTAATGACGTCGGAAAACGGTTAATTAAAGTATCTTCAAAAAAATTAATATAGGTGCATTTACCATCCGTGATTGATTCCAACCCTTTGGTTAAATGATTCGAAGTTAATATTTGTGACGTAGCCTGATCTGGGCATATATCTGGAAATGCATTCTCCACTCCATCCCTAAATAATAATTCGTATCCAACGATTTCCTCATCCACATTAAGTATTGCTTGGCGCGCGACATAAGAATACATAAACCACTCTCAATAGATACAACTTGGTTATTTTTTTAACATTCCATTACAGATTAATGTCAGTTCAGTAGAATAGCCAGAAAATTGTGCGATAAAAGCCATCTAGCGTGTAATAAATAACCAACTACCAACTTAATGCTATTTGATATAACACACTTGTATAAAAACTTAACTTTAGTGTGTTATGTTGTTGGAACAAAATTGGTTGACTTGGCTCTAACAAAGCAGTTATAACCTTATTAAATGATTAATTGGTCCTTGAAGAAAAATTGTCGCAATCCTATATATTGGGTTGTTGAGTGTTAAAAACGGTATTGATAAAATATTGACATCAAGGTAACCGGACTGGAGTGATTCATGACAACGTCATCTACATCTACAGCATTAATGTTGACCCCACAAACGGGTAGTCTGGATTCTTATATCCAAAGCGTAAATAGCATTCCTGTATTAACCGCTGAGCAAGAAAAAAGCTTAGGCGAACGATTATTTAACGACGGCGATTTAGAAGCTGCACAACAACTTATCATGTCGCATTTGCGTTTTGTTGTGCACATTGCCAAAAGCTACTCGGGTTATGGCTTGCCACAAGCAGACCTAATCCAAGAAGGTAATGTAGGCTTGATGAAAGCAGTTAGACGTTTTGATCCATCAGTTGGTGTGCGTCTAGTCTCTTTTGCCGTACATTGGATCAAAGCTGAAATCCACGAGTACGTATTAAAAAATTGGCGTATCGTTAAAGTTGCAACCACAAAAGCCCAACGTAAATTGTTCTTTAACCTACGTAAATCGAAAAAACGTTTAGGTTGGTTTAATAACGCTGAAGTTGATAAAGTAGCGAATGATTTAGGTGTAAGCCGCTCAGAAGTGCTTGAAATGGAAAGCCGTATGAGCAACCAAGATACAGCTTTTGATTTAACCAATGATGATGACGAAAGCACCAGTTTTGCCCCAGCGCAATATTTAGAAGATTCGTCATCTGATGTTGCAATGCATGTTGAAAACAACCAGTGGGATAATCACGCAAATAACCGCTTGTTGCACGCTATTCAAACCTTAGATGAGCGTAGCCAAGACATTATTCGTACGCGTTGGTTAGACGATGGCAACAAATTAACGCTGCAAGAATTGGCTGAAAAATACAGTGTTTCTGCCGAGCGTGTTCGTCAGCTCGAAGCTAACGCGATGAAAAAACTCCGTAATGCTATGGGTGAGTTATAAATTTCAGTCATTTTATAATTCAACATACATGTATGTGTTGCAATAGCCGGTTTTCCGGCTATTGTCGTTTTTGGCGATAGTAAATTTATTAAAGGCGAATTAATGCAATGTAATCCGGGTTGTGGCGCTTGTTGTATCGCACCATCAATCTCTAGCCCAATTCCAGGAATGCCAAATGGCAAACCTGCGGGTGTGCGCTGCGTGCAACTTGACGATAACAATTTATGCAAAATTTTTGGCCAACCACAAAGACCTAAAGTCTGCCTACAATTTAAAGCTGAACCACAGATTTGTGGAAGCAGTGCCGAGCAAGCATTACGTATAATATCCGACCTTGAAGGTTTAACCGGTAATCCGTAATAAAATATCCAAAGTTCAGGTTAATTGAATATAGGTGGTTTCTCAACTGAACTTGACCCTTTTGAGCTGCTGGGTAGATTATTTAAATATTTTTCTACTGTTACATTGGCCAACATCAACTGCTCAAAATCATCAACTGCTTGCTGTTGTTTATATTTAACTAAACTATGCCGAATTTGCGCCTCAACTTGTTTAAGCGGTTTTACCTCAGCTTGAGTTTTATCTAGTACACGCAGCAAATACAAGCCTTTGTTCGTTTCAATGACCTTGGATACTTCACCTTCTTCTAACACAAAAGCTTTAGCGACAATCTCATCTGGTAAATAACTAGCTTGGTTTTTAAACACCCAACCGACTTGCCCACCACGATAACGACTTGCCTGATCATCTGAAAGCTCAATTGCATATCCGCCAAAATCATCACTATCTAATTGATTGATTAAACTGTCACGTGCTTGCTGCAACTGTATTTTCTGTTTGGCTCTATCACCATTAAAACGCTGAAAAATTATTGCAATTTTAGCCTTTTCAGGTTGAATAAATTCGTTTGGATTTTGATGGTAATATTGTTTAATTTCCTCAGACGAAACTGAGATTTTTTCAAATTTAGGTTGAAGTACTTGCTGTTTAATTTGCCCAATTAATAAGTTATTTGCCGCGTATTGATAGTCAAACAACTTGTCTTGATTAAAATCCTTAGCATAGTGAACAATAGCCGCATTCAACACCATTTCATCTAACAGCTTATCAAGTTCAACTTGTGGAGCATGAACACCACCACGCAGTTGCAAAGTTTGTTTAAATTCCGCAACGGTAATACTTTGTTCACCCACCTTAGCAACAATTGGCTGAAATAATTCGGGCTGGTGAAAAGCATTTTGGCCAACCCAAACAAGACAGCCACCGAACAATACACATGCAATATGTGAATACCACAACTTCATTATTGCACCTTAACTGCAACTGCATTAGCACTGAATTGATAACCACTGGCTAATGCTGAAGCGGTAAAGTTAACTCGGGTATCACCTTGTAACACAGCGTTAAATTTAGCATTGGTCAAGTTAAGCGGCAGCTCAGCAACTGTCGGCCACTTGCCTTCGGGGAAGTTTGCCCAAGACAAGACAATATACCTATCTGTTGTTGGGTCTTGGTCTAAGTCATCGGAATCGACCTCAACATCACCAACCCCCAATAAACTACTCGTATATAACTCACTTGTATCTTTGAAATTCAAATACTGGCTAGACCAATGCACTCTGAAACCAATGCCAGCAAGCTGAGTTTTTTCTGGCTCAGTTAAATAAACTAGAGGTAAGTCAAAATCTGCACCTTGCACCACAGTCAGTTGATTAGAATCTGTATATACTTTCTGCAGCAGTGTATCGCCTTCTACCGGTGTTTCTGGCTCAACCGGATCAGGCGGCGGGTTGCCGTTGCCAGCTCCATTATCGACTTTATAACTATTATCTCCGCCACCACAAGCAACTAGACCCAAGCAGGAAATCAAAATAAGTGACAAATAATGTTTATTCATTTCACTAAGCCCCTATTATTCGGTAAATTGACGGCAAATTTGTAAGATAGACTCAGGCAATTTTCGACCTGACTGACTATTAATAATCCCTTCAACTAGGGCATCCCCCTGATAGCCAGCTATACAGCGCGACAACAGTAAACCATCTGTTAACGCATTGATTTCACCGTCGGCGTCTAAATCCATATATTGCATAAGTTGGGATAACTGATTATCTAAGGCCGTAGTTGCAACATCTTGTTTAACTTTATCGCCTCTGAGTCCCGTCATATAACGCATCACAGCCAAAGCTTCTTTATTGGCAGTAGACTGACCATCATTATTCAAGTCGAGTTTATTCGGGCTGGCTTGCATCACGATAACAGGCTGAGTAGCCAACTCATAACCTACGCTTAACTGACTCGCGCTAAAATTAATTTTACTATTCTGGGTTGGCTGAGCCAGTACAGTAAAGTTTATGCCGGCTAAGGCTTTATTAGGTGCGAGCCAATCAGAAGTCAACTTAGACCAACGTAGCTCCACATAACTGTCGGTACGAGAATCATAGTCAAAATCAGCAAAATCTTGTACCGGTGTCAATGTCTCAAAGACAAAGTCTGTTGCATAAATATTGGAAAAACTATCAAATTTAACTAGCTGACTGTTGTAGTGGATACGCACACCTAAACCATCTAAACCAGAAGCTGTCGCGCCACTATCAAGTAAAGCTTTAGTATGAATATGCAAGGTAAATACATCACTAGCTAAAGTTGCAATTTGTTTTGCACCAGCGTAAATATGCTGAGTCCCAACACTATCAATTTGGGTAGTATCAGAAGCATCATCAGGTGACCTATCGAGTTTATCTGCAATTCCATCATTATCTGTATCGCTTGAAGTTGGATTTAACCCCAGTGAGTATTCTTTAATGTTGACCAAACCATCACCATCAGCATCTAAAAACTTATCGTTTTTATTAAAATCGAGGCCATGTTCAATTTCCCACATGTCATCCATGCCGTCACCATCACTATCAACAACAGCATCAGTCTCGAAAATCCCCACACGCACACTCGACAAATCAGATATTTCATAATTCGGTGAGATAGCTATAGCAATCTCAATAAATTCAGTGCTTTCCGCTTGAGAGTCAGCATAAGGCAAAATTTCGATACTGGTTTGCTGCTGGCCTTGCGCAAAAGTAATTTCTTTGCTGATAAACCCATAATCAACACCATTGCTCGCTGAACCAACAATCTCTAGTTGAACTTTGAGCGGCACATTTAGTGAACCATTACGACTAAATGTCACTTGAGCAGCTTTGTCTAATCCTTCAATCAAACTGGTGTTACTAGCTATAACCGAAATTTCAGGCAAACCATCACTAATAACAAAAGAAGCTTGAGCATTTTGTCCTAATTTATAGGCACTCAAAGGCATCAATCTCAATTGAACTTGTTCGTCTACTTCAGCGACATTGTCTTTGATTGGCGTAATGCGCAATTTAATCTGCGAATCTGCACTCGCCACATTAAGAGGAATTCCATTGGTGAGCAGTTCCTTCCATTGATAAGGCTCATCTGCAGCTGCATTACCGGTAAATTCAGCATATTCTAGCTTGTAGTCTTTGCCAAATTCTGCGCTACCTTCTAACGCAATAGGTACAGATAAACCTTTAGGCAAAGGCGTACCATTTGTTTGTAATACAAACTCTACACTATTTTGAATTCTTTCTTCTAATCCGTCTTGAGATGCAATAGCTAAATTTAGCTCTAGCTCTGGCCTGACAACACCTGTTTGCAATACACCTTGCGCCCAAAGTTTAGCAATTTCGTTGTTGCGAATGGCGATATTCGATAATACGACGGTTGCATCCGTGTAGCCGCTACCGTCCCCATTCGCATCAACAAATAAGTAAGAGTCATAGGCATCTGTTTCAAATCGAATATATTTATTTAATGGAATATTTGGGTCTTCAACATCAAACAACTGAGTTAAATCTAATACGTCTTCTGTTTCATTAAAATCAACGACAGTTGCATTATTACTGACCACAAATAAATCTGCTCCGGCTAAACCCGTTAACCAATCGCTACCACGTCCCGAGACAAGTATGTCATCTTGGCTACCACCAATAAATTTATTGTGTGCTGTACCACCGATAAATACATAAGCTTTGTCTTCGCCAAATTGATTTAGATAAGTTTGCTCTGCCGTTTGAATAAAATCGTTTAAATTGTCGCCTAGCTCATATAAAGCTTCATCAAGGGACGAATAATTCCCACTCTCGTCGGTTGGTACGCCAATGTAACTTGCTAACGACGACTGAGCATTAACAGCATAAGTAGTTTGTGAATGATCAATCACCACATAGTCAAACCACTTACTGTATAGATAAGCATAAACTCGCCATTTTTCTGCTTTGCAGTCGCCACAATTAAGCATTAATACTTCACCTAAACTACCTTTGAATGGATGAAGCATTTGATAATTTTCGTCATTCGCGCTGCCAATCATTTTGCCGCCAATAGTGCGGCTTGTTCCCCAAGTCACATTTGAGGGATCTTCTGAACCCGCATGCGCACTTGCATAACTAAAACCAGAATCACGGCCATTTAGCTCTAACATAGCAGCACCATCAGCAACAAATAGCGAAACGACTGACCAATCTTTAGCAACAGCCCTAGTGCCATAAATGGATTCGTAACCTTCGCGAGAAAATCTCAAACGGCTTGGATAATATGGGTCATCCGACGCTGTCAGGGCAATTTCAGCTTGAGTATCATGAGTTAAAATTTGCGCCGTATCACTACGTGATTTAAATACCGCAAAATAGGCTAGTTCGTCATTAAAATGGAATGGAATTTCAGCAACAGTATCATTCTCTTCTTCAGCCCAAGACTCAAAATAATGGCTGCCATCTAATTCAATCGTCTGCTCACCATTCGGACCTTGTAAGCTAGTTTTAACATCAGCCCATTCCCAACCAGTTTGGTCAATATGATGGATTAAATCTAACTCACCACGATCACTACGCCCGTACCATTCTTCATCTGCGTCTTCAGTGTATTCTTCATCCGGATTGTAATAGCTGCTAAACAAACTCTGATCGACCGTCGCATCTAGCCACATCTGAAATTTAGTAGCTTGATTGTCATTCGGTTTAACCACAGCTACGTCAATATTCATGGCAACTACATCGTTGTCTTTGTCGTTTACCGCCATACTCACAGTAAAAACTTGCCCTTCGGTCGATTGTGCATCAACCGACTCCGGCATATGTTTAACGACAATATGGCCAGTTAACAAATCACTTAATTTGACCGTATCACCTGCAGTTAATACTGTATCGGTTGAAAGAGTTAAACTGCCACCCGCTAGATAACTCAGTTGTAAACTGTCGCTAATCTGGCTGAACGCCACGTCTATTTCAGTATCTAGCGTGTCGCTGTCTAAAATGCTAGGTTGGAACAGCGTATAACCTTGTTCTGTGATAGATATTTGTGCATGAATTAAGGTTGGTATTCGGTTGTCACCGCTACCAGCACGAGGATCACTGGATAAGTGGTACTCCTCCAAATTAGTCAAACCATCTTCGTCTTCATCACCGCTCGCAGACGCTAAAGTTGTATCGCCGAAAAATGCCAACTCCCAACTATCAGGTAAACCGTCACCATCAACATCACTCGGTGGTTTAGACACATGCAAATCAATTTGGATATGCTGAGAGCGTTGCAATTGACTTAAACTAAGTTGCGTTTGGTTAGAATTAAGTATGTAAGTTCTAACATTATCAATCGCAATTAAATTATGACTAAAATCTTGCTCATCTTCACCAACCGCTATGGTATTTGCATCAGCAAATTCAGTGGTTAACGACGGCGTAATAGCTTGCTCTAACAACCTCTGTGGGATATCTAACCTATAATCATAAACCCCATCAGCTAATGGCTGTAAACTCGTTGCATAAGTTAACAATTTCCCTGAACCATCGTCGGCTTTGATCTGCCAAACTAAGTTGCCTGAACTCAAGCGAGTTTCTATGCCTTGGTAACGGTTAAATACTTGTCCGTATAAGGTTACTTGAGGTTCAGGTACTTGTGCTTCCACCCAAAAAACTAAGCTACATAAAACAGCTATTAAAACTTTTATTGGCAAGTGAATTAGCGTCTTCATAATTAGTTTCCTGAATAAGAATAAGTTTGGAAAAACAGTTTGATGTCACTGACACCGTTACCATCACGCAGCACGGTATTTTGCCCAGGGATTTTTTGTCCATAGATAAAGGTATTCATACCATCTGCTGAATTAGCCAAGAAAGTGCCGCCTGGAATAATCAACAACCATTTGGTATTCCACACAGAGCGGCCGATTAAGCGACTGCTATACGTCATGTCAGTTTCGTTAAAATTACCTGTGTCATGGTATGCTCTAAAGCTTGAATGGCGGCGAATTTTATCAAATGAACCACTCAAGCCATCGGCACTCGGGATCCACGCAGTGTTATTTAAATCACTGTCTCTTGCTGGTAATGGCACAGGAATTACTTGGTCAACCACACTCCACTCACGTGTATCTAATTCCACGCTGTCGGGCACATACATGACATCCAAACCAACTGGGATCAAATATACTCTTGGCGTGGTTGATAACGCCGCATTGTTGTAGTTATCAAACCAGACTCCGACAGAGCGGATTTTAGTAGCATAGTTGCTCGCATCGTAGGCAAAATCACCACCTGATAACGGCCAACCAAAGAAGTTTTTACCAAACTCAATCGTCGATGAGAAAGGAATAACTAGCCCTGGTTGAGCGCCTGCACTTTCAGGGGCAAAGTTACGCGCAAAACGTCTGAACTCTTCTACATTCCATAGGTTATCTACCTTGTATTTAGCCAAAGTATTACGCCATAAATCATCGTCATCAGTAGAGTCTGCGTCTTGAGGGATGCGGAATAAACCATGTCGCAGAGAGAAACGACCTGACTCAGTTTGTGGATTGTTAAAGCCCATTTGTGTTTTTAATACGTCAAAGTTTACTTTCAAAGTAGAAAGTATTTCGCTTAACCCCCCACTACCGCTAACGGAGCCTGATAAAGCTTTTTCGCCCAATGCGCGCTCTTTGACTATCTGAGTTAACATATGTTGTGCGGATGCAGGATCACTCTCTGCTAAGTTAGTTTCAAAGTCGTACACTCGCGCTGCCATATAAGTATACCGAGCGGCTAAATCAAAGGCTGCACGATATTTTTGCAATGCATCGTATTGGCCTAACCTGAAGGTCATATCTTTATAACGTTCACCTTGCGCTTTGGCAGCAATACGTTTGTTTAAAGTTTCACGTTCTTCCAATAAACGCAGACCTTCGGCTAGAACTGTGCGATATTTTTCGCCGGCTTGGCGTAAATTCTCACGATTTTTATACATTTCAACTCGAAGATATGGTTCTTGGGTTGTTAAACTGTATTCGACTTCTCTTAATTGTTGCTGCGTTTCAAAATCATAGCCCGCTTTTTCAATTTCTAATTCATGTTCAATAGACTTGAGTTCTTTCTCAGATTCGGCGTCTATTGCAGCTGAATCTAATCCTGCACTCGCCGCAGATAGAACAGGATCAGTAATAGCCCAAGCAGTATACAAGGCAAAACGAGCTGGCGAAGAGGGATCTACCGCCAAGCCAACACTTTTTGGTAACGACTCAGCAGTATTGTCCACCACATTGCGCGCAAAATCTCTTGTTTCAGTCAACACTCGACTGGCTATTTGCAGATCTGCTATTTTATCCGTCAGTGCTTTTACTTCATTTTTATTAGTATTTTTTACTTGAATCACACCATCTTCAAACTGTTTTTGCGCATATATTTGACTAATCTGAAACTCCATATCTTCTATTAAATCATCATAAACATCTGCTGATTGGTTAAAGTTAGCTTGTGCAATGAGTATTTCCGCTAAGGCTTGCTGGATTTTCCCTGATGCTCGTCTAATACCCCAAGAATCAGGGGTTTCAAAGCCATATGAAGCAGCAGTTACAGGATATTCAACTTGAATTGAATTGGCTGTAACCACGGAATTAACCGTATCCATACTCGAAATATGATCTAAAGATGTTGTTCTAGCGTTGAAATACCCGGTCAAAATGGTATCGAAGGTTTTTCCATTTGAATTTGCTACAGGAGCAACCTCGTTGGTAATATCAATCGCATCAACATATTGGTAGAAGTACAAATCGGGTCCGTCGTAGCCAGCTTCGTATACCTTGCCACTGCCTATAGTACCTTCATATGGCGTACCAAAGATTTCAATTAACCTATTACGTAAATCTCTATCCTGATCTTGTGCCTGTTCAAGCATGCCTTGTGCTGTATCAGCCACTTCACGGATACGATTTTTTTGCTCATTGGCGTAATCGTAAACTTTAAAGGCATTTTCTAATGCTTGTTCAGCTCGTTCAGCTACCTGCTCAAAATGCGTCGCTGGATTGTCATAATTACGATCTACCCGCACAGGATCAATATCGAATGGCACAATATCAGGTGCAATGCCAAGTGGATTCTGCCCTTTGTCTGAAGACGATGCTAACGCATAGATACTTTGCGCTTCGCTAGCAATTTGCTGGATATCTACAACAGTGGTTCTATCAACTTTGCGAATATCTGCGCTATCAGTGTAATCAGCATCTTTGGCTGGAAGCATATTGTTAGCCATCAACCAATCAAAATACGCGCCAGTTGCTGCACGCTGTGCCCATTCAGATACACCCCAAGCACGTTCTGTTGTTCTGTCTTTATAACCTTGCCATTGGCCATCTTCATCTTCAACATAACTGGCGCGATAAGTCATATCCACGATATCTCGGCCGGTTTTGGCTCTCGCCGCTGCTATTTCTGCAAATCTCTGCTCATCTTGGAAATCAACATCTACAGTGACACCATCTAGTAATACTTTCTCTGCACGAGGCGTCCATTTAAATACAGGGCTTTGCATCAAGTCATAATAATAACGCAGTGCCATAGTGTAATGACCCCATGCATCTCCATGCCCTTGCGGATATAGGGTGCGCGCATCATCTTCATCAATGAAACCACTGCTATCAACATCTTTAATGTTGTAGTTAAGCGCGTATGCAACTTCACCGTCACCTATAGTAAAATTCCACAATAAGCGGTTAAAGGCGGGGCTTGCGCCGTATTCAGCACGTCCGCGCAGCAAGCTCAGTTCTTCTTGCAGCAAACTAGGCATTTGGTTTTTAAAAGTAAATATACTTGGCGCTAAGCTGCCATACTCTGAACTTTCAGTGGTAAAACCGATTGAAGGATCGAGCGCATCCACATAAGCTTCATTTGCCAGTAAGGTATATAACTGGGCTAAACGAGTAGCGGCTAACTGCAGTGCATTATTTACACTGCTAGTGCTCGTTGGTTGTGAAGCATCAATACTTAACGCACGCGCTCTATCTAACACAGTTTGATAGAGCTGGATTAAGCCAACATTTTCAATTACATCCTGATCAGCGTTTAACGCAACTGCACCGTTATAACGCTGGCCCGCTTGCTGCAACATGCTCGAATAAGTTGCTGGGCTGTCACTGCTGTAGAAATCGCTAATACGTGCTTCAAACAAGTTCACTCTATCGATAACACGTTTAACCCAACCTTCAGACAACTGTGCTTTGTAAACATTTTTGGCTGGATTATTATTAGCCGCCCCCGCCCAATCAGACCAACAACTAGAGTCATTAGCTGGATTACAATCTCTATGGCGATATCGAGTAAAGAATAAATTGTCAGCTAGCAAAGCAGCTGTTGCACCTTGTAAGGCAATTTGATTTTGACCTAAACCATTGTTTGGTAGGCTAAATGGTTTCCATGAATCAACCGCTTGGTCTGGCGGTGCAACTTCCAAACCATCGTCCGCACGATATTTCCACTCATACACCATATCCAAACCATTTGCGCCAAAATCTGCTGTATGTCGCAATACCACTTTTTCGTCAAAGACATTTGGTGGCATTAACACGTCAATTTCACCTCTGAATTTATGTGCTTTAACCAGTTTAACTATATGTAAACTGACAGGCGCTGAGCCCAAATCTTTATGGTTATTTTCAGCAATCGTCACATAGCTTATATCTGGAGCGCTCGAATTTGGGTCAAGCATTTCTGAGCTTGGCATTAAGGCCAAACCTGAGCCTAAACCCGCAGAATGAATAAACACACTGCTAGTGCTGCCGTCGACATTTTTCGTAGCCTCAAGACCAATGGCATATTCAGTCGCATTAAAACCTTGAGGGTTGCGCGATTTTGCATAAAGCTCATCGACTGTTTGTTTGAAGGTATTATTTGCACTTAATGTTTTGATAACCTCTACATCATCACTGGTCAAAATATTAGGTAATAATGAATAAATGGCCCCAGGCGCTGCAGTTAAAGAATCATCGCCCAAAGTTTTGCCATCAAGAAAACCTATCATCACTAGCTCTTTGGTCAGTGGATCGTAATAAATCCGGCTTTGTAAGTTGGCTGGTAACTCAGCAAAATAATAAAAACCACGCTGTTGAATGACTTTGCCTTGAGCCAAATCGAACTCTGCGATCTGATTAAATGCCGTACCTGTTGACGGCCATTTGACCGCGCGTTTTTCTAAAACCTGCGCTAATCGAGCTGAATATCGACTATCCGCACTATAGTTAGAATTTTGCCCCATGAGTTTGTTAACGTCGTCGTAAACAATTTGTCCTGCCGCAAATGCTAAAACACCTGGTAAACCTTTATCTGCAATGCCATCTTCTTCAGCTTCACCACCTGAATAAGTTAAAGTTTCACCCGCTTTTAGCATAGGTAAGTCTTCAGGCCATGTCGTATTGTAGGCAATTCGAACTTCGCGCTTTTCTCCATTTTGTATGCTCGAAAGAGGAATAAATGTCCCATCAGACACAGTATGACAAGTTGTGCTCGTCGCAGTAGTAGCAATTAAGCGCCCTTTAAAATCAGTAGGTTCGCTGGCGTTGTAGCATAACTGGGTATTTTGTGGCCACCAGAAACTTGGTTGCATTGGATACCATTGATAACTATACAAGGTTCCACCTCCTGAAATTGCCCAAGCTTGGCCTTTATGATCTTCCCAATAAACATTTTGCGATGGCGAGCTGCCTTGGTGTCCCCAATTCACATCTGGTATTTGTACACCTTGCACTAAGTTAATTGGATAAGGCGCCACCACAGGTTCACCCGCTTTCATTGGATAGGCAAAAGTATAAGCTAGCTGACTATCAGTTTCTGATGAAGTAGACGAGCCTGGCGTGATATCAATTGGTGCGAGCGCATCTAAATTAGCACTAGATATCAGGGTACCTTCAAGCAAGTTTTGAGCTGTTTGTGATGGTTTAATCCATCTAAAATATAACTCTGCTCCACCTCCATGTTCATAATATTCTAAACGAACATTATAACTTCGATTAGCTTCTAATCTTACAGAATGAGTTCGGTCAAACGGCCCGGAATCAATCCAAGAATTAATAACTAACGCACCATCTAACCATAATCTGACACCATCATCGGCTCGCGCGACTAACGTATATTGACCCGTTACATCCGGTGTAATAACACCGGTATAACGAACTGAAAAATTATCATTACCAAGTCCGTGGCCTATACTTCCACCAGTTGAAAAGCCAATATTCGACACCCGAGTCACAGCAACTGGACTGCCAGTTAGAGTTCGGTTGTTGAAATAGCTAGCAATAAAGCCACTTTGCGAACTCACAGCTCGAGATTTTAGTACACTGCTCGGAATAATCACTGCTGCTGTTTGACTCGGCTTTTTCCAATGCAAACTAAGTCTGGTTGAAGATGAAGCATCGTAATATTCAAGTTTCAATTTATAAGCATGATTCTTCGCCAAGGTTTTATTGAAAGTTTTGCTACGTTGCGCGCCGTCGGTCCAGTCATTAACCAATAACTCATCGTCAATCCATACTCGAACACGGTCGTCATGCTCTAGGGTAAATATGTGATCACCCGATTCTTGGACAAGCATTACACCTTCATAACGCACAGCTACATTATCATTTGGCAACGCGCTATCGAGTTGGTCAGCTGTAATATCTAAATTGGCAACTGAACTGCGGTGGATTGCGTTAGTAAAATTGGCATCGGCATAATAAGTTGCAATTAATCCGCTGGTTAGCTGACTAACTTGTTTATCAAATGCTTCATCCGCCGCACTCGAAGATGTTGAATGCACAGTTTCGGCATCTTCCATCTCTACCTTGTAGACCTTCATACGATATGCTGCTGGTGTTAACGTTTTGTCTTTGTACTGCACCAGCGTATATGGATGAGAGGTATAATTATCATCCGCAGTTGTGATATTTAAGTCAGTGCGCAAAGCAAAAGCCGCTTTTGGCCGTGGTGATTCGGTTTGATAGCGGAATGATGCTTCAATAAGCGAATGTTCTTCGTTCGGGTTGTAACCAGGTAATGCGGCATTTGGTTGGTTATAAATTTGAATCTCGTCAAATTTAGCTGGATCAAACATCTCCTGCTCAGCTATACGCAGACTGTTTTTGCCATCAGAGCCGATGCGGCTTGCAACCACTATGCGTTGTAACGCTTGTGGATCGTCATTGCCATTTAGTTTTTCCGGCCAACGAATATTATATCTAACCTTTTTAAATGGCCAATAAACCGCTTCAAATACGTTATCGTAACTATAATTTTTGTACCAGAATACTTCAAATAAGTGCTCAGGATCATCCGTGATAAAGTTTTTATTAACCGGAATAATCGGCCCAGCGAGCCGTTCTGGCATATAAATATTTGGGTTGTATCTAGCTAAGTTATTTTCAATGTATCCACTGTGCGGTGCGTTATGCTGACTATCAACCAAAACATCACCAACTGGTGCAGCTCCTGTCGTATGAGTCATGGATTGAGGCAATAACGATACAACCCGAACACACACGGGTTCGTTGTCTATATCACCAATAGCTGGACTTGCAGTATCATTGCCGGCTAAATTTTTATCCGTACAGGTGAATACTAGGGTCGATTTTTTATTCACCTCAGTGGTTTTCGGTACTGGATCGCTTGCACTTTCAAAAAGAAACTTGTCGACATTAACAACAGAGTTGTTTGTTTCAACCTCAGAATAAGCTAATTTAACAAAGGCCCAAGTATCTAAAATACTTCGGTCTAACCACACTGCAGGCGTATCAATAACATAACTATAATGACTTGCAACAGGCCAGTTGGATGTTAATTCAACTCTAAAAGTTTGAGCCTCTGTACCTTGCACCGCGTCATTGACCGACCACTCTAAACTAAACTTGCCAGGAATAACTGGGTATAACTTGTCTTCATAGTCAGCCCAAACAAACATGTCTTGGTAGGTCGTTGCATTTCCGCTAATAACAAAACCATTAAATGGCGCGGCATTTAAGCGATTATTATTGGTAAGCGTCTGTTTCAGTGATGCTACCGCAGTACCAATTGATGGGTCAGTTAAATTGGCATTGAGTATGTCAACTAAAGTTAAACTTGAACCAATTGATTGAGTTGCTTTAAGGGTAAGAATTTCCATTTCCCATGCCAGTGACACTGCATTACTTAAATTATTAATATCTATGTAGTAATAAGTTTGGCCATTAATGGTTGTGCTATTAGTCAAGTTACTTAAACTACCTGACTCAGGTAGCCCACTCGGTAGCCCTTTACCATATAACCAACCTTTAAGCTGGTTTAAACCACTTGCTGCTGGCATTAACAAACGTACATGATCGTATTCATTAACCCAATATTTGCCTGCATTTTGTTCGAGTTTAACCACCTTGCCAGATTGTAGGGTTTGAATGCGGACTAAATCTTCATACTTTGAAGCTGTGGTATTGAGATCTATCGCATATTGAGTTTGCCAGTTATAAGTCACTTGCAGCGGTGCATTAAAACTTAAACTTAACGGCTGCTGCCTTTGATCACTAGGCGTAAAATCTAATGGCAAAGCAACATCATTACTGACAAATTTCGCACCAGTATTCAAACCAACTAGTGTCGCATTATTGGTGTTGGTTGCAAATTGACTCGCCAAACTGGCACTTGAACCATCAAATTTTAAATAATACTCAAGGTTAGACTGAGCACTTGTAAACGCTTGATTCATATTGTTGCGAATTTGCGCCTGTGTTCTCGCCTCTCGCCAAATTCTTAACTCATCAATTGAGAAGTTTTTCTTGTAACTACTGCCTCCCAATGAATCATTCCAGAAAGTCGCACCTAAAAAGCTCCAATCTCTATCAATTGAACGCGGTAAAGGCATGTCATAACGCGCACCAGCAAACTGCCCGTTAATATAAAAAGTCGCAGTGTTTTCGCTACGATCAAAAGTTAACGCAATATGCTGCCATTCATTATCGGCCAAAGGCTGAGTTGCTAACAGACGAGGGTAAGGGTCAGACGAGTTGATTGTTGAATCCAAAATATAAAACTCTGGTTTTTTTCCTTCCCCATTTAATCCCACCAATAAGTTGTTGCGGAAATTACCATTGTTACTTGCACTTGCTGAAATATCGAGCACACGGTTGCCATACAAGGTGCTGTTATCGTGAGGGTTTACCCAAAATTCGATGGTGAAATCACCATCAAATACCGCTTTATTCATTGTAGGCAAGTCAGCTTTTGGTGTTGCAAATGTACTACCTGACAGAGTGAGTGCAGAACCTGAGTTGGTAAATGGACTATAACTTGTACGTTCGTCCAGTACTTTTAAACCAATGTCGTTGAGCAAAACTCGCTTATTGTTATTGGCTGTATCTACAACTGCACCATTAACTTGTAAGGTGACCTGCTCACCTTCTTCAATCCAGTGGCGACCAATGGTTGGTTGAGGATTTGGTTGAGCTAGTGTGTACTCACCTAAAGTAGTTATATTGGTTTTTAAATCTAATAAGTGTTCAACTTTCCAATTAAATTTAATTGAAACATCTGAACTAAAGGTAAATGAATAGCGACATGCTTGACCACTAACCACTTGGTCTTCTAAATCATACCCAGTACACGTATAACGTGTTACCGCTCGGGTATCGTTGGGATCAGATACAAGAATTTTTTGGTTTGCTTCGTCTAATACAAAATTACCAGAAGAATCAACTTGATACAAAACTTGACCATTTTTATCTATGTAATATTGATTAGGCGCACTGACTTCAACAGTTGAGCCTTTTATATAATTAAAATTGCCAACGCCAGGAAATACCAAATCACCTCCATATGCAGAATCAATATTTACCGTCGCTCTAGTTGACCATTTACCACTAGAACTGATGGCAAGTATAAAGCTCCTGTAATCGTTAGCGCCTGCGGACAATTCAACTTTATCACCAGACTCATCAAGCAGGGTTAAAGTGCCATTAGTAAAATATGTACCAACAGTAACTTCGCCCGAATTCGGATTAACACTTATACCACCACTATATTTTTGGTTTTGCGGTAACTGTCCATCAAATCCATTTGGCCTAGCTATCCACTGCCATTGCAAGCTTGGATTCAGTTTACCAACAAAAAACGAGCGGTTACCCGTTGTGACACCGTCATACTTAATTGTATCTTGAGACTTGAAGTCAGCTGCACCACCTTGCTCCAAAGTGGCCATTAAATAGATATTGCCAGATGAATCTGACGTAAGATCAAAAACCTCGCCGTTATAAGCAGCACCATTTTGCATTTCGATAGATGCAACTGTGTTGTTAATTTTATTTAGGTTGCTATCTAATGCGTATAACTTGAATCCAGTGTTTAGTACGGGTGTTACACTTGCATGGCCACTCGCAGCGGGGTTAGGAACAATAATCTTTGCTAATACGTAAATTTTAGAGTTTGCGTACAGTGCAGTAACGGGTACTTCGCCTTCAAAAACAACGCCTTTTTCGATGCTACCATCACTTGCTCGTTTAAATATTAAAGATTTACCTGTGTTACCACTATCATATTCATTCGGTCTAAAAACTTCACCTGAACGAAGAAAACTGTCTAAGACTTGATTGTTATTGCTGTCTAGTATTTTATCTTTATAAGAATTACCTGCTTCCTTTATTTCTGCGCTTCCACTTTTTGCTAAATAGTGAGGCCAATACCATGTCCCAATACCATTAGAGTCTATACCCGTGGAAAAATAATCCCTGTATACAACCTCATCCAATTGGTTGTCGGTCGGGTGCTGATAAGTAATACTAAGCCTTGCACTCTCCCCACCTCTATCGTCATAATGTTCAATTGTAATATAGTGATAACCTGCGTCTAAGGTATACACCTTATCCTGATGGCCATTCAGATGAACTTCCATTGCGTTCTCTTTGGCTTTGTTAACAATAACTCGAGTCACATCATCTACATGGTTAAGCGTAAATTTATAGTTACCTGATTTGTTTAATCGAATCACGCCGTCGACACGATTATAGTGCCCATCATCGTGTTTATTCAGAGCGGGTCGAGTCGGGTAACGCATACAGGTTTCATGATTGTGCGTGTCACCACAAAGGCGGACAGCGTTGAAGGCTTGCCACCCTCTATCTTCAATATTCCACCAGTTGCCAACAAACCCATCATGGTTTTCATTCCACCCGCGGACTAAGTTACTATAGAGGTAACCTGAATAATCTACAGCACCTGTTGCACCATCAATTTGCTGACCATGTGCCAACTGATTCATACCGTGAAAAGTGTAAAGCTTACCGCTTGAGTCTTCCACCACGGCCTGAGTTTCGATTGGAACTTCAAATCGTGTATCGGACCTATTTTCTAGATAACGATCATTCTTAAACTGATACTTTGATACATGTAGTTCAGTTTTCTTTTCCCATAATTTTTCCCCGGCACTATTTCGTTTCTCAATGCTGGGCTGTATATATTGGTAGTTAGCTTCTAAGCCTGTTGTCGTTTGATAACTATTGCCTACTTGAACTATGTCTCCGGATGTCGTAACTATATAACCTCCAGAACTGTAGTTACTGGAATTGCTTAAAATTTGAGAATAGGTGCTAGGCAATGAATTACGAAATTTGTATACAAAATCATGGTTATTCTCCGAGGTAGACAATGATAAATACACAAAATCGGATGTTGTTGACAGAGTTAAAGAGTTTTGGCTATTCACTGTTATTGGGTATGACGTAGCTTGAGTAACCTCCCCCAAATGATTTAACTTTACTAAAGATATACCTTGCTTCGCGACTTGATAGGTTTGACGCTCAATAGTTAACAGACCTTTCGAATCATTGACCACTGCTATATAAAGGTTGCCCTTTTGATCATACAACATATCTTTAATTTGACCACCAGATATATCCATAAGATAAGGTGTTGCTGCTATCAACGGACTACTAATATAGAGGAGCAATAAACCAACTAATGACTTTCGTGCCGGATGAGTGGCCAACCAATCAAATATTATTTTCATTGTCATCTCCTACTGATTCAACTGATTGACTGTGCTAACTAATTGCATACTAAATCTGCCTTTCGAAATAATAGGTGCCAACTCGCCATTTTTGCTTTGTTGATGCAGTCCTGTCACTTTTTCAACATAAACACCAGTTAATTCATTTACCCCTAGTTTGGAATTTTGCGCTCTTTGCTCTGCTGTATATTCGTCAAAGGTAAATTCAATATGGCGTTTAATTTCAAACCCCTTATCTAAATCGGGATGATATATATGTCGATATGGGTTGAGTGGGTGATCAGCTGCATAAGTCAGCAATACAGAAACTTTGCCTCCTTCGCCTACCCCACCTTGCATGATTTGTTGTGTTTTAACTTTTTTGCTTGCACTGTCATAGTCCAAGATAAATGGCACGGCAGACAAACGTACACCAACCAATTTGCCATTTTTACGTACCATACCGTCGTAATTAGCCAACAAGGATTGGTCAGTGATCAATACAGGTCGCACGCTGCCTTCACTCTCTTTGGTTTGCATTAAGGTTACTTCAGACAGAATATTGGTTTGTGTCGTATTGGCGTGCAGCAAAAATGGTAATAAGAAGGTTGAACCCGCCTGGGTAGGTTTACTCACAGCATCGGCACCCGCTTCAAAGTGAGATTCATTCACTTCTCCAACTACAACACGGCCTTGCCACAAACCAGTTTTTAATTCACCAACTGGCATATTGCTACCTAATATAATTGGTGAATTACTAAAACGAATACCAACCGCTGTCGTTGGTGCTGAATTGTCTGCTGCGGTTGCATTGTTCCCAGACACTACATCAGTATAATTACCGGCAAAAACATCGTTAAAATGCCAGCTAGCAACAATTCCTTGGGAATCTTTGGTTGGCGTAGCCTTTTGCAACGCAATTAAATCAGCCAAAGGTAAACTGCGCGACCAAATATGTAACTCATCTAACCAACCGTGATAAAAACCTTGCCCTTGGGTCCCTAAAATGAAAGGTTGGCTTGATGCGTAACTCGTGCTATCAAAAGTATTTGCTGCCAAAACAGCCCCGTCTTTTAAAACGTCAATGGCTAATTTATTGTCCGAATTGATATAAAATTTACACGTCCAGTGATGCCAAGTTAAATCTAATTCAGCGGCTTCTGTTGTCACTCTTTGACCATTTAACTCACAATAAAAAGCATCAGAGCTAGTCACACCTATTTTTAGCGCGTTATCGCCATCAACTTGTTCAAGTAAACTGGCACTTTGACCCGAACTGGCCATTCTTGTCCAAAAGTCTATCGTGATGCCGTTTTGTACATCCAGCGATACCGCTTGGGTGGTTAAAGCATCATCAACACCATCAAAATAAAACGCTTGGTTTAAATCAATTTCAGCAAAACCTAGACCTGTGATTAAATGAGTCGAAGAAAATTTACTTAAACTGGCTTTGTTCAGGGTCAAGCCAGCTGTAGGCGAAAATAAAGATTGATTAAAATTTTGCGCCAATACTAAGTTAGGCTCAGCACCAGTTAATTCAATTTTAAATAATAATTTCAATTGCTCAGCAGTCAGAGCTTTGCTCCACAACTGAACTTGATCAATTGCACCAGTCAAACCTGCCAAGCTAGTTGCTGAAGTTGCTTTACCCAGTTCAAACAAATTGCTCAGTAAAGAGCCAACTTCGGCTGTTGCTTCTGCTTCACCGTTAACCAACAAACTCAGTCTATTGTTCGAATAAATCAGTGCTAAATTATGCCACTGATTATGGCTTAAAATACTTGTTGAGGTTAAAACAGGTGTAGATTGTTGATTTACATAAACAGCTATTTTACCGTCAGTTAGTCGGGTGATATGCCATTGATTACTACCAGCAACAAATTGTTCCAATGCATTATTTTGTGCGACATTCAGCCACAACGACGCGGTAAAAGCAGTGGCTAAATCGGCTTGTTTAGCAGATAGATCCCAAGTTGCTTGTTGCTCAGCGGTCGAGAAATTTAACGCGTATTCACCCAAAACAGGGATATACCCATCAAGATTAATATTTTCGAGTTTAACTCCCCAAGATTGTAACTGAGGGCTAACACTTGCTTCTGTGCTAACTAAATTGCCCGCTGAAAAGCTATCATTAAAGGTATAACTACTTTGTGTATCAGAGCTAACAGGTGTGTCTAAAGTTTGTTGTACAACTAAGTCGGCAGTTTGTTGAATTAACCTTTGCGACATGTTGCTACGAATATCTTGTTGAGTTCGAGCCGTTTGCCAAACTCTTAATTCGTCTATTTCACCGGTAAAATATTGCTCAAATCCGTTACTACCAACAGATAAAGCACCGGTTGCGACTGCTGTTTTAACATTGGTTTTTTGTCCTACTTGTAGGCCATTTCTATAGATAGTAAGAGTTCCGCCGTTTGAATCTTTATCATACGAACAAGCAAAATGAATCCAAGGGTATCCGGCAACTACACTGGTTTCACTAACAAAATCTTGTTGGTTGTTTTGGGTAGCACAGTAAAGTTTTCCTTGGTTGAAGCCCATAACAAAACTAGAGTTGGCGTATGCCCCAGAAATAGCGATTGCAGGATTCATGTTAGATGAAGTCGTAACTGGCAGCTGATTTTTCACCCAAGCTTCTACGGTAAAACTGCTATTGGCGATTAAACTTGAATAACTGGCATTACTATCAGTCAATACAGTGCTTGCACTACCTGTAAAACGCATTGCGCTTTGTCCTTTAGAAGCTGAGTTTAAAGTTAAATCAGTGGCTGCGACCAGCTTAGTGCTCGCCGTTTTATTGGTTATTAACGCGAATTCATTTGCGTGACCCGCTTGGTTTAAAAATTTTGCCGCTGGAGTCGTTTGCTCAATTTGGCTGAACTGGCTATTAATCAATAACCCCGTTTCGTTGCCGATAAGATTAACTTTGAAACTGTTAACAATTTCATCAGCACTACGAGCACTATTCCATACCCTAGGCTGAGATATGCTCATCGCCGCAGACGATTGTTGCCAATAAAGATTTTCCGTAGGGATCACTTGTTCAACACCAGACGGTGTTTTCCAACTTAAACTAACATTGGCCCCCCCGGCATTGTCATAGTATTCAAGTTTTATCGGTGTAAAACTACCCTGTATGAGGTTAATTGTTGCTTGACCTGTAATACCCCCACCATCACGCCATACATCAATTTTTGGAGTGCCTGACACATCAGACACCCATAATTTCAATCCATCGTCGCTTAGTGTTTTAAAGGTATAATCGCCCGTTTCTGCCGCCACTACAAAACCTTGCCAACGAGCAGTAAAATTGTCGGTATTAGTTTTCCCGCTTAACGTTTGGGCACCAGAATCACCAAAATTAAAGTTAATATTTTTATCTATCGCGCTGCCAGCATGGTGCACCCATTGCGAGTATTGATAGCCGTCAAAAGCATCCATTTCAGAGTGACAGTTGTGTCTAAAATCATCAAAGGGTTCGACACGACCATAACAAATTTTTCGTTTAGAATCGTTGTAATAATCCGCCCTAAGACCTTGATAATAATCCGCACTAAAGAAAGTTAGCTGAGCTTGGCTGAAATAGGCTTTATCAGTACCGTTATTTAATTGGTAACTTTTTAGTGCTTTGCCATCAACATATAACGTCAATGTCAGTATTTTGCTAGAGGTTTCGGCCTGAGCTGTCAACGCCAAATGATGCCATTTATCGTCAGCATAAGTATCATCGCTGACAAGAAAAACTTGGCTAATTGGGTTGTCTGCAACTTCAATTTTACCTTGATTTAACCGCACACTTAGCGCACTTTTGCTTGTAGTTTTATTTAAGCGCAACAAACCTGAGTCTGCATCAGCAGTTTTAAACCAGAATTCGATAGTTGCATTATGAGTATCAGTAGGCAAAGTCGCAGATTGTAATTTGTCGCCTTGATCAAGCACTAACGCATTCGGAGTAATCGCTTGCGCATTGAAAGTCGCCTGCAGTGCAGCAATAAGGATAGCAGCTGCGGATAGTTTCGATTTATTCATATTTATATCCCTAGCGTTGTGCCGAAATTGGTATTATACGTTTCAGACCCAAACCGCGAATTTCTAACAAACTGGCACGACTTTCAGCTTCAAGCATTTGGTTACGCTGCAAAACAAAATTTATATGGGTCAATTGATTTTGGGTTAACAAAGGTGACTGATAGGTTGTCAAATCACTAATAATTTCTGCTTGTTCGACTGAATCAGTTTCAATGGCCAGTGGCACAATTGCGGTAGATTCAAATCCGCTAATCATATTGAAGGAAAAGTCAGCGGGGATCTCAGATAAATTCCGCACTGTAACTTTTATTCGATAATTGTGCGGTGCAAAAGTTAATCCATCAGTTGCAACTCCACTTATCTGCAGTGCACCGTAGAAGTCAGAGCCACCTTGGCTATAAATCCAATATGCTTGATTGTTTTGAATGAGTGTTTGGCTCGGTTGACGCACAAGTTGCCATTTACTCTCAACTAGCTGATAGGCAACCAAGTCTTGGTGACTGGGTGAAGCACTAAAAAATTGCGCAAATGAAGGGGGGTTACTTTCGTCAACTTCAAAACCTATGAGGGTAAAACCATTAGCTTGCCACTGAGGTTGGATAAATTTTACCTCACCAGGTAAATTCCAAGTAAAATCGGTTGTGCTGTGTATTAGGTATCCACGACCAGCATTTAACCTTGATAAGTTAGTTAAAAATGCATCTGGTCTACTAGGTGCTATCCACTTATGCCACTGAGCTGATTTCCAATTTTGCTCAGATGGATCATCAATAAAAGTAACGTTAGAAACAGGCGCAAAATAACTTGCTATCATATCAATTGGCGTGTCAACCAATAAACTGTTTAAGTTTTCCGCGTTTGGCGTTACGGTCAAATAAATAGCATTCCAACCTTGCTGCAAGTTTATCACCTGTTGTTGTGTATTTGCGTGCACATTAGCCACAAACACAGCTGCAAATACAGCGAACAAACAATAAAGTTGTCGCACTAGCTTAACTCCAATTTTCACAGAATATTCCTCACACTTTGTTGACGATGATTGCGACTTTGCTGCCTACAACCCACCAAATTCCTGTAACAAATAAATATAGTTAGTAAATACAAATATATATAAGCAAAAGCGCCTCCCTGGCTGCTAATTCCCGATGCAGGGAACACATTACCCAACTGAGTTTGGGTGGTGTTATTGCTGATGTCACTCTCAATCGTGTCTGCTTTAGTTATTGCTGTTATATAAGCAGACTCACGCTCAAATCCGTCATTCATAGTTAAGCTAAAACTTATATCGGCAAAAGAGCCGTTTACCATAGTCCCAAGCTGACATAAAAACTCAATTAAGTTCTCAGCTGGCACTCGTACGCATTGCGACGGGATACTCAAATATCCTAAGCCTTGCGGAAAAGCAATCTTTAATTGATTATTGGTCATACTTTGTTGCGAGTAATTACGCACAGTCGCGGTGTAGCTAAATTGTTGTTTAGATGCATCTTCTGCCAATGCTGTAGCACTGACGGCCACATCGCCAACAAATTGGTTAAATCCAGACACAACTCTATTGTTGTCAGGATTAGTGTCGGCCAACGAAGCAGAATGAGTCGCAGTAATTTGTTGCTCTACAAACTGTCCAGCCAAAACAAATGGAATGCTAATTTCACTATTGGCAATAATACTGCCGATTGAACACTCGACTTGTGTATTTGACACCTGGATACAATATTGTGGCATTGAGTCAACGCGGAAATTTTCGCTGCCCAACTGAATATTCAATTTATTTTCTAAACTATTCACTTGCGCCAAATTCTCCACCCATAATTGATAAAGAATTTGATCTGCAGTGCCAACCGACGTTGTGACAATTTGGCTATTACTACGCAGAACTAAATCAGCTTGCAAACCCATACTGCCATCATTGTTGCTGGTAAACAGTGCCATTTTACCCTGCGTTTTATTAAAGCTGATAATGTCAGCTAAACCATCACCATTCAGGTCGGCAGGTACAATAACCGAAGAATCCGAAACGATTGCCGAGTCCTGTAATTCAAATTGATTTAACGTGCCTTTGTTACGATAAATTTGCACTAAACCAGATGTATTGCCGACCATCAAATCAGGTTTATTGTCACCATCAAAATCAGCAATTTCGACCTTACTACTCGAACTACTGCCAAATGTACTGACTGTCTCCAACTTATCTGCTGTGGTTGAAATAATACTTACCGCTCGTTTGGCTTTAGTACTATTAGTAACAGGAGGCGCTGCTGTCACGACTATTTCTTCGCTTGCATCACCATCCAGATCCGCTACCGCAATGTCCGTGATACCAACAATTTCTAAAGGTTCGCTAGCAGGTACAAAAGCTGCTTTTACAACTTTACGAGCAATATTTGTTTGACTCGTTTCAAGCGGTCGAGCTGCTACTGCCCGAGCCGAAACTTGCGAGTTTTGCAACTGATAGAAAATTGTTAATAAGTTTTGAGTCGTTGCTATGGCAATTTTATTATCGACTTTTAAATTCGCGATGCTGACAATCGGGTTGAGCGCGGTATAGATATCTGGCGTTTCGGTGAAATAGCCGTCTACATTGATATAAATACTTAAGTTATAACCAATGCCTGCAATCGCTAAATCTGGGAAGCCATCTGCATTAAAGTCGTGACTATAAGCCTTTTTCCCTTGTGCCATAACTACACTTTGATTATCGGCGGTAAAAGTCAGCTCGCCTGTTTGATAATGCACAGAACTCGCTTGACCTTTGCTATTTAGAACAAACACATCTAACTGGCCATCTAAGTTGAAGTCTTTAACGATCAGATTTTCCGTTTGGCCTAAGTTATCAATTTCCGCCAATAATCTTCCCTGAGCACTGCCTTGGCCTAAACTTAATATTTTTACCGAATCATCAATTTCAGTTCCGGCGATCACCTCTAGACCTTGTGAACTACCAATATCTGCAGCAACAAAAGCTGTTGCGTTGTTAATATCAAAACTCGCGTTACCTTGATTAACAGCTTGTTTGATAAAACTTACACTAGAGGTAAGATCCGCTAGTGAGTTATTTGAATCGTCGGTCAAATTGGCGGAGAAAATAGCATCTTGAACTTGAGTACTGGTTAAAGTAATTGACAGCTGTCGGCTGCTATTTGCAGCAAGATTTAATTGGCAATTTGCAGTTAACTGCGTAAATGAACAATCAGGTGAAGAAACAACTGCAACCCCCTCTGATAACTCAAGCTGTAAATCTGTATTGACGTCAAAATCAGCTAATGACTGAACAGTTAACGTTAGCGTGGTATTTTGCTCAATAAACGCAGGTGAATTAGACCATTTAGCAGTTATATGTATCTCTGCACCTTCGCGCTGGAGGATTTCAACTTGGTTATTTTGCTGCTGACTCGCTCCAGCCAAGTCTTTAACTGTTAGAGTAAATTGGTTATTACCGGTTAAATCTGTTGGTGCGAAACCAGACAGGACCAATCCATCTAAGCTTAACCAATCTGGCCCTTGATAGGTTAATTCAAGGTTGGCGTCATCAGGGTCGAGTACACCAACAAAATATTCAAAATAATCACCTTGAACTAAAGTGGTATCAGGCAAAGTTGAAGTAAACAGAGGTGGATCATTGACCGCAGTAATACGAATATTTACCGTGGTTGTGTTTGAAAATACTTGGCCGTCAAATACACGATAACTAAAACTATCTTGAGTAAATTCAGAACCATCATGCTGATATTCAAAACTTCCGTCGGTTTGCATTGCAAACACACTTGCTCGACTTGGCTGAGAAACTAGTTGAAGTGTGAGGGTATTTGGCTCTGCATCCACATCAGAGTCGTTGATTAACACGCTTTGCGCCAAAGCAACCGACAATAATCCCCCCTCATTCACTTGGTAAGTATCAGCCACGGCAACAGGTGCATCATTGATGGCGGCTATCGCAACATTAACAATAATACTATCGCTTAATTCGCCATCCGACACAGTTAAAACAAAATTATCTGTGCCGTTTTGATTGAGCTTGCTTTGATAAACTAAATGATCACTTTGTAAGGTCACTTCGCCTAACAAAGGTTGTTCGCTAATAGACCATTGTAACGAAGACATATCCTCGTCTAACGCGGAGAATGCCAAACTTGTTTGCTGATCTTCATCAAGAGTCAGGTCAACTTGTTCATCAAGCTGAATAACGGGGGCGTCATTGACGCTGGCAACATTAATAATAATAGACAAGGTATCGGTTAATTGGCCATCGGTGAGCGTCACACTAATAGTATCCGGACCAAAGTAGTCTGCAGCTGGTTGATAATGTAAAAGCCCATCAACAATGCTAACCCTTGCTTGGCCATTGGCTGAGTTGATAATCCATCTTGTGTCGACTGTATCTGGATCCAGCGCGGTCAAAGGCAGGGTGAAAACTTGGTCTTCTAACGTGTTTACAATTGTGCTCAGCGGGCTAGTACCATCTGCAAGGAGAATTTGTGGTGCATCATTTTGTGCTGTCACACTAATACTAATTTCAATCGTATCGGTTAACTCACCATCAGATAACTCAACTACAAACGAATCCGCTTTGTCACTATTCGCTAACGGTACATAACTAACTAATCCTTGATTAACAGTTGCAACACCAAATTGAGCTGGCGTTATTATAGTCCAGATAAAACTTGTACTGTCGCTGTCAGTTAATGATAATTTTCGTGAAACACTCTGATCTTCAATCACTGTAAGTGCCAAGTTATCACCCTGAGTAATGATCGGGGCATCGTTTACCGAAATGACCTCAAGATCAAACTCTTGTAGCGTTTGACCGCCTGCCGAATCTGTGGCAATTAATTGGATAGGATAAGTGCCAACCAGTGATTCAGTCGCTTGACCTACCAATAGATAAGTTGTGCCATCAACTTGTTGCAGATTTAACCATTCGGGTAACTCTGCAGTCAGCTGGATATTTGTATCTTCAATATCTGTAACTTCGATTTGGTATTGATAAGCTTGATCTTCTAAAACACTTGTTGTTGCTGTCGATGTAATAACAGGTAAATCATTTACCGCTAATACTTCAATTTCTACCGAAGCAATATTAGATAATTCACCTTGGTCATCCGCAACTTGGTAACTCAACGTATCCGTACCATTGGCATTCTCATTAGCTTGATAAACAATACTTCCATCAGCTTCAACACTCGCAATACCTAAACTGGCTTCAGCGACAATAACCACACTGCTTGCATCTAAGCTGCCATCTATATCTTGGTCATTTGCTAATACATCAATAACAATTTGTCCGTCTTCATTGAGCTGAACAATATCGTTATTAGCATGCGGCGCATCGTTGACTGCTGTGACTGTGATATTAACGACACTAACATTCGAAACTAAACCACTTTGGTCAAATACTCGGTAGCTGAAACTATCTGAACCAAAATAATCTGCATTTGCTGAATAAGTCACCATACCTTGCTCATCGACACTTAATTGTGCGAATTCTGCAGTTTGAACGATTTCAACCGAGGTTTTATCTATATCGTTTTCAACGTCTAAGTCATTACCCAAAACATTTATGACTTGTTGTGCATCTTCAACCAATACAACCTGATCATCATGGGTTACTGGTGCATCAGCAACTGGCGTCACTTCTATAAATACAGTTGCTGGATCTGAACTGGCAGATTCACTGTCTAACAGGATATATTCGAAACTATCTTGACCATTAAAGTCTGCTTGCGGCTGATAAACCCATTCACCAAACTCGTCTTGCACTACTTGACCGGAAGTAGCCTGGCGGAAAATGCGGATATTAGTCGAAAATAACTCTAGGTCTTCAATGTCAGAATCATTAGTAATTAAGTCTAATTGAATACTTTGATCTTCCGCTATCGTAACCTCATCATCAACGGCAATAGGTGCATCATTAAAACCTTGAACGTTTATAAGCACTTGTGTTGATTCTGAATAATCTCCGGCTAAGTCAGCAACTCGATAACTGAAGCTATCTGTTCCAACAAAATTTGCATTTGGGGAGTAACGTATCTCACCATTTTCAACAACGGCTATGCCGTTTGACGCTTCGGTTACTAAGGTTAAACTTTCAGCATTAATTTCATCGTCAATATCTATGTCGTTAGCGAGCACATCCACTAATATGGTTTGGTCTTCATCTAGATTAAACTGATCAGGTAAAACATTCGGTTTATCATTAACTGGCAAAACAGTTACAAATACACTGGCTATATTGGATGCTTCACCTTGGGTATCAGCAACTGTGTATGTAAAACTATCTTCGCCAGCGAAGTTTTGCGCCGGCGTATAAGTAATCACGCCATTTGCAACATTAACACTCACGCTACCATTAAGTGGTGTATCAATAACTTGCACACTTGAAGCGACCAACAAACTGTCGCTATCAAAATCATTGTCTAATACATTTATTTGAATGATTTCATCTTCATTAGTTTGAGCTATGTCATCGGTTGCAACCGTTAAATTATTAGCTGTAGTAAATAGCCAATCTTGAGTTGTTTGAGCTAACACATTATCTGACAAGTCAGCTAATGTGTTTTGTGCTAATAAGAGTTGGTACTGAGTATTTGGTTGTAAATTGTTTTGTAAATTGAAGAATAAAACATCACCAACAATACTGATTGATTCAGTCGCAACTACTTCAACTTCGGTACTATCATCCACTCGAATAACACTAACACTTGGTGGATTATCAACAACGGGTTGAATAATTTCACTAAAGAGTATCGAAAATTCTAATCCACTCGTTGGAACTAAGTCGTCTCCTGCCGCTGGTAGATAGTCAATAATGACAGGTACATTAGGATCAACAACAATAATCTCAAAGCTTTGTTGCAAAGCTTCTATGCCGTCGGTTACGGCTAATACCACAGAATGTGAACCCACTTCGTCGTTGCTTGCTGTGCCACTGAGTGCG
>NZ_JH767524.1:187254-187652 GCF_000281085.1 Catenovulum agarivorans YM01
AGGTGCATCATTGGTGTTGGCAACTGCAATAGTAAAGCTTTGTTGCAAAGTTTCTGTGCCATCAGTGACTGCTAACACTACTGAGTGTGAGCCGACTTCATCATTGCTTGCTGAACCAGATAATATCCCAGAGTTGGCATCAAAACTTAACCATGTTGGCAAAGTTGGCGCAGATAAAGTTAAAGTATCTGAACTATCCACATCAGTTGCACTGAAGGTATAACTATAAACTTCATCCTCATTCGCTGTTGTCACTGCTGTAGAAGTAATGACTGGTGCATCATTGGTGTTGGCAACTGTGATAGTAAAACTTTGTTGCAAGCTTTCAGTGCCGTCTGAGACTGTTAATACCACAGAATGTGAACCCACTTCGTCGTTGCTTGCTGTGCCACTGAGTG
>NZ_JH767524.1:187756-188475 GCF_000281085.1 Catenovulum agarivorans YM01
AGTTGCGGTGAAGGTATAACTATAAACTTGATCTTCATTGGCAGTGGTCACTGCCGTTGAAGTAATCACTGGCGCATCATTAGTATTAGACACCGTTATGGTAAAGCTTTGTTGCAGCGTTTCCGTACCGTCGGTTACTGCTAATACTACTGAATGTGAACCCACTTCATCGTTACTTGCTGTACCACTAAGTACACCTGTGCTTGTATCAAAACTTAACCATGTTGGCAAAGTTGGTGCGGATAAAGTTAAAGTATCTGAACTATCCACATCGCTTGCGCTGAAAGTATAACTATACACTTGATCTTCATTCGCTGTGGTCACTGCGGTGGAAGTAATGACTGGTACATCATTAGTATTAGACACCGTTATGGTAAAGCTTTGTTGCAGCGTTTCCGTGCCGTCTGTGACAGTTAATACCACAGAATGTGAACCCACTTCGTCGTTGCTTGCTGTGCCACTGAGTGCGCCAGTGCTGGCATCAAAACTTAACCAAGTTGGTAAAGTCGGTGCGGATAAAGTTAAAGTATCCGAGCTATCCACATCGCTTGCGCTGAAGGTATAACTATAAACTTGATCTTCAGTAGCAGTGGTCTCTGCGGTAGAAGTAATGACTGGTGCATCATTGGTGTTGGCAACTGTAATAGTAAAACTTTGTTGCAGCGTTTCAGTGCCGTCTGAGACTTCCAATACCACTGAATGTGCACCCACTTCATCGT
>NZ_JH767524.1:188755-207651 GCF_000281085.1 Catenovulum agarivorans YM01
TGCTTGCTGTACCACTAAGTACACCTGTGCTTGCATCAAAATTCAGCCATGTTGGCAAAGTTGGTGCGGATAAAGTTAAAGTATCCGAGCTATCCACATCGTTTGCGCTGAAGGTATAACTATAAACTTGATCTTCCGTGGCTGTGGTCACTGCTGTAGAAGTAATGACAGGCGCATCATTGGTATTGGATACTGTAATAGTAAAACTTTGTTGCAGCGTTTCCGTGCCGTCGGTGACAGCTAATACCACTGAATGTGAACCGACTTCATCGTTGCTTGCGGTGCCACTGAGCACACCTGTGCTTGCATCAAAACTTAACCATGTTGGCAAAGTTGGCGCAGATAAAGTTAAAGTATCCGAGCTATCCACATCGCTTGCGCTAAAGGTATAACTATAAACTTGATCTTCATTCGCTGTGGTCACTGCAGTAGAGGTAATGACAGGTGCATCATTGGTGTTGGATACTGTGATAGTAAAACTTTGTTGCAGCGTTTCAGTGCCGTCTGAGGCTGCTAATACTACTGAATGTGAACCCACTTCATCGTTGCTTGCTGTGCCAGATAATATCCCAGAGTTGGCATCAAAACTCAGCCATGTAGGTAGTGTTGGTGCAGATAAAATTAAAGTATCCGAGCTATCCACATCGCTTGCGGAGAAGGTATAACTATAAACTTGATCTTCATTGGCAGTGGTCACTGCGGTGGAAGTAATCACTGGTGCATCATTAGTGTTGGATACTGTGATTGTAAAACTTTGTTGCAGTGTTTCTGTACCGTCTGAGACTGCTAATACCACAGAATGTGAACCCACTTCATCGTTACTTGCTGTACCAGACAATATCCCAGAGTTAGCATCAAAACTTAACCAAGCTGGCAAAGTTGGTGCGGATAAAGTTAAAGTATCTGAATTATCCACATCAGTTGCACTGAAGGTATAACTATAAGCTTGATCTTCAGTGGCTGTGGTCACTGCAGTAGAAGTAATCACAGGTGCATCATTGGTGTTGGCAACTGTGATAATAAAACTTTGTTGCAAAGTTTCTGTACCGTCTGTGACAGCTAATACCACTGAATGTGAACCCACTTCATCGTTACTTGCTGTGCCAGACAATATTCCAGAGTTGGCATCAAAACTCAGCCATGTTGGTAAGGTTGGTGCGGATAAAGTTAAAGTATCTGAACTATCCACATCAGTTGCGCTGAAGGTATAGCTATAAGCTTGATCTTCAGTAGCCGTAGTCACTGCGGTGGAAGTAATGACTGGTACATCATTTGTATTAGCCACTGTAATAGTAAAACTTTGTTGCAAAGTTTCAGTACCGTCGGTTACTGCTAATACTACTGAGTGCGAACCCACTTCATCGTTACTTGCTGTGCCAGACAATATTCCAGAGTTGGCATCAAAACTCAGCCATGTTGGTGAGGTTGGTGCGGATAAAGTTAAAGTATCTGAACTATCCACATCAGTTGCGCTGAAAGTATAACTATAAACTTGATCTTCATTCGCTGTGGTCACTGCTGTAGAAGTAATGACTGGTGCATCATTGCTGTTGGCAACTGTGATAATAAAACTTTGTTGCAGCGTTTCTGTGCCGTCGGTTACAGCTAATACCACAGAATGTGAACCCACTTCATCGTTGCTTGCTGTACCACTAAGTACGCCTGTGCTTGTATCAAAACTTAACCATGTTGGCAAAGTTGGTGCGGATAAAGTTAAAGTGTCCGTGCTATCCACATCGCTTGCGCTGAAGGTATAACTATAAACTTGATCTTCATTCGCTGTGGTCACAGCGGTAGAAGTAATGACTGGTGCATCATTGGTGTTGGCAACTGTAATAGTAAAACTTTGTTGCAGTGTTTCTGTACCGTCGGTGACAGCTAATACCACTGAATGTGAACCTACTTCATCATTGCTTGCTGTGCCACTGAGTGCGCCAGTGCTGGCATCAAAACTTAACCAAGTTGGCAAAGTTGGCGCAGATAAAATTAAAGTATCCGAGTTATCCACATCAGTTGCACTGAAGGTATAACTATAAACTTGATCTTCAGTAGCAGTGGTCACTGCTGTAGAAGTAATGACAGGTGCATCATTGGTGTTGGCAACTGTAATACTGAAGCTTTGTTGCAAGCTTTCTGTGCCGTCTGTTACTGCTAATACTACTGAGTGTGAACCTACTTCATCGTTGGTTGCGGTGCCACTGAGCACACCTGTGCTTGCATCAAAACTTAACCATGTTGGCAAAGTTGGTGCGGATAAAGTTAGACTATCTGAACTATCCACATCAGTTGCGCTGAAGGTATAACTATAAGCTTGATCTTCATTCGCTGTGGTCACTGCTGTGGAAGTAATCACAGGTGCATCATTGGTGTTGGCAACTGTGATAATAAAACTTTGTTGCAGTGTTTCAGTGCCGTCGGTGACAGCTAATACCACTGCATGTGAGCCGACTTCATCGTTAGTCGCGGTGCCACTGAGTGCGCCAGTGCTAGCATCAAAACTTAACCATGTTGGCAATGTTGGTGCGGATAAAGTTAAAGTATCTGAACTATCCACATCGCTTGCAGTGAAGGTATAACTATAAGCTTGATCTTCATTAGCAGTGGTCACTGCTATTGATGTAATGACTGGTGCATCATTAGTATTAGCCACTGTAATAGTAAAGCTTTGTTGCAAGCTTTCTGTGCCATCAGTGACTGCTAATACCACAGAATGTGAACCGACTTCATCATTGCTTGCTGTGCCAGATAATATCCCAGAGCTTGCATCAAAGTTTAACCAAGTCGGCAAAGTTGGCGCGGATAAAGTTAAAGTATCCGAGCTATCCACATCTGTTGCGCTAAAGGTATAACTATAAACTTGATCTTCCGTGGCAGTGGTCACTGCGGTGGAAGTAATGACTGGTGCATCATTGGTGTTGGCCACCGTAATAGTGAAACTTTGTTGAAGTGTTTCTGTACCGTCGGTTACTGCTAATACGACTGAATGTGCACCCACTTCATCGTTACTTGCTGTGCCACTAAGTACACCTGTGCTTGTATCAAAACTCAACCATGTTGGCAAAGTTGGCGCGGATAAAGTTAAACTATCTGAACTATCCACATCAGTTGCAGTGAAGGTATAACTATAAGCTTGATCTTCATTCGCTGTTGTCACTGCTGTAGAAGTAATGACTGGTGCATCATTAGTGTTGGATACTGTGATAGTAAAACTTTGTTGCTGTATATCCGTGCCATCAAAAACATCTAATACAACCAGGTGATCGCCAACATTGTCATTAGTTGGTGTACCTGACAATACCCCCGAGTTGGTATCAAAAGTTAACCAACTCGGTAAAAGGCTAGCTGAAAATGATAATGTGTCGCCGCTATCAACATCAGTTGCGGTTAGCGTATAACTATATGCATCATCTTCATTTACATCTGTTATTTCAACCGAAGTAACTTCAGGTAAGCTATTTACAAACTCGACAACAAGGTTAGTAATTACAGGTGTCGCCGCGGCACTTCTACTTAAGTATTCAACTTTCCAGCGCAGATCACCAGCGGAGCCATTGGCAAAAGATAGTGGAACGCCATTTTCAACTGGATACCAATTGCTTCCACCATTATTCGACAAATAGAAAACAACCTCGATGTGATCAACTGACGTAAAGCTTGCAGTTAACAAGGCTTGAGGAATTTCAGTTATCGTTGAGTTCACTTGAATTGAAGTTGCGATATTCTCGCTAGTAGCGTAGTTGCTAATGCTGTTAACTAAGTTTTCACCAGCCCAAACTAACTCAATAAATTCCAACGAACCATTTAAATCTATATCAGCGATAACTGAAGCTTCAGCACCAAATCCTGCTGGTTCGATAGCTCTACCTGGATCAAAATTTCCAGACCCGTCATTTAAATGAACTATGTAAGACGAACCATAATTAGTGAAAAATAAATCTAGATCACCATCTGCATCCAGATCTACAACCTCAATATCACGAGTTTCTAAATCCCAATCGCCAAGCTGCACGGCTGGATTGGTGAAGCTTCCCGTTGCATCATTTAAATACAATAAGTTTATCGAATTGCCTGAGTATGGCGTTCCATATGCAATAACCAGATCAATATATCCATCTTTATTAAAATCCCCCGATGCTAAATAAGCTGCTGAGTCGTTAGTTTGACCAAATGTTACTGCTGAAGCAAAAGTGCCATCACCATTGCCTAAATAATAATAAGGTTCGCTATCAACAACGACAAAATCAAGATTTCCATCTTTATTAATGTCTTCAACAACTATCGGCGAATCAAATGCTTCAGATGCTATACTTGTGCCTGTAGTTGGAAAAGTTCCATCACCGTTGTTGAGATATAAACGTCTAACGGCGGATGAAGAAACAACATCTAAATACCCATCTGAGTCGACATCAACTAACTTTAAATCCCAAGTACGATCTACTTCATCACCAACATTAGCGACGGAAAAGTTTGCCGCACCATCATTTAAGTAGATTTTTTTTGTTAAATCATAGTTGCCTGTGACAATATCTATATCACCATCATTGTCCATATCTGCAATGTAAACAACTAGCGGGGTCTCTGTACTAACACCAATCTCAGTTGCAACCGAGGATAAATTGCCAAAACTATCATTGAGATACAATTTCATCGCTGCTGTATAATTTGCTACGAGCAAATCTGGCCAGCCATCACCATTAAAATCAGCGACCCGCCCACCAACTGAATTATCTGTATCAGCAGATATAGCTGTACCTGTATCCGCGCTAAAAAGGCCGGGATGATTATTAAATAGAATTTGACTATTTATCGATGACTGAGCAACAAAAATATCTAAGCTGCCATTGCCATCAAAATCAGCAAAAGCTAATTCATTCGAGACATCAACATCTGAATTCAAATATGTTTCTGTCGCAAAATTAGCTGAACCATCGTTATAAAAAATTAAATTTTGCGAATCTTTGGCAATTATTGCATCTAAATCGCCATCATTATCAATATCAACCAACTTGATATCATTGCTTGAATCAGTCGCACTACCAAACGCATTACTAAATTCGGTTAGTTGCCCCGTCCCATCATTTACATAAACATAGTTTTCGCCCGATTCAATGGCAATAACTAAATCAAAATCACCATCACCATCCAAGTCACCATAATCCACAGCAACAGCATTAATTGAGCTAGAAAAGCTAGTACCTGTAGAATCAAATGCACCGAGTCCTGTATTAAAATAGACCATGGCAACGTCAGTGTAATTAACTACAACTAAGTCTTTAAGCCCATCGCCATCTAAATCAACCAGAACCGCGTCACGCGAATTCTGTGCATCGCTAGAAATTTCCTCGGCATTATTAAAATTGGCCGAACCAAGATTAAAATAGACTTTATTCGTCGAACCGCTTTCAATTGTGATTAGGTCATTTAAACCATCAAAGTCTATATCCAAAACCAAAATTTTCTGGGTTGCAGCTAAATCTGAGCTGATAGCCTGGCCAGTATTGAAACTGCCAGAGCCCGAATTTAAATAATAAAAATTGCTACCACCATCAACTGCTGCAAGTATATCTTTGTGACCATCGTGGTTTATATCTGCAACCGTTAATGAAGTCGGTTCTAAATTATCAACTTGCGTCGCGGTCGACATATCACCGCTACCATAGTTTAAATAATAACTGATACCGTTTGCCTGCTGGCTTACTACAACATCAGGAAAAAAGTCTCCATCAATATCCGTGATCGCGGCAGCAATAACAGCTGCAGATGAATCTAATTCAGTTCCGTTCGCAGGCCAGCTGCCAGCACTTTGATTACGATATAACGCATTAGCATGTCCATTCGTATTCGCCGCAATTAAGTCGGTATCGCCATCAGTATCTATATCTATCGCCAATAAAGTTCTGGTTGCCTTAGCATCACTACTAATTTGCACACCATCAGCGAAACTGCCTACACCGTCATTTAGGTAATAAAAAATGCTCTGTTGATAATTAGCAACTACCGCATCCAAATCTGCATCATTGTCTATATCAAACAAGCTAATCGCGTATGTACTCAGGCTGTCACTTGATAAACTAGTTGATAAGGTAAAGTTTCCCGCACCATCATTTAGATAAATGTTATTTGTCCCCACAGATGCACTGATTAAATCTACATCGCCATCATTATCTATATCTCCGACCGCATACCCATAGGTATCATTTGTCGAATTGGTTAAAGCAGCATTACTGGGAAAGCTTCCAGTACCGTCGTTGTAATAAACTTTGTCTGCGCCGCTTAGTGAATAATTGGCGATGATTGCATCTAAATCACCATCGTTATCGACATCGGCAAGGTTAATATCAGTAGAATTGTCAGAGTGCGTACCTATGGTTGCAACCGAAGAAAAGTTGCCTGAACCGTCATTAAAAAACACCCTGTTTGGTTCACCATAATTGCCAGTCAATCCATTATTTGCAACTAGTAAGTCTTGATCACCATCGTTATCAATATCTGCAGCAATCATTTTCATGCTTGCATAATCACCATAAACGATAGGTGGGCTATGCGCCCCTAACACGGTACCGACAGCATCAAAGTTTCCATTACCATCATTAAAGTATATTTTATTTGTTTGTTCGTAATTGGCTATCGCCAAGTCTAAATCACCATCCTTATCAAAATCAGCCAGTACCAAAGACCTGCTATTTAAACTGTCTGTTGCAATTTGGATAGCCGAGCCGCTAAAATTTCCTTTTCCATCATTCAAGTACAGCTGATTAGCTTGACCAGCATTGGCAAAAATTAAATCTAGGTCTCCGTCATTATCAACATCGCCATAAGCAACGCCAGGTGTCCAATCTGACTCTGAGCCTATTTGCTCGCCAGCGGTTGCTGAGTTGGGGAAAGACACGCGTTTAGTCACTAAATCATGTAGTTTTAATTCACCACTAGACCACTCTAACGTGGTCGAAGCTGAATCCATTAAACTGGTATCGGTAAAATCCTCAGCTAGCGGTAATCCAGCAGACGCGGCATAGGCACCATAATGCAACAGACACAAGCATACAGCTGTGATTTTTATGGCTCTATTAAACAGTGTAGTTTGAATCATTGTTCTTCTTCTTAACTTGAATCCAGTTATATCAGCTTATAAAGCTTGACTGATTCTATGCTTGTTAGCCCAAAATCTTCGACTTCATCTTTGGTTACGACTTGATAATTAAAACTGACTTTTACATCTGGGTAGACTTGCCTAAAATAAGCAGCTGTCACTTCAACACGCTTTACCGCCAATTCAATAGCGCCAATTAAAGAGCCACGGTTAACAATAGTTGATTCGAAAAAAACATGCTTAATGGAATCATCAGCTTCTTTTGCGAGTTTTTGTTTACCTAATCCAGACAACCAATCGGAATAAGCTTTGAAGCTAATTTCACTAATAAATAACGGCTGCTCAAGGACTGGCTGGTGTGTTACTGAAATACGTAAGCCCGCTTCTGTAGACAGAATTTCTGCCGGGGTACTACATACATTAATTCTATGACGTGAAAGACTGAGCCCAACTAAATATTCGCTGACTTTAAACGCTCGCCAATATCCAGCTCTATGTTTTAACGCCTGACTATCTTTATCACTTTGCAAAATACAAATATCAACATGGGCTTGTTGATGACTTAATAAATAATCACCTAGCTCATTTAACTTGTTCTTTTTATCCGTATTTAATAAATAAGCGTTTGCTAAATAGCTAAACTTGAGATCCGGAAATTCGAGCTGCTCAGATTTAACAACTGGAGAATTGTGGATTGACTGTTGCGTACTAACAGGGGCTTTTATGGTCGTGTAATTACTCGGCTTTACCAATGAATTAGCCTGATTTTTTTGTGGTGGTATTGCAGTAGGTTCTACAGTTTCTTTGGTTGGTATTTCTTTTACAGAAACGGGATCAATTGGCGGTGAGGTTCGATGGGTTATCGGGTAATGCCACAGCGAATTAACATTAAATTGATATTTAAAACCAATTGATAAATTGGTTATAGAATGCCTTGGTAACTGAAACTGACCGATTTGTGTGTACAAAACAGCTGAATCGCCTAATTGATGCGATAGCTCCAACGCATAATGTAAGTCGGTTCCAGCTTGTTCAACGGATAAAGTCTGACTGGTGGAGTTGGTCAAGCTAAACTGATGTTTCCAATCGAATAGTCCTAATTTAGCTGACACAAAAGTACGCTTAAATATAGGATATTGCGCGACAAATGACGCTAAAGTACCTCGACCGGTATCAACATAAACAGGATTAACTTTCTGATGAAAGGCATCTAGATCATCAGTTAAACCTGTAAATGATAATTCACGTTTACCTAGATCTTGATAGGCCAATTCAAAAGCAAAGTTTGGATGAAATTGATAGCCTAAAGCTAGCTGATAACTTGTACCTTTTTTATCTACAGATAAGGTATCTAGAGTTACATTCTGATAGGCGCTACTGAGTTCAGAATCCGTAATTTGAGTTTCGCTCAAGCCAACCCCAACGGACAAATATATAGATTGTTGCTCTGGCTCTTGCGCAAAACTCCCCTTAGCTAGACATAAACAACTTAATATTAAAAGTACACATGTGTTACCTGAACTGAGTCGCTTACGCCAAAACAAAGTATGCCTGTACAATTTTATTATTCCGTCGTTTATATATTTAATTGAACTATCAGTGCCTGAGTATATGTGTAAATCAATTTTTTGCGCAAATATCTTTGTTTGGATAGCTCACAAAGTTTTTCGTCAAACAAAGATTGTTATCGGCAAATAGGATAATTACTTTAATTTAAATTTGTTTAAGCTATATGCTGACTCTATACTTATAGCCATTGCCTTCAGGTAAAGCAGTTGCCAAAATAGCGCATCTGTAAATAATTATATTTTGTCATGTTAAACATAAAACAAATTCACCACATCGCGATTATTTGCTCTGACTATCAAGAATCGAAAGCCTTTTATACACAAATCTTAGGTTTTGATGTTATCGCAGAAACATACAGGGCTGAACGCGATTCGTACAAATTAGATTTGGCTGTAGACAACCACTGCCAAATAGAGCTGTTTTCATTCCCGAATCCACCGGAGCGTCCTTCTCGCCCTGAAGCACAAGGCTTGCGTCATTTGGCTTTTAAAGTAGATGATGTCGCTGCAGCAAAATCATGGCTGGAGCAACAAGGTATAGCAGTGGAAGAGGTTCGGATAGATGAGCTAACCGGCAAGGCCTTTACCTTTTTTCAAGACCCTGACGGATTGCCATTAGAGCTATATCAGAATTAATATCCTACTTTTCAATTTTATCTAACCCTTGGGTATCTTCCCTTGGGTTAAGCTTGTGGTGAATAGCCGATTTAATCAGTATATAACCACTTATTGGTGCTGTGATCAGCAAAAAAATTGAAATAAGTATTTCTTTAAAACTATAGTCGGTATGAGTCGCTGAAAAATAAATCATAGCAGCAATTAACAAACAAGCCATACCAAGAGTAGTTGCTTTGGTTGGCCCATGCAAGCGCATAAAAAAGTCTGGCATTTTCACCAAACCAACTGAGCCAATTAATATTAATGTTCCACCCAACAATAACAATATTGAGACTATCCATTCATAAATCATAATTATTCGATTAAATCGCCTCTAAGTAAGTATTTACACAAAGCAACTGTACTGACAAAACCTAACATAGCAATCAACAATGCTGCTTCAAAATATAAACCTGTGTCATTATGCATACCGTACAAAACGATAATGGCTATACTATTAATGTACATAGTATCTAGTGCCAAGATACGGTCTGGTACCGACGGGCCCTTTAAGAGCCGCCAAATGTTCAGTAGCAAGGCCACCCCAAGCATGGCAAATACCAGAATAATCACTGTGCCTAACATTGGAAAATCTCCTTCAGTGGTGCTTCATAGCGGCTTTTAATTTGCTCAATAAGTTTAGTTTCATCATGCAAGTCCAATACATGAATCAGTAAATATTTTTGCTCCCGGTTATCCCAATCATCGTGTTCTTCGCTGATAGGATACACCTCAGCACTCACTGTGCCTGGTGTTAATGACACTGTACTCGCAAGTAAAGTGATAGGTAGAGCATCCGTCATATCGAGTGGTACTTTAACAAACGCGGGCCGTAATTTTTTATTGGGGCCGACAATTAAAATAGCCACCTGAATGTTCGCTGTAATAATATCGTACAACACAACTAACAATTGTTTTAGCGCCAATAATGGCCGTTTAACTCTAGGATGTTCGTCGGTAAATGGCCGAGTAATAATAGGTATCACTAGCGCAAAAAACGCTCCAAGTAAAACCTGACCAAAAGAAATACTGTTATTTAACAATAACCAGACTATCAACAATAAAATACTGGTCGCTGGTGCCGGAAAAAAACGATTCATTAAAGTCCCCCTGTCAGCGGAGCAACTGTTGTCACTGGATGAATTTGCATTGCAGCTTGCAAACAAAAATCGCTAATAGGTTTGGCAAATATAACCATAAGCGGTGATACAGCCGCTAAAATATAAACGGCATAAATTTTCGCTCGGTGCGCTGGTTTAACATCCATTTTGTCTGCATCCGTTGGCGTATTTTGCCAAAAGACTATACTGCCTGCACGTGTAACCCCAACCAATAATAATAAGCTAGACACCAAATATACCGGCCAGAATAGAGCATATTCGCCTTGTTGGTATGTTGCTTTTAGAATCCAAATCTTACCGATAAAACCGGAAAGAGGCGGCATACCAACAACCGCGAGCGCAGAAACAAAAAATACTAAACCTATCAATAGCCCTTGTTTGACTGGTCGGCCAGTGGTAATGCGATCTGCTACTTTGCCGCGTTGACTAGCGATTAAATCAACACATAAAAACAGCGCAGCACAAACTAAAGTGGAATGAATCAAATAGTAGATAGCAGCAGCTGTTGCTTGCATTTGTTGCATGCTCGCAAGTGCGATCAGGGTACCGGCTGAAACCACAATTAAGTTAGCAACGAGTTTACGCATATCTTTACTTGCGAGTACGCCCATGGTCCCCACAACTATAGTTGCGAGTGCTGCATACCATAAAATATTCTGCCCCATTGCACCCAACGGACCACTGTCGGCACTAAATATAGAATTATAAACGCGGATAATTGAATAAATCCCAACTTTAGTCATTATGGCAAACAGCGCAGCAACAACAGGCATAGCGTTTGAATACGTATTGGGTAGCCACATATGTAACGGCAAAAGCGCTGCTTTTAACGCAAATACAATCAGCAACAAAGAGCCACCTATCATAGCTAGATAAATGTCATCATCAGCCAATTGAGTAATACGAACGGCGACATCTTGTATATTTAGACTACCAATAACCCCATAAATGGTTCCGAGAGCAATCAAGAATACTGCGGAGCCTACTAGGTTAAGAATGACATAGTGCAGCGCACCTCGGGTGTTGTGTTTATCCGCGGCATGCATCAATAATGAGTATGAAGCAATCAGTAACACTTCAAAAAATACAAATAGATTAAACAAATCGCCTGTTAAAAATGCACCACTCACGCCCATTAATAAAAATTGTACCAAAGGGTGGAAAAAACTACCGCGAGCGTCATCACCAGCACAGCTAAACAACACACAGCATAAAGTTAAAAACGCAGCTAAACTCGTGAGAGTTACTGCAAACAAATCTGCATGCAGCACAATACCAAACGGTGCTTGCCAGTTGCCAATCGCGTAAGTCAGGGTTCCGAGGTTACAAACCTGTACAAGTAAACTCAGATTAATAGCCAACGCGATAATAGAAAAGCTTACAGAAGCAATTCTTCTTACTTTGATGTTTTTTCCACAAGGCGGTAAAAGTAAAAGCAACGCACTGAATAGCGGGAATAAAATCGGAAAAGCGACAATATGCTGCATGGCTATTTTTTAACTCCAATTTTATTATTTGTTTGCTGATTCACATAATCATTGCCTAAATCCGCACGCGCTCTGATCGATAAAATGACCGAAAACGCCGTCATGGCAAAACCGATAACAATGGCAGTTAAGACCAAAGCTTGCGGCAACGGATCGGCATATTGGTCATTCGCGCTTAGAATTGCCGCTTTATTAATGGTTAGTCGCCCCGATGCAAATAAAAACAAATTCACCGCATAAGACAACATGGTCAAACCTAAAACAATAGGGAAACTACGCGCTCGCAGAATTAGAAATACTCCACAGCTAACTAAAACCCCCACACAAACAGAATATAACAACTCCATTATTTATTGGCTCCTATTGATTTAGTATTTGCCTTAGGCTCATCATTCGCAGTCAATTTACCTAAACTAGCTAAGATCATCATGGTTGCGCCGACCACTGTTATATATACACCTAGATCAAAAATCATTGCGCTCGCTAACTCTGTTTTGCCAACTAGTGGAATATCAAAATAATCAAACCAACTGGTTAAAAATGGCTTGTCAAACACTAAACTGCCAACACCACAAATAAAGGCAATCATTACCCCTGTGGCAATAATTTTACGGTAATTGAAAAACAGCCGCTCGCTGATCCAATTCGAACCATGAGCAATATATTGCAAAATAATTGCTGTTGCTGTCACTAAGCCCGCAATAAATCCCCCACCTGGCAAATTGTGGCCACGAATAAATATAAAGGCCGAAACTAACAAGGCCAACGGTAATAGCGTTTGAGATATAGTGGCAAGTAACAATGGATATTTTTCACGCGCCCATTTACGTCCCTCGCTGTCGGTAGAAGGCATAAATAACGGTAGGTTATTGAGTAACTTATATATGCCAAGCGCTGCAATACCTAATACAGTAATTTCGCCTAAAGTATCAAAGCCCCTAAAATCAACCAAAATCACGTTAACCACATTAGTGCCACCCCCACCGGTTTTAGCGTTGGCAACAAAAAATTGCGAAATAGAGTCAAGTGGACGGGTAACCAATGCATAACAAATGCTACCAACAACTACACCACAGCCTGTCGCGATAAGTAAATCGCGTAAAACTCGGATTGAAGTAGACTCTTTCGGGGTTTTTTGTGGTAAGAAGAACAACGCAAGCATCAACAATACCACTGTGACGACTTCCACACTCAGCTGTGTGAGTGCTAAATCTGGCGCTGAAAACCGGGTAAATGCAACCGAAACCATCAAGCCAACAATAGAAATCATGATTAGGGAAATCATACGCTGACGGTGCCAAATAACAGTTGCAAGTGCCCCTGCAATCAACAAGCCAGTCCCCACTGCATTAAACATATCAATTGGGTGTGGTTCACTTTCTCCGACGAGTTTTTGCATATCAAACAGAGGCGCACCTGCGAAAAATAACACAACAGCGATAAGTACAATCGTATAACGTTGCAGTGAGCCATTTTCAAACTGAGCAATGCGTTTTTGACACCAAGCTAGGATAAATTCTAGTCCCTGCTCAAAAATATAACGACCTTCTAAAGAAGGTAAAGTCGCTTGAAATTGGAATAGGTGCTTTCGCAATGTATAAATTAACACACCACCAGTAACCGCCAATGCACTCATTAATAGAGGTAAATTAAAACCATGCCACAGTGCGATTTCAAATACAGGGGTACTTGTGGTTAACACAGCGCTTGAAGCTGCATCTAATATTTCATCAACAATCAGGTTGGGGAACATGCCCACCAATAAACAGATAGCAACTAACACTTCAATCGGCACGCGCATGTAACGCGGCGCTTCATGTGGTTGTTTCGGTAAATCAATTGGCTCACCGTTAAAAAATACATCGTGAATAAAACGAGCAGAATAAGCAACGGAAAATGCACCAGCAAGTGTTGCTAATACAGGTATTAACCACGACATTGAACCTAATAATTGCGCATGCAGGGTCTCAGCAAAAAACATTTCCTTCGACAAAAAGCCGTTGAGCAAAGGTACGCCTGCCATAGCAGCTGCTGAAACCATAGCTAAAGTGGCGGTAAACGGCATAAATTTCCACATACCGTTAAGCTTGCGCATATCCCGAGTGCCAGTTTCATGGTCAATAATACCGGTTGCCATAAACAATGACGCTTTGAAGGTTGCATGATTAATAATATGGAAAATAGCAGCAACAGTCGCAAGTTCAGTATCTAAACCAAGCAACAAGGTGATTAAACCTAAATGACTTATGGTTGAATAAGCTAATAAACCTTTTAAATCATGCTTAAACAACGCGACATAAGCCCCTAATAACAGGGTTGTTAACCCTGTTAAGCTGACAATAATAAACCAGATTTCAGTACCGGCTAATGCTGGGTAGAAACGCGCCATTAAAAATATGCCAGCTTTAACCATAGTTGCTGAATGTAAATAAGCACTAACAGGTGTAGGTGCCGCCATGGCATGTGGCAACCAGAAATGGAATGGGAATTGAGCTGATTTAGTAAATGCACCTAACAAAATTAATACCAGCGTCACTTCGTACCACTGACTTTGTTTAATCAGTTCACCACTAGCAAGAACTTGATCAAGTTGATAGCTGCCGACTATATTGCCGAGAATTAACAAACCCGCCAGTAAAGCTAAACCACCAGCGCCTGTGATTGTTAAAGCCATTAATGCGCCTTTACGCGCTTCAGTTTTATCCGACCAATAACTAATGAGTAAAAACGAACTTATACTGGTTAGCTCCCAGAAAAACCATAACTGAATCATATTATTAGACATAACTATGCCTAACATAGCAGTCATAAACAGCAGCAAGTACGCATATAGTTTAGGCAAGGAATCTTTAGCGCTTAAATAATAACGCGCATAAAAAATAACTAAACAGCCAATACCTAAAATCAGTAGCGCAAATAAAAGGGACAAGCCATCAAGCCGAAAACTTAAATGCACCCCAAGTACATCAAGCCATTGGATATGATCGTAAAGTGTTTCGCCGTTAAATACAGCCGGGGAGTGGTAAAGACAAACAACCAGCGCAATGAGTGGCGCTATTAGGGCTACTGCAGCAGTTTCATTGCGGCTTAACTTAGCCGCTCGTGATGAGATCAAACTGCCAATTGTAGTTATTAGTGGAACCCAGAACAAAGCCATATGGTTAAATCCATTAGTTATTACAATGACATAAGTATATCAAAAAACATTAAGATACCAGATTTAATCATGAGTTAAAAAGCGTTTTGTCAGCGTATTTAACCTAGTTCGCGACATTTCTGATTAAATAAAAACCTCAATAATATTTACCTAGAAACAACTCATGTTAACAATATGATATATAAAGAAAAATAAAAAGAAAAAACAAGGCGTTAAATACGGGCATGCAGCATTCAGACAAAAAATACTGGTTATCCTGTCAGACACTCAGCATATTTACCAAGTAGATTTGACCAAGTTGAGCTTTGGATAGGCACAAAAAAGCCTCACTATTTTACAACAGTGAGGCTTTTAAAAGAATTAATCAGCAAATAGATTATTTAGCTGCTTTTTTCTCTTTTTCAGCTGCAATTACAGCGTCAGCTACGTTTTGTGGACAAGCTGCGTAGTGTGAGAATTCCATAGAGAATTGACCACGACCAGATGTCATAGTACGTAATGTACCTATGTAACCAAACATTTCTGATAATGGAACGTCAGCTTTAACACGTACACCAGTTGCACCAGCTTCTTGGTCTTTGATCATACCACGACGACGGTTGATATCACCGATTACGTCACCAACATGATCTTCTGGGGTAAATACGTCAACTTTCATGATTGGCTCAAGTAATTGAGGACCAGCTTTTTTCATTGATTGACGGAAAGCGCCTTTTGCAGCGATTTCGAACGCGATAGCTGATGAGTCAACTGCGTGGTAAGCACCATCGTATAACTCAACTTCAACGTCTAGAGTTGGGAATCCAGCTAAAACACCGTGATTCATCATCTCTTTAAAGCCTTTCTCGATTGCTGGGAAGAATTCTTTAGGAACGTTACCACCAACAACAACAGACTTGAATGAGAAACCAGAGTTTGGCTCACCAGGACGGATGCGGTAATCAATTTTACCGAACTGACCAGAACCACCAGATTGTTTCTTATGCGTGTAGCTATCTTCAATTGCTTGAGTAATAGTTTCACGGTAAGCAACTTGAGGTTGACCTACGTTTAATTCAACACCATAAGTACGCTTCAAGATATCAACTTTGATGTCTAAGTGAAGTTCACCCATACCTTTAAGTATGGTTTCACCTGAATCTTCGTCTGTTTCAACTTGGAAAGTAGGATCTTCTGCAACCAATTTACCGATAGCAACACCCATTTTCTCAGTTGAACCTTTATCTTTAGGTGCAACAGCGATAGAAATTACCGGCTCAGGGAAGATCATAGGCTCTAATGTACAAGGTTGTTTCGGATCACATAAAGTGTGACCAGTTTGTACATTCTTCATACCAACGATAGCTATGATGTCACCAGCTTGTGCTGAAGTTAACTCAGTACGGTCATTCGCATGCATTTCAACCATACGGCCAACACGCTCAGTTTTACCTGTAGCAGAGTTAAGAATGGTGTCACCTTTGTTCAATTTACCAGAGTAAATACGTACGAAAGTTAATGCACCGAATCTGTCATCCATAATTTTGAATGCTAATGCGCGGAAAGGCTCATCAACAGAAACTGTTGCTACTTCACCAGTAGGTTCACCAGTTTCTTCATCTGTTAAGTCTTGTGGAACAACCTCAGTTGGAGAAGGTAAATAATCAACAACTGCATCCAATACTAATTGAATACCTTTGTTTTTAAATGCAGAACCACAGAAAGTTGGGAAGAATGACAAGTTGTGTGTACCTTTTTTGATACACTCTTTGATTTGCTCAATAGAAGGCTCTTCACCGTCCATATAAGCCATCATTAAGTCGTCATCTTGTTCAACCGCAGTTTCGATCAACATTTCGCGATATTCAGCGGCTTTTTCAACCATATCTTCAGGAATGTCTACAATTTCGTAGTTTTCAGGTAAACCTGAATCATCCCAGATGTATGCTTTTTGGTTTAATACGTCAACAACACCTTTAAAGTCATCTTCAATACCAATTGGTAAAGTCATAATTAAAGGGTTAGCAGCAAGTACCTTTTTAACTTGCTCTACAACGCGGTAAAAATCAGCACCCATACGGTCTAATTTGTTTACGAAGATCAAACGAGATACTTCTGCGTCATTCGCGTAGCGCCAGTTAGTTTCTGATTGTGGCTCAACACCACCAGAACCACAGAATACACCGATACCACCATCAAGAACTTTTAATGAACGATATACTTCTACAGTGAAGTCAACGTGTCCAGGGGTGTCGATAACATTTAAGCGGTGGTCTTTCCAGAAACAAGTTGTTGCTGCTGATTGAATTGTAATACCACGCTCTGCTTCTTGTTCCATGAAGTCGGTAGTAGATTCACCGTCATGTACCTCACCAGTTCTGTGGATTTTACCAGTAAGCTTAAGAATACGTTCAGTTGAAGTAGTTTTACCCGCGTCTACGTGAGCAAAAATACCAATATTTCTATATTTGGATAAATCAGTCATTGCTATACTCTATTAAACATATGTCAAGAAATGTAACGCGCGATAGGATACAAGGTAAACGAGCAATTGAAAAGAAAGACAGCGTTAGATTTAAAAATAAACTGTTTTTTTGACATTTAATGTCGAAAAGTTGCGAAAACGAGCGAGTTTAGCAAGCGTACCACCAGATTAAAGCGATACGCTTGAGGCAAATTTAACTATCTAAACGGTCTAATTTGTTAAAACGTATCATCTGTCTAAGTTCTTCTATATATTCATGACCACGCTCGGAATATTTCTCCAAACCAGACGCTAGTTTAATACCTGTAATGCTTTGTTGTTGATTACGCAGCTTCTCACGCAAACCACGAAGCTGGCGGTAAGCTTCATGGGTATTTAAGTTATGCATATAACGAAAAACCGACTGCTGTGGACTATTAAATTTGGCTACTTCATGGACTTGCCCCTCATCTCTGCCACGTGGCACTAAACCACAGCCTTTACGAAAACACCATTGGCCGAAAAAGTTATTGCCTTGCACCGCAAATCTTGATGTGCCCCACGCACTCTCGTTGGCAGCTTGCGCTAAAGCTAAAGAAGGTGGAACAACATCAATTCGTCGAATCAGCGTCTGCCAATTCTGTTCATTGCTGACCGAAAACCCTTCAATGTCATATTCGTTGGCAATGCTTTCTACGTGAGCTATTTGCTCAGACGTTAGCTGAGTGCGCTTTTCGTAAAGCTCAACAACCTCATCACGCAAAGCTAATAACTGGTTATTGCGAAACTCGACAATAGGTAAAAAATAATTGAAGAAAGCTTTTTTGCGCTCTTTGCCAGCAGGAATAGCCTTAAAATCTGGTTTTTTGCCAGGTAAGGCAAGTTGTTTGCCTCGGTCGATATAAGCTGAATCACTTTGCTCATCTACATCGCTGCTTTTGTCGGTAACACCCGTGGTATAGTCAATGACCAACAAAATGACGATAGCTGCGATTAAACTATTAAAAAATGCGTTATCAAATTTATACATAAAAATATCCTGAACTAACCTTTGTCCGAATTACAAACTTCACTTTATCTTATGAGTTTGACTATTTATCGTGCAGTTAAACTAAATTATAGCAGTTTGCCAAAAAAGCCACTTGAACCAAATTAACGAATCCGTATCATCAGCGCCCCTTTCACTGCGCATTATTAAGAAGTAAATGAAAAAACTGCTAGCCGCCCCTGTAAAAATGTCCTTACCAGAAAGTGAAAATCAGCTGTATCAAAACATGCTGAAGATCATCTCAGATATCAGTCTAAACTTGCTGGCGATAAAAACCGCCGACATTATAGATGAAATCCCCGGTGATTTTTTAACTTGGTGCCAA
>NZ_JH767524.1:207673-272196 GCF_000281085.1 Catenovulum agarivorans YM01
CCAAACCATGCACTTAATCTGCAACAAGCATCTCAATTATCAGTTATTAGATGATGAACAATTGCCCAAAGTTGCCAAGTTATTAAAGTTACTAGAACAAGCTATTAGTGTTTGCCAACTTAAAATGCTACGTATTACCCCTTGGCCTATTTTTGTCGCCAGTGTTGAACAGTTTCAACAGCGTGAGATTTGGTTAGAACAACATAACTTTTTACAGTATCTAGCAGAATTAAGATCACAAGCATTTAGTCAGATGATTGCAGAAGACCAAATGGTCTTTTTTGGTAAACATAGCGCCAAACACGATCCAAGTGTTTATCAATTTGATGTCGAGCATTTTACCGGCTTCCGCAATGCAAAAACCTATCTAGCCACAGTAGCTCATAATGGTGAAAAAATTGAAGCTATGTTAGCGGCGATTCCGCTGGAAGGCGAAGTAACTTTTCAACATTACCAAAACTTCGTAAATCAATACGTTGCAATGTTTGAACAACAAGCTGAACCGGAAAAAGCACCACTATTTCCTGCAACTCGATTATTAGCCCTGCGCCGTCCTGACACATTTGTCAGCCTAAATTCAACCAAGGCTGATGTTTTATCTATCGCGTTTGCCATCAATAAATTATCTAACCAAGACTTTTTAGCCTACTGGCATGATGTAGTGACAAGTTATCAACAAATGCCATGGTGGAAATTAGCGACAAATAGCAGCGACAGTGAGCAGTTTATTTTTGCACACAGAGCGATTTTGTTAGATTTATTCTGGTTTAGTGAAGAAAACGCCCATCAGCAAACTAATTATTATAAAGCTTTGAATAAAGCGACACCCGCTAGTAGCAAAAGCACTATAGTTAGACGAAATGGTAAAAGTTTAGAGTCGGTCACAGCTATGGTAGATCGTGTACTTGCAGACGAAGAGATCCCAGCTTTTGTAAAAGCCAACCGCGATGCCATAATTAAACAAGTGATGGGCGGCAAAAAAATAGAAGAAGTTATCAGCTTAATGCGCTCAATATTTGGGTAACAGATTGGGTCAAGCGCTAAGTTGTTAACTTAGCGCTTTAATGATTAAATTTTCAAACTGTGGCTAAATCAATTAACCAGCCATTTCCTCTAGTTCTTTGCCTTTAGTTTCCATCACACACTTAAATACAAAATAAGCTGAAATAGCCGCACAGACAGCGTAAAAACCATACGCATATGCAAGACCGACGCTACCCAATAAGATAGGGAAAGTCATAGTGATGGCAAAATTTGCAACCCACTGGAAGAAACCAGCAATCGCCAAACCTAAACCACGAATTTGATTCGGGAACATCTCGCCTAGCATAACCCACATAATCGGCCCCCATGACATATTAAAAAATATCACATACAGATTAGCCGATACCAAGGCCAGCATGCCCATATCCGAGGTTAAACTTAGGCTACCTTCGACATCTAAAGTGGCGGTTGAAAACGCATATGCTGCAATACTTAAAGTGATCGCCATACCAATTGAACCAATCCACAATAATGGTTTACGGCCTAATTTATCGACCAATACAATGGCTAAAATACAGGCACCAATACTTAAGCTACCAGATAATACATTGATAAATAAAGCATCTGACTCTGAAAAACCAACCGACTGCCACAATATCGCGCCGTAATAAAATACCACGTTAATCCCAACAAATTGTTGGAATACAGCCAAACCAATACCAATCCAGATAATAGGACGAATCTTTCCTGTCACTTTGTCTTTGATATCCGACCACTTTGGCTGATGTTTAGCTTGTGTTTGATCTGCTAATGAAGCTTCAATTTCGGCAAATTTACGATGACCTTCCGCATCACCGTACAATTTAATTAATACCGACCTAGCTTGTTGTGAGCGGCTTTTGGCAACTAAAAACCTTGGACTTTCTGGAATTAAAAACAATGCAAATAAGAAAATGCTTGCTGGAATCAGCTCAACCCAAAACATCCAACGCCAAGTTTCATAACCTGCCCATAAAGGATTTAATGCCGAACCGGATAGATTGGCTAACAGATAATTGCTTAAAAACGCACCTGTTAAACCCGAAATAATCGCCACTTGTTGAATTGTGGTTAAGCGACCACGATATCGAGCTAACGCAACTTCACTGATATACGCCGGCGTCATAACACTCGCAGCACCGACAGCAATACCACCGATAACTCGATAAATAACAAACTCAAACGAGCCAGTCGCAACACCAGATCCCCAAGCAGATACAATAAACATCACAGCAGACAAAATTAACATGGCTTTACGCCCATATAAGTCAGCTAGACGTCCAGCAAGTGCAGCACCAACAGCGCATCCCAACAACATAGACGCGACATTAAAGCCTGTGCCCGCAGAGTCAGAGTTAAATGCAACTTGCAAACCTTCAACCGTGCCGTTAATTACGCCACTGTCGTAACCAAATAAAAATCCACCTATGGTTGCAATACAGCTAACCATAATAATAAACCAAGTATTTTCGCCACCAGTTTCTTGTTGATACTGATTGCTGACAATAGATTCCACCCAAACCTCCACAGTTACGCCAAGTTAACATCTTATGTACTTTTGTTGTTTCATATTAACAAAACTTGTGTTAGCTTAAATTTATAAAATTTCTTATATAACGTATGAAAATTAATTAAAAATTTCATTTATGAAGAAACTGCAAAAAGTCGCTGTGCTGTTTAACGCCAATAAAGGTTACGACAGAAAAATAATCAAAGGCATCTCACGTTATTCGAGAGAAGTCGCCAATTGGCATATTTGTGTTGAAGAAGACTTAGTCACCCGCCTAGACAATTTAGCCAATTGGCAAGGTGAGGGCATAATAGCTGACTTTGATGATCCTAAAATTGTCGATTTTGTCCGCGCCAACAACATCCCTTGTGTTGCTGTAGGCAGTTCATACCGACAAACCAGCGAATATCCACAAAACATCCATTATGTGGCAACCAATAATGATGAAATTGCTCGACTTGGTTGTGAGCACTTAAGCCGACTTGGATTAAAAAATTTGGCCTTTTACACCGGCTTTGTCGACATAAAAAGCCGATGGGCGAAAGAGCGTGAATTGGCCTTTATCGAACATGCAAAAAAGTCTGGTTACCAAGATGAAAACTTGTATGTTTTAAGACCGCAGAATGTATCAGTCGACAGAGTTGAAAATATTAATCAATTAGCCGATTGGATAGCCAGTTTGCCTAAACCCATTGGCATAATGGCACCAACAGATATGCGAGCATGGCAAGTTTTTGAAGCCTGCCAACAAATAGACGTCAGCATACCTGAAGATGTTGCTGTGCTCGGGGTAGATGGCGACGATTTAATTCTGGATTTAACTGGCAATCAACTCAGTACTGTCACCCAAGGCAGTGAACATATGGGTTATTTAGCCTCATCTATCTTGAATCAAATTATGGCGAGCGTGCCACCACAACAAACAATCCACTTAGTTGACCCAATAGGTTTACAAGTTTGCCATTCAACCAATGTTGAAGTTATTGCCGACGAATTTGTCCGCAAAGCACTCGCTTTTGTCAAAGCCAATGCAGATAAAGGCATTAAAGTTGTGCATGTGCTCAACCATTTAGCGATTTCTCGAGCCAATTTAGATAAACGATTTAAAACCGCACTAAATGCAACTGTGCACGAAGTGATTTTTGATGAACAGTTAAATTTAGTTTCGGATTATTTACTCAATAGCAAAATGACTTTGCAACAAATCGCCGACTCTGTCGGCTACAAGTCACCACAATATATGATGATGGTGTTTAAAGGACGTTATGGGGTAACACCCAGCGAGTTTAGAAAAAACCATGGCGCTTAAGCCAAATCACCACTACAACAAAGATTTAACCGATTCACGCTCAACAACATGCGCTTCAACTCTAGATGGCTGAGTATTGATATCTTTAACGTGATAAACGTCTTTTAAAATTCGTCTGGCGGCTTCTGCTGCCATCTGTCGTATGGGAAAATGCACTGTGGTCAATTTAGGTTTGATCAGGCTGCTGTAGGGTAAATCGTCAAAACCAATAACAGATATGTCTTGAGGAACTTTTAAACCAGCATCTTCGATTGCAGAAATAGCACCGTATGCAGTTTGATCATTACCGCAGACAATAGCGCTAAAAGATTCACCAGATTCCAATAATTTTTTCGCCGCGGCATAACCACCGTCTTCACGGAAGTTGCCTTCAACCACTAAATTTAACTTCAGGCCAATATTGCTTTTGCCTAACGCTTGTTGATATCCCCAAAAACGTTCCCTAGCATCGTGTTTCCATTGTGGACCAGCAATATGAGCAATACTGTTATGGCCTTTTTTAATCAAATAATCAGTCGCTAAATAAGCCCCTTGCTCATTGTCTATATATAAACATTGCTGTTCCATTTGCTCAATATTGCGATTAATTAAGATAACATGCGTGCCTTGATTAGCTTGTTCAATTAAATATTCATCCGGTAAAGTTTCGGCATGTAATATCAAAGCATCACAACGGCAACTCAGTAAAAATTCAACCGCCTCTTCTTCAAGCTTTTTGTCGCCATGGCTAGCCGATATCAAAATGCGCTTTTTCGCGTCACGCAATACTTCTTCAGCCCCAGCCATCAAAGCCCCATAGAAAGGCCCATCAAACTCAGAAATAAGCAAACCAACACTATTGGAGCGATTAGACGCCAACGACTGAGCATGTGCGTTTGGTCGATAACCAAGTTCTTTCATCGCGGTTAGGACTTTCTGTCGAGTTTCTTCTACGACTTTCGCCGTACCATTCATCACTCGAGAGACAGTTGCTTGTGAAACACCTGCGCGCTCTGATACTTCTTTTATTGTAGACATTACATGCTCTTAGGCTGTTTTTGTTGAATGTTGCGATATTAGCGTTTTTGCCTTGCCTGCACAAGCAATCGCCTGTGCGTTAGGCCAATCCGCTGCAGGAGTATGAATATAACAAGTGACGTTTTTTACCAAATATTCGTCATTATACTCAAATGACTATTCTGCATTCGCGAGCAATAAAACCTAAACTTCTGATTTGTTTAATAAAACATAAATTGGTATAAAGCTTGTTATACTTGATTAAAAATTATCCTAATTTCACCAAGGAGACAAACATGGGTGTATTCGATATGTACAAACTAAAAATCCCCGTTAATCTCGGATCAACGGGGATTTTATTTTAACTAAATTAGCGTTTAACTTTAGTCAACACGCTGTGCTGGGATAGCTGCACCAAACTTAGTCGTCATAGCTTGCTCTGGCGGTGTAAACTTAGTTAAGTCGATACCATTTACAGCGGCTTTATACTCTTCAGTCGTTGGGAATCGACCCAATACAGTAGAAAGTACCACTAAAGGTGTTGAACCTAATAAAGACTCACCTTTTTTCTCAGCCGAGTCAGCTACAACACGGCCTTGGAACAAACGTGTTGAAGTTGCAATAACTGTGTCACCTGGTTCAGCTTTTTCTTGGTTACCCATACATAAGTTACAACCAGGACGCTCTAGATATAAAATGTTTTCGTACTTGGTACGTGCAGCATCTTTAGGGTGCGCATCGTCAAATACAAAACCAGAATATTTCTCTAATACAGCCCAGTCACCTTCAGCCTTTAACTCATCAACAATGTTGTAAGTTGGTGGCGCAACAACTAATGGCGCTTTAAATTCAACAGTGCCATTTTGTTTTTCTAGGTTACGTAACATTTGCGCGATAATTTGCATGTCGCCTTTGTGGACCATACAAGACCCAACAAAACCTAGATCAACCGGCTTATCTTTATAATAAGAAACCGGACGGATAACGTCATGGGTATAACGCTTAGAAACATCTTCGTTGTTTACATCAGGGTCTGCAATCATAGGCTCGTCAATTGCATCTAAATCAACAACAACTTCAGCATAGTATTTAGCAGAGTCATCAGGTGCTAATGCTGGCTCTTTGCCAGATTTAATCCCTGCAATACGCTCGTCCGCAAGCTTAATTAAGCCAGCTAACATGCCAGCTTCATTATCCATACCCTTTTCAATCATGATTTGGATACGGCTCTTAGCAAGCTCGATAGACTGAATCAAAGTTTCATCGTTAGAAATACAGATAGAAGCTTTTGCCTTCATTTCTGCTGTCCAGTCGGTGAATGTGAATGCTTGGTCTGCTAACAAGGTTCCTATGTGAACTTCGATAATTCGACCTTGGAACACGTTCTCGCCGCCAAATTGCTTAAGCATTTGTGCTTGAGTCGCGTGTACAACATCACGGAAGTCCATATGGCCAGCCATCTTGCCTTTAAAAGTAACTTTTACAGACTGAGGAATTGGCATTGCCGCTTCGCCTGTTGCAAGTGCTAATGCTACCGTACCAGAGTCAGCACCAAATGCGACACCTTTAGACATACGTGTATGTGAGTCACCACCAATGATAATTGCACGGTCGTCCACAGTAATATCGTTTAATACTTTGTGGATTACGTCAGTCATTGAATGGTAAACACCTTTCGGGTCACGTGCAGTGATCAAACCGAATTTGTTCATGAATGCCATTAGTTTAGGAATATTCGCTTGCGCTTTTGCATCCCAAACTGATGCTGTGTGACAACCAGACTGGTATGCACCATCAACACTTGGAGAAATAGTTGAAGCAGCCATAGCTTCCAACTCTTGGCATGTCATAGGGCCAGTTGTATCTTGCGAACCAACAATATTTACTTTAACACGAACGTTAGAACCTGCATGTAAAGGCGCTTCAGAAGCCACACCTACAGCATTGCGGTTAAAGATTTTCTCAACAGCTGTTAAACCTTGGCCTTCGTGTGAAATTTCTTTTGAAGGCGCGTAAACAACAGGTGCTTCAACACCTAAAGTTTCAGCAGCGAACGTTTGTAGTTTTTTACCGAATACAACTGCGTATGAACCACCCGCTTTCATAAATTCAACTTTTTGCGGAGTGAAAGCAGAAGAAACGTCTACTAATTCTTTGTCGCCGTTGTATAACTTTTTAGCTTTAGTATCAATTGTTAAAACTGTACCTGTAGCAACAGAGTATGCTTCTTCTAATACAGGGTCGCCGTTCTCGTCAGTAACAAGATTACCAGCTTCGTCGGTTTTCTTAACCCAGTTTTTAAGGTCAAGACCAATACCACCAGTTACATCAACAGTCGTAAGGAAGATAGGTGCGATACCATTAGTACCAGCAACTACAGGTGCGATATTGATGAATGGAACGTATGGAGAAGCTTGTTTACCCGCCCATAAAGCTACGTTATTCACACCAGACATACGTGAAGAACCTACACCCATAGTACCTTTTTCAGCAATTAACATTACTTTGGCGTTAGGATGTTTTTTCTGTAATGCAACAATTTCTTGTTGTGCTTCTGGGGTGATCATACATTGACCGTGTAACTCGCGGTCAGCACGTGAATGCGCTTGGTTACCTGGCGATAATAAGTCAGTTGAAATATCACCTTCACCAGCGATATAAGTAACAACTTCAATTTTTTCGTCAATTTCAGGTAATTTAGTAAAGAACTCAGCTTGTGCGTAGCTTTCTAAAATTTCTTTAGCGATTGCATTACCAGCTTTAAATGCTGCTTCTAAACGAGCAGTATCAGCTTCGTATAAGAATACTTGTGTTTTTAATACTTCAGCAGCAGGTGCAGCAACAGCTGCGTCGTCACCTAAAGCAAGATCAAGTAATACTTCAATTGAAGGACCACCTTTCATGTGCGAAAGCAATTCAAACGCAAACTCAGAATTAATTTCAGCAACTGATTCTTGACCTAAGATAATTTCTTTTAGGAATTCAGCCTTAACGCCTGCCGCAGGTGTGGTACCTGGCAAGGTATTGTAAATAAAGAATTTTAAAGAGTCTTCACGGAATTCATTGCCTGTATCTTTGATTTGAGCAATGATTTCAGACAGCAACTCCGCGCTGTCAATCGGTTTAGGATTTAAACCGAGTTCCGTTTTGCGGCTCTCGATTTCAGCCATATATTCTTGATATAGGCTCATTTAACACCTCCGGGCAATTCCACTAAATATTATAAAATTCATTTTTGTTATGTTTAAGAAAGGCAAAGTGCCTATTCTACTCATACAATATGCCAGCAAGTATAAGTGATGCTTGATAAAATAACAGGTGGGCTGGCGTTAACTGCACAAATACCCAACATAAGTTGCGATTATGATTTTAGATACAAATTGCATGTCTGAGCATCTGCACACGCTGCAATAACTCACCTTCGTGGTATCGCTCTTGGGCTAAATTCCCCCAAACTGGCGCTGGCCAAACTGGGTCATTTTTATAACGCCCAATAATATGAATATGCAATTGTCTAACCATATTACCAATCGCCGCCGTGTTGATTTTATCCGGCGAAAACAGCTTTTGCTGAATATTGGTAACCATAGTAATTTCGTTTAATAAAACTTGCTGCTCAGTCGCGGTCAAATCAGTTATCTCTGCAGCATTATCTCTGCGAGGAACTAAAATTAACCAAGGAACAAGGCGATTGTTCATCAGTAATAGGCGGCTTAACTCCAAATCCGCAACTTCTATACAGTCCGCTTCAAGCCTGGCGTCTAAAATAAAGCTCATAAATACTCCACCATGGGATCAGCTAATGTAGAAATAGCTTAGAAGAATATCCACAAAGTTGCGAGTTAATTTTTTACCAGATTCAGGATAGGGTTTTGCAAAACAAAAAAGCTCCAATAGCTATGACAAACTATTGGAGCTGATTTAATTTCAAACGATGCGAAAGTTATTAAGCTGAAATACTCGCTAATGCTTCAGCATTTTGTTTCTCTTTAGAAACGTATTTCTTCCACTGATTCGCCATCACTTTACTTGAGTTATGTTCGCTGGCTAACTCTAGTGCTTTTAGCGATTTGTCATATTGCTTTAAGTTAAAGTAAGCCATGCCCAATACCAGTTGAGCTTTGCCAATATCGTCTAACTCACCTTTTTCTAAAGCTTTCTGGGTAGACTCAATAGCTAATTGCCACTTCTCCATATTTAGATAAGTTTGGCCCAACTGCGCATCTAAATTGCCATCAGCCGATAATTCAGCGGCTTTTGCCAACACAGGCACAGCTTTTTCATCTTCTTTCGCTAGGGTATAAGCTTGTGCTAAAAACTTAAGGTTTTTCACATCTTGCTCAACAATGCCTTCATCCATAGCTTTATCTAACAAGATAGCACCTTTAACAGGCACTTGATGGTAAACATACAATTGCGCAAGCGTAAGCACATCAGCGCGTTTATCAACAAAACCTTGTTGATACGCTACTTCCATCATAGCAAGCTGCTTTTTCTCTAAACCTAACTCACCGTACATGCCCGCAAGTTGCAACCAATATTCTGGTTTATTGAATAAACGCACTAAAGTTTCAGTTACATCCGCAACATGCTCAGGTTTTTTAAGCGAATAATAAATTGCGCGTTGCAATACAAACCAATTTTCTTTTGGTGTTTCGCCCGAATCGGCAACCAATTTAATTGCTTTTTCTAATGGCTTAAGTGCATTGTCGTATTGCTTAAGTTGGTAATACGCTTGCGCCATTAACACTTGAGCATTTGGGTTTTCAGCGTCACCACCTGCTGCCAACCAAGCGTTTAGTTTATCAATAGTGCCTTGATAATCTTCTTGTGCCATTTGCAATTGCGCCAAACTGTACAAAGTACTTTGACGTAAACTTTCTGGAATAGCTTCTTCGGCGACCACAGCTTCAAAGTTTTCAATCGCTTTTGCCATATCTTCCATGTTGTAATAAACAAAAGCATAGAAGTTATGCATCATAGCGATTTCGTAACTATTCATTGAATTACGTTTACGATTTACATTGTCTAACGCTTCAATTGCTTCTTGTGGTTTGCCTTCATCGGCAATCGCCTGTGCACGAGCAAGTTGCTCATACACTTTAGAGCGCATAGCTGGTACTTTTACCGTTTTACTGCTCGCACTTGTTTCAGCATGAGCTGACACAACAACAGTGTTAGATACAGCAGCACCTAACGAAGCGACAATCGACATGATCACGAGTTTTTTGGATAATTTTTTCATCGTTTATACACTCCTAACTAGTCAATTTTGAAGGTAATACGGTTTTGTACACCGGCCACTTCCATTGGCTCACCATTTACCACTCTTGGCTTATATTTAAACTTCATTGCAGCATTAATCGCAGCTTGGTCAAATATATTGGCAGGCTCGGCTTCAACCACTACAGGGTTAACAACTGTGCCCAATTTGCTCACGGTAAACTCAACAATCACGTAACCTTCAATGCCACGTTGTTGCGCACGGCGCGGATAAATGGGTTGTACTTTAACTATAGGTAAATACTCACCGTCGCCAGACTCAAGAGACAAACCGTTTTGAATACCTACATCCGCTTCGATATCCGCAGCAAAGTCAGTGGTCACTGCGTTTGCATTTGGATCTGGCGCATCCATAGGTGGCGCTTCCATCGGCGGTGGTGGCTCTTGTGGTTTAGGTGGCTTTTGTGGTTTTCGGTCTTTTTGCTCTGGTGCCGACTCTTTTTTCACTCGGACAAAGTCTAATACACTGCCGCGAGGAGGATCCGTTAGTGCCCCCTCTCCGCTTTGTATTAACGACTGCATGCCGTAAAAAATTACGAAAGTCGTCGCAACAGATAAAAGAATTGCAATTAAATATCTGCTCATAATTTATCAGTCGTTTGCTGCAATTGACACGTCAAACGCACCCGCTGCACGCGAGGCATCCATTACTTTAATTAGCGTATCTACGTCGGCTTTTTTATCCGCTTGAATCACCACAGAACCTTGTGGGTTTTCAGCTTTTAAACGCTCAACGTTTGCTTGTACCGCACGAATGTCGATACGACGCTTATCAATCCAAATTTCGCCAGTGTCGCTAATGGCAATTAAGATATTAGCGCGCTCTTTTTTAACTGCAGTTGGTGCATCAGGGCGATTAACGTCTATACCTGACTCTTTGACAAAAGATGCAGTTACGATGAAGAAGATCAACATGATAAATACAACGTCTAGCATAGGCGTCATATCTATGGTTGTTTCTTCTTCTTCCATAATTTTGTTTAAAGGACTTGCTCGCATAATTTTTACCTTACTAATTTTTGCATATAGGCACGTTCCTACTTAGCAGCATTCAATTCTAAACACGCATAAATCTGTCCCTAGAGCTCTGCTGCGCCATCCATGAGCGCAGAAGGTTTAGAATTGAAGCGTGCAAAGTAGTCGCTTAATTCATCTGCAATAATTATTTAATGATCCATTGTTAAATGATCTTCAAGTAGCTCAGATTCGCGTTTCGCTACTCGCTTTAACCAAGTTGAGGCAAAAACCCCAGACAAGGCGCCAACCATTCCCGCCATAGTTGGGATAGTTGCTTTTGATACACCTGATGCCATTGAGCGCGCGTTACCAGAGCCAGATATAGCCATAACGTCAAACACTTCAATCATGCCTGTCACCGTACCCATCAAACCAAGTAGTGGACACAGTGCAACAAGTGCATTTAACAAAGGTAAATTTTCATTCAGTTTATTGCTTGCACGCGAGATAACAGCTTCACGAATTTGCTGAGCATTCCATGATTTACGCTCTGTTCGCGCTTCCCATTGCGCTACCATTTCTCGCTCGTACTTTTTGTAGCTAAAGCGTACAAAAGCAACACGTTCAAATATTAAGATCCACATCACGAATATTAGAGCGGCTATCCAGGTGAGTACTTGCCCACCTGTTTCCATAAAACTCTGAATCGCTTCGGACATTTCGAATAAAGCGTACACCTTATTCTCCTTGTTCTGCTCTTTCCGCGATAATACCTGCGCTTTGCTCTTGTAAGATTGAAATCAATCCACGGCTGCGCGAGTTAAGAACTGTGTATAACAACAAGGTGGGAATTGCGACAACCAAACCTAATACAGTTGTAACCAATGCTTGCGAAATACCACCCGCCATTAATTTAGGATCACCCGTACCGAATAAAGTAATAGCTTGGAAAGTATTAATCATACCTGTCACAGTACCTAGTAGACCTAACAAAGGTGCAACAACAGAGATGATTTTGATAAAGGTTAAGTTACGCGCTAATTTTGGTACTTCACGCAAAATTGCTTCACTTAATTTAAGCTCAAGTGTTTCGCTGTCTGCTTGTGGGTTGTCGTTTTTAACCTGCATAACACGGCCAAGCGGATTGTTGGCTTGTGGTGTAGGCTGTTTTAATTGACGCTTAATTTTGCCACCCACTATGGTTAAGCTGATAAAACGCTCTAATGCCAATAATAAGCCGATTAAACCAACACCTAAAATTACATAACCAACAGTACCACCTTGCTCAACACGCTCTTGTAAGTTAGGCGCTTGAACCAATAAACCTAAGATAGAACCACCAGTTGGGTCGACAGCAAATTCAACTAACTCACCTTTTTTATCTTGCACTGCTGAAGCAGTTGCTAAGTAGCGGTCAGTTGGTTGACGAGATAATTCAGCTAATGAACCAGTTTGTTGTACGTATTCAACAAACTTACCATTAGACACTAAGTTAAATGCACCTACACGCACAACTTCTTGTTCAGTTTTAGTACCTGTTTCAGCACTTACTACAGGTGCATTGAAACGAACAATTTTGCCTGATTCAGTCATTTCGCGCTGTAATTCAAACCATACGCGCTCAATTTCTTCAACTGAGGCTAATTTTGAGCTTTTACCCATTTTTTGTGCTAATTCATCTAAGAACACGTCACGGCCAGGGTATTGTGCTGAAATAATTGAGTTTTGGAACTTACCTTTCATATCGCCAGATACTTGCTGTAATACACCAAATAACTCTTTTAACGAACCCATACGGTTGCTTAAAGTGTTGGTGATATCGGCTAAATGAATTTCGTTTTGTTCGAAAGTTGTTTCTAGCTCTTCACTGCGTTTAACCAATTGGTTGCGGCGCGCTTGAGCGTCATTTAACATTTGAACTTGTTGTTCTTTTTTCGCTAAAAACTCAGATTCACGTTGTTTGTTTTGTTGGTTTTGAAACAATTGACCCTGTTCCAATTTAGTTAACAACTCGTCTAAGTTAACTGCAGTTTCAGCTTCAGCCATAACAGGTGCTGATAAAGTTGCAGAAAGTGCTGCTGTTGCCAGAATATGTTTAACAAACTTTTTCATTTTAAAACCTCTTATTCAGCAGCTGAAACTGGTAAAACTAATAAATCAGGTGCTAATTGCTTACGCGCTATACGTAAACCTTTAGTAATTGACGTGCGGTATTCAGGTGATAAAGCAACAAAACCTTGTTGATTTTTGTCCCATGCACCACTGAATTTGCCATCGCGCGTTTGGTAAATTAAAGCAACGCGGCCAACACGTAAAAAGTCAACGTCACGTACTTCACCTTCAACTTCTAAAGTTGAGGTATAAGCTTCAATTGTTTTACCGTAATCAACTTCTACTTGGTAAGCTTCTAATACACGACGGAATTTTTCAGAAGGTGTGATATCAGCTCTGTCCATCATGCTTTTTAAATCAGCTATGCGTTGGGTGCGTTCTTCAGGTAAAAACGGTACGTCTAAACCAACAAACTGCTCTAAACCGTCGATCATGCGAATCATTAATGGGGTAACTTGACGTTCAACAACTGACACCTTGTCAATTGACTCATTAATGTCAGCCATTTCAGCTTCTTGGTTAGCAACTTGTTTTTCTAATTGACGGTTGTAAACCAACAAACCTTCAATTTCTTTATTAATTGCTTTGAACTGTTGCAAACGAACTTGAATGTCGTCGCTAATTTTGTCGATTTTTTGCTGCGACTTTTCAGCTGATTGATTAATTTTTTGTCCAGCTTTGATTGCTGGCTCTAAACTGTTTGCTTGTGCAAACGAAGCCATTGCAACACATGAAGCAATAACAGTCGTTTTAAACATTTGCGAAAGGCTCATAGTTAAGCTTCCTAAAATTACCGTTTGAAATTAGGAGCAACTATATGTCGGTTAGATGACAGTGAGATTAATGCAAAGTGACAGTAATGTGACAAAGCAACAAGGAGAGGCTAGAAATTAGAGACTTGTATGAAAGAAATATTAAAGGGATGAAATATTTCATCCCTTTATAGTGCGAGGTAGCTAGATTAGAACTCGTAGCTGTAGCTAAGGCTAGCGCCTAAACCAATCTCTTTCGAACGAACTGTTACACCAGACTGAGTAACTTCTTGATCTTCATTAAGTAAATTTTTCATTTTAAACTTAACTTTGGAGTTGAAGTCTGGGTAATAGGTGTAAACGAAGTCTAAAGAATGGAAAGGTTGCTCCATTGCATCTTCACGACCCAACACACCAGCAGCTAAGATACGCTCACCAAACACGTTATAAACTAATGAGCTACTATGTTCACCATCAGATGAGTCGTAGTTCAATTGCAAGTTCACAACATATTCAGAGTGACCTGTCATACGTTTAGTCGGGTTGGTCAAACTACCCGCTTGAGCTGGATCTATAACAGCCTCAGAATCTGATAATGTAATATTACCTGAAGTAAAAATACCGTCAGCTAAATAAGTTAGGTCATGCATCCATTCAATTTCAACCCCCATAACTTCTGCCGATTCGCCATTCACGAAAGTCGCTGAATATTCTTCGTCACCTATTTGCAAAACAGTCTCAATTGGTGCGTCTATATCCTTATAAAAAGCAGCAACAGAGAAGCTGTCACCTAGACTTCCATAATATTCATAACGTAAGTCATAATTTTTAATCGGACTGCTTTTTAATCCAGAGCGACCAAAAGTCCTAATGTCAGTCAAAGGGTCTGTATAAGAAACTGGCACAACTTCGCGCAAATCAGGGCGAACAACTGTTTCACCATAACCGAAACGTATTTGATAGCTCTCACCGCCAATATAGGTAAGAGAGAGAGCCGAGTACGTTTCATCTTCGTTTATCGTTCCAGCTTGAATTTTCTCAGGGTCATAATAAATATCTAAATCATCACCATCAAAAATTAAGCTTGAAGTACCTATGGAAACTTGCTGAAATTCCTCATATCGTAGTCCACCGCTTACGCGCCATTGTCCTTGATATATTACATCGAACATACCATAACCCGCCGCAACCTTCTGAGCAGCTAGATAATCATCAGCACGAGGAGACGTTGGCTCATTGAATTGAATAGTGGCGCTCGAGTTGTCGATAAATGAATCGGTTAAATAGCCAGAATTATTTAACGGATTACCGCCATTGTCGACGTTTACGGCTGCACCTGACAAGTTAACCGCAAAACTAGAAGTTGAGTAGATACGGGCTCTATCAACAAAATCATAACCTGCTTTAAATTCCATTTCGAAATCGGACAAATATACAGGTAAATTTAGGTTGCCACTGTATGAGTCCACATGGTCTTCCATGTTAGTGTAACTGTATACAGCACGATTATCGTCACCAGAGACGACTGAATTTACATACTCACCATTAGAGTTGAATTTATCGCCAAATTTATAAGTCACATCAACTGGAATATCGGTTTCAGCTTTAGATCTAGTATATTGCCAGTCAAAACCTAAACCGCCAAAATCAAGAAAAGTATGCTTCCCTTGAAATTGAGAAACACTTAAAGTGCGCTCTTCGTAAAGAAATTCATGGCTTCTGTTTGCAGAACCGTCTCTTATTATTGCAAAACTAGAGCTTGCCGCAGGAGCTTGTAAAATAGAAACATCAACTTCGTCTTCATTATCTTCGAGATAAATATTTGACCAAGATACTTGATGACCTTCTCTTTTATAACCGACGTTGAATACAGCATTGAGCCTTTCGTTTTCAGTTGACGTCACAGAGTCTTTTACGACTTCATAACAGGAAGTGTCAACTTGCTCGACTGTATCCAATGAAGTAGCACAGTTCTCAGACAAATCATTAGTGATAATAGCATTACGCTTTTCACTCGCATCTCTAATGCTGTCATAGGCTACGGACGCTAGAAATCCAAGCTGACCATCTAGTACTTCAAAGCTATCACCAATATGAGCTTTTATGTTGTAATTTGGATCAAGAGACTCTTCTTCGATCTCCAAATCACGCGGTAAAGTTCTTAATAGCTGCTTATTCAACAATAAAGCTTGTTGACCGGCGGTTTGTGTATCGGTTGGCTTTAGTGCTTTCTCTTCAATAATGGAAGATAAACTAAAATCTCCCCTATAAACTGCAATAGCGTCATATAGACTAGCGTTCAACCCTGAATCATTTCGTTCATACGAAAACCCATCGGATGCACTTGAATCGATACCCGCACCAATTTCGAAACCAGCAATAAACTCAGTTGGAACCGACTTAGTACGAATGTCTATCGAACCACCACCGAAAGCAGCAGGCATAGACGGTGAGTAAGCTTTTTGCACAGACAAGCTTTCAATAATACTTGATGGGAAAATATCCAGTGGAACTACATTGCGCGTCAAATCTGGGCTTGGAATGCTCGCGCCATTCAATCTAGCGCTTGAATACCTTTCACCTAAACCTCGAACATAAATAAACTTACCGTCGACCAAGGTTAATCCAGTAACTCGACGTAATGCTGAAGCAGCATCACTATCACCAGTCCTAGATAATTGTTCAGCACCTAATATATCTGCAACAAATGCTTGACTTTTTCGCTCTTCAATAACGGCAGCAGCAGAACCCTGTAAACGACTAGCTGTCGCTACAACTTCTTCAATTAAAGCATCGTTATTTTCTTCAGCAAAAGCACATTGGCTAGAAACCAACAAGCCAAGAGTTACAGAGCAGGCAATTTTATTAAATCTGTATTGATTCATCATTTGAATACCTTTGCTCTTGCAAAAAAATAGGCGCTACTTGGCGCCTATTTTCATATGTCATAACCTAATTAGTCAGCTTTTGCAGCAGTGTATGCAGCTTCTACCCATTTGTACCAATTTGAACTAGTGTCAGTATCAGCTAATGCACCTGTCGTATTTGCATTTTTTGCAGTAGAAGAAGTATTAGTAGCAAAACCATTTGCAGCTAAAACATCAGATGTAGAACCAATACGAGTGTTTCCACCGTTATCAAACCAAGCTGTTTTAGCGGTACCAACTAATGTACCTCCGGCACTAGCACCAAACTGAGCCTCCGCAAATTCTGCGTCTGTATCACAAGCTAACGTTGAATTTACAAACGTGATCACGTGAGCTTGTTTTTCACCATCAGTAGAATGAGTTATACATGAAGAAGCAACTGCGGCGTTATAATTTTGCTTAACAACCAGCACGTTATCAAAACTAGCATTAAAGTAGTCATCGAATTTAAATCCCATAGACGATGAAGCATCTACTGGACCGTCACGAACAGACTCTTCGTCGGTAGTAATAATAGTTACATGCTTGATTGAAGGAACAAATCCACCACGAGTATCCGCATCTGAACTACCTTTAAGACCATCGGCTTCGAATCCACCATTACCCATGTGTGCAACTGTACCGTCAGCCAAAGTAACACTGCCGTGCATTACAAATAAGTGATGCGCATCACCTTGCCAACCTGCATCTAAATCAAATGAATCATCCTGAGTATCTGTAACCGCAATGTATGCTAAGTCAGCCGCACCACCGAAAATTTCAACACCATCATCATAGCCTTGATGGATATGGATGTATTCAAAACTTGATCCTGAACCAACAGCGTTAAGAGTTAACGAGTTTAAGTCATCACCGCCGCCACCTTCACGCGGACCAGAACCTGCGTACCAAATTTTAGCGTATTTAATTGAACCACTAGAATCTGTGTTGTCACTACCACCAAAGAAAGAAGGAATACCTTCTGAAGGAACATTACAAGTATTGGCTAAACGTTGTGCGGCAGTACACTGATCAGTAATCCCATTACCATTAATAATAATACCACCCCAGTCTGCAAATTTAGCCCCGTCACCTACGTCGTCAAAACGGTCAAACGCAAAAGCAGAAGTGAATGTGATTGGCTTATCGATAGTACCTACAGCTTGAATTTTTGCACCACGAGCGATGCGGATAATCGCTTCCCCAGATTTAAATGCTAAAGTTGCTCCTGGCTTAACAGTCATAGTTGGACCATTTGATGGCACTGTAAAGCCAGTTGAAGTGTCTCCATCTTCACCTATTTGTAAAGCTTCTTCAAACACATGCACACCACCATTTGGTAATTCTTCGAATGTGATGTTCGAGGTGATCGAAATAGTCGCACTTGCAAATGAATCATTATATAAACAATCACTACCACTAACTACGCCTTCAACTTCACCAGCATTTGTTGAGTAGCTAGCACAAACAACTTCAGCATCTTACTCTGGTGCATTATTGTTTGTAGTGTTGTTTGAGTTGTCACCTACGCTGTTGTCAGTTGTGCTGTTATCAACAGTAGTAGGAGTGATGTTAATATCGCCGCCACAACCAACTAAAGTTAATGACGCAGCAATCGCCGTTAAAGAAAAAATGTGCTTAAGTTTCATGGATATCTCCGATTAATTATTTAAAGCAGTACTTAAAATTTACGGCAAAGATTACGCATCAAACGTGACAGAAAGTTGCCAGTTTTATGACAGTTGGATTACAAATTGTAATTTTGTATTTTTTTAGGCGTTTGTTTTAATTAGAAAAATGTCAGTCAATCAGCTCAAATGCTAGCTTAAAGCCCTATTAAATAAGGCATTTGGAAAATCAGCTCAATTTAGCGCTTAAATAATTACAGGATCTACTTGTAAATAAATTACCGTTATTTTTTACAATTTAATTACACAGGGCATTTATTTGTCATTCAGGTAGAATAAACAAACAGAGTTCAGTTAGATGTTTTATGGCTCAATTTAACCACTATGGTGACAAAGTATGAATGAATCAAACATTGCAATGTTACGCGCTGAACTGCGCAAAAAAATTAGGCTTAAACGCAACGCGCTTACAAGTGAACAACAAGCTAACGCAACACAAGTATTGCTAAAGCAGGTTATCGACTCTGGCATATTAAATGGTGTTAAGCAGTTTGCTGCCTATTTAGCCAATGATGGTGAAATTAATCCGAAGGCTTTAATTGACTATGCATGGCAAAACCATATGCAAACTTATTTGCCGGTACTGCACCCTTTCGCCAACGGCCATTTAGCGTTTTTACAGTACAACTCCAATAGTGAAATGCAACTCAACAAATACAATATTGCCGAGCCTAAGTTAAATTGCCTGAGTATTTGCCCAACATCCGAGTTGGAGTTGGTGTTTTTGCCTTTGGTCGCTTTTGATAAATTTGCCAACCGCATGGGCATGGGGGGTGGTTTTTACGATCGTACTTTTGCTAACAATACAACAACTAAACTTATTGGCCTTGCCCACGACTGTCAGCAAGTTGAAAAACTACCAATAGAATCTTGGGATGTACCGCTACACGCAATCATCACCCCAAGCCAAACTATAATGATTTAATTACTTAATTTTTGCTAGTTTGCGGTAGTTGCATGGAAATTAACGCAGTGATGGCAATAAAAATAAAAGAGATTACTAAACACGCGGCTAATCCATATAACTGATACACCCAACCAGACAGCACAGTACCAATCAACCGACCAAGTGCATTCGCCATGTAATAAAAACCGACATCAAGCGAAACACCATCGGCATCGGCCATGCTAACAATTAAATAACTGTGCAGTGATGAGTTAATTGCAAACAATACGCCAAAGACCAGTAGCCCACAGATCAAGCTAATTTCTATTGACCAATGAAAGTGCAGCGCAACTGCAATAAATAAAGTAACAACCGCAAGTAGTGTCGCCCATTTGCTTGTAGCAACGGCTGGTGACAAAGCTTGTTTAAAGTTAATCAGCTTAGGTACAATTGATTGAATAATGCCGTAGCCAATAACCCACAAGGCTAAAAAGCCTCCAACAGTCCAATGGTCCCAATTAAATACTTGGGATAAAAACACCGGCAGCGCAACAACAAACCAAACATCACGTGCGCCAAATAAAAACATTCTTGCGGCCGATAAAATATTTATCGCCCGACTTTTTGACAATATGTCGGTAAACTTAGGTTTTTGCTTGGCTTTGCCCAAATCATTTTTAAGTGCATATAGGCTATAACTCCAAACCAAACATAAAGCACCCGCCATTATTAACATAGCGCCTTTAAACGATACTAAAGTTAATAACAAACCACCTAAGAAAAAGCCGACACCTTTGAGCGCATTTTTAGAGCCGGTTAAAATGGCTACCCATTTAAATAGAGTACCTTCTTGGCCCGCCGCTACTAACATCTTAATTGAGCTTTTAGCACTCATTTTATTGAGGTCTTTGGCAATACCAGAAAGCGCTTGGGCAATCATCACATACACAACAGTTAAACATTCTGCTGGCACAGCTAACATTAGCAAAGCAACAATCTGAATGGCTAAACCAATATTCATGGTTTTATTTAGGCCTAAGCGCGCACCTAAATATCCACCCACTAGGTTAGTGATAACGCCAAATATTTCGTAAAACGAAAACAACATGGCAATGCTAAGTGGTGAATACCCTAGTGCATGAAAATGCAGCACCACCAACATGCGTAATGCACCGTCAGTTAGGGTAAACGCCCAATAGTTGCCAGTTACAATTAGATATTGTTTTATGTCGGCCGATAAATTTGCCAAGCGCTTCATAACAATTTCCTCTTATAGCGACAAGGCAACCTTGCGAGTTAACTCTGCTGTACGGTTTGAATAACCCCATTCGTTATCATACCAAGCATATAATTTAACTTGAGTTTCGTTCACCACCATAGTCGACAAAGCGTCAATGGTACTTGAGCGAGGATCAGTTTTATAATCTATCGAAACCAAAGGTTTTTCTTCGTAACCTAAAATGCCTTTTAGCTCACCTTCTGCGGCTTCTTTCATCCACGCATTAATTTCTTCAGCCGTTGTAGCGCGGCTTACTTCAAATACGCAGTCAGTTAATGACGCATTGGTTAATGGTACACGTACCGCATGGCCATTTAATTTACCTTTGAGTTCAGGGAAAATATGTGTAATGGCGGTTGCTGAGCCAGTAGTAGTTGGAATTAAACTGCTGCCACATGCACGAGCGCGACGTAAATCTTTGTGCGGTGCGTCGATAATGGTTTGGGTATTAGTAATGTCGTGAATTGTCGTCATTGAGCCATGTTTAATGCCGATTTTATCTTGTAGCACTTTAACGACAGGCGCTAAACAGTTAGTCGTGCAAGAAGCAGCTGTAACTATGTTGTGCTCATCCGCATTGTATAAATTATCATTCACGCCCATTACCACATTCAATACACCGGCTTCTTTTACCGGCGCTGTAACGACAACTTTTTTGACGCCTTGGTCTAAATATTTTTGCAGCAAGTCTGTTTTGTTCATTTTGCCTGACGCTTCAATAACTATGTCGCAGTTCGACCAATCCGTTTCTTCAATTGTTTTGTTTTGTGTTACTTGAATTGCATGGCCGTCAACCACAATGCTCGACTCTGTATGCTCTACTTGTTTATCCCATTTACCATGCACTGAATCATAAGTGATTAAATGAGCTAAAGTTTCAGCACTGCCAGCTAGATCGTTTATTTGCACAAATTCAATATCTGCATAATCAAAAGCAGCGCGAAAAGTTAAACGTCCCATACGGCCAAAACCGTTAATACCTACTTTAATAGTCATTGTAAATTTTCTCTCAATTTTTAAAGTTAAACTGTCTATTCAAACCAGTGTCGAGTTCTGTTCACTAATGCAACAAGAGACAACATCACTGGCACTTCAACCAATACGCCTACAACAGTGGCCAAAGCGGCCCCCGAGTGTAATCCAAATAACGAGATAGCAACGGCCACTGCCAATTCAAAAAAGTTTGATGTTCCAATTAAACAAGCTGGCGCGGCTATGCTGTGCTTTAATTTAAGTTTTAATGCGATAAAAAATGTAATTGCGAAAATACCGTAGGTTTGTAATAACAGCGGAATAGCGATTAGCACTAAATTTAACGGCTGTGCCACAATGGTATTGGCCTGAAATGCAAACAACAAAACTACAGTCGCCAATAAACCGATAATTGAAAAAGGTTTAAGTTTATTGAGTAATTGACTAATAGCCGCGTTATTTTCGGCAGATTTATTTAAGTAATTACGCGTTAATACGCCCGCAAATAGCGGGAATATCACGTACAAAACAACTGATATGAGCAAAGTACCCCAAGGTACCTGAATATCCGACACACCAAGTAAATATCCGGCTATTGGCGCAAAAGCAAATATCATAATAATGTCGTTAATTGATACTTGAACTAGGGTGTAATTGGCATCTCCTTTGGTTAAATGTGACCAAACAAATACCATGGCTGTACATGGCGCTACCCCCAATAAAATCATACCAGCTATATATTCTTGTGCGGTTTGCGCAGACACCCAGTCAGCAAATATACCTTCAAAAAACCACCATCCAAGTGCAGCCATAGAAAAAGGTTTTATCAACCAGTTAATTACAAGAGTTAACACCACACCTTGTGGATTTTTCCCAACTTCTCGAATGCTCGCAAATTCAATTTGTACCATCATTGGATAGATCATTAACCAAATGAGTACAGCAATTACCAAATTCACTTTAGCAACTTCTAGCTGAGCAACAAACGCAAACACGCTGGGATAAAGCAAACCAAGGCCAATTCCTATAACAATAGCTATCGCCACCCACACAGATAAATAACGTTCAAAACTTCCCACAATATCCCCTTGTTAACTACAGCATTTAGCCATACGTGCAGGCCGGTCACCCATAACATTTAGCCTATTGAGTTCTTGTTCGATAAAATTGGGTTCGTTAACCACAGTTGAGGTAATCACTTGTTTCATCCAAATGGGTAAAGTTGGGTTAAGTGAATAAAAAACCCACTGTTGGTATTTACGATCGGACAAAATACCTGCTTTTTTTAACTGAGCTAGATGACGTGAAACCTTTGGCTGACTGTCTTGTGCAAGTGCAACCATTAATTCACATACGCATACCTCTTGCTCAACCGCGATAATCAATAAAGTTTTTAGCCGAATATCATCCGCTAGAGACTTATAAAAGCGCGTCGGCGAAATTGAATCAGGTTTTAAGTGCTCTAATTCAAGTGAAAAAGTTTTTATCCGTTCGTTGAGTTCTTGCAGCGTTTTTTCAAATGGATTTGCCCCTTCGCGTGATTTAGGCCCAGTAAAATCCCATGCCAAACAATTGCTACCATTCACTCTGCCATCACATTCGGTGGCCGCTTTATCACACAAGGTAATAACATAATCAAAATGTTGTTCAGCAAATTCATCCACATGCTTGGAAGTTAAGTTTTCTGTTGGCAAACCAAAATGCTCAATAGCGGACAAGGTACGAGCATCAACTTCACCAGGATTGGAACCAGCGCTATACACTTGGTATTTCCCTTTACCATGATGTTTGAGCAAAGCTTCGGCCATAATCGACCGTGCAGAATTTTCAGTGCACAAGAACAATATTTTCAAAACACGCTCCATAATATTTTTGTTATATACTAAATTTATTATATAAATATGCAACTGGTTTAAATGAAATAATCGCAAATAAAAAACGACTAAGTTGTTAAGCAAGCTCGAGGTTAGTTATACTGTCGCCACTTTTACGAGGAGCCGTCGCACATGAACCAGAATGAAAAGAAAAAAGCTGTCGCCGAAGCTGCTATTCAATACGTTGAAAAAGGCAGTATTGTTGGCGTTGGCACAGGAAGTACTACTAACTTTTTTATCGATGCATTAGCCCCACTCGCCGATGATTTGAAAGGCGCTGTGTCTAGCTCTGAAGCATCAACTGAAAGACTAAAAGCTTTAGGCATAGAAGTATTTGATTTAAACGAAGTTGACTCATTTGACATTTATGTTGATGGCGCTGACGAAGTTAATCCACAAAGCCACATGATAAAAGGTGGTGGCGCAGCTCTCACCCGCGAAAAAATTGTATCAGCTGTAGCTAAACGCTTTATTTGTATTGTTGACGACTCAAAAGAAGTTGACGTTATGGGTAAGTTCCCATTACCGGTTGAAGTTATCCCTATGGCACGCAGCTATGTGGCACGCGAAATTGTTAAATTAGGTGGTGATCCTGTATATCGTCAAGGCGTAGTAACCGACAATGGCAACGTGATTTTAGATGTACACAACTTACAAATTACCGATGCAGTTGAGCTAGAAAGCAAGTTAAACCAAATTGTTGGTGTGGTTACTAATGGCTTATTTGCTATGCGTGGTGCCGATGTGGTTTTAGTTGCAACCGACAATGGTGTTAAAACCCGTTAAACAAGCTGTTAAATCTTGTTATTTTAGCCGAACTTCAGAGAAACCTAACCGTTTTTCCGGCTAAAAATAACGCAAAAAAAGATGCGTTTTTTTTAAATACTCAAACTACCTGAAGCTGCTATTTTCAGAGCTATCTCAGAGCTCTCAATACAAGGCATGTTAATGCGGGAATGTAGGCACCTTTCAAATTAACATAACGCAGTAGTGGGGGCTCTGAGAAGCTCCCGAAGGGCAATGCTAAAAAGCATTTATACTGCGTTATTGATTTTGATAAGGGTCCACCATTGCCAGCAATCAATGCCTTGTCTAAATGCTTTTTATCTATTGCTGAAATCTAGCATCTTCAGGTAGTTTGAGTATATAATTGCGCCCAATTTAAAGTAATGCCCTGGAAACCCAATGAGTAAATATTCTTTATCTAAAGATAAAATCAAAATCCTTTTATTAGAAGGTGTGCATCAAAGTGCGGTTAAAACTTTGAACAATGCGGGTTATACCAATATTGAGTACCACAAAGCCTCGTTACCAGAAGACGAGTTGCTAGCTGCAATTAAAGATGCACATTTTGTTGGTATTCGTTCACGTACTCATTTAACTCGTGAAATTTTACAACAAGCTGAAAAATTAATCGGTGTTGGCTGTTTTTGTATTGGTACAAACCAAGTTGATTTACAAGCAGCACAAGAATTCGGTATTCCGGTATTTAACGCACCTTTCTCAAATACGCGTTCAGTTGCTGAATTAGTTATCGGCGAAATTTTATTATTGTTCCGTCGTATCCCTGAAAAGAGCATGTTAGCTCATCAAGGTATTTGGGAAAAATCAGCTAACGGCTCTATTGAAGCTCGTGGCAAAACGCTAGGTATTATCGGTTACGGCCATATAGGCACTCAGTTAGGTATTTTGGCTGAAACTATTGGTATGAACGTTATTTTCTACGATATCGAAGATAAATTACCACTAGGCAATGCAAAACAAGTTCACGATATGAACGAGTTATTAGCACAAGCTGATGCGGTAAGTTTACACGTACCAGAAAATGCCAGCACTAAAGATATGTTTGGTGCAGAGCAGTTCAAAGCGATGAAAAAAGGCGCTATGTTCTTAAATGCTTCTCGCGGTACAGTCGTTGATATCGAAGCTTTAGCTGAGTTTTTAGCTGGTGAGCAACCACATTTAGGTGGCGCTGCAATTGACGTATTCCCAGTTGAACCTAAGTCAAATGACGAAGAGTTCGTAACGCCTTTACGTGGCCTAGGCAATGTATTGTTAACCCCACACATTGGTGGTTCAACGTTAGAAGCGCAAGAAAACATTGGTATTGAAGTAGCGGGTAAATTGGCTAAATACAGTGACAATGGTTCTACGTTATCAGCGGTTAACTTCCCTGAAGTTTCTCTACCTTCACACGAAGGCCGCAGCCGCTTGTTACACATCCACAAAAACCAACCTGGTGTGTTAACTAAAATTAACCAGGCGTTTGCTGAAAAAGGTATTAATATTTCAGCTCAGTTCTTACAAACTGTTGCTGACATAGGTTACGTTGTATTAGAAGTAGATTCTGACGACAGCGAAGCTGCATTAAACCAATTAAAAGCAATTGACGGCACAATTAGAGCACGTGTATTGCTTTAATAAACATAAGTCAATTAATGCTTAACGATTAAAAGGAGCTTAGGCTCCTTTTTTGTTATTAATTTCAAATACTAACTTAGATTTCTAGATACACTGCCTCACTAGTAAAATACTGGTCATATATATTCCCTCCCTTACAATTGTCTTTGCAATAATTATCAGCAGCAGTAGCAATAACAGGAATGGTAATGAGAACAGTTATTCTTTGCAAACCATTGAATTTTAAAGATTTTTTTGACAAAAATCAAATTTAGTCTATACTTTGTTCATCTTTGGCGTAACGCGCGTGAGGCATACCATGAAAGGTGACAAGCAAGTTATTGATATGTTGAATAAAGTTCTGACTGCAGAGCTTACCTCTATTAACCAATTTTTCTTACATGCTCGTATGTACAAAAATTGGGGACTATCTGAATTAAACGAAAAAAGTTACAAAAAATCGATTAAAGACATGAAACAAGCTGACGAAATTATCGAGCGTGTTTTAATGCTAGAAGGTTTACCAAATTTACAGCGTTTAGGCTCACTTCGTATTGGCGAAAGCACTGAAGAAATGCTCAAGTGCGATATGGAGTTTCAAGTTGAACAAGTCGCTTTATTAAAACAAGCTGTCGCTTTGTGTGAAACTGCGCAAGATTATGTAACTCGAGATATTTTAGAAGAAATTTTAGAATATGAAGAAGAGCATATTGATTGGATTGAAACCCAACAATACCAAATCGACAATATGGGGATTGCCAACTATCTCCAATCGCAACTGTAATTGGAGGATATGACCATGAAAGGCAATGCTAAAGTAATCAAATCGCTTAACAAATTGTTAGCGTTCGAATTAGCAGCAATGGATCAATACTTTATCCATTCACGCATGTACCAAGACTGGGGCTTAAATAAGTTATACGAACGTATTGACCACGAATTTGATGACGAGAAGTCACATGCCTCTTTGTTAATCGAGCGTATTTTATTTTTAGAAGGCACACCAGACATGACTAAACGAGATGGTTTAGTTATAGGTACAGATGTTCCTTCTATGTTAGAAAGTGATTTACGTGTTGAATATGCAGTAGGCAAAGCATTAAAAGAAGTCATCGCATTGTGTGAAAAAGAGCAAGATTACGTAACCCGTGAAATGCTTGAAAAATTACTCGACGACACTGAAGAAGATCACGCATATTGGTTAGAGCAACAATTGCGCTTAATCAAAATGTTGGGTATTCAAAACTACTTACAATCGCAAATTTAAGCTGCTTTCAAGCCATAGAAAGCCGTACTATATGTGAGTCATTCGGGTTAAGTGAATTGGTAAAAGGGGCGCTCATTGAGCGCCCCTTTTTTCTCTGAGAGTTCTTGCTAATTCGCAAGTGGCGACGGACAAAACTGCTGAATAAACTGCCAATGCTCAGGCAACTGATTAACCGTATTGTCAATGCCATCTTTAATAGATTTTAAGAAGTTTTGTAGCTCTTCATCCGACATATTATCAACAATCGGATGATAATGTTCAGGTACTAAACCTTGACCTATCATGACTTGCTGCCACGAATCATCAAACAGCTCGTTATTTTTTCTAAATACTTTACCGGTTTGTTGAAACAGCTCTAACCTATGTGCAAGCGTCTCAGGCACTTGCATATTTCGGCAGTAATGCCAGAAGTCGGCGTCATCTCTGTTGGTCACTTTATAGTGCATAATAATAAAGTCGCGGATGGCTTCCACATCAACTTTAGTTTGTTCATTAAACTCGTCGATATCACACTGTTTAACCCCATCGTATGGGAATATGCGTAACAAACGCACGATAGCTTGTTGAATTAAATGAATACTGGTTGACTCTAGTGGCTCTAAAAAGCCGCTGGATAAACCAACTGCCACACAGTTTTTATGCCAATGTTTACGGCGTGTACCAGTTCTAAATTTGATCACTCTTGGCTCGGTTAACGCCTCACCTTCAATATTGTTTAGCAGGGTTTGTTTTGCCTCGTCATCTGAGACATATTTGCTTGAATAAACTATGCCGTTGCCAACACGATTTTGCAGTGGAATGCGCCACTGCCAGCCAAACGGGTGCGCAATAGAGCGAGTATAGGCGCGTGGTTTCTCGACAGCTTTTGTTTGAATGGCAATTGCGCTATCGCAAGGCAACCAATGTGACCAATCTTCAAATCCTGCGTGTAATGTTTGCTCTATCAATAATCCACGCTGGCCAGTGCAATCTAAAAATAAATCGCCTTCAATAACTTGGCCATTTTCCATTTCAAGAGACTGAATAAAACCATTTTCAGAACACACATTTACTTTGCCAATTTTGCCTTCAATGCGTTTAATGCCGTGCTGCTCAGCTATACCTCGTAAAAACTTAGCATATAAAGAAGCATCCATATGATAAGCGTAGTTAATACCGTTTTTTGGCAGTTGCGCGAAACGGTTGCGTTTAGCCGCGACTTGCTCGATGCAATAATCACCATAGTCAGACGCAAAACCCTTGTCACGACCTTTTTTCCAAAAGTGTTGAAAACCCGCAGCCCAACAATCGCGGCCGGTTACCCCAAACGCATGAATATAATCTTCATTTACATCGCGCCAATTTTCAAAACTGATCCCAAGCTTAAAGGTGGCATTCACCGCCTTCATAAACTCAGCTTCATTAATTTTTAACAGTCTGTGGTAAAAAATGAGGGTTGGTATGGTTGCCTCACCCACACCAACTGTTCCGATTTCTTCTGATTCAATTAAGGTGACTTCTAAGTTATTGATCAATTTGGTTAGTGCTGCCGCTGCCATCCATCCTGCGGTACCACCACCTGCAATCACTACTTTTGTAACTTTATTCATGTGTATGCCTTATGTTTAAACTTATACTGCCCGTTTAGGGTCTTATTATTTACTTTCCACAAAAGAAAGCGCATTCATAACCTGCAGCATAACAAACGATTAACATCATCAGCAATAGTATTGAGTTAATCTAAATCAAAAAAGCCGCTAATGATAACTCAATTAGCGGCACACTAAGGTTACTACAAGGTCAAACAAAGGTTTTAGAAGGTGTAACGTGCACCAAAGTTATAGCGAGTACCGGTTTGCTCAATTAAATAAGTCATTAACTGATGACGACCATAGTCGCGGGTATATTCATCGGTTAAGTTTATCGCCTCAGCAAATATCGAGAAATTCTCGTTAATCTCGAAACTAACATTAGCATCTAACTGGCCATACGCCTGAGTGTATACAGGTGCTGGACCAATTGGATCATCTGTATCTTTCAAGAAATCATCACGCCAGTTATAAGCTAAGCGTATCTGCAAACCGTCTTTGTCATAAAAACCTACAATGTTGTATGAATCTGACAAACCAATAAGCGGTGCTTCTTGGTCTCCTAGTACACCATTGTCATATGTCAGGTCACTATTTACAAAAGTGGCATTAACAATTGCGCCAAATCCTGAGTCGCCAAATAGGTGTTGTACAGCAAATTCGAAACCATCTAAGGTTTTCTTGTCTTGATTTACCGGTTGGCTAAATTCAATACTCAGTATGTCGTTTTCAGTCGGATGGCCCCAAATTTTCGCTGCTTCACCCGTTGTTGCATTTGGCCCTTCGATATAAGTACCATCAATTCCATTTTGATTGATAATTTCAGCACGGATATCGGCAGGGCTATCATCGCCAACCTGAGCAACCGCGTCATTATATCTATCACCTAACACAGGGCTTGTAACGTTAAATGGCGAATCAATAAAGGTTTTAGTCGCGATAAAGTTGTCAACAGATTTATCAAAATAACCAACTGAGATGTAACTACCTTCTGCATAATACCACTCAACAGATAAATCAATATTCTGTGATTCGACAGGCAAGAGATCAGGGTTACCCCAGCTACCGGTTGCTTTATCTAAACGAACTTCATTTAATCTTTGCCCTGCAGTTAAATTACCATACGCCGCACGTCCAATAGTTTCGCTATAAGAAGCTTTAACCAATAAATCGTCGATTACTTCTAATTGAATGTCTAGATTAGGTAAGACATAGTTGTAACTGCCTGTGCCATGAGCAAACACTTGTTCGCCACGCTCAATCTTAAACTCATTGTCTGAGATCCAACCAACGCGATTGATTGTCGGTAACAATGTATTAGAGGTGACATCGGTTTTTTCATAACGTAAACCGGCATAAATAGTCGCGGGCATTGGGCCTATATCAAATACTAATTTAGACATAACATAAGCACTTAACGATTCTTCTTTGGTACGTCTGTCTTCTGAATATTCAGAAGGCGCACAGATAGTTGTACCACAAGGCCAAGTCGCAGGGTCGTTTACATCACCATATTTCTCACCGACTATTTTTGCTATGGCATCAAAATCCGGCGCCCAAAATTCGTTAATCATATTTGATTTATCACCTGGCAAGTTATCGAAGCGATCTGCCATAGTAGAGCGGCTTGCTTCTAATAATTCGTTCGGCACATCATCAAATTGACCAACCCCACCCCAAGTTGCGCGCTCAGCAAAACCATAGGCATTACGATTGTCGACAACATTATTGCCGATACCAAAGTCGATACTTTCAACTACGCCATCATCAAAAGTCCACTTACCATTTAATTGTAACTGGTCAATTTCCGATCTCATGTATGAGTTACGGAAACTGGTCCCTGTCGTTCGCACACGATCTGGTTCTAAATGAGAGGTATAATCTAACGGGTTATCCTTAGCACCGTCGAAGTCATCTATCGAATATTCAGATGGAAATTTAACGCTTGCGACTGGGAATTCGGAGCTAAAATCAATTGTGGTTTCACCGCGAATATTAGTCGCCATTTGAATGGTATTACTGTTACCGTAAATGGTGTTTGGTTTAGCTTCAGCACTTGAGCTATGGTAATCCAAAGTAAATTTTAAATTATCAGTTGCTTGATACTCTAAGTTAAAACCAACTGATTTATTTTCATTCACTTGGCCGCTTTTTTCAACTTGACTCACTAAGTCAGCATAGGTTAAGTCTCCAGGTTGATGACCAAATGGTGTATCAACCTCTGGTGCAACACCTGTATTGTTTTCAGTGATAATTATAGGCGCTGCAACCCCATCTGAGCTTGTATCCGTCCACACGCTAGAGGTATGACCGAAGTTCATCCACACAGAATGAATATTTTGCTGCACATCTACATCATACTTAGAATAAGTATAATCTAGTGTCGCAGTTAACGCGTCAAATGGTCTAAATTGCAAAGTTAATTGGCCGTTCGTGCGAGTTCGGTCAACTTCTTTAAAACCATATAACAAATTCTGAGGCACTGAATACACGCCAGAAGTAGGCTGATTTACATGTGGATCAACCGAGTCATCGGTTGGTGCTGCGGGTATAGTTCCCCAACCTTCGTCACCAGCATTAAATGATCGCCAACCATTACCCACTTCTGCACGAGCCGCACCATTTTGGCGATTTTGATAGCTACCAGAAAAAGAAATACCTATAGTGTCGTCGGCAAATGTATTACTAAACAAACCAGAAATTTCTGGTGTTAACGAGTCGCCAGAATCTGTCGAAGTATCGTGAACAGCTTTAACTCCAACAGTTAATTTTAAACCTGGTGAAGCAAGTGGTCTGTGGGTAGACAAGTTAATCGTAGAGCCGATACCACCTGTTGCAATATTTGCACGGCCGGTTTTATATACTTCAACACCACTTACACCTTCAGACGCTAAGTTAGCAAAATCGAATGACCGAGAATCGGAAGCGCTAGTCGCATTAATATTGGCTGTCGGCATTTGACGACCATTTAACGTAACTAAGTTGTAATCCGGGCCAAAACCACGCACTGTAACTTTACTACCTTCACCATTACTGCGATCAATTGATACACCAGTAATACGTTGTAGTGATTCCGCTAAGTTGGTATCAGGAAACTTACCCATATCTTCGGCAGAAATTGCATCGACAATACCCGGTGCTTCTCGTTTAACATCCATTGAACGCATTAAACTGCCGCGTATACCTTTTACTTGAATAACTTCAGTATCCGCCGCCTCTTCTGCAAATACAGGTGCAGATGTAAATGCAGTGGTACTCAAAACCAGTGACAAACTAGTTGCAAGTTTTGTTTTATTAAACTTATTATTTTTCATTTGTGTTCACCCATGTGTTGGAAAACTTGATTGTGGCCCCTTTGCCAATGTAATCATTTACATTAAAAAACAAAAAAAATCAGTTTAAATTGAAATTAAATGTAAACATTTACACAATCTAATCGATCATTTTTACTACGTCAACAACTTTTGCTCACAAAACCAGCAAAACAACATACATATATTTAACAATAGATAAGAAAGTAGTCGAAAAAGAGTGAAAAAACAATTCAAATAAGCAGAAAAAGCGCTTAAAAACCCAATGTAAACGATTAAGTTAACTTTCAGCTTTAATATGCAGCATTTTAGTAAGTTGTTGTAGGTCTTTAAGCTGGCGCTCAAGATCTACAACTGTGTATTGAAGTTGATTGAGCTCATTAATATGCTGCCGGTACAATTCGCCGCGGCGATATTGGGTGATCCACTGCAGTAATTTGCGTTTACCAACATTATTTTGTTCAGCGACAGCGCATAAACTTGTATTGCTGTGAACAACAGCTTCAATGCATTTTAGTTTGAAGGCTAATGATTCATTGGCCGACATGTTACATACCTAGAGTTTGAGCCTGTGAAGGGTAATTTAAACCACAAGCGTGGATAAATTGCTGAATTTTGTCTATGGAGTATTGTTTAGCAAAGTCATTGCCTTCAATCAGCTGCGATTTTTCTGGGAAATGCCCATACCCTGCCAATAAACAATGCCAAGATACGCTCGGGTAATACTTATCGATTTGCTGGCGTGTTAATTCATCAGACAAATTCTGACCGCTAAACCAAGTTTTTAAAATGTGCTGTAAAGAGTCTGACAAGTTTTGATTAGCTGCATTATCACGCCAATAAAGTGTGTCACTGCGTGTGTTCAGCTTGTAATGCGCAACAATATAATCGCGGATCGCATTAAAACGTGCTGTCATTTGTTGGTTGTATTCCGCTTGTAATTGGTTGCTAAAGCCACCTTTACTCAGCGCATCAATAAAACCTTCTATACCTTCTTGCACTATATGCAAAGCGGTTGCTTCTAATGGTTCGATAAAACCTTGTGACAAACCAATAGCCACACAGTTTTTATACCAATGCTTATCTACCTGCCCAACTCGCATATTAATATGCCGCGCTGATATGTCACTCGCTTCAATATTTAACCTTATACGCAGTTCTCGTTCGGCCTGCTCTGCATTTGTGTATCCACTGCTATAAACATAACCAAAACCTGTTCTGTGTTGCAGCGGTATTTGCCACATCCAACCATGCTTTAGTGCAGTGGAAATTGTTTGGCTCATTAGTGGCTGCTGCTTGTTGCGGGGCACACTTAACACCACAGCTTTGTCATTAAATAAATTGTTGGCAAACAACTGGAAAGGTACGGCAAGGCTCTGCTGTAATAGAAGAGATTGAAAGCCTGAGCAATCAACAAAATAATCAGCTGAAAAGGTTTGGCCGTCTTGCGCGAATAGCTGATTTATGTTGCCGGCAATATCTTGCTCAACATGCTCAATAGTTGCGCTCGCTACTGTTACCCCCAACTGCTGGGCTTTGCTTTTGAGTATGCGTGCGACTTTGGCCGCGTCAAAGTGATAACCATAGTTTACTTCAAACGGAAAGTTTGCCGCTGAAATAGGCGCTTTATTCTGCTTGGCTAAATGCGTAGTCAGAAAAAAGTGATCTGGATGTGCGTTTAAATCAATGCCCTTTCGAATTAAAAAGCTGTTGTGAAAAAAACCTGGCACTGTGTGATCATCCACTTGTGTCGGAAAAGGATGGAAGTATTGTTTAAAACCAGCGCGAGTAGACCAATCGACAAAACGAATGCCATTTTTGTATGTGGCATGGCAAACTGGCATCCATTCTTGTTCGCTAATATCCAATGTATCAAATAGTTTTTTAAGTTGTGGAGTTGAACCTTCACCTACACCAACACTTGGTACTTTATCTGATTCAATTAGCGTGATTTGCACTTTTTCAGTTGGGCTGTCTGCGTGGCGGTTGAGCCAATGTTTTGCCATTAAACATGCCGTCATCCAACCTGCAGTGCCGCCACCTAAGATGCATATTTTTTTCATCTAGCTTGCTCCGTAACTCTGTTGATAAAAGCTCACAGCCATATAGCTGCGAGCTTAGTTATGTTAGCGACAACTAAAAGTTGAAGTTTGCGCCAACAAAGAATTGACGGCCAAAACTATGGTAACGCCCTGTGGATAACGGTGTGCCATAAGTCGATGAATTGGACTCATTGGTTAAGTTATTCACTTGCAGCACGGCATCTACCCCATTGTTGAAGTTATAACTTACTTGCCAGTCAACAATTAGGTATTCGTCTGCTAGCTCAAAAGTCGCACCACCCGGTGTTGCACCGTTGTAGATGTATTCGTCGCGATACCTAGCATTAAAATGGGTACTTAAATTATCGATATCCCAAAATACAGTTGCGCTCCAAACGTGCTCAGATAAACCAGGCAAACTCACCTGCACATTGGTAAAGGTATTACCACCGTCTAAACCTATTTCACTGTCGGTATATGAGTAGTTGGCGTTAATCCCTAAACCAGAAAACACGCCAGGTAATTGGTCGAATATTGTGGTGAAAGCAAGCTCTAAACCTTGCATATAACCGCCTTCAGCTGTGTTGCGTACCGTTTGATACTGGCCTTCAACAAAACCTTCAGGTGCTTCTAAACCAATTTCAGACCAAGCGATATCCCCTTCGTTATAGGTAATTGATTCAACAACTGATTCAATGTCTTTATAGAAAATAGCCGCGGTAAATGCGCCACCATTCTCGGTGAAATATTCGTATGAAAGATCGTACTGAGTCGCTCTAAACGGATCTAAGTTTGGATTACCTTTAGACCAAACATTGTATCTAGGACTAGTACCATCGTTGGCAGTGTCTGCCCAAGAGCCAGCGCCACCACGCAATTGATAAACAGGTGGACGACCTAATACTTTAGCCGCAGCAAAACGGATTTGCTCTTGCTCTGATATTTGGAAATTTAAGTTTATCGATGGCAAGGTATCAGTATATTCAGGGCCGTATTTGACATTTTCGTAGTCATTACGGGTAACACCATTGTCATCAGTAATTTCATCGCCAACCAAGCCACCTTGTAGCTGCTGAATACCTATGGTTTTGGTATCAGTTCTGACAACACGTACACCAAAGTTACCTGTTACCCCAACATTCCCAAGGTCGGTATTAAAGTTAGCCATTACATATCCAGCACTAACTTTTTCTTCAACCGAGCCACTTTCAATTAAAGTCCAGTTGTGATTCCAAGTTTGCTGCGCTTCATAACCACCAGCGCCAAATGTTGCGTCAGCTAGGCCTGCCATGTCAGTAATTTCAAGAAATTGAATACCGTCTAACTCAGTAACCTTGGTAAAACCATCCAGCGATCTTGGCGTACAATCGTAACCATAATGATTAAACTCACAGGTGGTATTCGGGTCGCTTACCACTGCGCCATCTGGCATTTGGTAACCTTTTTGCCCTTCACGTGTGCCCCATCTAAATACACTACGTTTATCTCCAAAACGACGCTCAGACAAACGAGTACCAAATTCAATTGAAGTGAAAAAATCACTTTCTAGATGCAATTTAAAATCTAGTTTGGCGCTGTCTATTTTATCTGTATATCTGTGCGGGAAGCGCTCAAAAATACCTAAACGCATGTAGTCTAGATCTGTGTAATCAGTATTGAGCGCCACACTTGGCATTTGCTGATTTTGATAAGCAAAAGTAATTTGTTGGTCTGACTTTTCTTGCCAAGTGTCTACTTGTACTTGGTTTCCGTCATCATCTGTAACTGTGTCAGTGCCAAACTCATAAGCATGCATACTCGCTATCATATCCATACGCGTTTTTTCGCCTTCACTGCGCGCGATATCAAGTTTTACTTCCAGTTTGTCACCTAAATATTCAACATTTAAACCATAGCTGTCGGTAGTTGCATCTGTTGTTTGGTCTTCTGAGCGCATTTCAAACCAAGGGCCGTTGTACGCCATATTGTGCACTGTACCACCAACTAACCAGTCGTTGTCGTCTAGTGCACCTTCAGCTTGTGGAACAATTTCATAAACTGGGTTTGCCACATCATAAAGGTTTATCGACTTTTCCATGCCTTCGAAATTTAGGCCGTGGCGAAAGTCTTCTGACTTGAACGTAGAGCGGAAGTAATCAACTGCAACTTTAAAATTATCTGTTGGTTGATAGACAGTAGTGAATAACATGCCGGTACGCTCGTCTTTACCACGTGCATATCTCAGCTGTATGCCATCAAGTGAGCGTACTCGAGTGTCATCTTGGCGATAATCTTGGCGATTGCTTGGCTCGTGTGCATCAAAACCTTTAAAGAAATTAGGTTGGTCAAGCACTGCCACACCTGCTGCGACCCCTAAAGTATCGTTTAAAAATTTACCTTGGTACGACAAACTCAGTCTGTGACCTGATTTTTCGCCGTCGATATCATCCGCTTCGTCATTCCAAGAATATCGAGCTGAGCCAGAAAAGCTGTGCTGTTTTTCCGCGTTAAGTGGATTAGCGGTTTTTAACTCAACAGTTGCGGCAACCCCACCTTCAACTAAAGAAGCTTTAGGTGACTTATATACAGCAGCTTGATTAATTAATTCTGCCGGATATTGGTCAAAAGAGATCCAACGGCTACCAGCAGTATAACCACTGGTACTAGCCTGCTCACGACCATTGAGTGTGGTTTGAATAAAGTCGCCATCCATACCACGAATATTTAATTGAGACGATTGGCCACTGGCGCGAATAGTTGTCACGCCAGGTAAACGCCCCAAAGCGTCTGCTATAGATACGTCTGGCAATGAGTTTAAATCACCCGCGTCTATTACTTCACTAACAGTGTCGTTAAAACGCTTTTTATCAATTGAGCCTAAAATACTGCGGCGAATACCACGAATTTCTATAACTTCGGTTTCTTCATCTTGTTCTATTACATTATTTTGTTGTGCCAAGATTGTCGTTGGAGCAGATATGCCAGCAGCAGTAAGCGCCAACATAAGTAGGTTGGGTTTAAAGTTTTTCACTGTGTTCCCTCTGTTTTTGTTTATCGTTTGTATGTGTGCCTGCTAGTTGCAGGTATATACCCAAGCTACTTGAAGATGCATGTTTCAGAGCTTGGGAATATCAGTCTAATCACAGAGGTTAATAAGATGTTGTAAATTATGATAAGCGGCAGAATAGTCGGCTAAAAGGCATAATTGTTTTTTAGTTGGCTGGCATGCCTGCGCGAAACTTCAACTAAATGAGCATTATTTAGGGTTAAGCGAAAGCCGCCATTAACCCAAGGTTCGACGTTTTCAACATAAGTTAAATTAACAATATTTTGTCGGTTAGCACGAAAAAACATCTGCTCAGGCAAACGCTCTGCCAGTTTCAGCAAAGACTTATATACAAAAGCTTTGTGCAATTGACTGCTGTGGCTGTGCTGATAAAAATACAGTAGTGAGTGATTGCCACAATTTTCAATGCGCTGAATTTGTTTAAGGGCAACCAAATAACAATTGTCGCCATCTTTGACAAAAATTCTATCTTGTTCAGAAAATGGCGAACTCACAACTTCAGGCTCGCTTGTTTCTGGCATGTGCAATTTTTTGATTGCTGCAGCTAACCTTTGTGGATGCACAGGTTTTACCAAATAATCGACTGTGTGATAGTCGAACGACCTAATCGCATACTCTGAATAAGCAGTAATAAATATTACTTTCACTTCGGTGTTAATTTGCTCAAGCAAAGCAAAACCATCTTGCTCTGGCAAATGAATATCCAACAAGATTAACTCAATTGTTTGTTGTCTAGCCTGTTGCTGTTTTATCAGCTCGAGTGCTTCTACTACATTGCTCGCTTCAGCAACTAACTCTATTTCTGGGTGTTTTGCCAACATGGCTTTTAAGTCTTCTCGGGCCAGATATGAGTCTTCAACAATCAATGTACGCATTTTCTTATCCTAATTGCAGCGGCATATTCAGCTGAGCAACAACTTTTCCGTCAGTTTCTGTTAGTTGAAAGTTAGCTTGGTTGGCATAAACCAGCTGTAGTCTTTGCGTTAAGTTGCTTAAACCAACACCCGTTTTATCTTGGCTAGAAGTTTGTTTATGTGTGGGATTAAGCGTGCCACAATTACTCACTTCAATGTTTAATTGCTGCTTGTCATGCTTAATTATTAGCTTAAGTTCAGTGGCGGATTTGCGTTGATCTACCCCGTGTTTCAGCGCATTTTCAACCAGTGTTTGTATCGCCAAAGGTGGCACCAGCGCTTGTTCTAAACCCTGGTCAATGTGTTTGCTAAAAACTAAGCGCTCGGCAAATTGCAATTGGGCAATATCAATTAAACAATCTACTATCGCGAGTTCACTCGCCAGTGGAATTTTATCTGTTTGTTGATGAGCAAGTGAAAAACGCAAGATTTGCGACAACGCAGTTATCATCTCAATTGCTTGCTCAGCGTTAATGCGAATTAAACTGCGGATATTATTTAAACTATTAAACAAAAAGTGTGGGTTAAGTTGAGTGTGCAAGGCATCCAATTGCGCTTGTTTTAACGCCTGCTGCAGCTGTAAGTTTTCCAGCTTAGTTGCAAAATGTAATTTGCGGTGTTCGACAAAACAATACAGCGCACACCAACCCAACACAATAAACATGCAGCTAAACACATTCCACGCTAGCTCTAACACCCTGTGTTTAGTTTCACCTTGCACAATCACACTTTGATATAAGCTTTCAACCAATACCCACTTTGCAGACAGGAAGCTAACAGCCATGCTCAACGAACAAGCAAGCGTGCTGACAATTAAACTCGCCAGCGCAATATATTTGGCTAAGCGATACAGGTTGAGGTGTTGCCAAGCATTTTTTAAATACAAATAACGAAAGACAAAACAGCCGAGCAACATAAACAAAATTTTGCTACCTGAGCTCAGTACTGTGTACAGCAACCAATCAGGCGATGGCAGCATTAATACTGCGACCACCAGCAGGTAACAAAAAAAGATAATAAAATGGAACAGCCAAAACAATGGCTCTTTTGACCAAAATGACATAACTGAACTTACAACAACTTACCCAAGGGCTAAATCTACTTGTGTGAAGATGTTTTGACAAATAAACATGACAAGCGGTTTATAGCCGTGATAAACGGCAAACTATAAACTAATCTTCAGCACATTTAACGCTAACGCTTCGTCATCTTCTTCAGCTAAACCACTAATGCCAATTGCGCCAATTGCACCTTGGTTGCTTTCAATAGGTACACCACCTGCGATACCGGTAAATTTAGCATCCGTCCAATAAGCTAGATCTTTACCTGTTTGTTGCGCCCACTTTGCGAGTGACGATGTTTTTTGTCTATCTCGCGCTGAGGTATAAGCTTTGTTTTGTGCAAGCACACCGGCATGAAAGGCGGTGCCATCCATTTTGGCATAGGCGAGCAATTCGCCGTGAGTATCCACTATCGCGACTGCGACATGCTGATTTTTGCTGGTGGCAATTTCAATTGTGTTGGTGATTAGTTGTTGGGCTAGTTTTAAAGTTAGATTCATTTGAATTTTCTTTTATTAAGGTGATTTCTGAAAAGTGATAGAGCAATAATTTAGAGCAAAATCTCTTTTTCATGGATGAAAAAGCGAAGCATACAAGGACGTACTTGCTGCGTTTTTGCGATAATTATGCTCTAGCACTTTGGTGCTAATCCCTGCTATTAAAGCTTAGATCTGAGTCTAATGTCCTACACAGATTAAACAATCACCCAAACTCCACACCTCGAACTATTGTACGAAAACAACTTGGGATACTTTTGTGATAATTACTTATATTGTTTTGCGATAGTTATTTTCGACAATGATTCTGACCTGATAACTCAATTTCTTTGACGGAGAATCAAAATGAAAAAAACAGCTCAATCACTCGCAAAAAACGCAGTCATGGCTGCAGCATTGGCTGCAACAGCTTTTTCAGCTCAAGCAGCTGAACTAGATATTAAACTTTATAACTTAACTCACGGCATTACCTTTACCCCTGTAGTAGTGGCAGCGCACGACAGCCAAACTATGTTGTTTAAAGTAGGTGATACCGCGTCTGCCGCATTACAAAAAATGGCTGAAGGTGGCGCAATTGATGATTTATCTAGCCAAGTAACAACTGCTGGTGGTGTTGTAGTCGAGAATCCAGCGCAAGGTATGTTAGGCGCAGGTGCTATGACTATGGCCATGCTAGATACCCAAGACAATATGTATTTGTCATTAACAGCTATGTTATTGCCAACTAACGATGGTTTTGTTGGTTTAGATAGCTGGAAAATTCCATCAGAAGCTGGCACTTACACTGTATGGTTAAATGCTTATGATGCAGGCACTGAAGCAAACGATGAAATTATCAATGGTGGTGGTGCTTCTGGCACACCCGGTATTCCAGTTGCACCAAATAGCGATGGTGGTACTGGTGCATCTGGCGTGCGCAGCACTGAAAGCAACAACATGGTACATATCCACCCAGGCAATATTGGTGACACTGACGCCACAGGCGGTATTTCAGATGTGGATAGCCGAGTACACCGTTGGTTAAACCCAGTTGCAAAATTAGTGGTAACAGTTAAGTAAGGAGTCGGTTATGAAAACTCAATTTAAACCCGCTCATAGTCTTGTTTGGTTATCACTAATTGCAGGTATGTCAGTATTAAGCGGTTGTAGCATAGACATAAACGGCGACGATGATGACGACAAAGATAAAGACATGCACGAAAGTTATCACTACCAAGTAACAGTGACTAACTTAACCCAAGCACAGCCTTTGTCTCCGGTGAGTTTAACTTTGCACAATGCTTCCACCAAATTGTGGATGGCAGGTGAAATGGCCAGCAGCGCGATTGAAGTTATGGCTGAAGGTGGTGACAACAGCAAAATTGCCGAGTTATCTGCAGTGAAAATGGCCTACTCAGGTGATGGCATTTTAATGCCAGGCCATAGCCAAAGTTGGATGATAGAAAGCATGTATGAAAATTATATGTACCTATCTGTTGCGACTATGCTGGTTAATACCAATGATGCCTTTACCGGTAAAACAGGTATTGATTTATCAAACCTTGAAGTTGGCATGAGCATGCATTACACCACTATGGCGTACGATGCAGGTACAGAAGCAAATGATGAAATTAATTTGCCTGGACCCGCAGCAGGTGGTGAAGGTTATAACAATACTCGTAACGACGTAGACCGAGTGCATATTCACCCAGGTGTTTTATCAAATGCCGAGCTAACTGGCTCAATGCTCAGCCCAGAGCACAAATTTGATAACCCTGTCACAAAAATAACCATAACCCGCATGCAATAAAGTTGTGGAAAACACGCTCTCTATCTAAACCAGCTTGGGTAGATGATAGGGAGCGACTATGTGTAAACATATTTTATTGGTGGAAGATAATCCAGATATCGCCAACATAGTGTCGATAAATTTGGGCATGTTAGATCATAAAATCACCGTATTTAGCGACGGTAATACTGCATATAAACAGCTAAATCAAAATTATGATCTGGCTATTTTTGACATTATGTTGCCCGGTACAGATGGGCTCAAGTTGTGTAAGCGTATGCGTCAATTACATCCAAATATTCCAATTATTATGCTAACGGCTAAATCGTCTGAGCTTGATTTAGTTGTCGGCCTTGAAAGTGGTGCGGACGATTATTTAACTAAACCTTTTTCTGTATTAGAGCTGCAAGCTAGGGTAAAAGCGCACTTACGTCGCTTACAAAATTTAACTGGCGGCGATAACACTGAACATTTGCAACAAGTGCTCACTTTTGAGCAGCTAGAAATAGACCCAAATCGCTATCAAATAAAACTCAATGGTGAATTTCAAGATATCAGCCATAAAGAGTTTGAACTGCTACATTTTTTAGCGCAACAGCCAAGCCGAGTATTTTCGCGCGAACACTTATTAGAGCAAATTTGGGGTTATCAACATGCTAATTCAGCGCATACAGTTAACTCGACGGTTAATCGACTGCGCGCCAAATTAGAAGATGATCCAACTAATCCAAGATGGCTACAAACCGTATGGGGTGTCGGCTATAAATTTGTAGCGCCCAGCCTGCTGTCGCATTAGGACAAACTTATGTTTAACTCATTAGCCGCACGTTTAAGTTTATTATTTGGTTTATTATTTCTATTATTTAGTGCTTTTGCTTTTAACTGGTATGTATCGAGCAGCCAGACCTTTAGCCACGAAGTTAAACAACAGCTTCATCACGAACTAGCCCATCACCTGATTCATGACAGCCTAGATTTACAAAACGGCATAATTAACAAAGCTGATTTAAAACAAGTATTCCATACCCAAATGTTATTAGGGCCAGAATGGGAGTTCTACGCAACAGATGCAAACGGCAATATTCTTGCGTATTCAGCACCCGACGATGTGGTTAAACTTAAGCAAATAGATTTAGCACCCATCAATAGTTTTTTAGTTGGTCAGCGGTACCCAATTTATGGCAGTGATCCACGTACACCGGGGAAAAGCAAAATATTCTCAGCAGCACCAATATATACGCCTCAAGGTGACATAACAGGTTACTTGTATGTCGTGATTGGTGGACAAAAGTTAACGGGCTTGGTGGATATGCTGTCTGCTAGCCAAGTTTTACAAAATGGCTTAATTATTCTGCTTTTGAGCTTATTATTTGCAGCCATAGTATTAGCTTTAATTATCCATATTGTTAGCCGCCCTGTGCGCCAAGTTAGCCAACAATTGCATAGTTTTGTAGATAGTCACTTTAGCCAATTACCCCAACAACAAAAACATTGGTTTAGCTCTGACGAAATTGTTTTGTTGCAACAAGATATTCAGCTTGCTGCGGCACATATTCAACAACAATTTAGCCAAATAAAATCAACTGAACAACTGCGCACAGAACTGCTTTCGCATATATCACATGATTTTAGAACGCCACTGACAGCACTCAATGGTTATTTAGAAACCTGGCTTATCGCCAAAGAGCAACAAAAAAGCCCACTACTTATTGAAAGTGCGCATAAAAATGCCCAACAGTTAGGTCAATTAGTTGAAGCATTATTTGAGCTAGCAAGGCTAGAAAATGGTGATATCAAAACCCATTTTGAAAACATTAATTTAGTAGAATTGGCGTTAGATGTTGTGCAGCGTCTAAGCTTTCAAGCACAACAAGCTAAGGTAAAAATAAAGGTTATAGCCGCAGATAATTCATCTCCTATGGTCATTGCTGACATAGCGAAACTTGAACGCATCTTGGTCAATTTAATCGACAATGCCATTCGCCACACGCCAGAAAACGGCAATATAGATGCCGTTATTCAGGTAAACTCAGAACAATCCATTATTAAAATTATAGATTCTGGCGTGGGTATACCTGATCACGAGCTTGAGCATATTTTTCAAGCTAAATACAAAGCGAGCAATAGTAAAAGTCAGCAGCTTAATGCCGGATTAGGTTTAGCAATAGTCAATCATTTACTTAAACTGCACAATAGCGAAATTAGAGTCGCATCTAAACCACAACACGGCAGTGAATTTAGTTTTGCACTGCCGCTGGCTCATTAAGCAATTCACTAATGGTAAAGTTATATTGGGTATAGTTGGGATCTAATGTTGTAATAAACGGATTTTCCAACTGAATTATTTTACGTTTCGCCAGTTGTGCTTTGGCTAAACTAGCGAAATGATTCTCTCGCCATAAGGCAACAAAACTGCCATCTTTCCATGCTCTTTGTAGACCCAATTCAACACGTTTAGCATTGCTAACATTGTCTTTAGAAGTCATAAAAAATCTAGGCAACGGGTAAACCAATAACAAATTTGGTTCTGTACGTAAGTTATTGTGCGTTAGAGAAAAATCGGCATATTCGTTAGCAATTTCATTGACACCTCGAAAAAATAAATCGACCCGTTTGCGCTCAACCATAGCAAACATACTGATGTAATTACTCACTTGGAAAACACTTAGTTTGTTGTACTGCATTATTGAGGTGTCTAGCCAGCCTATACCTTGCACAATAGAATATTTGGCCAGCGAACTTATATCTGTCACTTTATTAAATGCATTCAGGTTATCTTGGTGAACAAAGGCAACCCGATAACCAACTACACCACGATCAGCAGGAATTTGAATTGCCAAAAACTTACTTAGCATTTCATCGGTAGCAGAAAATTTAAAAAAGAAATTTGGATAGTGTTTACTTTCTGCCAACTTAATTAAGCGGCTTAAACTTAAACCCTCGCCACTTGGTTGCATGGTATAAGGGCCGTATTCAGCAACGGTTTTTTCTAAGGCTAATTCTAACAGACGCCTATCGTAAGTATTACGTTCATCCAGCGACGATTCGTTACCCATATAGGTAAATACTGTACCAAAAGCTAAAGCAGGAACCTGTATCCATACGGCTACAATTAATACGCCCAACTTATTTAACAAGCTTTTCATACCCGCCACTAAATAACTAAAGTTGCTATAAGCATAGCCAGCTATTAACTAAAACACAAAAAGCTATTTAAAGTTAAGCGACCTTTTGTTGGATTTGAACTGAGTAGCTGTGGGTTTATCACCCCTGAATGCAATAAATTAGCGGGATAAATAACAGCGCGATTGTATTTATGTGGTATTTGGCCTATTTGCTCAAACATTTGCCAATGCGCCGCTGACTTTGGCATAGCAGATATATAACCCGGTGTTTGATGCAGTTGCGCCTGCATAGCTTGTTGTTTTAACACTTGCGCGTAATTGGCTAAATCGTTTTGCCTGATACGCTCTAAACCTGTGCTTAAGTGTCGATAAAATGCTGTGCCGCCTGGCTCGCTAGTTGGCGTATTTAAACCACCAGCCGCTAGATAATGCACAACAGCAAATTGATTATTTGCGGCGTTGTCAAAGTGCGGCAGCATTTGAATGGGTTTTAACTTATCAACAGGGGTGGTTGTCAGTGAAAAAGCCGACAGTAAACAGCTCAGTTTATCACCCATATCAGCATAGTGCGCCGATAACATTGGCTGAATCAACTCAACTAAATTGTGCTGATATGCTTGAGGCGCAATGCAACGTTTACCTGGGTAATAGTCGCTACCATGATCAACAAATTGCCCTTGCTCGATAGCATATTGCTGTAAGTCTTGTGGTTTAACAGCAAAATCATCTATCACTAACACGAGTGTGTTTAGCTGCCCAACCCGCATTAACTGAATATTCGCCGAACCATTTAAGCCAAAATCAACCACAGCTGCTTAGCCTAAATTGTCTGCTATGCTTTGGTTTTTCTTTTGAATCAAAGCGTAAATTTGCGCAACTGAATGAGCTATCGCAAAACAAGCACCTAAATAGCCTTTGTCATTCAACATAGCTAACTCAGTGGCTTTAAGCATACTTAAACGCTCGTTCGAAATTGTATATAAACCATTTATTTGTAGTTTTTGTTGGTTATCTAACACTATGTCTAAGCTCATAGGTTCAATTAAATCTAGTTCAACTAAACTCTGCACAAAATCTTGCGTAATCGGCTCGTCTTTTAAAATATCGCTGATCACTTGATAACTTTGTTTAAAAACTTCGGTTTGTTCGCCGTTTTCATCAAACAAAGCTTCTCCTTGGTCAAAGCTTAGCGCTGGGCTATTTTCGTCAATACACAAGACATATTTAGTTTTGCCCGGCTCATCTACTGACGGCTCTTGACCAACAAAAAATGGCTGGCGGCGCACCTGCATAGGCACATACACAGCTTGCCATTGTTTGTCTTGCCAAAAGAGGTTTTCATTTTTTTCTAAACCCAACAATACGCTAGTAGCAAATTGGCCTGTTTGTTCATTTTTGCTAATAACAATTGGGTAGCACACAGCTAAACGAACATATTCAGAAAACATAGCAGGGACTAAATGCTGCGCCGCTGCATGTTGCTCAATTTTGTCTTGCAGTAAACGTAATTCTCTATGCTCTGCCGGATTTAACGCCACAAGGTTTGGGGTTTGCTCTGAAGAAAACTCAATCATAATAACTCTCTTAAATTTTGTTTAAGCCGTATTGAGCAATTTTATTTAATAACTCACGGTTTTTCGGTAATTGCTGGCAGCTTTGTTTAATCATTTGTTGATTGCGTTGAAATAAATGTGCTGCTTGTTGCGCTTGCTGATGTAAATAATCTGATTGACTAAAATCGGTTTTAAAACCCATACCATACAACACATACAAATAACTTGCTGCAGGAAATACCTCATTGTTGCTGGTAAAGTCGTAATCCGCTGGCGCGCGAGTCGACCACAAAGACAATAAATCAACCAGCTCTTGTGGGCATGATGATAAGTCTTGGTTATCGCGCCAGAATTGACTGTCTTGGCGTTTAGTCAGTACATAATGCAATTTTAAAAAGTCGATTATGCGCGCCCAACGATACTGAAAAGTTTGATTAAAACGTTTAGCGACAATATCCATATTGCTGCGATTATGCGGTAACTGTTCAGCAATCATAGTTGCCGACAACTCGACCAAAACAATCGCTGATGCTTCTAGCGGCTCTAAAAAGCCTGCCGCTAAACCGACTGCAACACAGTTGTTGTGCCAAAAGCGTTGTCTATGACCGCTTTGAATTGGAATTTTTCTATAATTAAAATCTTTCACGGCGGCTGGATTGAGTTTTTCGACATATTGATACAACTCATCCGCAGCTGCTTGCTCATTGGTATGTTTACTTGAATAGACATGACCCACACCACGGCGGCTCGGCAAACCTATATCCCAAATCCAGCCGGCACTTTGTGCGGTAGAAACCGTATGCGAAACAATATCTTCATCCGCTGATTGATAAGGCACATGCAGCGCCAAAGCGTTATCAATAAACAACACATCACTTTGGTCAACAAAAGGTACTTGGTAATGTTGGCCGAGCAATAAAGATTGGAAACCAGTACAGTCGACAAACAAATCGCCAGCAATTTCGCCATGCGCTTTAGTGGTTAAAGTTGCAATATCACCAGACACTGAGTTGTTAACCTTAACCACATGGTCGACTATATGACGCACACCTAATTTATTTATACTGTGTTTTTTCAACAAGCTGGCAAATTTACCTGCGTCTAAGTGATATGCGTAATTAGCCACATGCGAAAACTCAGCTGTGGTAATTAATTTCGGCGCTAACCCTTGTTCACATAAAGCTTCTTGAAAACACACGGCATTGGAGTATGAAATATCCATTCCATCATCATTGGCTTGTTGCCAATATGGGGTTAAATCGAATTTTGGAAAACCTTGCGGCAGCATTAATGGATGATAATAAAAATCGCCCTCTGCGCCTGTTGTCCATTTGGCAAACTTAGCACCTTGTTTAAAACTTGCATCACATTCGCGTAAAAACTCGGTTTCACTAATACCCACAGCTTGCAAAGTTGCTCGCATAGTTGGCCAAGTGCCTTCCCCCACTCCAACAGGCGGCACATCACTTGATTCAATCAAGGTCACTTGTACTTTGGCGTTCGCTTGCTGGCATTTGTGGTATGCGGCTATACGGGCTGCAGTTAACCACCCGGCTGTGCCGCCGCCAACAATGACAACTTGTGTGAGTGAATGTAACATTTTTCACCTCGATATTTTAAAACTTGCGTTAGTTGATATGCACCTCAAACCGCTGGAGACACATAGGCAATAAAACACAAACACGCATAAATCCATCCTTGGAGCTCCGCCGAGCCATCCATGGCTCAGAGGGTTTGCTTTTTTATTGCCTATGCATCTCCGCTATCAGAGTGGCTGCTAGATCAGGTGAACAATTTGACCGACGCCACAAAATAGCGGTTTGAATTATGCAAAGGTCTAGATGGTGTAAAAGAATGCGGAGCATATATTTACGCAAAAACGCTGTAAATACATCCTGGTACGCTTGGACTTTTCATCCATGAAAAGTACATTTTGCTTAAAACATATTGCTCCACATTCTCAATAACCTAGGGCAATCAACCGTTAGAACGAACCTCGAACACCAACAGCAAAACGTCGACCACTATCTTCAACCAATAATAAATGGTTATCAAAACGACCGCGTTTGTGCACGTAAGACTCAGTTAAATTAATCCCTTCAAAGAAGATAGAAATATCATCTGAGATATCATAACTACCACTAAGATCCCACTGGTCATAATCTTCAACTATCGTTGGGCCATTACCTTGAACCTGCGTTAAAGATTGAACGAACTGATCACGCCAGTTCCAGGCTAAACGAATTTGTAGCGGCCCGTCTTCGTAAAAACCAACTAAATTTAACGAGTCACTTAAACCAGTTAATGCAAATACTTGGCTTACATTGGTCGGATCAAGCTGTGCGTTACTATCTACTAATGTTGCATTAGCCATAGCACCAAAACCTGAATCAAAAGTATGTTGGAAAGCAATTTCCCAACCATCAACAGTCGCATCTTCACCATTGATAGGTAAAGTATTGGTAAAGCTTGCAATGCCGTCGCTAGCGTCAGGATTGTTTGTATCAGAACCAGTAGAAGGATCGGTTAATTGTCCACCATCAGGCAAATCAAACGTGATAGTGTCTTTAGTATTTACAATAAAGTTAGCAACGTTTTTACGGAAATAACCAACCGACGCGTAACTTGCATCACCAAAATAATATTCGAGTGATAAATCAAAGTTATCTGACTCAAACGGCTCCAATTCAGGGTTACCTGAAGTTGAGGTTAAATTGCCACCTTGGCGAGTTGTTGTTATTACCGTTGCTGGTGACATGCTCTGTAAAGTTGGACGAGTTAAGGTGCGAGATAAGCCCATACGCGCAACTAAGTCATCGGTAATTTCTAATTTCGCGCTGAAGTTAGGCAATATCGAATCATAAGATTTAGATTCACTGATAGGTTTTGCACTACCGTACTCTGCTAACATCTCTGTTTTATCGAGAATTTTTAAGTTAACAACCTGCTCCTGAGTTCCGTCCACGGAAATATCTGTTGACTCAACTCTAAGACCGGCATTAGCAGTAAAGTACATACCTGAAAACTCAGTTTCTAAATCAACCTCTGCATAAGCAGAAACAGTTTCTTCTTCTACTGTAAAAGAGTTATTGCGACGCACAGCATCAAAATTAGAACCACTTTGTTGCTCTAAAAATGCAAAGTTTGCTTCGCCATCATGCGCTAGCCAACTGGTTGGCATACGGCCACTACCGCTAACATCAGACAAAAAGTCACTACCTGCATCAAAAACATACTGAGCACTTTCTAAAATTACCGGATTATCTGGGTAGCCACAGTAAGTACAATGAATACCAACACCTTCGTTATCCCAACGAACTAAATCTTTAGTTTCAGAAGAATGCTGAACACCAAATTTCACTGCAGTAATAAAGTCAGAAGCTAATTTATAATCACCATCAATTCTAAATTGCGTCACTTCATCTTCAACAGCCCAACCACGGCGCAACATTACGTGGGCACGGCTGTTACTCTTATCTAAATGATCAGATACACCCGCTGCAGCCCACTCAGGGTTGTATGCTGGGAAACCATCAGCATCAAAATAAGATTCATCACCTACATTGTCAGGAGTACCAGTATTTAACGCTCCATCCAACTCTTGTTGGCCACTATAAATTCCGCTATCAGCAGTAACAAACATACTGGCTAATGGCAAAATATTGTCGTCTACCTGGAAGCGCACTCGGTTGGCATAACCGATAAGCGATAATTGATTACCACGACCATTATTCGCAGCACGCTCAGCAGTTGAATGACTGACATCAAATTCTAGATTTAAACTGTCTGTTACTTGCCAGTCTGCATTAAAACCAATTGCAACAGTCTCAGTTAAACGGTCGAATTTTTTCGCATGCATATCGGTCGCTAAACCAACTTCTTGGTATAAATCAATTACAGTACCGTTAGCATCAACTGTTGGACGAACACGATCGCCGTTTGCATCAAACAAATCACCATCGTCTTCCACACCTTGAATATTTGGTGCAGTAAACCAGTGTCCATAGGAAGTAGCGTCAGTTTCAATATCAAAATCTGAATACAACACATCTGCGGTTAAGGTTAAATCACTCGATGGACGATACTGTAAAACTAAATTCGCGTTGGTACGTTTGCGCTCTTCAAAAGTAACTTTATGGTCGTAATTACGCGGCGAAAAAATTGTTTGTCCGGTGAAATCAGCACCAGACTCAGTTTGTGGATTATGAATACCACCTTCTTGGTCAACCGCAAACTCTAACCAACCATCCATTTGTGCTTGATTTAAACGGGTTTTACGTTGCTGATGTGATAACGCGAATAACACACCTACAGAATCATCCGCGAATGTATTGCTGATTAAGGCAGACACTTGTGGTGAGGTTTCTTCACTATTTTCATCGTAAACCGCTTTCGCACTGGCGGCTAACTTAAAGCCAGGATTATTTAACGGTCTAGCAGTATTAATATTAATAGTTGAACCTATACCGCCCGATTGCATAGTTGCAGTTGATGTTTTGTGTACATCCAAACCACTCACTAACTCAGAAGCAATGGTGTCAAAACTAAATGCACGTGTATCATTTTCGGAGGCCATTTGGCGGCCATTAACCAATACAGTATTAAACTGCGGGCCAAAACCACGTACGGTAATTAATTGGCCTTCACCACCTGAACGGTCGATAGAAACACCGGTAATACGCTGCAGCGATTCAGCTAAGTTAGTATCCGGGAATTTGCCGATATCTTCAGCTGATATCGCATCTACAACACCATCGGCGTCGCGTTTTACGTCCATAGCGCGAATTAAACTGCCGCGGATACCACGAACTTTAATGGTTTCGTCTACTGTTGCACCTGCTGATTCTTCAGCAATTGCTTGTTGTGCTATGACAGTGCCTAAAATTGCCGCCACTGCGCCTGCAACTTTGTTTTTGTTATGTGCCATGTCGTTATCTTGCTCCACATTTGTGTTTAGAGAAATAACGAGCTGGCCCTTGTCATTAAATTCGCCTCTCAGCCCAGTGCCAGTTAACAATAATTCAATTGCTTTGGCAGCTGGGTAGTGCCCCGTCAAGGCGTTTGCTTGAATTTGGTCGATTTGCTCCACCGGAAACAGCAGAGTGATATCAGCCTGTTCAGCAAACTCAATTAACGACAAGTCAGCTCGTTGCTGTGGGATTTCAAATTGAAGCAACGAGTTTGAGTTTGCGAGCACAGGACCGGCTAAACTAATGCTTAATACCATGCTAGCAGCATTCAACTTGTTACATCTTCTCCCAATTTTTGAAGGTTCAAGCCCTTCATAGGTTGAAGACGAACAAGCTGGTAAATTCCACCATACATTTTTTAAATAATTTTTTAACACACCTGTTTTTGCCATGGTATTTAATTCAATTTACTCTTGTTAGCAGGTTATAAAAATCAATTTATAGATTGTTTTTATTAGCTTTATTTTGTTATTGAGTATAGTTCGCACTAATCACAAATATTTAACTATTTTTAAAGTAATAGATTTTTTTAATAATTGATACTGTCCAATCAGCTATAAGTTGTAGCAAATTTAAAATTAATTGCATTTTAACTAGTGGAAATTTGCTCGCCGCTCGTCCTAGTAAATACAAGCTATACTGCTATTAACAAAAGCTTTGGTTTTAATTATGTCTAAAGACAGTAGCCTACAGAATCTGTTTATTTCGTCGCGCGACTTATTAACTCGAGTTGTCTCGAGAATAGTGCCGCCGAAAGAAATTGAAGATATAGTACAAGAAACGTACGTGCGTATTTGCCAAATAGATAATGCCGAGCGCATTCAGTCGCCGCGCTCGTTTATGTTAAAAACCGCAAAAAATTTGGCCTTTGATTATTTAAAAAGCGCCAATGTAAAGTGGATGGACGGCCAAGATGTGCTCGAAGTTTTGGAACTAAATGCTGATTCAACAGATCAAATGTTTGAAGCAGCTGCCAGCAAAGAGGAGTTTGCCGACTTTTGTGAAGCCGTTAGGTTGTTACCCTTGCAAAGCCGTAAGGCGTTTATTTTGAAGAAAGTGTATGGGCATTCACAAAAAGAAATCGCCCAGCAATTGAATATAAGTGAAAGTACAGTGGAAAAGCATATCGCGACAGGTATGAAAAAATGCATGCAGTTTATGCAACAGCGTCAACATCAGTTATCCGATAAACAATCATCTAAATTGGGAGGCCAGCATGAGTAACGTCTACCCATTCCCAAATAAAACTGCGACCAATAGCGAGCAAGTTATGCAAACAGCTTGTGATTGGATTGCCAAAATTGATCGCCAATTAAACGAGCAAGAATCAGCCGATTTAAAAGCTTGGTTAGCCGAGTCAAAAGCGCATTATCAAACTTTTATTCAAGTGGCGAAAATGTGGGACAAAATGGATGATTTATCTAGACTGTCAGCGCTATTTCCACACGCTGAATACAAAACACCGGTCGCAGCTAAAAAGCCTGCGCATTATTGGCTAACAGCAGCCAGTGTGTGTTTCGCCGCTATTTTAGGCTGGTTATTGGTATTTTCGCCTATGCAGTCGAGCGATGATTATATTTTGGCTTTTAGTCAACATTATCAAACTCGCGTTGGCCAAAACAATACGATAGCCCTGCCCGATGGCAGCAAATTAACCCTCAATACCAATACTTTTGTGCAGGTAAGATATAGCCAATATGGGCGTATTATTGATTTACAACGCGGTGAAATTCACATTGAAGTGGCACATGATAAAGAGCGTCCACTCAGTGTATTAGCTGGTGGCAAAGTCATTCAAGCTGTTGGCACAGCCTTTAGTGTGCAAATGGATGTTGAGAAAGTGGAATTAATAGTGACTGACGGCAAAGTAGTAGTTGCGCCTAAACCAGAAAAAGCGGATGACAAAACGCTTAAACAATTACCGAAAAAATCTTTAGCAGTGGCTAAAGGGCAAAAAGTGGATTTAGACCCAAGTAATAAAGCGGTTGAAAAAGTAGTGGCAATTGAGCCAATTGAAATCGCCAGTAACTTGTCATGGCGCAGCGGCAACCTGATTTTTAGAGGTGAATCGCTTGAGCAAGCTATGGCAGAAATTAGCCGCTACACTGAAACTAAATTTATTATTAACGGCAATGACCAGCTCAAACAAACTAAAGTAGCTGGGGTATTTAAAACCGGTGATGTGAATGGTTTATTGAGTGTATTGGAGTCGAACTTTGCGATTCAATACCAAAAACAAGCTGACGGCAGCATAGTCTTGTCACCAGCGAGTTAACAGTAATTGACGCAATAAATTAGCTTGGCGTTAAGGGCGTAAGGGCATAATTTTCGCCCCCGCGCCATAGTCCGATAAGGATAAAGCTAGAGCAATAATTTAAATTGGAGTCGAGGGCGCAAGAGCATAATTTTCACAAAACCGCCCGCGCCATAGTCAGACAAGGATAAAGCTAGAGCGATAATTTAGAGCAAAATTTCTTTTTTTATGGATGAAAAAGCGAAGCGTACATGGAAGTATTTACAGCGTTTTTGCGAAAATTATGCTCTAGATTTAGCCCTAGCACCTGACTAACAACAGAATTACTGATTTTGCCAACCGGCAATTTCAGTAGGAGTATAGACGCAGTCAAGGATGACATTTCCTCCATAATTCCAATTCGGCACAATATCTGCTTAAATCACCAACATTGAGCTAAATTTAACTTAACGACATTTTTTTGGCAGATAATTATGGCTAACAACAATTCAATTTTAAAACAAACCACGGCAGCAGTTTCTGCGCTAGTCACTTTGTTTAGCCTTTTGATAACACCCAACAGCCAAGCCAATGAATTTGATAACTTAAAAGTTGTGCAAATTTATACTCAAGAAGAATTAATTGGTTGGATTAATAACAACACCCACCTCAGCCGAGTAAAAGAAGATAGATGCCAGTTAGTTGAAGATATTGAAGCACGTGCGCAAATAGTTAAAACGCCTGCCTATCAATTTTTATGGGGCGATATGTTAGCTTGGGGCGTGTGCGTCGATAAAGATCCAGAACTAGGTTTGTATTATATGCAAGAAGCCGCTCACCAAGGTTTACCTGGAGCCCTTGAACAACTTGGCCGTTATTACGCCAACGGCATACTAGTGCAACAAGATGATAAACGCGCAATCAACTATTTGCGTGAAGCTTCAGCACTTGGCCATGTAAAAGCCAGAATTCAATTTGCCGAATGCCTTAACAAAGGCCTTGGAAGCCCACTTGATTTTGAAGATGCCTACCACTGGTTACACAACACAGTTATCGCCGACAATAAAATGCACAAGCGCGCGGAAATGGCGCTAGCCTCACTCGCAACCAAAATGCCAGCCAGATTAGTTGAAAAAGCAAAAAGGCCTGAGCAGAAATAATGCTATGTAATAGCGAGATAGCTATACTTAGCTACAAACACATCTATTTATTTTGCTATGTTAATAAGAGCCAAAGCTGTTTTACTATTTGTATTAGTTACCTTCTCTGTATGCTGCCCCTCTATTTTACATGCTGATACTAACAAGCCAGAGATATTATGGAATAGTTATAACTGGGCACCTTTCATGATCACGGAAGGCCCTAGCCAAGGAACGGGCACCTTGGATTCCATATTAGCGCTGATACAACAAAACATGCCAGAATACCAACATCGTAAATTAGAAATGAATTGGGCGCGAATTTATGCCTATATGAAATCAGGCAAACCTTTGTGTAATATTGCGGCTTTTAAAACGCCTGAACGTGAAACTTTCGCCTATTTTTCAAATGCAACTATGCTGGTATTACCTCATGCGATTGTGATGCGCAATCAGGACACACACAAACTCAATTCGCCACACAGTTACTCTTTAGCTAAATTACTAAGTCACCCTGAGCTTCAAGGGCAAGTTGAAAGTATTCGCTCTTACGGCAAAGAAATAGACCAACTAATTCAGCTGAATGCCAACAAACTACGTTTCACTACGGGAGAGTCTGAGCGAAACCTAAAGATGCTGGTCAACCAACGTATAGACTTTTACATTGAATATCCAAGTGTTGTTAAATACACCTCGCAAACTACATACAATACTAGTACCCATCAAGATATCACGACCATAAAAATCAAAGAAGCGCCTAAGTTTTTATTAGGTCATGTCGCCTGCACTAAATCGGTATGGGGTCAACAAGTTATTCGGTCAGTAAACTCAGCGCTACACAAGCTACAAACTACCGAGGCGTACCAGCGCGCACTAACTAAATGGTTGACCCCTCTAGAAGCTGCAGAGTATGTTGCGCTCTATCAACAGCATATTTTGGCAAATGCCCAAATAAATTAGCAAAATCACCTTGAGTGTTTTTAGCTAAAGATACATTTTTAAATAACGCCCTTGTGCTATCATACCGCCAATTTGTATCTTAGTTTGAGTTAGGTGGCTGATGTTTAAGTTTGAAGGCGCAAATATCCTGTCGGTTAATCAATTTGACCGCGAAAGTATCGAATATCTTTTCCGCATTGCCGATATGATGCAACCCTACGCACATAGGCAAAAACAAACAAAAGTTTTAGATGGTGCCATTTTAGGCAACCTATTTTTTGAGCCAAGCACACGTACCCGCGTAAGTTTTGGTACAGCGTTTAATTTATTAGGTGGCCATGTTCGTGAAACCACAGGGTTAAGCTCTTCTGCTTTAGCAAAAGGCGAATCTTTATACGATACAGCACGTGTATTAAGTAGCTATAGTGATGTAATTGCCATGCGCCATCCAGATGCTGGCTCTGTTGCTGAGTTTGCCGAAGGCAGCCGTGTACCTGTTATCAATGGTGGTGACGGTGCAAATGAACATCCAACTCAAGCATTACTCGATTTATACACAATTCAAAAAGAACAGCACGCCCACCACGCAGGCATAGACGGTATGCATATAGCTATGATCGGTGATTTAAAACACGGCCGAACTGTGCATTCACTCTGTAAGTTATTATGTTTATATCAAAACATTAAACTTACGCTGATTTCGCCCAAAGAGCTTGCTATGCCAGCTTACATTGTTGATGCTATTAATAATGCAGGCCATGAGTGTATTATTACCGAGCAATTAGAAGGCCATTTGGATGCGGATATTGTTTATCAAACGCGTATTCAACAAGAGCGTTTTGCCAGCGAAGCCGAAGCGAATTTGTATCGTGGTAAATTCCGTTTAAACCAAGCAATTTATACCCAACACTGTAAGTCGAATACTGTGATTATGCATCCATTACCACGTGATTCTCGTGCCGATGCCAACGAACTAGACAACGACTTAAACTTAAATCCAAACCTAGCCATATTCCGCCAAGCGGATAACGGCGTACTCGTGCGTATGGCGCTATTTGCCACCACTTTAGGCGTACAAGACATCATTCAAAAATACGAAGCACCTGTGTGCTGGTACAGCAATAAAAGGGATACAGTAAACTAATGACTACTCGTTCAGAACAATTATTTGAAAAAGCCCAACAACACATTCCAGGTGGTGTTAACTCACCCGTTCGTGCATTTAAAGGTGTTGGTGGCACGCCAGTATTTATTGAAAAAGCAGACGGCGCATATATTTATGATGCCGACGGCAAACAATATATTGATTATGTTGGCTCTTGGGGCCCAATGATTTTAGGCCACAACCACCCTACCATTCGCGAAGCTGTGCACAAAGCAGTTGATAACGGTTTGAGCTACGGCGCACCAACCGAAAGCGAAATTACTATGGCTGAGTTGGTTAAACAAATTGTGCCAAGCATGGAAAAAGTGCGCATGGTGAATTCTGGCACTGAAGCAACCATGACAGCTATACGTTTAGCCCGTGGTTATACTGGCCGCAATAAATTAGTTAAGTTTGAAGGTTGTTACCACGGCCACGCCGACAGTTTATTGGTAAAAGCTGGCTCTGGTGCACTCACTTTAGGTGTGCCTAATTCGCCTGGCGTACCTGCTGATTTTGCTAAACACACCTTAACAGTTGAATTTAATAATCTAGAATCAGTTAAACAAATTTTTGCTGATTGTGGTGACGATATAGCTTGTATCATAGTTGAGCCAGTTGCTGGCAATATGAACTGTATTCCACCAACTCAAGGCTTTTTACAAGGTTTACGAGAAATTTGCGACCAATACGGCGCTGTGCTTATTTTTGACGAAGTAATGACAGGTTTCCGCGTTTCTTTATCTGGCGCACAAGGTTATTACGGCATCACGCCAGACTTAACCACTTTAGGTAAAGTAATCGGTGGCGGTATGCCAGTTGGCGCATTTGGTGGTAAAGCAGAAATTATGAACCACATAGCACCGGATGGTCCTGTTTACCAAGCTGGCACGTTATCAGGTAATCCAATTGCTATGGCCGCAGGTATTGCTGCATTAACTATGTTAAAAGAACAAGCTGACAGCATTTATCCAACCATCACAAAGCTTGCAGAAAAGTTATGTATTGGCTTTAAGCAAGCAGCTGAAAAAGCCGGTGTTGCCTTAACCACTAACCAAGTAGGCGGCATGTTTGGTTTCTTCTTTACCGATAAAGAAACTGTCACTAGCTACCAACAAGCCACTGAGTGCGACCAAGCTAAATTCCGCAAGTTTTATCAGTTAATGTTAGAACAAGGGGTTTATTTAGCACCATCTGCATTTGAAGCTGGTTTTACTTCAACCGCACACACTGAAGAAGATATAGCTAAAACCATTGCAGCTGCTGAAGTTGCTTTTGCCAAACTATAAAGGTAGACAGAATTTTGATTGAACGTATTGAAACTGGCCAACGTATGAGCCGCATTGTTAAACACAATGGCACCATATATTTATGTGGTCAGGTATGTAAAGACGCTACGCAAGGCATCAAAGAACAAACTGCGAGCATGCTGGAAAAAGTAGATGATTTATTGCTACAAGCTGGTAGTGATCGCAAACATATCTTGTCTGCAACTATCTATATTAAAGACATGCAATACTTTAAAGAAATGAATCAAGTATGGGACAACTGGGTGCCTGAAGGTTTTGCACCAGCACGAGCTTGTGTTGAGGCCAAAATGGCACGTGATGTGTTATTGGTGGAAATTTCAGTTGTTGCTGCAGAAATTCAGCCTGCATAAGCTAAATTAATTCTTAGCTTGTATCAAATACAAGATCTCAGGCTTTAACATTAAAGATAAAACCATTGTTAAAGCCTGTTGTATTTATATCTATCACAGCAAAAACCTCGCATATCCCTTAACCCCTATCAGGGTTAACTTGAAACCCCGCACAAAAACTTACATTTATTTAACACTCAAGCAAGTTTAAAATTTTATACCTTTGCATACGTATTCATTTTCCTGAAAGCGCTTTTGCACCTAAATTTACTAAACATACGTATGCAGAAGATTGCTGAAATTTAACCTAACGGCATACTTAGCTCTTAGCATTTATTAACAATCCATTTACTGAGGTGGTGTATTTAAATGGACAAATTGTCTCTGCAACAACAAGCACAACTGATAGCGGATGCCCAGCATCCAGATCCTTATGCATTTTTAGGTGCACATAAAATAAATAACAGCACAATTCGTATTTGTGCGTTTTGCCCTGATGCAAAATCAGTTGCGATTGTTGATGCCGCAAGCGGCAAACAAATTCGCCGCTTGGCAGCTGTAAACAAGACTGGCGTTTATTCAGCCGAGCTTAAACAAGCAGAGATCCCGGCTTACCAATTAAAAGCGGTTTATCCGTCTGGTGAACATGTTTTTTACGATCCTTATTCGTTTTCACCAATCTTAGGTGATACCGACTGCCATTTAATTGCCGAAGGCAACCATCAAAAGTTGTACAACAAACTCGGTGCACATTTAGTTGACCACCAAGGTGTGCGCGGCGTGAGTTTTGCAGTGTGGGCACCTGCAGCGACAGCCGTTTCTGTAGTAGGTGATTTTAACCACTGGGATGGACGTAAACATTTAATGCGCAAACGCCATGAATGTGGTGTATGGGAGATTTTTGTTCCTGAATTACAAGCAGGTGAACATTACAAATACGAAATTAAAGATCAGCATGGCAACTTATTACCATTAAAAGCCGACCCCTTTGGCTTTTCCGCGCAATTTAGACCAGACACCGCCTCTATTGTCAGCCAGCTAGAAGGATTTGATTGGCAAGATCACAACTGGCTTGAAAAGCGCGCGGATAAAAATGCTAAAGATGCGCCCATGAGTATTTATGAAGTGCATTTAGGCTCATGGAAACGCACTGAACAAAATCATTATTTAAATTATCGCCAACTCGCCGATGAACTGATCCCTTACGCCAAAGAATTGGGTTTCACCCACATTCAGCTAATGCCAATCAACGAATACCCGTTTGATGGCTCTTGGGGTTATCAACCAGTAGGTTTATTTGCCCCAACTAGCCGTTTTGGTAGCGTGCGCGACTTTCAATATTTTGTCGACCAATGTCATCAACAAGATATCGGCTTATTGATTGACTGGGTGCCGGGTCACTTCCCAACAGATGCGCATGGTTTAGGCCAGTTTGATGGCACTGCCTTATACGAGCACCAAGATCCACGCCAAGGATACCATCCAGACTGGAACACCTTAATTTATAACTATGGCCGCACCGAAGTGAGCAACTTTTTGCGTAACAATGCTGCATTTTGGCTAGAACACTATCATATAGACGGTTTGCGCGTTGATGCGGTTGCTTCGATGCTTTATCTAGATTACAGCCGTGAAGAAGGCGAATGGATAGCTAACCAATACGGTGGCCGCGAAAATTTAGAAGCAATCGAATTTTTAAAACGCACCAATTACGAAATTGGCATTAACTATGCTGGCACTATCACCATAGCGGAAGAATCAACCGCATTTCCAAAAGTATCACACCCAGTTAAACAAGACGGGTTAGGTTTTAACTACAAGTGGAATATGGGCTGGATGCACGACACTTTGCAATATATGAGTCGTGATCCTATTTACCGCCAATACCACAGCAGTGAAATGAGTTTTGGTTTGGTGTATGCCTTTAACGAAAATTTTGTACTGCCACTGAGCCATGACGAAGTTGTACATGGTAAAGGCTCAATTCTCGCACGTATGCCTGGCGACACTTGGCAGCAGTTTGCAAATTTGCGTGCCTATTACGCGTTTATGTGGGCCCATCCAGGGAAAAAGTTGTTGTTTATGGGAGGAGAATTCGCACAAGGAAGAGAATGGAATTACGAGACAGGTTTAGATTGGCATTTGCTGGATATTCATTGGCACAAAGGTGTGCAGCAGCTAATTAAAGATCTAAACCATACCTACCAAGATACGCCTGCGCTTCACCAAAAAGATTGTGATGGCAGCGGCTTTTGTTGGTTAGAACATGAAAATGCCGACGCGATATTTTCTTTTATTAGATATGGCGAATCAGGCACACCACCGGCTGTAGTTGTATGTAATTTTACCGCTAAGCCACATCAAAATTATCGAATTGGTTTACCCAAATTAGGCTTTTACGCTGAAAAAATTAATACAGATGGACAAATGTACGGCGGTAGCAACCAAGGTAACGGTGGTGGTTTACAAGCAGAACGAACGCCGTGGCAACAACAAAACTACTCTGCGGAAATTACCATTCCGCCAATGGCCACAGTTATTTTTGAATTTAAAGGTTAATCGTGAATCAGCTTTACGCTGACTGAGGATAAGTGAATGAGTGCAATTTTACAGCTAGCCGAATTTTTGGGCATTCAATCTAGCTATCATGATATTTGGGGCAATGAGGTTTTTGCCACAGACCAAACGCGAGCGGCGCTACTCAATGCTATGGGTTTTGATATTCAATCGGATTCAGATGCATCTACAGCACTCGACCAATTACAGCTAGAACAATGGCAACAAGGGTTAGAGCCAGTTTATATCATTGCTGCTGAAGCACAAACAGGTCAAATTGAGTTTAGTGTGCCTAGCAGTTTAACTAGTGAAAAAATTCATTGGTTGTTATCTGAAGAAACCGGCAAACTGCACCAGAAACAAATTAATTTTGCACAGTTACAGCAAATTTCAGAGCAAAATGTTGCTGAGCAAACATTTAAAAAATATCGATTAGACATACCGAACAATCTAACTTTGGGATACCACATGTTAGATTTACGCATAGGTGAACAAAAGTACCTAAGCACACTGATAGTCGCACCGCGCACCTGTTATGGCCCAGAACAAGCTAGCGCAAATAAAATGTGGGGCGTTGCCGCTCAATTATATAGCTTAAAATCAGCACGTAATTTTGGTATGGGGGATTTTTCTGATCTAGCTAAACTGACTCAGCTAGCCAGTGAACAAGGTGCAGCTAGTATAGGGTTAAATCCATTACACCCACTATTTCCGGCCAATCCTGCCCACATCAGCCCCTATTCGCCAACCAGTCGTTCATTTTTAAATACACTGTACATAGACGTCACAGCTGTGGCTGAGCTAAATGATAACGCCGAAATACGCGCGCAATTAGAATCAGCAGGCTTTAAACAACAAGTAGCCGAGTTACAGCAAAAAGAACTGATCGACTATGTGGGTGTAGCTAATTTAAAACGCCCTGTTTTAGAAAGTTTGTATCAAACCTTTGTTGAAAAACACCTAAATACCCAAAGCCGACGTGCCCAGCTATTTAATGATTTTTGTGATGAAATGGCCGAGTCACTGGAAAGTTTATGTTTGTACGATGCTTTGTATGAACACTTCCATACACAAGACAATAATGTCTATGGCTGGAAACAATGGCCTCAAGCCTACCAAAATCCAAATAGTGCTGAAGTACATGCTTTTGCTGAAACCCATAAAGATAGAGTGACCTTTTTTAAATATTGCCAATGGTTAGCCGATCAGCAATTAGGTGCGGTCGCTAAACTGGCTAAACAAAAAGGCATGCCTATTGGTTTATATTTAGACCTAGCAGTAGGTTGTGATGGCAGCGGCGCTGAAGTTTGGGCTGAACAAGATATTTTTGTCTCTGGTGCAGGTGTTGGTTGCCCTCCGGACTTATTAAACCAGTTAGGTCAAGATTGGGGCTTAACACCAATTAACCCATTTGCGCTACGCCAAAAAGCCTTTAGACCTTTTGTTGAAGCCCTACGCAACAATATGCGCCATGCAGGAGCGCTGCGTATAGATCACGTATTTGGTTTAATGCGTCAGTATTGGATAGCTCCGGGTCAAGACGCTCGCTCAGGCGCATATGTTAAGTTTCCTTTAGATGATTTACTGCGCATTATCGCGCTTGAATCACGCCGCTGTAACTGTGTTGTTATAGGTGAAGACTTAGGCACAACCCCAGCTGGCTTTGGTGATATAGCTAGCCAAGCAAAAATGCTTTCTTACAAAGTTTTATATTTCGAAAACCACGCGGATGCTAGCTACATAGCTGCTGCAGATTACCCTCAACATTGTATGGTGACAGTATCAACCCATGATTTACCAACTATAAAAGGTTGGTGGGAAGGCAACGACTTAAAATGGCGCACTGAGTTAGATTTATACCCTAACGAAGAAATGCGCATTAAAGAAAAAGACGGGCGAGTAGTTGAACGCACTGAACTGCTAAAAACCTTAGCTCAAGCTGGTTTATTTAGCGCAACTGATGTTGATGTAACAGATTCACCAGTCATGACAGATGAGCTGGCAATTGCAATTCAAAGCTTTTTAGCCAGCACACCAGGTGCTTTGTTTATGATCCCACTAGAAGATTTATTGGGGTTAAAAGAGCAAGTAAATATTCCGGGTACCACTTGGCAACATCCAAACTGGTTGCGTAAAACCCCTGTTGAATTAGATGTTTTATTTAAACAAAGTTATTCAGAAAAATTGGTTGCGGCGGTAAAAAATAATCGCCCGAATAAATAAGCGACGCTTAATTAATCTTACAAGTGAAAAGTCGGGAAATACCCCGACTTTTCAATTAACTACGCCTGCGGAATACGCACAACACAATAGCCCACACTAATAAAATCACTAAACCGCCCGATTCATTGGAGTTTTGGATCATAGTTTGCCCAGTCGCGTCCCAATAATTAGCAGGGTGCAACCTATCTAAATGCAAATTGCCTTGGTCGTCTTGTAGTCTAAATAATAAACTACCAACGCAGAAACCAGCCCAAGTTGTTACCACTGAACTCGGCAAGGTTTTAAATGCACTGGCTGCTGTTAATGCAGCAGCAGCAACATACATTATTGTCCAAATCCATGCGTCGTGATTACCATATTGGCTCAAATCATTTAGCTGCAAATAAGCAAACACTAAAAACAGTGCTGCCATTAAAATTTTTATCCACTTCATTATCAATTCTTCGAGTTGTTAGTTACCCTCTCATACTACTTAATTTTTACCAGTAACCAAGTGACTTTTTCCAGCAATTCGAACCAAAGGGTATACACTTAAATTATACCTGTGTGAAATTTAGTTAGTCTGTGAATGCTTAACCATATTAAATACTTAATCTGTAGCTTATTGTTGCTCGGCCAGCATGCCAACGCTGAATTAGCCGCAGCTAAACAGTTAGTGCGTTACAACAACTATTTCACCTTCGATTCATCCAACGAATTGCCCTACTACCCAGCGCTTTTAGACATGGCTCTAAAGCTGACCGAAGCAGAATATGGTGAATATCAATTAATTCCAGTCAAACTATCCACAACTCAAGGGCGCAGCCTGAAATTATTAGAACAAAACCAATATATAGATGTGCATTGGAGTGTAAGTAATTTACAGCGAGAAGCCGATTTACAAGCTATCTATGTGCCAATTAAAAAGGGCTTAATGGGTTACCGCATTAGTTTAATTCGCAAAGGTGAACAAGCAAGGTTTAACCAGATACACAGCATAGACGACTTAAAAGGCTTTCGTTTAGGCCAAGGTTTTAGCTGGCCGGATAGTTTAATTTTAAAAGAAAACCAATTATTGGTGGTACATGCCAATACACAAAACTTGCACTCTATGCTGCAAAAACAGCGGATAGATTTATTTCCACGCTCCTTCACCGAAGCTTGGCGGGAAAGCGCTGCTTTTGACGATTTAGCGGTCGAATCATCTTTTGTGATTAGTTACCTCTCCCCAATGTATTTTTTTGTAAATAAACAAAATCAACAGTTAGCCAAACGTCTGGAGCAAGGGTTAATTATTGGATTAAAAAACGGTCAATTTGATCAACTTTTTTATAAACATAGAGCCCCAGCACAATCTTTTATCGACCAAGAGCTCGCCAAACGCACTCATATCAAACTGGTTAATCCACAACTGTCAGCAAAAAGCCTACAACTCAGGGATAACCCTTTATTTTGGGCGGTTAAACAATTACCATCGCCAAAAACCAATTGATAATCATTATCATTTACAAAGTTAAATATCCGAGTATAATGACCTCCATCTTCAGATAGAGCTAAATCAATATAAATTGCGAGTATCAGAGCCATCACAGACAGTTCAAT
>NZ_JH767524.1:272432-316100 GCF_000281085.1 Catenovulum agarivorans YM01
AGACATGGGATCAATCTAACTTGGTCGGTTATATCAAAATGCTCAGATTAAACTTTTTCTCAAATCACAATTCAGTTAATCCAGACAAATCTATGTGTTTAACTGTACCTGTATATTTTAATTGGCAACTAAAAGCAGGCGACTATGTCAGTGTTGATTGTATTATGAATAAAACTTGTCATGGTGTAGTCAAGAAAATTTGCCAAGACAATAACAAGTTAACTTTTGTGCAGGTACAGTGCCGCCAGTCGCAGCACTGTGTTGGATGGTTTTTATTAAAAAAAGTCAAAAAACAATATTGGTTGTTTTAACTTTGTTGAGCTAACCAATCTTGCAAGCTAGCTACTTTGTTTTCGACTAGTTTTTGATCTAATTTTTTCGATAATTGAGTAAATTCATCTAACTGGGCTTCAGACATTTCATAACCATTGTTTTTGGCAATTGTCATCCAGGCTAACGCATCTAACTCAGATGCTTTCACCACTATGCCTCTGGCATACCAAAGTGCTAGTTCATATTGAGCATCAGCCTCTTGCGCTTTCACTGCTGTATATAAATAATCCAAGGCTTTTTGTTCATTTACTTCTACCCCTAAACCTCGGCGATAGACTTGCGCCAAACTAATATAACCATAAAAACCACCCGCTTTGACTGAAGCTTCATATAGCTCTAATGCGCGCTGATAGTCTTTTTTAACACCTTGACCATTTTCGTATAAATCACCTAAGTTGTTCAGCGCAATAGGAACACCTTGCACTGCGGCTTGGCTATACCAGTATGCGGCTTCTTGGTAATCAACCGGCGAGCTAATAAAATGGTAATAAATGCCTAAAAAACTTTGTGCTAAAGCATGGCGTTTGTGCGCAGCGGTAAAAACGTGTTTTATCCCTCTAACTTCATCTTTAGTTGCCCCTTCGCCATAAAATAAGCCCATACCATAAAAGTAATGAGCATCGCTATACCCTGCTTCCGCTGCCCGGCCAAACCAGTAAATTGATGAAGGTAAATCTTGGTTTAACAATTCACCATAATAATAAAGTTTACCTAGTTCATGCATAGCAGGCGCATATTCCAATTCAGCCGCTTTGGTGATGAGCTCCACCCTTTGCTGGGCATACGATTCACTATTCTCATCTAACACTTGCTCTGCAGCTAAGAACAAAGCGCGTGGATGCTCACCAGCTTTTTTTAACCAAGTGTTTGCGATAGCTAAATCCGCTTCAACACCTAATCCTTTTAAGTAGATATCCGCCAATAACACATATGCATCAATTACCTTTTGCGCTGCAGCTTTGTTGGCAAATATCAGCGCTTGCTGTTCATTTCGTTCGAGTACATCGCCGTTGAGGTATTCTTTTGCAACTTCGAGCTGAGCTTGTTTGTCACCCGCTTCAGCCAACTGTAACTTTTGTTGCCAGCTAACTTTTACTTCTTGTATTTTTGGGTGTTGAGCTAAGGCTTTAGCCCATAGATATGAGGTTTGTCGATAAGCTTTAGACTGTTCGGTTTGGCGTAAATATTTAATGCTTTTGTTGTAGTCTTTTTTAATCAACGCATTAATCGCAACTAAATAATTTAAATCACTTTGAGAACAAGAATCGGCAACCTCGTTAAGAATTCTGTGCTCTCTTAATTCGGTTGGATACTCTACATAAGACAATATACGTTTATTGTCAGGATAAACCGTTTTGCTGTAGTCAAAATTACCGGTTAACTCTAAAACATAATCCACCATCAAGGTGGTAAAAATATCTAGCGCTTGTGGCTGAACAATTTTCGACATTTCTTCAGCAATCGACTTCATCAATGGCTGATCGTTCGCCATCACAGCACCAATAAACTGCATTTTTAACCCTAATACATTGGAATATTCCAATTGCATAGTTTCACCCAATTCAATTGTTTGTTGGGCGTTATCCGACAAAATACTGTTTTCGGCTAATAACAAGGTACTCCAATAACTCGGACTGCTCTGCTGAACTTGATTGGCTAAATGAGCAGACAAAGGCAATAAACCTAGTCTTTGATATTGCACGGCCGAATATTGTTTATAGCCAGGGTTTTCTGGCTCTAATGCACTGGCTTTGGCTAAATGACCAGCTGATTGCTGAATAAACTCAGCATTATCATAAACACAACCTAACGACTCGGCTTTTTGGTTATAAGCTTCGGCCAATTGATACGCAAATTCAGCCAAGTTTGGTTCCATATTTTGTGCTATCGCAGCGGCAGCAATCGCAAGCTCGTGTTCACCTCGTTTAACTTTAACTTCCGACAAAGCTTTCCAGTTCATTGCAGAATATGGGTTTTGTTGCATTGATTGATACAACAAGTTTTCAAGCTTTTGTAAATAAGCCGGTTGATTCGCTTGTGCTTTTGCTTGGGTTTCTTGGGCGATTAAAAACTTAAGATACGCAGGTGAGATTAATTCGTTGTATAAAGATTTATCCAGTTGCTTGAATAACTTTTCTACTTGAGTCAAATCTGTCGCTTTGTTTACCAAAGCAAGACTAATTAAAACTCGGTAGTAATAAAATTGTGCACGCACATTGTTTGGCTCACGCTGATATAAATTCGCTAGATAAACCTCAGCTTGCTGCAAACTGCTGATATCTTGTTGGTCAATTAACCAAGCCTGATACAAGTTATAACCTTGGGAAAATAACTCAGATCCAGCTAAATTAGTTTGTTTATTGCTAGCGAATTTATTGCTGTTAGAGGTTGTACCACAAGCAACTAAAGCAGTTAATAACAGCCCTTGAATTATCAATCTTACCATAAAGAATTTCCTATTAATTTTGGCTGTTATTAAGGCTGATAACCAAGTTCTGCCGCTTTAGCAAACGACTGTTTCGACGCTTCGATTTGTGTAGCAAACCCTTGCGCCGTTGCCAGCACATACCAAGCTTCACCATTGTTATTGTCTAAATCAACCGCTTTTTTCGCAGGTACAATCGCGTCACTAAATTTACCTTGCTGCAATAATTTACGTGCTTCAACTAGATAGATTTGCACACTGTCGCTGCCAAACTGATCTTTGGTTTGTTGTTTAACAATTTGCTGCACTTTATTCGGCTCGGTGCGTAAACTGACTAACCAAGCATCCAAACGCGACATTTGTTGTACTTTGGCATAATAGTCTTGGTATTGTTGTGCATTGATATTGATGTCTTTATGGGTAAATTCAATTGAAACCACATAATCGTCACCTTGTTTTTCACCCGTTTGAATTAGGTCAAAATAGGCATTTTGCATAGATGGGCTTGATTGCACCAAACTCGCAACTTTTTCCGCGCCCCCAATAAATTTGGCATTCAACTTAAGTGTGTAGGCATATTTATCTATGTACGGATTCACCCGTTCTTCTGGTATAGGTAAATTATTAAAATCGGCAAACATACCTAACAATTGGTTTAAATTGGCGCCATGAATTGGATTTGGATCATCTTGTTTATCAAAGTTGAATTTGGCAGATAAGGTCACTGGCGTAAATAAGGCTTCGGTGTTTAATACTTTACCATCTAAATCAAACTCTAACCCTTGGCTGTATAAACCTTTAAAAAACTGTTGTGTCGCAGCATTTTGTTCAGAACTATGTTTATACCAACTGCGAATATGTTGCTCAAACATCCCTGAAAGTTCAATATCAACTTGCGCTTGGCTCGCACCTTGTTTATCAAGTTGGTAAACCATATTCAAAGTAGCTAAGTTTTCCGCAAAACCATCTTCGCCTATATCCAATAAACGACCACCTTGGCCATTAACAATTAATGCGTTTTGCCCAACCATAAAGTTGGACATACCCGGAAATAATCCTCTATCGCCGGTTGTATCTAACCATAATTCTTTATGACCATCTTGTGCTGGAATGTAAACTATCATGTGGTCAAATATCAATCTGACTAACTCAGTATCACTGTCGCCATTTCTCGGCGTTTCAACCAACGCAGGATAACTTTCTATGCCCAATTCACGTAACATAGCTACAGCCAAAACAGTTTGGTCTTTACAGTCACCATAGCCTGCTTTTATCACTTCATCTGGGTAATGAGGATCGTAACCACCTCGACCTAAGTGGGCAAAAACGTATCTGACTTTATCTTGTAAATGTTGATAAACAGCTTGTACTTTTTGCTGATAATTTGCGCCTTGCCCTAAGGCTAATTCAGCCACTGCAGCTTTAACATTAATACTTGCTGGTAGTTTGTCTGCAACCTTGTTCCAAGTCCATTCATCAACTACAGTCCAATCTTTTTGGGTGGAAATCATCATTTCAGGACGGACTTTATGCCCTCTTGGCATACGGCGCTCTACAACAATTTCTGGCACCTTGCTCATCTGCCAAGTGCGAGTTAACCATTCACCAGTTTGCTGATCAACAGACTGTTCAGGATGGTTCTGAAATGATTTGTGATAAATAGTTTTGTCGGCCAGCGTAGTAAAACTAAATTGATAGTTATGCACATAGTCAGCGCGCCAACTATCTTTTGCGACTTTTTCTTGAAACCAAAACGGCGTAGAACGCTCATTGTATAACTCAGCAAAAGCTAAATTGCGGCTTTTTTGCGTATATTGAAATTCAATCACGCTGCCTGCATGTACCTCAGGTAGAGAAAAAACCAACTCGCTGCTATCTGAATAAAAATCTTGCCCACCACCTGTGACACGGCGTTGCAATGCATCTTCAGCCAATGGGTTCAGTTTACCTTGCGGCGATAAACTATTGGCAAAATCTAAATTCATGTCTGAATAATAATGATTAAATGGAATAACAATACGGCCATAATCGCGTGCAGCGGCTAGGTCATTAATCCGAATTGAATAGTATGAAGTACGTTGCCAATGGCCATCCGCTTGTAACTTGGTTTGGCTAATAGAGTACAAAACTTCGGCAGAGGGAGCGGCTTGTTTAATAGAAACTTGTTCAGATAAAGCTGGTGCTAACCGAGCAATTGTCTGTTCGGCAGTTGCTTGTGATGCTCTGGCGAAAAAAACGCTAAATAACCCTATAAGTAAATAAACATAAACAGATTTTTTCATACTATCCTTATCCTGCAATCGTCCTGAGCTATAGCTTATAGCCAAAGTGTTAACTATAAGCATAGCACAAGGTTTTAATCCACTAAGCTAAACTGAAATCGGCGCTTTAATGTGTGGATGTGGGTCGTAACCAACCAACTCAAAGTCTTCAAACTTGAAGTCAAAAATAGACTTAACTTCAGGGTTAATTTTCATTTTTGGCAAAGCTCTTGGCTCGCGACTTAGTTGTAATTTAGTTTGCTCTAAATGATTTAAATATAAATGAGCATCACCCAAAGTATGCACAAAATCACCTAAACCTAAATCACACACTTGCGCTATCATCATAGTAAACAGAGCATAGCTGGCAATATTGAATGGAACACCGAGGAAAATGTCTGCACTGCGTTGATACAACTGGCAGCTCAACTTGCCATCAGCCACATAAAATTGAAATAGTGTATGGCAAGGTGGTAAAGCTTGTTTGCCGTTAGCGGCGTTTTCATCTGGTTTAACCCCAGCATCAGGTAATACTGCTGGATTCCATGCGCTGATAATTAAACGACGCGAATCTGGGTTATTTTTAATTTGTTCAATTAATTCGGCTAACTGATCTATGCTACCACCATCAGCTGTTGGCCAACTGCGCCATTGCGCGCCATATACTGGACCTAGTTCACCTTCTGCTGTTGCCCAATCATCCCAAATTTTTACCCCATTGTCGTTTAAATATTTAATGTTGGTATCACCATCAATAAACCACAATAATTCATGAATGATAGAGCGTAAATGACACTTTTTCGTGGTCACAAGCGGAAAACCTTCAGCTAGGTTAAAACGCATTTGATAACCGAACACGCTGATAGTGCCTGTGCCAGTTCTGTCTGCTTTAGTTGTGCCTGTATCTAATACATGCTGCATTAGGTCTAAATACTGTTTCATGCTTGTTTTACCTGCTGTTGTGAATTCTGTTTATGATAGCTCCAAATAATCAAAGCTAATCCGGCAATTATCATTGGCATTGATAATAACTGACCCATGGTTATCCATCCACCCATAAAGTCTTGCAAGTGTGCGTCCGGCTCACGGAAATATTCTATGATAAAACGGAAAGATCCGTAACCTAATGAGAATAAACCCGCAACTGCGCCAGCCGGCGGCGACATTTTGCGATATAGGTTTACCAAAATAAATAACACCAAACCTTCTAAGAAAAATTCGTATAACTGCGATGGATGACGAGCAACACCACCAGCATTTGGAAATACAATCGCCCAAGGCACATCGGTTTGTCTACCCCAAAGTTCAGCATTGATGAAGTTACCAATACGGCCTGCGCCTAAACCAATTGGCACCATAGGCGCGATAAAATCGGCCACCTGCACAAATTTAGTACCACTTTTATGCGCAAACCAAAACATAGCGGCAATCACACCTAAAAAGCCGCCGTGGAACGACATGCCACCAGTCCATATTTTAAAGAGATACGCTGGATCAGCCAAAAAAGTTTCAAATTGGTAGAAAAACACATATCCAATACGACCACCCAAAATCACCCCAATAAAACCATAAAAGAGTAAATCACTCAGTTGCTCTTTGCTCCAAAAACAGTCTGGGTCATTGACACGTTTATTGGCTAAATACATAGCACCAACGAAGCCAATTAAATACATAAGACCATACCAACGAAGTGCCAATGGGCCAATTTCTATGATCACAGGATCAATTTGTGGAAACTGCAAAAATTCTTGCACTGTGTTACTCCAAATAAATTAAAAACTAACAAACATCTTGATAGCAGACGCTGTTAACGCGAGCCCTAAACAACTGCGAATAACTCGCTCGGAAAAAAAGGTCGCCATTTTTGCCCCTAAAGGCGCAAAAACAACCGAAGTTGCAATAATGCCAAAAAATGCTGGTAAATAAATATAACCAATAGTGTAAGGTGGCATATCTGTTTCGTTTGCACCGGCAATAATGTAACTAAACGAACCAAATACAGCTATTAGTAAGCCACAAGTTGCAGAAGTTCCCACAGCTCGGCGAGCTTCTAAACCAAGCCAAATAAGTGCTGGCCCTAACATAGTGCCACCACCAATTCCGACCAAACTTGAGATTAACCCAGTAATAAAACCAATTAATGACAACCAAGAACGGCTATGACCATAATCAGCAACCGGCCTAACATAACGCTTACCAAAGGTGACATAAATAGCTAACGCGGCGCAAAATACCCCAAAGATGACAGAAAGACCTGAATTGTCCATTTGTGAGCCAAGTGTTGCCCCTAACATAGCGCCAAACATTAAACCCGGAAACAAACTAAATACCGCAGGCCAAACCACATTATTGTTTTTTCGATGGGAATAAGTTGAAGAGATAGCGGTAAACACAATAGTTGCTAACGAAGTACCAACAGCGATAACCATAACTTTATCAGCTTGAATACCAACCCAAGGCAATACAACAGATAATAAAGGTACGACAACTAAACCACCGCCAATACCTAAAAAACCAGCCAAGATCCCGGCTATTACGCCCGTCACCAGAAATATGGCCGCAAACATGAACTCCATTAGTTAAAACTCCACGCGCACTATTTTTTGCTCATTATGACTATTTACCGGCGCGGATGAAACCACCTAAGCCAAGTTGATCTAATTTTTCGCTGACAACTCGCTTGATGGCTTGAGGATCGGTTAAAAAGGCGATTTTATGCTGTAAATCTTGAATATCTGACAGGCTAATATGGCGCAAAATCCATTTAGCTTTTAATAAATTTTGTGCACTCATACTAAACTGACGATAACCTAATGACATTAAAATAAGCAAACCTACAGGTTCACCAGCCATTTCGCCACATACACTAACGGGCGTTTTGAATTTATTACATTGCGCAGCAATAAACTTTAGTGCTTCCAATACACCAGGGTGATAATAAGTGTATAGATTAGCAACTCGCGCATTATTTCTATCAACGGCTAATAAATATTGGGTTAAATCGTTACTACCGACAGAGAAGAAATCTACTTTTTCCGACAATAAACCTATTTGGTAAATAGCAGCTGGTACTTCTAACATCACACCCACTTTGGGTTTAGCTAAACTTTGTTGTAACTCTTCTTCTAGTTCTGAATGTGCTTGTTTTATTAAACGTAAACATTCATCCACTTCTTGCACTGAGGTGATCATAGGCAATAATATTTGTAAATTGCCACGACCAATATTGGCTTTAAGCATAGCCCTAACTTGCACAAGCAATATTTCAGGGTGATCTAGCGTCATACGAATGCCGCGCCAACCTAAAAATGGATTATCTTCTTTAATTGGGAAATAAGGTAAAGGTTTATCGCCACCAACATCCAATGTCCGCATGTTAATTGGTTTGCCCGGATAAGCATCTAGAGCTTTTTGGTAAAGCGCGCACTGTTCAGATTCTGACGGGAAACAATTGCGCACCATAAACGGAATTTCCGTGCGGTATAACCCTATACCGTCAGCATCTATGCCACGCACTACTTCAAAATCGGCGGCTAAACCTGTATTAATTGCTAAAGAAACTTGTGTGCCATCTAAAGTCTGCGCGGGTTTATCGGCAATGCTTTGAACTAAGTCATCAAGCTCTTGCTCTTCAACCATTAATACTTGATATTCTTTTAAAATCACAACATCAGGGTTGAAAAACACTTGGCCGCTATAACCATCTATTATGGTCTCACGTCCTTCTAAATGGGTTAAAGGTAAATCTTCTAAACCTAGTATCGCAGGTATCCCAAGTGCACGCGCTAAAATCGCTGCATGTGAATTATTTGAACCACGGACAGAGCAAATACCATGTAATTTTTCGCGCGGAATTTCCGCTAGCATGGATGCAGTCACTTCTTCGGCGACTAAAATAACTTGTTCAGGAAGCGGCCTATGTGCCAATTCTTTTTTGATAATATTGGTCAATACACGCTGGCCAATATCTCGGATATCCGTGACACGCTCACGAATATAGCTGTCTTCCATTTGGCTAAATTCGCTACACAATTCTTCAATAACGATTTTGAGTGCGGTTGCCGCATTCCAGCCACTATGAATTTGTCCTTGAACACGCTCACCTAAAGTATCGTCATTGAGCATGTAATGGTAAACATCGAAGATAGCCGAGGTATCACTGGGTAATATCGATGACATTTTGCCAGATAAAATTTTCAGCTCTTGCTGGGTTTTTTTCACAGCTTGTTTAAAACGAACAATTTCGCGACCAATGTTATGCGTGCGTCGTGGCACAATATCGGCAAAACTAACATGAGGTTTAATCACATACGCATGACCTAGCGCAATACCGGACGAGCCAGCAACCCCTTTCAGCGAGCGGGCGCGGGATTTTAACGCAGGATTTTCAGCTCTATCTAACGCTTCGCGTGCTTCTGCATGTGCAATTGCAGAACCAAGTTGTGCAGCCAAAGTAACCAAAAAGGCCACTTTGCTCTCGTCAAAATAACTTTGGGTGGAATGCTGTACACTGATAACCCCAACAACTTGGCGCTGATGAATAATAGGCGCACCCAAAAATGAGTTGTAGGCGTCTTCTTTAACTTGCGGTGTGATTAAAAATCTAGGGTGGAATCTTGCATTAGCAACGTTTACTGGCTCTTCTTTTTCGCCAACTAAACCAACTAATCCTTCGTCAAAACCAATGGCGACTGAACCAACAGAGTTGGGCGATAAACCATCGGTTGCCATTAATAAATAATGGCGGTTTTCATTATCAGCCAGATAAATTGAACAACACTCAGTTTGCATTGCTTGTTTTGCAAGTTGTGCAACGCGCTCCAGTGCTTTTTCAAGCACCGGCTGGCGATTAACTTCATCAACAATGCGTTTGAGCGTTGTTAACATCTGCGATTAAATCTCCGTTTTTTATTATCTTTTTGCTGTTTACGACTTGGCATAGCAATTGGTGCAAACTCTTTCATCACTTTGCGATAAACATCGCGTTTGAAAGAAACCACTTGGCGAACTGGATACCAGTAACTGACCCAACGCCATTCATCAAACTCAGGGTGTGTTGAACGTAATAAATTCACTTCACTCTCTGGGCATCTTAACCTTAACAAAAACCACTTTTGTTTTTGACCGATGCACACAGGGCTAGAATCTTTACGAATGAGCCGTTTCGGTAATCTGTACTTATGCCAATTACGGGTAAAATACAAAATTTCAACATCTTGTTCGCGCAATCCCACTTCTTCATACAGTTCGCGATACATGGTTTGTTCTGGGCTTTCGCCTTTATCCATACCGCCTTGTGGAAACTGCCACGAGTGTTGACCGAAGCGTCTGGCCCAAAACACCTGACCTTGCCGGTTGCAAATTACTATGCCGATATTGGCACGATAGCCATCGGCATCAATCACAATCTTACTCACATATTCTTAATTTTTATATCACTTGATTCTTTCACAAACTTGTCACATGAGCAAACAAACTCATTTAGTTTTGCCGCTATTTTGTAATTTTTTTAGTTAATCTCTTCACTTGTGGTCAATTAAAAAACCGCGCGAGCACTTTAGCTAGTTTATCCGGCTGAATAGGTTTACTAATAAAGCCATTCATTCCAACATCAAAACAGAGTTTTTCATCCGTTCTGTAGGTATGTGCGGTTAATGCAACTATCGGCACTTGGCTGCCAGACTCTCTAATTTTGCGTGTCGCTTCAATGCCATCAAGTATCGGCATTTGTATGTCCATAAATATAAGATCAAAGTTCATTTTAAAAGCCGTATCTGTTGCGACTAATCCGTTTGCCGCAACTTGCACATCCAAATTATAGTTTTCTAACATACTGGTGATGACTTCTTGGTTTATTTCATTGTCCTCAGCGACTAAAACTCGTTTCCCTGGCCAAGTATTACGTATGGTCGCGATTGGCATTTTTTCAACTAAATGTTGTAGCAATTGCTCAACATTGACAAATCGAGGTAAATACGGAAATTTTGCTTGATACAAACCAGCATTAAACTGTATTTTTTGCCCTTTCACCTGACTTAACTGCGCATCTGCATCAAAATTACTCGAATCAACCAACACAACTGAATAATTATCCTGTAAAGATAATTCGGCTGCATTGGCATAACTTGCTAAATTGGCATGTAAACAACTAAAAACTGACTGATAATAATGAATAAATAGCGGATCTTGGCTAATAACTGCATAAGACATTTTGCCGACCATCTGAATCTGACTAGCTGATGGCAAATAGTCAGGACACCTTTGCGCTAGAGGGATAGTGATGTGCACATTTGTACCTTGCCCCAGACGGCTACTAATCTCTATATGTGCATTGAGTAACTCTACCGCTCTATTAACAATGAGTAGGCCAATACCTATACTGTTATCCGCCGCTTTAAAGCCTTTTTTTACTATGTTGTGCTGTTTAATTGCCTTAAGCTGAGCTTCGCTTATGCCAATACCACTGTCATGAATTTGTGCAACAAGTTCGTTGTCTTCTTCAACATATCCTAAATGCAGTTGCACGCTGCCAACTTCAGTATAATTCACAGCATTGGCAATTAATGGCTCAAATATATTACGCAACACCTTTTCGTCTGTGTACAGCTTTGTAGGTACAGCAGGCGCAATGCTTAAATTAAACTGAATATCTTTAGCTTCCGCAACTTGCCTATAGTTATTATGTAATTCAGACAAAAATTCATTTAGAAGTAACGGAGCCAATTCAACTTTAACTTTACTGTGGGTCAATTCTGCGTAATTTGATATGCCGTCAATAATAGTCAACATGTGGCTAGACGAAGTTTTTGCTTTTTGCACAAGCATTTTAGCTTCGTTAGGCTGACGCTCAATAAGCGCTAACATACCATCCACACCGTTTAAACCACCACGCAAAGCTTGTGTAGCACGAATGAGCAGCTCAGACTTTAGCCTATTTGCATACTCAATTTTCTGTAAAGCTTTATTATTGGTTTCGCTATTTAAATAACCACCATGCAAGGCTAACTGCACCCTCTTTTCTAACGGTTTAATACCTTTGCGTATGCACAACCACAAACACAGCATAAAACCTAACAAATAAATTAATAAGGAGAATTTAATTTCAGAAGCGCGACTTTGCGCTTACTGCTCGATAAGACTGACGGCCAACTCTAAATTGGTCAATAACTCAGAGTGAACTTGCTTCAACTGCAAAAAATCAACCTTGCTTTCGGCATTTTTAACTTTCTCTAATAAACTAAAATATCTATGTACTAACGCACTAATTCCTGAGCGACTGTCAAAATATAGTTTTTCGACTATCGGCGCATAATGACGATCAAACAAGTTAAATGAGTTAGGTTGAATAAGTATGTTGAGTGCGGCGTCAAAGGCTGTTTGCACTTCGGACAATGCTTGCAAGTCCGCCTGCGCTAAAGTTTGGAATGACGATTGTAATGCGTAAGATTGAATTTGCTGGGATAACATGCGCTGACGACCAGCTAGGTTCAAGTAATATGCATATTCGTCTTGTTTATCCATTAAAACAAAAATATACATTTGCCCAACAAGGGTATAAATAAAAGCGATTAATAAAAACAGCCAATGCAGCTTTTTAAGCTTTTGAAGAAGATGTTTGTAGTTTTGACTCAACTAAATTAACCATAAAGCAATCCATATCTATGTAATTTAGTTTAGGCAAAGGTATTTGATTATTCGAGTAAAAAAGTGAGTTTTTTTATTTGTACTAAATTGTTAGCAAGACTGACAACTGCGACACAAGCGTATATTCAAAATATGTGCAAAGATAATTAACACTGCACCAATTGTAACTATAACAGGCTCGTATGTTTCACCTAATAAATCTTTACTAGCGTAAACAAAACCACCAAGCGCAAGTGAATAGAAAGGATAGAGTTTTCTGTGATAACGATGAAAACCACTGAATATTGCGATGAATCCGACAACCATAGAGGCAACTAAAACAAAGTGCTCGAACGCTTCTTCAGCAACAACACTTAAACCTAATAATGGTAAAACCGGCAGTAATACAGGTAAAAATATGCAATGCAAAGCGCACAAAGATGTTGCGGTAACACCTAACTTGTCTAACCAATTGTTGCGATTTAAATCTGATTGCATAACACTTCAACCTAATTAAGAGGTGTGACAATATAACATAGCATCAAATGTAATGCTATAACATCTAGCCGCTCAAATTAAATTTTTCTGACGCTAGATGTAGAAACACCGCTCAGCAAAGCGGTGTTCCTGGGGTCTTGAATCTTTGGGTACGTTATCAGGCTTTAAGCTTCAGCAATAACTTCAAGCTTGATAGTAGTAGTTACGTCAGCGTGTAGTTGTAAATCGATGTCGAATTCACCAACTTCACGTAAAGTGCCGTTAGGTAATTTAACTTCAGATTTTGCAACTGCAACACCAGCAGCGGTGATTGCATCAGCAATGTCACGAGTACCGATAGAACCGAATAACTTGCCTTCGTCACCCGCTTTAGAAGCGATAGTTACAGAGCCAAGTTCAGCTACTTTCTCAGCACGAGCTTGAGCTGCAGCTAAAACGTCAGCTAATTTAGCTTCTAACTCTGCGCGTTGTTGCTCAAAGTGTTCAACGTTTGCTTTAGTTGCAGGAACTGCTTTACCTTGTGGGAAAAGGAAGTTACGTGCGTAACCAGCTTTTACAGAAACTTGATCACCTAAAGTGCCCAAGTTTGCAATTTTGTCGAGAAGAATGATATCCATCTTGCTACCTTTAAATTTTAACTTGGGAATTAAGCGTGTAAATCAGTGTATGGCAACAATGACAAATAGCGAGCACGCTTGATTGCACGCGCTAATTGACGTTGATATTTCGCACTTGTACCTGTGATACGGCTAGGTACGATTTTGCCACTTTCAGTGATGTAGTTTTTTAATGTAGCGATATCTTTATAATCGATTTCGCTTACGCCGTCTGCCGTGAAACGACAAAACTTGCGACGTCTGAAATAACGAGCCATTGGCTTTCTCCTAATCTAATTTTTCTATCATCTGAGCATGCAGTACAAGTTGGGCTAAGCCGTTGGCAGTTTCTTGCCTTTGGATAAATCCAGTTACTCTTACCAAATGTCCAGACTGTAAAATTTGAGTTTGTTGCTGTATTGCTTGTCCGCTGGCAATGACCTTTATTCGACACCAAACTTTGCGTGGCATGTCCGCTTCGTACTGTTGTGAACTATGTTCAACAACAAAATAACAATGCGGTATTCCAGCTGGGCTTGTTTTACGAACTGGCTCTTGCGTCAGTCGACCTGCAATAATCAGTTGATTATCAAACACGCTTATTCAGCGGCTTCTTCTTCAACCTTTTCAGCTCTTTCGCTACGACCACGACCGCTTTCTTCTTTCTTAGCCATTGGAGATGGCTCAGTTACAGCGGCTTTTGTGCGCATAATGATGTTACGTAATACTGCATCGTTAAAACGGAAAGCCGTTTCTAACTCTTCGATTGCAGCAGTAGGCGCTTCAACATTTAATAACACATAGTGTGCCTTATGTAGCTTTTCGATTGGATAAGCTAATTGACGACGACCCCAGTCTTCCAAACGATCAATTTTACCACCAGCTGATTCGATGATACCTTGGTAACGCTCGATCATGCCAGCAACTTGCTCGCTTTGGTCCGGGTGAACCATAAATACGATTTCGTAATGACGCATAATTGCTCCTTACGGTTAGTTAGCCCCGAGAACAGCTCAGTCAAACTGTCTATGGAGGCAAGGAACGTGAATTTTGACTGATAAGAGGGCGCGGATTTTACGCGACAATTGGTTATTTGACAAGCAATTTATCGCGTAGGCTAGCAGCTAGATTGAGCTTAACTTTGAGTTAGTTTTTTAGGTAATGAACTTTAATTAAATGATAACCAAATTTGGTTTTAACCGGTCCTACAACTTCTCCCGGTTTTGCTGCAAAAACGGCCGCGTCAAAGGCTGCAACCATAGTTCCACGACGAAACTCGCCTAAGTCACCACCTTTTTTGCCACTTGGACAATTTGAGTACTGGCGCGCTAAGCGGCCAAAGTCGACACCTTTGTCTAACTGCTTTTGTATTTCGGCAATTTTGTCTGGATTACGGGTCAGAATGTGTTGTGCCGATGCAACATTAAATTTGCCAGAACGTTTTTTACCTGCGTAAACAACCATTTGTTTTTTCCACTTCGATAGATGAGCAATCATGCCTAAAATTCAACACTAGAGTTTCATGCAACCAAGAGCACTAAAGCATAATTTTCGCAAAACCGCTGTGAATACAATCCCTGTACGCTTCGCTTTTTCATCCATGAAAAAGAAATTTTGCTCTAAATTATCGCTTTAGTACTCTCTGAGTCAAATTCTAAAAGACGGCTAATTTAAAAAAATCTAGCTCGAATGAACTCCAAGCTGAAAGCCATAACGGGAGACTATTTTTCCTGCAAGTATTCTCTCATTAGTTATGTAGTTTTTTCAAAGATTGTTTTGCTGTCTGATTTCCTTGGTTGGCGGCCATTTCAAACCAATATTGTGCTTTATCCAAGTTTTGATCTATCCCCTCACCGTCTCGATACATCTCAGCCAGATTCACTTGCGCAAAACTATGGCCCATCTCAGCAGCTTTAGTGAATAACTCAAAAGCTTTTTCGAAATCTTGTACACCACCTTCACCACGGTAGTAGTCAACCGCTAGTGCATTGAGTTTCTGCGCATTTTGTTGCTGGCGCTGCTTGCGTTTAGAGCCTTTGGGTAAAACAACAATGCCGCCATATAAATGTCGATTATCAATTGGTCTATCTATGGTATAAAGCAGTTGTTGCTGAAAATACTTAGCAAGTTCAGTTCTTGGTAGCCAGAGCATTTGTGACGAAAAGTACTGTTCCAAAATTAACTTATCACCACGAATCGCTTTAATAATATGCCGCTGAGTTGAATAAGTGTAACGACTGCGGACAACACCAATGTTTTTAGGGGTGACTGCCTCAACTTTAAGCAAACCATATTTATAATGGTCATCTAGTAACTCTTCTGGCCAATAGATAGGTTGCAACAATGAAAAGTCAGTGTGGTAAAAATCGTTTATCTGTGGATGAGTTAACCGCTTGTGCGCTAACCCTTGCTTGAGATCCGAGCTATGCTTGTAGTAAGCCAAAGCAAGTATAATTACGCATAATCCAGCAACAATTCTAAGCAACGTTGTTCTATATTTTTTAGTCATAAGACCGCGCCTCCATTCCAGTCTAGCTATCCAAAGTTCTGGTTGATTAATAATCACTACACAAAAACAATTTTAATGATTAAAGACACATTTCCGGTGAAACCTTGGCCAATTATGAACTTTTAAGCAGTACAAACGAAAAAACCGGCCTAGGCCGGTTTTTAAAATGCTGCTTTTAGCTATGTACTATTTATGCAAATGGGTTTTGCAAAATCATAGTTTCGTTGCGGTCAGGACCGGTAGAAACAATATGAATTGGTACTTCTAAAATCTCTTCAATACGTTTGATGTAGTTACGCGCTGCTTGTGGCAACTTGTCGAACTCTGTTACACCATAAGTATTGTCGTCCCAACCTGGCATAGTTTCGTATACAGGCGTTACTTTTTCGTAGCCTTCTGCAGCCATAGGTGGAACATTGCTTACGTTACCATTTGCGTCTTGGTAACCAACACAAATTTTAATTTCTTTAAGGCCGTCTAATACATCTAACTTGGTCATACAGAAACCAGTGATAGAGTTAATTTGCACTGCGCGGCGCATCGCCACTGCATCAAACCAACCAGTACGACGTTTACGACCTGTAGTTGCACCAAACTCATGACCTTTAACACCTAAGTGTTGACCAACTTCACAATCAAGTTCTGTTGGGAACGGGCCTGAACCTACACGTGTAGTGTAAGCTTTAACAATGCCTAATACGTAATCTAAGTAACAAGGACCAAAACCACAACCAGTTGCAACACCACCAACTGTAGTATTAGAAGAAGTTACAAATGGGTATGTACCATGGTCAATGTCTAATAAAGTGCCTTGAGCACCTTCAAATAAAATTGATTCGCCGTTTTTACGAGCTTGATCTAATACTTCAGTTACATCAACTACCATTGAAGTTAATACTTCACGATATTGCATAGCCGCTGCTAATACGTCATCGTATGAAACAGCTTCTGCTTTGTAGTAGTTAACTAACGCAAAGTTGTGATATTCCATCACTTCTTTTAATTTGCTCGCGAACTGCTCAGGGCAGAATAAATCGCCAACACGTAAACCACGACGCGCAACTTTATCTTCGTACGCAGGGCCAATACCACGACCTGTTGTACCAATTTTGTTGTTACCACGTGCAGCTTCACGCGCCTGATCAAGCGCTACATGATATGGCAGAATTAACGGACAAGCTTCGCTGATCTTCAAACTTTCTTCTACTTTAACACCACGAGCTTTAAGCTCATTCATCTCTTTCAATAGAGCTTCTGGTGAAAGTACAACACCGTTACCGATAATACAGGTTACATTGTCGCGTAAAATACCTGATGGTATTAAATGCAATACGGTTTTTTCACCATCGATAATTAAAGTATGACCAGCGTTGTGACCACCTTGATATCGAACAACATAACTCGCTTTGTCTGTGAGTAGGTCTACAACCTTACCCTTACCTTCGTCACCCCATTGAGTGCCAAGAACAACTACGTTTTTACCCATAATTCTGTATCATTTCATAAAAGCAGGGCGCGGATTCTACCAATTTGCGCCAGTAAAATCATTAATAAAAGGGAATAAATTATAAGTTTAATTTAACCACTAATTTAGCCACAGAATAATAGTACCAATTAGTAACAAAAAACCACCAATTATACGCATTTGCTGTGCTGGCATTTGTGCCATTTGAATTAAATAGTTACGCCATTTATTCGGAAATAAAAATGGCCCTATGCCTTCAATTATTAACACTAACGCAATTAATTTTAACCAAGCAAATTCCATAAGCGCCCTTAGCAAAAAACTTTGGGCGCATTATCCTTTAATTGGCTAGATTTACCAAACTCGGCTTGAGCCTGAAGCAAAATTAAATTGCTGAAGTTCAGTCCAAATAAAATCTATCGTGCTTTGATGGTTATCATGCACTAGTTGATGAATGCTATCAGGTACAACAAAATCACTTGGTGCTTTTTGCTGATACATAGCCATATAAGTGACTAAACTTGCTAGATAGTAGATAGTTGCCCGACCATGCGGTGAGTTGTCTTCGTACAAATCATCCACCGGAATATCTTTTAGTGCAGTTTGGGTGAGTAATTTGGCAATGACAGGCCCAACCGGGATCATTTTGACATTTGCATCAGGGCGCGATTGCACGAGTTGATCGTGATAATCCAACCACCAACGATGGAAACCACCCGCTTGCTCATTTAACGTTTGTTGGTGATATTCAGCTAACCTTTGCTCTGATGGTGGGAAAGTACCGCCCATATCAGGCCAATTTTCATATATGTATACTTGAATGCCAGGTTCTTGTGTGCGCAACCAATCAACAATTTCTGTTGTCGCTGACAGCGGTGATTTTTGCTCTGGGTTATCACCATCATAGGGTTCACTTGCTGCTTTATATTGGGCAAAATTGGCTGCGGTTAATAACACAGTATTAAAATCTACATCTGCAAAAGTATCGCCTGTATCTTGATCCCACGCGCCCGGTACTTGGTCAAAACCCCATTGTGCATTGGGTGGCAAGTTGGCATGTTGCAGTAAAAAGCCATATTGACCACTGACGGAAAAACTATCACCTGAGTGTACAGCCATTTGGTGCATCCAATGCGGCACTGTCGTTTCGTCTGTTTCAGTTAAATGCAAAATTAAACTATGACCAAAAATATAGGTTTTTAAGTTTTTATCACCTGTTTGTGGCGGGTCGACCGGGTCTGGTGTTGGATCTACCGGATCTGGCGTAGGTTGCGGATCTGGCGTTGGCTCAGGTGTTGGTACAGGATCAGGCACTTGCTCAAAATCCGGTTGTTGATAGCTGTAAGTGCTACTCGCGGTTTGCAAAGCACGTAATTTAGGTGTTTGATTAATATCTTGGCCATAATATTCCATTGTCCCCCAAGCACCGAACTTGCTATCTGCAGGGCCTATATGACTAAAAGCCGCGAATATAGAGCCACCGGCGGCAAACCAAACTTTGTAGTATTCATCATAAATATTTTGCATAACTTGATGGCGTTGAAAATCAGCCAACTTAGTCATTAACACTTGGTCATCACAAAATTCTGCACCACATAAAAAGTGCTGACCGCCTTCATAAGCAATTAGCTCCATTTTGTATTGATTGGCCAGTTGTTTATGCTGCTCTATCCCACCTTTAACTTCATCCGAGTGAATTTGCTCGATAGCAAAATCTTCTAGCTCATCAAATGAAGAATTAACGATATAATCACGTGATACTTGGTCGGCTATATGAAAATCACCACCAAAATAAGGCGCTATCGCCAAGGCATCAAAACTTTGGTTATGTGGATTAATTGCTGGATCATTTAACGCTTGTAGTGACATTTCAGTACGCGCAGCCCATGAGCCTTGCCCTGCTAATACAGTGATCACTCGATGCGACTCGCCCCCAAACACTTGTTTAAAGGCATTAAAAATTTCTAATGAGCGTTTGGTTTGATAACGTCGTGATGAGGTTTCACCATCACACTCACCATTGTCTAGTTCAACTCTAGCAACAGAGTCAGCACAAGCGGTTTGGCTTAACCAATGGGTTTGTTCAAACAACCAATTCCACAGTTCGTTGGAATACTCCAAAATAACGTATTTATCATCGTCCAAGGTATCCAATACGATTTGTGCATAAGCTCGAATATAATCATCGTCAACTTTATGACCAAAAGTTAACCATGGATGCACATCTAAGTGATTGACCATTTGCATGAGTACTTGTGGTGGATGACCAGCAAAATGACTGCCATCACACACATTGCCTGGGCAATCATTGTTGGTGTAATAATTGATTGGTGTGATGTTTTCATCACTTTCCGCTGCATTTCCGTTGGTAAACATCATATCCATTAAACGCACAAACGAAACATCGGCTAAACTCGGTTTTAGCTCATCATTAAAGGCTTGTGTTTGATAACTAGCTAAGTCGTCTTCATGGATGATTTGTATAGCATGAATTGGATCCTTTATATCAGATTGGCTAATGCGTAAAATTTTATCTGCACCGACTTGGGTACCAAAATCGTAGACTCTATGACCATCAGCAGGTGTTTGCTGCAAACTTGCGCCTAAAATGTCGAACTCGCCCGAGCCTGCAAAAAATACATGGTACAAACCTGTGTTGTCACGGCTACCTGCACTAATAGGGGTTTCAACTCTTTGTAATTCATTGGTGCCATTTACTGCAAAAGGTACATGTGTTGGGTAACCATCAGCTCTTTTAGGTATTTGACTGAAATAAATATCGTTTTCCCAGCGAGTACCTGTGCTATCGGCGGTTTTCCACGGATCGGCCGCACGCATTAAATCTTTGTAATATTGACTGGCAGAATAATATACATCACCGCCTAAATTCATACCCATTAAAGATTTGCCAGCAAAAGCTGCAGCAAATTTACCTGCCCCAGCATCCACTGATGGTACAGTTGGATTATCAACCGGCGGATTGTCGCTTGGTGGGGTGTTTGGCTCTGGTTGTTGTGTTGTATCCTGCTCGTCAATTTCGACCGAAACTTTACAAGCTGTTAGTCCTAAGCATACTGCTAAAAATGCTGACCTGAGTTTCATTGTTTTTTCCTTTACCACTAATTGGAAGCTATTGTGTGTAATTCACCGCCATAAAATGTCTGGCGGCACAATAACTTTGGTAAAAAACAATGATTACAACAAGCTGTGATATAAGTTAATGCGAGCTAGCTCACATTAACTCTTCACTTGAAATATTTTTAGTTAACTAGCTCACACTTAATCTGTTCACACCCTAAACTTTATGCCTATGCTGACGCTGTAACAATTTAGACTGAGCAACTTGTTTGGCGGACTCAAGTTCATTAGCGACTGGCATAGACAAGGTTAAGGTTGAGAAATGGCTCTTTAACTTAGACGCAGCATAGTCTTGCTCAATAGCAGCAACGACCGCCTGGTGTTTTTCTGGAAATAACACCTCAGTTGCTTGAGCAAATAACTCATATAAACGTTTTAAGTTTATTTGATGCGTTTGCCCTGTTTGCTCAAATAACCAATTGGTTAGTGCCATAAATTCATCAAATGGATTCGAGTCCATTAATATAGGCAGCGCATGTTTAAAACGGCCAGAGTTGCCTATCATGTCCCAATAACGGGCAAATCGATTAACCAACTGCATAGTTGCAAAGTCAACTCGGTCGGTACTTAAAATATTAAATGGTGGCAATGGGCTAAAGCGCAAATCGAAGGTTTCAGTATGGCGAATAATCGGGCTACCTTTTAAGCGTTTTAAAATACCTAATTGAATTTCTTGTGGGTTACAAGCATACAGTTCATTAAAACTGTCTCGGAAGGATTCGAGCGTTTCGCCCGGCAAACCAAAAATTAAATCAGCATGAATATGTGCACTGGTATTTTCGCGCAACCACTTAAGGTTGTCTTTTGACTTATCATTGTTTTGTTTGCGACTAATATTAGCTTGCACTTGTGGTTCAAAAGTTTGAATACCCACTTCAAATTGCAAACTATCTTCAGGGAATTGCGCTAAAAATTCTTTTAACTTGCGCGGCAAATGATCAGGCACAACTTCAAAATGCAGATATAAATCATCCGTCATTCTATCCAAGAAAAACTGCATAATTTTAATTGAAGTATTGATGTTCAGATTAAAAGTTCGGTCAATAAACTTAAAATTACGCGCGCCACGTTGATAGAGAATATCCATTTGTTCAAGGAAAATGTCTAACTCAAAAGGATTGGATGCAGTGTCTAATGACGATAAACAAAACTCACACTTAAATGGGCAACCGCGTGAAGCTTCGACATACAACAAACGATTTTTTAAATCTTCATCTGTGTAGTATTGATAAGGCAATTGCAAATCAGCTAACGCAACAGGTTTAGATTTAAGCACTTTTTGTTCTGGCTCATTGTTATTAATAATGTCTAAACACAATTGATAAAAACTGATATCTGCCGCCCCCGTCAAAACATAATCAGCTGATTGAGCAATCACTTGCTGCTCTGTTTCATAGCTCACTTCAGGGCCACCTAACACCACTTTTACTTCTGGCGCGATAACTTTAAGCAGGCTCACCACATTAGTGGTTTCAACTATGTTCCAAATATAAACACCAAAACCGACTATGTTAGGTTTAGCCGCTAAAATTTGTTCAACAATATCTATAGGTCTGGTTTGAATAACAAACTCTTGAATTTCGGTATTTGGCTGCAGCTCTTGCATATTGGCGTACAAATAACGCAAACCTAAACTTGCATGGATATATTTAGCGTTAATGGTCGCTAAAATAATCTTAGTTTGACTAGGCTGATTGGCTTCAGCTAGAGGACTAGCTTGGTTGCTATCGGCTAAATTTATTTGGCTAATAGCCATTGCTGAGTCGGCGGCTTGCTCGGTCATATCTGTTCTTAACTACACAAAAATCAGCGCGCATTTTAGCCTAAATCGGTCGGAAATAAGAGTATAAAAACAAAAAAGCTGCACAAGGCAGCTTTTTAGAATTAAATCAGTTAACTATGGTTAGCTGATTATTTGGCGTTGTTCATGTATTTAAAGAAGTCGCCGTCAGGTTTAACCAACATAACATCGTTTTTGCTGTTAAAGCTCTGTTTGTAAGCATCTAAGCTACGTAAGAATGAGAAAAACTCAGGGTTTTGGTTATAAGCATTTGCGTAAATACGCGCAGCTTCTGCATCCCCTTCACCTTTCACCGCACGTAAATTACGCTCAGCGTCTGCAACCATAATGGTAATACGCGCATCAATGTCGGCTTTGATAAACTCAGCTTGTTCTTTACCTTGTGATCTATGCTCAGCTGCAACCGCGTTACGTTCAGCACGCATACGATCATAAATAAAGCTACTGACTTCATCTGGTAAGTTGATTTTCTTAACACGTACGTCAACCACTTCAATGCCTAACTCTGCAGCACTTTCTTGCATACCAGTTAAAGCTTTATCCATGAGTTCATCACGCTCACCAGAAACAATTTCGGCAATAGTGCGCGAACCAATTTGGCTACGTAAACCATTACTGAATTTACGATCTAATAACCCTTCAGCATTCGATTTAATACCACTGGTTTTAAGATAATAAGTTTCAAAGTCTTTAATGCGCCACTTCACATAAGAATCAACAATTAAGTCTTTTTTCTCTGAAGTTACAAAACGGTCTGCTTCACCATCCAAAGTTTGAATACGCGCATCTAAAATACGCACTTTTTCAATTAATGGAATTTTGAAGTGTAAACCTGGCGCGTAAATTACTGTGGTATTTTGGCTATCACGTTTTACTTTACCAAACTGAATAACAATACCACGTTCACCTTCGCCAATAACAAATAGCGACGAATAAACCAATACAAATAAAACAACAATTGTACCGATAATTAAATTTTTCATATTAACGGCCTCCTGCAAAACGGTTGCTATCACGCAAGCCTGATGATTGGCTTGAACTACGTGAAGATGAGGTCACCGGTGGTGAATATTGGCCAGAGTCTAAGCCTGACTGATTATTTTGCTCTTGGTTACGATTTTGCTGTTGTTGCAAAATTTTATCCAAAGGCAAATAAATCATATTGCCGCTGCCTTCTGAATCCAAAACGATTTTGGTGGTATTTGAATATACTTGTTCCATCGTTTCTAGATATAAGCGGTCACGCGTTACTTTTGGCGCAGCTTCAAATTCAGGTAAAAGTTTCTCAAAACGAGCAACTTCACCGCGCGCTTCTAAAATGACCCGCTCTTTGTAGGCTTTGGCTTCTTCTTCCATACGGCGCACTACACCACGAGCTTGTGGCTCACGAGCTTTCGCATATGCTTGCGCTTCTTGGATATAACGATTTTCATCTTCTTGGGCAGCAATTGCATCATCAAAAGCAGGTTTAACTTGCTCTGGTGGGCGTGCTGGCAAGAAGTTGACGTCAACAACTTGAATACCTAAGTTGTAACGTTCAATTGTTTCTTCAAGCAATTGCCAAGTTTGTTGGCGAACTTCTTCACGACCTGTGGTTAATACGTTGTCCATAGTTGAATGACCAACAACATAACGCAATGCTGAATCAGTTGCTTGACGTAAACTATATACAGGCTCTGTCACGCTGAATAAGAAGTGACGTGGATTTTCAATGCGATATTGAACCTCCATCTCAACAATTACGACGTTTTCATCTTTGGTCAGCATTTTGCCGCTAGAAGTTAACGAAGCAACACTTTCAACGTTTACCGCAATTACTTTATCAATAAAGGCAGGCTGCCATTGTAGGCCTGGCTCGATAATGCTGTGGAATTGACCAAAACGCAGAACCACGCCTCGCTCAGCTTCTTTAATTGTGGATAAACCTAAATATCCCCAAACAAAGAACAAGATAACTGCCACTAAAATTAACCCTGAGCTGCTAATACCGCCACCCGAGTTATTATTGTTAGAAGCGCTACCACCACCTTTGCCGCCAAAAGATTTTTTTAGCTTGTTCATGGTGTCTTTATATATTTCATCGAGATCTGGTGGTCCTTGATCTTTACCACCTTTGTTTCCCCACGGGTCTTTGTTGTTACTATTACCCGGTTCATTCCAGGCCATAATGCCACTCCAACTTAATCAATAATAAAATTCTCTAATTGGCCTTGATGTGTTTTGTTCAAACGATTCCAATCTTCGCTCGACATTTTTACATCAACCAACCAATCACCTAATTCGCTATAAGATTCTTCGACAATACAATCTAGCTGGAAAAATACCCCACGCCATTGCTGTTGAGCCGGCGGAATTGCTAGTTTGTATTCAACCATACTGCGCGCTAAATGTTCAGTTAGCGCTTGTAATAACAGTTCACAACCTTCACCTGTACGTGCGGACAACCATACACGTACAACTCGGCCTTCATCATCTCTGTCAATATGCGGCCGCACGTCCTCAAGTTGGTCTATTTTGTTGTAAACCAATATTTGGGTAATGTCGTCAGCTTCAATTTCTTCAAGAACCTTATTTACCGCACCAATATTTTCCGCTCTACGCTCGTCCGCAGCATCTATTACATGCAGCTGAATATCCGCATCTCGCGTTTCTTGTAAAGTTGCTTTAAAGGCTGCAACTAGATCATGGGGGAGATGCCTAATAAAACCAACCGTGTCGGCTAAAATACTATCGCCTACCTCATCTAACGTTATTTTGCGTAAAGTTGGATCAAGTGTTGCGAACAATTGATCCGCAGCATACACGTCAGATTCAGTTAAGCGATTAAACAGGGTAGATTTTCCGGCGTTGGTATATCCAACCAAAGAAATAGTTGGTAATGCGGAACGTTTACGCGCTCGTCGCCCCTGATCACGTTGCTTAGCTACTTTTTCGAGACGTCTCTCAATGTTTTTGATACGTCCACGAATTAAGCGTCGGTCGGTTTCTAACTGGGTTTCACCCGGCCCACGTAAACCTATACCACCTTTTTGCCGCTCTAAGTGAGTCCAACCACGGATTAGCCTTGTTGAAATATGCTTCAACTGCGCTAATTCAACTTGCAAATTCCCTTCGTGGGTACGAGCTCGTTGGGCAAAAATATCTAGGATTAACGTAGTGCGATCTAAAACGCGGCACTTCACTAGAGCTTCAACATTTTTCTCTTGTGAGGGGCTTAATGCATGATTAAAAATCACTACATTAGCTTCTAATGCCACAACAGCTTGCTGAATTTCTTCAGCTTTGCCACTACCAACAAAAAATTTGGGATCAGGTTTAGAACGGGCAGCAGTCACCACTGCCAAAGTATTTACTCCAGCAGAGGAGGCTAACAACTTGAGTTCTTCTAAATCTTCTCTTGCGACTTCGTCGTCTAAATCAACATGAACTAAGATGGCCTGGTCGCCTGCTTTATATCTATCAAACAAGCAGAAACCCTCTTAATTTTAAAATGTTATTCAACTTCTGATTCGTTAAAATTCGCTTGTGCATTTGGATTAGTCTGGAATGGACGCGCAGGCACCACAGTCGAGATCGCATGTTTATAAACCATCTGGCTAACTGTATTTTTTAGCAAGATAACAAACTGATCAAATGATTCGACTTGCCCCTGTAATTTGATCCCATTTACCAAATAAATTGATACTGGAATTCTTTCTCTTCTCAACGCATTTAAAAACGGGTCTTGTAATGATTGTCCTTTGGCCATGTTCGGCTCCTTATTATTTTATTATTAATAGCATTTTAGTGTTTAACTTAGTACTAAACTAGCGCTATTTCAATTAATTAACGAAATTGTTTTTTCTATCAACCCTGATTGTTCACTGTCTAACCAGTTTATCTGTGGCCAGTTACGTAACCACGTCATCTGCCGTTTTGCTAATTGACGTGTGGCGACTGTGCCACGGAACACCATTTCATCATATTCTATTTTTTTTGCAAGGTAATCCCACATTTGTCTGTAGCCTACACAGCGTATAGAGGGCAAATCTTCATGTAGATCACCTCGTTCGAACAATTTTATAACTTCTTGTTCAAAACCTTGTTGTAACATTAACTTAAATCTGTGCTCAATTCGCTGGTGCAAAGCTTCACGACTTTTCGGTGCAATTGCGAACTGAGTCACTTTATAAGGGAATGCTTGGCCTTTATCTTCGGTTAACTCTGTCATGGTTTTACCACTAATGCGGTAAACCTCAAGCGCACGATTAATCCTTTGTGGATCGTTCGGATGAATTCGCTCAGCCGCAACAGGGTCTATTTCAGCAAGTTGCTGATGCATCACTTGCCAACCAACTTTTTCAGCTTCTGCGGCCAACTCAGCACGAACTTTTTCATCCGCAGCTGGTAACTCAGACAAACCTTCTAATAAAGCCTTGAAATACAGCATAGTACCGCCAACCAAAACTGGCAATTTATTCCGACCGTGAATTTGCTCAATAAGTTTCAATGCGTCTTTACGAAAATCTGCTGCTGAATAACTTTCTGCTGGATCTAAAAAATCAATTAAATGGTGCGGCGCGACGGCTTGCTCTTCTGCGGTTGGTTTAGCACTGCCAATATCCATGCCTTTATATACTAGAGCTGAATCGACGCTGATAATCTCAATTGGAAAATGTTTGGCAAGTTCGAGTGCCAAGGCCGTTTTACCTGACGCAGTTGGCCCCATTATAAAAATAGCTTGTGTTTCAAGCTGCTGCATTTGTACTCTCAAAATAATTTATTTAAATCAATTTGTTGGCAATGGTTAGTCATCCAACTATTAAACTCAACTGGCGCTTGATTTTTCCAACTGCTAAGCCAAGTTTTATTTAAATCAGCTTTATGCTGAATTTGTTTGACCACAGCTTGGATAAAACTTTGCTGAATGGCTGAATCTTCTATATTCGATGCTTTACCGACTATTTCAACCCAAGTTGCAATTAAATTGGCTAAATCTATGTTGCTCAGTATAGAAGGGATTTGGGTGATCACCAAAGTGGTCTCTTTTAACCAGCGCCAAGCAAAACCTAAATGCTTTAACCAATCAGCTTGGCTATCAAATAAACTTTTGTCGCTGTTGGTTAACTTAAGCGACACAGGCACAAGCAAAGGTTTAGTCACTGCATTTTGCCCTTGCGGGAACAATTTATAACAAACAGCTTGCCGTAACACGGCTTGATAATTCACTGCATATAAAGATTGCTGATTGGTAAATACCAACCAATTCTGCTGAATGCAGTCGACCAACTTCCACTCAGTTGTCGTCTGGGCAGCTATTTCATTTGTAGCTGTGAATATTTGATTTTCAGTCTCACTCGCTGGTGCAACTAACTGCGCATAATTTTCTATAATGCGCTCTTGTACTTTGGCAGCTGGCCCAGAATAACTGTTATTGTGTTTTTGCTGAAACGCAGTTGCTCTCTGTTGACCTGGAAACAACTGAGTGGCTAAACCAGATAATTCAACACCAGTACTTGTTTGACTGCTTGGGTAATTGCTGTGCTTGTCTGCTTGAGATTCAGTGACTGGCGACTGTGCGCGCTCGAAACCAGTGCTTGATGGAAAAACATCATCACTGTTGTTTTGTTCTGCCGTTGGCACGCTAGCCAATGGCTGTGCTTGTTCTTGCCAAATTTGCTGCTGACTCTCATGCAAAGCTTTATGCAAGGTTTGATAAACAAAATCATGCACAAGGCGCGCTTGGTGAAAACGTACTTCGTGTTTGGCCGGATGCACATTTACATCAACCTGTTTGGGATCTATCGTCAAATACAACACATAAGCTGGATACATATCACTTGGTAGTGAATCTTCATATGCTTGACGAATTGCGTGATTGATCAGTTTATCACGCATCATACGACCATTGATATAACAATACTGCATATCGTTTTGGTTACGTGCTGCTTGTGGTAAACCTAACCAACCTGACACTTTTATGTCTTGGTAATCACTCTGAATATACACAGAGCCTTCAGTAAAGTTTCGCCCACAAATGGCTTGAATACGTGCATCGGCATTATTTTGATTCGCCACTCTATAACTGCGCTGCAAAGCACCGTTGTGAGTTAATTTAATTTGCACATCAAATCGGCTCAATGCAATGCGTCTAACCACTTCGTCTATATGCTGGTATTCGGTTTTATCTGAGCGTAAAAAGCGTCGTCTTGCAGGTGTATTAAAAAATAAATCAGCCACTTCAACACAAGTACCGTCGGGATGCGCAGCGGGTTGTAAACTCACTTGCATATCCCGCCCTTCAGCAATAGCTGCCCAAGCTTCAGCTTGTTCAGCAGGTTTAGAAGTTAAAGTTAACCTTGAGACTGAGCTAATACTCGCGAGTGCTTCGCCACGAAAACCTAAACTTAAAATTTGCTCTAAATCTTCTAAACTAGTGACTTTTGAAGTTGCATGGCGACTGAGTGCTAACATCAGCTCTTCTTTAGCTATGCCTTTGCCATTGTCGCGAATACGCATTAGCTGGCTACCACCACGCTCAATATCTATGTCAATTTTTGTTGCGCCCGCATCTAAGCTATTTTCGACTAACTCTTTAATGACAGATGCAGGCCGCTCGACTACTTCACCGGCAGCAATTTGGTTAGCCAACTGGGGCGATAAAATTTGAATGGGCATTATGATTGTGGAATTTTTAGCGTTTGACCGATACGTAACATATCAGATTTAAGTTGATTCACTTGTCTAAGTGCTGACACTGAAGTTGAATAACGTTTGGCGATTACAGATAAAGATTCACCTTTCGCCACTATATGATCTGTGCTGCGATACATAGACGCATATAAAGTGCCTTCTGGTGGATACTTTCTAAAATGGTTTTTAATTGCTTTAGCAATCGCAGCAGATAACTTCTGTTGATGATCTCTTTGGTTTAGTTTGCGCTCTTCTGTTGGGTTAGAAATAAAACCTGTTTCGATCAATAAAGATGGGATATCTGGCGATTTCAACACGCCCAAACTCGCTGTTTGTGGCGATTTTTTATGCATATAAGTGACTTTACTTAGCTGATCGACCATTTCTTGGCTGAGTGCATAACTCGTGGTGATTGAATGATCCATCGACATATCTAACAAAGCTTTGGCTAAATATTTCTCGTTTTGTGTATCAACAATTATTTCGCCAGCACCACCTAACAATTCACCATGTTGCTCAGTTTGTTCTATCCAGCGACCAATTTCAGTATTTGCACGGCGTAATGACAACATCCATACAGATGCCCCTTTTGGTTGCGGGCTGGTAAATGCGTCGGCGTGAATAGAAATTAATAAATCAGCTTTATGTTTACGTGCGATCACTGAACGTTTGTTTACATCAACATAATAGTCACCTGTACGCACCATATAAGCAGCTAGGCCTTTTTCAGCATTAATTAAGTTGGTCACTTTTTGCGATATTTGATAGGTAACTTTCTTTTCGTACAAACCTGAAGGGCCAATAGAACCCGGATCTTCACCACCATGCCCTGCATCAACCGCGATTATGATATCTCTATCACCGATAGACAAAGCCTCTTTTTTGGCCGTTTGTTCGGTTTTTTGGCTATTGTCGGTTAAATCCACCACTAAACGATTGCCATAATTACCGATTGGCTTGAGTGAAAAAATGCCGGCTTGCAAAGCTTTGGTTAAATCTAATACCACACGCTGTGAGTTGGCGTATTCAGGTTTGCTATAACGCACACGTTTGATTAAATCACCTTTGATAAAGGTTTTGCCTAAATCAAACTTCTTATTAGTATCGCGCAAATCAATAACTAATCTATGCGGGTTTTGCAGGAAAAAATAACTGTACTGAGGTTTGTCGGCTAAATCGAATACCACACGAGTACTATCGGGAGACGGCCAAATACGCACACTTTTTCAATTTGATTCGCAGCAAAACTCGTAGGCGTAAACATAAACACCAAGAGTAACACCAGCAAACTAGATATTTTTTTATTGAATGTATGCATACTTGTATCTAATTAGATTAAGCTAATTGCTCAACAATTTTTTGCCCAATTGCGGTTAAACCAACAATCTCTGCCGAACGCTGTTCATTTTTATGTTCAATATTAATCTGAATATCAGCAGATGCCAACCAACCTTGACCTTTATCTGGCCATTCAACTAAACAAATGCTTGATTGAGTAAAATATTCTTCAATACCGATAAATTCTAACTCTTGTGGATCAGCCAAACGGTACAAATCAAAATGATAAATTGAGACATCGGCCAATTCATAAGGTTCAACTAAGGTATAAGTGGGAGATTTAACATTACCCTCATAACCAAAACCTTGAATTAAACCACGCGAAAAAGTGGTTTTACCTGCGCCTAAATCACCAATTAAATAAACCACACAAGGTGCGGAAATTAGCGCAGCGAGTTGTTTACCCAGCGCGACAGTTGCATCAGCGTCGGCTAAATCAATTTGATAACTTTGCATATTCTAAATCTTACTAACTCAAATCAAGGTTTACTTGGATTAATCACTTCACGCACATATGGCAATAAATCGCTGGCGATCATACCACGTTCACCTTGTTTTGCCGCTAAATCTCCGGCTTTTGCATGAATATTTACCGCAAGTTCTGCGGCTAAATCCGTTGCATAACCTTGCGCTAACATGGCTGCACATATGCCTGCGAGTAAATCGCCCATGCCTGCCGTTGCCATACCAGGGTTACCGGCGCGGCAAACTTTAATACCTTGTTGATTTGCAATTAAGCTGCCGCAACCTTTGAGTATTACAGCGCCCGAAAATTGTGCTTGTAATTCAGTTGCAGCTGCGTATCTATTATGCTGAATATGGTTGGTACTTTGTTTAAGTAAACGTGCAGCCTCTGTTGGATGTGGCGTTAAAATCCAATTTTTCTTTTTGTATTTATGCTCGGCTAACCAATTTAATCCATCGGCATCAACCACAGTTGGTTTATCGCTCTCTACAACCAACTGCATCAAACCATTTGCCCAACCTGTTTTGCCAAGGCCTGGGCCAATTAAAATAACCTCGGCTTGTTCAAGTAAAGTTTTAACCTCAGAGCTGATACCATTAACACCGCGTACCATAAGCTCAGGGCGGCCATTTGCAACCAGCATCACATTTTCAGGATGAGTTAACACTGTCACTTTACCCGCACCGCAGCGCAGTGCTGCTTCACCGGCTAAACGAATAGCGCCGGCCATACCTTTGTCGCCACCTATACATAATACATGGCCAAAGCTACCTTTATGGCTGTTGCGTTTACGCGCTGGTAGCGTGGTTTTTAATTGATTCCAATCACTTAATTGATAATAAGCTTGGTTTAACTGCTCAATTTGTTGCTGACAACCAAGTGATGCATAGTGAATCAGCCCACAATAATCGGCTGCATCATGGGTAAATAAACCTGTTTTTAATGCTAAAAAGGTCACTGTGTGCTGCGCTTGAATCGCATTAACATCCGCCTCACCAGTTAAGCCATTTAAACCACTTGGAATATCAGCACTAATGATTAACCGGCTAGCTTGATTGGCTTTTTGAAAAATCTCCGCCCACTCTGCCGATAAACTGCCGCTAAAACCTGTGCCTAATACACAATCAATCAGCAGATCAAATTCTGCAAAATCAGTCTCACTTGCGTTTAACTGGTTTAAGCTATTGAGTTTGCTTTTATCTAAGGCAAATAATTCAGCCTGTGCTTGCGCTGCTTCACCTTTGAATTCAGAGCAATTAGGCATGCTGATTAGCGTTACCCGCCAGCCAGCTTCAAGGGCAAGTGTAGCGACAACTAAACCGTCACCGGCGTTATTGCCTTTGCCTAACAAAATGCCGATATGAGCTGACTGCTCAAACATGGTTTCGACCAATTCAAATATGGCACGTCCAGCTTTTTGCATAAGTTGAAACAAGGATAAATTATTTAGTTCAGCGGCTTTTGCTTCAGTGCTGCGAACTTGTTCAGGCGTATATAAATTTGTAGGCCAATGGCGAATGCTCGATAGCTTCATAAAGATAGCGTCATAAAAATGGGTTATTTATAATTGTTGCTGTCTATTCTATGCCAATTTAACGTAAAATAACCAGCTATCAAGTTTTGTTAACTAGCGAATTATGCCTTTATCTGATCAACAACTCGTAGAGCTTGCACAAAATATCAAACAATGGGCAACCGAGTTGGGTTTTACCTATGTGGGCATAAGTGATTTGGATCTTAGCGAGCACGAACAACCTCTGTTAGATTGGCTAGATAAAAACTACCATGGTGAAATGGATTATATGCAAAACCATGGTTTATTGCGGGCGCGCCCTGCCGAGTTACACCCAGGCTCAGTGCGCTCAATTTGTATTGGTTTAGATTATTTACCACAATCAGCCAAGTTTGCTCAAACCCTTAAAGATAACAACAAAGGTTATATAAGCCGTTACTCACTTGGTCGCGATTACCACAAACTGATTCGTAATAAACTCAAACAACTTGGACAAAAAATTGAACAACAAACCGAGTTGAATACAGGTTTTCGCCCTTTTGTGGATTCAGCGCCTATTTTAGAAAGATCACTGGCAGAAAAAGCCGGTATTGGTTGGACGGGCAAACACACATTAATACTGAATGAAACGGGTGGCAGCTGGTTCTTTTTAGGCGAACTATTAATTAATTTACCACTTCCAACAGATACTCCCGTTGAAGATAAATGTGGAAATTGTGTAGCTTGCATGACCATATGCCCAACCCAAGCCATAGTCGCCCCTTATGAAGTAGACGCTCGGCGCTGTATTTCCTATTTAACCATTGAAAAAAAAGGGCCGATCCCTGAAGAATTCCGCCAAGCCATTGGCAACCGCATTTATGGCTGTGACGATTGCCAACTCGTCTGCCCGTGGAACCGCTTTGCTAGCTTAACAGCTGAAGATGATTTTCAGGCAAGACACAATTTAGACTCTAGTGATTTAATTGAATTATGGAACTGGCAAGAACAAGACTTTTTAACTAAGTTACAAGGCAGCGCCATTAGACGCATTGGTTACGAATATTGGTTGCGCAATTTAGCCATCGCCCTTGGTAACGCCCCAGCCAGCACTGAGATTATTCAGCAACTACAACAAAAACTCGGCGCAGTTTCTGAGTTAGTTGACGAACATATTAGTTGGGCACTGGAGCAACAGCATCAGAAAATGACTGATGTGACGTTAGATGCAGGCTTAGATAAAAAAACACAAAGGTTAGTGCGTGTGGTTGAGAAAGGCTTGGTAAGAGACGCATAGAACTCTACACGCCTTCTATCTTCAAGAAAAATCATACTCATAAGTACATTGAAAATGATGCAAAAACAGCGTGTTTGGCTAGTTTAACTCGACTTTTTTAAACAGTATTGCCGCAAACACTCAGCTAATTTATCCATATCTATTGGCTTAGCTAAATGAGCACTGAAACCGACTTCAGCAGCTCTAGCTTTGTCTGCTGGCATCACATCTGCGGTTAACGCGATAATAGGTAAATCTTGATAATTTTTCATTTGCCGAATTGTCGCCGTAGCTTCATAACCATCCATTACTGGCATTTGGCAATCCATCAACACCAAATCAAAATTTTGCTTTTGTATAGCTGCTATAGCTTGTTCACCGTCCGCCACTATAGTGACATTACAAGCAAAAGTTTTCAGCATTTCTTCAATTACCAATTGGTTTATCTGATTGTCTTCTGCGACCAATATCTGCGTATCAGACAAATCTAGAGCTTTAGGTTTAGCGATTGATTCTGGCGCACTTGTACTTGTTTCGACCGCGATTTGTACCCTAAAAGTAGAACCTTTACCTTTGACGCTAGTTACTTGAATGTCTCCGCCCATCAATTGGGCTAATTCTTTAGAAATGGCTAAGCCCAAACCTGTACCACCAAATTTGCGTGAAGTAGAAATATCCGCTTGGACAAAAGCATCGAAAATGGCGCTTTGCTCTTGCGCTGACATACCTATGCCACTGTCTATCACATCAATAAGTAACAACGCCTGTTGATTGTCGCTGGTTTGCAGATTAACCTGCAAGTTAACTTCACCACTTTGGGTGAACTTAAACGCATTGCCACATAGATTAATCAATATTTGTTCAATGCGCACACTATCACCGACATACCAGAGTTTTTCTGGTAATTGATTATCTATTTTCCAAGTTAACTGTTTTGCATGTGCACTTGACTCAAACATAATTTGAATGCGCTCTAGCAGCAGGTCCATATCAAACAAAGTGTGCTCAATAACAAGTTTGTTCGATTCAATTTTAGCTATATCTAAAATGTCGTTGACCAAACTCAGTAAGGTTTTTGACGACTGCTCAATTTTGCCAATATAACCAGAAACTTCTTGGTAACTGTTGGTTTGTTTGGCCAATTGTGACAAACCAATAACAGCATTCAGTGGCGTACGAATTTCATGGCTCATATTTGCTAAAAAACGGCTTTTGGCTAAGTTAGCTTGATCGGATTGCTCTTTAGCCTGTTTAAGCGACTCGGTACGTTCGTTAACTAGTCGATTCAACAAATGTGTTCGACTATGCATGCTTAATACTAGTGTGATAACAAAAGCAACAATCACTAACTGTGCAATCAATAAAATAAGGGAGATTTGATTAAAATAGTGATTGATAAATTCAGGTTTCACTTGCAAATACAATAACCAAGTTTGTCCTGCTTGAGTAAATTTCTGCACAACAACTTGTGGCTGGGCAGCTAAACTAACTTGCCTGTGGCCACTGTTACCATAAATGACTGTATTGTTATTTCCTGCAGTTAGCTCAAAAGTGAACATAGCTAAATGTTCGGCGCTAATTGCATGTACCACCACTTGTTCAACTGTAAACACCCCTGTAGCGTAACCTAACAGGCGCTTTTGATAAAAGGTATCACTACTTTGCTCGGCAATTAGTTTATACACAGGGGCGTATAACAAATAAGCGGGTTGAGGTTTAGTAGCTTGTACGAGTTGAATGATTGGCGTGGCTTTTACAGTAGAAGCCTGCGCACTAGCGGCTAAAGTTAACTTACGTTCTTGGTTAGAATTAACATTAAATCCGAGCGCTTGTTCATTCCCTGCTAATGGAGCGACATATTTAACGACAATCATTGGGTCACTTTCTTCCAATGGTTCGCCCTTTACATTGACAGAAAATTCATATTCCCGACGCCATTTATCAACAAATTGTGTTAGCTGTGGTTGCGAGACAATTGGGTTCCAAGATACAGCTTTTATTGATAAGTTTTCAGCCAAGATAGGTTGGACATATTGCTCAAACTGCTCTCTATCTAACATAGGCGTTTGTTCAATAAAATTAGCAATAGCTTGAATATTAACCAAGCTTTTATTAATTTGCCGATGCAAACTATTTTCAATAACTTGCAATTCTTTTTCGACGATAAATTCAGCGCTATTTTTATTGTTAAAAGAAAAAATCATGGTGATAGCTAATACCGCGACAAACAGAGCAATGGCGGTAATAACCACAAAGGATGCTTGGGTAGACTGGCCATTATCAACAGAGGGTTTGCGCAACAAGGCTAATACAAAAGGCGTTGCCAGTAGCACACCAATTGAATCACCAACCCACCAAAATAATACATTCGACCAATGATTGTCGACACTATAATTTGGATTAAACAAACTCAGTGCGTAAACACCTATATTGGCTGATATCAAACAAATAACTATGCCAATAACAAACACAAAGGTTAACGCATACCTATCAGATTTAAGCGCTAAAATATCCCCGACACATTTGCGCAATGCAAAAGCGCCTACCGCCGCCTGCAAGGTAGATCCTGCACCTATCATAACAAGCTGTTTTAGCAAATCGCCGTGAAATAATGACCAATCTAAATTACCCTGCGAAAACAAATTAAAACAAACAGAACTAATGAACACTGCCGGAAAAAAGCGCCACCACCATAAATAACAACCGACTAACGCAAAACCTGCTGGCAACCATATAGGTACAACTTGCGTTTGCGCAGAAATGTTGGATAAAAGCTCGCCACTAAAGTAATAGGCTGCGGCTAGTGCGAAATAGATCCAATTTGCTCTGTTATATTGGGGTAAACAGTTGTGCAAGCAGATGTCCTTTTAAACTTTACTGTTTTTTAAAGCTTTACGTATACAACAGAGTTTAGCTGGGAATTGTGAAAATGGCAGGAATTTAACGGCTAGTAATCGAGGAAATTAGTTTCCTCGATTACTCTACAATCAGAGATATTAGCTGCGTAGTGATTTTTCACCACGAGATAAGCCAGTTACCCCAGTGCGTGATACTTCTAATATTTCAGATTCAGTGCGAATAGCTTCGATAAAAGCATCTAACTTAGCTGTAGTACCAGCAAGTTGAATAACAAAAGTTGATGAGGTGACATCAACAATTTGGGCACGGAAAATGTCGCTTAAACCTTTCATTTCGATACGGTCTTCACTGCTTTCCGCTTTTACTTTTATCAACATAAGTTCGCGTTCAATATGCTCACCTTCAGTGATATCTTGAACTTTTAATACATCAACAAGCTTGTTTACTTGTTTGGTAATTTGCTCAATAACTCGGTTATCACCTGTAGTGGTCACAGTTAAACGCGATAAAGTTTCATCATCAGTTGGTGCAACGGTCAAATTTTCAATGTTGTAACCACGCTGTGAAAACAAACCAACGATACGTGATAAAGCACCCGGTTCATTTTCTAATAAGACGGATAAAATTCTGCGCATTATTTAGACTCCGGTTTGCTTAATAACATATCATCCATAGCACCATATTTAACTTGCATTGGATATACGTGCTCGTTTTGGTCAACTAAAATGTCCATGAAAACTAACTTGTCTTTCATCGCAAAACATTTTTCCATAGCTTCGTCTAATTCTGCCGGATCGGATACGCGAATACCCACATGGCCATAAGCTTCTACCAACTTAACAAAATCAGGCAACGATTCCATGTATGAATGGCTATGACGACCACCATAAATTAAATCTTGCCATTGGCGCACCATACCTAATGCTTGGTTGTTCAATGAAATAATTTTCACTGGAATGCCATATTGCATACAGGTAGATAGCTCTTGAATATTCATTTGAATACTACCGTCACCAGTAATACACACAGAAACCGAATCAGGTAGCGCGACTTTAACACCCATAGCAGCAGGGAAACCAAAGCCCATAGTGCCTAAACCACCAGAGTTGATCCAACGGCGCGGCTTAGCAAACGGATAATACAAAGCGCCAAACATTTGGTGTTGACCTACGTCAGATGAAACATAAGCTTCACCTTTGGTTGCTTTGTATAAACTTTCAATAACTTGTTGTGGTTTGATAACTTTGTCTGATTTTGCATAAGCCAAACAGTTTTGACCACGCCACTCTTCAATTTGCGTCCACCATGCAGCAAGTGCTTGTGCATCTGTACTATCGCCAGAAGCATCTAACATTTCAGTCATATCAGCTAATACCTGATCAACTGAACCGACAATTGGCACATGCGCTGATACAGTTTTAGAAATTGACGTCGGGTCGATATCAACATGCAAAATAGTCGCGTTTGGACAGAATTTTTGCACATTGTTAGTAACACGGTCATCAAAACGTGCACCCAGGGCAAAAATAACATCTGAGTTGTGCATGGTTTTGTTGGCTTCGTACGTGCCATGCATACCTAACATACCAACACATTGTTTATGCGTGCCTGGGAATGCACCTAAACCCATTAATGTATTAGTTACAGGTAAGTTTAAACGCTCGGCAAACGCAGTAATTAAGTCGCTACAGTTGGCTGCAATTGCACCACCACCTATGTATAACACAGGCTGTTTAGCTTCTAATAAAGTTTGTAAGGCTTTTTTGATTTGACCTTTATGCCCTTTTACATTTGGGTTGTAAGAGCGCATTTGCACTGAATCAGGAAAAACATATGGGTGTTTTTCTTTTGGATTAACTATGTCTTTTGGTAAATCAACCACCACAGGGCCTGGACGGCCAGTCGCTGCTATGTGGTAGGCTTTAGCAATAGTTGCAGGAATGTCTTCGGCTTTTTTCACTAAAAAGCTGTGTTTAACCACAGGGCGAGAACAACCAACCATGTCGCATTCTTGGAACGCATCTTCACCAATGACACTAGTAGGCACCTGACCAGACAAAATCACCATAGGGATAGAGTCCATGTACGCAGTTGCAATACCTGTAATAGTATTAGTTGCACCTGGGCCAGAAGTTACTAACACAGTACCAACTTCACCGGTTGCACGCGCATAACCGTCAGCCATATGTGCTGCAGCCTGTTCGTGACGTACCAAAAGATGCTCTATGCCTTCAGCTTCAAACAAAGCATCGTAAATATCTAGCACCGCACCACCTGGATAACCAAAAATGTGTTTAACCCCTATTTGGGTAAGTGCGCGAACAACCATTTCCGCACCAGACATCATTTCCACGATAGTTTTCCCCTAATTCAAAAAATTGCCGCAAGGATACCAATTTAATTGGTTTTTAAAAAGTATAACGCCTTGCTTAAACTAAATTATTCGCAAGTTTCTGCAGGCGTTGCTCAGCTAAAGCTAAGGTTTGTAATTTTTGTTGCTCTGATTGTTGTGTCCAACTGGTAATTTCTTTGATTGAACGACCACAACCTAAACATATGTCGTGTTGGTCTAAACAACAGTTTCGAACACAAGGCGAGCGGATTAACAGTGGATTATTTTGTTCAACTGAATGCATGTCATTAACTTTTCATAAAACTTGGCTAAAGTAGCCCAAGATTGATTCCTTAGTAAAACATCTAGTTCTTTAAATAAAGCAGGTTTTACCGTAATTGCCAATTTGACTTGAGCGTCGTATTTATGCAACCAGCCGTTTATTGTGAAATATCCGAAATAATTAATAGTGCTAACGTCAGCAGCCAACTGCAACCTATATACAACCTAGCAACTAACAGTGTATTGGGTTACGAAGCTTTGGTTAGAGGACCTGAGAATAGCCTATTACACAGCCCATATCATTTATTTAAAGCAGCGGATGCACGCAACCTAACTACAGCTTTAGAAACGCTTTGCATAAAAAAAGCCATCGAAAAATTTAGTTTATTGGATTTACCCGGCAAATTATTTATTAATGTAACACCTAATTATGTAGCAACTCAGCTGAATAATGCCAATTGGTTGATGCACTTGCTAAAGAAACAAGGCATTTCCCCCAATAGACTTGTGATTGAGTTAACTGAACAATCTCGTGCTGACGATATTGTTCAGCTAAAAGCTGCACTAAAACGCCTTAAAACCTTTGATATTCAATTTGCGATCGACGATTTAGGCGCAGGTTACTCAGGTTTAATTCAATGGAGCGAAATGCAACCTGACATCATCAAATTAGACCGACATTTTGTGCATAATTGCCACCAACAAACTCACAAACAACACTTTTTACGAGCATTATTGGAACTTGCAAATAGTACCAATGCGCTAACAATTGTTGAAGGCATAGAAAACCAAGCTGAGCTTGAGTGCATCTACAATTTAGGTTTTAATTTTGCGCAAGGTTTTTACCTTGGTAAACCGACTGCAACACCCACAATTGCCACACCAAATGTGATTAAAAGTTTGATCAGCGACGCTATTTCTCAACTTATTCAACAAGCCGAACAAAGCAGCCAAAGACTGTTAAATTAATTCTGCTTATGCTTAATTGAACGTCCCGGCTTTTCTTCCAATGGCTTCTCTGGCCAGCGGTGTTTCGGATAGCGTCCTCGCATCTCTTTAGCCACCTCAAAATAAGAACTGCGCCAAAAGTTGGCGAGATCACTGGTGGTTTGAATGGGTCTACGCGCTGGTGACAACAATTCAAAGCGCAGTGGCACTTGCCCATTAGCGAGTTTGGGCGATTCAAGCTGGCCAAACATTTCTTGTAAAATAACCGACACAGTTGGCCCTTGCGCCTCGTCATAGATAATCGGTACAGTTTTTCCGCTCGGCGTTTGATAACTTTCGGGCGCGTGTTGTTGTAATAATTGCTGTTGCTCCCAAGTTAAATTAGCCACCATCAAATCAAAAATATCAAACTGTTTGAGCTGCTTGATACTGGTTATTTTGTTGATATACGGCAGCAGCCAGTTGTCTATTTGCTCAATTAAATATTCAGCAGACATAGGCGCAAAGTCAGGCATAACGCCAGCCAGCCACTCAGCTCTTTGTAACCAAGCTTGGCAGCGTTTTGGCCAATTCAAAAAAGTTAAGCCTTGAGTTTGCACTATGTCTTTTACACAAGCACTAAATTCATCCGCTGGTATTTGACTTAAATTCTGTTCAGATAAAACAATCGCGCCATAACGCTTAGTGCGCCGGCCAATTACCGCTTCTTTTTTATCATCTAATCGGTAATGGCTTTGTTCAACCAACTTATCTGTTAGCACGCTGTCAATTTGAGCTTGTGATATTTGCCCACAAACAAAAATTACCCCATCTTTATTTTTACCATCACAGTCACATACAACCAACCAAGTTTGCCCTAACATGGCATCTGATTCACGCAAACTAACACCACGGCCATTGGCTAATAAATATGTATTTGCGCTATTAGTTGTACCGCGTAATTTGGCTAATCTGTCTGGGTAAGCGTGCAACAATAATAAACCTGCGTATTGCTGGATATCCGCTAAGGCCAACTTACTTACATCCAACTTCGTCGAGAGTTTTTGTGCAAAAGCACGCGCTAAGGTTAATACCTGACTAACGGTATTTTGGTTAAACCTCACACTCGCTCGTGCTGCTTGTTTATCTTGCGCATAATCAATTAACAATAACAACCTTTGGCTAATATCAGACGAATCAGCATTGATTAAAATATCGCGTTCCGACAACAGCGCTGCCAATAAACAACCTATGTTTTTTTCAATATCCGACTGACATCGTAATAACATACTGGCTAATCTTGGCTCTAAGCCAAAAGTTAACGCTTGTTGACCTTGGGCGGTGATTTTGTTGTTTTTATCAAGCAAATTTAGTTGTTGATTTAGCTCGCAGGCTAATTGATAGTGCAATTTAGGTGGTGGTGTTAACCAGTTTACATCGGCAAAATCAGTTATGCCCCAAGCAGCCAATTCTAAAACTAGGTTGGCTAAATCTGTACAAGCGACTTCTTCACTTTGAAATTCAGCTAATGCATGTTGCTCAGCTTCGCTCCACAAACGAATACACCTACCCGCCTGTACACGCCCTGCCCGGCCAGCTCTTTGTTTAGCCGAAGCTTTGGAGATATACCCAGTATCTAAACGAGATAAACCACTTTTAGCATCATAAGTTAAAACTTTTTCTAAACCAGAATCGATAACAGCGGTTATACCTTCAATGGTTAAACTAGTTTCAGCAATATTAGTTGCAAAAATAACTCGCCGCGCTTTGGATGTTGTTGGCTTTCTAAGGACTAATTCTTGCTGTGCGAGTGGCAATGCGCCGTACAAAGGTAATAACTCAACTGCTTGCTCTAACTTTTCTGTGGCTAACTGGATGCAGCGTTTAATGTCAGCTTGGCCAGGTAAAAAGACCAAAACATCACCTGAAGAATCTGTTAAAGCATATTGTAGTTGTTTAACCACATGCTCAGCTAAATAGCCACTTGCTTTACCTGCATAAGTTAGATCAACCGGAAAAGTTCCTCCTGCCACTTGCATAACTGGTGCATGGTTTAAATAAGCCGATATTTGCGCTGTATCTATGGTTGCTGACATAACCAAGAGTTTTAAGTCATCACGATAAGCTTCTTGCACTTCAAGCGCCAACATTAACGCTAAATCTGCATGTATTGAGCGCTCGTGAAACTCGTCAAAAATAATTAATCCTATATCGGCAAGCTCAGGATCGTTTTGCAATCTTCTGGTCAACACTCCTTCGGTGACAATTTCTAAACGAGTGTGTTGTGAAATTTTGTGCTCGTTACGTACCTGATAACCAACCGTCTGCCCAACCTTTTCGCCCAATTGGCTCGATAGGTAATGCGCAATAGATTTAGCAGCGACCCGACGAGGCTCCAACATAACTATTTTTTTATCCGCCAGCCAAGGCGCTTGCAATAAAGCCAGCGGTACAGCAGTCGATTTACCCGCACCTGGCTCTGCTTGTAATACCAAACTCTTGTGGTTGGCTAATAATTTTTGTAGTTCAGTTAAATGTTGTTGGATGGGTAACAAGTTAAAACTTTCTCGGCAATGTGTTTTATTGAGATGCGAGTCTACCGAATGAGGTGAAAAAGTCTAAATTATCTTTGTAAGAGATCGCCCATTTTTTCGTAAGAAAAACGTCAAAATAAGTCTAGTAAATTTTACACAAACAAATAAATATCTATTTAAAAACAATTAACTAACCCCAATACCATTCACAGATAAAACATCTAGAAATTTAAACAAAGGTTTAATAAGTTATACAAGTCACTGGTATTCAATTTAAAGTCGACTAGACTGAAAGCTATCAACAACGGCAAATGTGTGAGGCTGTTGCTTGGTAAACCCTATGTATGTTTGTAGTGCAAAATGTGTGTTAGTGCGCCTACCTCGAATGAAGCTATACGGAATTGGCCTGTATACATTCTAAATGGACGATCCCAAAAGCAGTGTCAATGTGTGTGATGACGCTGCTTTTCTTTTTTCTACCCGAACACTTTTGTAAATTACTTCCCTTTTAGTATTTGGTGTTTGCGTGTAGGTATGAATTTTGTTCAACCAAACTGAAACACCGAAAGTTCTCACAACCAGAAACCTTACAGTCAGTGCAATCAAGCCCACTCGTTACATAATTTTCTAAAATCGCTGTGAATCCATCCCTGGACGCTCCCAAACGTCGTCCAAGACGTTTGAAGTTTTAGAAAATCAGTAATCGAGTAGACTTTTATCAACTAATTTATCGCGGCAAGAGACAACCAGCGACACCAATGTTAGAAAGATGAATGGAAGTGTTGGGAGCAAAACTTCACAAAACATGGATAATGGAATGGACCCACTCCTCTTTAAATAC
>NZ_JH767525.1:0-211 GCF_000281085.1 Catenovulum agarivorans YM01
CTGCCACCTTCACTGACACTTGGGGTGCCCGTTAAACTTAAGGTCACATCAGACAGGGTGTCACTGACTGTAGTCGTGACTGAGCTATTACCCAGCACTAGGTTTTCGAAGTTACCGCCAGAAACATTATCCAGTGACAAGCTTGTTGTGACGTTGTCTGCACCTGCGTAAACATCGTTACCAACCGATACACTGACTGTACCTGAGCTTT
>NZ_JH767525.1:306-151156 GCF_000281085.1 Catenovulum agarivorans YM01
CGCCGTTAAGCTGGCGGTATAAATAATGCTGCCACGTTCGCTGACACTTGGCGTACCACTTAAACTTAAGGTGGTTTGGTCTAATACATCTGCCACTGTGGTGGTCACTGAGCTGTTACCCAGCACTAGGTTTTCGAAGTTGCCACCAGACACATTGTCTAAGCTTAATGTGGTGACCACATTGTCTGCACCAGTGTAAACATCATTACCAACAGAGACACTGACTGTACCTGAGCTTTGCCCGGCCGCAATGCTAATCTCTGCGCCATTACTTAAAGTAATGGTCATATCCGTTTCTGCCGCTGCCGTTAAGCTTGCGGTATAAGTAATGCTGCCACCTTCGCTGACACTTGGGGTGCCACTTAAGCTTAAAGATACCTCTTCAACTACACCTGAAACATTAGTAGTTACACTTGAGTTACCCAATACCAAGTTTTCAAAATTACCACCCGTAATATTCGCTTCGTCAATGCTAACTGAAAGTGTACTTTGCTCAGAAGGCGCTGTTACCTCAACAGAGGCAGATGTTTGCCCCGCCAATACAACTATAATTTGACCGTTTGACAAAGGGATAGACAAATCAGTTGCTGCAGGCTGAGTTAGGCTGACTTGATAATTTATACTCTCGCCAGCTGACACATCAATATCAGCATTAAAAGTTAATGATACATCAGAAACTACGTCTGCAACGTTAGTCACAACACTTGTCGTATCTACTTGTAAATCTTCAAAACCACCACCACTTACTGAGCCTGAGTCAATTGAAACATTAAATACGCGCGCGTCTTGATATACAGAATCTTGAGTTACAAATGCGGCTGTTGCTGAAGACTGACCGGCTAAAATAGTTATAGTCAAACCATTAGTCAGTTGCACAGTCAAATCCGTGGCTGTTGGCGAAGTCGTCGAAACTGTATAATTGATGTTGGTACCTTCATTAACCTCGCTGTCTGCGGTCAAAGTTAGTTGCGTTGTTTCAACCACATCTACAACTTGCGTTGTAACTGATTCGCTAGAAATGTCTAATTGCTCAAATCCACCACCGATCACAGAATTAACGTCTATCTGATTGATAATAGTAGTTGCATCAATTACTGGTGAATTTTCTATAGCAACTAAAACACTACCAGAAGTTTGCCCTGCATTTATCACAATAGTCTCACCATTAGTAAGATTTATTGTCATATCAGAAGCTGCCGGATTCGAAAGTACTGCAGTATATTCTATCTCTTGGCCTTCATTGATAGTTGCGTCGGCATTCAAGGTTAAGCGAGTGACATCGATAGTGTCGACAATTCCTGTCGAAACAGGGTCCAAAGCAAAGGATAAACGTTCAAAGTTTCCACCGCTTACATCAATAATGCTGTCATTAATTGAATCGGATTCTGAATAAACGTCATCTGCAGCTGCAAAATCAACGACAATCTGTCCTTGCGTTTGTTCTGCTTCTATGGTTATGACATGACCGGAAGCCAAAGTTACGGTGACTTGAGTTTGAGCAGGATTTGAAAGTGTAGCTGTGTAGGTGATTTGTCCACCTGCTTCAGATACAGATTCAGATGCACTTAAAGTTAAACTGGTTTCATTAATCGTATCGGAAACATTAATTGATAGCGGCGCAGAATCAATCACTAGGTTGTCAAAACTACCACCTGATACAGATAAAATTGAATCTGTTAATACCTGAGGGTCAATATAAACATCCTCATCAGCCGCAATGATTCTTTGGGCGGTTCCAAAAATTTGTCCTGCAGATATAACTATCTCAATACCGCTTGCTAAAGTTACACTAATATCGCTTTGTGTAACCTGAGACAACACAGCAGTATACTGAACTGAGCCACCGAGTTCAGTAACATCACCATCAACCTGAATAGATAAAACAGCAGAGTTATCCCCTCGCGCAATTAAACTATCACCATTTGCAAGCGTAGTGAATTCACCATCACTAGCTGAAAGCGTGTAATCGATTGAAGTTAATGCCAATTCATCATTTTGAATTGCATCAACACCTGCTTGAGTTAAAACAATTTGGCTACCGGATATTTCAAAAAAGCCATTTTGATTGTTCTGTAATGAAATAGATAAGCTGTCGCCATCAGGATCAACCGCTTCAAATGTCGCCACAGCTTGTCCCACAAATACATTATTTTCTGATAAATTAATGCTTTGAATTGCCACCTGTGGGGCTTCGTTAATGTCAACAGTTACCGTACCTTGCGCGTTATTCGTGTTCCCAGCTAAGTCGAAGAAAGTAACAGAGACATCATGTTGTTGTTCAGTTAATTCAGCAATAACGTCGTCAGCTAAAATCCAACTACCGTCACCATTATTGGTTGCTTCAAAGGTTTGACCATTAATTGAGACCAAAATTAATGCGTCGGGATCGTCCACAGTACCAGTGATCGCGGGCGTTGTATCATCAGTAACTATACTATTAATAGTGCCTTGGGGTAGCGTCACGTCAGCTGTAATAGTAGCATTTAAAACAGTTTGGTTGCCACTTTGATCCACTAGCGTGATAGTGATTTGATTGCTACCTTCAATTAGGGTGAATGCATCAGCAATTGAAAAACTACCATCACCATTATTAGTTACAGCGATAGCTTGCCCATTTACCGTCGCAGAGATTGTTGCATTAGGGTCATCTACACTACCCGTCAATGTTGGCGTTAACGTATTAGTTAATAAATCGTCAAATGAAGCTTCTGGCGCGGTTGTGTCGATTAAAATTGTAGCTACAGGTTGAGGAGGGGTAAAGGTATTGCCATTGCTTGTTGTGATAGTAGCAGCATTGGTATCAAAGCCAGCACCAGCAATTGTTTGCTGATCATTTCGTTCTACCGAAGTAACGGTTGCACCGCCTTCACTACTACTTGAACCACCTGCCGCTGTTGCGCCTACATTCGACAAGTCCCCTTCAGCCACAGCTTGCTGAATTTGTTCAATTTCCGATAAAGTTGCGTCGTCTAAGTCATCGTTTGGGTTTTCGATCTCGCCAGTAATTTCAACTTCAGTTGTTTGGCTTTCTGCAGCAACTATTTCAGCCTCTTCGCCATCGGCTTTGATAAACTTGATTTTTGCACCGGCTTCCAACACCAATATTTGCCCTGCAAAAACGGATTCACCTATAGATACAGGAATTAGTTGACCATCAACCATTCGATATACCAAACCTTGTATATCCGAAATTCTACCCGACTCTTTTAATACTACTTCACTCGCCATACAACCCTCACTTGGAGCGACTCACTCCAAACTTTTTCTAACTTGACAACCTATGGTTCCAGTCTAGCCTAAAGGTATAATATTTCAAAGATATACTGCCTGCTTGGCCGAGTGTTTATCCTAGAATTGTTAGCTACTCGACATTAACTTTGTTTGATGTGGATATTCACCTTTAGATCGTTCAGAAAATTGAACACAGCTTGAAACATTCAATTTCAAGTAGCTTGGGTATATAAGCTTTGTTATAATCGCCCGCTTTGACGAGCCCAGCTTCATAATATTGTCATCAGAATCACATCAACTTGTACAAAAATGAATAATTCTCGTGCCTGACACTTGTATTCTGCAAAATAATGAATATGCTGGCTTACCCGATTTTTGGGATGAATTTCCCATTTGTGATTTCGAATTAAAAGTTAGATTAAGGTTGAAGAGGGAGTAATTAACTCTATGTGCTCAATTTTTGGTATTCTCGATTTAAAAACAGATCGAGCTGAACTTAGACAGCAAGCTTTAGAGCTGTCTAAATTATTACGTCACCGCGGTCCTGATTGGTCAGGTATTTATGCTGGTGAAAACGCTATTCTTGCTCATGAAAGACTTGCTATTGTAGATGTAGACAATGGTGCACAGCCGCTCTTCAATCAAAATCGAAATCACGTATTGGCTGTGAACGGTGAAATCTACAATCACAAAGAATTAGAAGCGGGTTTAACCATTGATTACAAACTTCAGACTAAATCTGACTGTGAAGTAATCTTAGCTAAATACGAAGAAAAAGGTATCGACTTCATTGACGAGTTAAAAGGTATGTTTGCTTTCATCCTTTATGATGAAACTAAAAACGAATATCTAATTGCTCGTGACCACATGGGTATTATCCCACTATATATGGGTTGGGATGAACACGGTAACTTCTACGTAGCTTCAGAAATGAAAGCTTTAGTACCTGTATGTCGTTCAATTAAAGAATTCCCTCCAGGACACTATTTACATAGTTCAACTGGCGAGTTAACTAAATATTACGCACGTGACTGGATGAGTTATGACGCGGTAAAAGACGCAGAAGCTGATCCAAAAGATATTCACGACGCGTTAGAAAAAGCAGTTAAAACTCACTTAATGTCTGACGTACCTTACGGTGTGTTATTGTCTGGTGGTTTAGATTCATCTGTGATTTCAGCTATTACACAAAAATTTGCAGCAAAACGTGTTGAAGACAACGATCAATCTGATGCTTGGTGGCCAAAACTTCATTCATTTGCAGTAGGTTTAGAAGGTGCTCCTGATTTAATCGCTGCGAAAAAAGTAGCTGATGCAATTGGTACTGTTCACCACGAAATTCACTATACAGTGCAAGACGGTATTGATGCAGTACGTGATGTAATCTATCACCTAGAAACCTACGATGTTACAACAATTCGTGCTTCTACCCCTATGTACTTAATGGCGCGCAAGATCAAAGCCATGGGTATCAAGATGGTACTGTCAGGTGAAGGTTCAGACGAAGTATTCGGTGGTTATTTATATTTCCATAAAGCACCAAATGCTAAAGAGTTCCATGAAGAAACTTTACGTAAATTAAATAAACTTCACATGTTTGACTGTGCGCGTGCAAACAAAGCTATGTCAGCTTGGGGTGTTGAGTCTCGTGTTCCATTCTTGGACAAAGACTTTATGGACATTGCTATGTCTATCAACCCTGAAGCGAAAATGTGTAAAGACGGTAAGATTGAAAAACACATCTTACGTGAAGCATTTGATGGTTATTTACCAGAAGAAGTTTTATGGCGTCAGAAAGAACAATTCAGTGATGGTGTTGGTTATAGCTGGATTGATAGCTTAAAAGCACATGCTGCTGAGCAAGTTTCAGATGACCAGTTGGCGAATGCTGAGCACAAGTTCACTTACAACACACCTGACACCAAAGAAGCTTACTACTACAGAAGCATTTTTGAAGAATTCTTCCCACACCCAAGTTGTGCAGAATGTGTACCTGGTGGTAAGTCAGTAGCTTGTAGTACTCCTGAAGCACTAGCTTGGGATGAGAGCTTCAGCAAAATGGCTGATCCTTCAGGCCGTGCAGTTTCTTCTGTACACAATGACTCTTATAAAAGCTAATTGAATATCAGTTAGTTATAAAGCTTCTAAAGCCCTCTTCTGAGGGCTTTTTTGTATCTACTGGACAATGCCCCCACTCGCCTTTAAAAGTTTAACTAAATACAGCGCTTAACCTAAACTAGAGCTAACAAGTTAGCTAATGCATGGTAATTTAAAAATCTCTCAATAATTTTTAAGGGCAAATAGCCCATAGAAAATAAGTAGTTAACCAGAATTCAGGTTACTTGACTACACTCCTAATAGCTCCTCCTCTGAATTGCAGATAACAGCAGGCACACTGAATTCAATTTGACAGTCGAATACCTTTGAGAATAGATATAATCAATCCTGCGTCTAATCAGCAAGTTTAGGGGATGATAAAGCTACGAAGGTAAGAAGAATATTGGTTCGGATTAAGGGTATTGTATTGAAGAAAAAATTAATGATTACGAAAAGTCAGAGCGTTATGAATCTAGTATAATTCAAAATTGATTTTTGTATTTTATGGAGTTTTTAAATCTTGGACTGTGAGTTGACTAACCCAAGCAGAGAGTGGCGGTGAGGCAGGGATTTGAACCCTGGGTACGCTATTAACGTACGCCGGTTTTCAAGACCGGTGCTTTCAACCACTCAGCCACCTCACCGCAGTTCTGGACTGTTCCCTTGGGAACGCGGCGAATATTAAGGGCATATCGAACCTTTGTAAAGCACTAAAACAAACTTTTTTTAATTTTTTTGATCGTTCGGTTATATATCAACCAATCAGAGCAAATAAGCAGCAAAAACATATAATTTGATGGTTAAAAACTGTGAATTGATGAATATTCCCCAGAACAATCTATTCAACACTGGGTATAAATTCACAGTCATATTTAAGGCTTTTTCAATTTTCTCCGAAAAAACTAGATTGATTAACTGACCTTCATTTGACAAATAAAATCGCTTTCGCTATTTTGTATATACATAGCATATACTTTGCATATCACCCTTATGACAAGCAAATCAACACGTAAAAAAACCAATAAAAAAGACAGTCAGTTATTAATTAGGATAAATGGTGCTGAGCGTGACGCTTTTGTCGAACTCTGTGAGCAACTAGACACTACAGCAGCGAGAGAAGTTAGAAGGTTTATTAGAAAGTTTATGGAAAAGCATTCGGCTTCGTCAGCAGATGACGAAGCTTCATTATAACCAATAATATTTGTTGGTTATCCACAACAGCCGCGAGGCTGATTTAACTATACATAGAGGAAAAAACTATGGCTAAAAAAGTAAAAGCACTTAAAAAATAGTTGAAAGCACGCAAAGCTAAAGTTGCGAAGCAAGAGTCAAAAATCAAAAAACTTAAAAAAGCGTTAAAGAAAGCGAAATAAGTTTTATTGATTGAGAACTTTGCGAAATTAGCGTTTTGCAAAGTTCTTATTTGATACTTCTACCCTGCCCGCCAAAATTCTCTGCTTTTGACAAAATATGTCAAAAATTCCCTTGAAAGTACTAGACTGCACCACAATATTCTGTAACATTAAATGCAACCAAATTAAAAATAATCGTTCTAACCATAGAACTTATTTAATAAACAATTTCACTTAACAAAGAGGTGTAATATGGAAAACCGCACAACTTACGTTGATCATGCCAGTTCATCCGTACTAGAAACCAACAAGGTATTACGTAATACCTATTCACTATTAGCTATGACATTAGCATTCAGTGCTGCTGTAGCAGGCATTACTGGTGCAATGAACTTACCAATGCCACACTGGATTGTTTTCTTGGTAGGTGCATACGGTTTAATGTTCTTAGTCCACAAAACAGCTAACTCTTCTATGGGTATTGTAAGCTGCTTCGCGTTCACTGGCTTTATGGGTTACACCTTAGGTCCAATGCTTTCTATGGTAGTAGCAGCAGGTGCGAGCGACTTAATCGTACTAGCATTAGGTGGTACAGCCCTAACCTTCTTTGGTTTGTCTGCGTACGTGTTAACAACTAAGAAAGATATGTCGTTCTTGGGTGGCATGATGATGGCTGGCTTTGTAGTACTTATCGTAGCAATGCTCGCTAATATCTTCTTGCAAATTCCAGCGATATCTTTAGCAATTAGTGCAATGTTCATCTTATTTTCATCTGGTGCGATTTTAATGCAAACCAGTGCGATTATTCACGGTGGTGAGCGTAACTACATATTAGCAACTATTAGCTTATATGTTTCTATCTACAATATTTTTGTTAGCTTATTGCAATTATTAATGGCATTTGCTGGCAACGACGATTAATCTTTAACTAGATAAACGTCAAAAAAGGCCTCTGTAGAGGCCTTTTTTATTTCTAATGATAAAATAGCAAGTTATTAGCATTATCTATCATGGCAAAAATTTTACTTTTTATTACCAGCGGTCCTGAAACAGATAGTGGCCAAAGCGCGCTGAGCTACGCTGAGCAAGCTGTAAAACACCACTCACTAGCAGGCGTATTCTTTTATTCCGATGCTGTTTACGTTGCAAATAAGCTGCGTACACCGCCATCAGACGAAATAAATATAACACAAGGCTGGCAAACCCTAAGTCAGCAACATGCTGTGGAGCTCATTGTCTGTTCAGCTGCCGCACAAAGACGTGGAATTCTAGATGCTAGTGAAGCCGATTATCATGGTTTAGTCGGTGATAGCCTAGCGCAACATTTCCGCATTGGTGGATTAGGTGAATATGTAGAACTACAAATGCAAGCTGACAGAGTGGTACAGTTTTAATGAATAATCACAAACACGCCATAATATTTAATCACTCCCCTTTTACCAATGATAAAGGTAAAGAAGGCTTAGAGTTAGCACTAACCTTAGCTACTTACGAGCAGTCTGTTGCATTATTTTTTACTGGTAATGCGCCGTTGCAACTTAGCACACAAATAGCTGCAGACAAGCTTAATCGCAAAAACTACAGCCAAGGATTTAAAGCATTAGACTTATACGATATTGAAGAGGTATACCTTGAGCAAACGGCGATGGAGGAATTGCAACTGCAGGAAGATAATTTAGCGATTGAAGCTCAACTGCTGTCAGCCGAGGCTTTTTTGGCTAAATTAAGTGAATTTGATGTTGTACTAGAGTTTTAAGGGGATAACTATGCCAAAACCATTGTATACGGTTAAAAGCATTTTAAGTTCGACTAGATTATCCGAGCTAGCACAACAACTTAAAAACAAAGCCATCTTATTTACTGAAGATGGCTGCTATAACTTACTCAAAAGTGAAATACAGCAATTTGAACAATGCCATGTGCTCGCAGATGATGCATCAGCCCGAGGTTTATCTTGTACACAACCAAGCCAAATTTGGTTATCCAAGCAAGAATGGGTAGAATTAACCATTAAACACCAGCCTATTATTCAAATTGGTAATTAACGAATCGTATGAGTGAACTTGTATTTAATCAGCAAGCTATTGCTGTAGACAAACATGGATATTTACAAAACTATTTAGACTGGAGTGAAGCGCTCGCCCCTGTGTTAGCAGAGCAAGAAAATATTGAGTTAACTGAGTCTCACTGGGAAGTGATTTGGTTTGTGCGTAACTTCTATTTGGAGTTTAAAACCAGCCCTGCAATTCGGATTTTGGTGAAAGCAATTGGGCAAAAGTTAGGTAAAGACAAAGGTAACAGTCCGTATTTATACAAGTTATTTCCCAAAGGCCCAGCTAAACAAGCAACAAAAATAGCGGGTTTACCAAAACCCGCTAAATGCATCTAATCATCACAAAGGGTAGTTTTAGCCCTTAGCTGATTTCCATGTTAGGTAAGCGTCAAAAGCCAGTACTAACACAGAGCCAAATATGGCGATAATAAGCAACCAATAGACTGCTTTTAAAAACAATTTAACCGGTGATGGTTGTGATCTTTTCGCCATATCAACTCCAATACAAAATTAGGCAGAAATAACCGTTAAGCCGCCCATATAAGGCTGTAATACTTCAGGCACTTTAATAGAGCCGTCAGCTTGCTGATAATTCTCTAAAATTGCCACTAAAGTACGGCCTACTGCTAGACCCGAACCATTTAGAGTATGTAACAATTCTGGCTTTTTCGCACCTTTTCTACGTAATCTAGCCTGCATACGACGTGCTTGGAAGTCTTGCATATTAGAACAAGATGAAATTTCACGATAACAATCTTGCGCTGGTAACCAAACTTCTAAATCGTAAGTTTTAGCTGCACCAAAGCCCATATCACCAGTACATAACGCCATTACACGGTAAGGTAAGTTCAATAGCTGCAATACTTTTTCGGCATGGCCGGTTAAATCTTCAAGCGCTTGCATTGAATCTTCTGGTTTAACCAGCTGAACTAATTCAACTTTATCAAACTGATGTTGACGAATTAATCCACGAGTATCGCGACCTGATGAGCCAGCTTCAGAACGAAAACAAGGGGTATGTGCAGTTAATTTAACCGGCAGATGTTCTTCATCAAAAATCTCATCACGCGCTAAGTTAGTTAATGGCACTTCCGCTGTTGGGATGAGTGACATACCCGCGCCGTCAGCAGATAAAGGCTGAGTATGGAATAAATCTTCACCAAATTTTGGTAACTGGCCTGTACCATATAAGCTGTCAGAGTTAACAATGTAAGGCACATAAGTTTCGCTATAACCATGCTCTTGGGTATGTAAATCCAGCATAAACTGCGACAAGGCACGATGCATACGCGCTATTTGACCACGCATCACCACAAAACGTGCTGCTGACAATTTAACACCACTTTCAAAATCTAAACCTTTACCTAAAGCTTCGGCTAAATCTACATGGTCTTTTACAGCAAAATCAAAGCTCGGCACTGTACCCCATGTGCGCACTTCAACATTATCAGCTTCGTCTGCACCAACTGGCACTGATTCATCAGGTAAATTAGGGATACCCAAAGTTAAGCTATCCCATTGTTGCATAACTTCTGCAAGCTCAGTTTTAGCTGCATCTAATGCTGAGCCTAACTCACCTACTTGTGCTAACAAAGGCGCAATGTCTTCACCAGCCGCTTTGGCTTTACCTATGTTTTTAGAACGGGCATTTCGCTCGTTTTGTAAGTTTTCAGTTTTAACTTGAATGGCTTTACGTTTTTCTTCTAATTGAACTAACGCATCAACATCTAACTTAAAACCACGAGTTTCTAATCGTGCGGCAACTTGCTCTAAGTCGCTACGTAAAATTTTAGGATCTAACATTCTATAACCAGTTCTTTTTTAAAATTTAATCCCGACTAATTTACTGCCTATCCAAGCAGCAAACAGACAAACAAAAACGTTTAATAATATATTCAGACTCGCTTTAATCCACGCCCCTTGCTGTAATAACAACAAGGTGTCCATAGAAAATGTTGAGAAGGTAGTTAACGCCCCTAAAAAGCCAATACCAATAAATGTACGCCAAGGAATTAATTGCACATATCCTTGAGCGATTAAGGTATACAAAAAGCCAATTATCAGCGAGCCCAAAACATTGACCAACAGTGTACCAAAAGGAAACTCTTTACCAAACCAGATTAACGCTTGTTGTGAAAGAAAATATCTTAAACACGCGCCCAAAGCGCCACCAATGGCAATAAACACATAAGTCACGGTTATTCATACCTCTTATTTGTGCTTTGTTGGTCAAGATTGGCGAGGTAATCTAGTTTTTGTTGAATTTTACTTTCAATGCCACGTTCGGTTGGAAAATAATATTGTGTATCTTTAATTTCTTCTGGCATATAACACTCACCCGCCGCGTATGCGTTGGCTTCGTTATGTGCGTATCTATATTCTGCGCCATGGCCAAGCGATTTATTAATTTGAGTTGGTGCGTTGCGCAAATGAAACGGCACATCAAAGCTAGGTAAATTTTCAGCATCACGCAATGCCGCTTTAAACGCAGTATACACAGCATTACTTTTTGCAGCACATGCCAAGTAAACAGCCGCTTGAGCAATCGCCCTTTCACCTTCAGCTGGGCCTACGCGGGTATAACAGTCCCATGCATTTAAAGCAACCTGCATAGCTCTTGGGTCTGCATTGCCAATATCTTCAGAGGCAATAGCTAATAATCTACGTGCAACATATAAAGGATCAACACCCGATTTCAACATGCGTGCATACCAATACAAAGCACCATCTGGCGATGAACCACGAACAGATTTGTGAAAAGCTGAGATCATGTCATAAAACAGATCGCCGCCTTTATCACCCGCAACCACTTTATGCTCTAACAGAGTTTGTACATGTTCATCGGAAATAACCCGCAGGCCGTTTTCATCAGCTTCCGACATATCTGTGAGAATTTCTAACAAATTAAGCAGCTTACGTGCATCACCATCACTGTAGTCAACTAACGCATTTTGAATATCGGCTGGAATTTCTAACGTGGCTGACTCACCACTATGTTGCGGACGATTTTTAACTTGAGCGATTAACTGCAATAAATCGTCTTTGTTGTGCTTTTTAAGTAGATAAACACGTGCACGTGATAACAAAGCTCTGTTTAGTTCAAAACCTGGATTTTCGGTAGTTGCGCCAACAAAAATAACAGTGCCATCTTCGATATAAGGCAAAAATGCATCTTGTTGTGATTTGTTGAATCTATGTACCTCATCGACAAACAAGACAGTTTTTTGTCCTTGCGCTTGGGCGACATTTTTTGCATTGTCGATGGCTTGGCGAATATCCTTTACACCAGAGGTAACAGCTGAGATACGTTCAATGTGTGCATTTGCGTATTGAGCAATTAATTCTGCGAGAGTGGTTTTGCCAGTACCTGGCGGCCCCCACAAAATAAGTGAATGCACACGGCCAGACTTAATCGCTTTAAATAAGGGTTTATCTGGCCCTAGTATATGCGACTGACCAATGTACTGTTCAATAGTCTGCGCGCGCATACGCGCAGCTAAAGGTTTATTCAACTCATCAAATAACATGGTTAAAAATTAGCTTAACTTGTTATCTTTGATCGTCTACTTCAATGCCATCTTCAATGGCAAATTTGAAGTAGTTCGCTGCATAATCGCTGCTGTTACGTAGGTTAAATGCAGTAAATGAGTATTCGCTTAATTGGTTCTGTCTGTCTTTAATATTTAATGCTGTCACTTGGTCGGTTGCAGAAAAAGCTAAATCCACATAATCAATTTGCTGCTCTTGTGATTTAGCTTTGATTCGATAAGTTTTATCTGTGACCTTAGATATTTCATACGCCTGCCATGCATCTGATGTTGGCTGTAATAATAATAAAATTGGGTTTGAATCAACTAAACTGATGTAGTTATAAATTGATACTTGCTCAACAAACGGGTCAAAAAACCACACGCTTTGGCCATCTGACACTAATAAATTTTCGTTCGGCTCATAAGTTTGCCAACGAAATTTATTTGGTTGAACTATATCAACTTGACCTTGCGTGGTTTGCACCACTTTACCTTGACTATCCGTCACTTTTTGCGAGAACTGCGCGCTAAACCCTGATAAGGTTTGTAATTTTTGTTGTAATTCTTTTACTGCTTCGTTTGCTTGTAAACCACACGTCATCATCACTAACGACGCGCCTAAAACCATTTTTTTTATAAACTGCATATATTAATCATCCAATTTTGGTGGCGCTGCCGCCAATACTTCACGTGCCCCGTTGTGGCCTGCACTGGTTACGACCCCAGACATTTCCATTTGTTCCACAATGCGAGCCGCACGATTATAACCAATTCTAAATTTACGTTGTACGCTAGAAACCGATACTTTGCGAGTTTCGGTTACAAAAGCAACTGCTTCGTCGTATAAAGCATCAACCTCTTCACCCTCTGCCATTTCTGGCTGCTCACCTGGTAATAAAATTTCTTCTTCGCCACTTAATACTTCTTCAATATAATCTGGTTTACCACGCAGCTTCCACTCTGCAACAACCGCATGTACTTCGTGATCATCCACAAATGCACCGTGCGCACGAGTTGGGATATTTGTACCCGAAGGTTGATAAAGCATATCACCCATACCTAACAAACTTTCCGCACCTTGTTGGTCTAAAATCGTTCGAGAGTCAATTTTTGATGAAACCGATAAACCAATACGAGTTGGAATGTTTGCTTTAATTAAACCTGTAATAACATCAACTGACGGTCTTTGTGTCGCCAAAATTAAGTGAATACCAGCGGCACGTGCTTTTTGTGCAATACGTGCAATAAGTTCTTCAACTTTTTTACCGACAATCATCATCATGTCGGCAAATTCGTCAATCACCACAACTATACTCGGCAGTTTTTCAAGCTCAGGGGCACTTTCTGCCATGCTATCGCCCGGCTTCCATAATGGATCAGTTAATGGTGTGCCAGCTTCAATATTTTCTTCAACTTTGGCGTTAAAACCTTTGAGGTTACGCACCCCAACGGCAGCCATCAATTTATAACGACGTTCCATTTCACCTACACACCAACGTAGCGCGTTTGATGCATCTTTCATGTCGGTGACAACTTCACACAATAAATGTGGAATGTCTTCGTAAATCGCAAGCTCCAACATTTTTGGATCTATCATTATCATGCGTAGCTCAGCCGGAGTCGCTTTATATAAAAAGCTTAAAATCATGGTATTTACCAATACCGACTTACCCGAGCCTGTAGTACCCGCCACTAATACATGCGGCATTTTCGCCAAATCAGCAATAACAGGTTTGCCCATAGTGTCGCAACCTAACACCATAGTTAGCGGTGATTTCGACTTTTCAAATGCATCCGTTTCAATTACTTCACTTAAGCGCACGGTTTCACGGTTTTTATTCGGAAGTTCTAAGCCGATGAAAGGTTTACCAGGAATAACCTCAACCACACGCACAGAAGCTGTAGACAATGACCGCGCCAAATCTTTTGACAAGTTAGTAATGGCTGAAACTTTCACCCCAGGTGCCAAATCAAGCTCTAACATAGTAATAACCGGGCCTGGATAAACCCCAACTACGTCAGCTTTAATTTTGTATTCAAGCAATTTAGCTTCAACTAAACGTGCTACAGCATCCATTTGCTCTTGAGTAATTGGGTTTTCTTTTTTGTCTGCTCTGTCTAGCAAATCAAATGATGGTAAAGGTGTCAGTGGTGGACGAGCAGCCTCTTCCGCCGCTATTTTTTCTTGCTCTGCCATAAAATCAGCATAAGAAGTTTGATCAGACGACACACGAATATGCGCTTTTTGCGGTTTATCTGCTACTTGAGCCTTGGCATCTGCTTGCTCTTCTGGCAAAGGTAATAAAGTTTGTAAGGTGTCTTCATCCATCTCAGCCAATTCTTTAAATTCGCCGTGACTGAAATCGTCTGCTTGAATTTGCTCAAGACTTCCTAATTCTGGTTCTTTTCTTTCTGAGCTTGTTGAAGTTTCTGCTGCTAACTCTGGCGACTTGGCAACATCAGCAATTTTTGGCAATTCTAGTTTGTCTTCAGTTGAGGTATCTGACTCTTTGTTACCAAAAATGGAATCTAAACTAGGCATTAAACGTTTTTTAACTGTCTCGGTTTGCGGTTCAGCTTCTTCTTCGTCCAATTCAGAGTCTTGTGCAACTTTATCTTGTTGCCAAGGCAATTTATTTGTGCCTAACAAACGGGTTTGCGGTTTATCAGAACTGTCTTCAAGCCCTTTAACACTGGTCGATTTCTCTTCAGTGATATTTAAGTCCGATTTAGCAAAGTCCGAATCATCAGAGTCTGCTTGTTGTCTTTTGGCTGCAAGCTTTTCTTTTAATTGATTAAATTGCTGCCATAACCAATCACCGGCAAAAATAACGTACTCACCGGTTTTGTCGATTAAAAACAGCCAAGAAACACCAAATAACAAAGTAACACCGGTGCAGAAAAAGCACAGTAACAACAAGGTTGAGCCAACAAAATTGAAATATGGCAGCATAGATTTACTGACGACATCACCTAACAAACCACCAGATGAATACACAAATACATCCGCAAAATTCATGCTAGACAGTGCTGTGGTTGAAACCAGCAATAAAACAAAACCTATAATACGCAATCCAAGCGCTAAAAAATCAACTTCAAAGAAATTCGGTTTCTTTTGAAATAACACCCAACCCAAATAACTTACAGCCACTGGCACTAAATAAGCAACTGCGCCAAAAAAGAATAAAAGAATATCGGCAAGCCACGCGCCTATCGCGCCAGCCATATTGCGAACAGGCATATCGTAGCCAGATTGGCTCCAACTTGGGTCTAACGGGTCAAAAGAAACGAGTGCCAACATAAGATACAAAGCACAACAGCCACAGGCTAACAATCCAACTTCAAGAAGGCGTTGAATACCAGTTAACGATTTAGCTTGGGTGTTTTCGGTCAAAATCATACTCACCTGTTATAGTTATTTCCGCGTGTCATTCTAACGTGATTTAACATCTTAATAAATTATTACCTATACTGAATAGAGACAGTGTTGGCAAATGAGCAGCTTAATATGAATATTGGTGTGATAAAAGAAATAAAAGTTCATGAATATCGCGTTGGCTTAACCCCAGACAGTGTTGCCGAATTGGTAAAAAACAACCATTGGGTATGGGTGGAATCTGGTGCAGGTTTAGGCGCAAATTTTACCGACCAAATGTATCAACAAGCAGGCGCTATTGTTGGCACTAAACAACAGGTGTTTGAGCACGCCAATTTAATTGTAAAAGTAAAAGAACCTTTATTAGAAGAAGTTGGCTTTTTTAAACCTGAACACGTGTTATTTACCTATTTACATTTAGCGGCTGATAAAAAACTCACCCAAGCATTAGCCGCTACAGGGGCAACTTTTATAGCTTACGAAACAGTGACCAATGAATTAGGCCAACTGCCGCTATTGCAACCTATGTCACAAATTGCTGGGCGATTAGCCACCCAAGTAGGCGCACAATCTTTATTAAAATCGCAAGGTGGTAAAGGTAAATTATTGGGAGGACTACCTGGGGTGCCCCCTGCACATGTAGTGGTTATCGGTGCTGGTAATGTTGGAAAACAAGCAGCGCTAATTGCCATGGGCATGCAAGCAAAAGTAACCATGCTCGATACCAATATCGACCGGCTCGACCAACTAAAAAACAAATATGCTGGTAATTTAGATTGTGTAATCGCCTCAGAAAACACCATTAAAGCCGCGGTACTAGAAGCAGATTTAGTGATAGGTGCAGTATTAGTTACCGGCGCTAGCTCACCAAAACTTGTGAAAAAAGACTGGTTAAGCCAAATGGAAAAACACTCTGTGTTGGTGGATGTAGCAATTGACCAAGGAGGCTGTTTCGAAACATCGCGACCAACAACGCACAGCGAGCCAACTTATGAAGTTGATGGCATAGTGCATTATTGCGTCACCAATATGCCAGGTGCAGTGCCTGTTACCTCAACTATAGCTTTAAATAATGCCACCCTGCCCTATGTAAAACGTATCGCTGAACTAGGTTTAGAAAAAGCTTTGGCTGAAGATGTGGGGTTAAATAATGGAGTGAATATTTTACATGGAAAGGTTGTTTATAAGGGGTTGATATAACCCCTTACTCATCTGACTTATTCATCTACTTAGTTAATTAGCTAGAAAAGCGTTTACCGCGCTTACGCTTAAACTCTCTCACTTTCAAAAAGCCATGAAGTTTTAGTGACAGCCTCTTAAAAACTGAAATTGTTTCTGGATAACGGCTTTTGGAAAAATCTGGCTCGACACCATCCAGAATAGATTCCCAACTGTCGTCATTTTCATAACCACAATCAATTAAATCTGGGGTCATTGAGCCATGGCGCAATGTTTGACCTTTAATACGTTGTAAATTCTTTTTCCATAAGCCGATGCTTGCTGGGCTTATTGGGCGAAGTCCTTTTAAAGCTTTTGATGAACCTTCAGATACTTTGGCATGTAAATGGTAGTCAGTGAAATCGTGCAATTTTTCTAACCAAGGGAAACGTTGCATTATTTGTTGCTGCACTGCGTTTGGATCAGAAACAAAATCTTCGTAGCGAATTTCTAAAAAGTTATTGAAATTACGCAACGCCTTACCGTGTGCATGTAAATCACGCCATAGCGTTAAATTTGAGTAATACTTGGACATGTCTTTCCCGTGACGACTACAAATCGAATCACGCGGATCACGCAACAAATAAATCACGTAAAAATCGGGTGTTTGATCAAGTATTTGCGACATGTAATAAGTGTCTTTTGGTCTTTTACTAATCAACACATCACCATCATTCCCATCAGTTAAATGGAAACGAATTTCGTGATCGTATTTTTTATCAACTTTAAAGCAAGTCACCATTGCCTCGTGCAATAAAGTTGTGCCGGTACGAGGTGAGCAAGCTACGATATGAATTTGTTTAAACATGCAGTTTGTAGATATTAGAATTTAAAACAAAGGTCAATGATAACACATTATGATTGAATACAATTAAACATTGAAAGGCGAAATACTATTTACACGCACAGCCAATCAACTTATGCTCTGTTTATCTTTGGCGTTTATTCATTGGATGATCATGCAAAAAGAAATACGCAACGAAGAAGCAATAAAAACCTTATTGGACAAAATGCCCGATAAAGTGGCAAATTCCTTCGACGAGTTACAGCTATCGCACCTTTATACTGCAATTGGTACACGAAGCTGGGGCAATCACTCGTTAGATTGTCGCGGTACCTTCAAAATACCACTCATACCTAAACGATATTACTTTGTCTTACTTTTTGGCCAAAACAGACGGGATTTATCTCGCAGTGAGCGTAGTATCTCTGCGCTGGGTGTCACAGCTGCAATCAGCGCATTTGTCCTGTTTAGCTTGCTCCTAGGGGTATTAGGGTTATACCTAATTAAATCTGCACTTGGCATTAATATTTTTGACAACTATTCGTTTGGTATATGGAGCTGGTTTAAAGAGTTAATGCAAAAATAACTATAAAGCAAAAGGTGATAAAACATACAGTGGCATATAATTTGCTCAATTTTTAACTAAAGTTACCAAAAAATGTTTTGGTTAATTTTAGTGCAATAAAAAGTCAAAGTTTGTGCTCTATAGTGGGAAAAGATTCAACGCATTGATGTTAGAGTGACACTTAAATAATGGATTGTTTTGTGGAAGAAATTAAGCGTGTAAAACCATCTTATTTATTGCTGCTGTTTGTTTCAATGCAAGCACACGCAACTAATGGTTTAACAATTGATGTTTATTCATCAATTGCGCATGACAACAACGTACTCAGACAAAACTCTCAAACTAGCGATACTCTACTCACACTATCACCCAATTTGGCGCTAACAGGTAAAAGCGGTAAACACACTTATCAAGTCAGTTACAAAGGCGATTACCACAAATTTAACCAAAACAGTCAATTAAACCAAAACCAACATAAAACCCAATTAATAGCCAACTTAGATTTAACCGCAAAGTTCACGGCTAATATTGAGTTAGGCTATGAGCAAATCACCGAAGAGCCAGGTACAACAAGTGCTTCTACAGAGCTACTTACTCAATTTAATACGCTCAACAAAAGCACAGGCAAAATTGATTTGCACTATGGCAATAAAGACAGTATTGGTCAAATCGTTGTTGCCTACGAATACAACAATTACAACTACACTAATAATCTGCAGGATTATCGAGACTTTGATGCCAACAAATTAACCGGCACATTTTTTTATCGGTTAGCACCAAAAACAAGAATGTTATTTCAAACAAGTTTGGCAAAACTTGATTACCTAGATCAAGTTGCAGCAAACGATACAACTTATAACCAGTCTAGTGACCTCAACCTCTATTTAACGGGGGTAGAATGGGCTGCATCAGCGAAAACCACCGGAATATTTAAACTTGGTTATTTTTCCAAAGACCATGTAGATAAAAATTTTACTGACATTAATGGCCTATCGTATTTTCTTGATGTTATCTGGCAGCCGAATAGTTATAGCAAAATGACCTTATCAGCAGAGCGCTCTACCCAAGAGTCAGCTCAATTAGCAGATGCAGCAGCGTACGTATCAACTGGCGCAAGCATAAAACTGCAACACAAGCTAACCAGCAAAATATCTGTTTTAGGTCACTACCGCATCAATAACGACAACTTAATTACAAGTCAAGGTAGAAGTGACAAGCGGCAATTATACAAACTTAGTGTTAATCATTCGTTAGCAAACTGGCTAGAAGTTAGCTTAGGTTATGCAAAACAAACACGAGGCTCTGAATCGATTTTTTACCAATACTCAGCAGGGATTACCGAGCTAGGTATAAAAATCGAAATCGATTAATTGCAACAGATTAGCAGTTTAACTCACTAAAATGGCAGGGAAATAATGAAAGTTACTCAACATATAATTAGTTTTGTTTTAATTGCATGCAGTGGCTTGTTGAGTTTTGCGCAAGCCGACCAAGTAAGTGATTATGTTTTGTCTGTTGACGATCAAATCAGTGTATTGGTCTTTAATGAACCAGAACTCAGCATTAAAGATACCAGAATATCCGCTAGTGGTTCGATAAAGCTACCACTGATTGGACAAATAAATGCCAATGGGCTCACGGTCAAACAACTAGAAAACCAAATACATACAGAGCTACTAAAAGGTTACTTAAAAAAGCCTGACGTCACGATCACAATTACCGAATATCGCCCCTTTTATATCAATGGAGAAGTTAAAAAACCGGGAAGCTACCCGTTTCGTAAAGACCTAACTGTTGAAAAAGCCATAACACTCGCAGGGGGGTTCACAGAACGCGCTTCAAAAAGCGCTGTATCACTTGTAGGCGAAAATAACAGTCGGCAAATAAAATCAGTACAACTTTCTGAAGCAGTGAAACCAGGTGATGTGATTACCGTAAGTGAAAGTTTTTTCTAAGGGGTACTTTATGAACTCGACATTGATATCGCAAGACACTGCATTACAACCTTATAGACAAATAGAAAACAATCGTGATGATGCTATTGATATTGGTCAGTACTGGCGAACTATAAAACGAGCCAAATGGTCAATTATAGCGACTATGTTGATATTTTTATTTTTAGGTGGTTATTTGGTCTCAATTGCAACACCGATTTATCAGGCGTCTACAAAAATTTTAGCCGATCCACAAAAACCAAATGCAGACAGAAACGAACAATATATCGCAACCGCCTTGGTATTCCTGTTTTACGAAACTCAATACGAGATAATCCAGTCACGCAAAATTGCTGAAACAGTTGTCGACAAACTAGACTTGGTTGAAAAATATAAACAAGAGCAAGCACAGCTAAAACAACAGCCGCCCTCCTCTGTTCAAGTGGCGCTACAAAACGTTAAAGTAGAATTAAAATCGTTACTCAAAGGTGATCCCGAGGCTCATGTGCAGAATACTCAAGTTTCAGACGAGCAAATACGTGAAATGCTCGCTACGCAAATTCAAGCGAATGTCAGTGTTTCTGGCGGAAAACAAAGCCAAATTATCAATGTAAGTTATACTTCTGACGATCCTAAAGAAACGGCTGACATAGTGAACGCCTTGTCTGATGCTTACATCCAATTTGGCTTAGAAGCGCGTTTGGGAGATGTAAAAAATACCGAAGCTTGGTTAGGTGAACAGGCAGTACAATTAAAAGAAAAACTACGAGATTCAGAAGAGCGACTAACAGCTTACCGAGCTTCGCAAGGGTTAGTGGATACAGAACAAGAACAACGCATAGCCAACTCGCAACTGCATTCGTTAAACACTGAATTGATTCGAGCCAAAACGCAATTAAGTACAGCCGCGGAGCAATACCTCGCAATCAAAAATATTACAGCTGATTCAAGAGAGCTATACTCAATTGGTCCTGTTTTAGAGAATAGGATCACCAGTGACTTAGTTAAAATTGAAGCGCAAGCTTTGCAAAGAGTAAATGAGTTGTTTGAACGTTATGGCGAGAAACACCCAAAAATGATCGCCGCACGCTCTGAACTAAAAACCGCACGTGAAAACTTAAACAATGAAATCAGTAAAGTAGTAAATAATATAGAAAAAACTTACCAATCTGCGCAGTTTCAAGTTAAAAATATTGAAGAACTGATTAGCACTAAACGCAATGATATTCAGTCGCTGACCAACAAAAACTTTGCCTTAGTTAGCTTAGAGCGAGAAGTTGAAAACAACCGTAGAATTTACGAAAACTTTAACATGAGTTTGATGGAAACAAGTGGCAAAACTCAATTTACCGACACCAATATTCATATAATAGACAGGGCAACCATACCTAAAGCCCCTTTTAAACCCAATATTAAATTGCTCCTGATTCTCTCAATTGTCCTCGGGTTATTTTTTGGCATTATTATGGCGTTTGTGCGTGAAGCACTCAACAATACATTAAAAACACCTGATTCAATTGAAGAAAAACTCAAATTACCTTCATTAGGTATTATTCCAGTGGTGAAAGGTAATAAAAAATCGGCACCACCTGAGCGACAATATCTAACCGATACGCAATCCCCTTTTGCCGAAAGTGTAAATACCATACGCACTGGTTTGTTATTTTCCAATATAGATAACCCACCAAAAACCATTTTAGTTACTTCAGCGACTGGCAGTGAAGGTAAATCAACCATGGCTTTAAATCTTGCAGCTGCATATAGCCAATTGGGTAAAACTTTGCTGTTAGAAGTAGATTTACGCAAACCAACTGCTGCCAGAAACTTAAATATTTCAAGTAAATACGGTTTAACAGATTTACTTTCTGGGAGCGTGCCTGACAACGAAGAAATTTTCTACCGCATTAACAATAATCAACTGAGTATACTAACTTGTGGAACAATAGCTAGAAACCCAATTGAATTACTCTCATCCAAGAAGTTTGAACAACTGTTAGCGTCTCTCAGAAATAAATTTGAATACATTATTCTAGATGGGCCACCAACTTTACCTGTCAGTGATTCATGTATACTTGCCAATAAAGTAGATGGTGTAATTTTTGCTGTAAAAGCCGAAGATACTCGGGTCAACGTTGCCAAAGAAGCCGTTCAAAGGTTACTACGGCTCAATGCGAATGTAATAGGAGCAGTGCTTACAATCGCAGAACCTAATAAAATGAGTTATTACGGTAGCCATTATTATTCAGGCGAATATTACGGCACAAAACCACAGGCGGTTGCATAGTAATATGATCGATATTCACAGTCACATATTGCCAGGGGTCGACGACGGTGCGCAAACGCTGACTGAGGCGCTAGATATGCTCAAAATGGCGATAGACCAAGGGGTAACGACACAAGTGTTAACCCCACATATACATTTTGGACGTTACAACAACAATAAACAGCAACTACTTAATACGTTCAACAAATTTAAAGAGGCTGTCGATAAAAAAGATTTACAGATTAACCTCTTGTTAGCAGCTGAATGTCGTATCGGCCCTGAACTCATGCAATTAGTAGCACAACAGGCCATCCCTTGGTTGGGAGAATATCAGCAAAAACGAACATTTTTGTTGGAATTTCCTCGGACTGACGTCCCCTACGGTAGCGACAACCTGGTCAGATGGTTAATCTCAAAAAACTGTTTGCCAGTGATAGTTCATCCAGAGCGCAACAACACCTTTTTAACACAGAGGCATAAACTCCAAACTTTTATTGATTTAGGTTGCCCATTGCAAATTACTGCCAGCAGCATAACCGGAAAATTTGGTGCTGAAGCACAAAAATTGGCAGAAGACTTATTAGTCAATAATCAGGTCAGCGCAATAGCCAGTGATTGCCATAACTTAAAAGGGCGAAAACCCGACTTATTGTCTGGCTTCAATAAAGCAGCAGAGGTGCTTGGTCAAACTCAGTCCGAAACTATAACTCAGCTCAACCCAGCCAAATTAATTGCATAATTTTGACCAACGATCTTTCTAGAAATAAACCGTTTGTTATCTATAACAGAGTCGCGCATTTGAAAAAGTGACTGATACAGGTGAAGATTGTTGCTTCATTGAGTTTAATACGTTAGTGCCAGTATACAACTTAATAGGGTTAACTCCCCAGAAGCCGTCTTTATTTGCCTGCTTCGGGTGAACTAAATTTTCCGAACTTGTAAAAGTTACTTCGTGCTGTATTTCCATATTCGTGATTGAAACAAACATCGACGGAACGCCAAATAAATCAAACTCCATGTAAAATTTATACGCATAATGTGGTGTAATCTGCATTTCCAAAGCTTGTTGCCATAGTGTTTCCCAACTAGCCGTTTCCTTCACTTTGTACTGCCCCCAAAGCACTGGAGTTAAATATTTATTCTCAGGTCGTTTAATCAAGTTAATAGCGATCCTGAAAGGATATTCACTATCGACCCATCCTGGATCATTCCATAACTCAAATATAGTAAACCATTCAAACTCGATATTCGACTGGATAGCAGGTGTCATGCTCTCATTTAGTTTTAGTGTAAAAGAATTGGAAATATAGGAAGGCTTAATAGTGAACGCATACATGTTTGCTTGTATGCGTTGCGGCTCGTTAACACCGCCTAAGTCAACCACTTGTTCTGTATTAAATGCGAAAGCCACAAGATTAGGGTTTAACATATCAACTTTCCATGACCATCCCCCCTTTGTTTGTTTTTGAAGAATGACTTGGCTATGATTTTGATACAAAGCTTCAATAATATTAATACATGCTGATGTGGATGCCCTATTGAAATAGAAATAACCAGCAGCAATTAAACTTACTATTGATACGACAATTAATATTTTACGAACGTTTTTCATGCCGATCTAAATATGCGAAATAACCATAATAACAAAAACAAGAGAACACCAGCGCACTGTATGCACCATGGTAACCATATACATAAATTGCGTAAAAAGAGATTAAGGTTATAAATATAGACAATACCACTTGGTGCTTAGCGATATTGCTGTACAGCCCTTCACTCATCATCCGCCATTGATGACAATAAGCTAAGTACCTAAACAGCGCTGCAGTCAACACAATAACGACCGGAATATAAATAACTTTAAAGGCTTCACCAAAAAATATCTCGATAAGAAAGTTACCCAACAGAGCCCACAACAACAAACACACGCCAGTAAATATAAATGAAATTACGTAAAGCTTTTTCAAACCAAAGCGTTTTTCTGCAAGGTTTTTCGGCATTTTTTTTAGGTAAAAATTAGCCGCAGACATAAATGCCATATAAGGCATATTGAATAACTGGTAAGCAATCGAAAACAAACCTAATACATAGTCACCGGCAAATAATCCAAGAAAAAACCGGCTACCGTTATTTTGAAAACTCATAGCGGTAAGACCAATACTCAGCGGCCAAAATTTGTTAAAACAAGCGACTAACTGCAACTTCTGCTGATCTTGCTGAATTTTTCGATAAATGTTTCGTCCATCCAGCAGCACAATATATATACAACCTGAAATAGCATAAGCCCAAATAGCCGAAGAGAAATCTTGAAACAGAAAACTCAGTACAATAAAGACAATTGAGCAAACTAAATATCGACCGCCTTGCGAATAGAAAATCAGCTCAAATTTGTGCTTAGTTTGATATTCTGCCCATTGTAGTTCAGACATCAACTCAGTTAAGCGATATAAACATAGGGGAAAAAACAGCATTAAATATTCAGGATTAATCAACGAAACAATCAGCCAACTCACTAAACTTGCAATTAACAAACTAATTAAGCGCAAATAATAAAAAGTGCGGTATCCAAAGCTATTATGTTCAAGTACATACCCCTGCCTTAGCCCTAACGAAAACAGCATAAAAACAACTATTAGTATTGCATTAATAAAGCTAAAAGCACCTACTTGCTCAACGCCAAAAGATAAAGCTAAAACGGACAAAACTAAAAATTGAAAAATTGATTGTATAGCAGTTACACCAACCCCAACCAAACCAGGTTTAGCTTGTTTAAGACCCATTAAATTACCTTAAGCAATAATTTGTTTTAAATTGGTTATCATTTGTTCTGGCGCATATTTAGATACTTGACTGGTTTTTGCCTTGCCGCGCTGAATATTTTTGTAATGAAGTTCGAGTTCAGCAAAAGACTTAAACACAAAACACCCCTGTTTTGCGGAAAAATTTTTAGCTGTACCTAATTGATGATCATTTCTATGCTCCGCAAACTGTGTTTCTCTGGGCATCATTAATATTGGCTTATTATTGGATAATGCAGTTATAATTGAGCCCATTCCCGCGTGCGAAATGATCAGCTGTGCTGAGCAGAAACGTTTATTAAACTCTTGAATAGATAAACTGGTCTGATAATCAAAGTTCTTAGGTTGATATTTAGATTCACCTATCTGGCCAAACACAGACAAGTCTGGGTATTTTCCGCACAATTGATCAACACATTCAACAAGACGATCAAAAGGCAATTGGGTTCCAACAGTTAAAAAAATCATACAACAGCCCCTAGATAAAATGGCCCTGACTCCTTGGACACTGCAGGCCATTGGGTATAACAATGTTTAGTAAACTTAAGCGCGACTCGGCCTGCCATCGACAATTTTTCAGTATTGGCAATGCTATCTACCCAAATTGCTTTTTTGCCAAACATTCGCGCATACAAAATACAAAATAGTCCAGGCGCAGCACCTGTTGAAATAACAATGTCCGGTCTTACTTTCAAATAAACCGCGAAAGTGTCAGCAGCCGTTTTAAGCAATTTAATTTTTTGATCAAAATTACTATCAGTGACCATGTAATACGACTTGTAGCGTTCGTCAGGACCATCTTCAGAAGTAGAAACTAATGTTACGTCATGTTCAGAAAATGCTGGAAACAATCGCAATAATTGAACTAAGTGGCCACCATTTGAAGCTACAGCTAAAACTTTTTTTTTCATAATAAAGACCTATAAATGTGTTTAATTTTCGGCGTAATAACCGTAGGTGAAAAATTCGCTTCAAACGCATTCTTAGCCGCATCACCTAAACGAGTTCTGACGTCCTTATCGCACGCTTGTTTCATCGCTAAAAATATCTGTTCAACATTGCCTGCGGCCACCAACAAACCATTGTCATTAGTAGAAATAGCTTCGGGAATTCCACCCACATATGTGGATATTACACATTTACCTAAACTCATAGCTTCTAAAATAGCCATAGGTAAACCTTCGTTGTAAGAAGGCAAAATAAATACATCTGCTTGATTTAACCACTTAGTTTTTTCTTCACCGCTTACCCAACCTACAAACTCAACTGCATGGCCTATACCTAATCGCTGCGCCAATTGTTGTGCCTGGGTTAACTCCCCATCACCACCAATTATTAATTTAGCTGTTGGCTCGATATTCAGCAGTTTTTGGAAAGCAGGAAGTAAGTCGTAAATACCTTTTCGCTTTCCCAAAGCGCCTAAAAAAATAAATTTAGTGCCAGTATCAAGTTGATTTAAACAGAGAGATTTAATGGGCTGGACAAAATTAGGCACAACCTCAACGTGGATCTCGCCTGATAAATTGGCAACAAACTTTTTCCAAGATTCCGATAAAACAATCACGACATCCGCTTTTTCAAAAGTTTTTACAATTAATTGCTGGATACTCGGTTTACTATTTTTATAAAACACTTCGAATTCCGAACCATGTAAGTGCAGTATCACCTTGCGCTTAAATAGCTTGATCAGGCTTATCAAAAACATTTTACGAAAAAAACTGCCTCTCATCGCCATATGAACGTGGAACAACCCAACACCGTTAAACAAAGCTGCAATCAGTTCAAAGATGCATTTAATAAATAACCTGCAACGAAAAAACACCGAGCCTTCTTTGTGAGCGCACAACCAACTATGCTCAAACTCAGCAAATAAATTAGCTTGATTGTAGTTCTCAACCACACTTTTAATGCCACCATTTGCCATAGTGCTAATAGTAATAATCCGATTATTCATTGAAGTTTGTCCATTCCAACTCAAGTTGATTATTCGCAAAATAATTTTTGGCCCAATTAAAATCTGGGTTATAAAATTCGCGTAACAAAGCTTTTGTCTCGGCACTGAACTCTCCACCAGTAATACCTTTTTTGCCATTAACTTTTTGATACATAGTTACAACTTTGCGCTTTAAGCTAGGGTTTTTCCTGAAAAATGGCTCCATACGATTGTTCACGTACATACCTAATTTATGTAGTGTGTGATTACTGCTTTGAAACGTTTTGTTTGCTGTGAAGAAGTCGTAATCATTAAAATAATCAGCATCTATTTGCAAAAACCTAGCGATATCCCTAACAACCTGACCTGTATTTTTGCAGAAGTGCTCGAAGTTAATGACTTTGACATTGTCACCAAATAGCTCGGTATATCGATTAATATGCTGTTGGTATGAACCAGCAGCAAGTACATTTAAAAACCATGGATTTTTAAATGGGCTGTCTGCCAAGGATAACTGGCCTCGTTGATACGCTAAGCAATATTGAACGTAGGTGTTAATGTCGATATTTTCTGGGATATATAACTTGCTACGATGAAACAAGTAACTTGAGCGTAACCGGCTTATTGGATCTCGAACTAGAAAAACCATTTGGGCTTGTGGCGCAACCTGGTTAATTTGCTCTGCTACACTAGCGGATAAACCTAAATAAGCTGGCGAAGCTTCCATATAGGTTTGATGCTCGCCTGCTCGTTGGGTGAAACAATTAACATAGTCTTCAAGCTCGCAATTGTTACTACGGAAAAAATCTGTTTCTTTTCGTTTAGAAGCAACTATCTGTGGATGATTGACAAAATACTCAAACAAAGACGTAGTCCCCGCCTTTTCCGTTCCACCAATAATAAAAAATTTCATATGGATCCTTATATATTTTTTGCAGGTACACCGACAGCAGTCATATTTTCCGGAACATCTTTTAACACAACACTATTTGCGCCTACAGTTGCAAAATTTCCTATCCGTACATCTCCCAAAACTTTTGCGCCAGTTGAAATAACCACACAGTTACCAACAACAGGGGCCCCAGCAATTCCTTTACCCCGACCGCCCAAGGTGACACATGTACCTATTACACAATCGTCACCAATAATCGCATTTTTATGAATCACCACAGCCATCCCTCTATGGGAAAAGTAAGTACCTTTACCAATAACGGCTGACGCAGGAATAGAGCAATTAAAAATAAAATAATTTATCGACTCCATTATTTTTGGAATTAACGGGATTTTTCGAATAGACGGGTGACTATAAAAGCGATATAAGGTTACCGCATTCAAATAAAATTTAGGTTTTGTGTGCGACATTGAATTTTCCCTGTGAATGATAACTTTTTGTTTTAGAAAGCTGAAACACCCGTGTATTTGTAGTTGCAACTATAGAGTCTGATAACTTCAAGTTAGCTGCAACCACCAATGAGATACACAGAATAGGTAATAAAGTCCCCGCGTAAATTGGAGTCGCCAAGCTACTTACAAATCCAAAACAGACCAACATACAACCTAATATTGGGACATAATTATAATCACTAAGCTGTCGGTAATTTCTGTAACAAATTTTGAACTGCACAATTAAAAACGCTAGATAAGCAAGCATTCCAAAATAGCCGGACTCACCAACTATCATTGCCCAGTGGGTGTCAGTTAAATAGCTAGCTCCTTCGAACCACCAATAGTCACTTATCCCTAGGTGATGATACATTGAATTTTTATTACTCAATGACATGCTACTACCAAATGTCCCTAAGCCACTCCCCAAGGGAAAATACTCGTTCGCCAAACTAATAGAGCCAGCATATAAAACAACTCTAGCGTGCCCTTCATCAATCAATTGGTTGGAAAAATCATTGACAGAATTCATCTGTACGACCATAGTCACTCCCCCCCATAAAACAGCCGCGATGAAAACAGTTCGGACAAACATTGGGTTAGTATATTTTACAATTAAAACCCAGGAGACAATCATTATACAGGCAGCCAACTCTAGTCTTTGGCCCGAAAATAATAATGAAGTAAGTGAAAATAACACCAACAAATAACTATGTCTGTTATTGTAACCAGAGATCAGATAAGCGGCTCCCCAAAGCAAGCACACTGAAGAGAACACCCCCATAGCAGCAGGATGTACGAAATATCCTGTAAATCTCACTAAATTGGTACCTTGTATAATAGTATCGCTAATCGCACCGTTGAAGATGGATTTATGAATGTTTGGGAACAAGATTTCTAAGGCAATAAACAAAAGGTTCACCGCCATCATTCGCATTAATAGTTTTTGAAAACTTGCCAAGTTGAACTTTTCAAAATCAAGCATATATACAAAAACTATCATCAATGGGAATTTTAGGTTAAGCAAAGCCTGTCCAACCGAAAACAGACTAAGTTCTCGAAAGCTAGATACAAATGAAATCAATAAATATGCAATAAATGGCCAAGTAACCCGTTTAACTGAACTACTCTGTTTTAATTTATAAATAAATGGAATTGATATAGCTAGGAAAAAAATCAAGATCAAAAAATCAATTTTATTTGCATGTGTTCCCCAAAAAGGTAAATTCAAACTCTTGCCCAACACACTTATGAACGCAAAGCTAAACAGTAAATACAAAAGGCTATTGATTTTTAAGCTCATGATAATTTTTCCTTATCCAGTAAATTAAAAAGCAAATTACTGCGTATTCAATCCGTCGACCATATTTTGACTCTCGGACACACTCATTGGACATAACCCCTTTGTAAATAGTGCTTAATAAACAACAATTGCAACTTGATAGGCCGTATCAAACTAGAACAAAAAACGAATTGCGCGCAACACTGATTTAATCTGTATAAAACACTCTTTTTTTGATTAACCGGTCGTGCAAATTTCGACGACAACAATCGAGTTGTCAGCACTTGCTGAATGGGCGATAGCTGTAATTCTTTATCCACCCCTGCTGGAATTGGCGTATGCATAACATACCGACAATTGTTTAATAATTTTTTAAGTGCAACTAAAGCCCCCCATTTTTTGGCAATCTTAACAGCCAAAGTTAAGTCAACCTTAAGCTGGCAAATAATCTCGTGAGTATCAACTAGGTTGTACTTACAAAAATTCATATCTTTATAAGCATGTAAAGCTTGATGTACTAACGCCTGCTCTGCAGAAAGCATTCGTACTAATGGATTGGCAAATACTGGGTGCACTAGGCTAGCTTGCCACAGCTCTTGTTCACAAATATTGAATAAAATCGGATGAGTCAGAGATTTATGTAAATCTAAAACACCTCCAGTGCATGATTTGGGCCTAAACGAAAGCTCATATATATCACCAAATACGTCCGGATTATCCTTTTGTTGGTAATACATAATATCACTCACGAGCTCTACCGCTTTTGACCAATCAGAGTGGCGGACTAAAATGTCAATGTCGGTGGAGTCCCGAGGTACATCTAAACTATAAACTGACCCATTAAGTGCTGAGCCTTTTAGTAAGATAATAGGTATTTCATTTTGCGAAAATAATTCAATTAATAACGACAATTGTTGCCTAATAGCCAGCTGTCTAACTAATGCATTTTTTGTTTTAATTTTAAGATGACTGTGAATGTCGGGCGACAATGCGCCAAGCAAATTGAGCTTTTTCGCTTTGCGGTGCAACAAAGGCAAAATGCGAAAATGACTATCCCAATACTTGGGTAATTGCTCCAATAATAACTTAGCTTTCAACAAATTATCGCTGTCGTAATCAGTCGCGTCTGTCATAGATGCTAAAGCTAATAGCTCACGATTCGTTTGGTCGTGTTCTATAAAACTATGCTTGTTCTGATATAAAAGCTTTTTCATTATCAATAGGCATTCTTGTCATTAAATGATTTAAAAATAGTGAATAAAACAATTTTAAAATCCATCCACAGCGACCACTTACGTATATATTCAATGTCGTATTGAATACGCATCTCCATTTTATCTAGTGTATCCGTTTCACCGCGCCAACCGTTAATTTGTGCCCAGCCGGTAATACCAGGTTTTACTTTGTGGCGCAGCATGTAGTAGTCAACTTCTTTGCGGTAAGTTTCGTTGTGTGCAACAGCATGAGGTCTAGGTCCAACAACCGACATTCGGCCTTGCAGCACATTAAAAAACTGCGGTAATTCATCTAGTGAAGTTCGGCGCAAAAAGGCGCCAACTTTGGTGATACGCTTGTCACCCTTAGTTGCTTGTGTCACAACATCAGTGTTTTCAGTTACTGTCATACTGCGAAATTTATAAACTTTGATCTTGCGCCCGTCCAAGCCGTATCTGTCTTGCATAAAAATAATTGGGCCTTTAGAAGAGCACTTAACCGCTATAGCAATTAATATAAGTGGCATAGATATTAGAGTTAAAATAGTCAATGATAAAACTATGTCTTCTAGGCGCTTAATTAACGCATAAGAGCCTTTCATCGGATTATTATAAATACTAATGGTTTGTACATTGCCAACGTGCGACATAGTGGCATTCATAAAAGAATACATAAATAAATTTGGCACCAATTCAACATTGGCGGTTGTATCACCTAACAGATGTAACATTTGCGAAATTCGTTTTTCCGCAGTCAAAGGCAGCGCTATGTACACACAATCAAATTCATTTAGTTTCGCGCGCTCAACACCTGAAACAACGTCTCCTTTTAACCAAGCGTGATAAGTTTTTTCAATGCGCTCCGGCCCTCTGTCATCAAACACAGCTTTAAGTCGATAACCAGTTTCAGGATGGTCTAATATTTGTTGCGCCAAAGTTTTACCAATATCTGTTAAGCCGATTATTGCAACCGTACGGGTGTTGTAACCCTTCTTGCGAATTTTTCGCAGAAATACCCCAAATGCTGCGCGCCAGCCGACCAAAAACACAATTGAAAACAAATACCACAGAGCAATAGACACTCGCGAGTATTCTTCACTTGTTTTGGAAAAGAACAAATAAATAAACACAAACAAAAACGAGAAGCTAATAGATAATATGGTATAAAAAACAATTTCGTTGAAATAACCGTTGCGCCATGAGCGGTATAAAGCAAACATTTCAGCAACAATCGAAAAGAGAATGATTTTTACCAAAGATAAAATAAGAATATCGTCGGTCAGACGTACATCATATAAATAGGTCGAGATTAACAAAGCCAACATTAAAAATGCTAAATCTATCAAGCGATAAAATGTCGCAAATTTATTGATATTGTTTTTAATCATTCCATCATTTTGCTGAACCATAGTCCACTCCCTACTCGTCTGAACGAATCAAAAATACGTCTACTACATACCTACTACATCTTCTCTAATATACTGACTAATATCGTCTAAATGTTGCAAACCACTCGCATAATTAATGCACTTAAACTTTACACTTTTAAGAAGCTCAGCTAATAAATTTAGCCTTTGTTGCTCTATACCTAAATTTTTATAAGCGCTAGCTAACATACTGTTTTGTAATAATAAAATAAGTGCCCTTGCCGAGCTAACAACTTCTATGTGACACAGTTTTTCAGCTAACTCTTGGTCATCGACACGATTCAGTAAATAAATAGTATTCAGTTGTCTACCGCTAGCTGCACACTGACCTGTTGCAAACTGAAATACGCGTTTTTCGAAACGCTCATGCACCTTATTAAAAGACTCAGGATCTGACTGCAAAACTGTTTTCACGCTATCCGGCCATAACCGCATATAAGGCCAGCTAGGATAAACTTCAAAATTGGCCGTATCTGCATTTTTATGCAATGCCACCATATCGTCTGTCAGCGCGACAAATCCTTGTTTAATCAAGGCCAGCGTCAGCGTTGTTTTTCCAGTTTTGCTTGGTGCAATAAGTGCAATTGTATTGTTTTGATAACACAAAGCATTTGCATGGATGCAAGGCACTGCATGCAACTCTAACCATAGAGCGATAGCTAAACTTTGGAAATAATGTGCTGAATCTGTCCCTGCTAGCTCCCAATCGACATTGATTGAGGAAGGCTGGATACAGAAAGTACCACGGCCTTCACAATTTACCTTAAGTAGGTAATTGAAATCCTTAGAGTCTGGCATAATACGCCTGACAATTTCTAAATCCGTTAGATACCTTTGTCCTTTGTCTGTTAATCGCCATACTGATTGCTGATTTGCTAAAAAGGGTTCAATCGCGCCAAAACTTACGTTTAAATCAAACCTGGTTTCAGTATCATCACAAAATGGCTTACATCCAACCCCGTGCAGGGGAGTACTATATATCGACTCCATGACCAAACGTAACTCCCATGGCTAAAGTATTAGCCTTGGAATGGATTACGCTTAGTATGTCCACCCTGTTCATCAGGAATACTGCCGGCAAAACCTTGCGTCAATTCTGCTAAAGAGCCTGGATTTTTAAGTTCTGGCTTTTTATACGGTTTCAATTCGTTTGCGTGCGTATTTGCTTGCGCTAATGTTTTCATGAGTTTACTCCTTACCTACAATCTTGCGTCTTCGAATAACCATTAAGCCTATTACTGCAGACACTAGCGTAACAAGTGAGCTTGGCTCTGGTACGTCAATCAACTTATCAGTATCAATTAGGAAGTTAAACGAAGTGCCTGGGGTGGTTAAATCCAATGTTAGGCTGCCGTATAATTCGTCAACCAGATTATCGCCATACGACAATGAGTAACCGAAAAATTCCGCACCGTCTTTATAAGCAATGAACTCTCGTCCTTGCCCACTACCGTTTGAGTCGTCACTTAAATCGGTTAAAAAGCTCGTATCAAAAAAGATATTGGTGTCATTAGAAAATATTTCTAATTTAGTGATACCTAGTTGGCTAGAGTCAACAAACGACCAAGCACCAAAGAAGCCACCTGCACCGTCAAAGTTCCCTCCAGTGTAGCCCTGTTGGGTTAAACTCCAGTTAGCACCTGAAACACCACCGACATAACCTTCGTGGTCAATTATGTCGTTACCACTAGTCCCTAATATAGTGGAAATAGTTTGCCACTCTAATGTTTCAGTTGTTAGATCATTAAACGTCGCCACAACTTCCAAACCGGCCATATCAGCACCAGTTAACGTGGTATCAAAAGACATTAATGCTGCGTTTGATGTCAAACTTGATGACATCAATAACATTCCCAAGGCCCATTTCTTAAACATATCGCTATCCCCTAGTTGATTGCTTAAATCCGTAACCGCTGTGAAGAATTCGTGCAAAAGTTAATCAGCAAATTTTGAGCCAGAAACCTTTAGTACAATAAAGTCAAACACTTAAGACATTACAAATTGTAAAAGTAACAACATGCAAGAAATCCATGTAAAAAAAGCTGACGAATGGCCAAAAGTCATTAAAAATCAACGGCCAAAATGGCGCAAAATGCACCAAATAGAGCAAATAAAACTTATTAGAAACACCTAAAAAACAAGTATTTAACAAATATAAAATATTAATGAAGCTATCCAGTCTAAAATTTGCTTGGAGTCATAATTACTGTAAAGTTAAATGACGCTCAACAGGGGTAAAACACATGGAAGAACTCTTTTTTGCTGTAATCAACCTAAATGACCAACAGAACAATAAAATAACGACCCAAGATGGTTCAATTTTACTTGATAGCGACAATCAAAAATTGGTTGCAAATAGTTATATAGCTGCACACGCGAAAATTTGTAACCCACCTGCAGTTGCCACCTTTATCACTGGAAGAATCGATAATATTGATGAACTCTCTGCAAAATATAACTTAGCTTATGAAGACATTAACCAATTTTTCCACCAGCTTTATCTAGCGCTAGGTTCAAACATATCTTCGCTAATTAAAGGTAATTTCATCTACTTTATCTTGGATGACAATAATAAAGAACTGCGAGTAGGTATTGACAGTTTTAACGCCAATCAGCTGTTTTACGTTATTGAGCGAGACACCATAAATATAAGTAGTAATTGCGCACGCCTCACCGCCCTAGCAGCTATAAATAAGCAACAGCTCAATATCGACTCGGTAGCACTTTGGCTTAGTGGCCAACCAGATCCTATGTGCTCAATGTTCGAGCAAATCGCAACAGTTCCGAACGGCCATGAAGTCTGTATTAGTTATAACCAGTCATCCACCATAACAAGCACAGATATCACTAAGTTATGGGATATTGATCCGGCTAAACAACTCAGCTTCAATAGTGACGAACAATACGCCGAACAATTTTATGAGCTATTAAACAAAAGTGTTGAGAGTCGACTCAATCAACATCAAGTTGTTGCCAGTCAATTGAGTGGAGGGTTAGATTCAACATCTATTAGTGCCATTGCCAATCAACTAAGCCAAAGGTATTCAAAGCAACACTACTGCGTGTCTCACACTTACAAAAATACAGCATCCTGCAATGAAATAGATAACATTCAAGCGATGTTAAAAAGATTAACAACTAATTCAAACATTTTTGTAGAGCTCGACAAATACCAATCTCTTACCTTTGCCCAGTTGTATCCCTGTTCTTTTAACAACCCAGGTATTGTCTTGTCACCTAAATACATAGAGGAAATTAAAGCATTAAAAGCTTTAGATTGCTCACTGTTATTAACCGGTAATGGTGGTGACGAAGTATGTTGGGGCCATAGTGCAACTTACAGAAGCCGATTATTCAAAGGCGACTTAAAAGTTGTCCGTGAAGTATTAAAGGCCTGCGATACTTTAAGTTATAGCAAAGCAGCCGCTTTAAAAAATGTCTTTATAAAACCCAGCCTATCCGACTTATTGCAATTAATTAGAGGACCTAAGCAAACGCACGCAAAATTGCCCCTGCCTAGTTGGCTGTCGGAGAGTGCGAAAAAACGAACACAGGACGCCCGAAAAGCCAACCCATTTAATTACCTCTGTCAGCCTGACAAATACTACCGCTACCAAAGCATCAAAACCACCTCAACCTATAATTCAATGCGCTCATACCAAAGCATTGCAAATCAGCATGGGATTGACGTACAACACCCATTTTTTGATCAAGATTTAATTGAATTTAGTTTTGCTATACCACAAAAAATGCTGATACGTGGTGCTTATCCGAAATGGCTCCTAAGACAATCTATGTCAGATTGGTTGCCGGAGCAGGTTTGCTGGAACCTTCACAAAACCACTTTTGATCAACACTTTGCCAATATCATTCGTTCGAATGCTGCTGAAATATATCGGCTATTATCACATCCAGGGTTGCAAGATTTAGGGCTCATATGTAATAAAACGATTTTGCGCGAATTTGATAAGGTACTTCACAGTGAAAAACCGGCACTAAATGTTGATATGCTCTACGCAATTTTAACTCAGCAATGGTTTCAAGCTCATATCGCCTAAGTCGAGTACCTGGTAGCTTTTAATGTTTTCCGCAGTATCATTCAGGCAAATTTCACCGCAGACTAGCCAAGCATGCGCAGCTAAGTTGCTATTTTCTAATCTGACACCTAATTTTAATTCGCTACTGACTCCCCTTTTCTCCAATAACAACTTCTGTGTCAAGCTACGCCGTAAACAATTCATTTTTTTATAATGGTTGCGCCCGACCTTTTCGGATAACTCTATAATTTGGCGAATAGCTTGCTCACTCAATGCATTCTGTAACTTGGCTCTATCGCAATCAAGCCAGCTACGCCAGCGGTTAAACGAAGTGTTACTCACTCTAAAATCAACAATTAGATAGGTGAGCCAAATTTCAAACAATAAGCCGAAGTTGTTTAATATGGTAAAAAGGTACGAGTTTAAACTGGTTAGCCGCATCTAAGCTGGTACTACTAAACCATGATGCAGCATTTCTTCAATGATCTCAGTACAATCAACTGTAAACTCTTGCTCTGAGACATCATAAGTTCGAATTGCTAATTGAATAATTTCGCCGAATGGTAAACCGGCATTAACCGCATCAATAATAAAAGTGCCAACATCATTTAACGTATAATATTGCCCAGACACAGAATCTAAGATCACCATTTCATCATCGACACTTTGAAACAATGCGCTAGTTGATAATGTGAATGCCTTGCTTTTATCCATAAATACCCTCGCTTAAGCTGAGTTGTCTACTTCCACCAGCAGTTTTTGCTCATGTATACGGTATATAACCTTAGCTAAATTATCAAACTCATTAGCATGCGTCACCATAATAACAGTGTACTGCTGAAAAATTTTTGCTAGTTTTTGCACATATAATTGCCTGCTGTGCTCATCTAACATAGAAGTGGGCTCATCTAATAATAATATTTTAGGTTTTAGTAACAAAGCACGTGCCAAGGCTATTTTCTGTTTTTGCCCACCAGATAATTTGGTGCCACCTTCACCAACACGTGTTTGATATTGCTCAGGTAATTGTTGGATAAAGTCATGCGCACCTGCCTCTATACTCGCTTGTATTACCTGCTCCATACTCGCCTGCGGTAAGCCATAACAAATATTTTCAAATATGCTTCCGTCACACAGACTTACATTCTGTGGAACATAGCCTATACAGCGCCTTAAACTAGGCAAACTAGCCACATTTATATTGGTGTCGCCAACATAGATATTTCCGTTAGTAGGTTGCAGAAACCTTAGCAACAAGTTTAACAAGGTGGATTTTCCTGTGCCATTGTTGCCTTTTATAATTATCGTCGTCTTGTATGGAACAGACAGATTTACTTGTGAATAGAGTTTTTGTTGCGGGGAAAAAGCAAAGGTAAGATTTTCTAAACGGATATCAAAATTGGCTATGTCACTGACATCAACTAACTCATCATTATCTTCATCTTGAGCATACTCCTTTTCAATCGCAAATATATTGTCGATACGCCTCATCGCAGCTAACGCCTGAATAGTTTGCCCATACATATTGGCTAATGCGCTAACAGGGCGAGAAAATAACAAACCATACATCAATAAAGTCACTAACTCAGGGATAGTGATTAATCCCTGTTTGTAGCCAATGGCACAAACCAATACAGTCACTAAAATACCTGCAGAGAATAAAAATTGAACCAAAGGAGATAATACGGCCTGAGTTTTGAGTTGTTTTTGCCTAAGCGACTGCAAGGCGTATGCATTGTTTCTGTATTTAGCGGACTCGTACTGCTCTCTAGCAAAAGCTTTAATTAGCTGAATGCTCGATATGTTTTCGGATGCAATCGCCATTGCGCTCGACTGACGTTCCAACACGTTTTCGCTTAAAGGTTTTAAATATCGCGCCAACAATTTAACTAACAGAAAAAACACTGGCACCATAGCGGCTATCAACAAGGTCACTGTTATATTTATCGATGCCATCAGTATTAAACAACCACCACCAATCAGCACAATTGGAATACTAGTGGTTATTACACCAGTTAGAAAATTTGCCACAATTGCCGCATCGTTACTCAGTAAAGAGAGTGTTGCGCCTTTTTTATTTTCAGCAAAATAACTGATGGGCAAGTGTTGAATATGATCGTATAAACGACAGCTTAAATCCGTTAGAACTTCAGCTCCAACAAAGTTACTCCGATAGGTTGAGATAAAACGAAATATAGCTTGAATAAAAAACAAAGCGATCCACAAAATCGCGATCTCAGAATATTGCAACCCAAAAAAATGCAGCCCGTCCAACATTGCTGCGGAAAACTTTCCAGCAAGAAGTGGCGTCAAAATGCCTGCTAAACTCTCTAATATAAGGAAAAGCACCACATAAGATAAATTCCTTTTATGGTACCTAAGGTATTTTAAAAAATTAAATATCAAAGGCATAGCAGTCCAATAACCTGAGTAATCCAACAAGCTTGGTGGTTAAAATATCACATACTTTAAAACACGAGTAAATTACTGACTCAACTGCGCAATTTTTGCTTGGTCGAGGTATTTCTCAAATGCCCCAATGGTCTGTGATACGTTTTGATTACTCATAAGCTCTTGCATCGCAACTTCACCAACTAATCTAAACGCACCTTCAATTGCCAACGAGCCACTTTCTTTAAGTGCAGCTTTAGCTTGTGCTGGGCAGTCACTGGTTAATAAACGCGTTATTAAACCACCAACGAATTGATTCGAACTATCGTGATCTTTATCAGTAATTTTCGAAAACGGCATAATTTCTGGGTGAGCTGACATAGCAAAAAATATCCATTTGGCTAAATCTTTACGCTCGCGCCCATTGAGAGAATCAACCAGACAAGTGCCTAACTGCTGAGTAGCTGTATATCCTTGGCTAGGTGCAGCCTGTACTACTGTCGCAGAAAATAAGATACCATTTACCAATAGCATACTTGTTATAAATTTTTTCATTTCCTTTAACCCTATTTTAATTTTGCATAAAGTCTAACACTAACCCTGTTTCTAACAAAAAACCTGCTAAAAACCAAGTTCAACTTTTACGCTTAGCATATTTTGCTTTGCGTTTACGTTTGTTGTCGTACAGCACTTCATCAGCGCGTTTTATCGCATAATCTATATCAACAAAATCGTCTCGCGCAAAGCTGTAATAACCAATGCTAATGCCAAAATGAAAGGCTAAATTTTGTTGCTGGTTTATCGCTTCCAATTTTTGTTGCAGCCGATTAATAATATTTTGTGCGGTAAATGCGTCTATGTCGGCGGCTATTACAAATTCATCACCGCCCATACGCGCAACTATATCTGCATCTCTAAATACATGTTTTAAACTGTCTGCGGCGAGTTTTATTGCACTGTCACCGGCTGCATGGCTTAAGGTGTCATTAATGGATTTTAAGTTGTCTAAGTCTGCGTAAAAAAAGGTAAATTGATTCGCGTCTGAGTGCTTAAACAGGTAATCAAAATTTTGGTAAAAGCCTCTGCGGTTATGCACTTGCGTCATATCATCTATAGTAGACATGCGCTGCAAAGATTTATTATGCGTGGCTAATTGGGCATTTTTTTGCTGCAGCACATCCAATAAATATTCATTTTTATGTGCCATTTTCTGCATTTTTTCGAGAATACGAATAGTGTTTAATGTAGTCGCAATATTTACACTAATTTCTTGTAAGTCTTGTAAACGCCCCTGCTCCATATCAAATACAACAAATCCAAAGTGGCTGCTGGCATAAAACAGATTACGTACAACCAAACAAGAAAATTCATCACTAGAAAATTGCTCACTTGGCAATAATTCTAATGTTGGAAACATACAGCGCGATTCAAACTCTTTTCTTTGCCCTTTGTGATAACAATAAATAAGTTCAGAGTACTGCGGTGGCTCGGTTGTTTCAGTTACTTCAAATGCATCATCTAAATAACAACTTATATAACAGCCTGATATGCCTCTAAACTGCAGTGCAGTAGTGAGTTTGGCGAAAAAATCTTGATAGCTCAAAGACTGAGTATTGTCGTATAAATTAAAGTCTTCAGTGAAGAGTTTTTGCGAAGAACTTTCGACTTTACTTTGATAATGACAGCCACAAGACTGGCGATAAATAAGTGGTGTATCGTGCAGAATTAGCTGAGGTTTGTTTGGATCGCCCTCTTTTAATAACCGCACAGCATCAGCCGACATTTTTTCATGCGGATGCTCCACTGTGGTCAGTTGCGGCGAAACTAGTTTTGCATTGGTTGAGTTATCAAAGCCAACAACAGCAATTTTACCAACTAATTCAGGTTTAAAATTATTGATGTAATCTAGTACCGCAATCGCTGATTCATCGTTTGGAAAAATAATCGCATCGGGTAAACAATCTTGAGCAAATATCTGTTTGGCAACATTGAGAGCTTCGGTTGAATTCCAACTGAGTTGATATATTTGTGCTTGTGCAAACAAGTTGTGTTTTTCTAATACTTGTTTAGATGCTTCAAAACGACGCGTCGCTTCATCAGAATTGAGTGGGCCACGCATTAGCGCAAATTTTTTGTAGCCATGAACACTAATTAAATGTTCGGCCAACTCAGCTGAACCATTTTCACTACGCAGGCGAATTGTGTGGCAAAGAGTGCGGTCGAAATAATAATTAACCACATTGTTGTCGAGCGGTGTTAAAAAGTGTTTTTGATACAAATCTGTTGGATATTCATCTGGCGCCGCTGCGGTTGTTACAATTAGCCCATCAACTGAGTTTTTTGAGACAAACCTATAAATAAAATTTTGCTGCTGATGACCATAACTCAACGAGGTTAAACACCTGCCTTCAAACGCAACCAACAAAGCCTTGTTGGCCAAACATTCTTGTTTTAAGGATTTGAAAATCCGCATGTTGTTGTTGCGGACTATCTCACTAATAATTAACCCTACGCGTTGCCGTTTCACCATCAAATAAACACAATTGAACTAACCTAAATTAAGATTAGTTCAATTTGTTTATATGGCTAGTCAGAGTGACTTATAAAGCGTTAATTCTCTGATACATCATGCGGTTGTTGAGCTTTTGTGCCATGTATAAAGCTAAATCTTTTAAATCTCGATTTGCCGCTAAATCATTTTTGTGCTGCCACAATTTTTGTAACGCTTGATTGGTTTGTCCCAAGTTATCCATCAATAAAGTGTAGGTATACAAATATTGGCTTGGATTAAATGAATTAGTATAAGCCTGCTCTGCATGTGTAAGCGCTTGTTGGTATTGTTTAATGCGAATTAAATGCAGTGCATAACTATAGTGGATATCGGCCGAATTAGGATTATGTGTTAAGCCTTGTTTAAGCACTTTTTCAACCATAGGGTCTTGCTGCATATTACGATAAATATCCGCTAAATTAACGTAAGCAGGAGCAAAATATGGCTCTATTTCTGTGGTGCGTTTAAACTGTTCAAGCGCTTTATTCACTTCACCTTGGCGATATAAATCATTGGCATAATTGAGCCTACCTTCAGCCCGCCAACTGTTTATTTGCATAAACTGATTGTATTCATCAAATGCTTGTTTAAAGGTTTTTCCGTCAACTTTTGCATCGATCAGAGCTTGTGCTGCTGCAACTCTTACCGCTTTTAATTTATCTTGCAACAAAGGTTGAATAAGTGGCGTGCGTTCAGTAGCTGGTACTAAACTAGCAACTTGAGCTGCGGCAATGCGAATTAACGGATCATCATTTTTAACAAAAGGAGTCAGTTGCTTGGCTGTTACTTGTGGAAAATAATAAGCCAACATACGAAGCAAAGTCGCACGCTTCATAACATCCAATTCTAAATTAGCAGCCAAGGTTAGGTGTTGGTCTAAACTGCTTGGTTGACCTGCATGAATTTGCATATATTGCACAAGTTCGGCTGGTGTTTTGGCATTGTGTCCGTACCATTTTTTTATCTGGTTCTCGGCCCATTTGTTAGTTTTATTTTGTCCATCAGCATCCTTTGCATGGCAACTCACACAAGCATTAGGTGTTGCAAATGCATCTGACAAATGTGGTCGCGGAATGCTAAAACTATGATCGCGCCTAGCATCTACACCCATATAAGTCGTGGTTGGCATATGGCAACTGACACACTCTGCCCCTTCGCTACCTATAGGGTGTTTATGATGCAGCTCCACATTGTAGGTATTCACTTCATGACATTGTAAACACAAACCATTGCTATCTGATTTTATTTTATAGGTATGCGGGTCGTGACAATCGATACAATTCACTCCAGCTTCAAACATTTTGCTTTGTTTGAAGGAGCCATGCACATAAACTTCTTCTTTAATTTGTCCATCAGCATAATACAAAGGTGGTACTAAAAATTCTGGCAAGAATTGGTCTAAAAACGGATTGTTAGCCGTAATTCCATCGGTTAGTGGACTACGAAGTGCATGGCACGCATAACAATCATCCATAAACTGATTGTCTCTTGGTTTGCCATTTAAACTATGCCACTGAGCAATTTTAGCTTCAGTTGCAAACTGCCATACACCATCAATTTTTTTAGTACTTTGGTAGTTATCATCAGCATGTTTAGCATCTACTGTATGGCAGGAAACACAACCAATATTTATATTGTCCCATGTACTCTCAAAGCCATCATTTACCGGATTGTAGTTACGTTTCAATCCATCTGAGTGACAGTCAGCGCACATACCATTCCAGTTTTGTAATGGCTGCAACCAATGCAATCTATCTTGCTCTTGAATATACTCTTGACTATGGATGTGATACCAACGCTGACCCCCCTCTTCTTTACTGCGGCTATCCCATGTAAATGGAAAAACCTGCTTTTTGCCGTCGGGCATGTCGACTAAATATTGCTGCAATGGATAATGGCCAAACACGTAATCTATTTGGTATTCAGTGATTTTTGCTGGCGTGGTCGATCGGTCGGTAATTTTTGCTTTGAATTTGTTGTTAGCTTTAAAAAATTCAACATTTTGTTGAAAATAGCTGAGTTTTGCATTGTTAAAATCGCCCAACACAGTTTTGTCGCTGACGATATCCATTGCTTTAGCATGATCGGACTTTAACCAGCTATCCGCGACATCTTTATGGCAACTGATACAGTTTTCAGATGCAAACGTTTTACCTAAAAATGCAAAAAAAATCAGGCTACAACAAAATATTTTATTTAAGGTTTTTAACCACATAACAACTAAAGCTCATCGATTTATTTGGGGTTGGGTACCTCCGCAAATACCCAACCATTTCTACGCATTATGAAGACTTATTTTGCGCTTGTATATGTTGCTGCAACATCTCTTTAACTATGCGTAATTCACTTTGCACATCATCTAATGTTGGTTCAACTTTGCCTTGCTCTTTGTATTTTTCTGCTCGCGCTTTGGCATGCTCTTGCTCCATCACGCTAACTACTATACCAATCACCATATTCAAAAAGGCGAAAGCAGATAAAAAGATAAAGGTTAAATAATATATCCAGCTGAGTGGATAAACCTCCATAGTTTCGTACATTACATCAGTCCAGTCTTCAAAAGTCATAACCCTGAACAGAGTTAATAGCGCGATAGTGATATCGCCCCATAAAACTGGATTAATGTTGGCAAACAAAGTGCTGCCAACGGCTGCGTATATATAAAAGATAATAAACATTAGCAACATAACATAACCCAATTGCGGTAATGCTTTTACTAACGAGGTTAATAAGATGCGTAATTCGGGAATTATCGACACCATACGTAAAACGCGGAATACCCGAATTAACCGACCTATGACCGCCATTTCTGAGTTATCAACCGGAATTAAGCTGACGAATACAATGAGTGTGTCGAAGCAGTTCCAAAACGAGGTAAAGAAACGTTTTTTGTTTTTATCGGCAATAAAACGAATACTGATTTCAATTAAGAAAAATACCGTTATAAAATAATCTAACCAGTTGGTTAATTGGATTACGCTGTCTGGCAATGGATAAGTTTTTGCGCCTATCAGAAGCGCAGAAATAACGATTACGGATATAACAAAAATTTCAAAAGCTTTATTGCTTTTTAACTGCTCAAAACGATCTTGAATAATTTCAAATCGACTCATATTTGCACAGGTGTTTTCCACTTACATATGCTCCAACAAAGAGAAAGGTTTGCTACAAAAAATTGCGGCGATTTTAGCATATTCAATAGAAAAACCTGTGCTCTTTACAAAAATTTTAATCTAGCTCTTCACCCTCAATCTATTGGCATTTAACACCACAGTTACCGACGACAAAGCCATTGCAAGCCCAGCTATCATTGGGTTTAAGATAAAGCCTAAACTTGGGTATAACACACCTGCAGCAATCGGTATTGCCGCGCTGTTATAGGCAAATGCCGCAAATAAATTTTGTTTGATGTTTGTATAAGTGGCTTGGCTAACATCAATTGCCTCTATCACTGTGCTTAGTGAGCCGTGCATCAACACTATATCGGCACTTTGCATGGCGATGTCTGTACCTTGCCCCATAGCAAAACCAATATCAGCCGTAGCCAAAGCAGGCGCGTCGTTGATACCATCACCCACCATAGCAACAATTGACTCTGGCTTAGTTTGTTTAATTTGGGCGATTTTATCGCGTTTGTCGACTGGGCTTAATTCTGCATAAACCAGGTTAATCCCCAAAGAGCTCGCAACTTTATTGGCAACGGCTCGGTTGTCGCCAGTTAACATCACAATATCTATACCCCGTTGCTGCAAGCTTTGAATGCTTATTAAACTATCGTCCCTAATTTTATCTTCTATACAAAATACGCTGTGCAATTTCTTATTTATCGCGACATAAACCAGCGTATTTGCTTGTTGTTGAATCTCCTCAGACAAAAGAAGGGAGTCAGTTGCTACCCCATTATTTTGCAACCAACTAATATTACCAATTAACACCTGCTTGCCCTGACATATACCGACCACACCTTTGCCAACAGTTGCAGAAAATTCACTGACGTCTATTGGTTTAACTGCATATTCGCCGGTTAAATAATTAACCATAGCTTGGGCTAATGGATGTTCGGATAAAGCCTCAACGCTAGCAATACGCTGTAAATCATCTGTATCACAGTCGCTTTTAATAAAATGTACTTGGCTAACTTCAGGCTTGCCTTGGGTAATGGTACCTGTTTTATCTAAAACTAAAGTGGTTATTTTACCAGCACGCTCAATAGCGTCACCATTTTTATACAAGACACCTAATTTAGCCGCGCGCCCTACCCCCACCATAATCGACATTGGCGTCGCCAAACCTAAAGCACAGGGGCAAGCAATGATTAATACCGAGGTTGTTATCACTAGAGCATATGCTAGCTGGGGCTCAGGCCCTAGCAGCCACCAAACAATACCGCTGATAACAGCGATTAACATCACCACGGGTACAAATACGCTGGCTATTTTGTCCACCAGCCGACTTATTTGAGGTTTGGTGTTTTGTGCTTGTTTTACTGTTGCAATAATTTGTGCAAGTAAAGTGTCTTGCCCGACCCGTTTGGCAATAAATTTAAGCGTACCTGTTTGGTTAATACTGCCAGCAACTAACTTATCACCAGCCATTTTACTGACTGCGATTGGCTCGCCAGTTAACATAGATTCATCGACATAACTAGCACCACTTTGCACTTCACCATCAACAGGTATTTTTTCGCCGGGTTTAACCAAAACACAGTCGCCCTGTTTTACCTGCTCGAGTGCTATGGCTTGCGTTTTGCCATTTATTTCAACCCAAGCAGTTTTACTCTGCAATTGAATCAGTTGGCTAATGGCATCAGATGCATTACTGCGTGCTTTTAGCTCTAAAGCTAAACCTAAGTTAACTAAACCCAATATCACCACAGCCGCTTCAAAATACATAAATCTAGCATTTGACGGAAAAAGCTCTGGCAAAACGACAACTAAAAATGAATAACCCCAAGCCGTTAAAGTGCCTAACGAAACTAAGGTGTGCATATTGGCCTGTTTATGCTTGAGGTTTTGCCAAGCACTTAGGTAGAAATGTTTGCCTGAGATAAACATGACTAACGCAATAGTCACAGCAACAACTAACCACATTGTTTGTTCAAAGATATTGGTTATTTGCATACTGCCACCAAACCATTCGTACAGCATTAAACCAGTACCAAATGCCAAAGCAGTAGCCGCTTGTATATATTTCTTTCTATATTCATCAATGGCTTGCTGCTGATTTTGTGCAAGCTGTTCAGCTTGGTTTTCACTAGCAATTAATTTCGCGCCGTAACCAAGTTGGGTGACAGCCTTAATTAACTCATCAACATGGCTACTAGCTTCAACTTCAACTGTGCGATCAGCAAAATTCATTTTTGCTTGTACAACACCTGCTTGTTTATTCAGCGTGGTTTCAATTTTATTAACGCAAGAAGCGCAAGACGCACCATCAATTGCTAAATTGTATTTAGTCATCATCCGCCCCTTGGTTTATTGTTGAAACGAACCAATTAGATGACAAATATGTTCACTATCAGGTAATTGATCTTGTTGGTCTTGCCAGCTCTCCAGCGCCAGCGTCATTTTTTGATGCAATTGCTGCATCTGCTTAATTTTTTCTTCAACTTCATGCAAACGTTGCTCGATAAGTTTGCGCACAGTCGGACAAGCCGACTGACCACAATCGGCTTTATCTAAAATATCGCTGATGTCAGCTACCGAAAATCCTAATTGCCGTGCCGATAAAATAAAGCGCAACCTCGCCTGCTGCTCACTATTAAACAATTTGTAGCCATTGGCTGATTTTGTCGCTGTTATTAAGCCTAAACGTGCGTAATACCTGACTGTATCCGCCGTCGTATTTAGTGCTTTCGCTAGTTCGTTAACCTGTAACATAGTCACTCCTAATACACTTGTAACTTTTAAACTAACATCAGCTTAGACCTGCGTGTTACACACAGGTCAAGGATTTTTGTTTAACCAAAGTATAAGCAGCTGGCAATACCAATAAAGCCAAGATAACTGCGCTAGTCATGCCACCAACCATAGGTGCGGCAATGCGACTCATCACCTCTGAGCCTGTACCAGTTCCATATAAAATAGGAATTAAACCAATAACTATGGTCGCAACTGTCATCATTACTGGACGAACTCGCAAGCCTGCACCTTGCATAACAGCTTGTTGAAATTGCTCGGCAGATACAGTGGCTGTATCTTGTTTTAGCTGTGCAACAGCTTGATTTAAGTAAACGAGCATAATGACGCCGATTTCCACAGCCACCCCAGCAAGTGCGATAAAACCAACGCCAACCGCAATAGAAAAGTTAAAACCTTCTAAATACAGCAGCCATAAGCCGCCTATCATAGCCATAGGTAAAGTACCTATTATCAATAATACATCTGTGACATTTCTAAAATTGAGGTACAACAAGACTATGATAATGCCAAGCGTAAGCGGCAATACATAACTGAGTTTTTGCTGTGCACGCTGCATATACTCGTATTGGCCAGCCCAAGTTATCGAATAACCTGCAGGTAATTTAAGTTGCTCGGCTAATACTTGCTGCGCATGGTTAACATAACTGCCAATATCTATGTTTTCTATATCAATAAATGTCCAACCATTTATACGAGCGTTTTCGCTTTTTATCCCAGGTGGGCCATCTTCAACTTTAATATCTGCAATATCAGATAAAAGCAGTTGTTTGCCTTGCTCAGTGACAATTGGCATATTCGCCAGTTGATAGGGAGAGTCGCGATAATCCTGCGGTAAACGCAAATTAATAGGATAACGTTCTTGCCCTTCTACGCTGTAGCTTAAGTTCATCCCACCAATTGCACTAGCAACAATTTGCTGCACATCTTGAATATTCAAGCCATAACGCGCAGCATCATGGCGGCGAATATCCAATTTTAAATATCGGCCACCCGCAACTCGCTCCGAATAAACAGATGCTGTGCCTGCAACAGGTTTTAGAATTTGCTCTATTTGTTGGCCTATTTGTTGAATTTTTTCAAGCTCAGGTCCTGCGACTTTAATCCCGACAGGGGTCTTAATACCTGTGGCTAACATATCTATACGGGTTTTAATAGGCATCACCCAAGCATTAGTTAAACCCGGTAATTTAACCACTTGATCAAGCTCTTTTATCAATTTATCCGTGGTCATGCCAGCTCGCCATTCGCTACGAGGTTTAAGCTGAATAAAGGTTTCGATCATAGTCAGTGGTGCAGGATCAGTCGCAGTTTCCGCCCGCCCTATTTTGCCAAAAACGTTTTGTACCTCAGGTATGGTGCGAATAAGCTTGTCGGTTTGTTGTAAAACTTGCCTTGCTTTACCAATTGAAATGCCCGGATATGTAGTTGGCATATACATTAAATCACCTTCATCTAAAGGTGGCATAAACTCACTGCCAATTTTATTGATGGGATAAAAACCAACCACAGTCACGACCAGCGCTAACAACAAAGTAGTTTTAGGATAAGTGACCACTCGTTTTAATACCGGCATGTATACTGCTATAAGTAAGCGGTTTAGTGGATTTTTCTTTTCTGGCAATATTTTACCGCGCACAAAATACCCCATTAACACGGGAATAAGGGTGATCGCCAAACCAGCGGCTGCAGCCATTGCATAGGTTTTGGTGTAAGCCAATGGCGCAAATAACCGGCCTTCTTGTGCTTCTAAAATAAACACTGGCAGAAAACTGACCGTGATAATCAATAAACTAAAAAATAGTGCAGGCCCTACTTCACTGGCTGATTGCGCGACAATTTGCCAGCGGTTGTGTTCTGTTAGCGGCGTTTTTTCCATATGTTTGTGCATATTTTCAATCATAACGATTGCGCCGTCTGTCATAGCACCAATCGCGATCGCAATACCACCTAGCGACATGATATTAGCGTTAATACCTTGAAAATACATAATGATAAAAGCAACCAAAATGCCCAAAGGTAAACTGATAACAGCCACAATAGACGAGCGCAAATGGAATAAAAATACCGCACAGATAATGGCAACTACAGCCAGCTCTTCCATCAGTTTGTGCCATAAATTATCCACTGCATTATTGATAAGTTGCGACCTGTCGTACACAGGTACAAGCTCAACGCCAGTGGGTAAACTTTTTTCTAACGAGGCAAGTTTGGCTTTTACCCCTTCAATGGTTTTTTGTGCATTTTCGCCAAAACGCATCACAACAACACCGCCAACCACTTCACCTTCACCATTTAGCTCGGCAATACCGCGGCGCATTTGAGGGCCAAACTGCACATTGGCCACATCTGCAATGGTTAACTGACGGCCATCGCTGTTTATGCCTAATGGAATAGCTTTTAAATCATCAATTGATTGAATGTAACCTGTGGTGGTGACCATGTATTCGGCTTCAGCCATTTCAATAACTGAAGCACCTGTTTCACCATTGCCACGTTTTATTGCCATTTGCACATGTTGTAGCGGAATACCATAATTGGCGAGTTTGATTGGATCTACTTCTACTTGGTACTGTTTAACCATGCCGCCAATTGGCGCAACTTCGGCAACACCAGCAACTGTTTGTAATTCGTATTTTAAGAACCAATCTTGAATTGAGCGCAGCTCAGCTAAATCATGTTGGCCAGTTTTATCTTGCAGGGCATATAAATAAATCCAACCAACACCTGTGGCATCTGGTCCTAGTTGCGCTTTGGCGCTGTCGGGTAAATTGGGTGCAACTTGGCTTAAATATTCCAGCACGCGGCTGCGCGCCCAGTATAAATCAGTGTCATCATCAAAAATGATGTATACATACGAGTCGCCAAAAAATGAATACCCCCTAACTGTTTTTGCCCCCGGCACTGCTAAAAATGCCGAGGTTAACGGAAAGGTTATTTGGTCTTGCACAACTTGCGGTGACTGCCCCGGATAAGTGGTTTTAACGATAACCTGAACATCAGATAAATCAGGGATAGCATCAACTGGAGTGTTTTTTAATGAAAATATCCCAGCACCAACAATAATAAAGGTACATAACAGCACTAAAAATCGATTGTGTACTGACCAATGGATAATTGCGCTAATCATTAGTGGCCTCCATGCTGCATAACATCCATTGCCATCATACTGGTGATAATAAAATCATCGTGAATTTCAAAATTAAAATGCACTGACATACCAGAGTTAAATTGGTCTAAATCTATCGAGTCGGCTGCCCTAAAATCCATAGTTGCTGGCGGCCTGTTCCATTTTTCAATTGCATCGCGGCTGATATTTAATATTCGGCTTTGAGCATCTATTGAGTTAATCACGCCCATAACAGTTGCCGATTGCACGGCTTGGTGAGCAACCTGTTGTTCAGCTGGCATAGAGTGAGCCGAATGCTCATTTTCACTAGGCTGCATACGTAAAAAGTCAGAGCTTTTACTAGATTCAGAATCCAATAAAAACTGTGCGGAAGTAACAACTTTATCTCCCTCCATTACACCAGATAAAACTTCAACAAACTGATTTGATTGATGCCCTAACTCTACTTCGACCGACTTAAACTGACCTTTGGCTAATTCAAGCACAACACGATTTTGTTTTCCGGTTTGAATGACTGCTTGTAAAGGCAACAAAATTTGCGCTTGTTCACTCTTTATTTGAGCTGCTACCTTGCCGTACATGCCCGCTTTTAATTGATGTTTAACATTATCCAATACAATACGCGCGCGAACTAAACGCGTTTTTTCATCCACTTGCGGGTAAATATAATCAACAAGCCCACTAAATTGCTGCTGTGGTAGTGCATCGGCAACAAAGTTAATGGCTAGATTATTTTTAACCAATGGACTCTGTTTCGCTGAAAATTGCGCTTCTACCCATACCTTATCTAAGGTCGCTATGCTCATGATAGTGGTACCCGGCTGTACATAAAACCCTTCGCGAATGGGCAGTTGATTAACCACACCTGTTTGCGGCGCACTAAAGGTAATATAAGCTTGCACAGCTTGAGTGTTATTCAGCTTTTCGATGAGTTTTTTTGGCAATTGCAATGCAAGCAAACGCTCTTTAGCAGCTTTTATTAATGGGTTTTGCCCACGTTTTAACGCAATTAAATATTCTTCTTGGGCATTAACCAATTGCGGCGAATACAAAGTATAAAGCGGCTGGCCTTTTTCAACTGGTTCACCTTGTGCTTTAACATAAAGTTTGTCTAACCAACCTTCTACTCTGGGGTGTACATGCACAATTGAATTTTGGTCATATTCCACCACAGCGGATGCAGTAATGGGTAAAGTTAAAACATCCAACTTAGCTTGGGTGGTTTTAACGGCTAAATTATTCACCACTTCGGGCGAGATACTCACAACCCCTTCGCCAAATTGGCTGTTGGCGTTTTCTTCATATACTGGGACTAAATCCATGCCCATAGGGGATTTACCCGGTTTGTCACGGCGATAATTTGCATCCATAGGTGCTACCCAATACAAAGGCTTTTTCTCAGTGCTTGTTTCAGCACTTGAGGTTTGAGCCATATCTGAATGTGTTGCAGACCTAGTTTGCATAACAATAGCAGCAAGCAAAAATGCAGCAAGCCCACCTAAAATAAGGCCAAATAAAAACGGTCGAGAAAAGATGCTAGCCATTAGTTAGCCTCCTGAATTGAGTGCACTGGGAAAAAATAATTAAGCTGCACCACTTTTTGCAGCTTTTGGGTATGTAATTGCAAACTTTGAATATGCGTATTGAGTTCGCCAATGCGAGCTCGCACTACTTCAGCAAAGTCACCGTCATCATTTGTATATGCGGTAATAGCAGCTTGTGCTTGCTGTTTGCTTTGGTCGAGTAAGGTGTCTTGATAGAGCTGATGGCGCTGCTGTAATAGCAAATAAGATTCAGCTGCTGCTAATGCTTGTCCATACATGGTTTGTAACAAGAGTTGTTTATCGGTTTTTACCGCTTCAGCTTTAGCTATGGCGGCTTTGTTGTTTTGATCTTGTTTATTGCTGGCAAAAATTGGCCAATCAAAACTCACGCCCACTGAAACAAAGTCCGCTCTATCCATTTGTACACCATCGGCACGGTACGCATAACTGGCATTGACCATCCAGTGCGGTTTATAAGCTTGTTCGCTTAACTGCACATCCAATTCGCGGCTTTTAAATTGATTATCTAATAATTGCACTTGTGGATGCTGCATCAATTTTTTAATTACTGGCATTTGCTGAAAGCGCCAACTTGTGCTGATGTCAGGTTGGTTTAATACAATTTCAGCTGCAGTAGTGTCGACCTGATAGCTAAAAATATCTGGCAGCCATTGAGCTAATTGCGCCTGTATATTTTGTTGTTTTTGTTGCTGCAATAAACGTTTTTCATGCAACTGTGATAACTCTAATTCAGCGCGAATAATGTCTTGTTGACGGGTTTGCCCTATTGCACTGGCATAACGCGCTTTGGCTAATTCAACCATTTGTTCAAACAATACTTGGTCTTGATTAATGCGCTGCTCAATTTGTTGTGCCAGTGTGTATTCAAGCCAAAGTAAACTAATTTGCTGGGTAAGTTGCAACTGGCGGAGCTGGCGCTGAATTGGGTGCTGTGCAGCAACATTTTGCCACTGCTGGTGCTGAATGTGTTGTGAGTCGCCTCGTGGCAACATTTGACTAACGCCAAACTTAACCTGAGTCATGCCCTCTTGGTTAAGCGACAAACTATCAATTGGCACATTCGCTAAAGCTAGCGAAAAATTTGGGTCGGCCCAATTATCAACCGCGATACTTTGTGCATTAGCGGCCTGTTCTGATAATTGATTACTTTTAAGCCATAAGTCTTGTTGAATGGCTTTTGTAATTAAAGCGTCTAATGACAATTTATGTTGATGAATAGAAGTGAGACTGTTTTTTGGCTCAGCTGCTAATTTTGCTTGTTGGTTAGCAGAAGCATAGTCAATTTGATTCGCATAAGCCGCTGATACAAAAGTAAAACCTAATAAAAACAGTAGATGAACTGGATAAATAAATAACTTGTTAACCATTTTAAAAATCGCATATTTAAATGACACACAGCACAAACACACTAGATGCTTGGCAGTTTAAGAAAATTTTGGATAGATCTATCCTAGGTTATAGAGTTATCGGTGGGCGATATAAACTTGCAGAGGGTTGTGAGATAAAGGATTCGAAAGATTTAGTAATTTTGTTTGGTGTGGCCGCAACATGGTCAATTGCCAATTCGGTTAAAATGATACCTGCATTATGACAAATCTGGTGCGGACATTGGCATTCAGCTTTAGCCGTTTTACAACAGTCATGCGCACTGCTATCCGCAGCTTGATGTGTATCTTCCATCATCTGCATATCATGCTCAGCATGCATCGCATGATCGTGGCCTTGATGTTCTGAAGTTTGATGGTTAGCTGCGGGTTTATCTAGGGTTACACTTGGCGACATATGCATTTGGCAATTTTGCATATCAACAGCTGCAACTTGGCCTACCAACATAGTTAGTAAAGCAAAACAAGCCAGCAATTTTGATTTTAAATTAGCCAATCGCATAACAAATTAATATTCGCCTTTCGTCCAAACTAATTAGAGTTTAGCGCCAATTGCTCTGCATTTAAAGCGGCTAACTGACTTTTAAGTTGTTTTGCTGCCATAGCATAACCACCTTGAGTGGTATCTAAAAAATGTACATGGTCATGGTTGTAATCATTCACCATACAAGTAATTAAAGCGCTAGGTGCAGCATGTATACCATAAACTAACAAACCGCTTTGCTGCAGTTGTTTAAGTTGATTTTGCAAAGCATTGCGCTGCTCCGCATTGCCAGAAATGACCATGCGCAACATATCATCAAATTTTTGAAAATCAGTATTGTCGACCAATCTTTGTTTGTATACGCCCCAATCCGTTGCATCGGTTTTAACTTTATTTTTCATTAAATAATTACCAACATGGCGTAGCAGCTTTAACTTAGCTAAGTATTTGTACTTTTCTAATTGGCCAACAAAACCACCACGAATTTTCGCTTCGTTCTGCAAGTCGGCAAAGCTGGATGACAATGTCATCTGTTCAGGGGTAATTGGGTGATAAGCCAGCTCATCACCATAACAGCCGTTAATCGCCATCAACACAATTTGATAAATTTGATCCGACGAAAACTGTGCATCCGGCAAAGCCTGCACTAACAAAGCAACATGCTCTTTTGAACGACTGGGTATCTCATTCCAACGACATTCAAAACCTTCAAACAACGACTGTTCTGTTTCGCCTTCTTGCTCATCTGGGGTTAACAGATAAGGTGAATTTAGCTGCTTAATTAAACTGTCAGCTAACGACAAACCATTGCCATCAAACATTGCCTGAGAAAAGTGCGCTTTAGGTTTGAACTTAGCAACTCGAATATCTTTACCTTTGGCGCGAATATCTGCAACAGGCACTATGCCCGTTCTAATTTCTAAACCAAATTGCGCCTTGGCTAGCTTAACTGTAGCTTGCAAAGCTTGCTTCACCTTGGCTAAAACAGATGAAGGCACACAGGCACTTGCTCCATCACCACCAAATACATAGGGTACTTTAAGTGGTTTAATACTATTCATAATGGCAACAATAGAGGCCACACCTAAGGCATTTACTTGGCGATATTTTCCTTGCTCAATCGCAGCGGTTGAATTAATAACGTCAGTGATCACGACAAACCAATCGTCGGGAATAGAGTGATAATGGTTTATTTCAGCAAATTCATTAAACAGGGAGAACTCTGGTAGGTTTTGATAAAACAAATCATTTTGCATGGATAGATCCATTGAAACCGCGGCATGTTTGCACCATACAGAATAAGACCCGCATGGTGCAAGAAAATAAGCTTAATCCTAGAAGAATTTTTATTGAACATCCGCCCGCACATCAATCGACTGATTGCGATTGCGATATTGAATTTGAATAACCGCAGTAAGATCAGCGTTTAAATACAGATTAATTACATCTGCGTCATCATCAGCCCCATAACTTAACTGCACTCTAGGTTCATCTTGAATAAAAGTGCGATCCGAAATATTTTGGATATCATCTTCAGTAAAAGCAACGCCGGTATCAAAATCAACACTTAGGTCAGTGCCTATTGTGACAGTACCGCGTGAATGTGTGCCAGAACTAGCAACCACGTTGTAGGTTCCAGCATATTTGATCACTAAATCTGCATTTGGTAAGTCTGAACCAGGTTCAACATAATGAGTGAACTGGCCTAAAAACACACCAGCCGAACTTGATACATTAATTTCGTGGATGCCTGTTGCGGTTAGACTCACAGCATAGTTGAAACCGTTTTGCTCATCCATCCACACATACTCGCTGCCGACCATAGCCACATCGTCTAGTTGTAACTCATCACCATTTGCTGCATCTGGATCAGTATCAATAAACAAAGTACCTGAACTAGAAAAAGTGAAATCAGCAAGTTGATCTAAATTGTATGGCGCGCCTGAGTTAGCATGAGTAAATTGCATGTTTGCAACCACATCCATTAACTCAGTTGGTAAAGTAACAATAGGATCACCACCTGTACCATCATCGTCATCTGAAGATATATCTAATTTACAAGCAGAGAGTAAAACTACAGAAGAAAGTAAAATTATTTGTGGATATTTAAACATAGTCCTAATCCTTTTCTTAAACTCAATATGAGAATGGACTACTGACTCATTCGCGATTTATACCCAAGCAGCATGGATATATTAGTTTGGTTTATGTCTAAATATTTTTCCAGTTTTCGCCAGCCGATAAAGCAAAAATTACGCAGCTGCTACATCCAACTCAATATGCTCAACTGGCGCACTGAAGTGATAACCTTGTGCCATGTGCACACCAAGTCCAGCTACTTCAGCTAAAATTTGTTCGTTTTCTATATATTCTGCAACCACTTCAAAACCGACAGAATTTGCAAATTGCACTATGTGCTCAATAAAAAGGCGAATGTCTTTGTCTTCACAAATACGCTCAATTAAAGAGCCGTCAATTTTCAAACCATCAACATTAAGTTTCAAAAAGTGTGAAATATTTGAATAACCTACACCAAAATCATCAATAAATATCTTAACGCCTGCCGCTTGGTATTTATTGATATAGACTTTAATACTGGCATAGTCGTCTACCCCTTCGGTTTCCAACAACTCAAAGGTAATGTTTTTAGGATTAGAATATAACTCTAGCTGCTCTAAAAGCCAGTGACACAAAGCTGGGTCCATCATATCTGCCGCCGACATATTGATGCTCCAACACACATTTGTCTGATTGAAGCGCTGTGCGCATTGCAAAAACATAGTTTTCACCAACTCTCTATCCAAACGGCTGCGATAAATAACAGGTAAAAATTTGAATGGCGGTACAAAATTTCCTTGTTTGTCTTTTAGCCTAGCCAATGCTTCATACTTAACAATTGCACCAGACTCCACACTTATAATTGGCTGGAAAAATGGCACAAACCTATTTTCAGTAAATGCTTGGCTAATTTCAGCACTCATAACAATGTTGTATTGATATTTAGATTTGAGCTCGTTAAACGCGCTGGAATAACACTGTAGCATCAGGTCTTCACTACGCGCTATGGTTTCGGCCAACAATGCATTTTCCAACACTTGGCTACTCAAACCATTGTCGCAACCTATATGTATTTTGGTATAAATGAGTGGAGAATCTAAAATCGGCGAACCAACATTCAACTCGGTCAAACACGCTAACACATCTTCATAAGCGATTTCTTTGTTGGCGACCACAACTACCTTGGTTGGCGAGAACCTAAAGTATTTGTATTCTTTACCTAAACTATCCGATAACTGCTGTAATAAATTGCTCACGCAAGCATCTAATACATCTTGGCCATAAAAACTGCCGATATCGGCTAAATCTTTACAACCAATAACAGCCAAACTCATTTGCCCACGCGCTTTTTTTAACAATTCAGACAAAGCTGCATGATTAGCAAAACCACTAGCAGGATCTAAAGTTAAAGCGCTGCGCATTTTATAAACATAAGCTAAGCCGTACAAAAAGGATAATCCTAAAAAGTAAACGCCAGAAATAAGTGCAAAGTACAAACTGTTTAACGTTGCGTTTTTAACTTCGGCAAGATTAATATCGGCACAAATTAAAATAGTGCGGCCACTTTCAGTTGTATACGGCAACAATATCGAACGGAACTCTCCCCACTTATCAACTGTGTTTTCGTATTGAATTGTTTGGCTTAGGAAAGCTTGATGTTGAGTAGGTGTGGTACTTTCGTACACATCAAAATAGCGAGTTACCAACCCAGACTCAGCATCTTCAGCTGTGTAACTCGAGCTGGTAAAAAATATACTGTCGGCTATTTTTTCCAAGGTATAGACGTATTCAACATCAGAGCGGCGAGCAAACTCCGACATCTGCATAATCAATTTTTGGTAGTCACTATCGGCGAAACTTTTTTGCTCGCCGACTATTGCCGATTGCGATTTAACTATCTCTAATGCACCCAGTGCTGCCTGATGTAATCTTTGATCAATTTCAGCAAGCGCATGGTGTTTTTGATAAAAGAAAGTAACTAAACTATATAAACTGATAGCTGCTAAGCCTGAAAGGAAAACAATCCATATTCCGCGGTAATGCCATGTATTCATCCAAACACGCATCAGTAAACTCCTTATACTCATAGGTTTATCCTTACCACTTAAGGTTAGTTTGACCAGCTCACATTAGCAATTACTTTGGCAAGTTTTTTTGCCAATTTACGTAGCTTTCACTTATTAGTTGTTGTGGCCAATATCCATACCAAGTATACCCTGTTCGCCTATCTCTTCCGACTTCTTGAAGTTTATAAACTTTATTACCTTCACGCCCGGCCATAAAAGGCTGTTGAGTTTGTAAATCATAAAATCTTGCCCAAATTGGTGGCGCAGTTTCATCTTCAACTTCAAATAAATCGTAAGTGGAAGTGAAGTATTTAAAACGCACAGGCTCAGTTTCAACTTTTTTAATGCGTAAATTATCTATTTTATGCTGTTTAAACCAAAGCACCGCGGCTTCTACCGCCTGAATAACCTCTTGGCTTGGTCTAGGCTCAGCCATTAAGTATTCGACAACAGCGACACTTTCCCAAGTTAACAGACCAGCTAACTCGTAGCTGCGTGCGCCGACTGGTTGCAAAGTTTCTTTGTGATATTGGCCTGCCCAAATGGTCTTTTTACCATCAATTTCAACTTGTAGTTCAAGCAATAAATTGTGCCCTTTTTGCCATGCGGCGGCACTTTGTTGATAAATTTCTTCATTAAAGAAGGTAAATGGCGCAGATTTCTTGGCAATATCTCGTAATAAATTTAAAGTGCCCGGCATCACCTCATCAGCAAAGGTAATATGTTCATAATATTGACCCTTACGTGGTGGTGAATGAGCAAAACCACCGTTGTTGTACTGCGCAGCTAAAATATAATTCAACCCAGCGATTGCAGCGTCTTTGTAGCCCTTATCCTTGGTAATCATATATGCATGAGCCAAATAACGTATTTGCGGATAAGTATTACGGTTATCCAAACTAGAGTCTAAAGCGTCCTTATTAGCCAAAACATTTTGTTTTTCGTCTTCTGATAGTTTTAGCAGGATATTTTTATTGGTTGGCCAACCACCATTATTGCGCTGGTATAACAAAATGTTGTTAGCAATCCCAACTATGTCATTTTCTTCCAATAGCTGCTCTGGTTTATCTGGATTTTGATCTCGCCAGTGTTTAATAATGTCATAAAACTCTGCTAATGAGATTGCGGGTTGTATTGTAGAATTAGCTTGATCACTTTTATCGATTGAGCATGCCGCCAGTGCAAAAACAACGGCTAGTATAGGGAGTAGACACTTCATTTTTATCCTTATTCGTATCAATTAAAAAATTAAACTAAATCATCACGCCAAAGCCACCGGTGGCATTATTGCAAAATACATAGCCCAAGCAAAGTATTTGCATTTGATGTTATCAGCAAACCCCTTACAATAAAGCCTCTTTACGATGTAATTAAGGACTTTGTTTTGCCGATAAAATCTATTTGGGATGCCCAATTTGTATATGCTACAGCTTGTAAACTGGCTGATATTGCTGTTGCAGAGCAACAAAAACTAACCACCGAAATAAAACCAGACAATTCAATTGTCACACAAGCAGACAAGCTAGTAGAAGATACTGCGATTAAAGCATTAGCAAACCCAGCAAATGATACTTATGTAATTGGCGAAGAAACGATAAAAGAATTAACCCGAGCTGAATTAAACCAAGCGCTTACTGGCAATTGTTATATTATCGATCCAATTGATGGCACTGTGCCTTATGCATCACTGACACCTTTGTGGGGCATATCCATAGGGTTTGCACAGAATGGCGAATTAACTGAAGGTTGTATTGTTTTACCAGGTACGTTTGAAGCGATTATTAGTTATCAAGGCAAAGTGCTATATGGCAAAGGCATTGGCGCTTTACCTAAGTTTGAGCAACTTGTAGAGCTGTCGCCTGATCTTAAAAACAACTGTGACCACCCATCTCGCGTATTGGTTATTAACCAACTGATTGCTAAAACCAAACAGGTTGAAGGATTAAACCGAGGCGTAACCACTTATTACAGCATTGTTTTTCCGTATGTTTATTTAGCGCAAGGTCGTATGGCTGGTATTTGTGCCGGGTTAAATATTTGGGACGCAGCCGCTGGTAGTGCAATTTTGCGCAAGCTAGGATTTCATCAAAGTTTTATTGATGGCACGCCGCTGACTTTCCAAATTGAACAAGACTACGATTTTTCAATGTTTAAACAAGGACAAGCGCGCTCACGACAAATGATGATAGTGTCGAAAGATCAAAAGTTTAGTCAGGAACTCGTGGCTTGCATTAAGTAATGCTCAATCCGTTGTTAATGCGATTACAAACCATGTAGTCGCATCAGCAGTATGGCAAATATTGACTTCACCATGGACTCATCGTTATCTTCAAATTGAATGCCAAACCAAGTTTTGTCTTGAATACGCGCATTTTTGATTACACCATAGAGCTGGAAATCAGATTCAAAATCATCATTAACGCCAAAATCAATATTAACCCGCTCACCCACTAACTCAGCAATGTTGCTTTTGTTTAATACAGCTTCTTGTTCTTCAGTTAGGTTAAATTCGCATTTTAGCCCAGTTAATGAAAAGTCACTGACCATAGTTAAAAATTCTAATTCTTTATTTAGCAAGCGAACACCAGCCATAGCCTCAACTTTTAATCTAGGTTTTGACCTAAGCTGTTGGCTGTTAGTTTGATTCGGAAAACCAACTAACAACAAAGGTTCTCTTAATTTAGATACACCCAGCGACGGTGCTTTAAACGACAGTGCATGCAACACTTCTTTTGCAACCATAGTGCGAAGGGTTAAATGCGTGCCTGGCACTAAACCAAATTTGTGATTAACCAGCGCTCTAGTGTCTGGAAATCGTAAAATCAGGTACTCTTTATCAATCAGCCCCACATACAACATCTGAACCGTTTGCATTCTGTGCCCAGTATCTAGGTAACTGACACTAATAGGTGCGCCTGGTTTTAGTTCCAACAAAAGACTCAATACACTTTCTCCAATCAATGTATGGCTTAACTAATTAAGGCATATACCAATAAAATGAGCAAGTTGTTTCAATAAGTTAGCTAGCCGTCTAGTTTTAGCAAACTGATACTTATACTATAAACCCAACAATCCCAACTAAGGATGAGTAGTGAAAATAGCAGGCGTGATAATGGCAGCTGGACAATCTAGTCGGTTTAATGGTTGTAAACATCTAGCGAAAGTTAACGAGCATAGTTTGTTAGAGCTTACCTTTGAAGCTCTGCAGCATACCGGGGTCAATGATGTTTTTATAATAACCGGTCGCTGGCACAAACAAATTCGCGACTTTTTGGGCGAAAAAAATTGCAAAGTACAACTGCTATTCAACCCAAACTGGCAAGCTGGGATTGGCAATTCAATCGCATTGGCAGTTACCAAACTCGCTCAAGATTATGATGCTATTTTAATTGCACTCGCCGACCAAGTGGCGATTACTCAGCAAGACTACCAACAACTATTAGATGAATTCGCCTTACAGCAAAAGGATATTGTCTGTGCAAACTACCAACAAACACGAGGGGTTCCGGCTGTTTTCAGTAAAACCACCTTTGCGCAACTAAGTAAGTTGGATGGAGATAAAGGTGCTAAAAAATTACTCTATAGCAGCGAATTTAGCATAGTCGATTGCCCACTCGAAAGTGCAGCAATCGATATAGATACACAGCAGCAACTTGATAATTTTACCAAGGTCCTGTGATAACTAAGGTTTTTGCAGGTGAGTATACATTTACAAACAAGGTGCGACCATCTGGCGAAAAACATGTGCCTGCTAGTTCGGTTTGTTCATGCAAACGCGCAAAGTCGTAAACTTGCCCCTGCGGCGTCACACCACGTAAATGGTTATCAACAATATCCGTATATTGGTCTTCACACACCAATAAATGTCCGTTTGGCATAACAGTTAAATTATCACCAAAGTTATAGGCTGATTTATCGTAACTCTCAAAAAATAATTGAATTAACCCAGGTGATTGCTGTTCTTCCGCCATACCTTCAACCACAGAAGGTTGATAACGCATAATTTGGCCAAACTGTTTTTCACCGCCATTAGTGCAACAGAAATATAACTCGCCATTGCCCCAGTGAATGCCCTCTCCTCTGGCAAACAAAGCCGCGCCTTTTTGATAACCTTGTTGGCGTAGGTCGTCTTCTGGGCTTTCAGGATTTTCTATTTTAATCCACTCAGCTTCAAACCACTGTCCAACTGGCATAGTGGCTTTTGACCAATTGCGTGTATCAAACTGCTTATGCTTTTTAATCACTAAAGCTTCTAACCTACCACCTTTGGCCAACTGCCCATAAACATCTGGCACAAAACGATAAAACAAGCTGTCACCGCGATCTTCAGTTAAATAAACAATACCTGTTTTAGGGTCAACAGCTGCGGCTTCGTGATTAAAGCGCCCCATTTGTTTTAATGGCACAGGATCAATTAAACCTGTTGCATTGGCTGGCACTTCGAAGATATATCCATGATCTTCATTCACGCCTGAGCCACTGCGAACAACCGATTCTTCACAGGTTAACCAAGTACCCCAAGGGGTTATACCACCCGCACAATTTCGAATGGTGCCAACTAAACTTAAAAACTCTTGCTCTTTTTGTTGAGTTTGTAAGTTATAAATAATGGTACTGGTACCACCCGGCAAGGCTACGCCATTGTTTAACTGGTCGTACGCTTTAGTGGTTTTGTGTGTTTGAATTGACTTGGGTTGGCGGTCTAAATGCTTAGGCTGCAACTCGTGATTGCGAATAAGTGCAACTCTGTTATTAGCTAACGGAATACAACCCATGCCATCAGCTCTGTCTGGCACTGCGAAATTATCACTCATCATATCACCTAATTGTGATATCACTTTGTAACTAAAACCTGCGGGTAAATCGAGCAACTTTTTCGGATCTGCTTTTAAAGGGCCATAAACTGTCTCAATACTCTCTAGCGCTAAAGCCTTTTTACCCAAAGAACTGGCGGCTAATCCCGAAAAAGCCATAGAGGCTAAACCTAAACCAAACTGTCTTCTTGTTATCATACTGCTGTGACCTAATAACTGTTTGTACGGTATCCTATTTCAATTTCGTGTAAAAATTATTACAGCTCTCGTAAAGTTATTATGGCAATTAACATTTACAGCCTAATTTTTCTGCAATTTTTTGAATACAGGTTTGCGCATCTAACGTCCATAAACCATAAGTAACGGGCATAATCTCCACACCCACTCGCTTAAACAATTTGTATGTTTCTAACTTAAAAAAATCAGACCAAGGCCCAGGAAAGCCGATTAGATCAACGGCCAGATATTTTCCATCAAAACCACACAACAAATCGATTTCTGTTCCAGCTATGTGGTAACCAGGCCAAGTTTGAATACCCAGATCCTTAAGACGTTCAGAAACTTGTTGTTGGAAAGCGTCCATAGAATCTGCTGTACTGTGGACAGCATTAAATTCAGATGCCGAAGCCACATATTGTGCAAGTAAGTTAGATGTAGGTAATTTATTGGCGTCAATTGAAAGATAGACATGCTGCATACTTCGCGCACGGGTCACACACACATTAAATACATCTGCTTTATTCAAATAACTTGCAGCTCTAACTGACTTGTTATCGAGAGCAAAAGATATAAATACAAGGTCTCGCTCTTCACCTTGAAAACCATATGGTGTTGCAACTAAAATTTTGTGAGCTTCAATTTCTTGTACAGAAAATTGCTTATTAATAGCAGATTTTAAGTATTCAGCTTGAGCTCTAAAAGGTGATATCACGCCTATAGTTTGTTTAATGGAAAGACTGCTTTGATTATCAACTAGGCAGCGCAAGTCAGAAATTATTTTACCTGCTTCCGTTTTATTAACACCATAGGTATCGCGACTACCGCCTGTACTTTCGATTATCAAATGACCAGACGAGGTACAGGGTCGGTGCTGAATCACCTTTAATTTATTTTGGTAAAATTGCTTATTGCTGAAATAAATTAACTCAGGCTGGCTTCTAAAGTGTTCATCCAAAAAGTTAACTTGATCACCATTTTTTATTTGCTCCAGTGCTAAATCTAACACTGAGTTATCTCTATAGCTTAAAACACCATTCGTCTCCCACGTTAGTTCTTGCTCCTTGAGAATTGAGGTTTCTTTTTGCTTAGAAAGAAAAGAATAATGTTTAAGCTGTTTGTTGTCGCCAATAACAACCGCTCGTTTTGCTCGAAAGAAAGCAGGTAAACAGGCGCTGATATTACATTGAGTAGCCTCATCAAGGATAACTAAATCAAATAGTTCGTGTTTCATCGGGAGAACTTTATGCAGCGTATTCAAACTCACTAACCAAACCGGGAAAGCAGCAAGTAAAGCGTCGTAATTTACCTCACTGAAACGTTCAAACTGGCGCTGCGATGTTCGGCTACTTACCGCACTTTTAAAGGTTTTTAGCACCTGTCGATACTCTTTTAACAGAGTGTTTAACTGATTCTGTTTATAAAGGCTCAAATATGAACTAGCAGCATTTTCTTTTTGTTTAAGTAAAGTATTTAATTGCTCCAAGGCGAGCCACTGTTTCTCTAAGGTAAATATTTTGGTTTTAAATAAAGAAAAATAAATGTGCTTTCGCCACTTTGATTCTTTCTTTTCAAGCGCTTGTATTCTATGGCCTCGGCGAATTGCTTGTTGGCAAAACTTTTCAAATTTGCGTTCGAGCTTATCTACTTTTTTACCCAGTGAATTTAGCTTAATTTCCAATTTTTGTAGATTGGTGCCATCCTCAAACGAAGAGTATCCTTCTAACAAATCAGCCAAATATCGCTTAAACTGACGTAAAAATGTTTTTTGGCCAGCTCTTATCGCAATATCCCCCATCTCAAAATTGTCCGCTAGCTTTTGACTAATCACCTCCAACGCTTGTTCTGTGTGCGAAACAATTAGCACTTTCTTTCCTCTAGCCATGTTTTCAGCAGCAATCGCTGAAATGGTATAGCTTTTTCCAGTTCCAGGGGGGCCGGAAACACAGCTTAGCGGTGCAGTTGCTGCTGTCGAGATAATTTTGTTTTGCGCTGCCGATAATAAACAAGGCAAATACTGATGTTTCAAATCTGTAACCGACTCACTTTCAGCTTGCCCTGTTAATAATCCAGCTAAAGCATTCGATTGAACGGAAGAATCAATGATCTGATCCAATTCGTGAATAACACCTCGGCTTGCTTTCGCTTTATCAAGCAAGACCAACATAGATGCAGGCAACAGAGTAAGTTTTTTAGCCTTGTTGCATTTCTTTAGAGTGGCTAAATCCACTAAATTTGGAAAATCTAATACCTGAAAACTACTAATATTACTTGGTGATTCACTGAATAAATTAGCCCAAAACGAAGTGGATTTAAGCTCTTGTTCACTTAAGTTTCCTAATGAAAATTCAGGATTAGTTACAGCAAGGACAGGTTCGTTAATACCAAAGGTTTTATCGTCTATAGTAAAGTAAAATTGTCCTTGCTCACATTCAATCTCAGCTTCATTATAAATGATAGGAGCAGCAATAGTTTTAACATCACCATCAAGCTCCAGCTGCCCCGCTAAAATATACCTGATATATAATAATTGTTTTTCTCGCAGGTACTGCTGGGAGCGCTCAAGCAAGGCTTTTCCTAGAACATTCTCTATTGGTAGCCGAGGTAAAAACCCAGTGCCTAACTCATCTTTTCCTTCTAAAACATAGTAATCAGCTTTTTTAAGTTTAAATATGTCCCAGAGTGCAATAGAAGAGTTATCCGCTTTATAACAGTCACGGTAATAACAAACAATTTGATTTAAAGATGGCATATTTAGCGAATATCGAGATTAATCATATTTATCCAACAACATATTGGTAAACTTGTTCGTTGGGTCGTATTTTCGTTTTACATTAAGGTATAACCGAGCAAAGGGAGAAGCTTGATAAAAGTGTTTTAATTATAATGACATTTTAATCCTTAAGCCCTCGCTCAACGTAAAAAAGCACTTCAACTACCTGATCAAGAGTTTTATTATGTTCTCAATATTTAAAAAAGATCCAATAAAAAAGCTGAATAAACTATATGAAGCTAAACTCGAACAAGCAATGTGGGCACAAAGAAATGGTGATATTAGGTCTTACGCCATGATAACCGCTGAAGCTGAGAAAATAGCTGAAGAAATTGAGCAGCTAAAAACAAGTGATAAAGATTAAAGCCACATCAGTGGCTTATTATCAACAATCTAGCGAATTGATAGATGCTGCAACATTTCATCAAACGCAATTGCAACACCATTGGTCCAACCAAATCCATCTTGGTTTGGATATTCACCACCACCAGCAGCTAGGTTGATATCCACTACATTATATTTTTCCATCATTTTACCGTCTTGCTGATAGACCTTTTCATTTAACGCCAACCAACGCTGCATTACGGTTGTGGCAAGTTCGTTTTGTTGATAGCGCAATAAGCCTTTAACCGATAAATATTGCAGTGGCGCCCAACCATTTGGGTAATCCCACTGTTCGCCAGTTTGCGTTAAGGTTGTAACTAAACCACCTGCATGTAAAAAGTGCTGGTTAATATACTTAGCGACGCTTGCAGCGGTTTGCTTAGATGAAGCGCCAACAAATAACGGATACATCATGGCAAGTGATTCACGGCCAGTGAATTGTTTTAACTTGTAGTTATAATCTTGGTAAATACCCTTTTGACCATCAAAATGATACTTGTCGATAAGTTGTTTACGTTTGTTGAGCCTTTGCGTGTAAAACTGTGCTTTGTTTTGTTGATTCGTATGTTGGGTTAACTGAACCAGTACACTTTCTAGCTGATACAACAAGCTGTTTAAATCAACTGGGATCACATCCATGGTATGAGTTGTTTTTTTGCTTTTGCCATCAGCAAACCAGCGACTGCTAAAATCCCAGCCTGATTCGCAAGCTGCGCGTAAGTCTCTGTGATATTGTGGCCTTTCAGCTTTGGTGCGTTGCAGCGCCCACTTGTATTCTTTGCCGTACGCTTCAGCTCTAGGTGTTTCTAACGCGCCATAATAACGGTTAAAATAATCGCCATTTTCAAGCACAATTAAATGTTTGCCTTCAACCGCTTGTTTAGGAATTTCGCTATGGCCATCCATCCAAAACAGATACTCTTTTTCTAGTTGCGGTATGTATTGCACCACAGCATCTAAACCAAATTTATCCGCATAACTTAATACAGTAGCGGCAAAAAACGGTGGTTGTGAACGGCTTAAAAAGTAACTGCGATTGCCGTTTGGCACATAACCAAATTGGTCAATTAAATAAGCAAAGTTATCTAATATGCCTTTGGTTAAGCCTTGTTGATCAGACTCGATTAAACCTACTATGCTGAAATAACTGTCCCAATAAAACATTTCACGAAAGCGTCCACCGGGTACAACATAAGGGTTAGGTAGTTGGATTAAACTTGAATTTGTCTCAGTTTTTTGTGGATGGCGTACAAGCTTAGGCCAGTGTTGGCGCAAGTGCTGTTGCATATTCGGTAGTTTTTCAACCGTTTGGATAGTTGACGTTAGCGGCAGCTTAAAGTTTTTTAAAACAAATTGTTTAAGATTAAAATTGCCAGCTGATTTTTCCGCTTGGTAATCTGCCAGTATTTTTTCTGCGGGGTAAAGTGGAATGGCATCAACAAAGGTTTTGTAATCGCCCATTACTTTTTCAATTTGTACTTGTTTAAATAAATCGCCAAATACAAGCTCGGCTTGATACAAATCGTCGCCTTTTTCTGATACTGCAGCATAACCATTTATACCCATAAGCCCTGCCAACAACACAGTGCCTTTGGCTAGATTTCTAATCCAGTTTCGCGCCATCACAATCCATCTCCAAGTTATTTTATTAATGTTATTTTTTAGTAAAAAATCATTAAATATGAAACACAGTGAGGTCGCAATGATGTGCTCGAGCGCTGACGGTTGAATACGTATGTAGGCAGAGGTTAACTAAGGAAAACAAACTTTAGTACGAGGGTGTAAAATAACTAAAGCAACATTGCGTTGCTTTAGTTATAGCAAGCTTAAGCTTTATGCACGACCCATAAAACGAACTTCTTCAGTGTTCACTTTTACTCGGTCGCCACTCGCAATATGCTCTGGTACTTGAATAACTAAACCTGTGGTTAAGGTAGCAGGTTTAGTACGTGCACTCGCAGATGCACCTTTAATTGATGGTGCAGTTTCGGTAATAACCAACTCAACACTTGAAGGTAACTCAACCATTACAGGGTTGCCTTCAACCAATACCACAACTAAACCTTGCGTATCGTCAGCAATAAATCTAGCTTCTTCTTCAATGGTCTCTTTGTTTAAGTGGTATGGCGTATAGTCTTCGCTGTCCATAAATACATAGTCGTCACCGTCCATATAAGAAAAAGTCACAGGACGACGCGCTAAATCAGCCACATTCAGCATTTCTTCTGCTTTAAAAGTATGGTCAATTTTGCCACCCGTAACCACATTGTACATGCGCATACGGTACAAACTACCACCCGCGCGGCCTTGTGGCACAGAGCGCTCAATGTCGCGAACAATTACAACACCACCATCAAACTCGATGGCCATATTTTTTTTAATTTCACTTGCCTTTGGCATGATTAAGCCCTTAAACGCTTATAGAAAATTTTCGCGAATGTAGCAGAAAGCGCGAACGCCGCCAAGTGGAGATTAGTTAGATTTATTCAAATCATGTGATATATTAAAATCTATCATTTGATAGGAGTGCATCAATGAATCAATTTAATCCAATTATTGAAGAAACAACCAGCGTTTGGGATAGTGTAGGTATTCCACCACGTGGGAATGAATTGTACGCAGCACTCAACAAAGGACTATCATTTGATGTTTTTCGACAAATATCAGAGTTAACTCAGTTAGATAAAAAAGAAATTGCGAATGTCATTCATTTAGCGCCTGCGACATTAGCAAGACGAGCCAAAGCCGGACATTTTAATCGCGAAGAAAGCGATAAGTTTTATCGTTTTACTGAAGTGGTAAACGCAGCAGTTGAATTGTTTGAAGGCGACCTTGCAGCGGCTAACCAGTGGCTTAAACGCCCAGTTAAAGGCTTGGGTGGCAAAAAGCCGATTGAAATGTTAGGCACCAGCGCAGAGAGCGAAGCTGTTTTAGACCTAATCGGACGACTAGAACACGGCGTATTTGCGTGATATCCATCTATAGAATAGTTAAAAAGAAATGGGCAGCTTCAGCTTTTGATGGCGAAGGCGCACGTTTATTTGGCGGCCGTTGGAATAACAAAGGTAAAGCCTGTGTTTACGCAGCAAGCAGTGAATCGTTAGCCTTGTTGGAAATTCTAGTCCACTTAGAATCAGATGCGATTTTAAACTCATATACCCTGCTAAAATCAAAACTTCCACCCACAGAAATAATGACGCTAGGGACACTCCCTCAAAACTGGCGAGCAGAGCCTGCCCCAGCGCAAACAGCCGTAATTGGTGATCAGTGGCTCAAAAGTGAACAGAGTTTAGCCTTACAAGTACCAAGCGTAATAGTACCGCGTGAATATAATTATTTAATAAACCCCTTACATCCAGCAATGAAAACAGTGTTAGCGTCAGTTGAAGAAATTGAAATTAGCATAGATTCAAGATTGGTTTGAGCCATAGCTACTGATCCCCTCCGGGCACCTCTGTAAACTGAATAAACTTTAACCTAGTACTAAATGGAAGTTGTGTTAAAATCAATTCAAAGTTAAACACTGAGGGTGTCTCAATGCCAAACGTAATTGTGAATAAAAAAGCTAAGGTAAGCCGCAGTCAAAAAAATGCGTTAGGTGATTGGAAAAAGCTTAGCACCTATGCCCATTACGGCTCAGTAGCCGCACAAAAATTGGCTAAACAACAAGGTGTTGCAATAACTGTAATTGAGAACGGTAGTGTGGTAAAAATTGCGCCAGATGGCAGTAAAACAAAGGTTGAACGCAAATCAACTTCAACACCTGCAACCTTCCATCCTCTTCAACTTGGCTAAACATGCCTAGAGTAAGATTAATTGCAGGGCCGAATGGTTCTGGTAAAACGACCCTTTTCAAAACGCTTCAACAACACCAAGACGTACATTTTGGCCAATATATAAACCCAGATGACGTCGCAGACACTTTAAAAGGCTTCAAACCAACAAATTCTGCCTTGCCACTTATTGACGATGATAGATATAAAGCAGCACAAAATATATGTGTAGGGCTGCGTGACAAGTATTTAGAACAGGGTTTATCTTTAACTTATGAATCTGTGATGAGCCATGCGAGCCACCTCGACTATATTAAAACGGCGAATTCCAAAGGCTTTAAAACTTACTTGTACTACACCTGCATTAACGACCCTGACGTCAATATTGAGCGTGTTTCTGCACGAGTTAAAACAGGTGGCCACCCTGTACCAACCGACAAAATTGTAAAGCGCTATTTTGCTAGCCTAGAGCAGCTATTTGAAATGGCTTCAATTTGCCACAGAGCTTACTTTTTTGACAACTCGTTTACTCAAGAATTATTTGCCGAAAAATCAGAAAATAACCTGTTAAAAATAGACCAATCGAGATACAACCAAATTGCTCCAATTTGGTTTCAAGAATATGTATTAAGCAAGTGGGATAAGGATTTACTGAGGTTGATTGAGTATTCGTGAAACTAAGGTGGCTTGATGTTTAACCACACCAATTTATAGAATAATACCCATCAGCCACAGCACGATGAAAACTCGAATACGGCCAATCTTTTACCTGACAAACCAAACCATGCTTCAGCGGGTTAATATGTACATAATTGATATGGTTTATCAAATCAGCCTCATTCCGAATGGTATGTTCCCAGAAACGCTTTTGCCAGATTGGGCTATCAGCAAAATGTGAGCCTGTACCAGATGACTTTTCCGATTTAGCTAAAAGATAGCGAAAGCGTTTCTTGATTTCGCGCCAACGCCCCGAGTAATCACAATCCCCTACGGGCAAAGTCCAAACTGCATGTATATGATTTGGCAATACCACCCAAGCATCAATTGTAAAAGGCCTCTGCTGTTTAACTCGACGTACTGCCTCGCGCAGTAAATCAACGTGCTCAACCAGCAACTGACTCTTTTTATCCTGCAAATTCACAGTAAAAAAATATGACCCACCTTCCACATACATCCTTCGATACCGCATCCCAGCTCCCCATTTTTATCTTTGTCACATCCTATCGTAGGTCTGGTAAGCCAGAGGCGCACCTGACAATTTTGCACCGAGTTATCCTGAAGCTTCGGAGTGAAACTTCACACCACTTACCACTTGCCATTTGCAATTTGCCTTTTTGTCTTGAGGGCATTTCGGACACCCAGCTTTGTCTTTGTGTACCGCGACACACAATAAATGTGTTGGTCGGCTCATAGCAACATAAGTCCTTTTTAAAGTTTCATACAATCTACTTCCACCAGATTTAGGATGGACGTAGTTATTCCCACAAAATAAATCATTTTTTAATTTATGATTCCAAAAATATGTCGCTTCACTCTCACTGTGATCTTCATTTTCAACCAACATGGTAGCCATGTGAGTTTCACCTTTCACTGAATGAATGGTACTTATTTTTATTTCTATACCATCTTCAATAACCAGATTATCGTAAGAGGTAAATGTATCAATAGCAGAAATCTCTTTCTCATTTATAAATCGGTCATTTACTGGAACTAGATAATTATTTTTTTGCAAAAGTCCAATAAACTCATTCTTAATTACATTTGGATTCACTGAGCCATATTCGATTCTTATTATCCAATCAACCATGCTCAGATTTAACTCAGCTAAAAACTCAGGCTGGTTTTCTTTTAATTCTGCGAGTAGTTTAGTTTTAGAATAGCGATTTGCAGGATCAAGATTAAAAACCGAAACTAACGCATTAATAAATAAATCATAATAAATTTTTGTACCATGCTCAGCTATTTCTATAGTTGGTCTTGGCTGAAAGTATGAAACTAAATTATCAAAATTTGTTTTGCGCTTTGCAGTTTCTTTTGAAAACCCAGCAACATACGAATGTAAAGTAAGTTTATCCGTTTTATCTTGTGTAGCTTTGCCAACAAAACCAACCAGATTAAATGCTGCTGATGTGCCTTTCCATTCCTGCTTATCCAACCCATGACTTTTAATTTGTTGTGCAAATAAACCCACTACCTCTTTTGGATCGTCATACAATAAAATTGTTGGCCGTATTGACTCTTGCTCTGTATTACCGGTTAACACTGGTAATACTTGCTTAAATGGGTTTATAGATTGGGCAATAACGTCACCGAAGCGCTTACTATCTGAAATAGTTAAATTTAAAAAGCCTTGCTGCTCATGTTGCCAAGAAGACTTTTGTCCCTCTCCACCATTAAAAATAGCTTGGTCAGGATCACCAAAATATTGTTTGATTACTGTTTGATTAAATACTGAATTAATTATATCCATTTGGTGTTGCTGCGTATCTTGCATTTCATCTACGAATAACATCCGAAAACGACTAGATAAAATACTACCTATTTGGGGAAAATCTTGAACACCAATAGTCGATAATTCAAATGCACTCTCGTAACTAACATACCCTGCTTCGAGCAAATTTTTTGTTATTGCTTTTAACTCTTTAAAAGAATTAGTTTTCTCACCAGCAATTAATTTAAAGTTAGTTCGATCGTACACACCGTGTCGATTTAAATCCAAACGTAATTTTGATACGAGCAAATTGCACTTATTGGTAGATACTTCACTCATTGCTAAACGATGTTTTTCATCAATTAATTTTTTTAATAAAAACTGCTTAGCGTATTCATTTGGTAAGTCATCTGCATTTATGCTTTTGCATTTTTGGTATATCAACTCGCCAGTTTTTTTGTTCAAATAACCAAAATTTTTTAAGCTATCCAGTAATGTTTTAGCTTTCTTAGATATTTCTTTAGTGGAGCCATCCGTAATTGTAAAACATTCTTGTTCTATCTCTTGTTTGGTAATCTTCTGACTGTAAGCATAATTGAATAACAATTTGTGTAAACTGGAGTTGAAATGATCCAATTTTTTAAATTTATTGACTAATTTCAAGTTAAATAAATCAGTATCAACGACATTTACTGAACTACTATATAAAAGCCATAAAGATTTTTTTAATAAAAATTTACCAACAAAACTCTGGATAGTTCCGAAAAAGTTAGGATATTGAAATAAAATGTCCGCTTTAGTACCTAAACGATTTTTAATTTCATCAATGGCAACATTAGTATGTGTTAACACACAAATACCACTGCCGTCGGTAAACGGCATTCTTTTTGAGAGTAATAATAATTTAACCAGTAACACTGTTGTTTTACCGCTTCCCGGACATGCGATAATGTTGGCATTTTGCCAACTGTCGATAATTATTCTTCGTTCGCTTTTAAGATCATCGTAAGTATTTTCAGGTAAACCGAGCTCTTTGCAAACCTGCCTAATTTCGTCATCCGTAAAAATAAATTTATCCGTTATTATGCTCACCCAGTTTTACTTCATCATTGGGGCAAACATAATTAATTGCATCAACAAGATATTTTAAATATGGATCGCTTGTTAAGTATTTCGACAATTCGTCACATTTAAGTTGCAAAATCTCTGCAAATATTTGTGCGGTGACGGCTTTTGAGGGGGAATTGCTACCAACAAAAGGGTGAAAAATATCAAATGCAATTGCGTCTTCAGTTTTTTGTGATGCCGAAATCTTAGATTCAACCAACTTATTTATATCTTGCGGTATTTGAAAGTTTCCATTGTCATCTAACAACTCTTGAAAATAACTTTCAGAATTTTTAATTTTTGCTGCAATTTCAATTGCACAAGCAAATGAATCTCGCAGATTTTGACTACATACTAAATCGTATTCCAATGTCCATTTTTTATTCGTAAATAATCTAACTTTTTGCTTATTGTATTTTTGCTCAAGCTTTTGAGTTTTAGCCGTTCTGATTTCTTGAATATTTTGAGTTGATAACGCAATTTTCGACCACTTATCGATTTGATCATTAAGCCCTTTTGGCATTGTGGTTTCATTAATAGTAGCTTTAATAGCCTCTATTAATTCGTCTTTAGTGGTATAAAAAGTTCCGTGAATTTGCTCTAAAGAATATGGTGTACCATTAGTATCAACTAAATGTGTTTCTTGGATTTTATAATACTCGTTAAATTGTTTATTCTCACTTTCGAAATACTCAATCGCTGGTATATCTAAATCCGTAATGACAGCAACAGGTATATCTAATTCATTATTATTTGGCTGTCGCTGGAAAATTTTTGCATAGCGCAAAAAAGCAGTGCTACCAACGTTAACAATAGACACACCGTACTTATGTAGAGGTTTATCAATTAGCTCAGCGATGACTGGAATTAAAATATTTTCAGCGTCACCTTCAACCATAATGACACCACGCGCAAAAAACATATTGGCTTTGGTTGAATCTAAAAAACGTTGTAAAAATTTATAATCACCAGCATCTAATTTGGTTTGGCCTTGCCACATTGGATAAACATTTTGACCTCGACATAAAATCAAGTTTTCTAAATCAATTGAAGCGCCAATAGTTGTACTATGAGTAGTCAAAATAAATTGAGTATTATCATTTTCGCTTATGGACTTGAGCGTATTTATTACTCTTAATTGCGCTTGTGGATGCAGATGAGCTTCTAATTCTTCAATTAAACACAACTTAATTGAATTGTATGGATCAGTTTCTAAATGTAGTAATTCTGCTGCCATAAAAAGTTTATTGAGGGTGCCAAGCCCAGAGCTATTTTCTTCAAGTTCTAAACCTAAGGTTTTAAGTATTTTATGTAACTCCGGATCGGCAATTTTTACTTCGGCTTCACGTTTATCGTCTGTTTGGCGAAAATCCTTTATGTAATAATTTATACTATCAAGAATGTTTAGTGAGGCGTCATCGGTCGTTTTAGTTTTAACTGTCTTGAGAAAATTTGATATGCCTTGATTCGCTTCTGCAACAATATTTTCTAATGCGTGTTTTTGATATTTACCGTCTTGCCCTTTGATTTTTTTAAAATCTCCATGACTTTGTAAAATTTGCGCTAAGCGAGAGCGATAACCCGGTGTCATTTCTGTTTCGGCATCACGAAGCGGTTTTAAATAAGTAACCTGTAGAAGTTCCCTTGCATTTCCATCCATCAAGGTTTCAGCATTTTCAGGGCCTGCTTTAATGTCCCAAACAATTCTATCGTTAATCAGTAAGCGAGCTTTTAAAAACAACCTCAGTTCAAAACTTTTGTCATTATCAAAATATCCCCATTCAATAAAGTTAGCAGCTTCTTTATCTGTAAACCCTGATAATTTAGCCGTTATAGTAAAGGATTCTGCTCGCTCCTCTGTAAAATCTGGTTTATAAAAATCTCGGGGTTCAAAACGAATCGATTCATAACTTTTTGTGTTTAGCAAATAACGAATGGCGTCGATAATTGCTGTTTTTCCGGAATCGTTTTCTCCAACGAGTACATTTAATCCATTTTTAAATTCAATATTTAAACTTCTAAACTTCCTGAAATTAACTAATTGGAGTTCCTTGAGATACATGTAGATATCCTTAAGTTATTTTTATAGGCCTTGGGTAACACAAATCAATTACAAATAGCTTGATGATTTTGATGTTACAAAAATCATGATCAAACCATATACCACAACCGTAAAAATTCCAATAAAAACAGCACATTGAGCTGACGTTTTTTTGTATCTACAAGTCCATATAATTGCAAGTTTGATATAGGCAAACGACTCATAACCAAAAAATGTTAGATGCGCCTTTGGCTTATCTAACCTACATCAACTTCATTTATCTGACGCTATTTTTCAAGTAGACCAACACGCAAAAAAAGCAAAACGGAAGCCGAGTAAACGAACCGATTTGATTATAGCGCACAATTTTAACGTAGGTCGGCATAAGCGAAGCGCATCCGACAATTGCAGTTACATGCACCTCTGAACGTCAGGTGCGCCTTCGGCTTATGTAACCTACGTAAACCGCATAGATGAAGGATTTAAGTGGGGTATAAACGACAAAAGCGGCTGGTGGGCCGCTTTTGAATGATTTAAAAAAGTAAAATCAATTTTACTCTGCGTAGCTTTCCGTTGTCGGACAGCTACAAATCAAGTTACGGTCGCCGTATACATCATCAATACGGTTTACTGTTGGCCAAAATTTGTTTTCGCGGGCTTGTGCAGTTGGGAATACAGCTAACTCGCGGCTGTACGGGTGGTTCCATTCAGCTTGGCTTAAATCGCTCATGGTATGTGGTGCATTGCCAAGTGGGTTGTCTTCTAATGGCCATACGCCTTTTTCAACTTGGTCAATTTCGTTTTTAATGGCGATCATTGCTTCAATAAATCTGTCTACTTCACATAGTGGTTCAGATTCAGTTGGCTCAACCATTAATGTACCAGCAACAGGAAAGCTCATAGTTGGTGCATGGAAACCATAGTCAATTAAACGTTTTGCTACGTCCATTTCAGTTACGCCTGAGCTCGCTTTTAATGGGCGAATATCAATTATACATTCGTGTGCTACGCGGTCGTTTTGCCCTGTATACAAAATTGGGTAATGGTCGGCTAAACGTTTGGCAATATAGTTAGCACTTAAAATAGCGACTTGAGTTGCTTTGCGTAAACCTTGTGCACCCATTAATGCAATGTATACCCAAGAAATTGGCAATATACCTGCACTGCCCCATGGCGCGGCTGAAACGGCACCATTGGCTTTGTCTAATTCATCAATTTGTACAACTGGGTGGTTTGGTAAAAACGGTGCTAAGTGTGATTTAACGCCAATTGGTCCCATACCTGGGCCACCACCACCGTGTGGAATACAGAATGTTTTATGCAGGTTTAAGTGCGATACGTCTGAACCAATAAAACCAGGTGATGTTACACCAACCTGTGCATTCATGTTTGCGCCATCCATATACACTTGACCGCCGTGGCCATGTACTATGTCACAAATTTCACGAATGGTTTGTTCGTATACACCATGAGTTGATGGGTAGGTGATCATTATGCACGATAAGTTGTCTGCAACTTCTGCGGCTTTTTTGCGTAGGTCGTCTAAATCAACATTACCTTTTGCATCACAAGCTGTTACAACAACTTTCATACCCGCCATTTGTGCAGATGCTGGGTTAGTACCATGCGCAGATGACGGAATTAAACAGATGTTTCTGTGGCTGTCGCCACGGCTTTCGTGATATTTACGAATAGCTAATAAACCTGCATATTCACCTTGTGCACCTGAGTTTGGTTGCATGCTTATTGCGTCGTAACCGGTAATTTCAATTAACCAGTCGTTCAATTGGCGAATCATGCGTTGATAACCTTGCGCTTGGTTAATTGGCGCAAACGGGTGCATGTTGGCGAATTCAGGCCAAGTTACCGGGATCATCTCAGCAGTTGCATTTAATTTCATGGTACAAGAGCCCAATGAAATCATTGAATGGTTTAGGGCTAAATCTTTATTTTCTAAAGATTTAATATAACGCAACATTTCAGTTTCTGAATGATGCGTATTAAATACTGGGTGGGTTAAATATTCGCTAGTACGTTTGTACTCTGCTGGTATGCCAGATTTTTGCTGGCTAGCAATTACTTTGTCTAGCGCTTTAATATCTAAACCATGACCTTCGCCTAATACGATATCAAATAGCTCAGCTACGTCGTTGGCTGTTTTAGTTTCGTCAAAACTAACTGCAACTACACCGTCTAAATCAACACGTAAATTAACGCCTTTTTGCTCAGCACGCGCAATGATTTGAGCTTTACTGTCGGTTGCAATGGCAACTGTGTCAAAGAAGTTTTTGTTTTTAACTTCAATGCCTTTATGTTTTAAACCTTCAACAAAAATCGAGGTTAAACGCTCTACACGTTTAGCAATTGTATCTAAACCTTTTGGCCCATGATAAACAGCATAAAACGCCGCCATATTGGCTAATAATACTTGTGCGGTACAAATGTTTGAGTTGGCTTTTTCACGACGGATATGTTGCTCACGTGTTTGCAGTGCCATACGTAAAGCAAGTTTGCCTTTACTGTCTTTAGAAACACCAATAATACGGCCCGGCAATGAACGTTTTAAGCTATCGCGTGTTGCAAAAAATGCTGCGTGTGGACCACCGTAACACATAGGCACACCAAAACGCTGTGCACTACCTACTGCAACGTCTGCACCTAATTCACCAGGTGTTTTTAATTGAGTTAATGCCAATAAGTCGGTAACAACAGTAGAAATACCTTTGTTGTCTGCTACATGCGCAATCAATTTTTCAATTGGGTTGATGTCGCCATAGGTATTTGGATATTGAAATAACGCACCAAATACGTCTAATTCTAATACTTTGTCAGCAGGGGCAATTTCAACTTCAAAACCAAATAATTCAGCACGAGTTACCACAACATTAATGGTTTGTGGGTGTACGTCATCTGCTATAAAAAATAGGTTAGATTTTTTATTTTTGCTGGTGCGTTTTGCAAAAGCCATTGCTTCGGCCGCTGCTGTACCTTCATCTAATAAAGATGCATTTGCAATTTCTAAACCTGTTAAGTCAATTACCATTTGTTGGTAGTTTAACAAGCTTTGTAAACGGCCTTGCGCCACTTCTGGCTGATAAGGCGTATAAGCCGTGTACCAACCTGGATTTTCTAACACGTTACGTAAAATTACGTTTGGCGTATGCGTTGGATAGTAACCTAAACCAATATATGATTTGTTTACCTGATTCTGTGAAGCGATTTGTTTTAACCAGCTTAAAACTTCTACTTCGCTTTGAGCTTCACCTAACGCCATTTGCTCGTTAATCAAAATGTTCGCAGGAACAGTTTGTTTGATTAAGTCGTCCAATGACGTTGCACCAATTGTGGCTAACATGTGTTGCTGCTCGGCAACATCAGGGCCTATATGGCGTTGAATAAAATCATCTCTATTTTCTAATTGCGATAAAGATACAGGTTCGCTCATGAATCGGGATTCCTAAATCAAATTAGTTTGCTAATTTTTGCTTTGTTCAGTGTTCACGCCCCAGAGCACAGCCATCATCACGCCAAACGCTTTAAATCCATCCTTGGAACGCTCTAACACAACATCCCTGTTGTGTAACGTTGGCTTAGCTGATGCCAGTGCTCTGTGGCTTAATCAATATTGGTGTTGCAAGCTTTATCCAACCAGCGACACGCATTTAATCCACTGAACTAAAAATAAAAAACCCCGAGTATAAACTCGAGGTTATAAATTCAAATTTTTTACAATTTAAACTCAGCTTTTATACGTAATACTGAGCACAAATTGATTTTATTCGTCGTCTAATGCTTGCTCGTAACCTTCAGCATCTAACAACGAATCTAATTCACCTTCGTCTTCAACTTTTAATTTAAACAACCAACCGTCATTGTATGGGTCAGTGTTTACAAGCTCAGGTGAATCTTCTAATTCTTCGTTCACTTCAATTACTTCACCAGCAATTGGAGCATATACGTCAGAAGCAGCTTTTACAGACTCAACTACCGCAATTTCGTCACCTGCAGTAAAACCAGCGCCAACGTCTGGTAAATCAACGTGAACTAAGTCGCCTAATAAGTCTTGTGCGTGATCAGAAATACCAATAGTCACTATGCCATTGCCTTCGTCACGTACCCACTCGTGGCTGTCAGTGTATTTTAATTCTGGAAGGATTTTGCTCATTAAAATATTCCTCTGTAAAAATTTTAAAATTAGCTCAACAAAGACTTACCGTTGCGAACAAACGCAGGTTTAACTACTTTCACTGTAACCCACTTTTTGCGCATTTCAACTTCAACTTCATCACCTGTTGCAACAGGTACACGCGCAAATGCAATGCTGTGGCCTAAAGTTGGAGAAAATGTACCACTGGTAATTATGCCTTCGCCTGCTTCACAGCGAATTTTGCTGCCTGCACGAAGTACACCTTTGTCTAACATAACCAAACCAACTAATTTTTCAGTTTGATTATTTTTGTATTCTGTTAATGCTTGGCGACCAACAAAGTCACGTGCTTCTGGTTGCCAAGCGATTGTCCAGCCCATATTTGCCGCTAGTGGCGAGACATTTTCATCCATGTCTTGGCCATATAAATTCATGCCTGCTTCTAAACGCAAGGTATCACGTGCACCTAAACCACAAGGCACAACACCTGCGTCGACTAATTTTTGCCAAAAGTCAGGGGCTTGTTCATTAGCTAATAAAATTTCGTAGCCAGCTTCACCAGTGTAGCCTGTTGTGGCGATAAATAAATCACCAGCTTGCACACCAAAAAATGGTTTCATACCTGCAACAGCTTGTTGCTGTTCTGCAGTTAATAAACCACCCACAATTGAAACCGCTTCTGGGCCTTGCACTGCGATCATTGCAAGCTCAGCACGTTCAGTTAAAGTTACTTCAAAATCTGCTGCAACTTTATTTAACCAAGCTAAATCTTTTTCACGTGTGGCTGAATTCACAACCAAACGATAATCAGTTTCGCTGAAATAATAAACAATTAAATCGTCAATCACCCCACCTTGCTCATTTAACATGCCTGAATATAAGGCTTTGCCTTTGACAGTTAATTTAGCTACATCATTAGCTAATAACTTTTGTAAAAAGGCTTGAGCTTGTGCGCCTTTAGCGTCAACCACTGTCATATGTGACACATCAAACATACCCGCTTTTTCACGCACTACTTGATGTTCTTCAATTTGTGAACCATAACGAATTGGCATTTCCCAGCCGTGAAAATCGACCATTTTCGCGCCAGCTTCTAAGTGTTTTGCATGTAGTACAGTTTTGAGTGTCATAACGAGTTGTAAACCAGTTTTGTGGGGGTCAAAATTTAGGCGGCGAATTATAACCGAGTTGTTGTAACAAACCTAGTTTTTATCCAATTTTTATTGGAGCTTTTTATTGCAGTTAAAATTGAGTTCGTCTGCGAGTATATATAATGAATCAAAGTCGACCACATTAGCTAATTGCTCACCAAAGATTCGGCTCAGTAGCGGCTCATTTATATAATAATCTTGGTAACACGCGTTTAAAAATAACGTCTGCTCTGGTGCTGGGTGGTTTAATAACTTAAGTTTGGCAGTCAGTAACATGTTTGGGTAATCAGCATAACTAGCCAACATAGCACCCGCATTGTAACTTCCTGACGAAAAACCTATGCTAATAACCTTTTGTTGAAACAAATATTGCAGCACAGTGCGGCCTGTGGCGTCATCGTACAACTCGTCATCTGGCAATAAAACAAACACATCACCTAATATGCTGGCTTTTTTTATCAGCTCAAATTCTTTTTCGACCGCTTGATTTGTACTTAATATTTGCAATTCAGGCCACTCTTTTGATAAACGGCTAATTAAACCTAAATTCTTACTGACTGAAACTAAATTATGGTCGGCAAATATTTTGTCAGTTAAGTAACGTAAACGCTCAACAGATGCATTTTCATTTATGTAAACCCAGCTCGAACAATGCTTTTGCGCTTGGCATCTTAATTGTTCAAGTTTTTTACCTTCTTGTTCATTTACGCCCAACACAACGGCAAATAATTCGTGCGCGTTTTTTACATGAGTGGCCAGGTGATATGCATTGTCATAACCAGCAACCAGCACACTATCTTGCTCGCTAGGTGCTGCATAAAAAGGCACCAGCTCAATTTCTGGTGCCAATAAAGTTTGGGTATATTGAAACTGAGCTTTAGAAAATTGATAAGGTGGAAAATAAAAACCTGCGGTCAACTCAGTTGCATTTGCAATAAATGATTGTGGTAAGCAACTCAAACAAACCCACCACACCAAAGGCAATAATTTTGCTGTTTTTAACCACATAAACGCACATTACTCACAAATAGTTATTCCGTTTTAGGCAAATTTAACGTTATAGTTAGATTTATTGGAAGCCGTTTCATAGCAGATTAACCTGTAGAATTAGCATGTTCAAACCCAGTATTCTTTTTAACGCGATTTTTTTTGCAATTATACCTAGCATTCTAATGACCATAGGTATTTGTGGTTATATTGTGCACGCAACCAGTGTTGAGCGCGATAAGTTAATTGAAGAACAGGCGGTTAATCTAGTTGATTCAATTGCTTATGCCAGCGAATATAACTTAATTAGCTTAAACAAAGTTGGTTTACAAAGTAAGTTGCGTGATATCAATGCCACTTCATCTTTGCCTATCTCTAATATATTAATTTACGACGAAACTGGCGAGTTATTTGTCGCGTCGAATTACACCCAATTAGGCTTTAGTTACCATACCAGTAGTCACTTGGGTACCCAACTACATAGACCCAACAGTCAAAAACTCATTGTAAATTCGCCTATCTTCGCCTTTGATAGCAGTTTTAACCAAACCGCTCAGTGGCAATCAAGTCAGCAAACTCAACAACCTATTGGCCATATCGTATTGGTACTAGATTTATCCGCCGAAACTTATCAAAGATTTATTACAAACTTAAATTTATTTGTGCTCATCGGCATCGCCGCCATTTTAACCGCCATGTTAATGATAGCCTTAGTTAACCGTGTTATCCGCCCTGTGCAAGCCTTCGTACAAGCAGTAAAGCGTATTGGGAGTGGCGATCTAAAATTTAGGCTGGACATTCCTGTGCAGTACGAATTTAACGACTTAAAAGATGGTATTAATGTGATGGCGGCGCAATTACAACATCACCAAGCTAAATTAGAATCAGAAATTGAAGACGCAACACGCGACCTACAGCAAAATCTACTCTTGGTAGAAGAGAAAAACGCTGAGCTAGATATAGCACGTAAAGAAGCACTTGAAGCGAGTAAAGTTAAGTCGCAATTCTTAGCGACCATGAGTCATGAAGTACGTACACCGCTTAACGCAATTGTTGGTTTTACTAAAGAATTAGAAAAAGCTCAATTAGAAGAACCGTATAAAGACTATGTCACAACAATTAACGCATCGGCCGACAACTTAATCGCAATTGTTAATGATGTACTCGATTTCTCAAAAATTGAAGCTGGTAAAATTGAGTTAGACCACTCTGCTTTCAACCTAATGCAAACGGTGGAAGATGTCACTAAACTGATGTCGCGTGATGCTTTTACCAAAGGTTTAGTCTTCTCTGTTGAATCTGATGCACTGCCAATTGCAGCTATTGGTGACCAACATAGATTTAAACAAATTCTGACCAACCTATTGTCCAACGCAATAAAATTTACCCCAAAAGGTTTTGTTATTTTACGTTTAAAAATAGAGTCTGTGTCTGAAAGCCAGCATATGCTGACGGTTGAAGTACAAGATTCAGGTATAGGCATAAGTAGAGATAAACAAAGCAAATTGTTTAAAGCCTTTCATCAAGCAGATGCAAGTACCACCAGAAAATACGGTGGTACTGGTTTAGGTTTAGCCATTACCCATGGTTTGGTCAGCAAAATGAATGGTAAATTGAGCATAGACAGCGCTTTAGGTAAAGGCTCCACTTTTACCTTACAGCTACCAATTACCACATCTAAACCAAGCACTATAGATAAAATGCAAAAATTGCATAAAGCATTGGTGTTAGATCCCCATTCAGTAACCTACACTGCATATCGCCAATTGTTCCAACAACTAGGTATTGCAGCAGATATTTATTCTGAAACCGAAGAATGGGAAACCCAAGTCCGCCAAATTGAAAACTACGACTTAATTGTAATCGCCAGTGATTCAGACGAAGAGTCACTCGAGTTATTGCCGTTACAAGCAGCATTTGCGGCTAAACAACAATGTAATGCTTTGATTTTACTGTCAGTACCGCTTTATAGCTCACTACCGGAAGAACACAAAAAGATGCTCGGTGACTGGCCTGTTACCGAAAAACCATTTACCTTGTGTAAATTAGAGAATGCCTGGCGGAAATACGACAGATTAACTTGGTTAGCCGATGAAAGTTTGGACGCCGTCAATCAAGACATTATTCAATCTGGCTCAAAAATAAAAATGTTAGCGGTAGATGACAACGAAACTAACTTAAAGTTGCTCTCCGCTATTTTGCGCAACGGTCGTGTTGAATTAACCACAACAACTTCAGGGAAGTTAGCTTGTGAAATTGCCGAACAAGATGAATTCGACATTATTTTAATGGATGTACAAATGCCAGAAATGGACGGTGTGCAAACCACAGCGCGCATTCGCCAAGGCAAACTTAATCGCTCTACGCCTATTATTGCTTTTACCGCTCATGCGTTTAAAGAAGAACGCGAAAACTTATTGAAAAACGGTATGGACGATTACCTAGCTAAACCAATTGATATGGATAAATTTAATCAATTGGTGGCAAAATGGGTCATAGGTGCTGCAGATTTTGCCGAACAACAAAAACACAAACGCAGTCATTCAGTGATTAAACATGGCATTGACTGGTCGCTGGCGCTAGAAAAAGCCGCCAACAACCACAAGACAGCAGTAGAAATGTTAACTATGCTGATTTCTACCTTTGATGGGGTAAAACAAGATATAAACACCGCGCTAGCCAACAATGATCAAGCAGCGCTACTCAACGTAATCCACAAGTTTCATGGGTCTACTTGTTACTCTGGAGTGCCCTATCTACGCCAGCTTGCGAACAACATTGAATCACAACTTAAAAAAGGTGTGTTAGTAAATGTTGAAGAACAACTGGAAAAATTGTCCAATGAAATGGATAATGTCGCGTCTGGATTGTCCGCAATCCCTCAAAACAAGCCTAATTAACTAATAGCGTAATAGAATTGGTATATATCTGGATGGAATAAAAAATTAATATTTATTCTTTCCAGTTATCAATATCCCAACTAAGCTATAGCGCTAAATCAAGTCACGGATTTTTGGGAATATGTCTTCGCAAAACACAGAACTTACAAGCCCTTTGGCAGCTGAGCAATTAACTCAGTTAAATAAAATTACCGCAGGTATGTCTGCTAACCAACTTTCTTGGGTAAGCGGCTACTTATACGGCTTAGCACAAGCTGGCGCGGGTTCATTGCCAGCAGCTGGTGTACCAGCAGCGCCTGCTGAGCTACCTACTTTAACCGTTTTGTATGGTTCACAAACCGGTAACGCAAAAGGTGTTGCACAACAAGCAGCGGCAGCCGCTGAAGCAGCAGGCTTAAAAGTACGCTGTGTTTCTATGGGCGATTACAAAGCCAAAGAATTAAAATCTGAGACGCACGTATTAATCACCTCTTGCACTCAAGGTGAAGGTGATCCACCAGATGACGCTATTGAATTCCACGCTTTCTTAGCTGGCAAAAAAGCACCTAAATTAGCAGGTGTTAAATATTCTGTATTAGCGCTAGGTGACTCTTCATACGAATTTTTCTGCCAAACTGGTAAAGATTTCGACGAGCGTTTCGCTAAATTAGGCGCAACTGCAATTGAACCTCGTGTTGATTGTGACGTTGAATACGAAGAGCCAGCAGCCGGTTGGATTGAACGAGCTGTTGCCGCTATGGCAAAAGACATGCAAGCAGGTGTTGCGCAAGTAACAGTTTCTGCGGCTGCTACACCAGCAGCAAGTGCTTCTGCTTACAACAAAAAGAATCCTTTCACGGCAACTTTAGAAACCAACCAGAAAATTACTGGTCGGGATTCGGTTAAAGATATCCGTCACTTCGAGATTTCTTTAGAAGGTTCTGGTTTAACTTATCAGCCGGGTGATTCTTTAGGTATATGGTTCCGCAACGACGAAAAGAACGTTGACGAAATCATTGAAAAATTAGGCTTAGATGCAACAGCAACTATCGAAATTGATGGTGAGCAAGTTGCAGTGCGTGACGCATTAATTCGTCACTACGAATTAACTTTGAGCCATCCTGGTTTTGTTAGCAAATATGCTGAAGTAACTGCTAATGCTGAACTTGCAAAATTAGCTGAAGATCGCCAAGCATTACGTGAATATATTGATGTTCGCCAAATTATCGACATCATTCGTGAACATGCAGCAAAAATTTCTGCCGAGCAATTAGTAAGCTGTTTGCGTCGTTTAACCCCACGTTTGTACTCAATCGCTTCTAGCCAAGCTGAAGTTGAAGAAGAAGTACACTTAACTGTTGGTGTTGTGCGTTACGATGCATTCGGTGAAGAGCACTTTGGTGGCGCGTCTGGTTTCTTAGCCGAGCGTTTAGAAGAAGGCGGCGAAGTAGACGTATTTGTTGAGCACAGCCACTTCCGTTTACCAGAAGATAACTCACCTGTGATCATGGTTGGCCCAGGTACAGGTATCGCACCTTTCCGCGCATTCATGCAAGAAATTGATTCAGTTGAGCGTGAAAATGAAACTTGGTTATTCTTTGGTAACCCAACTTTCACTGAAGATTTCTTATACCAAGTTGAATGGCAAAGTTATCTAAAAGACGGTGTATTAACTAAAATTGATTTAGCTTTCTCTCGTGACCAAGCAGAAAAAATCTACGTACAAGATCGTATGTTAGAAAAAGCTGCGGAGCTATGGGCTTGGTTAGAAAAAGGCGCGTATTTCTATGTGTGTGGTGATGCTAATCGTATGGCGAAAGACGTACACGAAGCATTAGTAAGCATAGTTGAACAGCAAGGTGGCAAGAGCCGTGAAGAAGCTGAAAACTATGTTAGTGAATTACGCAAAAACAAACGTTACCAGAGAGATGTTTACTAATGAGCGAAAAGAAATTAGCAGCCAACGAATATTTAAAAATTAACAGCAACTACTTGCGTGGCACGTTAGAAGAAAGTGTAGCCAACCAAGTAACAGGTGCTGTTGCTGACGATGATACTCAGTTAACTAAGTTCCACGGTTTCTACATGCAAGACGACCGTGATATTCGTAACGAGCGTAAGCAACAAAAATTAGAGCCGAAACATACATTTATGTTACGTGCACGTATCCCTGGTGGTGTAATTGATATGCCGCAGTGGTTACAAATAGACCAAATTGCTGAAGAATTGACTGATTACAACTCAATTCGTTTAACGACGCGTCAAACTTTCCAATACCACGGTATTTTAAAACGTAACTTAAAACCGTTAATTAAAGGTTTGTACCAAGTTAAATTAGACTCAATTGCCGCCTGTGGTGACGTTAACCGTAACGTTATGGCAACCACTAACCCAATTCAAACTCAGTTGCAAAAAGAAGTGCACGAATGGTCAGTTAAAATTTCTGAGCATTTATTGCCAAAAACTCGTGCGTACTTTGAGTTATGGTTAGATGAAGAAAAATTAGAAACCCCAGCAGACGTTGAGCAAGAGCCTGTTTACGGTAAAACTTATTTACCACGTAAATTTAAAATTGCAGTTGCTGTACCTCCGTATAATGATGTTGACATCAGCGCCAACGATTTAAGCTTTATCGCCATTGAAGACGGTAAAGGCGGCTTAGCTGGTTTTAACGTATGTGCTGGTGGTGGTTTAGGTTCTACCCATGGTGACGTAAACACCTACCCTCAGTTAACTCGTGTTTTAGGTTTCTGTAAGTTAGAAGACACTCTTGATTTTGCTCAAGCTGTGATGATGACTCAACGTGACAATGGTAACCGTTACGACCGTAAACGCGCACGTACTAAGTACACAGTTGATGACATGGGTGTAGATGCATTCCGTGAAGCAACTGAAAAACATGCTGGTAAAAAGTTTGAAGCTGCGCGTGATTATGAATTCACTAGCCAAGGTGATCGTTTTGGTTGGGTAGAAGACATGAACGGCAACTGGCACTTAACGCTTTTCTTAGAAGCTGGCCGTATTGTTGATGACGAACGTCGTACAATCAAAACAGGTTTACGCGAAATTGCTAAAGTTCACAAAGGTGAATACCGCATGACAGCTAACCAAAACATTATGATTGCCAACGTAGCTGCAGCAGACAAAGCTAAAATTGAAGACATGTGTAAACAGTACGGTTTATTAGGTACTGAACATTCACCAATTATGCTTAATAGTATCGCTTGTGTTGCATTACCAACTTGTGCGTTAGCTATGGCTGAGTCAGAGCGTTATTTACCACGTTTAATTGAAAAATTTGACGTGTTAGCGCAAAAACACGGTGTTGGCGATCAAGAAATCGTAACACGTATGACAGGTTGTCCAAACGGCTGTGGTCGTCCTTTCTTAGCAGAAGTTGCTTTTGTTGGTAAAGGCCCAGGTAAATACAATATGTATTTAGGTGCTGACGGTAAAGGTACACGCTTAAATCAAATGTATCGCGAAAACATCGGCGAAGAAGAAATTCTAGCTGAAATGGATACTATCCTAGCGCGCTATAGCAAAGAAAGAGAACAAGACGAACGCTTTGGTGACTATGTTGTACGAATTGGTTTAGTTAAACCTGTATATGACGGTCGAGAGTTTCATGCCACAAATTGATTTTGTAAAGCTACTTGAAGCAGACAAATCAGAACAAGTTGCAGCGTTAACGCAAGTTAACGCTGAGCTTGAACAACTGACGCCTCAGCAAAGAGTAGAATGGGCTGCTAAACACTTGCCTGGACCTCAAATTCTTTCATCGAGTTTTGGTATCCAAGCGGCTGTTATGCTCAATTTAGTTAACTCAGCAATTCCACAAATTCCTGTGGTATTAACTGACACTGGCTACTTATTTCCAGAAACTTATGAGTTTATCGATCAGCTAACTGAACGCTTAAAGTTAAACTTAAAAGTGTACCGCTCACCATGGAGCCCTGCGTGGCAAGAACAACGCTGGGGTAAATTGTGGGAGCAAGGTGTCGAAGGCATCGAAAAATATAATCAGATCAATAAAGTTGATCCGATGAAACAAGCTATGCAAGAGTTAGATGCAAAAGTTTGGTACACAGGTTTACGCCGCGACCAAGCCAGCAGCCGAGCAAACTTGCCTGTATTACAAATTAGCGGTGGTCGTTATAAAGTTCAGCCAATTATTGATTGGACGAATAAAGATGTACATTACTATTTGAAAGAGCATAACTTACCGTATCATCCATTATGGGATCAAGGTTATGTATCTGTTGGTGATTGGCATACCTCTCGCCCATTAGAATTGGGTATGACTGAAGAAGAAACTCGTTTCTTTGGTTTAAAACGTGAGTGTGGTCTTCACGAAGGTGGTAGCGGTATATAACCGCTACTCGCTTTATCTTTTTATTGTAATATCCCTGTATTTATTAAACCCCTTCCCTGCTTTTGCGTTAAACTTAGCAAAGATATCTCTAGACATTTTTAGTTGTTAAGGCTTGTTATGGAACAGTTTCCAATCTTTTTAAATATGGCTAATTTCCCCTGTGCCGTTGTTGGTGGTGGCGAAGTTGCTTATCGAAAAATCAGCGCATTATTAAAAGCCAAAGCACTAATTTGTGTGATCTCACCTGAAATTAATGCCGACATTAATGCCTTAGTAGAAAACAAACAAATAGAATGGCTACAACAAAACTGGCAAGCAGACAGTATTGCAGGCAAACGTCTAGTGGTTGCCGCTACAGATAACAACCAAGTTAATAAACAAATTTTCGAATATTGTGAAGCGCATAATATTTTAGTGAATACAGTCGACCAACCTGATTTATGCCGTTACACCACACCATCTATTGTTGACCGCTCACCTATTGTTATTGCTATTTCATCTGCAGGTATGAGCCCAGTTTTAGCAAGACGTATACGCGCTATGATAGAAACCGCGTTACCACAATCTTTATCTGGTATTGCCCAATATGCAGGCTCTATTCGCGGCAAAATAAAAAATAAATTACCAACGATTGATTTGCGCCGTTTGTTTTGGGAAAAGTTTTTCTCAAGTTCAATCATGTCGCGTTTTGAGCAAATGGCAGACAGCGAAAAAACTGACTTGGTGGATAATTTATTAGATGATACCCATGAACAAGGTGAGGTTTGGTTAGTTGGTGCTGGCCCTGGCGATCCTGAGCTTATCACCATTAAAGCGCTACAAAAGTTACAACTTGCAGATGTTGTGGTATATGACCGACTCGTCTCGGAAGACATTGTTAACCTAGCACGCAAAGATGCTGAGTTTATTTGTGTTGGCAAACAGAAAAGTTTGCACATGAAACAACAGCAAGAAATTAATCAAATACTGGTTGATTTAGCTAAACAAGGTAAAAAAGTTTGCCGCTTAAAAGGTGGTGACCCGTTTATTTTTGGGCGTGGTGGTGAAGAATTAGAAACCTTAGTTGAGCAGCAAATTCCTTTCCAAGTGATTCCAGCTGTAACTGCAGCTGCCGGCTGTTCAAGTTATGCGGGTATTCCGTTAACCCATAGAGACTATGCGCGCAAAGTTACTTTTGTCACTGGGCAAAACAGTAAAGCGGGTGACGAGCCTGATTGGCAATCACTTATCCACCCTTATCATACCTTGTGTATTTACATGGGCTTGAGTAAAGCACAGCAGGTACAAGAAAACTTAATTAAGCATGGTATGGCTGCCGATATGCCGGTTGCTATTGTTGAAAATGGCACAACTCAACATCAACGTGTGGTGACTGGTATTTTAAGTGAGTTAGGGCAATTACAGCAGCAACACAACATCGGCTCACCTGCGTTATTAATAATCGGCCAAGTCGTTAAATTACATAGCTCGCTAGATTGGTTTACCCCTGATAGGCAAGAAAACGCCGGCGCATTTAAGAATTATTTGGCTGAGAAGTAGTGCAACCAAGTCCAGCTGAAGCATAATTTTCTAAAATCGCCGTGAATCCATCCTTGGAAGCTCCCAAACGTCGTCCCGGACGTTTGAAGTTTTAGAAAATCAGCATTCAGCTAGACTTTTATCTAGCATTTGTGTCTCTTGTCGAACAAATAACAGCAACGAAAATGCCGAAAAGGTGAATGGATGTGTTTCGAGCAAAACTTCACAAAAAAGGGATTTTTTGTGCGAGCGGCTCATGGACGAGTTCAAAGCGATTTTGCGAGGAATACTCCATTTGCCTTTGACCTTCTCAGCCACAATCGAAGAAGCGATGGATGTATATTACACCCAAGCCCAGCTGAAGCATAGTTTTCTAAAATCGCTGTGAATCCATCCGTGGAAGCTCCCAAACGTCGTCCCGGACGTTTGAAGTTTTAGAAAATCAGCGTTCAGCTAGACTTTTATCAAGCATTTTTATTGCTTCTAGAATAAACAACAGCGATAAAAATTTAGGAAAGTGCTAGAGCAATAACTTAGAGCAAAATCTCTTTTTCAGGGGCGAATCAGAACCGAAGCACCGCTTCGCAGTCTGACGAGGTGGAGCCAAGGACGGCGACAGGGCCTGCCCTTCAGGGACGAATAATCTACTCAGGATTTACTTTAATCCAGAACAGCGTTTTTGCGATAGTTATGGTCTAGTGATTTCCCTATATTGCACTGGCCTAGCAGCGATTTGCGAAAAATATCGCTGCCAACATAACCTTCCCTGCTGCCAACCCAAAAACGCCTCAAATACAAAACCTACTTCATATTCACATGAATTGCAGGCTCTAACACAGCAGCGAATTGCTCTAAATAATTCAGATTCAACTCAGCTGGAATCAAACGCGCCAACTCATTACCAATTTGCGTGAGCTTATAATAAGTTAACACATACCCACTTTTAGCCACCTGCAACTGAATTTTGCCACTGCCAATTTCCATCTCAATCACCTGACCTTTTTTCAGCTCAGTAGTTTCAATTTCGCTGGCGTATAACAAATTCAAATCAAACAAAGTGAGTAAATCTGGGTAATTTAACCCACATTTAGATAAGTTAATGGCAAAACCATGGTCTTTTTTAAATAAATCGAACCAAGTTGGTAAAACGTAGAATCCGCTAAAAATACGTCCGCCATATTCGTTTTTATCTTTCAGCGTAACATTACACGCAGCTTGAAAAATAAGCGCATCTCTGTGGGTCATTTGTTTTAAAGTAGACAATGCACGCAGCGAAAAACTACCAGGCCGCAAAGTCTGCATGGCAAGAATTTTACCCCAGAGTTTTTGCATCGGCGTAGAAAAAATGCTTTCAGCCATTTCAAAAAATTGATGTAACCAGTCGGGGTCGATATCCTCATTCGGCACCTTGTCATCAACATAACTTAGCGCCTGCTGCATAATCATTTCAAGGTTTTGCTGCTTACGCGCTGAATCTAAACGCTCACGGCGGCTGGCTCTTTGCTCTAACGAAAGTTGACCTTTAACTTGGCTGGTAATTCCGTATTTGTGGGCAATTTGGGCTAAACGAAAACTTGCAGTTTGTTGATCTAAAGTCACTTTTGCCTGCGCTCTGCCTTGAGAGTGCGCGCTGACAGTTGCAGCTTTATCGGCAGCTGTTGGTTTAGATTGCTGTTTCTTGTCAGCTAACTGCACAACCTCTTTTTGTAACGATGGTGGCAAATTGGCTGATAGGCCTGAAGTTTTCATAAAAGTTTAAGATTATTTTTATAGTTATGAGCGACATGTCTATATTAGGCTATAATTAATCCAGTTGTATAGTTAAATGCCAATATCTTACTTACCGGAACTCATATGCTGCAAAACAAATTAGACGATGTAATTCTATTTGCTGATGACGACGACGATTTGGACATCGAGCCGGATGAAGTTGACCCAAGTAATGCTTGGCACGTGTTAGTTGTAGATGATGATGCTGAAATTCATTCAGTTACCCAATTAGCTCTAAGTGGTTTAGAAACACTCGGAAAGCCTTTATATTTTGGCCATGCCTACTCTGGCAAAGAGTCTATCGAATATATGCAAAATCATCACGATGTTGCAGTCATATTGATGGACGTTGTAATGGAGCATGAAAATGCAGGTTTAGATGCAGTTAAACATATTCGCGACGAGCTAGGGCAAACCAACACTCGAATCATCCTACGTACAGGTCAGCCAGGTTATGCGCCTGAAGAAACAGTGGTTCAGCAGTACGATATTAATGACTATAAAACCAAAACAGAGTTGACCCGCAGTAAATTAGTCACAACACTCATTTCAGCCATTCGAAGTTTTGACCAAATAACACAAATTGAAAAAAGCAAAGCTCAATTAGCCAATATAGTTGCGTCGTGCGTGCAGCTACAACAACAAGATCCACAAAAATTTACCCAAGAAACAATTAACGCTCTAAATGATTTATTAGAAATACAAGCACAAGGATTAATTTGTGTAAGACCCATCAACAAAGAAAATGCGCGCCCTTTTGTGATAGGCGGTACAGCGGATTACCAAGAGTGCAATGGTCAACTGATAGAGCAATTAGACAACGGCCGCATTATTATGCAGCTGAGCCAATGTTTAAATCATCAGCAACACCAGTTACATTCAGCTGATCTAGCTTTATTTGTAAAAAGCAAAAAGTTTCATGCAGCGATTTATTTGGATGAAGGTATAGATTCAAGTCGCTTTAACGAACAATTAACCAATGTATTGCTAAGCAATGTTGGTGTTAGTTTAGAAAACGTTCAGCTATTCCAAGAACTAAAAAATATGGCATTTCGCGATAGTTTAACGGGTTTATCTAACCGTACAGATTTTATTCGTATGTTAGATAAATATGTACAAGACCCATCCATGGGTGACACAGTTGTACTAGTCGACTTAACTCACTTTGCCGATATCAATGATGGTTTAGGACAAGAAACTGGCAATCATCTACTTAGAGCAGTCGCTGAACGATTAAAAGAAAAATATGGTAATAATAGTCGACTCGCTCGAGTTAGCGCCGACGTATTTGGCATCATAGGTCATAAAATTCTAGTCAACCCAGAGCATATTGTAGAATTGTTTGACTACCCACTAAAAGTTGAAGATCAGCGAATCCCGGTCCATTTCAGTATGGGATTTTGTGATAGAGACCCTAACGACAAAAGTGGTCTACGTATTTTAAAACACGCAGATATCGCACTAAACCAAGCAAAAAAAGACCGGCAGCAGTGTTACTCATATTTCTCAGATACTATGGAACAAAAAACTGCGTGGCGACTGGGGATGGCACACCAACTGCGCGAAGACTTTCAGCACAATAAACTACAAGTTTGGTTCCAACCTCAACTGGACTTAAATACCCATTCAGTTATAGGTTTCGAGGCATTGTTACGCTGGCCTAGAATCGAAGGTGGCATGATAGAGCCAGAAGTATTTGTGCCGCTGGCTGAACATTCGGGATTGATGATAGACATAGGCAACTGGGTTGTTGAAGAGTCTTGCCGCCAGTTAAAACAGCTAGAAGATAAGGGATTCAATAAAATCCGTATTGCAATAAATGTGTCTATGGCACAATTTAGAAACCCTAAATTTGTACCAACAATCATAGACACTGTGCATAAATTTGCGGTTAAACCTCAATCGATTGAACTGGAAATAACCGAAAGTGTGTTGATGAACAATCCAAGTGCAGTGATTGATGCCCTAACCTTACTTAAAGCTGAAGGCATTCAAGTATCGCTAGATGATTTTGGCACTGGGTTCAGTTCTTTGAATTATCTACATCAATTACCACTTGACCGTATGAAAATAGACAGAGCCTTTGTTCGTGATATCTTAAGTAAAAATGGTGAAGTGATAGTTGAGACTGTGTTGGCGCTCGGGAAAAAACTTGGCCTACATACAATCGCTGAAGGTGTTGAAGAAATTGTTCAAGAGCGAAAGTTATTGGATATGGGCTGCGAAGAAGTGCAAGGCTTCTTATATGCAAAGCCATTAGCACCAGACCAAGTGCAAAACTTTGTTGCTGAACATCAAAATGCTCAGCATCACTGAAAGTACTATACTTAGTTTAGGCTCATTTAAACTTATTTCTTGTGTAAATGAGCCTTATCAATAAAAACCTCTGTACATTTGTGTCACTTTATTTACAATTAATGAGAACAATTCTCATTAATAAAAGTTAATAATCGCTATGAAAATTTTAAGTTTTTTATTGCTTGCAGTCGTTACCCTGCCAAGCTTTGCTAAAGATGACACTGTTAATATCTATTCATTCCGCCAAGCTTTTTTAATCGAGCCTATTTTGCAGCAATTTACTGAGCAAACTGGCATCAAAACCAAAGTTGTGTTTGCAGAGAAAGGTTTGATAGAAAGAATCAAACGTGAGGGCAAATATAGCCCAGCTGATGTAGTTTTAACCTCTAATTTCAGTAAGTTATTACAACTGTCGGATGAAAATTTAACTCAAGCATTTAATCACGCTGACATCAACGCCAACATACCCGCGCATTTTAGAGATCAAAATGGTCACTGGGTTGCGTTAACTAAACGCATCCGCAATATCTACGCGGCCAAAACGCGTGTAGCTTCACCTTTCACTTTAAGTTATGAAGACTTAGCCAAACCAGAATTTAAAGGTAAAATTTGTACACGCAGTGGCAAACATCCGTATAACTTAGGTTTAGTTGCGTCTATGATAGCGCATCACGGAGAAGCCCAAACAAAAACTTGGTTATTAGCGGTAAAAGAAAACTTAGCTCGCAAACCACAAGGCAATGACAGAGCGCAAGTAAAAGCCATTAGTGAAGGTTTATGCGATGTATCTTTGGGTAACAGCTATTATTTTGGCAAAATGATTACCGATCCGGCGCAAAAAGCTTGGGCTGATTCAGTTCATATCATTTATCCAAATCAGCAAAACCGCGGTGCACATGTTAACGTTTCGGGCGCAGCGGTTGCTAAACATGCACCAAATAAACAAAATGCAATTAAGCTCATTGCATTTTTAGCGTCAGAGCAAGCACAGCAAGCGTATTCGTCGCTTAACTTTGAGTATCCAGTCAACCCACAAGTAAAACCTGCAGATTTGGTTGCAAGTTGGGGTGAATTTAAGGAAGATACGCTTCCATTGACCAAAGTAGCCGAAAATCGTTCAGCAGCACTAAAACTGATTGATGGGGTGAAGTTCGACTTGTAGGTGATGTTTGTCTTCAGTTTCTCAAACTAACGTTCAACAACAAACTGGCAAATCTCTAGTTGCCAGTTTGTTTTCTGCTTGCAAACAATTAAAAAAGATCCATGTTTCCACACTGCTACTTGCTTTAATCCTTGCTGCACCACTGATCAGCATAAGCATTGAAGCGTTTGCACCAAACAGCGATACATTTGCCCATATTCAACAAACCGTTCTTGCCGACTATGTTATCAATACCTGTTTATTAGCATTAGGCGTTAGCATATTGGTAATTAGTATTGGTGTACCATTGGCATGGTTGATAGCCATATGTGATTTTCGCTTTAAAGGCTTTTTTCAATGGGCGCTGGTGCTCCCTCTCGCTATGCCAGCTTATATAGTCGCCTATACCTACACAGACTTGTTTGATTACGCTGGCCCCATCCAAACAAACTTACGCAATTGGTTTGGTTGGCAATCAGCAACCGACTATTATTTTTTTGATATTCGCAGTTTGCCAGGTGCAATTATTGTATTGGCCTTAGTCTTATATCCTTATGTGTATTTAATGGTTCGAGCAGGCTTTTTAGAGCAGCAAGCAAACTTAACTCACGTCGCCCGCACTATGGGTTACAGCCCAACTAAATGTTTTTTTAAAGTATCAGTACCAGTTGCTCGCAATGCTATTATCGCCAGTACAGCTTTGGTATTAATGGAAAGCATCGCCGACTTTGCCACGGTAAAATATTTTGCGGTCAGCACGCTAACAACGGCCATCTACGATACTTGGTTAGGCTATTACGACTTAGCCGCAGCGGCTAAATTATCCATAATCATGGTGGCGGGAATTTTTATTTTGCTCTACTTTGAGCGATTACAAAACGGCAAAAAACAAACGCATAACGACGCAAAGCTATCGGCGCAAAAACTTGTTTATCAACTAAATAAAAAACAAAGTTTTGCGGCCTTTTGTTTTTGCAGCCTTATACTATTAGTTTCTTTTGTTGCGCCACTCATTATTCTAGCCGACTATGCTATTGATTATTTTTCACAAGCATGGAATGACAAACTGTTACAGTTTACGCTCAATAGCTTAATAATTGCGGCGCTAACAGCCATAATTGCGATTGTATTTTCACTGTTGCTTAACTTCAGCTTACGAATAAAACCTAACAAGCTGCACAAAAGCAGTTTAAAAGTTGCCAGCTCTGGTTATGCTATTCCCGGAACTGTTATGGCAATTGGCGTGCTCATTCCATTGGCATTTTTAGATAACCAAATTAACGCACTGGCGGAAAGTTTAAATTTATCCGCGCCGGGGCTACTACTGAGTGGTTCTTTTATTGCTATAGTACTAGCGCATAGTATTCGTTTTATTGCCATTGCCAACAAAGGCATAGAGGCCAGTTACAGCAAAGTGAGTCCGTCATTAGATATGGTTGCAAAAACCATGGGGCAAACAAGCTTTAATATATTTCGCAAAGTGCATTTTGCGCTCATTCGTAAAAGCGTGTTGGTCGCAGGCTTGCTTATATTTGTCGAAAGTATGAAAGAATTACCGGCGGCTTTGTTATTACGCCCTTTTGATTATCAAACCCTACCCACATATGTATTTCAATATGCCAGCACAGAGCAATTAGAAATTGCCGCATTAGGTGCAATTATTATCGTTGTGGTTGGGTTAATCCCATTAATTGTTATAAATCGTTCTATCGAGAAAAACTAAAGTGTCGGTATTATCAGTCAATAATTTATCTGTAAGCTACCAAGATAAAAACATTATCAGTAACTTAAACCTTGAAGTTCAGCACGGTGAAATAGTCGCCCTGTTTGGTGCATCCGGTGGTGGCAAAAGTACAATTTTAAAAGCAATAGCGGGTCTGCTAGAGCAAGTTACCGGCAAGGTAAAAATTGGCGAGCAACAAGTGTTATCCGCAAAAATCAACCTACCTGCCGAAAAACGCCATACTGGATTAATATTTCAAGATTATGCACTTTTTCCCCATTTAACTGTTGCTGAAAATGTCGCGTTTGGGTTGCAAAAATTGTCCCGCGACGAGCGAGTACAAAAAGTAACAGAAATGCTAGCACTGATAAAAATGGCTGATTACGCGCAGCATTATCCCCATCAATTATCCGGAGGCCAGCAACAACGCATCGCTATTGTCAGAGCACTCGCTTGCCAACCAACTATTTTGTTATTTGACGAAGCCTTTTCCAACATAGATCCTAAATTAAGATTTGAGCTGATTACCGACATTCGTAACTTGCTTAAATCGCAAAAAATTTCTGCTTTATTTGTAACCCATAATCAAGACGAAGCATTTGCGTTTTGTGATCGTATAGCGGTTGTTAATCAAGGACGAATTGAGCAAGTTGACACACCAGCACAACTTTTCAACGCACCTGCTACTCAATATATCGCTGAATTTTTAGGTGAAGGTTTATGGCTGCAAAGCCGCATAAAATCGGCCAATGTTTTGGCAACACCATTTGGCGAAGCAGATTATCTAGGTAAACAATGTTTATCTGAGTTTATCGGCAAAACAGGGTTAATTTACCTGCGCCCACATCAATTTACCCTAGCGGCAGATGCAAATTCAAAACTACAAGTGCATAACGAACGCTTTATCGGCGAGTGTTATGAATCACTGTTGCAATGGCAACAACAAAGTATAAAAGTAAAAACACCGACCTCCTTTTTACACCAAACAGTATCGCTAAACATTAATACACAAATAACAAAAGTTTTTTTTGAATAAAACCGATTGGCCTAATTCTATTTTTAGGCCAAGCAAACATTGACATCTTAGGCCATTAACACCAAAATACACATCAAAGTTACATTTGTTGACTTACTCGTTAATTTACAAGGTTTATGAAATGACTTTAATCCTCTCGCTTACAAATCTACTAAGCCTCACTCATTTAGAGTGCGGGAGGATTTGTTTCGAGACGAACTAAACCTTTAAATCAAGATTTCGAAACAAAAAACCCGTGCTCAACAGCGCGGGTTTTTTATTAGATTCGCGCCGTTTCCGGGCCTTAAACGAACAGGAGCTAAACTATGTCTGATAGAGTAATAATTTTCGACACAACATTAAGAGACGGCGAACAAGCTTTATCCGCGAGCTTATCGGTTCGTGAAAAATTGCAAATTGCATTAGCCTTGGAAAGATTGGGTGTGGATGTGATGGAAGCAGGTTTCCCTGTTTCTAGCCCAGGCGATTTTGAATCTGTACAAACCATTGCTAAAAACGTTAAAAACTCAATTGTATGTGGTTTAGCCCGCGCAGTTGAAAAAGACATAGACGCCTGTGCACAGTCATTAAGCGTTGCAGAGCAATTCCGTATTCATACCTTCATTTCAACTTCTACTATTCACGTAGAGCAAAAATTAAAACGCAGTTTTGACCAAGTTTTAGAAATGGGTGTCAATGCGGTTAAATATGCGCGTAAATTTACCGATGATGTTGAGTTTTCTTGTGAAGACGCTGGCCGTACCCCAATTGACCACTTGTGTCGTATGGTAGAAGCGGCAATTAAAGCCGGCGCACGCACTATCAATATTCCAGACACTGTGGGTTATACTATACCGAGTGAATTTGGTGGCATCATTCAAACCTTATTCAACCGCGTACCAAATATCGACCAAGCAACTATTTCAGTGCATTGTCACAACGACTTAGGTTTAGCAGTGTCTAACTCTATTGCTGCAGTACAAGCGGGTGCACGCCAAATTGAATGTACCATTAATGGTATAGGTGAGCGCGCAGGTAACTGTTCATTAGAAGAAGTGGCTATGATTTTAAATACACGCTCTGATATGTTCAGTGCCAACAGCCGCATTAATACTAAAGAGATTTATCACACTTCTCGTTTAGTTAGCCAATTATGTAATATGCCTGTACAACCAAACAAAGCTATTGTTGGCGCCAATGCATTTACCCATAGCTCAGGTATTCACCAAGACGGCGTATTGAAAGCGAAAAACACTTACGAAATTATCACGCCTGAAAGCATTGGTAAGAGTACCAATGACTTGAATATGACCTCGCGCAGCGGCCGCCATGTAATTAAACACCGCATGCAAGAAATGGGTTATACAGAGCAAGATTTCAACTTGGACGAGTTATACGCGAGCTTCTTAAAGTTAGCTGATCGCAAAGGCCAAGTGTTTGACTATGATTTAGAAGCCTTGTTGTACTTCACTAACCAACAAATGGATAAACAACATTATCAATTAAGCTACTTAGCGGCAGTCTCTGGTACAGACGAAACTGCGACTGCGGGGGTTAAATTAAAAGTTGGCGATGATATAATCTCGGGATCAGCTTTAGGTAATGGCCCTGTTGATGCAACTTATCGCGCATTGTTAGAAATTGTTGAGATGGATTTAGAAGTCAAAGACTATGTAATTTCAGCAAAAACTGGCGGCGAAGATGCTCAAGCGCAAGCTGATATTGTTGTTGAATACAAAGGGCAAAAATTCCGCGGCTTCGGTTTATCAACTGACATAGTTGAAGCCTCAGCCCAAGCATTAATCAACGTAATGAATTTGGCCTACCGTGCAGACCAAATAGAATTGCAAAAGCAGGCTAAACAGAACGAACAAGCCACGCAGAACTAAAACGAGCAGGAAAATCAGAAATGTCTGAAAACAAAATGAAAATTGCAGTGTTAGCGGGTGACGGCATTGGCCCGGAAGTCATGGCAGAAGCTTTAAAAGTATTAAACGTTGTTGAGAAAAAGTTCAACGTTGAGTTTGACCTAAGCGAACACGATGTAGGTGGTATTGCAATTGACAACCATGGCGAAGCTTTGCCAGCATCAACACTTGCAGCATGTGAAGCAGCTGACGCGATTTTATTCGGTTCAGTAGGTGGTCCTAAGTGGGCTAAATTGCCACCACAACAACAACCAGAGCGTGCAGCCCTACTCGGCTTACGTGGCCATTTTGATTTATTCAGCAACTTACGCCCTGCCCGTATTTATCCGGGTTTAGAAGCTTTGTCGCCATTACGTGAAGACATTGCGAAAAGTGGTTTTGATACTTTAGTGGTACGTGAATTAACTTCAGGTATTTACTTCGGCAAACCAAAAGGTCGTGAAGGCGAAGGTGAAGAAGAATATGGTTTTGACACCATGCGTTATACGCGTCGCGAAATTCGTCGTATCGCTATTATCGCCTTTGAAGCTGCGTTAAAACGTCGTGGTAAAGTATTGTCTATCGACAAAGCCAACGTATTACAAACCAGCGTATTGTGGCGTGAAGTTGTTGAAGAAGTACATAAAGATTACCCTCAAGTTGAACTAGAGCATATGTATATAGACAACGCGACTATGCAGTTAATTCGTTACCCAAGCCAGTTTGACGTTGTATTATGTTCAAACTTATTTGGTGACATTATTTCTGATGAAAGTGCGATGATTACAGGCTCTATGGGCTTGTTGCCTTCAGCTTCTATTAACGAGCAAGGTTTTGGTTTATACGAACCAGCTGGTGGTAGTGCACCGGATATCGCAGGTAAAGGTATTGCTAACCCAATCGCACAAATTTTATCTGCCGCTATGATGTTACGCTTTAGTTTTGGCCGCAACGACATTGCTGATGCAATTGAAGCTGCAGTTGTTAAAACTCTAAATGATGGTGTGTTAACTGGTGAGCTACTGGCACCAGAGAAACGAGACCAAGCGAAAACAACTGCCCAAGTGGGTGATTACATAGCAGAATTAATTTAGAGTACGACTAAAATGAGCAAAACTTTATACGATAAAATCTACGATGCGCACATAGTGCGTGCCGAAGAAGGCGAAACGCCATTAATTTATATTGATCGTCACTTAGTCCACGAAGTGACCTCACCTCAAGCCTTTTCAGGTTTACGTGAAAAAAATCGCCCTGTGCGTTGTGTTGATAAAACATTCGCGACTATGGACCACAATGTATCGACCAAATCTATTGCAATTGACGCAGCTGCACCTATGGCGCGTATTCAAATGCAAACATTACAACAAAACTGTGATGAGTTCGGCGTGCGTTTATACAGCGTAGGTCACTTAAAACAAGGTATTGTGCATGTAATCGGCCCAGAGTTGGGTATTACTTTACCAGGCACAACTATTGTTTGTGGTGATTCACATACAGCTACCCATGGCGCATTTGGTGCATTAGCTTTTGGTATAGGTACATCTGAAGTAGAGCATGTTTTAGCAACTCAAACGTTAAAACAAAACCGCTACAAAACCATGAAGGTGGAAGTAACTGGCAAATTACAATTTGGTGTTGATGCAAAAGATATTATTTTGGCGATTATCGGCAAAATTGGTATGGACGGCGCAACCGGTCATGTTATGGAATATTGTGGTGATGCGATTGAAGCATTATCAATGGAACAACGCATGACCATTTGTAACATGAGTATTGAAGCTGGCGCGAAAGCGGGTTTAGTTGCTCCAGACCAAACCACTATCGACTATGTTAAAGGTCGTGAGTTTGCACCAACTGGTGCGGCTTGGGATGAAGCTGTTGAATACTGGACTAGCTTAAAATCGGACGCTGACGCAGAGTTTGACACTGTGGTTACCTTAAAAGCTGAAGACATTAGCCCACAAGTAACTTGGGGTACTAACCCTGGCCAAGTAATTGGTGTAAATGAACCAGTACCTGCACCAGAGTCTTTTGAAAACGCTGTTGAACGCGCATCTTGTGAAGCTGCATTAAAATATATGGGCATTCAAGCAGGTCAGGCATTAACTGATTTAGCTGTTGATAAAGTATTTATTGGTTCTTGTACCAACAGCCGTATTGAAGATTTACGCGCAGCAGCAAAAGTTGCACAAGGCCGTAAAGTTCAAGCGGGTATCGAAGCTTTAGTTGTACCAGGCTCTGGTCAAGTACGTAAACAAGCAGAAGAAGAAGGTTTAGATAAAATCTTTATCGAAGCTGGTTTTGAATGGCGTTTACCAGGTTGTTCTATGTGTTTAGCCATGAACGACGACAAGTTAGGTTTTGAAGAGCGTTGCGCATCAACTTCAAACCGTAACTTTGAAGGTCGCCAAGGCCGTGGGGGTCGCACTCACTTAGTTAGCCCAGCAATGGCTGCAGCTGCGGCTGTTTCAGGTCACTTTGTTGACGTACGTACTTTAGTGGAGGGCAAATAATGTCAGGTATTACTCAAATTAATGGCAAGGTTGCACCGTTAGATAAGTCTAACGTGGATACTGACCAAATTATCCCAAAGCAGTTTTTACAAAAAGTTGATCGCACAGGTTTTGGTGTACATTTATTCCACGACTGGCGCTATTTAGACGAAGCTGGCACACAAGACAATCCAGAATTCGCGTTAAATAAAGCCGAATACCAAGGTGCAAACGTTTTATTATCACGTGATAACTTTGGTTGTGGCTCTAGCCGTGAGCACGCACCTTGGGCGATTAAAGACTTTGGTTTTGATGTTGTCGTAGCAAGCAGTTTTGCAGATATCTTCTACGGTAACTGTATGAACAATCAAATTTTGCCAATCAAATTAACTGAAAGCGAAGTTGAAGAGTTGTTTCAAGCAGTTGCGGCTGATGCAAATGTCGCTTTTGCAGTTGATTTACCGGCGCAAACTTTAACTGTGAATGGTAAAGCTTATAGCTTCCCGATCAATGATTTCCATAAACATTGTTTAATCAACGGCTTGGATTCAATTGGTTGGACCTTACAGTTTGCTGATGATATCTCGACTTACGAGCAGAAATTACCAAGCTGGTTAAAATAACTAATCGACATAACCGTTGGAAATGATTTGAATACGTATTCAACTTAACTGCTAAGTTGCTTAGGTTAAAATATCGTTAAACGGATTAAAAAATTATAAAAAGGCTGCACTTAGTGTGGCCTTTTTTGTTTTTAAGCTAGATTTCAACAAGTTGTAGTAAAAATTACGCAGATACAGGTGTAAAATTTGCATAATTTGTCTAATCTAACAATAAACACACAACAAATTTTGTGCGGATAGCGACTATGAACAATACCAATATATTGAATCGTCTTTACCAAGATATCCAGGATATCATTTTAAAACGGCAACATCCGGTTACAGGTTTATTACCCGCCAGTACCGCAATTACCACACATGGTGATTACACTGATGCTTGGGTGCGTGACAACGTATACTCAATTATGAGCGTGTGGGCGCTGGGACTTGCCTATAAAAGAGTTGGCGAAACAGAACGCTCAGATGAGTTATGCCAAGCAACCATTAAGTTAATGCGTGGTTTGCTGCAATCTATGATGCGTCAGTCGGCTAAAGTTGAAAAATTTAAGCACACAATGCACGCAAAAGATGCATTACACGCTAAATATGATACAGAATCAGGGTTAACCGTAGTAGCGGATGATGCTTGGGGTCATTTACAAATAGATGCAACCTCAATATTTTTATTGATGATTGCACAAATGACAGCTTCCGGTTTACGCATCGTCAATACTTATGACGAAGTTGATTTTGTGCAAAATCTAATTTATTACATAGCCTTTGCATACAGAATTCCAGACTATGGAATATGGGAGCGCGGCAATAAAATCAACAATGGTAAAACCGAAATTAATGCAAGCTCTGTTGGCATGGCCAAAGCAGCATTACAAGCATTAGATGGCTTTAACCTGTTTGGCAAAAATGCCAGCTCTCGAGCAATTGTTCATTCAATTCCAGATGGCATTTCACGCGCGCGCAACACCCTAGCCCGTTTATTACCGCGCGAATCTATTTCTAAAGAAGTGGATAGTGCATTACTGAGTATTATTGGTTTCCCTGCTTTTGCTGTTGGTGACAAAAAACTGGTTAAAAAGACCCGAGATAAAATTCTCAACGAACTAGGTGGCCAGTACGGATGCAAGCGTTTCTTATGGGATGGTCATCAAACTGCGGTAGAAGACCATAGCCGTATTCACTATGAACATAACGAATTAACTAACTTCAAAGATATTGAATCAGAATGGCCGTTATTCTTTACCTATTTATATATTCAAGCTTTGTATGACGGCGATGAAGAACAAGCACAACATTATCGTAGCCAAATTGAAGCTATTATGGTTGAACAAGATGGTAAAATGCTTATTCCAGAGCTTTATTATTTGGACAAAGCACATGTAGCCGCAGAAAAAGAAAACCCAGGTTCGCAGCCGCGAGTCCCTAACGAAAACCTACCTTTGGTTTGGGCGCAAAGCTTGTTTTATACCGGTTTTATGATTGACGAAGGGTTAATTGAGTTGGATGATTTAGACCCATGCCAATTAAGATTTCGTTCCACCAGCCAGAACAAAACGCAAATTGCGGTTGTGATCCTAGCTGAAAACGAACAGATTAAACAATTGTTGGCCGATCATGGTGTGATAGCTGAAACACCTTCTGAAATAGCGCCTCTAAGCGTTATGTCAGCCAACCAGTTAGTTGATGCTTATCAACACTTAGGTGAAAACTCTGTATTAGGTTTAACAGGCCGACCGCGCCGTCGTATGCAAAGTTTAGCCACGGCACAAACCTACCAAATAAACGGTGCACAATATTTATGTTTATCATCTGTGCAGCAAGACAACTGCAACTACCGCAATTATGATGCTGAATTAGATTGTGAAATATTGCTCAACGAAATAAATCACATTAATAAACATTGGATTAACCGCGAAGCAGCTGTTGTTACCTATATGGTGACACAATCTATGTGCGAATCAGCGCAAACCAAACCTCTGTTTGATGCATTGAAAAAACTGCAATTGCGTAACCAGTTTAACAATGTTGGTTATGCGTCTGCGGCGCTAGCGCTTAGAGCATCACGCAACTGTAAGCTCAACTTACCTAACTTTGAATTAGCTGCAATGCAATTTACTCCAGGCTTCAATTTAGCTAATAAGGCTTATCCATTTAGCCCTGCTGCGCTCACTCCAGAACTATCAGAAAACTTTGCTGAATTAGAAAGCTGCGATGATAAGTGTTATCAGTTGCTCGTCACTTGGGCGACTAAATACAAGCTAGACGACGATGTTAGCACAGACGGAACGATTAAATTTAGACAGGTTATTGAAGCCTGTTATCAAATTGCTCGGCATAATAACTATTGGTTAACTGCACGTTGGTGCTTCTCTGCATTAGGCAAAGCACATGCAGATTTAGCCGACGATTTATCACTGTTATGCTCACGAAATCTCAGCATATTAGTTGGAACGAATAACTTAACCGTGTTAAGCGGTGACGAGTCTTTGTTAGATCAAGAAGAGCTATTACATACGCTTGATATAGCAACAACGCCATTAGAAAGAACTTTAGTCCAAGAACTGCTGGTAATATTAAGTTATACAATTAGAACAAACACTCAATTGTTTAACGGTATACGTTCAATCCACCTGCACAATATGCTCAGCATGTGTACCGAGAACAGCAGTAAACAATGTGTCACCATGGAAGCACTGGCACAACTGTCACCATATCAATTTATGCAAAAAGTGCAGGCGATATTGGAAAATCAACACAAAACCTTCGACATTGACGTTAAAGTGAGTTTTTCACGCCAAGACGGCTCACACGAATATATTGCAGAAAAACATCATGCAATGGACACAGACTGGTTATTGTGGCGCTCAGAGCGTGGCTTAATTGCAAGATTTGATGACGACTTTTTGTCGGCTATTTGGCAAAGCTTAGCTTTCTGTAAAGGTATTGTGTTTGCCGACCACGCAAACGACAAAGCCAAGTTAGACAGTGATTTAGTTACCAGCTCAATGACCCCTGGTGAAGAAAGTTTTGCAACTTTAGTCGATAAGCTCATTCAAGAAGCCCACCCAGTTTATTATAAAGCTGCGTTAGTAGAAGTGTTGGCGATTTATCATCAGTATTGCCAACAACATGAAAACAGCCAGTGCCATAATTATGTTGTATTGGGTGATATCTTAGCACAAGCAGCCTTAAAATTAGTTGAGCAGGAAGGTGAAGACAGTGCTTGTCAGAGCCATCTTGAACAATTATTAATGCGCTCTCCTGTCACTTTGCAGCATTATGTCACGCTAGTGATTAAATCTTTGTTTAACTAACGTTCTAGTTATACATTAAACCAGGCTGATATGAAGTTTCAGCCTGGTTACTTAGGCAAAATTTATAATTTTTGCTATCGTTATTACATCTAACTCTTAAAACTGGCCGACAATGCGCAAAGTCATTCCTCTCTCTGAATTAAAAATTGGCATGTATGTTATTGAAGTAACAAAACAAACAGGTCAAGTAGCGGTAAAAACCAGCGGATGGGTAAAAAAAACGCAAGTCATACAAACACTAGCCAACAAAGGAGTAGTCGAGGTTGCGATAGATCCTGACAAAACCATACACGCAGAAAACGACCAGACACGACCTGATATCCAATCTGCTCCCAGATCAACTGAACGCAAAGACAATATCAAACCTGCCAACGTTTCGTTGGAAATGAAAAAAGCGAAAAAGCTTTATTCAGAGGCAATTAATTTACAAGAGAAAATTATTAGTGACATTAAACAAGGTCACTCTATCGAAATTGCGCCGATTAAAGAGCTAACCAATCAACTGATTGATTCGATTTTTCGTAATCAAGACGCACTTGCGTGCATGACACGAATTCGCGATAAAGACGCGTACCTCTACGAACATTCGCTGAATGTGTCTATCTTAATGGCGATTTTCGCTAAACATTTAGGTTATGTCGATAAAGAGATTGAACAGCTGGCACAAAGTGCTTTTTTACATGATATAGGCAAAGTTTTAGTGCCGGACGAAATTCTCCACAAACCTTCACGTTTGACTGAAGATGAATTCGAAATCATGCAAAAACATGTCGAATATGGTGTTGAAACCTTGCAACAAAGCCAAGGTATCAGTGAACAATGCATTGAAATAGTCAGCTTACACCATGAAAAGCTCAACGGCTGTGGCTATCCCAAAGGGTTGACACAAGAGCAAATCAATCAAGCTGGCCGTATGTTAACCATAGTAGATATCTACGATGCAATGACAGCCGAGCGGGTTTATAAAAAAGGTATGACCCCAAGTGCCGCATTTAAAATTATGTTATCTATGGCGCCCGCAGAATTAGATGCAGAATTATTGCAACAGTTTATAAAATGTATGGGCATACACCCTGTTGGTACAGTTGTGTTGTTAAATAGCGGCAAGCTGGCGATAGTGACAGAAGCCAATAGAATTAACCCACTACAACCTGTAGTTAAGGTTTTTTATCATGTTAAACACAAACGTTATTCAGAAATTAAAGACGTAAATTTAGCTAAAGCTGGGTGTACTGAAAGTATCGACAAAGCGGTCAAACCAGAACAATTTGGTGTTGAATTAATTAAGTTTTTTAAACAAGTTTTAAGTAATTAGATGTTAAGCTCTGTGTTAAGTTAAATTTTAACGCATCAGACAATTGCAGTGAAAACACTCAAGCTATCTATTTTACTTATTATCTTATCCGCAACTCATGTAAAAGTCGCTCATGCATGGGGGCCAATGGGCCATGAGCTCATTGGTGAATTAGCTGAACCTATGTTAAAACCAGCGAGCAAAGACAAAATAGCCCAATTACTTGGCGATGAAACTATTGCGCATGCCACAACCTATTTGGATAGAATGCGTGGGCAAAAAGATAAGTTCTGGCAAAAAACCGCATCCCCTTGGCATTATGTCACTGTACCTAACCAACAAAACTACCAAGCAAACTTACACGCACCGAAAAGAGGTGACGCTTACACAGCATTGATGCACTACAGCAAACAACTGGCTCAAAGTACTAATAGCGAACAACAAAAATTAGCTTTGTACTTTGTATTGCATTTGGTTGGAGATATTCACCAACCATTGCATGCTGGCAATGGTGAAGATAGAGGAGGCAATGATTTTGCTGTCTACTTTCAAAACAAACGAACCAATATGCATAGGTTGTGGGACAGCCAGATGCTTGCAACTCACAAACATAGTTATTGGATAAAAACACTATCGGCAAAAATAAGTGCTTTATCCAACAACAGCAAACAAGAGTGGCAAAACAGCACAGCAATTGATTGGATAAACGAAAGTGTCCAGATTAGACAAAACATTTATCCTGCCAAAGAAAAAGCGCAAATCAGCCAAAGTTACCTAGAGAATAACTTAAGCATAAGCGAACAGCGAATTATCCAAGCAGCTGTGCGGCTTGCGCATCAACTCAATATTCTATTGGCAGACTAACCGCAAGCTTAGCATGTTTAACTTTGTTGCTGCTGCGCTTGCCACAAATTGAAATAGTGGCCTTGCTTATGCAGCAGCTCAGCATGCGTCCCTTGTTCAACCAGTTGGCCTTTGTCTAATACGATAATTTTATCGGCATCTACAATAGTTGATAACCTATGTGCAATCACTATGCTAGTGTGGCCACTGGCGTACTGATTAAAAGCGCGCATAATAGCGCGTTCAGCGTTTGAATCTAACGAAGACGTTGCTTCATCAAAAACCAAAATAGGTGAATTTTTTAAAATTGCCCGCGCAATCGCAACTCGCTGCTTCTCGCCACCTGATAATTTAAGCCCACGCTCACCTACTTTCGTTTGTAACCCTTCAGGTAAAGATGCAACAAATTCGGCTAAACTTGCCAGTTCAACTGCTTTCTCAACGTCAGCTTCACTCGCATCCTGTTTACCGTATTGGATGTTGTTAAATAAAGTATCGTTAAACAAAACTGTATCTTGCGGCACTATGCTAATGTTTTTTCGCAAAGATAATAAAGTTTGTTGCTGAATATATTGTCCATCAATCAATATTTGACCACCAGTTACATCATAAAAACGATAAAGCAATTTTACTAGGGTCGATTTACCAGAGCCACTGTGTCCCACTACAGCAACTTTATGGCCAGCTTCTACCTCAAAACTAACATGCTGCAAAATGTTACGTTCAGTTTGATACGAAAAATGAACCTGCTTAAATTCAATTTTACCGCGGGTAACTTCTAGCTCTTTGGCATCTTGCAAATCCATGGTTTTAGGTTTGCGTTTTAGTAAATCAAACATATGCTCGATATTGGCAAGCGAGCCTTTTATTTCTCGATAGACAAAACCAAGAAAATTGAGCGGTAAAAACAACTGCATCATAAACGCGTTGACCAAAACAAAGTCACCAATTGTCATTGCATCTAAGCTCACCTGATAGGCTGCTAAAATCATCATACTTGCCATAGCTAAAGAAATAACCAAAGCTTGACCTGCGTTAAGCACAAACAAAGATAACCTATTTTTACGTTTTGCTATTTCCCACTCTGCAAGTGCGCCGTCGTAGCGCTGTGCTTCGTAAGCTTCGTTATTAAAATACTTAACGGTTTCATAATTTAATAAACTGTCTATCGCTCGAGTGCTACTGCTCGAATCAGCTTTTGCCGCCGCTTTAACATATCCGGTGCGCCATTCAGTTGCCCAAACTGAAAAACCAACATAACAAACAATTGCCACGACAATAATTAACGCAAACGGCCAGCCATAATTAACTAGAAACAACCCAACAACAAAACTTATTTCCAACAAAGTTGGGCCGATATTGAACACCATAAAACGCATTAAAAAGCTGACGCCGTGTGTACCACGGTCAATATCACGAGCAATACCACCTGTCTGGCGGGTTAAATGAAAATCTAAATCAAGTTGGTGTAAATGTTTAAAAACGCCAAGGCCAAGGCGACGCATGGCGCGCTCAGTAACCCGGCCAAATAAAGTGTCGCGAATTTCACCAATCAAGGTATTTAAAAAACGCACAACCCCATAGGCTATCAACAGGCTTATTGGCACAGCTAACCACCCCTGAGCGCCATTGTTTGTGTTTAAGTCGTCAACTATATGCTTTAAGACAAACGGCAAAGTCACCCCCGCAACTTTCGCCAATACTAAACACAACAGCGCCAAAATGATCCGACTCTTAAATTCCAACAGATATGGCCAGATTTGCCGAATAACTTGCCAATTTAATGTTTGATTTTCAAAATCATTGAAGTGGGATGGGCGCATATCGTTATTATCTCTTTAATAGAATTGTCTTAATTAACCTAACCTTTGGATTTGAACAAAATTTATTCCCCAAAGATCAACAGGCTATAGCTTATCTTAATCGGTTTCGTTGGAAAATTCCGCGGCCATTTACTAGAAAAATAGTGCAAAGCTTATTCTCTGCTACACTTTAATCGGAATCCAAGCGACTTCTACTTTCAGTACGGAAGAGGGCAATTCATGTTTTTACTGCGAATTTCGCACAAACTAATGGCTGTGGGAGCAATCACAATCTTATCATTTGTGGTCGCCCAATGTTATGCGCAAATGACCAAAAGGCAAAATACACTTTCACTGCAAAAACGTCAGAGCCGTCTATACCCTATTTTAGAATTTATCGTCGCCATTGCGATTGTCGCAATTTTCGATAAATTCGAATCATTATTAAATAATGTTGGCAATTTATTAGATACCATTCAAAATCTAGCAGAGCAAACCACGCAACATAAAAAATTCAGAGTCACCGAAGATACAGTCTGCATCACAACTGCACTTAGAAAGTTGTCTTCGCAGTTTAAAGTGTAAGACCTTCAAACAAGGTATAAATAAAACTATAGCAGTAACCTTAGGAGCATTTTTATGATTCGAAATAGACTTAAACAGTCAGTTTGTGCACTAGCCCTGCTCTCCTGCGGCCATTCTTTAGCACATGCTGGCGATTTTAACTTTTCAGGTTTTATGTCGATAGGCGGTGGCTTTGTGGACGACGAATCAGCCCGAAGTTACGCTGGTTATGCAGAAGAAGACATCACTTTCGACAATAGCTTGCTTGGTATCCAATTTTCTTCTGATATTGCAAATGAGCTGACTGCAACCGTGCAATTAACCGCTCGCAACACAGACGGCTTTAAAGTTGAAGCTGAATGGGCTTACGTTAGTTGGCAAGCTACCGACGAAAGCACAGTTAGGATTGGTCGTTTACGAACACCCTTTTACATGTATTCGGATTATTTAGATGTTGGTTACGCTTATCCATGGATTGCTCCACCCAACGAAGTATATTACCTGCCGTTTAACAATGTGAACGGTATCGACTTATACACCACAGGTACACTCGGTAGTTTTGACACAACAATGCAAGTGTATTTTGGAAGCTTTACCGACGAGTTAAATGAACGCGGGGTCGATATTGAAGCAAAAACTCGTAACCAACTCGGTTTTGCCGGAACGCTCGCCAAAGATTGGTGGACCTTTAGAGCTGCTTACCATATGGCCAAATTGTCAATTAACCTTGAAGCTCTGCCTGACGTACCTGAGCTATTGCAGACTTTACAAGGTGCGGGATTTTCAAGAAACGCTGACAGATTCCGAATCGACGAAGATGATGCAAAGTTTATTGAGCTAGGCCTAAATATAGACACAGGCACCTTTGTAGCTGCTGCTGAACATGTTGAATTAAGATTTGAAGACGAAACCTTATACGCCGACAACATTCGCCAATTTGTCATGTTAGGTGTACGAACCGGTGACTGGTTAATTCACTTAACCGCCTCTAAAGCAGATGATGAAGCATCTAATTTATCTCAAGGTATTCCAGTAACACCACAAACAGCAGAGCTGATAGCAGAGCTAAATGCACAAGCGGCAGGCGAAGCAAATAAACGGGATGTAATTAGCCTTGGAACACGCTGGGACATCACAGCTGGTACAGCGCTCAAGTTTCAATACAGTGATGTTGATCGCGATGGGCAAAAACGCCAAAAAGTTTATGCCTTTGCTCTGCAAACGGTATTTTAAGGAGATTAAGCATGTCTAAATTTAAAGCAATAATTGCTGCGATCGGCTTGATCCTTGCTCCTATCGCAGCTTTTGCTGAAGTCGTAGTGGTTGTACATCCATCTGTCGCTTTTGATTCAATGTCAGCGGATGAAGTTTCAAGGCTCTTTCTTGGCAAATCGAAAAAATTTCCAGACGGCTCAACAGCTTTTCCGCTCAACCAGGATGAAGGAATGACTGCCAGAGAAACCTTTAACGAGAAAATTTGTAAGAAAAATGCTTCTCAATATAAGGCTTATTGGTCTAAGTTGGTATTTACCGGTAAAGGTACACCACCAAAAGATGCTGGAGACGCCAATGCCGTTAAAGCATTAATTTCGTCCAATCCGAATATGGTGGGTTATATCGACTCCAGCTTAGTTGACGCTAGTGTCAAAGTAGTCTTTAAACTCAAATAAGCGAAATAACACACGTGTGGCGTTCTGTAACGCCGCACGTAAAAATTTCAGCTATACTAAAAAACAGCAATTAATAGTAAACGGTTAGTTCCATGAAAGCAGTCTTGTTGATTTGCTTTGTATTTTCTGTCGTATGCAGCAAGGAAGCCGTTTGTAATGATACAGAAACCAAAGCACGTATTTTATTAATTAATTCTTACCACCCTCAGTACGATTGGACCGCACAGCTAACGCAGGGGGTAAAAAATACTCTAAACGATTTTTTACCTAGTGAAAATTTCCACGTTGAATATATGGACGCACGTAGATTTGTTGCGGACGCGGTACACGAGCAACTTATAACCCAACTGTTATTACATAAATACCGTAGTTTTAAACCAGACGTAGTCATTACTGCAGACGATGCTGCTTTTTATTTTCTAATTGAACACCCTGAGTTGTTCGCTAATACGCCTGTGGTATTTGGCGGGGTAAACGTATTTAAACCTGAGCTTTTGCAAGATAGAGACAACTTCACCGGCATACTAGAGGGGATGGAAATATCTGGTAATATTAAGCTGATTGAACAAATTCAGCCCAAAGTTGAACAAGTTATTTTATTATCAGATAAAACCGAGCTAGGCGCTCGAATGACTGACCAAGCTAGATTAGAGTTGGCAAAACTAACAACTCGACTATCGGTTAAAATTTGGGATGACTTTTCCTTAGCTGAATTACATCAGAGTGTAAATACTGCTTCTGCAAATACAGCTTATCTGATCTTAGGCATGCACAGAGACCGCAACGGTCAATATATCTCTTTTTCCGAGCACCTTCTCCCACTAACTAATTTGAGTAAAGTCCCTATTTATGGGATGTGGGGCGCGGTTCTAATTAACCAAGGTGTCATGGGTGGACTGATGAATAATCCGCTACAACATGGCGCGAGTTTAGCGCAAATAGCTAAAGATATAATCCGAGGCAAGCAGGTATCTGATATCCCCATTCGCGATAAATCCGATTTTGTGCCAACTTTTAATTATAGACAACTTCAGCGCTTCAACATCAACTTAGATAGGCTGCCAAAAGCCAGTAAAATTCATGGTAGAACCGAAAGCTTTTATCAAAAACATACCGAAATTGTCCACGCTAGCTTAGCCATATTAACCATTTTATTAGCGGCGATCGCGCTACTAGCCTTGAACATACAAAGACGTATGCACGCAGAGAAACAGTTATTGCAATTAAATAAAGTGTTGGATGACAAAGTTCGTAGCCGCACAGAAAAACTACAAGACGCCAATGTACAGTTAAATAGCATGATGGATGAGCTGAAACAACTCGCCCATACAGATCCCCTCACCTCATTGTATAACCGCCGTGCAGGCATGAAGAAGCTCAATAAATTAGTCACCCGGTGCATAAGTTCAGACAAAGAGCTCAGCGTGGTATTGTTAGACATAGACTATTTCAAACGCATCAATGACAACTATGGCCACGATGAAGGGGATAGAGTACTTGTTGAAATAGCCAAAACACTTGATGAGGGTATTCGTCCAACTGATTTTCTCTACCGCTGGGGCGGTGAAGAATTTTTGTTGTTGTTTCCTAACACAAGTAGTTTAGACACAACAAGTTTGTGCAAACGCCTACAAAGTATGACAAGCAATATATTGGTCGCAAACGAGTACAGTGTGACTTTTAGTGCAGGCATAGCCCAACTTACAAAAGATGAATCTTCAGCTGAATTGTTAAAACGAGCGGATGAAGCTTTATATCAAGCAAAAGGCAATGGCAGAAACAGAGTTGAGGTGAGTTTAAACTTGCAGATAAACTCTACTGGTTAGCAGAGTTTATCTGGCCATAAAATTAAAGGATAAAGCGCGACAAGTCTTCGTCTTCAATTACATCATTGAGGTATTTGTTGACGTAAGCCGCATCAACTGTCAGTTGCTCCCCGTCTTTTTCACTGGCATCAAATGAAATTTCTTCCATCAGCTTTTCCATCACAGTATGTAAACGACGTGCGCCAATATTCTCAGTACGCTCATTTACCTGCCATGCTGCCTCAGCAATACGTTTAATTCCATCTTCAGTAAAATCAACCTTTACACCTTCAGTGGCTAATAATGCACTGTATTGCTCAGTTAATGACGCATTGGTATCAGTTAAAATAGAGACAAAATCTTCAGTGGTTAACGCCGACAACTCAACTCGAATTGGCAAACGACCTTGCAATTCTGGGATTAAGTCTGACGGTTTCGCCATTTGGAATGCACCAGATGCGATAAACAAGATGTGATCAGTTTTCACCATGCCGTGTTTAGTGGTCACTGTTGAACCTTCAACCAAAGGTAATAAATCACGTTGCACACCTTCACGTGATACATCTGGGCCACTGCTCTCACCACGTTTACAAATCTTGTCGATTTCGTCGATAAATACAATGCCGTTCTGTTCAACTGCGTTGATCGCTTCTTCTTTTAAATCTTCTTGATTGACCATGCGCGCAGCTTCTTCTTCAATCAATAATTTAAAAGCTTCTTTCACTTTTAGTTTGCGCGATTTAGTGGTTGAACCAGATAAATTCTGAAACATGCTTTGCAGCTGGTTCGTCATGTCTTCCATACCTGGAGGTGCCATAATTTCTACACCGACCTGCGGCGCTGCAATATCAATCTCGATTTCTTTGTCGTCTAGCTGTTTTTCACGGAGTTTTTTGCGGAAAACTTGACGGGTTGAGCTATCCGTTGCTGGCTCAGAATCGTCTCCAAATGGCGTTTTTGCGCGTGGCAATAATGCATCTAAAATGCGCTCTTCTGCCGCTTCTTCAGCTCTGTGTTTAACTTTTTGGGTTGCTTGCTCGCGAGTCATTTTTACCGAAATATCTACCAAATCACGAATGATGGTTTCTACTTCTTTGCCAACATAACCCACTTCAGTAAATTTAGTCGCCTCTACTTTAATAAAAGGGGCATTCGCAAGCTTAGCTAAGCGGCGTGCTATTTCAGTTTTACCAACACCAGTTGGGCCTATCATCAATATATTTTTTGGTGTTACTTCTTGGCGCAATTCTTCATCCAATTGCATACGACGCCAGCGATTTCTTAGCGCTATCGCTACCGCTTTTTTGGCATTTTTTTGGCCGATAATATGGCGATTTAATTCGTGAACAATTTCTCTAGGGGTCATTTGTGACATATCACGCTCCTACTTGTTTGCGTCTAATTCTTCAATGGTTTGGCTATGGTTGGTGTACACACAAATGTCCCCGGCCAATTTCAAACTTTTTTCAACAATTTCTTTAGCTGATAAATCAGTATTTTCTAATAATGCAGTTGCCGCAGCTTGCGCATACGGGCCACCTGAGCCTATGGCAATTAAGTCATGCTCTGGCTGAATTACATCACCATTACCTGTGATAATTAACGAAGCTTCTTCGTCGGCAACCGCCAATAAAGCTTCTAAACGGCGTAGTGCTCGATCGGTGCGCCAATCTTTTGCGAGCTCAACGGCTGCACGGGTTAAATGCCCTTGGTGAATTTCTAATTTGCTTTCAAAACGCTCAAATAAGGTAAAAGCATCCGCCGTACCACCAGCAAAACCAGCCAATACTTTATTGTGGTATAAACGGCGAACTTTGCGCGCATTACCTTTCATTACTGTGTTACCCAGTGATACTTGGCCATCACCGCCTATTACCACTTTGCCACCACGGCGCACAGATACAATAGTAGTCATATTCTTTCCTCGTTATGCGAGATAACTCAAATGTGAGTCAAAAAATCCAAACTAATTAAGACAACAATAGACCCACAGCTGTGTTGCTGTAGGTCAAATATTAAATGCTAGTTTGGTGAGTTAATGTCTTTGCTTAGTAGATGGGGGGGATTTTTACCAAATCAAGACCAATACCAAATTTGGCAACTATTGATTTTGATATCTTGCAATCTATGTCGGTCAGCTTCGGCATCACGTTTAGAATCGTAAGGGCCAAGGACAACTTTATACCAAATACCACTTTGCCCTTCACTTTGCTGAATTGTTGATTCTAAACCGGCAAACGCTATCTTTGCTTTCATCGCATTAGCTTGTTGTTCACTTCTAAACGAAGCACATTGCATTTTATAAGGGCGTTTAGGGCCATCTTCGCGCTCCGGCACATCTACCTCTACCTCTTTGTTTTCCAGCTCTTTTACATATTCCCATTTTTCTTCAGGAACTTTGGGTAAAGGTTTCTGTTTATTCTGAGGTTTTTCTACTGCAGGTTGATTAACAGCTTCACTTGGTGCTCGGTCTTTGATTGACCATAAAAAATAGGCAAATCCACCAATAATAGCCACAACCAAGACTAAGAATATTAGTGCTTTAGGCTTTTTAGAAGGAGGCGGCGGTGGTGGCGCTGCTTGTGCTCCACGTTTTGCTCTACTTGCTGGTTTACCTTTTTTTACGTAGTCGCGTGCCATAATGCTTAATTGGTTATTGCTGATAAATTTTGCATACGAGTATAAAGGCCATTTAATTGAGTTAAAACCGTTATAAGTGCAACTAATTGAAAAAATTATTTGGTTGGTTAAATTAGCTGCGATTTGCACTAGGAGTAAACAAGCTCGAATGAAACATAATGTTCGAAAAGCGCTATTGTTGCAGAGTAACCAAGCCCAGCTGAAGCATAATTTTCTAAAATCGCTGTAAATCCATCCTTGGAAGCTCCCAAACGTCGTCCAAGACGTTTGAAGTTTTAGAAAATCAGCATTCAGCTAGACTTTTATCAAGCATTTTTATTGCGAAGAAGGAACAGCACTACTGAAGTAAGGAATGCTGGTAGCGGGTGTTTTTCGCAAAACTTCCAATCGGTAGGGATACCGTTTGAGAGCGCGTCATGGATGGCCTCGCAGCGATTTTGCGAAAAATATCGCTGCCAACATGACCTTCCCTGCCACGACAAACAAAGCGCACATTGAAGCATTCACTGTACTTGCGCGATAGTTATGAACTGGCGATTTCCCTATATTGCACAGAAGTTGCAGCGACAAAATTCGAAAGGATTAGCCATTCAAATCAAGCGGGTCAACATCAAATAACCAACGTACTTTTTGGGCAAAATCATTCTGTTCAAGCGACGCAGTTAATTGATTCATTGCCGCATTTAACATACTGCGCTGCTTCGCACTAAAAATAATGATTTGTCGATATTTACCCGCACGTTTTTCTTGCGGCGCTGGCATATTGGCAAATACCTCCACGCCTTGATAATGGCGACAAATTTGCTCAGAAAACAAGCTATCGATTTGCTGTGAAACTTGTTCTACTAACTGCTGATTTTGTGCCTCCATTCGTAAAATACACCAATATTGATAAGGTGGAAGCTGGCTATCTGCTCGCTCTTTTAATAGTAGTTGCGCAAGTTCGGTATAACCCTTTTCGATTAAGGTATTCAGATAGTTGTGATTTGGGAAATGAGTTTGCACCACCACTTGACCCGTTTTTTCAGCACGACCGGCACGCCCTGCCACCTGCACTAACAACTGCGCCATTTTTTCAGCCGCTCTAAAATCAGTGCTATACAAAGCATTATCTAAATTGACAATAACAGTTAAAGTTAACTGAGGAAAATGATGCCCCTTCGCCAACATCTGGGTGCCAATTAATAACTTGTGTTCACCAGCTTGAATAGCATTTAACTTAGCTTCTAGCTCACCTTTGCGTCTAACACTATCTCGGTCAATCCGAACTGGATTTGCATCCAAAAAACGCTGCTGTAGCCATTCTTCTAACTGCTCAGTCCCTATGCCCCAATCAACAATTTGGCTAGAGCCACATTCAGCGCATTGGGCAGGCGGTTTAGCATAATAACCACAATGGTGGCAGTTCACTTGTTGAATGTTCCTGTGATAAGTCAGGTGTTTATCACAACGTTCACATTCTGCGACCCAACCACATTCATGACAAATAAGCGCAGGTGAATAACCACGGCGATTTAAAAACACCAAGACCTGCTGACCTGCAGCTAAATGTTTTTCCATCAACTGCACCACAGTATAAGCAAGGCCAGACTGCAAAGGTTGATGTTTGATATCGATTAACTGTGGTTTAGGTGGCAATTTCGCCGTTGCACGCTTATGTAGGTGTAACCAATTAAATTTTCCAGCCTGTGCATTAGCTAATGATTCTAACGACGGGGTCGCACTGCCTAAAACAATTGGACAGTTTTGATCAGCGGCGCGTTTAATCGCAACATCTCTCGCGTTATAACGCAAACCATCTTGCTGTTTATACGAGGCGTCGTGCTCTTCATCTAATACAATCAAACCTAATTCAGCCGCTGGCACCATAACAGCGGAGCGTGTGCCGATAATAATTCGACTTATGCCTAACCAAGCTTTCAACCAAGCATTGTGCCTTTCACTATCATTAAGCTCCGAATGCAGTACTGACATTTGACAATGAAAACGTTGTTGAAAGCGTTGCAAGGTTTGTGGGGTTAAACCAATTTCTGGCACCAAAATCAGCACTTGTTTATTTTGTGCTAAAACATCGGCCATTAAGCGCATATACACTTCAGTTTTACCGCTACCTGTTACCCCTTGCAGTAAATGCACAGCAAAATTATTTTTGCTTTGAATATTAGTTATGACCTGCTGCTGTTCATCTGTTAAGCCATGTTCACTAGGCTGAATTTCAACTTGTTTATTGGTTAATAAATCAGTGTTTTCTTCAATCAGCTGTTTGTCGGCAAGTTGTTTAATTTGCGCACTAGAAAAACCATCTTCTTTTAATAAACTTTGTGCTGTTGGCCCTAGTTTCTTCAGTAGATGAAATAAAGCCTGTTGTTTATAAGCTCGGCCTTCCGGCGCTTTTGCTCCTGCAACCACTTGCCAAATTGGCTCTTCGAGTAATTCGGTTGGCGCGCCGTTTTTTAGTTTTTTTGGCAATAAGTTAACGTACACTTCACCCATTGGGCACAAATAATACTGCTGTAACCAAGCAAGTGTTTTCAACATCTGTTGGTTATATATAGGGCGAGAATCTAGTACTTGAATAACAGGTTTAATTTTGTTGGCTGGATAGTCTGATTCGAGCTTAGTATTAACCACTAAGCCAACTAGTTTTTGCCGACCAAAAGGCACCTCCACACGCACACCAATTTGACAGCTTTGCCCATCCGGCAAACGATAATCAAATAACCTACGTAACGGTAAAGCTAATGCGACCTGTACAAACAAAAAACCAAGCTCCGAAAAACTGTTAAATTAGCTGCACTTTATACAGCAATGTAGCGTCAGTTTGAATGTAAATTTTACTGGTTTTTATCTGTCTATTGGTATAAAATCCACCGCCATTATATGACGAAGGCTAAATGCCTTTATTTTAATTAATCGCGTATGGTGCTTTGCAAGTTAACTTGGTTAATTTGGCACAGTGGCTATACGGGCCAAAATGAGGTTATCCAAATGAAAGCTGGTATCCATCCTGATTACCAAGAAATTACTGCAACTTGTTCTTGTGGTAACACTATCAAAACTCGTTCAACTGTAGGTAAAGACTTATACTTGGACGTATGTTCAGAATGTCACCCATTCTACACTGGTAAACAACGTATCGTTGATACTGGTGGTCGTGTTGACCGCTTCAAGAAACGTTTTGGTGCACTTAGCTCTAAAAAATAAGCTGCATAAAACAGTTTTAATCGATTTCTCGATGCAAAAACCTCGCTCTTGCGAGGTTTTTTGTTTTTAAAGCCTGCACATTGGGTATATGTATAGAACAAAATGTTCAATACTAATGGCTACTAACTCTTTGCTTTATCTGGTTAAATTACTTGAAACATACATAACCTAAACTCGGGTTGTGGAACTCACCAAAAATAGAATCAAACACTATACTTCACAGTGGAAGTGACTTTAATAACCAATAACCGTCTAATCTGCCAGTGTTAAATGTGTGGTAACTCATAGTGATAGATATTATTAAAAAAGCTTTACCGGAAAATTCAATGACCGCTCAAGATCCAACTAAGTTTGGCACTTTTGGTGGTGTATTTACCCCCTGCGTATTAACCATACTTGGGGTCATTATGTTTTTGCGTTTCGGTGAAGTGGTTGGTCAATCTGGCATTTGGTACGCAATTGTTATTATTTTAGCCGCTAAATCGATTACGCTATTAACTGCGTTCTCCTTGTCCGCTATTGCCACCAATGTACGAATGAAAGGTGGTGGCGCTTATTTTTTAATTAGCCGCAGTTTAGGCGCTGAGTTTGGCGCTGTGATTGCCGTAGTGTTCTTTTTGGCACAAGCAGTTTCGGTTGCCATGTATATTATTGGTTTTACTGAAGCCTTTAAAGACACCTTTCCAGATACAGGCCTATCAACTTTTCAAATAGCCAGCATAGTCAACCTGATTACCTTTGTTTGCGTATACATAGGTGCTGGTTGGACAATTAAAGTGCAATACGGCATTTTCGTTTTACTGTTATTGGCGATTGGCTCATTTTTTATTGGTGCACTAGGCGACATTTCATTGGACAATTTTACGACCAATATAGAGCCGAGTTTCCGTGATAATGACAACTTGTTTACCATGTTTGCGCTCTTCTTCCCTGCAGTAACGGGCATTATGGCTGGCGCCAATATGTCGGGCGATCTAAGAAACCCCAGTAAATCTATTCCTAAAGGCACGCTTTGGGCGATATTTTTTACCGCCATCATCTACATATTAATGGGCTTTTTATTAGCTGGCAGTCGCAGCCAAGATCAATTACTTGGCAATGCTATGATAGTCAAAGAAATTTCTGTTTCTGGTGCATTGATTGTTGGTGGTGTGTTCGCCGCAACTTTATCCTCAGCGCTGGCAAGTATGATGGGTGCTCCACGCATATTACAAGCGTTTGCCCGTGATAATATTGTGCCGTCATTTCGATTTTTTGCAGTCGGTTCAGGTAAAACTGACGAACCTAAACGCGCGACTATCTTAACTTTTGCGGTTGCTCAGCTAGGCATTTTATTAGGTGATTTAAATGCGATTGCACCCATTATCAGTATGTTTTTTATGATCACCTACGGCACACTAAACCTTGCTTGTTTTTATGAAGGTTGGGTGGGTAATCCGTCTTACCGGCCTAGATTTAGATTTGCTCACTGGTCTGTATCACTTTTAGGAGCGGTGAGCTGCGTAGTGGTTATGTTTTTAATGAACCCACTGTGGGCAGTCGTTTCAATTATTATTATGGTGGTATTGTACTGGCTGATTAGTTCACAAGAAGTACTCAGTCGTTGGGGTGATTTAAAAAGTGGCCGAGCTTATGAAGCAGCGCGTAAAGCTTTGTTAGCGTTAGAGCAACAAAGTTATCACCCGAAAAACTGGCGGCCGTCTATTTTAGTATTGAGTGGTTCACCAACCAGCCGCCCTCACCTTGCCGAATACGGTCAATGGTTGGCTTCAGGTCAAGGTATTGTTTCTATCGCACAAATTATCCCAGCTGCCGGTAATCATACAATTGAACGCCGCCAAGAAGCTGAAAACCGCATTCGTAAATTTATTCGAGAAGAAGGTTTGCAAGCATTCCCTGTGGTCGTGTCGGACGATGGCATCAGTTCGGGCTTAAAAACTATTTTACAGGCACATGGTTTAGGCGCATTTAAACCAAATACTGTGATGATGGGCACAACCACTAATAAAGAACGTTGGGGCGAATATTGTGAATCTATCCGAATTGCCGCCCGTAAACAACGCAGTATTTTATTGTGTGATTGTGTCGAAGAGCGCCAGTCTTGGGAGCCACCACAAGGCCGTATTGATATTTTGTGGAAGGGTGAAAAACACGGTGCGCTCATGCTGTTATTGGGCCACTTGCTAAAACGCAACCCAGAGTGGCGTACACGCCAGTTACGCATATTAGCCACCTTGCCGACTGGTCGCCCAGCAGATAAATACCAAAAAGGTATCGAAGATTTGCTCAATATTGCCCGTATAGATGCAAGTGTGCATGTATTCTCAGGTGATAATGACGATGTGATTATTGCAAAACGTACCGGTAACACCGCAGTATTGTTTATGCCGTTTGAGCCGCCAACAAATGATGAAGAAGAAGCTTCATTTTATGACAAAGTCACTATGGCAACTCGAATGACTGCCGATGTAATTTTGGTCTATAGTGCGGGTGGTGTTTGTTTCGAAGCCTGATAACTGCTGAAAAATGGTCTAGTCAATCATTATGACTAGACCAAATATCTTCTGACGATAACTGGGTATATTCCGCTGTTATTCTTGGCTGATTGAGCTCAAATTACCGTCCATTCTTTGACCATTAATAATCAAAGCCTGGAGTTTTAAATCTGTAACATTATCTAGTACAAAAGGCGTTTCAGCTTGATTAACTGTTACATTTTTAAATACTACGTTGGATAAAGGTTCATCTTTATAAGCGTGTGCTTCCAATACAACCTTAGCTTTTTCTACTTGGATATTTTCAAAAATAATATCTCGATATATTGAAGGAAGACCACCTTGAATAACCCCAGGGTAATTTAGTTGAAACCAAAAAACTTCATCGAACTCTTCGATTTTTAAGTTTGCCACGCGGATATGTTCAACCAAACCACCGCGATCTAGTGAGCCTTTAAATCGAATAGCGGCTTTACCTTTACGTAAAACATTGTCGACAAAATAGACATGGCTAATACCACCTGACATTTCGCTTCCTAAACCTATGCCATCTTCACCGCCCATATCATTGTTGCGCACCACAATATACTGACTCGGTTTTGCAATATCGCGTCCATCTTTATCACGACCAGATTTAATTACAACCGCGTCATCCCCTGTACGGAAATGACTATTTTCAACAACAGCATATTTTACCGAGTCTAAATCAACACCATCATTATTTGGAAAATGGCTATCCACCTTAATATCGCGAATCGTAACGTGCTCTGCATAAACAATATGATTAACCCAAAATGGCGAGTTTTTGCTGGTGTAACCTTCTAACAATATTCGTTTTGCGCCAAAAAACTGAATTAAGCTAGGTCGCAAAAATGTACCTAAACCGAATTGCCTTTGTTCAACCGGTATTCCCGCTATACCCATTTTGCGAATAGTCTGCATATCTGGCTGTTGTTTGTCGTACCAAGGGTGGAACTCACTCTGCAGATTACCGTCTATCAAACCTGTGCCTGTAATAGCTACATCCTCAACGTTTGCAGCGTAAACAAGTGGTGAGTAACCATACATTTCAGTACCTTCCCAACGAGTTTTAACCACAGGTAAATAGTGCTCTGTGTTAGTTGAAAATAATAACTGTGCGCCTTGAGACAAATGCAAATTAATTTTACTACGCAGATGCACAGTTCCCTCGCAATACCAAGTGCCCGCAGGGATTACAATTTTCCCACCACCTTGTCGAGACAAAGTGTCTATTGCATTTTGAATAGCGTCTAAATCATTTTTACCGTCATTGGCAATTGCACCAAATTTTTTAATATCTAGGCTTACATCAGGTATTTTGGGCAATTCAATTTTATTAACAATTTGATTAATTTCGTTTTGGTAGGCAGCAGCAAATACTGGCGAATTGACACAACTAGCCGCCGTGAGTGCCGCAAAAAATAAAGCTTTTTTCATAGATTTCTCAACTAACAATAAAATGAGATTAAAAAAAAGGCCGACTGAAGTCGGCCTAGTCTTTGTACGGTTTAACCATTAGATATTAAAACGTGCACCAATAAAGAACTGTTTACCAGTATGGTTGTATTCACGCATTAAATTCAAATCGCCGTCACCAGTGGTGTATAGACGCTCATACTCATCGGTTAAGTTAATCGCTTCAAAGGTAACTGTAATATTCTCAGTTACGTTGTAGAAAGCACTTAAATCAACGTGAGTTGGACCTGTTGTACCGTGTTCAGCATTACCGTTACTACCGCTGAAATCAGTGATGTAGTCGCTACGATTATTCACAGAAATACGACCACCAAACTCATCTTGCTCATAATAGAAAGTGAAGTTATATGAATCTTCTGACAAACTATCAATTTCAGGCGCCTCTACATGCGTAAAGTTAGCAACCACACCAAAGTTTTCTAATATACCTGGCAAGAAAGTAAATGGTTGTTGATATAAAACCTCGTAGCCTTTTACATCTCTATCACCCACATTACCCGGCACACTGTGTTCGTACGGGATTGTGCGAGGATCTAGTGCCAACAATGGATCGTATTGCGGATCAGCATCAATAAACGGTAAATAGGCCGGATCAACCAGTTTGGTTTCTTTAGCCCCTTCGATATAGTCGTCCAGTTTTTTGGTGAAGTAAGTAACAGCAAATAGTGCTTCTGAATCGAAATACCACTCAAAACCAAGATCGAAGTTAGTTGAAACAAAAGGCGTTAAGTCTGGGTTACCACTACTTACTGTTGCATTTACATAAGAGAATGAAGGATTACCCGGGTTTAATGAACCTAAACTTGGACGTGTCATTGTTTTAGACACAGCTAGACGCACTACCAAATCTTCAGTCGCATCTAAAGCTAAGTTTAATGACGGCAATACGTTGTTATAGCTGTTAGAAATAGCGACAGGGTCTGTTTGAATAAAACCATTCGATGTTGTTTCAGTTTTAACATAACGAACACCTGCATTGGCTCGTAGTATAGTGCTACCTAATTCAAATTCAGAATCCGCTTGTGCATAAATTGCTGAGGTTTCTTCATTAACTTTCCAGCTTTGTGCACCACGAGGTGTCCAAGTTACGTCCAATAAGTCATCTTGAATTTTCGCAAAGTCTGCAACGATGAAAATAGGTAAATCTTCACCTTCAAAACCTTTACCAAAGTCATCGTATGGCATCATCTCTGTATAGCCAACTGCTGAATCTTGGTCAGGGAAGCCATTGATTTGCTCTTCTGCGTAAGTAACAGTCCTATCATTATATGCAAAACCAGCTTTTAAGATAAAAGCATCCAAGTCATAAGTTAAATCTAACTTAGCTGTATCATTTTTACGTAATACATCAGTTGCTCTTAAACGACCATCAGATAAATTATAATTGGCAGGATCGTTATAATCGTAGTCGAAATAATTCAAAGAAGCTGTATTTGCACTATCACTAAAATCAAAACCAAATTTATGTTTTTGACCTGTCATATTGTAACGGTACTGTTCTGAACGCGCATCTGACTCAGCGGTACCCACCATAGCATTGAGTGAGATGTAGTCACTTAAGTGATATTTGCCTGACAATACATACTGTTTAAATTTAGTTTCAGAAATTTGTTGACGGCTTTCAATACGGTTTTGCACATTATTAAATACACCCGCTTCCACTTGACGACCGTTAGAGGCAATTGTAATTGACTCAGGCTCGATTTCATCAAAAGTACTTCTAAACATTTCAAACATATTGTACATAGTACGCTTGTTATCTAATGTAGAGTGTAATGCATCAAAGGTTAGCACCAAATCATCCGTTGGAGCAAACTGGATTGAGGTAGTCATACCCAAACGGTCTTGTTCATTACCGAAAAAGTCTGGGCGAGGTAATCTTGGTGTCCATAAACAGTTATATAGATCTACTTGGGCGTCGTTAATTTCACATTCATCAAATGCATAGTCACCGGAAATAGAGGGATTAGAATCAGCAGGGTAACCACCTGAGCCATCTTTTGCTGGGGTCGTCCAACGAACTGTACCAAAACCTTCTTGACGAACGGTTCTTTCAGATTTAGCAACAGAAAACAACACACCAAATTTATCGTCAGCAAATGTATTACTGATCATAAATGAAAGGCGCGGATCAACTTCTTGAGTTACCGTGTTGTAACCACCTTGTGCAGAAGCTGCAACATGGAATCCACGTGAATCAAAAGGTTTAGCTGAGTACATATCTACGGTACCTGCAATACCGCCCTCTTCCGTCACTGCGTTAGCAGTTTTTTGAATATCTACTCGGTTAAACAATTCAGAAGCAAATACGTTAAAGTCGAAAGAACGGCCGCCGTTTACACCACCACCTGAGTCTGTACCATCTGTACTAGCTGGAACTTCCATACCATTTAGAGTTGTGCGAGTAAAACCTGGGCCTAAACCACGTAAGGTAATTTGACGCCCTTCACCACCTTCACGTGAAATTGCAACACCTGGCACACGTTGAAGAGACTCAGCAATATTTAAATCTGGAAACTTACCAATATCTTCAGCTGCAATTGACTCCAGTGCATTTACAGATACTCGTTTAGTCGCTAACGATTTATTTAATGAAGAGCGAAAACCTTTTACTTCTATCGTTTCAACTTCTTCAGCATCAGCCGCGATTGAATAACTTGGGGCTGCACCCAGCCCTAGAGCAATACATATATAGCTTAATAACTTTTTCTTTTTGAATTGCATAACGGTTTACCTTTAGGTTTATTTATTGTTAATAGATGCAATACATCTACCTTGTGCTCGATTACATGTTCAGCTAAAGCCTAGCTTAGATTTAAGCATATACGACAACTGCCACCGGTGGCAAATTTAAATTTACATTTTTTTAATACAAAGACCCATATTAAGCAAACTTTTGGTTATAAAGAAACCTAAAAGCAACTAAAACAACTGACATCAGACAAGTTGATTTAAAGAAAAATAATTAAACATTAATTAACATTTTTTTTGTAAATGCGTGAGTAAATTTATTTTGTGATAAAGCTGAATTGCTATTTCTCTAACACTACAGTCGCTACGGCGTAGTTTTTTTCATCAGAGATAGAAAGATGGCAGCTAACTTGACCAGCAATTTCCAGCGCTTTGCCAGTTAAACTAAGTAGTGGTGCACCTAATTCATTATTGGTGATCAGGAAATCTTGAAAACTGACACCTTGGGCGATGCCAGTACCTAAGGCTTTAGCCGCTGCTTCTTTAGCAGCCCAACGTTTGGCTAAAAATCTATAGGCTTGTTTGTGGGTGGTGAAAAGTACAAATTCGTCTTTGGTTAAAACACGCCTTGCAATAGCATTAACATTAGCCGTATCAAAACGGCTAATTTCAACTATGTCTGTGCCTAAACCAACTATCACAATACTACCTAGAGTCTTGCTTCAACCATAAGTTGACGCATGTCGCGAATGGCTTTTTCTAAACCATCAATCGCAGCACGGGCAATAATTGCATGACCTATGTTCAACTCAATCATTTGTGGAATTTCCGCAATAGGTTTAACGTTATGATAATTTAAACCATGGCCTGCATTTACTTTTAAGCCGATAGAATCAGCAAAAGCAGCCGCTTCTTTAATTCGCGCAAGTTCTGCATCACGTTCAGCTTCGGTTTCAGCATCCGCATAACCACCAGTGTGAATTTCAATATAAGGCGCACCAGTGCGTTTAGCTGCTTCTATCTGCATTTTATCCGCATCAATAAACAAGGAGACTTGTGTGCCATTAGCAGCTATTCGCTCAACCGCTGAGGCGATTTTCTTTTCTTGGCCAGCAACGTCTAAACCACCTTCTGTGGTTAACTCTTCGCGCTTTTCTGGCACCAAACAACAAAATGCAGGATTAATTTGTTGGGCAATACCTATCATCTCTTCAGTAACCGCCATTTCAAGGTTTAAACGTGTTTGCACAGTGCGCGCGAGTATTTCAACGTCTCTGTCTTGAATGTGGCGGCGATCTTCACGCAAATGTACAGTAATGCCATGTGCACCAGCGTGTTCAGCTACTGCTGCAGCGTGTACAGGATCAGGAAAATCAGTACCACGTGCTTGGCGAATTGTAGCGATATGATCGATATTTACACCTAATAAAACTTCTTTCATTTTGTTCTCTTTATCCGTTTTCAATATGAGCGAGCAAGCTATTTTTTTGGCTGAATAAACAGCGCCCGGCTCTTTAATTTTTTATGCCCTAATAGTTGATCAAGCCAATAACGCATTAACTGTTTAGTTTGAGCTAAATCGTCTTTATTGGAAAAGTCACGCTGGGCGATTTTATGAATCAGTTGACCACTGCAAACAATCGGCGTTTGTAATACAGGTTTAGACACCCAGCCAGTATCGGCGACAAAATAATAAGATTTGTTGGCATCAATTTTAGTTTGTTCATCCGCACTATGCAAAAAGTCTGGCATTAAACCCAACTCGTCAATTAGCGACAGTTCAAAGTTTCTTAATAGCACAGCTAATGAAATGGCTGCTTGTGCTTCTGCTTGTTGTTGAATATCCACTAAGTTTGCTATTGTCAGTTGGTACAATTCAAACAAACTATGTTCAAACTCAACTCTTGGTAATAAGTGACTTAGCAGCTCATTAACATACATACCACTATATAAAAAGTGGCCATGTAAATTATCAAAACTCTTGTCCAGCTCGTAACTGTTGACGAAAAACAGTTCGTTTTGCCCTTGTTTTAAACTGACTAAATATAAGTTAAATAAACTGAGCGACGTGCCTTTTTTGCTTTTACGAAAAAAAACACTGACACGGCCACTCTGTTCACAAAGAAAATCACCGATAAAGGAGTTTTCACGGTAAGGTTTACAATGCAGTAGCATTGCCCGCTGCAAGTTAGCTGAAGTCATCTCCATAACCTAAGCTACGTAATGCTCTTTCGTCGTCAGCCCAACCTGATTTTACTTTAACAAACAGTTCTAAATAAACTTTGCAGCCTAACATGCGCTCAGCGTCTAACCGCGCATCTCGACCTATGGTTTTAATTTTTTCACCACCTTTGCCTATGACAATACGCTTTTGTGCATCACGGCTAACCAATATAGCCGCGTGTACTTTTAGAACACCATTGGCTTGAGTTTGCCAGCGCTCTATTTCTACTGCAGTATCGTAAGGTAATTCATCACCTGTATTGCGCATTACTTTTTCACGAATCAGTTCGCTTATCATAAAACGTGATGATCTGTCAGTGAAATAATCTTCCGGGAAATAATGTTCACACGGCTGCAAGCTCTTTTCGACCAGTTTTTCAACTGTGTCTATATGCTCACCTTTAGTCGCGGATACAGGAATAATATCTTTGAAGTCATGTTTAGCGGCTAAAAACTGTAAATGAGGTAATAAACTGGCTTTGTCTTTAACGTTATCAACTTTGTTAATCAATAATACACAGGGTGCGCCTGACTGCTTGATGCGCTTTAACACCATTTCGTCATCGTCTAACCAATGTGTACCTTCAACCATAAAGAGTACCAGTGCAACATCACCTAATGAGCTGTGCGCAGCACGATTCATTAAACGGTTAATTGCACGTTTTTCGTCTGAATGTAACCCTGGGGTATCTATATATACGGTTTGATATTTACCTTGAGTGTGAATACCTAATACACGGTGACGAGTCGTTTGTGGTTTTTTAGAAGTAATACTAACTTTTTGCCCAACAATACGGTTAATTAAGGTTGATTTACCTACGTTGGGGCGACCTACTATGGCAACAAAACCACAATAAGTATCTAAATTATCTAATGTCATAAGTACCAATCAGCTTATGTGAGTTGATTTAACATAGCACGAGCAGCTTCTTGCTCGGCTTTACGGCGGCTAGAACCTTTGCCATGAGTTTGCTGTGATTCACCAACCACACATTTAACGGTAAAAGTTTGTTTATGATCTTTACCCGTTATCGATTCCACTTGATATTCTGGTAGCTCTAACTTGCGCCCTTGCAACCACTCCTGCAATTGAGTTTTTGCATCTTTTTGCGCTTGACCTGGCTTGAGTTTCGCTAAACGTGATTCATACCAAGTTAATATCAAATTTTTGATTGTAGCCATATCAGAATCTAAATAAATAGCGCCGATAATGGCTTCTACCGCATCTTCTAAAATTGAGTTGCGTCTATGCCCACCACTTTTAAGCTCACCTGGGCCAAGGACTAAATATTCGCTGATATCAAAATTACGCGCTAATTCAACTAAGGTTTCGCCGCGCACTAGGGTTGAGCGCATACGGCTTAAGTCACCTTCTTTACATTTTGGAAACTGCTGATACAAACGCTCAGCAATCACAAAACTTAACACCGAATCACCTAAAAACTCTAAGCGTTCGTTGTGCTCGCCTTTCGCGCTTCTGTGGGTTAAAGCTTGAGCGAGCAAATCTATATTATTAAATTGGTAACCTAAAGTTTTCGACAAAGTGTGTAGATTATTCATTTACACTCTCTTGGCTCAATGCCGTTGCTTCAATTGCAGCACTGTCACTTGCACCCGGAATTTTACCAATGCGGCTAAAACGAACATTCGTTGGGATCCACGAAGGCAAGGCACTGTCTTCATCACGGCCAAATTCAAAACTTGTCCAAATAAATACAGCTTTACCGACTAAATTAGCTTTAGGCACAAAACCCCAATAGCGACTATCTTCTGAATTGTCCCTATTATCACCTAAGACAAAATAGCTATCCTCAGGGACTATCCATTCATCACGGCGTGCAGTTGCACTTTGGCGATAATATTGCGCTGTCATATCAGGTAAACGATAACTTAACAGTACGTCGTGTTTAACACCGGCTAAGTCTTCAACATATCTATCTAGCTTATATGGACCTTGTTGAAACTCTGCTCGCTCTACTAGCACTTTTTCCATTTCTTCAAATTTTTGTTCGCATTTTTCAACTTGTGGGCAAGCTTTCTGAATATACAAATATTTATTGCGATAGATAATGCGATCACCCGGTAAACCGACTACACGTTTGATGTAATCTAAATTTGGATTTTTTGGGAATTTAAATACAGCTATATCACCACGCTCTGGTGGATCAAACTCAACTAACATTTCGTTGGCAATTGGGTTGCGCAAACCATAGCTGTATTTTTCGACTAAAATAAAATCACCCACCAATAAAGTTGGCATCATAGAGCCTGATGGAATTTGAAAAGGTTCATACAAAAACGAACGCAACACAAACACAAAAGCGATAACAGGAAATACCGACTCAGCAAACTCAGCCACAGGGTGTTGTGGCGCGATACGACGTTTAACTTCGTCTTCTAAATCAAGTTGAGTTGCCCCACTAGCGGCAGCCAGCTTTTGTTTGCGTTTTGGCGCCCATAACACTGCGTCTAGCAACCATATAAGTCCAGTTGTTACAGTGAGTATAAACAACAAAATTGAAAAATAACTGGCCATTGTATTTCCTATAATTCCTAATTACTTACCGAGTTTAAGTACAGCTAAAAACGCATCTTGAGGCACTTCTACATTACCCAATTGTTTCATACGTTTTTTACCTTCCTTCTGCTTTTGTAATAGTTTTTTCTTACGTGATACGTCACCACCGTAACATTTTGCGATAACGTTTTTACGCAACTGTTTAACTGTGGTTCGGGCAATAACATGTGCACCAATAGTTGCTTGAATTGCAATATCAAACATCTGTCTTGGAATAAGCTCTTTAAGCTTCTCAGCCATATCTCGGCCACGGTATTGCGCATTGTCTCTGTGGGTGATTAACGCCAATGCATCTACCCTGTCGCCATTAATTAAGATGTCGACTCGAACCATGTCAGATTCTTGGAATTCTTTAAAATTATAATCGAGTGACGCATAACCACGGCTGGTTGATTTTAAGCGGTCGAAGAAGTCTAAAACAACTTCTGACATTGGAATATCGTAAACCACGCTTACTTGGTTACCGTGATAAGACATGTTGCGCTGCACACCACGTTTTTCTACACACAAAGTAATCACACTACCTAAGTGCTCTTGAGGCACTAAGATATTACATTCAGCAATTGGCTCGAAAATTTTCTCAATGTTATTGATAGGTGGCAATGAAGATGGATTATCGACCATCACAACTTCACCATTTTTCTGCTCAACTTTATACACTACGGTTGGTGCAGAGGTGATTAAGTCTAAGTCGTATTCACGCTCAAGTCGCTCTTGGATAATCTCCATGTGGAGCAAACCTAAGAAACCACAACGGAAACCAAAACCTAATGCAGTTGAACTTTCTGGTTCGTAGAAAAGTGACGCATCGTTTAGGCTTAGTTTACCTAAAGCATCACGCAAATCTTCAAAATCATCACTTGAAATTGGGAATATACCGGCATAAACCTGAGGTTTAACCTTTTTAAAGCCCGGTAATGCTGTGGTCGCTGGGTTGCGTGCTGTGGTAATAGTATCACCGACTGGCGCACCTAAAATTTCTTTGATACCGGCAATTACATAACCTACTTCACCAGCTTTTAATACACCAGTTTTAGTTTGGTGTGGGGTGAAAATACCCACTTCGTCAACCACATAATCTTGTTTAGTTGACATAACCTTCATTTTTTCGCCCGAGCGCAACTCACCATGTTGAACACGTACCAGTGATACAACTCCTTGGTAATTATCAAACCAAGAGTCAATAATCAAAGCTTGTAATGGCGCTTCTCTATCACCTTGTGGTGGCGGAATTTGTTTAACAATAACTTCTAAAACATCATCTATACCAATGCCGGTTTTAGCTGAACAACGTACAGCGTCGATTGCATCAATACCAACTATGTCTTCAATTTCTTCTGCAACACGCTCAGGCTCAGCTGCTGGCAAGTCAATTTTATTTAAAATTGGCACAACCTCTAAGTCCATTTCTATCGCAGTGTAACAATTGGCAAGTGTTTGTGCTTCAACACCTTGACCGGCATCAACAACCAATAATGCACCTTCACAGGCAGCTAATGAACGTGAAACTTCGTAGGTGAAATCGACATGTCCTGGGGTGTCGATAAAGTTTAGCTGGTAAGTTTCACCATCTTTGGCTGTGTAATTCAAGGTTACACTTTGTGCTTTAATGGTAATACCACGTTCACGTTCAAGTTCCATTGAATCTAAAACTTGCGCAGCCATTTCACGGTCAGTTAAACCACCACAAGTTTGAATTAATCGGTCTGATAAGGTTGATTTGCCATGATCTATATGGGCGATGATAGAAAAGTTACGGATGTTACTGAATGTGCTCAATTTTCACTCTCAAAAAAACTAAAATTACCAGCAAACTTATCTTTAATTAACCCAACTTTTATTGTTAGCGAGTAGGTGTATTTACTGGTATTTTCTTAAATACAGAAAAGTTGTCGGTATTATACACCTTATATGACAGCTATAAAGTTTTGTTTGCATCGCAGTGATATTGAATACCACCGACTGATTGCACAACATGCGGCAAAACTTGGGTTGATTTAAAGCGTTTTTGTAAGCCTTTAACTGAACGAAAAGCCAAGGTCATCACCACTAAGCTCAGCAACAGCACCAATAATTCGTGCCAATTAAATAGTTGAGCGACTAATAGAGTTAACATAAAGCTGATAAGTGGCAAGCCGTATAGTAACCAAGAAGCCGCTAATAAGTTTTGTTCCGGTATTGCCACTGTCACCTCTTGCCCTACTTCAACATGCTCAGCGCATTCAACCAATACTCTATTGGTTTTTTTCGCCATTATGCTCGCCAACACACCAGTGCCACAGTTTTTGTTGTGTTGGCACGAGCCACAAGTGGTTTTAACTTGGCTTTGTATCCAAATAAGTTGCGGATTATAACGTTCAGCAACTATAGCTTTTTCGTACATCATAAGTTGGTGCAGCTCACTTTAAGTTTACTCTTTCCAACTGATCGCGTTCACAACTCGCTGCGCAGTTTCTGCCGGTATTTTGCCAATGACTGTCACTTCTGCTTGTTGAATTTGTTGGGTTAGATAACTGTTTGCGCCTGAGTTAAACGCCACAGGTTTAACCGATTCGCCTGATTTCATTTGTCTTAAATAAATTGAAAACCACACAACGCCGTCCGATAACATGACATAATCCACCAACTCTTTATTGGTACCATACAAAAAGTGGCGATCAACTTTAACTGGCTCAAAACCGGGTGGTACCCAACCAATTTGCCAATTCATATTTTGCATTGGCGCACTGTTTTTTATCATCACAGCTTCTGGCAGTTCAGCTTTTTCAACCTCAGTTAAAATTTCACTCGGTTCATTAAATACCTGAATATTTGAAACTTGCAACTGCTCAAGAGCTTCGCCCTCTTCAGAGACAATTGCAGATTTAAGCAATAAACCTGTTTCTTCGTGCAACCACAACCAATAGTTATAACGCAAATTGTCTTTGGCAATAATACGCACAAGCCTTGCAGGTAATCCAGCGACGCGACTTTTGCCAACTAAGTGAAAATCATAACTCAAGCCGATTTGTTCTATATTGGCGCGAATAATTTCCGGCAAAGGGCCATCTGTGATAGTGTCTTTAATGCTGTAAGCTGGCTGCTCTGGTTGTAAGTAGGTAATTACTTGGTTTTTGCGAATCAGCTGCTGGCCTGGCCCATTGAGTGCAGTTAATACTTCAACTTCATGTTCATTAACTAAACCATGAAACCAACGCCAAGGGTCAGCTTTGTTGCCATTAACCACGACAAAAGAAATTTCATAATTGAGCGACTGCGAAGACTCTTGCATACGCAGCAACCAATCATACGCTTCGTTGTTATTTGCTTTTAAACCCAAATGGACAAATAGCAAACTAAAAATACTCGCCCTTAAAAAAACAAACCACCAAGCCCTGAGGTGTTGGTGGTTGTTAGAGCGCACTTGATTAGTTGCGCTCTGTGTTGGCTGAGTATTCGTCAAATTATTGAGTTGTTTCAGACGAATCACCTTTAACTTGTTGCTGTTGCTCTAATTGGCTGTTTGTTTGCGCTGCTGTTGGCTCATGCTGGCGCGTTTTTAACTGCTGTGCATGATCCATAATATAAGCATTTATACGCTGTCTTTGCTGCATTGCATCATACGAACTGCTTGCTTGCACACTTTGCACTTGCTGCATGCTCACTGGATCTAACGAACCACCAATTGGAAAAGTTTGTAAAACTGGTTGAGGTACTTCAACCGAGGTATTGGTTTGTTCTATTTGAAAGCCAATCACCATAGCGGCGGCAAATGACGCTGCGATACCGTATTGTAGCGCGGGCTTGAACAGCTGTACAACTTTGCTTGAACTTTGTTTATCTTGTTTATTTGCATCATTTTGCTGATTTGCAGTTTGACGCGCATTTGGTGCTAATACCACAGGCTCTTTTTCAATCGCTTGCATCACACTATCTGCAATATTTAAATTAAGCTGAGTTGGCAGCTCATTGCGCATTGCGTCGCCTATCATATGATAACGACCAAAACATTCAGCCAACTTGGGGTCTTGCTTCATTTTATCAATAACTTGCGTGTTATCTTGCTGTCCGTCTACAAAGGCTGATATGTTTTCTTTACTTTTTGAACTCATAGTCACTTCACTTTTCCAACTAGAATTTTATCTTGCTAAAAGAGGCTGCAAATTTGTATCTATTGCTTCACGCGCTCTAAAGATCCTTGAGCGAACTGTCCCGACTGGACATTCCATTACATCAGCAATTTCTTCATAACTTAAACCATCAATCTCACGTAACGTAATGGCGGTTTTTAAGTCATCCGGCAAACCATCAATGGTTTTAAATACAACTTGTTTAACTTGATCTGACATCATCAATTGCTCTGGTGAACTATTCACTCGCAAAGCATCTGCGCTGTCGATAAATTCAGCATCGGCTACATCTATATCATTCACTGCTACTTTACGAGCTTGTGACGCAATATAGTTTTTTGCGCTGTTAACGGCTATTCGATAAAGCCAAGTATAAAAAGCACTCTCGCCCCTAAAGCCAGGAATGGCTCTATAGGCTTTGATAAAAGCTTCTTGTGCTACGTCGGCAATATCGCCCGGGTGTTTAACGTAACGTGAAACTAAACTCGTCACTTTATGTTGATACTTTTGCACCAACAAATTAAAAGCTTGTTTATCTCCACGTTGTACACGTTCCACCAATTGTTGGTCGGTAACTTCCGGCTTCATATTTGTGCCTGTACTCCTGCTTTACTTCTAATCTTTATTTATCTGCTAGTTGCCATGAGGCATGTTAGCTAATATGTATTGATAGACACTATAAGTTAGAAAAAGTTCTAAAAATTTTTTTTAAGGTTACAATCTACCTAGAATATACGGATTGTGAAAGACAAACATGACAAATCAAACTCCGCTTGAGCATAAATGTGACGTGCTCGTGGTCGGCGCTGGTGCCGCTGGTTTAACCTTAGCCCTGCGTCTCGCTGCAACCGCAAATGTAATAGTACTTAGTAAGTCGAAACTAAAAGAAGGTTCAACTTATTATGCACAAGGTGGCATTGCAGCCGTTTTTGATAAAAATGACAGTATAGAATCGCATGTGCAAGACACGCTAATTGCCGGTGCAGGTTTGTGTGAAGAACAAGCTGTCCGTTTTACCGCAGAAAATGCACGGCGTAGTTTAGAAACTTTGATTTCGTATGGTGTGCCTTTTGATACTGTCACCACAGAAGATGGCCGTGAGAAATATCATTTAACTCGCGAAGGTGGCCATAGTCACAGACGTATTTTGCATGCAGCCGATGCAACCGGTAAAGCGGTACAAAAAACCTTAATACGCACAGCGCAAATGCACAAAAACATCCGTATATTTGAAAGATATAATGCGGTTGACTTAATTACCGATAAAAAAATCAAACAAAATGGCAAAAAAGTATATGGCGCTTATGTATGGAATCGCACCAGCGAACAAGTGGAAGTTATAAAAGCAGCCAAAATTGTTTTGGCAACAGGTGGTGCAAGTAAAGTTTACCAATATACTTCAAACCCAGATATCGCCAGTGGTGATGGGGTTGCTATGGCGTGGCGTGCTGGCTGTCGTGTCGCCAATATGGAGTTTAATCAATTCCACCCAACCTGTTTATATCACCCAGACGCAAAAAACTTCCTATTAACTGAGGCATTACGTGGTGAAGGTGCATTTTTACGTCGGCCTGATGGCAGCCGTTTTATGCCTGATTTTGACGAACGCGCCGAGCTAGCCCCACGTGATATAGTGGCACGTGCGATTGACTATGAAATGAAGCGCCTTGGTGCGGACTGCATGTATTTAGACATAAGCCATAAGCCGAAAGATTTTATTAAACATCACTTTCCGAACATTTATAAAAAGTGTAAAGAATTCGGCATTAATATCAGCAAACAACCCATACCTGTTGTGCCTGCAGCGCATTATACCTGTGGTGGTGTGATGACAGATTTAAACGGCCAAACAGATATAGAAAATTTATATGCAGTTGGCGAAGTTGCCTACACAGGTTTACACGGTGCAAACCGTATGGCGAGTAACTCTTTGTTAGAATGTTTAGTCTTTGCCGAAGCAGCGGCTAAGCATATTGTAGAGAGTGGTTTTGATATTTCCAATTATCCAGAGATTCCAAGTTGGGATGAAAGCCAAGTATCCGATAGTGATGAAGAGGTTGTTATTCAACACAACTGGCATGAGCTGCGTTTATTAATGTGGGACTATGTTGGCATAGTCAGAACCAATAAACGACTAGAACGCGCGATGCGCCGCATTGAACTGCTGCAACAAGAAGTCAAAGATTATTATGCTCACTTCCGCGTAAGTAATAACTTGTTAGAGCTGAGAAACTTGCTTGATGTCGCTGAGTTAATTGTGCGTTGTGCCATGCAGCGTGATGAAAGTCGTGGTTTGCACTACAACTTAGATTATCCAGAAACAAATGAAAACCCAAAACCAACCATATTAACGCCGACCAGTTCCAGCTAAACAGCGCGCTAAGCGGCATGCATCTTTGGGTGTTAACATACTTTTATGTAACACCCAAAACGATGTTCCCACCAGCCCAATACAAAACCAACCAAAAAAATTATGCATATATACAACAGGTGCATAAGTCGTTTGTTGATGAATTAATAGGCCTGATTGGCTAACTAAAAAATGTTTAGGTAAAGCCCGTTTGAGCTGCCTATATAACAAATAGCTCAGCATTAGGCACAAAACAAACACGCACAATTTTGCCAAAGATGTCAGGTGGATAAGTGAATATTGCAACAGCGCATAATAAGCCAAACCAAGTGCAGCGCTAGGTACAAAGAGAATCTTGTTCGGTTTAATCGATATTTGATATAACACAGAAATCCCTTTCTGTTGGCACGGTTAATTAGAGTGAAACTGGCGCGCCATTTAATTTGTGAATTTTTTTAATCATTTCAGCAAGTTCAGTGTCTTCACATTTTTCATGGCCCATAAACCAAGCGTATAACTCAGGATCTATGCCTTCTAATAATCGTTGAAAAATAAGCTGTTCAGCTTCAGGCAAATTATCGTAATGATTATCCATAAATGGCATTAAAATAACGTCTAATTCCAACATGCCGCGGCGACATGCCCAACGAGTTCTTGCTGCACTTTGCATAATGGCAATAGCCCCAAAGATATAAAATTAATTTAGCTGAGTATACTGCGCTTATGTGCAATCGGCCAGTAGCACAAGTATTTAACTGGTGAATTGGAAATATCAACTATATGGTCAAACTCGTTAAAGGTTGATGTTTCAAAGCTGTCTTCAACGAGCTTGGGTATATACCTTGATATTTGCTACAATGTCGCCATATTGGTTTTAACAATTATTCGTGGATTTTCTGTATGTCGATGACGACCTACCAACTAACTGACTGGTCTGCTATTCAAGTAAGTGGCGAAGACAGATTCAAGTATTTAAATAGCCAATTAACCGCAGATTTAATCAGCCTAGCACAGGATACTGCCTGTTTTGCGTGCCATTGTGACGCAAAAGGCAAAGTTTGGGCAATGAGTTATATAGTACCGCACCAAGATACTTTGTTGCTGTTTCAACACAGTTCCACTATTGAAAAATCATTAGCCGAACTGAAAAAATTTGGTGTATTTAGCAAGGTTGAATTTGCAATAAGCCCAGTTAAATTTTCTTTTGCACTAACAGATTCATCAGCTAATTTACACCTAGTTAGCCATGAGCCTGTCACACAAGTGCAAATGTCCGCCAACCTGTGTTTATTTATCAATGAAAGTGCACAAACTGGCGACGATATTTTTATCAAAGCACTCGCTGACAATTTAGTGCCCTTTATTACCTCTGCACATCAGAACGAATATGTACCACAAGCGATTAACGCGCATGCGTTAAAAGCCATCAGCTTTAAAAAAGGCTGTTATATGGGGCAAGAAACCGTTGCTCGTATGCGCTATCGAGGTGGCAACAAACGCGCTTGTTTTGCAATTAACAGTGAAGCAAAATTCAGTGTCGGCGAAAGTATTGAAATCCAACTCGGCGAAAACTGGCGTCGCACTGGAGAAATAATCCAGGCTGCGATTAACGAAAATGACGGCCAATGTTATGGTATTGCCGTACTCGCAATAGATTCAGATTTACAAGCAAATTATAGAGTAAAAGATGATAGTCAACGTCAGGTTCAACTGTCCGCTCAGCCCTACTCTCTTGATTATGAGGAAACAAAATGAAAATAGCAGAAAATACAGTTGTAGCCATGCACTACTCAGTAAAAAGTGCCAAAGACGGTCAAGTGATTGATACATCTAAAGACGGCGAACCATTAGCATTTTTATACGGCCGCGGCTTCTTAATTAAAGGCTTAGAAAGCCAATTAGCTGACAAAGAAGCTGGTGCAGCTTTCACTTGTACAATAGAAGCGGCAGATGCGTATGGTGAATACCATGAAGCTTTAGCACAAAAATTACCAATTGATGTATTTGATCATATTGAAGAAATTCATGAAGGTATGCATTTACGTGCAGATACAGACCAAGGTCAACAATCTGTGATTATCACTAAAATTGAAGATGACTTTGTTACAGTTGACGGCAATCACCCACTAGCTGGTGTTGCACTTGAATTTGACGTTGAAGTAATGGAAGTACGTGCAGCAACAGAAGAAGAATTAGCCCATGGTCATGTGCACGCAGAAGGTGGTTGTGGCCACGATCACGGTCACAAACACGAGCATGGTGATGACTGCTGCGGTGGTCACTAATCTAGCCATCTGAGCTACTTGGCAATAGTTAGTTTTCTGCTATTGCCAACCTTTCCCTTTCCAACAAAAATCATCAAATTATGTCTAGCACTAAACAAATCGTTCTTGCCACAGGCAATCCAGGCAAAGTGGCCGAATTCAACCAGATGTTTAATCAATTCGGTATCGAATTTCAAGCGCAAAAAGAATTTAATGTACCTGAAGCGGCAGAAACAGGTTTAACTTTTATCGAAAACGCCATTTTGAAAGCGCGTAATGCCGCCAAACATACAGGTTTACCAGCCATTGCCGATGATTCAGGCATTGAAGTAGATTATTTACAAGGTGCGCCCGGTATTTATTCTGCTCGTTATGCGGGTGTTGGGGCAAGTGATAAAGACAACCTTAACAAATTATTAGCTGAGCTAGCTGGTGTACCACAAGCGCAAAGAACCGCGCGCTTTCAATGTGTACTTGTGTATATGCGCCACGCAGACGACCCAACCCCAATTGTTTGCCAAGGCAGCTGGCAAGGTGTGATCACCGAACAAGCAAGTGGTGCAAACGGTTTTGGCTACGATCCAATTTTTTATGTGCCTGAACGCAACTGCACTTCAGCAGAACTAAATAAACAAGATAAAAACCAAATCAGCCACAGAGCTAAAGCACTAGCACAATTGGTTAAACAAATGGAGCAGTTGATTTAATGCAACTGCCGCCGCTTAGCTTATATATTCATATTCCTTGGTGCATCCAAAAATGTCCCTATTGTGATTTTAATTCGCATGCACTCAAGCAAAAAATTGACGAACAAGCGTATGTTAAAGCACTGCTCAATGACTTAGATAGCCAGTTGCGCTATGTGCAAAACCGCCCTATCCACAGCATATTTTTTGGTGGCGGTACACCAAGTATTATGAGTGCAGCGGCAATTGAGCAAATTTTGCAAGGAGTAAAAACTCGTCTTACCTTGTCTAATGATTGTGAAATAACTCTAGAAGCTAACCCAGGCACATTAGATAACCAAAAGTTTATTGGCTTTAAACAAGCTGGAGTTAACCGTTTTTCGATTGGTGTGCAAAGTTTTCAAGCGGATAAACTCACTACTTTAGGCAGAGTGCACAACCCAGAACAAGCAATTCAAGCAGCTGAGCTTGCTAGTAGTATTGGTTTAAATAGTTTTAATCTAGATTTAATGCATGGTTTACCAGAGCAAAATGTTGAAAACGCTTTGTACGATTTAGAGCAAGCAATTGCCTGTAAACCACAACATATCTCTTGGTATCAACTGACCATAGAGCCAAATACTTTGTTTGCCTCTAAACCACCTGTTTTACCTGATGATGATGTTTTGTGGGATATTCAGGAGCAAGGCCAAGCTCTTCTCGCCAAACACGGCTATCAACAATATGAAATTAGTGCTTACGCCAAAGAAGGTTTTCAAAGCAAACACAATTTAAACTACTGGCGTTTTGGTGACTACCTAGCCATAGGTTGTGGTGCACATGGCAAAATCACTTTGCCAGAGCAAAATAAAATATTAAGATTCGAAAAAATTAAACATCCGAGTGGCTACCTTAGTGCCATCGACTACACCTATAAACATAGGTTTGTTGACATGGATGAACGGATATTCGAATACTTTATGAATCGCTTACGTTTGTTTGAAGCCACGCCCAAACAACAATTTGTCGATTACACTGGCCTTGAACTCAGTCAAGTTGCAAGCATGTTTAACCAAGCAAAACAGCTGCAGTTAATAGATGAAACCTTAGATACTTGGCAAATAACCAGCAAAGGACATAGATACTTAAATGAATTATTGGAACTGTTTATTGAAGACTAAACTGCTTGTAGCACTATGTAGCTCTTTATTTATCTCGGCTTGCCAGATAACAGATAATAAAAATGCTAAATCATCAGCCGATACAAATAAGGTTAATACCAAAGAGGTTATCTCTCAATATATGACAGCCTATGCACTGCATGAAGATTTCGACTATTTTATGAGTTTTTACGCAGAAAATGCCCAATTAGAAGACGTTATTCGCGGCAAAAAAGTCAAAGGCAAACTGCAAATTCGTGAACTGTTTAACTGGCACGATCCAAAATTATCTTTAGGTAACTCAGTTAGCGCAGTGGTCGTCGAACAAATAAAAGTGTTCGAAAACAGCGCAGTTGTAACCGGCTTTTTTATGCCTTTTGTTTACGATGGTTTGAAGTTTGGCCCTTGGAAGATGACGATGCTGTTAACTTTAAATGAAAATGGCAAGATTATTGAGCAAACCGATTGGATAAACTACACACCTAAAGTGTTGTTTAGCAATGATCCAGATTCAAATCTGACCATAAGTGTACCCAAATATTTGCTCAAATAGCTAGATTATTTTTTCCGGTTGCTTTTGTGTGCCCAAACTAACTGGATGACCAATACAGCAATCAATACAGTAATAATTGTGAGTACTGTCACTGAGCCGTCTGCAACACCAATGAATGGTAAAATAAATGCAACTAACAAAGGCAACAGAGCGACACTGACAACAATCAACCAAGATAACACAGACATCTTTTTAGGCCTGTGACTTTTGTTGTCGTCTTCATTAACCATATAGCCCCCTGCGGTTGCAAAACTAGACTCTAGTTCGTTTTCCTTCATTACTACCTCTAATTGTATACTATACCCAAGTTAGTGGGATATTTAAATTTATTACTCAGTGACCTTGCGAACAAAACGAACAAAATTAAAATTACTTTTGTCTTTTTGTGCATTTGAGCCTTCTTTAAAATGAACAGTCCAAACTAAATTATCAGTGAATGTATTAAATACTGGAGAACTCGTCCAATAGACTTCATTTTTAGTCGACGGAAACAAGCTTTGCTGTGTGGCTGGTTCCGCACAACTGCGCTCGATAATTTGCATCAGTTCTTTAATATTAGGTAAGCGCCAATCATCATAACCCGCAACATTCGTTTGCTCTGACGCTTGTAGTGCTTGTTGCCAGTTGACGGTTTTAGCGACTCCGTCGCAGCGCGCAGCACTTGCCTGCCAAGTTTCACCATAATTACACATTTGCCACATTAAACCTGTTGCAGCTTCTGTGACCAAACCGTTTTCACTATCCACAACGTAAGCTGTGGCATCAACTGTGGTTGCAACCTCATCACTACAAAACGCATAGGCTGAATTACTCATCAAGGCAAGTGATGCCGGCATAAAATATTTAACAAATTTCAGCATGATTACCTACCTAACTAATAAGATATGTGCTGTGCTAGATTTCAAAATAGCTCTTTCATCACCCGTGGATAAATTAACAACCCAAGCGGATAAAGCTTCTGGACTGCTACTGTCTGCAACACCAAAAATAGCCGACAAGCTTGTCCAATAGGGCGTAGCGGTTTTTGCATGATTAGCCCACAATTGTGTGTTATCACCACCCAGCGCCATTTTGTCTTCGGTCTGGCCATAGTTCAGAATAGACACCAACTCATTGACTGTAGGTAAACGCCAGTCATGACCACCACACATGCCCGCACTATTCACTGCTGTGATATATTCTTGGCTATTACAATTGGTTAGAGTCGAATCAACAAAACAACTGGTCGCAGTCGACGTTTCTGCACCTTCATTACCACCATTTAAATCACCATCATTAAACCAGGTAAAAGTATGGGTATGCGCGCGTAAACCTGTGGTGGTTTTAATTTCCCAAATCAAACCTGTTACATTATCGCGAATGCAACTTGGTGTACCTGAGAATATTTCTTCACCATCGGCATCTAATAAAGAAAAATCAAATCCGAGTTCCCCTGTACCTGTTTTTTGTAAACCCGTACTAAGTTCCGCTGGATCACGACCATATTGTGCATCTTGCCGCGGGTAACTGGTCAATCCACAATTCACTTCATTGGTTGTGCCATCAGCACAAGTTGTTATACCAGTATCATTTAAACCGTCAAAAGCAGATATGGGCAGCACAGTCACACGTACGAAATCAGAATTGCGCCTGTTTGTCACTGTATTAGTCACGACAACTTGGAACTCGAACACAGTACTTACGTCAACATCTGGTGCATCAAACTGCACTATCGGGTTTTGGCTAGCAGTTAACGTAATAGGTTGCTCACCATCCACCTGCTTCCAATTATATTGAGTATTACCGGTAGAGGCAGTTGAAGCGGCTAAAGTAACTTGTTGTCCTTCATAAACAACTTGGTTATTACCGGCATTGACCACTGGCGCAGACTCAGCTGCCGATAAAATTTCAAGGTCAATCGACTTGGTTTGCACACCACCTGTGGTGTCTATAATCTCCAAAGTAAAACGCAAAGTGACACTTTGACTTGATGCGTTAACAAACTGACCATCCGCCACAGCAGCGGCAACAGGTGAAGCATCATCTGACAATGGAAAAGTTACTAAAATGCCGTCAACCGGCAAATTCTCTAATGCAATACCGGATAATTGTTCAACCATAAGTTTGGCACTTGCGACGTTTTCACCATCTTCGGCATCCACCCAAGAAGCAACAAAATTAAAACCTTGGCCTGAATCGACCACTTTGTCTGCGTCGTCTAAAGTTAAATTAATTATGGGCAAAGTATTAACTGGTCTTAACGTGATGATAATTTGATCTGATGCTGCATTACCTGCGGCATCATTGACTGTCAAAGACAACAGAATTTCGGTAAATGTATTAAGCTCCTCTGGAATTTCGAATTGTACGGACGCAGTATCTGTCGCTGAAAGTGATTCTTCAGCAAAAATAGCGGGTTGCGTACGCCAAGTATAGACAAATGGACCATTATCTCCTTTGACTACACTATTAATGCCAAAAGGTTCAGTGCCAATCGCAACTTCAAAATCACTGCCTATATCTACAGTTAAAGCTTGTTCACTGTTACCATCATTGTCGTCGTTTGTCCCCAGAGAGCCAGAGCAGCCAATTACAACCAGCACCAGCAAGCAACTAGATGCCAGTTGTAAGGCTTTTAACAGCGTATTTACTCTATACATAATTGACCTATTACTCTGTAATGCGCCTGCAAAGTCAAAATAATGACGTTTATCGACGTAATTGCAAAAAATATTTAGATATTAACCAACAAGGCAAAGACTGTACCAACTAACGAGTATTTTTTGATTCGTTTAATCTTTTATACAAATTTACAAATTAACCAATATTCAGCTAAATTAATCTTCAGCTAGGGCAGAAATGTGTCGCCCCTAGAATATTTTTTTGCTAATCTGGCGAATAAATTTGCTATTTCTAGCTAGATGGAGCGGGGATATATGACTTTTTGTCATATACTCATTTGATAATCTTTGTAGGTCAGTGGAGTAAGTGAGTGGTTTTCAGTTACCGACAAATTGGATTAAAGTTCTCGCGAAACATGAAAAAAGATAATAAATCAGGAAGAGCAATATAATGAAGTTGCTACTTGTTAATAGCAATCCTGCAAAATGCAGAGAAATCCAGCAAACTATCGAATTAGCAGGCACATTTGACGTTGTTTGTGCAACAAGTGGAACTGAAGCAATTCAGTGCTTACGCCGCCAAACAATCCACGCATTAGTTTCCGATGTAGACATTGATGGCCTAGATGGTTGGCGTTTATCGCGTATGGTGCGCTCAGGGATTTTCCGTTGTGCTGCAGATATTCCAATTATAGTGTTGGCTGCCACTTGGTGTGAACATATTGCAGAAACAACGGCAAGAGAATTTGGCATCAATAAATTACTGCCTTACGACGAAGTTTCGCAAGTAAACCATGCCTTAACACAAGCGCTAGCAGGGTCACGTACTACCTCTGACAAAGTATCCATGCTAGTTATCGAAGACAACGAATCCATCCAAGAAATCGTTGAGCGCATACTGCAACATAGATTTGACGTCACTATTGCTGAAACAGGTGAGCGTGGCATAGAGTTGTGGGATCGCAATAACTACGACATCGTTTTACTTGATGTAATGCTGCCGGGTTTATCTGGTGAAAAAGTGCTGGATTATATCATGGCAAAAAATCCATCACAGGCCGTGATCATAATGACAGCTCATGGAACCATAGATATGGCTGAAGCCATGATAATTCAAGGTGCGGCAGACTTTATCACTAAACCTTTCCGAGCTGAACAACTTAGACGAGTCTGTGAAATCGCTTCACGCCGTGAAGACTTCATGATTAGTAATCGTCAATTCGCGGACAAAGTTAAAGAACTTCGCGAACGTGAAAAAGCTTATCGAGAAATTTCCAACGCCCATCAACAATTACTCGACAATATGACCACAGTGGTCATTGAGATAAGTCATAAAGGTGAAATTAACTTCTTAAATCGAGCTTGGAGCGAATTGACAGGACATACTGTAGACTCAACGTTAAATCAGCCCTTTATAGAATATGTATGTCCCAAATTTGAAGCTGACGAAGGTGTTGTAGAAGACACTTTAACAGATATTTTTTCTGGCAAAGTTCAATACTGCACGCTGGAATTTAAACTTAAACACCAAGATGCGATTGATATTTGGGTTGAAGGTAGATTTTCTGCAACTCAAGACGATGAAGAAAACTGGCTCGTCACAGCGACAATTGACGATATAACCAAACGTAAAAAAGCTGAGTTTAAATTAGAACATTTGGCGCTACACGATACACTGACCAATTTACACAACCGCTATTACTTTGACAATGAATTGAATCGATTGAGCGTATTAGCCTCTAAAAATGAAGGTCCTCACGCCCTGCTCTACATTGACTTAGATCACTTTAAAGTAATTAACGACTCTCAAGGCCATCATCAAGGTGATATGGTATTAAAAGAGGTCGCCAATGCAATTAAGTCAAAAATACGTAGGTCAGATTTATTATGCAGAATTGGCGGGGATGAATTTGCTTTATTGTTATCTCATTCAAGCATGTTAGATGCCCATGAATTAGCAGAACAAATTTGTGACACGGTTAAATCGGGTCACTACCAATTTGAAGGTCAAGTATATAAATTAAGCTGCAGTATTGGTGTGGCGAGCATCAATGGCAGTGCTAAAGATGGCCATGAATACCTAAAACAAGCAGACATAGCGTTATACGTCGCGAAACGCCGTGGTCGCGATCTGGTCCATGTATTTTCCGAAAACGATCAAGATAGTGAAAATTTACGTGACACAATTGAATGGATCCACCAATTGCAACAAGCAATTATTAATGATCAAATTGTGCTGCATTTCCAACCTGTGATCCAATGTACAACAGGTAAAGTTGCCTACTATGAAGCTTTGGTTCGCTTAAACATTGATAACAAGCTGATATATCCTGGCAGCTTCATTCCTGCATTAGAACGCGCAGACGATATAAAACTACTTGATCATCAAGTGGTCGGTAAAGCGATCAAATATTTAGCTGATTATCCACAAATTCCGCGTATGGCGATTAACCTGTCAGCTCACGCGTTTAGCGACGAAAAGTTAACACCCTTAATTGAACAGAAAATTCGTCAATACAGAGTTAATCCAAAACGGATTATTTTTGAATTAACCGAAAGTGCCAGCTTAACCAATTTAGCAGGTACAGTTCGTATGATTGAAAGATTGACACAAATTGGCTGTGATTTCTCAATTGATGATTTTGGTACTGGTTTTAGCACCTTTACCTATCTAAAACAATTACCTGCTAACAGTGTAAAAATAGATGGTTCGTTCGTTAAAGATATGACAACAGATCCGATTGATTTAGCACTAGTACGTGCAATTCATGATATCGCTAAATCCTTACATAAAGTATCAGTCGCCGAGTTTGTTGAAGATCAAGAAACCTTAGACCTGCTTGTAGAATTGGGTATAGACTACGCTCAGGGTTACCATATAGCCAAACCAGCTGCAATTGAGACCTTTATTGACCGCGCTGAGCCAATTGATACAAGTAGACTGATTTCCCCTGTTTAGTCGGCAAGTTTGACCCAAGCTAAAAACTCAAATTTTTAGCTTGGTAAAACGACCAGTCGCAATCAACAAACTTACTTAAACGCCCAATAGACAGTTAATAAATTTGTTAGCACTAAAATCGCACAGCTCAACTGCCAAAATTTAACCGGATCACGTTCAACTAGCGGCCTAGCTTCATGTTTATACATTAAATTTTGGTTTGGCGTAGTAATATCAGCCAAAAATTCTGAAAAAGCTTGATGGCGATACGCAGGGTTTGGTGAAGTTGCTTTTTCTAAAGCCACATCTAGCCACTTGGGCACATCGGGTCGGTTAATACGGGCGCTTTTATACAGCCAATATTGGTAACTATCTGGAATATTGTTACGCAAATTACCAATTTCAAACGGCAAATGACCTACATACATTTCATAAAACATCACTGCAATCGAATATAAATCAGCTTGAAACGTGCCCTTTTCACCCATTAAATATTCTGGTGCAATATAATCCACAGAGCCAACCGGACAGGTTTCTTGAATAGGATTTTTAATATCTTCTAAACCTTCAACCGACACTGTGCCAAAATCAATTACTTTTATTTGACCGAATTTATCAATGATGACATTTTCTGGCTTTAGGTCTCTGTGCACCATGCCATTGCGCTGGAAATAACGCATAGCATGCACAACTTCTGTGATAATTTTACGTACTTCATCAATATGCGGTTTAGGGTTATCTGCAATCCATTGGCGTAAATTTTGTCCACCTAAGTATTCACACAAATGGTACATAAATGGACTATTTTCTGGCCTTGCATGAATACGCATCACGTTTCTATGGTTCAGCCTAGTCCCTATCCATTCTTCTCGTAAAAACCCATCCAAGTACTCAGGTTCTTCCCTAAAACTATGTGATGGCATTTTAAGGGCATATTGTTTTTTATTTTTGTCTTCAACTAGGTACACGTGACTACGCGTACCTGAAAATAAAACCCGTCGTACCGTGAAACCATCAATACTTTGCCCAACTTCCAACACAGGCGGAATAACCAATTTGCTTAGGCGTCTATGCGCTTCTTCAACGTCTTCATGCGGCAACTCTTCAACCCGCATTATCGTACAAGTAACATTGTCGTCACTGCCGTTCTCTAATGCCAGCGCAACCAAATTTTCAGCACATTTATTCACATCTGGTTCAGCAGCTAGTTGAGATTTAATATCATCCATAGAGACAAAATTGTGCACGCCATCGGTCGTTAACACAAAACAGTCACCTACTTTTAAATCGTCAACTGTTTGATAATCTACTTCTAAGTGGCTATCTATGCCCATTGCGCGAGTTAAGAAATTTTCAGAGCGGGTGCCGTGCACATGATCACGAGTCAAGCAGGTAAGATCACCATCATGCAGTCGGTGAATTCGGCTATCACCAACATGAAATAAATGCGCAGTGCACGATTTAATCACTATGGTTGATAAGGTACAGACCAAACCATCTTTGCCGGTTTTTTTATTGTTTTCGTTGTATAACCAAGAATTTAATGCAGTCAAAATACGAGCTGCTGACTTATTAACATTCCAAGTATCCGGTGTTGCGTAATAGTCACTAATAAATTGAGTTACCGATAATTGTGCAGCTTCTTGTGAGCGTGCGCTGCTACTGATACCATCGGCGATTGCAAGTACAACCCCTTTAAATTCTAATGCCTGACCTTTTGGCGTTTGTGCTGCAAATGCATCTTGATTAACAGGTTTAACCCCAGCTCTGCTATCACCACCAATAGCGACTCTTAGTTGCGCTTTCATTAGCTAGTCTCAATAAATTATTTTAATTGTTTAGTCGAGATTACTTATTAAATAGAGCTAAATCAATGTAAATTGCGAGTATCAGAGCCATCACAGACAGTTCAATTCAAGGCGAATCATTGCAGGAATGTAGGCACCTTGCAAAATGATACAACACAGAAGTGGGCTGTCTGTGAGGCTCCTGAAAGGCTGGGCT